>NZ_JAZBQB010000001.1:0-1790831 GCF_036348415.1 Nitrospirillum karajorum
TACCCCTCCGCTGAGGGCCGCCTTCCATCTGTGATACCGCTCGCTGAAGATGGCAGGAGATCTGGCCTGTGAGGGTGTGAAGTGTCCACGAGCGGGATAATGGACACGATGGGCGGCAAGCGCCGGCGTCGGACGTGGAGTGAAGCGCTGAAGCGTGAGATCGTGGCGGCGTCGTTCGAGCCGGGCGCGTCGGCTTCGGTGGTCGCGCGGCGTTACGACGTGAACACCAACCAGCTGTTCATCTGGCGGCGGCAGTATGGCGATGGTCTGCTGGCCCCTACGTGTGAGGCCGGCCCCGCGTTGCTGCCGGTGACGATCACGGACGTGCGAAGCGCGGAGAAGAGGTCGGCACCGGCGGATGCTGGGCGGATCGAGATCGAGTTGCCGAACGGCTACCGCCTTCGGGTTGAGGCCACGGTTGATGGCAAGGCGCTCCGCCGTGTGCTTGATGTTCTGGAGCGGCGATGATCCCGGTGCCGTCGGGGGTGCGGGTCTGGCTGGCGGTGGGCCGGACGGACATGCGGCGGGGGATGACCGGCCTGGCCCTGCAGGTGCAGGAGGCGCTGGGCCGCGATCCGCACGCGGGTGACTTTTACGTCTTCCGGGGCGGCCGGGGCGACCTGATCAAGATCCTGTGGCATGACGGCCTGGGCATGTCGCTTTACGCCAAGCGGCTGGAGAAGGGGCGCTTCCTGTGGCCGTCACCGGCCGACGGCGTGGTGGGGATATCGGCGGCGCAGCTGGCCTATCTGCTCGACGGCATCGATTGGCGCAACCCCCGGCACACCTGGCGGCCGAGCAGTGCCGGATAGGGTCGACCAGCGCCACTTTCCAGGAGCGGCGGGGGCGGATTCATGATTCACTCAGCGTCATGGATACCGATCATGCCCCCATGCCGGACGACATCGATGCGCTGAAAGCAGCACTGGTGATGGCGCGCGCGCAGGCGCTGGAAGCGGCGGCGGAGCTGGCGGTGGCACGGGCGCGGGCGTCGGAAGACCTGGCCCTGATCGCGCACCAGAAGCTGCGGATCGCCCAGCTGGAGCGCCAGGTTTATGGCCAGCGCTCGGAACGGTCGGCGCGGCTGGTCGATCAGTTGGCCCTGCGGTTCGAGGAACTGGAGGCCAGCGCCACCGAGGACGAGCTGGCGGCGGAGACCGCCGTCGCCAAGACCACGACCGTGGCGGGCTTCACCCGCAAGCATGCCGAGCGCGCCACATTCCCCGACCATCTGCCGCGTGAGCGGGTGGTGATCGATCCGCCGACGGCCTGTGGCTGTTGCGGCAGCACGCGGCTGCGCAAGCTGGGCGAGGACGTGACCCGGACGCTGGAAGTGATCCCGCGCCAGTGGAAGGTGGTCGAGACGGTGCGGGAGAAGTTCAGCTGCCGGGACTGCGAGAAGGTGAGCCAGGCCCCCGCCCCCTTCCATGCCATTCCCCGGGGATGGGCGGGCCCCAGCCTGCTGGCGATGATCCTGTTTGAGAAATTCGGCCAGCACCAGCCGCTGAACCGGCAGGCCGAGCGCTATGCGCTGGAAGGCGTGCCGGTCAGCCTGTCGACCATGGCCGACGCCGTGGGGGCGAGCTGTGCCGCGCTGGAGCCGCTGCTGCGGCGGGTCGAGGCCCATGTGATGGCGGCGGAGCGCCTGCATGGCGATGATACGACCGTGCCGGTCCTGGCCAAGGGCAAGACCGACACCGGGCGCTGCTGGGTCTATGTCCGTGACGACCGGCCGTTCGGCGGGACGGCGCCGCCGGCGGCGCTGTTCCGCTACTCGCGCGACCGCAAGGGCGAGCATCCGCAGGGCCACCTGGCCGGATATGCCGGGCTGTTCCAGGCCGACGCCTTTGACGGCTATCGCGCGCTTTACGCGGCCGACCGAAGTCCCGGCCCCATCCGGGAGGCGGGATGCTGGGTGCATGCCCGGCGGCCGTTCTTCGCCATGGCCGATCTTGAGGAGAACGCCCGGCGCCAGGCGGCGGGCAAGAAGACGATCGCGCTCTCGCCCATCGCCATCGAGGTGGTGCGCCGCATCGATGCCCTGTTCGACATCGAGCGGCCGATCAATGGCAAGAGCGCGGACGAACGCCGGGCGGTCCGCCAAGAAGTGAGCAAGCCGCTGGTCGAGGACCTGCGGGCCTACCTGCACGAGCAGCGCGCCAAGCTGTCCCGTGGCCACGACCTCGCCAAGGCCATCGACTATATCCTGAAGCGATGGTCTGCCTTCACCCTGTTCCTGGACGACGGCCGCGTCTGCCTGTCGAACAATGCCGCCGAACGCGCCTTGCGCGGCATTGCGCTCGGACGGAAGTCATGGATGTTCTGTGGCTCCGACCGCGGCGGCCAGCGTGCCGCCGCCCTGTACAGCCTTATCGTCACCGCCAAGATGAACGGCGTCGACCCGCAGGCCTGGCTGGCCGACGTCCTAGCCCGGATTGCCGCGCACCCGGCCCACCGGCTCGACGAATTGCTGCCCTGGCGCTGGACACTCAAGGCGGCGGCGACACCCGCCGTGGCGGCCTGACCGGGAATTACGGCCCGGGCGACGAGGCCGTCAGCACCCTGCGGCCTACGCCGCATGCTTACCCTGGTCGCGCTGTTCGCCGGTGAGCGATGGCGCCATCGCGACATCGTGGTCGGTCAGTTCCTGGGCATCGCCATTCTGGTGGCGGCCGGACTGATGGGCGCCCTGGCCGCGTTGGTGGTGCGGCCGGCATGGCTGGGCCTGTTGGGCTTGGTGCCCTTGGCTTTGGGCATGCGCCTGCTGTGGCCCGCGCGCCCCGACGATGATGAGGCCGCCCCCGCCCGGGGTGGGGCCTGGACCGTCGCCGCCGTGACCGTGGCCGGCGGCGGGGACAATATCGGCGTCTACGTGCCGCTGTTCTCCACCCAAAGCGCCGGTGAGATCCTGGTGACCGTGGCGGTGTTCGCGGGCCTGACCGGGGCCTGGCTCGTCTTCGCCCGGTGGCTGGCCACCCATCCCGCCGCCGGGCCCCCCATCCGGCGTTGGGGCCGGTTGCTGTTGCCCTGGGTGCTGATCGGCGTGGGGGTCTGGGTCATCGCCGACGCGGGGACGATTCCGTTGGTCCGATCCTGGCTCGGACTATAGGGGGCCCAGCCGCCCCAGGTTGGCCGCCGCCTTGTCATAGTTGGGGTTGATGCGCAAGGCGGCGCGCCAGGCGTCCGCCGCCTCCGTCCGCCGGCCCAGCGCCAGCAGCACGGCGCCCAGGCTGTTCCATGCCTCGAAAAAGGCCGGCTCCGCCGCCAACAGCTGGCGCAGCAGCGGTTCAGCTTCCGATGGCCGGCCGGCCTGGTGCAACAGCAGGCCCAGCAAGTGCAGGGCGTCGCCTTTGGCGTGACCCTCCGGGGGGAGGGCCGCCAGCACCTGGCGATAGGCGGCCTCCGCCTCCATCAGGCGGCCCGCCTGGTGCAGCGCCAGGGCGTCGTTCAGGTTCGGGGGCATGGCCGGCGCCGTTGGCCGTGCCAGGCTGCTCAAGGCATGGGCCATGCGCTGGATGATATCGGCCATGGTTTCCCCCTCCCTGGCGGCGGGGAAGACGCGCATGGCCGGGTACCAGGGGCGGATGGGGGTGCCAAGGCCGCTCCAGTCCTGGCTGGGGGTGGAGATGCGCCAGGTGGGCACGCCCAGGCCGGCAGCGATCTCGCCAACGGAGGTGGGGGCGGTCAGCACCAGATCCAGGGTGGAGATCAACGCGGCCGTTTCGTCCAGGTCGTTGCGCTGGTCGAGGTCTGGCCAGTCGATGATGTCCAGGCCGCGGGCGCGGGCGTCCGGCAGCTCCGCCGCCACGATGTCGCGGTTGTATTGCAGGCTGACCAGATGGATGCCCGGCACGGACGCCAGGGGCAGCCAATCGGCCAGGGTGGTGTAGCTGACGGCCCGCTCCGCCGTCAGCAGGCCGCTGGTCCAGCACAGGCCCACCTTCAGGCCGGGACCGAGTGCCGTGATCCGTTTGGCCCAAAAGGCCGCGCGCTCCGGGTCCGGCTTCAGGAAGGGCCGCGCGCCGCTGAAGCTGGCCAGCGTCGGGCGGCAATAGCGGGGCAGGCTGCCCGTCGGCAACTGCACCGTGGCCGCGGCCGCGCGCGGATCGGCGGAGGTGTCGCGGGAGCCGCTGAGCACCACCTCGGGCGGGCGGGGGATCACGGTCACGGGCGGGAAAGATCGGGCGAACAGCGGCACCAGGCGGTGGTCGCATTCCAGCAGCACATCGGTACCGGCGGCCCGTACCGCGTCCGTCAGGCCGCCGGCCAGGTCGGGCACCAAGCTGGCGAACAGGATTTCATCCCCCAGCCCCTGCTCACCCCACAGCAGCAGCCGGCGGCCCATCAGGCTATCCCCCTGCCAGACCGGCACTGGGAAGGCCCGGCGGACGGAGGGGAAGTGGCTTACCTTCCAGCGGCTTTCATACAGGGACCAGGCTTCCTTGCCAGGGCCGCTCAGCAGAAGCAGGCGGGCCAGGTTGAAGCGCGCGTCATGGGCCAACTGCTCGCTTGTGCCAGGCTGGTCCAGCAGCCGTCGTAGCTCCTCCACCGCCGTTGCTTGGCACTCCAGGGCCTTATGGACAAGGGCCAGGTTCATGCGGGCGCCGCCGTTGGCGGGGTCCAGCGTGACGGCGCGGGTCAGCGCTTGCCGGGCCGCGTGCATGGCCTGCTGGTCGAACAGCATCTTGCCCAGGTTGGCGTAGGCGCCGGCGAAGCCGGGGTCCAGGGCGATGGCGCGGCGCCAGTGCGCCTCCGCCACCTCCATTTGGCCGCTGTCGCGGGCCACCAGGGCCAGCCCGTTCTCCGCATCGGCCCGCAGCGGTGCCGGCACCCCCGGCAGGGCGGCAAGGTGCGCGTAGGCGGTGCCCGCATCGGCCATGCGGCCGGCCTGGCGCCGCCGCTCCGCCACGTTGGCCCAGGCCGGGGCGTGGTTCGGCAGGAGCGCGACGGCCCTTTCCGCCGCGGCCAGCGCTTCGTCGGACGCGCCCAGGGCGGCGGCGGCGAGGCTCAGGCCCAGCCAGCCGGTGCCGTCATGGGGCGCGTGGGCCAGCGCGGCGCGGTAGAGGTCCGCCGCTTCCGCCATGCGACCGGCGGTCACGGCGGCATGGGCCCGGGCCAGGGTGCTCATACCCGGCCATCCCTTTTCCGCAGCAGGTCGCGCAGGGCGTCCAGGAACCGCTCCGCCGCCAGGTCGGCGGGCCAAGGTTCCCACGGAGTGCCCGCATAGATCGTCCCCAAGGGATCGTCATCCAAAGGCAGGTAGGGAATTTTCAGCGTCCGGCGGATTTCCTCCCGCGACCAACCGACCACGTGCAGGGCCTCGCTGGCGGCGGCGACGCGGTCCGCCCGCTTGTGGTTCTTCTTCGTGGTCTGGTTCCAGGCGGGGATCTGGTAGCGCAAGGTGATGGCCCCTTCCAGCCGGGCGGCCAGGGCCTTGTATTCCGGGCCCAGGAAGGGCTTCAGCGGCGAAATGGCGTCGAACCCCAACAAGCCCTCATCGGCGTCGTGCAACAGCTCACGCAGTTCCGCCGCCGGACTTAAGGGCTTTTCTGCCTGGGCGCGGGACAGGGCCAGGACGGTGAGGGAGTGCTGCGCCACCGACAGGGGCAGGGGCCAGCGGGAGTGCCCGCCCCAGCGATAGGTGCGGGCCAGGCCCATGGCCAGGTCCTCGTCATCCCAGTCCAGGGGCGTGGGCGCCAGCAGGTTCAGATGCCGCCTTGAGGGCAACCTGACCCAGGCCCGTGCCTCACCCGTCATGCCCATCGCCTCCGTCCGTCGCCACCCTGCAACAGATAGCGCGTCCGGCGGGGTGCAGGCTAGGGGCCTGTCCGTCAGGTGCGGATCAGGCCCCGTACCGCGGCGGGAGAGCCGTCACCGGGGAAGACGGCCTTGTTCAGCGCGCCGCCGTCCAGGCCCAGGTGCTCCCGCAGAACACCCTTCAACAGGGCGCGCAAATCCTGGGTCGGCGCCAGGTCGCGCCCCTGGTACAGGCGATCATCGGCCAGGCCCGGCCAATCGGCCAGTACCCGGCCCCCCTGCACGGCGCCACCGGCTAGGAAGGCGGCCGTTGCCGTGCCGTGGTCGGTGCCGCCGGTGCCGTTCGGCCGGGCGGTGCGCCCAAACTCCGTCACCACCGCCACCACGGTTTGGCGCCAGGCCGGGCCCAGGCCGGCGCGCAGGGCGACCAGCACTTTGGACAGGTTGCCCAGCGCGCCCGCCAGGCGGCCGGCGGTGGTTCCCTGCTGCGTGTGGGTGTCCCAGCCTTGCAGGTCCAGCGCTGCGATGCGCGGGCCGTTGGCGTCGGCCAGCAGCCGTCCGGTGGTTTCGCCCAGCTGTGCCGGATCCAGGCGCGCGCCCTTGGCCTTGGGGGCACCATCCGCCATGGCGCCGTCCATGGACATGTCGGCATCGGCATTCAGCGCGTGGTCGGCCATGCTGGCGGACTCCAGGCCGGCTTTGAGCGCATTCGCCAGCAGCGGGTCGCTGGCATAGAGGGCGGCCACCCGGTCCAGGAAGTCACCATCCGCCTCCTTAAGGGGCGATGGCGCCCAGGAGGCGACGGGTGCTGCGCCGCGCAGCACCAGGGGCACGCCTTGGCCCACCGCCAAGCCCAGGCGCCGCCCGGCGGTACTTCCGTCCAACGGGCTCCCGCCCAACAGGCCGATAGCGCGGTTCAGCCAGCCGGTTGCCGTGCCATGCGGCGTCACCGTGCCGTTTTCCAGCAGGTCCTGGGCGTCGAAATGGCTGCGATCCCGATAGGGAGTGGCGACGGCATGGGCCACCAGTAACTGCCCCTCCGCGTACCAGGGGTGGATGTCGGCCAGGGCGGGGTTCAGGCCGAAGAAGCCGTTGAGGTCCAGCACGCCGCCTTGGGCGTTGGGATCGGCCAGGGCCAAGCGGCCGCGCAGGGACCCATAGTCGCGGTCGGCGTAGGGCGCCACGGCGGCCAGGCCATCCATCCCGCCCCGCAGGACGATCAGGACAAAGCGCTGGTCACCCACGGTGCGGGCGAAGCTGACGCGGGGCAGGGCGGCCATGGCGGCGGCCGTACCCAGGCTGGCCAGCAGGTGGCGACGGTTCATATCAAGGGAGGCGGTCATGATGGGGCACTCCTTCAGCGCCGCTGGAATTCGGGCGCGGAGATCAGCAGGGCAAGGCCGTCGGCGGCGCTGGGCGCACGGCTCACGGCCTGGCGGGTCGCCTCGCTGGCGAGGGGGCCCAGCGCCTGCTCCGCGATTTGGCGGGGATCGATGCCGTCGCCCAGCTTCTCCCCCACCGTCAGGGCCCAGTCGACCCGTTGCACCACGGCTTCGGGCCCCACCCAGTCCGCCGCCTGGTCCGGCCAGCCGGCGGGCGAGGGGGCCGCGAAGGGCAATTGTCCCAGCACGGCCAGGGAGCGGAAGGTGGGATCGGCATGGCCCGCCGGCTGGCTGCCGCCACCCGCCGCATCCGGCTCATGGACAGCGCCGTGTAGGGCGCGGGCGGTGGAGATCACCAGCTCTGTGGGGGTCTTCACCTTGCGCAGCTCCGGCGCCCAGGCGGCATCCTGGCGCAGCAGGGTGCGGGTGACCTCCCCCAGGTCGCCGTCGCTGTCGCGGTAGCTTTTCTCCAGCGCGGCCACGACGGCGGCGGGCGGGTCATCGGCGATGAAGTGGCGGGCCAGCTTGGTGGCGATGTGCCGCGCCGTGGCCGGATGTCGCGCCAGGCGTTGCAGCGCCAGCAGGCCCTCACCCATGCCATCCTCGCCATAGCGCTGGCCCAGCAGAACCTTGTCCCCCGGTTCGTGCAGGTTGGCGCGGAACAGGAAGGTGCCCGTATCCCGGTCCCGTTCCGCCGCGACGCTCCAGCCAGTGAGGATACGGGCCAGTTCGCGCACGTCCGTCTGGCTGTAGCCGCCGTCCACCCCCAGGGTGTGCAGTTCCAGCAATTCGCGGCCCAGGTTCTCGTTCAGGCCGCGCTGGCGCCGGATGGCGGCGGGGCTGTCGGGGCCGGCGGATACCGCATTGTCCAGGTAGTTCAGCATGACCGGATGGCGGGTCACGGCCAGCAGCAGGTCGGCGAAGCGCCCGGTGACGTGAGGCCGGATGGCCTCTGTCTCATATGGCACGACGGCTGCGGCGACGATGGGCCGGCTGACGGAGACGGTGAAATGGTTGGACCAGAAGTGCACCAGCCGTTCCCGCAGGGGCGTATCGGTGGCGATGGCCGCCCGGGTGCGGCGCGCGGCGTCGTCGCGGTAGGCGTCCCGCAACGCTTCCCGCAGCGGTTTGCGGGCATCTTCGTCCTTTTCCTTGCGGGCGGCATAGGTCGCGGCCAGGCGGGTGGCACTGCTATCCAGGTCACGCAGTTCCAGGGGCGCCTCGGTCTGCGCCAGTTGCGCTTCCAGCCAGCCGCGGGGGTCGGATTGCGCCGCGGCGATGTCGCCGGGGCGGGCGCCCAAACCGAATCGGTTGGTGGCAATGGCCGCTTGCAGGGTCGCCGCTTCCAGGGTCATGGGGGATGTCCTCGTACAGGCCGGTTCCACGCCGGCACCCAAGCGTTTCCGCGCCTTCGGGGCCTTCCGGCCACATCAGGCGAGGGGGAAACGTCCGCATCGGCCCTGGTACGGAGCATGGCGCGGGGACCCTGCGGACCCGGTAAAAGTGCGGGGCGGGCGACGCCTTTGCTCTTTTATCGGGCGGCGCGCGATGTCAGCATACGAAGCAGTGACCTGGGGGCTTGTATGGCTTTGGGGAAAGGCCGGCGCTGGGCGTGGGGGCTGGGGGGCTTTCTCGCTGTGACCGGGATGATGGCTGATCCAGAGGTAGCGCGGCCGGACACGTGGGTGTCCGTTGCCAGCGATGGCCGCACCGCGCCCTATGTTCCCCTCGTGCGCGCCAGCCATCCCTGGCGCATCTGCGCCCTGCTGCCAGGGACTCAGGACAAGTTCTGGTGGGGTGTTTCCTGGGGTCTGGTCCGTGAGGCGGAGCGCCAGGGCGTCGTCATCGGTGTTTACCAGGCGGGCGGCTATGACCGGCTGGATGTGCAGAAGGCGCAAGTCGACGCCTGTCGTGAGTTGAAACCTGACGCCTATATCATCGCCGCGATATCCAGCAATGGCCTGGAAGCCCAGGCTGCCGCCATCGCCGATAGCGGGCGGCCGTTGATCGACCTGATCAACGGCATGGCCTCGCCCTACGTCACCGCCCATATCGTGTCGAATTTTCGGGAAGACGCCCGTGTCGGCGCCGATTACATCGTGGCCCATCGCGCGGAATGGGAAAGGTCGGCCGGGCGTCCCTTAAAGGTCGGGTGGCTACCGGGGCCTAAGGGGGCGGAATGGTCGGAGGCCATGGAAACCGCGGCCTTGGCGATCCTGGGTCGTGCGGGGGTGGAGGTGATCCACGGCGGCCACGGCGCGACCGCGCTGCCGACGCAAATGGATCTTGTGCGCGATCTGTTCGACCGGGTGTCGGACATCGACGTGGTTTTCGGGAACGCCGTGGCCATCCAGGCGGCCGCCAGCTATCTGCGGTCACGCCACGACGCCTCCACCCATCTGGTGGCGACCTACGCCACCGATGCCGTCGCGGACCTGATCAAGAGCGGGATCGTGGACCTGGCGGCCGCCGATTCCCCCATCGTGCAGGCGCGCATCGCCGTTGATCTTGCGGTGCGCGCGGTGGAAGGCCGGCCGCATGGCGTCTGGAATGTCATGACGGTGGAGCGATTGGATATGGCGGGCATGCCTGGTTATGACCTGTCACGCATCGCGGTGCCGCAGGGCGAAAGATTCCAGCTGCGCCCCCTGGCGCCGCCGGCAGCCGTGTCGCCCTCCGCCGGTCCCCCCGTACTCAGCGCCCCCATGCCCGGTACGCCGATTCCGGATGCGCCGGGTGGACCGTCCCCCATTTAGGCGCACCTTGAACGCGCCCTGAGGCGGGCGCATGAAAAAGGCGGGCACAAGGCCCGCCTTATCCAGATCGATACTGTCAGCGACGCAGGAATTACTCAGCGGCGGCGCTGCTGCGGCGCCGCTTGCCGCTGGGCTTGCCCTCGGTGCGGGAGCGCTGGCCCAGCCCGATGGCCTTGGCCAGGCCAGAACGCTGCTCGGCATAGTTCGGCGCGACCATGGGATAGTCGGACGGCAGGCCCCACTTCACCCGGTATTCCTCCGGCGACAGGCCGTAGGCGGTGCGCAGGTGGCGCTTCAGCATCTTCAGCTTACGCCCGTCTTCCAGGCACACGATGTAGTCCGGCGTCACCGACTTGCGGATTGGAACGGCCGGGGTCAGCGGCTCCGCCGGGGTGGCGACCACTTCCTCAGGCGTGACCAGACGACGCAGCGTGTCATGCACCTGCTTAATCAGATCAGGCAGGGCGGCGGGCGCCAGCGTGTTACCGGCAACATAGCTCGTGACGATCTTTCCGGTCAGGGCGATGATCTGCAGGTCGTCATTGGAATCGGATATCGGTTGTGTCATGTCCAGCCCTGGCGTTGTTTGTCACTTGTTGCAGGTTTTGTTGGACGGACTATAACCGAATTTATCTTGTTTGTATTGAAAAGAAGTGTCTCCCCCCTTGGAATTGTCAAAATCGCGGAAAACTTGGGGGGATAGAGTAATGGGGAATCGAGTTACGTACCCTCTCTAGGCGAAAACCGCCGAGAATCGGAAGCTGTAACCCGTTACATGGGTAGGACGAAGAGTCGCCTTTGAGGCGACTCCCAATCCGTTTTGAACGCTTCGTCGTCGGCGGGTGGTGGCAAGCAGGTGAGAAGTTTTATAAGTCGCTCTCGCGGGCCGCGACTCAGAGGTCCGGCGTATGGTCCCGGCTTCCGCCCGCCTGTCCCGCCATATCCTGGATGAATTGCCATGCCACGCGCCCGGATCGGTTGCCGCGTGTGACCGCCCATTCCACGGCGCGGGCATGCAACTCCGCCACCGGCACGGTCAGGCCCAGGGCTGCCGCATAGCCGTCCACCATGGCGAAGTAGGTGTCTTGGTCGCAGTTATGGAAACCCAGCCATAGGCCGAAGCGGTCCGACAGGCTCACCTTCTCCTCCACGGCCTCGGACGGGTTGATGGCGGTCGACCGCTCGTTGTCGATCATGTCGCGGGGCATCAGGTGGCGGCGGTTGGAGGTGGCGTAAAACACGACGTTGGCCGGCCGTCCCTCCACGCCGCCCTCCAGCACCGCCTTCAGCGACTTGTAATGGGCGTCGTCATTGGTGAAGGACAGGTCGTCGCAGAACAGGACGAAGCGGCGACCGCTGTCGCGCACGGCGGCGAGCAGGCGGGGCAGCGAGGGGATGTCCTCGCGGTGGATTTCCACCAGCGCCAGGGGGCCATGGCCAAGGGGCCGGCCGGCCGCCTCGTTCACGGCGGCATGCACCGACTTCACCAGCGAGCTCTTGCCCATGCCGCGGGCGCCCCACAGCAGGGCGTTGTTGGCCGGCAGGCCCTGGGCGAAGCGGCGGGTGTTCTCCAGCAGGATGTCGCGCTGGTTCTGCACCCCTTGCAGCAGGCTGATGTCGACCTTGGATACCTCCGGCACCGGGGACAGCCGGTCGCCATCGGCCTGCCAGACGAAGGCGTCGGCCGCATGAAAGTCGATCGGGGCGGGCCGCGGCGGGGCCAGCCGGTCCAGCGCGTCCGCGATCCGGGCCAGCAGCGGCAGCAGGGGGACTCGAGGGTCACGGGGCTTGGTTCCTTCTTGATTGCAACAGCGCCCGGAGGGGGCGCCCTCAGGGCCATGCGCGGTATGCCTGCGGCCCACCTGTTCAACCCGTGAACGGTACGGGCACCACCGCTGGGCGGCAACCCGCGCCGGCCGGGGGTCTGAGATTGGGTTGCAACATGGCCGGCGGTCGGTATAGTCCCCGCCAAACGCGGGCATGTCCGCCCCGTTGGCCCCTGATGGCCCCTGTTTGGCCATTGCATAGTCCCGCACGCTGGAGCAACCGTCCCATGTTCGTGTCCACTGCCCAGGCTCAGACCACCGGCGGCGCCGGCCCCGTCGATTCAAACCAGTTGATGGGTATCCTGCCCTTCGTGGCGGTGTTCATCGTCATGTACTTCTTCCTGATGCGCCCGCAGCAGAAGAAGATGAAGGAACACAAGAATATGCTGGAGGCCCTGCGCCGTGGCGACAAGGTCGTTACCGGCGGCGGCATCATCGGCACCGTGGTGAAGGTCGGCGACAATGACGAGGTCACCATCGATGCCGGTGAGGGCGTGAAGTTCCGCGTCCTGCGCAGCACCATCACCACCGTCCTGGCCAAGACCGAGCCCGCCAAGGCCGATACCGACTCCAAGTGAGCCGCGGCGGGCGGCGGGTTTGAAACCGCCGCCGCCGCACGCCAGTTAAAAGGCCCGTGCCCGTATCTTCCAAGGTGCCGTGCGCGGGCCTTTTTCATTCTCGGGAGGGCTGGAAGCCCATGGATATCACCCCCCTCATACCCGCCGATCGCCAGGTCATCGACGCCTATGGACCCGGCCGCTTCCGCGTCAGCAATGTGGTCTATGAGACGCCCATCATCGTCTTCCCCAACCGTACCATCTCCTGGACGGTCGATGGGTTCGCCGGCCTGCTGCCGGAGGATTTCGCGGCCTTGATCGCGGAAGAGCCGGCGCTGGAGATCGTGCTGCTGGGCACCGGCCCCACCATGCAGCTGTTCCCCTCCACCCTGCGCCGCGCCGTCAAGGAGCGCGGTCTGGGCGGCATCGACGCCATGGACACGGGGGCCGCCTGCCGCACCTATAATGTGCTGCTGGCCGAGGGGCGGCGCGTGGCCGCCGCTTTACTGCCGGCCTGATATTTCGGGCAAAGAAAACCCCGGCCTCCGCGAGAAGGCCGGGGTTTTCATGTCGGGCTTCCGCCCCTGGACTGTTTAGCCCAGGTTCTGGGCCGCGAATTCCCAGTTGGCCAGCGTGTCGACGAAGGTCTTCAGGAAGTCGGGGCGACGGTTGCGGTAGTCGATGTAGTAGGCGTGTTCCCACACGTCGGCGGTGATCAGCGGCTTCAGGCCGTGGGCCAGCGGCGTGTCGGCGTTGGCCGACTTCGTGATCTTCAGCTTGCCTTCGGTGGTGTCTTCCACCAGCCAAGCCCAGCCGCTGCCGAACTGGCCGATACCGGCGTCGACGAAGGCCTTCTTGAAGGCCTCGACGCTGCCGAAGTCGGCGATGATGCGCTTCTCCAGCTCACCCGGGATGGCCGAGGCCTTCGGGGTCAGGCTGTTCCAGAAGAAGGTGTGGTTCCAATGCTGGCCGGCATTGTTGAAGATGGCCTGGGATTCGGCCTTGCCGGCGGTCGCCTTGACGATGTCCTCCAGGCTCTGGCCCTCGAACGCGGTACCGGCGATCAGCTCGTTCAGCTTGGTCACGTAGGCGTTGTGGTGCTTACCGTGGTGGTAATCCAGCGTCTCGGACGACATGTAGGGCTGCAGGGCGTCCTTGGCGTAGGGCAGAGGGGCAAGTTCGAAAGCCATGGTTTTCCTCGTCTTCTACGGGGGTTATTCGGGAGTGGCCGGCACGGCCGTGATGCGGGGCCGCCCGTCCACCGGGACCGTTATTCTTCAACGAAATCATGCCCTGGTCTGGTGGCCCTGGCATGTGGGCATGGTCACAGGACAGCCGCCCGCGCCCTGGTTTCCCTACCCGGAGCAAGGGGGTAACATGAACATTCCCATCCCGGGAAGCGAATAGAACCGGTTCGGGGCCGGAAAGGTTAACCCTTTTGCCGGGACGGCTGTTCCGGGTCCGGCCCGTCGTTGATGTCGGCATCAGGGTCGGGTGGTGGGCCCGAGGGTGGGGTGGGGGCCATGCCGGCCATGCTGCGGGCCAGAACCAGCCGGGCGCGGAGGGCGACCCAGGCGCGGGCCAGCGGGCCCAGGCTGATGCCCTGAGCCAACGGATCGCGGCGGCGCAGGCGCCCGGCCATCAGACGGGCGGCGTGCAGCAGAACAGCCGTTTCCATGCGCAGGCCCGGGTCCCGCAGGGCGCCCGGCAGCGCGCGGGCGTGATCCAGCTGTCGGTCGATGCGGTCCAGCATACGGTCCAGCACCATGCGGATCGCCGGCGTCGCCCGATGTTCCACAAGATGTTCCGGGCTGGCGCCAACGGCGTCGAACCAGTCCAGTGGGAAGTAGCAGCGACCCAGCCGCACCCAGTCGTCCCGGCACTCCTGCACCACGCGCAGCAGGCGGATGGCGGTGCATAGGGCGTCCGTTGCGGCCAGCGCGTCGGCGCTTTCGCCATACAGCTCCAGCAGGTGGTGGCCCACCGGGTTGGCCGCCAGGCGGCAGGCCGCCAGCACGTCGCCCCAGGTACGGGCGCGATATCCTTCGGCGTCGCGGCGGAAGGCCTGCAACAGTTGGCGGGCGTGTAGGGAGGAACCGCCGGTGATCGCCAGGCTGGCCTTCAGTTCCAGGGCCGGCCCCAGCCAGGAGGGCACGTTGCCGCCGCTGACCAGCGCGCGCTCCAACGCGTCCAGCTGGGCGATCTTGGCCTCCGGCTCCAGGTTGGCGTCGCCGGTGATGTCGTGCGCCAGCTTCAGGAAGGAGGCGAAGGCCGCCGCGTGCCGCCGCATGGCCTTGGGCACCCGCCGCAGGGCCGAGGCATAGCCGCCCTGGACGGGCGGGCGGCGCTGGGCCGGGCGCGCGCGTCCGATGGGGGGCGGCTGGATACGGAAATCGGCCATGGTCGGTCCTCCGTCTCGGTGGCGATTGGCCCGGTGGCAGATGGGAGCACAGAGTGCCAGAGCTTGGACGCCGGATGAAGGGAAAGCAGCATGAGCCTCTCTGGCAATTCCGGGCAGGACATCCCTGCGGGCGGCACGACGCGCTGGTCAGGCACCCGCCCGCCGGTCCATAAAGGCGCGCTTTTCCCCGCCGGATGCGTCGCGCCATGGCCCCCTCAGCCCAGCCCACCCTGTCCTATTGCCTGGAGACCGTCCGCCGGCAGGACCCGGACCGCTTCCTGACCCTGCTGTTCGCCCCCGCCGACCGGCGGGAGGATCTGGCGGCGCTCTACGCCTTCAATCATGAGGTGGCGAAGACGCGCGAGGTGGTGACGGAGCCCATGCTGGGGCAAATCCGCCTGCAATGGTGGCGTGACAGCATCGCCGGTGTCTATGAGGGCGAACCCCGCCGCCATGAGGTGGTGCAGCCCTTGGCCCAGGCGGTACGTCGCCACGGCTTGGACCGCGCACAGTTCGACCTGCTGGTGGACGCGCGCGAGGCCGACATGGATGACGAGGCGCCGGCCGATCTGTCGTGCCTGGTCAGCTATGCCGAGGTGACGTCCGCTCCGCTGGTGCGCCTGGCCCTTCAGGTTCTGGGCGTGGCCCCGCAGGGGGCCGCCGCAACCGTGGCCGCGCATGTCGGCCGGGGCTGGGCCCTGGCCGGCATCCTGCGCGCCGTGCCCTTCCTGGCCCGCGCCCACCGCTCCCGCATGCCGGCGGATTTGATGCGACGGCACGGCGCCGATGAGGCAGCGCTGTTCGAGCTGAAGCCGCAGCCGGGCCTGACCGCCGTGGCGAAGGAGATCGCGGACGCAGCCCGGCACGAGCTGGCCGCCGCCCGGCGCCTGCGTGGCCAGCTTCCGCGCGCCGCCGTGCCCGCCCTGCTGCCGGCCCGCCTGGCCAGCCTGTCGCTGGAGCGCCTGGCGAGGGCCGGCCACGACCCCCTTGCGCCGGAGCTGCTGCGCCCCGACGGTCTGCGCGCCGCCCGTCTGGCCTGGGCCGCGTTCAGCGGCCGGTGGTAGGAATCAAAGCAGCCGGCGCCTGAGGCGATCAATAACTGCCTACCCCAGCCACGCGGCCAGATCGGCCAGAGCGCGGCGGGTGTAAGCCAGCTTGCGCTCCTTGCCACGCAGTTCCCGGCCACGGGCATCGCGCTCGGTGGGTGGGGGGAACAGGCCGAAGTTCACGTTCATGGGCTGGAAGGTCTCAGCCTCCGCCCCGCCGGTGATGTGGCCCAGCAGGGCGCCCAGGGCGGTGGTGACGGGCGGCGGGACCACAGGGTTGCCCAGGCGTTCGGCGGCGGCAAGGCGGCCGGCCATCAGCCCGACCGAGGCGCTTTCCACATAGCCTTCGCAGCCGGTGATCTGCCCGGCGAAGCGCAGGCGGGGGGCCGCCTTCAGTCTCAGGGTGGGGTCCAGCAGGCGGGGGCTGTTCAGGAAGGTGTTGCGGTGCAGGCCGCCCAGGCGGGCGAACTCGGCATTTTCCAGCCCCGGGATCATGCGAAACACCCGCGTCTGGTCGGCATACTTCATCTTGGTCTGGAAGCCGACCAGATTGTAAAGCGTGCCCAAGGCGTTGTCCTGGCGCAGCTGGACGACGGCGTAGGGCCGGCGGTCATCATGCGGGTTGGTCAGGCCCACCGGCTTCATGGGGCCATAGCGCAGAGTGTCCAGGCCCCGCTCAGCCATGACCTCGATGGGCAGGCAGCCCTCGAAATACGGCGTGTCCTTCTCCCATTCCTTGAACTCGGTCTTGGGCGCATCGATCAGGGCCTGGATGAAGGCCTCGTATTGCGCCTTGTCCATGGCGCAGTTGATATAATCCTTGCCCGTGCCACCGGGGCCCACCTTGTCATAGCGCGATTGGAACCAGGCGCGGCTCAGATCGATGCTGTCGAAATGGACGATGGGGGCGATGGCGTCGAAGAACGACAGCTGCGCCTCGCCCGTCAGTTCGAGGACGGCGGCGGCCAGCGCGGGGGAGGTGAGGGGGCCGGTGGCGACGATGACGCTGTCCCACTCCTCCGGAGGCAGGCCCGCCACCTCATCCCGTACCACCGTCACCAGCGGGTGGGCGGTCAGCCTGGCCGTCACCGCTTGGGCAAAGGCGTCACGGTCCACGGCCAGCGCGCCGCCGGCCGGCACCTTGTGCTCATCCGCGCACGCCAGGATGAGGGAGCCGCAGCGCCGCATCTCTTCGTGCAGCAGCCCGACGGCGTTGTACTCATGATCATCGGAACGGAAGGAGTTGGAGCAGACCAGCTCGGCGAAATGCTCGGTCTGGTGCGCCTCCGTCCCCCGCACGGGCCGCATCTCATGCAGCACCACCGGCACCCCCGCCTGGACCAGCTGCCAGGCTGCCTCGCTGCCGGCCATGCCGCCGCCGATGACGTGCACAGGGCCGTTGGCGTTCGTTGATGTGGGGGTATCGCTCATGACCGGACCTTGCTTCCACCAAAACTGAAACCGCGTGCGGCCAAAGACGCCAGCCGGCGCCGTCCGTCAAGCCTCTGGTGCCGCGGAGGCATCTTACATCCGGCGCCCCTTATCCCTATGTATGGGGCGGGCATTGCGGCGGGCGCCGCCGCCATGCCATAGTGCCGCGCCTTAACGGGCGTCGGTATCGACCTCACACCTTATTCAGGACACGGGACCCACCCATGGGCTCTTTCAGCATTTGGCATTGGCTGATCGTTCTTTTCATCGCTCTGCTGCTGTTCGGCAACCGTCTGCCCCGCATGATGGGCGACTTCGGCAAGGGCATTAAGAACTTCAAGGCCGGCCTGAACGAACAGGAAGAAGGCGGCGCCTCCGCGCCCCGCTCGATCGATGGCCACACGGACGCCTCGACGACCGCCGCGCCCAAGGACACCGTTTCCAAGGGCTGAGCCGGCGGCGGCCGGGCCTGGACCCGGCCGCGCGCAAGCGGAAGTGTCGTGCCGAACGGCCGGGGTGCGTCAGCGCCCGGGGCCGTGTTCGGCCGATCTGGGGAATTGTCGGGAATAAGGCTCGCCGTCCATGTTCGACATCGCATGGTCCGAACTCGCGCTCATCGGGGTGGTGGCGCTGGTCGTCATCGGGCCCAAGGACCTGCCGGTCGCGCTTTACACGGCGGGGAAATGGATGCGCAAGGCGCGCCTGCTGGCCCGTGACTTCCAGTCCCACCTGGACGACATGGTGCGTCAGGCGGAGCTGGAGGATCTGCGCAAGCAGGCCCAGAAGGTGGCCCAGTTCGACCTGACGGCCGAGGTCACCAAGATGGTGGACCCGACCGACAGCGTGCGCCAGGCGTTGGAGATCAACCCGACCGCGTCGCTGACGGCGACCGAGGTGACGCCCACGCCCACCGCAGCGCCGGAATCTGGCACGGTCGAGGTTCATCCCGAAGTCAAGCCCGCCGAATCCGAATTGTCGGCGCCCGAGTTGCCGGCCATTGGCTCCCCCGCCATGCCCCTGATCCTGCCGGAATCGACGCCCGAGGCGGCGGCCGAGCCCCTGCCGGTGGCGCCGCCCCCGGTGACGCATGCCGATCCCGCTGGCGCCGAGGCGCCGGTCCCGACCAAATCCTGATAGGGCCAGCGCCCCATGGCCGATCCCACCCAAGACGAAATCGACGCCTCGCGCATGCCGCTGCTGGATCATTTGATCGAGCTGCGCAACCGCCTGATCATTTCCATATCGGCGCTGCTAGTCGCGTTCCTGGTCTGCTACCAGTTCGCCGCCCGCATCTACGGCTGGCTGCTGGTCCCCATGGTCAAGGCGTGGGGTGAACATGCGCCAGAGCATAAGCTGATCTTCACCGCGCCTACCGAGGCCTTCTTCACCTATGTGAAGGTGTCTTTGTGGGCGGCGGCGCTGATCGCCTTCCCCATCATTGCCCAGCAGATATGGAAGTTCGTGGCGCCCGGCCTGTACAAGCATGAGCGCAAGGCTTTTCTGCCCTTCCTTTTGGCGACGCCGGTGCTGTTTCTGCTCGGCACCTGCATGGTTTATTTCTTCGTGATGCCTACGGCGCTCAGCTTCTTCCTCAGCTTTGAGCAGAGGGGCGGGGCAGGGGTTGTTCCCATCGTGGCCGAGACGCGGGTGGAACAGTACCTGTCCTTTGCCATGTCGCTGATCTTCGCCTTCGGCATCGCCTTCCAGATGCCGGTGCTGCTCAGCCTGCTGGTGCGCGTCGGTATCCTGACCGCCGACCAGCTGGCGTCGAAGCGCCGTTACGCCATCGTGTTGATCTTCGTGCTGGCCGCCATCCTGACGCCGCCCGATCCCATCAGCCAGACCACGCTCGCGGCCCCCATGATCGTGCTTTATGAGGTGTCGGTGTTCGCCGCCCGGCGTATCGAGCGTAGCCGGGCGCGGGAGTTGGCGAAGGCGGAGGCGGCGGAGAAGGCCGCGAACGGCGAGGGCACGCCCGGTTGAGGCCGGGCCTGACACCCGGTGTGCGGCCAAAATGGCGGGGCGGGCTGGACCCCGGTGGGGCTTCCCGCTTATAAGTCGGTGACCAACGTCTAACCGTCTTCCAAGAAGCCTGCCATGCATGACCTCCGCGTCCTCCGCGACAATCCCGAAGCCTTTGACGGCGGCTTGGCCCGCCGCGGGTTGCCGCCCCAGTCCGCCGTCGTGCTGGATCTGGACGCCCGCCGCCGCGCGGCCCAGACGGCGCTTCAGGACATGCAGGCCCGCCGTAACGAGGCGTCGAAGCTGATCGGCGCCTATAAGAAGGACGGCAAAGACGCCCAGCCGCTGATGGACGAGGTGGCCGGCCTGAAGGACCGCATGGCGGAGGCCGAGGCCACCGAAAAGGCGCTCTCGGAGGAGCTGGACCGCCTGTTGTCGACCATCCCCAACCTGCCGGCCGCCGATGTGCCGCAGGGCAAGGACGAGCATGACAATGTGGAGCGCCATCGCGTCGGCACCCCGCCGGTGATCGAAAACGCCAAGGAGCATTTCGACCTGGGGGAGGCGCTGGGCTTCATGGACTTCGGCGCCGCCGCCAAGCTGTCGGGTGCCCGCTTCACCGTCCTGAAGGGCCCGCTGGCCCGGTTGGAGCGGGCGCTGGGCGACTTTATGCTGGACACCCATACGCGCGAGTTCGGCTATACCGAGGTGTCGCCGCCGCTGATGGTGCGGGACGAGGCGGCCTTCGGCACCGGACAGCTGCCCAAGTTCGCCGAGGATCTGTTCCAGACCAACACCGGGCACTGGCTGATCCCCACGGCCGAGGTGCCGCTGACCAACCTGGTGGCCGACAGCATCCTGGATGCCGAGGAACTGCCCCTGCGCATGACGGCGCGCACGCCCTGCTTCCGCGCCGAGGCGGGTGCTGCCGGTCGCGACACGCGCGGCATGATTCGCCAGCACCAGTTCTACAAGGTGGAAATGGTCAGCGTGACCACGCCCGATCAGTCGGCCGCGGAGCATGAGCGCATGACCGAGGCGGCGGAGACGGTGCTGAAGCGCCTGGGCCTGCCCTTCCGCACCGTCACCCTGTGCACCGGCGACATGGGCTTCAGCGCGGCCAAGACCTACGACATCGAGGTGTGGCTGCCGGGCCAGAACATGTACCGGGAAATCAGCAGCTGCTCCAACTGCGGGGACTTCCAGGCCCGTCGCATGAAGGCCCGTTGGCGCCACAAGGGCGACAAGAACACCCAGTTCGTCCACACCCTGAACGGCTCAGGCGTGGCGGTGGGGCGCGCCCTGCTGGCGGTGATGGAGAACTACCAGGAGGCTGACGGTTCCATCCGCGTGCCGGATGTCCTGGTGCCCTACATGAACGGGCTGGAGCGTATCGTCCGTGGCTGAGGGCGTGCCGATGCGGGCCCCAGGGGCGGAAGACCGCCCCCTGCGCATCCTCATCAGCAACGATGATGGTATCCACGCCCCCGGTCTGGCGGCGCTGGAGCGCATCGCGCGGCAGTTGACCGACGATGTCTGGGTGGTGGCGCCGGATGCCGAGCAGTCCGCCGCCAGCCATTCGCTGACCATCCACCGTCCCCTGCGGATGAAGCGTTTGGCCGACCGGCGCTACACCGTGGATGGCACGCCCACCGACTGCGTCCTGTTGGCCGTGAACCACCTCATGGCGGACCATCGCCCGGATGTGGTGTTGTCCGGCGTCAACCACGGGCAGAACCTGGGTGAGGACGTGACCTATTCCGGCACCGTCGCCGCCGCCATGGAGGCGACCTTGCTGGGCGTTCGCGCCTTCGCCTTCAGCCTGCGCCTGCGCGATGGCCGGGACCCGGACTGGGCGACGGCTGAGCGATGGGGGCCAGAGGTCGTGCGCAAGGGGGTGGCGGTCGACTGGCCCCGCCACGTGCTGCTGAACGTGAACTTCCCGGCAGTGGAGCCGGACACGGTGGCCGGCATCCATGTCGTCCGCCACGCCAACCGCAAGGCCGGGGATGATTTGTTCGAGCGTACGGACCCGCGCGGCCGGCCCTATTTCTGGATCGGCGCCGCCCGGGGGCTGGACCAGGTGCCGGAAGACACGGACGTCCATGTGGTCGAGGCGCTGGGCGGCATTTCCGTCACGCCGATCCATCTCGACCTGACGCACTACGAGACCTTGAAGCGGCTGGAGGGGGTATTCGGGTGAGCAGCGCCGCGCGCAAGATCCGTCTGTTGATGCTGTTGCGCCGCAATGGCGTGAACAGCACGGATGTTTTGCGCGCCATGGAGCTGATCCCGCGGGAGGTGTTCGTGCCCCCGACCTTCCACGACCAGGCCTACGAGGACACGGCGTTGCCCATCGGTCACGGCCAGACCATCAGCCAGCCCATGGTGGTCGGCCTGATGACCCAGGCCCTGCACCTGAACGATCGCCTGAAGGTGCTGGAGATCGGCACCGGTTCGGGCTATCAGGCGGCGGTGTTGGCCAAGATGGCCCGCCGGGTTTACACCATCGAACGTCACCGCCCCTTGTTGGCGGAGGCGGAGTCGCGCTTCCAGGCCCTGCGCCTGCACAACATAACGGCCCGCCATGGCGACGGCATGCGCGGGTGGCCCCAAGCGGCACCCTTCGAGCGTATCCTGGTGACGGCGGGCGGCGGCATGGACCCACCCCCGGACCTGATGGACCAGCTTGCGGTGGGGGGCATCATGGTCATACCCTTGGGGCCCGACCGGCGTAGCCTGCACGTCGTGCGCCTGCGTAAGACGGAGGCCGGGGTGGAGCGGGAGCAGCTGTGGCCGGTTCGGTTCGTTCCGCTGTTGCCGGAGGTTCCGGCCGAACCGGGCGCCGCGGTGTCGACCGGGGGGATGCCAGGGACTATGCCGCCGGCCCTAATTCCGCCCGACTTTTCCGACGTAATCCATCAGCGGGCGTGATGCCTTACCTCGAACGAAAAAGTGCGATGGCCTTGACGATTTTCCGCCCGACGACTGTCGCCGCGTTTGCGGCCGAGGCCGTTGATGCTCCGGTTCCCGCCGCCGCGCCGGGCCTGTCCCGGCTGATGATGCGGGGCGCCCTCGCGGGTGCCCTGGCGCTGGGCCTGTCCGCCTGCGCCACCCGGTCGGAGCCGCCCGCCCCCGTGGTCACGCCCCCGCCCACGCCGTCCAACGTCATCTTCGTCTCCAAGGGCGAGACGATCTATGACGTCGCCAAGCGCTATAACGTGCCCCTGCGCGA
This sequence comes from Nitrospirillum karajorum, assembly GCF_036348415.1. Taxonomy (NCBI): domain Bacteria; kingdom Pseudomonadati; phylum Pseudomonadota; class Alphaproteobacteria; order Rhodospirillales; family Azospirillaceae; genus Nitrospirillum; species Nitrospirillum karajorum. Next base: position 22,354 of record NZ_JAZBQB010000001.1, read on the forward strand.
CCTGATCGATGAGAACCACCTGCAACCGCCCTATACCGTGACGCCGGGGCAGCGGCTGGTGGTGCCCACGCCGCACACCTACGTGATCAAGCCGGGCGACACCCTCTATGGCATCGCCCGCACCTTCAACGTGGACAGCAACGAGTTGGCGCGCCTCAACAATCTGGGGCCTCCCTACTTGCTGCGCGTGGGGCAGACGCTGAACCTGCCGCATTCCGGGGCCGCGCCAGGCTGGACGCCACCAGGGAATGCACCGGTGGTGGCCGAAGCGCCGCCGCCGGTGGCGGCACCCCGGCCGGGTGTGACGACGGCGGGTCGCGCGCCCGTGACGGTGGCGCCCCCGTCGGCAACGGCGCCTCCCCCGGTCACCGCCGCCCCCAGGCGGACGGTGGAAAGCCAGGTCTTGTCCTCCCCACAGGCTTCGGCGCCGTCATCGGCACCGCTTCCCACCGGCAGCACGGGGGCGGCTATTCCGCCTGGCGCGACAGCGGCGCCGGCCGCCCGCTGGGCGCCTGTCACCCCGGGTGCTTCGTCCGAGCCCACCGACACGCCGTCGGCCGCCGCTCCACCAGCCGCCACCCCGGCGCCGACCCGTGCCCCGGGGACTGCGGCCCCGCCGGCCGTGGTTGCGGCCGTGCCGGCGGTGCCGTCCGCCCCCGAGGCGCCAGCGCCCACGCCCAAGTCGGGTGCGCGGTTCCTGTGGCCGGTGACGGGTCAGGTCATCTCCACCCATGGGCCCAAGCCGGGCGGCCAGTACAACGATGGCATCAATATCGCGGCCCCCACCGGTACGCCGGTGGTGGCGGCCGATGCCGGTGTCGTCAAATACGCCGGCAACCAGTTGCGCGGCTTCGGCAACCTGGTCCTGATCCAGCACGCCGATGGCCTGGTCACCGCTTACGCCCAGCTGGACCAGATCATGGTGGAGGCGGGGGCCAAGGTGGCGCGGGGCCAGCGCATCGGCACCGTCGGGGCGACTGGAAACGTGACCAGCCCACAGCTGCACTTCGAGGTGCGGGCGCCCGGCAATAAGGTCTTGGATCCCATGGAGGTTTTGGACTCGGGGAAGGGCGGGCGCTGACCCGGTCATCCCTGCCTAGCGGGGCCCGGCATAAAAAGGGGGCGGCAGATTTTGCCGCCCCTGCCATTTTCAGCAGTTTGCAAAAATACGAATGATTCCAGCGGTATAGTCCGCTGCTCCGGTTGGCCCGGGCTTTGCGTAGTGGGAGGCGGATCGGCCATGGGGGTCGGTCCCCTGCGCGGAAGTCCCCGCCACCGAGGCCCGGTCCCATGAGTTTGTTCAGCGCGCTGAATACGGCCGCCAACAGCCTGAATGTCATTCAGGCCGGCATCCAGGTCGTTTCAGAGAACATGAACAACGCCACGAACGCGGATCGTACGAAACACACCGTTTCGCAAACGACCGATCCGTTGAGCGGAGTCAGCATCTCGCAGTATTCGCGTTCGGTGGACGCGGCCCTGCAGGCGCAGTTGCACGGGACCACGTCCGAGAACGGGATGCAGCAGGTGCTGTCCCAATATATGGGGCAGATCGGAAACCTGCTGGGCAGCACCCTCTCGAACTCCGCCAGTGATACGGCAACGCCCAAGCTGACCCAGGCGTTCCAGGATTTCACCTCCTCCCTGCAGGCCCTGTCGGCCGCGCCCGAAAACGCCGTGGCGCAGAACCAGGTGGTGCAGAAGGCCCAGGCCCTGGTCCAGACCATCCACACCCTCTCGGCGGGTGTCGACCAGATGGCGACCCAGGCCAAGAGCGACATCACCCAGACCGTGACGTCGATCAACACCGATCTCACCCAGATCGACCAGTTCAACGCCACCATCACCGCTCTGAAATCCAGCAACCAGCCGACGGCCGATTTCGAGGACCAGCGCGACGCGACGCTGCGCGACCTGGCCTCCAAGATCAATATCCGCACCACCCTGCGCGATGACGGCTCCATCGCCGTGTTCACGCCCACGGGCGCCACCCTGGTGGATGGCACCACCACGCAGCTGAGCTATGACAAGGGTGTGATCTCCGGCGCCGGCGGCGCCGACATCACCGCCGCCGTCAGCAGCGGCAAGCTGGGCGGCCTTCTGGATCTGGTCGCGGACAACTCCCCGGCGCCGGCCAGCGGTGACCCGACGACCGAGGTGTTCCGTAAGCTGAAGTCGCAGCTGAATGCCATCGCGGGTGCTTTGACCGGTTCCACCCAGGCAGGGCAGCCGACCAGCATCACCGACGCCTATAACAACGCGGGCCCCACCAACGACGGTGAGCTGGATACCGGTCTGTTCACCGGCGGCGATGCCGGCACCCTGGCGGTCAACAAGTCCCTGCTGAACGGTACCAAGACCATCAAGCAATCGGCGGTCAATGCCATGGTCAGCGCCATGACGGCGACAGGCCGCACCCTGACGGCCGACGGCTTGACCCTGACCAACGTCAGTTATGGCGGCATGGCTGACCAGGTGGGCAGCAACTGGTCCACCATCCAATCCAATGTCAACACCCAAGCTACCACCACCTCATCCTTCATGAACACCCTGCAGACGCGCTACGCCAGCTCGACCGGGGTCAACATGGATGAGGAGGTCGCGAACCTTCAGGTCCTTCAGCGCAACTATTCGGCAACCGCCCGGGTGATCTCGGTCATCGGGCAGATGTTCGACGCTCTTTCGCAGGCCGTGACATGACCATCTCCCGTGTGAGCTCTTACGGCAATTACCTGTCGCTGCTGAACGGCATCAACGGGTCTTCGACGACCCTGGCCGACCTGCAGCAGCAGTTCAATTCCGGCATCAAGTCGCAGGATCTCTCCGCCTATGGCTCGCAGGCCAACCGGCTGCTCGACCTGAAGACCCAATATGCCCAGCACACCGGCTACGCCAACGCCATCACGACGGCCACCACCCAGGTGAACGCCACCGAAAAAGCGCTGTCGTCGATGCAGACCATCGTCTCCAACTTGCTGAGCTCGGCCAATATACCAGCGGGGGCGGGGTCGCCTTCGGTATCCGCGGTCACCTCGTCCAGCAACGGCAACCTGGGCCTGTCGGTCGATAGCAGCAAATCGGTGTTCGCCGCTGCCGCCACCTACACGGTCACCGCCGTGCCGTCGAACGGCGGCAAGGCCGGCAGCTATGACGTCACCGTCAACGACGGTATGGGCGGCATATCCACCAAGACCATCAACTTGACCGCCGTGCCGCCTGATGATGGCCAGCAGACCTTCCAGATGACTGGTGGCCCCGGTGATGGCGCGTCCATCAGTCTGAACATCAACCAGTTGAAGGGGCCCGGAAGCGCCACCTTCAGTGTCGCCTACCCGGATCTGGCGGCGCCCAAGGCGTTGTTGCAGGGGGCGCTGACGCAGCTTTCCAGCTTGCTGAACACCAAGGCCGGCGACCGCTACATTTTCGCCGGTAGCCGCTATGACACCGCCCCGGTGGGCAACCTGTCGGCCACCAAGCAGGTGAGCCAGGTCACCCTGACCGGCAATACGCTGGGTACGGCGGGCGACATCTATACGATGTCCGTGGCAGGCAAGCAGTTGACCTACACGACGACCGGGTCGGAAACGAGCATGTCCGACATCCTCAATGCCTTCGCGTCACAGATCAACGACCCGAATCAGCTGGCCATCGCCAACGGGCAGACGCCGCCACTGCCGCTGACGGCTTCTGTCATCGGTAATCAACTGACCCTGATTGGCAATTCGGCAGGCTATTCGTTCGACGTCTCCTCGAACGTCTACCCCGTGGCCGGCTATCAGAATACGGTCACGCCGGCCGGTGATCCGACGCTGCTGGGCTATCCCGGCTACACCAGCCACACCGACCAGGACAACGTCTATTCCCAATACACGTCGCAATTGGCGGTCGCCGCGGACCCAACCGCCGTGCCGCCGACGACCGCCGTACCGCAGATCGACAACGTCAACCTGAATGGTCCCAGCGTCGACGTTGGTGACGTGTTCACCATCAACATGGGGAACCGCAACACCATCAATGTCACCAGCGACGATGCCAACGCGGCGAACAACATCAGCTACGACAAGGTCGAGGGTCCAACGGCCTACACCTACGTGATGACCACCGCCGATCTCGCGGCCATGAAGAGCACGGGCCTGCCCACGGCCAATCCGCCGGTGGCCGCCGGCGATGCGATGGGATACGTGGCGGCCAAGCTGGCGGCTCAAATCAATGCGGATCCCCACCGCTCGGCCGACGCCACCGTTACCCTAAACCCACCGGGTTCCGCTCAGGTCACCTTGACCGGCATGGGGTCGCAGCGCTTCGCCACCACATCGACGGTGCAGAACAATACTAACCAGAACCAGATGACGGCCGTGACGTTGGCGCCCTACCAGGCCCCGGGTTCTTTCAGCACCACGGTGACCACGCCGCCCAACCTGGCCCCGTACGATAGCCAGTATCAGTCCGCTATCCAGAACGCGTCGGCTTTCGCCAGCAGCTCGCTGAACGTGGATGACAGCACCAGCGTCACGTACGGCATCAGCTCCAATGATCCCGCCATTCAGAGCCTGGTCATCAGCATCAAGCAGATGCTGTCCGCCGTGAACAATCCGGGGAACTACACGGCGCTGATGAGCAGCGCGCGCTCCAGCATCGTGTCGGCTCAGAGTCAGATCCGGCAACTGGACGCCAGCACCGTGAATGCGCAAAGCCTTCTGGGCACAGCCGCGACCAATCACAAGAACGCCTTGGCCGACATCGAAAACCAGATCGGCAGCATCCAGAACGTCGACCCCACGACTGTGGCAGCACAATTGCAAGCGGCTTTGAACCAGCAGCAGGGCGCCTACACCGTCGCCGGCAAAATCGCTTCCCTTTCCCTTGTCAACTTCCTGAGCTGAGGAGATCCACCATGAACGCCTACACGCCTGCCCAAGCCTTCGCCGCCGCCACCGTCGCCGCCGCCCCGGTGAATGACGAGGCCCAGCGCGCCCGTCTGTTCGACCAATTCAACGCCTATTGGGTGAACGCCGCCAGCGAGGGCGTGCCCTATGACACCATCGGCACCATGTCCGTGATGGCCTCCATCTACGGCATCCTGGCCAAGTACGGTAAGACCACCACCGCGGAATACCTGGAAATCCTGGCTGAAAGCGTTCGCTCCGGCGAGTTCTCGGTGACGCAGGGCGCCTGATCCCGCATCTCCGACGCGACAGGTCCAAAAGGGACCGCGGGTTCAAAAGGAACCCACAGGAACGGACCAGGAAAAGGCCGGGCCGGTCTCCCCAAAAGGGGGAGGACCAGTCCGGCCTTCCTTGTTTGTGGGCCCTTGTTCACGGCCCCCCACGCTTGTGGCCCTCCGATCGGCCGATGCCAGTGACCCGGAAGAAACGGCCGGGTGGCGCCGGCGGTAGGAAAAAATGCCCCGGTGCCGTGGCTTCGCGGCACTTGCTGCCGGGCGGCAATCAGGCGCCGATAGCCGTAGGGCGGATGGGGCGGTGCCGAAAAAACCCTTCCTGATTAGGGGCTTATTTGGGTCGGTGCTCGATGTCGCGTCTCTGCTGAGCGATGTTGGGTGCTTTGGCGACATTCTTCGCAATCTGGCATCCATCTTGCTTTCCTGGAGTGTCAGATACGCAACCGCTCTTTCCTGGGAGCCAGCACCATGAGCATTTTCGGCTCGATGTCCGTCGGTATTTCCGGTTTGCAGGCGCAGTCCACCGCGCTCAGCAACATTTCCGACAACATCGCGAACGCCCAGACGACGGGCTTCAAGCGCATCGACACATCGTTCGAATCCCTGGTCATCTCGGCCAGCAGCACGCAATACCAGGCGGGCGGCGTCCAGGCCCGTCCCGACTACGTCAACAACGTGTCGGGCACGGTGTCGTCGTCGGACACGCCGACCAATCTCGCCATCCGCGGCAACGGGTTCTTCAGCGTCAGCAAGCTGACGACGGTCAACGGGCAGACCGTCGCGTCCGGTGAGCGTTACTACACCCGTGACGGCAGCTTCGCGCTGGACAAGACGCGCACCCTGGTCAACAACTCCGGTTACGCCCTGAACGGCTTCGCCTACGACAGCGCCACGGGCCTGTTCGCCACCTCCGCCAGCCCGGTGCAGGTGACGTCGGACATCGATAGCCCGGTGCCGACCAAGGAAATTGACGTCAAGGCCAACCTGCCGACCAATCCCAGTGGTTCCATCACCCCGACCCAGGTGCAGGTCTATGACAGCGCGGGTACCGCGCATAACGTGAACCTGACATGGCGCCAGGGCGCCACCGCGGGCACTTGGCAGCTGGGCGTCACCGCCGACGGCGCGCAGGGCACAGCGTCGTCCCTGCCCGTGCAGGGCCTGCTGTCCACGGGCTTCCCCGCTGCCAGCAGCGAATCCAGCCTGACGCCAAACACCCTCGACCGCGCCGGCGTGAAGGATGTCACCTTCTCGACCGCGGCCACATCGCCAGCGTTTGGCTTCAACATCGGCGACGTGTACTCCGTCGTCATCAACGGTAAGACTTACAACCAGACCATCACAAAGACCAACGCCGCCCAGTTCAACTCGATGAAGGATATTGCGCAGGCGCTGGCCGACCAGATCAACGGCTCGGACACCTCCAGTGGTGCCACCGCCTCGGTGAGCTCCACCGGCGCGCTGCGCTTGACCGCCCGTACCCCGGGGACTGACTTCACCGCGGTGGGCACCGTCTCCAACGGCGCCATCACCAGCCATACCGTTGGTACCGCCACGACCATCGTGGCGGGCAATGTCAGCACGGGCGTCAAAGGTTCGGTATCCCAGACGGTGGTGGGCGACTCAATCAACATCGACGACAAGTACACAGCCACCGTCAGTGGCACCGACAACGCCGGCAACCCCATCGGCCCCGTGACCGTCTCCGTCACGGTGACCCCGCAGAACATCAATTCGTTGGTCAACCTCAGCGGCGTCATGTCCAAGTTGGCAAGCTTGGTCAACACCGACACCAGCACGACCCCCAGCCTCAAGGGTAATATCTCGGCCTCGGCCACCAACGGGACGTTGACCTTGGCCAGCACCAACCCGGGTCCGGTGTCGTTGTCCATGACCGCCACCGACTCCCCTGACCTGCTCAATACCGCCAACACGTCGATCTACACCGGCAATGTGACGGGCAAGAAAGAGACGGAAAAGCTGACCATCACCGGCCAGCCGGGCGACATCGGGACCAAATACTCCTTCGACATCTCGCCGCCCCTGGCGCAGACGGCCACAGTGACGGCTTCGACGACGTCGGGCACGGTGCCTGACCCCACCTTGCCGACCGATTACACCTTCGACTTCACCAACGGCAATTCTTCCGTCACGGCCACGACGGCCACCAGCGTCGGGCAAGTCTATACCCTTACTTTAGGTGCCACGACCTACAATCTGCAGATCAAGGCGGACAACATTGCCCAGTATCCGGATCTGCAGTCGGCGGTGGCGGGACTGGCGTCGCAGGTTAATAACGACACCTCATCGCCCTTCGTTCTCAACACGGGCGCGTCTACTGCGACTTCCTTGGTGCTGTCGACCAGGGACCTGGGCGCCACCTTGGCGACCAAGCAGGTGACGCCGCCGGGCAAGGCCATTCATGTCTCGTATACCACCGACGGCACCGAGGCCAGCCTGAGCGACATCAGCGGCAAGATCGCGGCACTGATCAACACCCAGGCGTCGCAGCAGGGGCTGGGCGTACAGGCGCTGTCGTCCGGCGGCACGATCACCCTTACCGGCAACACCAACAGCGACAGCTTCTTCACGACCTTGCCGCCGGTCATCGCCGGCCAGACGCCTGGTCACATCAATTTGACCTTTGGCGGCGTGTTGTCCGATGGCACCACGGCCGCGGCCGGTACGTTGAGCCACATGGACTCCACATCGGTTGGCACCGGTAATGCCACCGTCACCGCCGATCAAAGCAACGGTGCTGCGGCCACCGTCGGCTTTGGCATCGACTTCGGCTTTGGTCTGCAGCACTTCACGCTGAACCTGGGGAACTTCGGTCAGCCTTCCGGCCTGACCCAGTTTGACGGCACCAGCATCAATGTCACCTCCAAGGTGCAGGACGGCAGCCCGGCCGGTACCTTCAAGGATGTGCAGATCAACGCCGACGGCACCGTGCTGGCCAACTACGACAACGGCCGCCAGCGCACCATCGCCAAGGTTCCGATCGTGCTGTTCAACAACCCGGACGCCCTGTCGCGTTCCACCGGCAACGTCTTCACCGAGACGGTGGACAGCGGCAAGGCCCGCTTCAACGACACGGGCATCAACGGTGCCGGCGACATCGCCTCCAGCAGCCTGGAAGGCTCCAACGTCGACATCGCGTCGGAGTTCACCCAGCTGATCGTGGCGCAGCGCTCCTACACCGCCAACACCAAGGTCATCACCACCGCCGACGACCTGCTGCAGGACACCATCAACCTGAAGCGCTAAGGCCTGATGGCCCAGGTGCGGCCCATCGCCGCCGTCCTGGGCCTGGTGGTCTTCTGCGTCAAGCACTTGGCATTGCGCCGTCCGCCCCTGGCCTGGGGGCGGGCGGCTTTGTCTTGCGCGCTCGCGCCTGTGGTGTTGAAATGGTTGCATTATTAAAACCAATGCGACCGCATCGGCATGTCCGCCCTTGGTGGCATTTCTGCGTCGCCCGTCTGGGCGCGCGCCTTGACCGGCCCGGCGCCCGCCACCACCACGGCGGGGCAGGGTACATCCGTATCCAACACCAGCCCGCCCAGCCACGCGGCCAGTCCTTACAGCGTCAGGGGCCAAGCATCAGCCGGGGCTGGGGGGGTGGCGCGGCCGGTGCCAGCACCAGATTGACGGATGCGCAACAGCAGCAGGTGGACAAGCTGAAGGCTGTCGACCGATCCGTACGGGCGCATGAGGCGGCCCACAAGGCGGCTGGCGGCCCCTATGCCGGGTCGGAAACCTTCACCTTCACCACTGGGCCCGATGGCCAGCATTATGCCACCGCCGGCGAGGTGGCCATCGACATCGGTTCGGTTCAGGGTGATCCCCAAGCCACCATCGCCAAGCTGGAAACGGTACGCCGTGCCGCCTTGGCGCCAGCCGACCCGTCCGGCCAGGACCGGGCCGTGGCCGCCCAGGCGGAGGCGGGAATTGTCGCCGCGCAGGGGGAAGCGGCCAAGCAGAAGACACAGCCGAAGGACGGACAGCGCGACGCCCTGTCTGGATCTGCCCTGGCCGCGGAGGGCGATATGGCATCGGCAGGCACACAAGAGGTCGGGGCAGGGGGCGTTACCAGCCGTCAGGGGGCGGCCGCCTATCGCAAGACCCAAGGGGCGGTCGATGCCGGGATCGTGCAGGCCGCACAGGCCGCAGCGGCACAGCCCCTGGCGCTGTTCGCTTAGGAGAGCGGCATTCGCCCCCCCTGCGGTGGTGGCGACCAGCGATGATACTTGGTAGTCGGGCCCACTCTACTCAGCGTTATAGCGCAGGGCGCAAATCTTGGTCGCCATGTCGGCCATCACAACACCGCCCTGCTCTTTGGCCAGCGCGGTAGCCTCGTCGCACTTGTGCTGATCGATCAAGCTATCAACCCGCTGCGCGACGTTGGTCAGGCGAGCCTTGGTCGCAGCGGTCATTCCCGTCGGCTCGGGTCCGCAGGGAATAATAGGGCCATGATATAGGTTGAGGTCCGGCTTGACCGGTACTTGACGCGCCTCATTGCTGACCGTGGGCCAGGTGCCACCGCCAGAAGCCGCAAAAGCAGGTGCTGCCAAAGCGATCATCGCCGTCGTCAACACGCACGTCAGGGTCTTCATCCGTAGCCTCCCAGGTTGCTGTGGGGATCGGTCATGGCTTTATTACAACCCATAGGATTTCCCCTTGATCACACTTCTGTCAAAAACTTCTGTTGAGACATCGCACGCCCAGGTGCCGCAGGGAGGAATCAAAAAGGCCGGCCACAACGGTGGCCGGCCTCATACCCGTCATTATATGAAACCTGCCCGCCTAAGCGAACAGGTTGATCATTGTGCCCATCAGCTTCTGGGTCCCCGTCTGGCCGATGGTCCAGTTCTTCATGGTGGTGAGCTGGTCGGTCAAGGCCGATGAGATGCCTGCGGCGCTGGCGGAAATGCTGGCGTTGTTCGAGGGCGCGGTGATCGTCGTGGTGTAGTCCTTGGAATAATCGCCTGCGGCGACCTGGACACCGTAATTCACCTTCTGCGTCAGCTTGACGCCATCGGCCCTGGACACCTTTAACACATAGGTGCCGGCGTCCAGCGTCTTCTGTCCATTGACCATGGCCGTGTAGGCGTCGTAGGCGCTGCCGGATTTGCTGCTGCTGTCGGCCAGAACAACACCAGTCTTGGTCATCACCTGGACCCGGGTCTGACCCATGTCCAACTGGCCCAGGTTGATGATGCCCTTACGGGACATCTTGAAGCTGAGGTAGTCGGCGGGGTCGCCGGAGCTAAGGCTGCCGAAGGCGTTGACCCGCGTCTGGCCGTTGGTGACCGTGCCGATGTCCGTGGCGGAGGCCACATTGTTGTATTGCGACTTCGCCGTCGACTTGGTGAAGTTCTGTGGGGTGCCGATGGCGCTGGAGCTTTGCGCCGACGCCTTGTTCGAGAGCGCGTCGTTCTGCGCCGCCAGTTGCGCCTGGATCTGTGCCAGCTGGGCGAACACTGAGGCGTTCGCCGCCGCGCCGGCGGAGGTGGTGCTGCTGACAGCGGATGTGGCGACGTTGCTCACGGGAGTGATCCCTATGGTCAGGCCCCTGCCAAGACGCGGGGGCAATAAGCCTAACTACCTTGCATAAGTCTGCGGAATGAAAACATAAAATGCAAGATATTTCCGATCCAACTTGGGCGGCGCGACATTTTTCGCGCCCGCTTTGGCGCCGTCCTCCGTTTAGATCGATATGTTGAACTTGCCCGCACCACCAGACGTCATGCCCGCAGGCGCCATGCCTGGACGCTGTGCCCCCGGATTGGCCGGCGGCGTCATCATGGGCGCGCGCGGCGGCGTCGCGGGCGAGGCGGCCATCCCGGCGGGTAGGCCCGCTGCGGCGTCGTCCGGGCGTTGCGACAGCCCGGCGGCGATGTTGCGGTTGATGTCGATCAGCTGCTGCAGCTTGGTGACGTCCAGATCGCCTAGCCGTTCGAAGGTCTGGCGGTCGACGATCAGGGACAACACCAGGATCTTTTCGCGCAGGTCCTTGGGCAGGGGGCAATCCTCCTCCGCCATGGACGATTGGAAGATGGTCCACAAGCGCTGGTTCAGCGACAACGCTTGGCGCAAGGGCTCGGGGTTTTCGGGCGTCTGCGCCGCCAGCATCAACCGGCGCGCGGCTTCCGTCAGGCCCCAGGCTTCGATATCGCGGGGATTGTCCGACGCGGGACGGTTGGTATATCCGGCCGAAGGCTTCATCAGATCACGTGATCCCTGGCTAACGCGTTTCCGGGCGGCGGGTCCGTTGTCCCTTCCAGTGGACATGCCATGAGGGGCAGCCCAAGCCTGGACGGGTGCGGTGCCGATGCCGCCCTTTTACCTGTACCGGCCTGCTACGTCACATGACATAACCCCGCCGGGCCACACCTTCCCTCATCCCAGAGGCCCCATCCTCGGGGTGTTGGCATCACCGCCATCCCCCATTCTGCCTAACCCAACGGGGGCAAGAAACGCCTGGGGGCGGTCAATAATGCCGACTTGGGAAGTATCCCATACTCATTTAGGGCCATCAACCCGGCAGCAACTGCCGGTTCAGGCTCACGCTCAGGGGCTGCGCCGTCGCATATATGCAAGCGGCGGACCACCGAACCCGGGCCAAGGCGCGCAATGACGCCCAGGGCCCGGAGCCGGTGCCTAGTATCTAGGGCAAAAAGGTAAAGATATTTTGAAGGCGTCCCCGAAATGCGCCGGCGGGCGATCGGGGACGACGGCTTCAGGGGCTGCCGTAGGCCTCGGCGATCGGCACCCGCGCCGCACGCCAAGCGGGGAACACGCCGCCGACCAATCCGACAATCAGCGCCATGATGATCCCTTGCAGGGCCACCGCCGGCGTCAGGTGGAAGGTGAAGACCACCTGCGAAAACGTGCTGCCTGCCAGGGTGGAACCGGTGAGGCCATCAACCGCGACCCAGGTGATCAGAGTTCCGACGATGCCGCCCGCCAGCGCCAGCACCAGGCTTTCCAGCAGGGTGCCGATGAAGGAGGAGGTTCCGCTGAACCCGATGCAGCGCAGGGTCGCGATTTCCTGCGCCCGCGCCGCGACGGAGCTGTACATGGTGTTCAGCGCGCCCGCCAGGGCGCCGAAGGCCATGGCGATGGCCAGCGGCCATCCCAGCTTCTGGATCAGGTCGGAGGTGCGGCTGGCCTGCTGCGCGTAGTATTCGGCCTCCGTCGTCACGTCCAGCTTCAACTGGGGATCATTGGTGGCGTAGTCCGACAGGGCCTTCAGGGCGTCGGGACCTGTCAGGCGGGCGCGGATGGACTGAAAGACGTTCTGGCGGTGGAACAGATCCTGTACCTCGGGCGTGTCAGCCCACAATTCCGATTCAAAGACGCTGCCCCCCAATTCGAAGGCACCCACCACCAGCCAATCGCTGTTGCCCAGCTTGACGGTGTCCCCGACGTTCAGGCCCGCGAAATCCTTCTGCAGGGCCCGGCCCACCATCAACTCGTTGGTGCCGGGATTGAACGTGCGGCCTTCCACGATCTTCAGGCCGGGTCGCACGGCGATGCCGACGGGGCCCAGGCCGCGCAGGGTGAGGTTGGAGCGGGGGGCTTTCTTCAGGTTGCCGTCGGCCGGCACGGCCGTCTTCTTGACGCCATCGACGATGACGTAGAGTTCGGGCGACACCAGGGGCTTGCCGTCCGCGTCCTTCATGACGCCCGGCGCCTCCTCGATCAGGCGCGCCTGGTCGCGGGTGACGCCGCTGTTCAGTTCCGCCTGGGAACCGGCCCGCATCAGGATGGCCATGTCCTTGGTTCCCGTGCCGCGCAGGGTCTGCTGGAAGCCGGCGGCCATGGCCAGGAAGGCCAACAGCACGGTCACCACCAGCCCCACCGCCACCACCGTGGAGAGGGAGGCCCAGAAGCGTTGCGGAATGCTTTTTATGCAGATGGTGGCGACCACCGCGATCTCGTTGAACACGCGCATGACGTTGTTTCCTACGAAGAGAAGCAGCGGGGCGAAGAGAACCAGCGATGCGAAGTGAGCAGGCGGGACTGACGGATCACAGGCGGCCGAGGGCCGTGACGATGTTCAGGCGTAGAGCGTTCCAAGCCGGCAGGAAACCCGTCACCACCCCGAGAAGCAGCATGAAGGCCACCCCAAGGCCCGCCACGGGCAGGGTCAGCGCCAATCCTGGAATGGCGCCCGACGCGCCCTTGGACAGCACCATCACCAGCAGTCCGGCCACAGCCAGCCCGGGCAGGCCGCCCAGCAGCGCCAGCAGCACCGATTCCCCCAGCACCTGACGCCAGATGCGCCAGGAGGGAAAGCCGAGGGTCTTCAGCACGGCGATCTCCTTCGTGCGCTCGCGCACGGCCATCACCATGGTGTTGCCGACGATCATCAGGATGGTGGCGAAGGCCGCCCCCACCACCAGGGTGATGATAAGGGCGATGTTGCCCAACTGGGCCAGGAAGGCCTTACCGAACGCCTTTTCCGACTGGGTGTTGGTTTCCGCCGTGGAATTGGCGAACAGGTCGTCGATGGTGGCGGCCACCGTGTCGTTCACCGCGGCGCTGTCCGTCTCCAGGGTGATCCAGCCCACCGTATCCTTGCCGAACGTCTTGCTTTCGTTAAAGTTTTCGTACTGGAAGATGATGAAGCTGGTGTTGAAGGATTCCTTCGCCGCATAGGCGATGCCGGCAACGGTCAGTTCCCAGGTGTGGCTGCCGTTGGCCTTGTTGGTGAAGATGTTGGAATTGATGGGAATCCGGTCGCCGACCTTCCAGCCGTACTTCGTGGCGATGGCCTCGCCCACCACCATGCTGGTGCGGTCGTGGATGAAGGCGTCTCTCTGGGCGGGATCGATGCGCAGGTCGTCGCGATAGATCCGCAGATAGCTTTCGGGGTCGACGGCGAAGGTGCCGATCTGGTTGCGGGCGTCCTGGTAATAGCCGCCGAACCAGTTGGCGAAGGTGACGTTTTTCACGCCCTTGATGGCCGCGATCTTGCCGACGTAGGCATAGGGGAGGGGCTGGATGAAGGTGATCTTATTCACCACCACCAGCCGGTTGTCGGCCGACGAGTCCACCCCATGCTCGAAGGCGTAGTTGATGCTGCCCAGCACGCCATAGATGACGAAGGCCACGAAGATGGCCAGCATCATGAGGAAGGTGCGCAGCTTGCGGCGGAACAGGTTGCGCCAGAGCAGGTAGAGGTCACTCATGCCACCAGCTCCCGTTCGGTGAAGCGGCCCTTGTCCAGGTGCAGGGTGCGCCGGGCGTACTTGGCCGCCTCCGGGTCATGGGTGACCATGACGATGGTCTTGCCCATCTCCTGGTTCAGAAGGCGCAGCATGGAGAGGATCTCATCCGCCGTGGCGCGGTCCAGGTCGCCCGTGGGCTCGTCGCACAGCAGCAGCTTTGGGTCGGAAATCAGGGCGCGGGCGATGGCTACGCGCTGTTGCTGGCCGCCCGACATTTCGCGGGGGTAGTGGTTGGCGCGTTCGGCCAGACCCACCAGGCTCAAGGCTGCTTCCACCCGCCGCTTGCGCTCCGCCCGTCCGAACGACGTGAGCAGCAGGGGCAGTTCCACGTTCCGCGCCGCCGTCAGGGTGGGCATCAGGTTGTAGAACTGGAAGATGAAGCCGACGTTGTGGGCGCGCCAGCGGGCCAGCTGCCCTTCCGTCAGGGTATCCACCCGCCCACCGTCGAAGGTGATGCTGCCCCCTGTCGGCTGGTCGATGCCGCCCAGCAGGTTCAGCAGGGTGGTCTTGCCCGACCCGCTGGGCCCCATCACCGCCACGAAATCGCCGGTCGGGATGGTCAGGCCCAGATGGTCGAAAATGGTGATGGTGTCCCGGCCTTTCACGAACCGCTTGGACACATCCTGCAGGTGGATCAAGGTCTGGCCCGTCATGGACTTCGGCTCCCAAGTGAGGGTCGTGCGGAAAAGGGGTGAGCGCGGGCGGGGTCAGCCGCCCTTGCCCTCGTTCAGGAAGGTCACCTTGGCGGCCATGTTGGGCAGGATGCGAGGATCCTTGGCGGCGATGGCCACGCGCACCTTGATGGTGGCCTTTTCCCGGCTGGCGGTGGGGATGATGGCCAGGACGGAGGCGGGCACCTTCCAGTCGGGATAGGCGTCCAGTGTCGCCTCCACCTTCTGGCCGGGACGGACGCGGGCGATATTCGCCTCGTTCACCTCCACCTCGAACTCCAGGCTGTCCATGTCCACCAGCGTGCAGACACCGGTGCGGGTGAAGCCGCCCGAGGACATGGGGGAGATGATCTCGCCCGGCTGGGCGTTCTTTTCCGTCACCACGCCGGTGAAGGGCGCGCGGACTTGGTAACGGTCCACCATCTCCGCGTCATAGGCGACGGTGGCCCGGGCGGCGTTCACATCGGCCTTGGACTTCACCAACTGGGCGCGCAGCGAGGCGGCGCGGGCATCGGCCTTGATCAGGTCCGCCTCGCTGGAGAATTGACGGCCGGTCAGGGCGCGCGTGCGCTCCAGCGTCTTTTCCGCGTCCACCAAATCGGCCTGGTTGGCGACCACCGCGGCCTCCGCCGACGCCAGGCGGGCCTTGGCCAGGTCCAGATCGCTGCGGGCCAGCACATCGTCCAGCGTGGCCAGCACCTGGCCCTTCTGCACAAACATGCCCTCCTGCACCAGCACCTCGCGCACCCGCCCGGTGACGTCGGCCGACACCGTCGCCACCCGGCGGGCCACGACATAGCCGGAGCCAATGAGGTTGCCGCTGCGCACCTCTGACACCGGGGGCGCGGGGGGACTGGGTAGAGATGCCCGATGCCGCTGGGGCCGGCTTCACGGAACTGGCCGCAGAGGCCGCATCGGAGGCATTTGAGCGGGTGAGCAGGCCAGCGGCCCAGGCGATACCCAACGCGATGACGACCACGCTGACGCCCGCCGTCACCCCCAGGGCCAAACCCCGGCCGCCGCCACCACCCCGCGCCGCCCCCGGCGTCCGGTCGATGGTCATGGACCGCAACAATTCCGCCTTGTCCAGCTGCACCTTAGCCCCCCGACTGGTACATTCCCCGGTGGCATCATACCGCGTGGCGCGGAATGTCGCACCACAAATGGTTGATCTATAAGACGGGTTGACGACCAGGGCCAGTTGCGCCCCGCCGGTTGGGGCCAGATAGGCGAAAGGGCCGGCGGATCGCTCCGGCCGGCCCTTCTGACAGAAACAAGCGGTCGTCGTCAGATGGCGGCGCCGTCCACCAGGTCGGCATCCTCGTCGAAGCGGGACAGCAGCGTGAAGATGTGGTTGGCCGCCTGCTCGGCGGTCATGGCCTGGGTGTCGATGCGCACGTCGGGTGACTCCGGCGGCTCATAGGGACTGTCGATGCCGGTGAAGTTCGGAATCTTGCCGGCGCGGGCCTTGGCATAGAGGCCCTTGACGTCGCGCCCCTCCGCGACCGCCAGGGGCGTGTCCACGAACACCTCCAGGAATTCTCCCGGACCCAGCAGCTCCCGCGCCATGCGCCGTTCCGCCCGGTAGGGGGAGATGAAGGACACCAGCACGATCAGCCCGGCGTCGACCATCAGCTTCGACACCTCCGCCACACGGCGGATGTTCTCCACCCGGTCGGCGTCGGTGAAGCCCAGATTGCGGTTCAGGCCATGGCGGACGTTGTCGCCGTCCAGCAGCATGGTGTGCCGGCCATGGGCGTGCAGCTTCTTTTCCACCAGGTTGGCGATGGTGGACTTGCCGGCGCCGGACAGGCCGGTGAACCACAGCACGCGCGGACGCTGGCCCTTCATCTGGGACCGGGCGCGCTTGTCCACGTCCAGGACCTGCCAGGGCACGGTGCGCACGATGGCGGAGCGGATGAGGCCGGCCGCCACCGTCTCGTTGGTCAGGCGGTCGATGAGGATGAAGCCGCCGGTGTCGCGGTTGCGGCGATAGACGTCGAAGGCCACCGGCTGGTCCAGGCTGAGCGTCGCCAGACCGACCTCATTCAGGGCCAGGGTCTTGGTCGCCAATTGCTCCAGGGTGTTGACGTTGATCTTGTGCTTCAGCGTCGCCACGCTGGCCGGAACCGACTTGGTGCCCACCTTCAGGATGTAGGGGCGGCCGGGCAGCAGCGGGGCCTCCGCCATCCACACCAGCGTCGCCTCCATCTGGTCGGCCACCTCGGCCGGCTCATCCAAGGCGGAGATGATGTCGCCCCGGCTGATGTCGATCTCATCCGTCAGGGACAGCGTGACCGACTGGCCGGCGACGGCCACGCTCAGGTCGCCATCGTGGGTGACGATACGGGCCACGCGGCTTTCCTGGCCGGAGGGCAGGACGCGGATGCGGTCGCCCGGTCGCACGGTGCCGGCGGCGATGGTGCCGGCATAGCCGCGGAAGTCCAGGTTGGGACGGTTCACCCATTGCACCGGCAGGCGGAAGGACGCGACCGCGCGCAGATCCGCGACCTCCACCGTCTCCAGGTGCCCGATCAGGGTGGGCCCCTGGTACCAGGGCATGGCGTCGGTGAGCGTGGTGACGTTGTCGCCCTTCAGCGCGGACAGGGGGATGGCCTGGATGTCGGTCAGGTCCAACTGCCGGGCGAAGGCGCGGTATTCCGCGACCACCCGGTCGAAGACGGCCTGGTCGTAGGCCATCAGATCCATCTTGTTGACCGCCAGGACGATCTTGCGAATGCCCAGCAGCGACACCAAGAAGCTGTGGCGCCGCGTCTGGGGCAGCACGCCCTTGCGCGCGTCGATCAGGATGATGGCCAGGTCGGCGGTGGACGCGCCGGTGACCATGTTGCGCGTGTACTGCTCATGGCCGGGCGTGTCGGCCACGATGAACTTGCGCCGGTCGGTGTTGAAGAAGCGATAGGCGACGTCGATGGTGATGCCTTGTTCGCGTTCCGCCGACAAACCGTCGACCAGCAGGGCGAAGTCCAGATCGCCACCCTGGGTGCCCACCTTGCGGCTGTCCGCCTCCAGGGCCGCCAACTGATCCTCGAACAGCATCTTGCTGTCGTACAGCAGCCGGCCGATCAGGGTGCTCTTGCCGTCGTCCACGCTGCCGCAGGTGATGAAGCGCAGCAGCCCTTTGGACTGCTGGGCGGCGAGATAGCGCTCGATCTCGGTCACGCCCGCTTCCAGCGCGTCGGGCAGAGGGGTATCGGGGGCCATCAGAAGTACCCTTCCTGCTTCTTCTGTTCCATCGAGGCGCCGCCGTCACGGTCGATGACCCGGCCCTGGCGTTCCGACGTGCGGGCCAACAGCATTTCGCGGATGATGCCCGGCAGGGTATCGGCGTCGCTGTCGATGGCGCCGGTCAGCGGATAGCAGCCTAACGTGCGGAAGCGCACGCGCCGCATCTCCGGCACTTCCCCCGGCTTCAGGGGCAGGCGGTCGTCATCCACCATGATCAGGGCGCCGTCACGCTCCACCACCGGGCGTTCGGCGGCGAAGTAGAGCGGCACGATGGGGATGTTTTCCAGGTAGATGTATTCCCAAATGTCCAGCTCCGTCCAATTGGACAGGGGAAGACACGGATGCTCTCGCCCTTGTTCTTGCGGGCGTTATACAGCTGCCACAGCTCGGGGCGCTGGTTCTTGGGATCCCAGCGGTGCTGCTCGGTGCGGAAGCTGAAGATGCGCTCCTTGGCGCGGCTCTTCTCCTCGTCGCGGCGGGCGCCGCCGAAGGCCGCGTCGAAACCGTAGCGGTCCAGCGCCTGCTTAAGCGCCTCCGTCTTCATCACTTGGGTGTGGATGGCGGAGCCATGGGTGAAGGGGCCGATGCCCCGCGCCAAACCTTCCGGATTGGTGTGGACCAGCAGATCCAGGCCCAGGTCGGCCGCCCGCTGGTTCCGGAAGGCGATCATCTCGCGGAACTTCCAGGTGGTGTCGACGTGCAGCAGCGGAAACGGTGGCTTGGCCGGATAGAAGGCTTTCATCGCCAGGTGCAGCATCACCGCGCTGTCCTTGCCGATGGAATAAAGCATCACCGGATTCTGCGTCTCGGCCACCACCTCCCGCAGGATGTGGATGCTCTCCGCCTCAAGCCGCTGCAAATGCGTCAACCGAGGGGGGGCGAGGGTGCCGGCAAGCGCGGCGGGAAGGGGGGAGGGGGGCTGTATGATGCTGTCCAACACTGCCGCGTCTTTCACGTCAATCACTCTGTCATCACGCCAAGGCTGCCGTCCTATACGGCTCACTATCCCAGAAGCCTGCGATTGCACGCCTAACGATCACGCTGGTGGTCGTCGCATACTCAATACCCGTTTGCGAGAGGTATAAAGGAAACTTTCACACATGGCATTGCGAATATGGAATTCCTGCGCCCCTGAAAAATACTTGGGAAGAAGGTGAATAAATAACAAATTAACAGTGTATTTTTCGTTAACGGCAGAAGGAAGACAGCCAGGCTTGGTGTCAATCGACAGGCACGAGAAAATGCTCCCCCAGGGCCCGCCAGGATGATGGCCCCAAGGTCGCGACCAGCGCCGCCAAGGCCCGCGCGCGATCCCCATCCTCACCATCGCAGGCGGACTGAAGCTGGCGCGCTGTCTCCTCCAAACGTTTTAATCCACAATTGCCGGCCGTTGAAACAAGATCATGCGCGTGGCGACCCAGGGCGCGCAGGTCGGGCGTGGGGCTGTCGGTCGCTGTGCGCACCACCTGGATCACGCGATTCTGACCATTATCGATGAAGTCTTGAACCAGTCGGGCGAAGGCGGTCGGCCCGGCGATGGGCTTTAGGCGGGCCAGCACCGACTCATCCAGCAGGGGGGCGTCCGCCGCAGGGGCCGCCGGCGATTTTTCCGTTTCTTGCGGCGCATGGGCGCCGCCCGACCAATGGTCGACAACGCGCAGCATCTGCTCCTGGCGGAAGGGCTTATAGACACAGTCGTCCATGCCGGCAGCGGCATAATCGGCGCTCATGCCCGCCATGGCGTTGGCCGTCATGGCAAGAATGGGGGTGCGCGGCCAGCCGCCTGCCAGTTCCGCGGCGCGGATACGGCGGGTAGCCTCCATCCCGTCCATGACCGGCATCTGCACATCCATCAGCACGATGTCGAAGCGGTCGCGGGCGTAGGCGGCCACCGCCTGGGCGCCATCCTCCGCCATCGTGACGGCGTAGCCCGCCTTGCGCAGCATCAGGGTGGCCACCGCCTGGTTGGTGGGATTGTCCTCCACCACAAGCACACGGCGACCGCCCCCGGCCGGTAAAGGCCCGGCCTCTTCGGCTTCAGATGTTTCCCGAGCGGCGCAGGGCGGCATGACGCAGCCGAAGGCGCGCGCCACCGCCTCGTTCAGGGGCAAGCGACGCACGGGCTTCGCCAGTATCGCGTCGTACCGCGCGTCCAGGGTCGCTTGATCCGGCTCGATGGAACTCACCAAGATGATCCGCAGATCATTGAGCCGGGCGTCGGCCCGCACCCGCGCCACCACCTCCGGTCCAGACAGTCCCGGCATGCGGTTGTCGATGAGCAGGATGTCATACGGGTCGTCCCCGCCGGCGGCCATTCCCAGCATCGTCAGCGCCGACTCCCCCTCCTGCGCCTCGTCCACCCGCAGCCCCAGGTCGAAACTCAGATTATGCGCCAGGATCAGGCGATTCATGGCCAGGTCGTCGACCACCAGGGCGTGGCGCCCCCGGATGCTTTCCAAGGAGGCCAGGGGGGCGTCCGCCGGTTCGGCTGGCGCCAACGGCAATTCGAACCAGAAGAGGGAGCCCTGGCCGGGCGCGCTCTCCACCCCGATGTCGCCCTCCATCAACTCGACCAACTGCTTGCAGATCGCCAGACCCAGGCCGGTACCGCCGAAGCGGCGGGTCACACTGGCGTCCGCCTGGGTGAACTTCTGGAACAGGCGCTTGGCCTGGTCCTCGCTGAGGCCGATGCCGGTGTCCTGCACCGTGAAGCGCAGGCGCCGCGGGCCCGGCCCTGCGTCGGCCACACAGGTGACGACGATGCTGACCCAGCCCCGGTCGGTGAATTTCACGGCGTTGCCGGCCAGGTTCAGCAATAGCTGGCGCAGCCGGGTGGGATCGCCGCGCCAGTGCCGCCGCGCCTCCTCCACCACCAGGACGCCCAGCTCGACGCCCTTGTCGCGGGCCCGGGGGGCCAGGATCGCGGCGACCCCCTCGACCAGGTCCCCCAGATCGAAGGACAGGTTTTCCAGATCGACCTTTCCGGCCTCCAGCTTGGAGATGTCCAGGATGTCATTGATGACGCCCAGTAGGGCGTCGGCGCTGTCGCGGATGGTTTCCGCATAGCCCCGCTGTTCGGGGGTCAGGCCCGTGGTGTCCAGCAACAGCTGGACCATCCCCACCACCCCGTTCATGGGGGTGCGGACCTCATGGCTCATGTTGGCCAGGAAGTCGTTCTTGGCGCGATTGGCCTCTTCCGCGCGCCGCTTCTCCGCCGCCAGCGCCCGGGCGCTTTCCCGCGCCGCCGTGACGTCCCAGTTCACGCCCACGATCCTGGTCGCCTGGCCGTTCGCGTCACGCTCGACCTTGCCGCTGGTCTGGATGTGGCGGACGGTGCCGTCGGGCAGGCGGATGCGGAACTCCGTGTCCAGCGGGGTTTCACCGCGGAGGGCGGCCTGGATCTCCGCCTGCATGCGGCCCAAATCCTCGGCGTGGCAACGCGACTGCCACAGGGCATAGGTCAGAGGCTGCTGCGCGGTGGGGTCGACTCCATAGAGCTGGAACATGCGCTCGTCCCAGACCAGGGCCTGCGTGGCCAAATCCCATTCCCAAACCCCGATTCCCCCGGCCTGCGTTGCCAGGGCCAGCCGGTTGCCAGTGGTCATCAGCTTGGCGTTCATGGCGCTCAGTTCGCGCGTCATCCCCTCCGCGATGGCCGTGGCGCGGGCGCGCACCAGATGCAGGTTCGCGGTCAGGGCCGCCAGCATCAGGGCGATGAACGTCAGGCTGGCCGCCGCCAGCGCCGCCCCCGCCTGTCCCGCCGTGGCGAAGCTGCCCGACCGCGACCAAGCCAGGGTCAGGGCGTGCCCCCCTCATCCACCCGGCTGATCTGGTCGGGCATCGCCAGGGTGGGGGACTTCAGGCCCAGCCGCGCGGCAAGCTGGCCGCCCAGGCCGACCGGGGTGATCTTGTGGTACAGCAGGGCGTCGGGACGCACCACGCCGCCGTCGTACACGGCCACGTCAACCTCATCCACCATGTCCCGCAGAGCCTCACGGAAGAACACCTCCGAGATGAAGGGCGCGTAGATCCAGCAGCGCAGGGCCCGGCGCCGCTGCGCCACCGTGTCCAGGGGTTGCCCGGGAGCGTAGACCGGGATGAAGTAGAGAAAACCCGCACGCCGCTGCGCATCCTGGACCAGGGAAATGCGCTTGGTCATCGCGGGCTGACCGGTGTCGCGGGCGCGGAGGATGGCGTCGCGGCGATTGGCTTCGCTGGCAAGGTTCAAGCCCATGGCCGGGGCGTTCGATGCCAATGGCTCGATATAGGTGATGATGTCGTATTCCAGGGCGTCGGCGAAATCATCCAGCACCGCCTCCGCCGACGCGGCCCGCAGCGTGAATTCCGGCGCGCCATCCGCCCGTACCCGCGCCAGGAAGGCATCCAGCCCGTCGACCGGCACGGGATAGATGACGCCGATGCCATTGATGCCCGGATAGCGGCCATCGATGTTCAGCGTGGCGGCGAACGCCTTCCATTGGGCCCGCCCCACCGGCAATTCGGTTGCGTACAGCGCCGCCCCCGCTTGCAGGGCGTTGGAATAGACCAACAGGCGCTCATGGATGCGGGCCATGGCGTTGTCGACGATCTTGCCCATGTGGGCGTCGTCGCGGGACCGGGCGATATCCGTGCGGTCCATGAAGACGCCGCTCGCGATCAGGCAACCCGCCAGGAAGACGATGGACGCCAGGCGGATCGATTGGCGGGGAATGTCGGAAAAGACGATGGCCGTCAGGGCGAAGGTCGCCAGCATGGCCTGCATGTTCAGCAGGCTTTGGTTCAGCGAGGCGTCGATGAAGGGGCCGATGCCCGCCGCCGTCCCCAGCACATAGGCCGTCGCCGCCGCCAGGACCACCAGATGGGCCGCCACCGGACCATAACGCCGCGCGGCGAGCAGGATGGCGGGGTATAGCAGGAAGATGCCCAGCGCCGCCGCCGGGCCAAGCAACGTGCGGGCCACCGGCAGGAAAGGCAGCAGCAGACCCGCCGCGGTCAGGCCCAGCACCGGCAGCAGGCCGCTGAACAAGGTGGCCCAGAGGTAGGACGGGCGATAGCGGGCGGCTGTGGCCTCGCCCACGGCAACGATCAGGGAGGTCACGATCAGGATACCCAGCGCGTCGCCCGTCCACCAGGTGACCCAGACGGCGCCCAGGTTGACGTCCCAGGACAGGTTGCCGGCCACCAGCAGGGCGCTGATGCCGATGGTGGCGCTGCAAACCGGCGCAATAACGGATGCCAGGCCGAAGGCGGCGGCGCGGGAAACCTGCAGCCGCTCCCGATCGATGCGATCGACCCGCTTGAACAGCAGGGCACCCAGCATCGCCTCGCCCGTGTTGCCGACGGAGATGAAGGCGGCCGTCAGCAGGCCCACGCCAGGGGTCAGCGCGTTGGCGACGAAGGCGCCGATCAGGACGAAGGGCCATGTGGCCCTGCCGAAGATCAGCAATCCCGCCACCGCCAGGCCCGAGGCGGGCCAGACCGGGCTGGCGCTTTCGCTCAGGCTGGCCAAGCCCAGGCCCAGGCGCGCCATGGCGAAATAGGCCGCCGCAAGGGCCGAGATCCTTAACAAAGTCGCCAGGGCGTGCCCCGGTGTTGGACGCATGACGCCGCCTGTTGCTCAGCTTGCGCGCGTCACGACGCGCCTTTCGAACTCAAGTTTAGCGCATGCCGCCAGGGATTGAAGCCGTGCAATCGGAGGTGATGGTAAAAAGGCCGGGCGGTTGATCGCCCGGCCTCTGACAGCCCAGCCTGGGTGAAAAGATTTCGGTTCCGCCTCAGTCGGCGGGCACCACCGGCAGGTCGATGAAGCTGGCCTGTGACCCCTGGTGGAACACACGCTGCGTCGCCTTGCGATAGTCGCCCGGCTTGGCCAGGAAAATATTGTCCACGAAGGTTTGCGGATTGCGGTCGTAGAGCGGGAACCAGCTGGACTGGACCTGCACCATGATGCGGTGGCCGGGCAGGAAGACGTGGTTGGCGTTGGGCAGCTCAAACCGATAGCGCTGCACCTTGTCCGCCGGTATGGCGGTCGGGTGTTCCAGGCTGTCGCGATAGCGGCCGCGGAAGACGTCCATGCCCACCGCCAGCTGATAGCCCCCCATCTCGGGCTGGGACGGCACCTCGTCGGGATAAACGTCGATCAGCTTCACCACCCAGTCGCTGTCGGTGCCGGAGGTGGAGGCGTAGAGGTTCACCACCGGCGCGCCGCTGATCTTCATCGGCGCCGTCAGCACCTCGCTGGTGTAGACGAGAACGTCGGTGCGGTCGGCCACGGCGCGCTGGTCGGTGACCAGCCAGCGTTTCCAGGCGTCACCGTCGGAGAAGCGCACCGGGCGCGGCACGTAGGGCACGGGCTTGGCCGGATCGGAGACATACTCGTCAAAAGCGGGGGCGCCCTTGGCCGGCGCGCTGAAGCCCAGCCCGCCGTTCGCCTGCAGGTAGAGCGGCTTGAGGCTGGCGGCGCAGCCGCTGGCGCAGGCCGTCGGCCACTTCTGCAGGCGGCGCCAGACGTTGGTGCCGCTTTCGAACACCAGCACCGGCGGCGTATCGGCCTTGGGCGCGCCGTCCTTCAGGTGTTCATCCAGGAAGGGCAGCATGGTGTTGCGCCGGAAATCCAGCGCGGTGTCGCCCTCGAACTTCAGCGGCCCCAGGGTGGAACCGTCATAGTTCACGCCGCTGTGCCGCCAGGGGCCCAGTACCAGGTAATTGAGGTCGTTGCGCATGTCCTTGGGCTCGATCGCCTCATAGGTGTGGACGGCGCCGTACATGTCCTCCTGGTCCCACAGGCTGGCCACGATCATGGTGGGCACCGTGGGCGTGCGGGCGCCCAGGATGGTGTCCAACGCCTGGTTCTGCCAATAGGCGTCGTAGGTGGGGTGTTCCGTCAGCTTGCGCCAGAAGGGCAATTGCGCCAGGCCGTACTGCCGGGCGAAGCCATCGGCCGACCCAGCCCGCAAGAAGGCGTCGTAATCGTCATAGATGCCGCGTGGGATGTCATCGCCCAGGCCCCGCACCGTGGTCTGGTGTTGGAAATAATCGAAATTGGTCTGGCGGAAGGCGCCGTTGTGGAACCAGTCGTCGCCCTTCCAGCCATCCACCATGGGGCTCATGGGCACGGCGGCTTTCAAGGCGGGATGCGGGTTAACCAGGGCCATCAGCACGGTGAACCCTTCGTAGGAGGAGCCCACCATGCCGACCTTGCCGTTGCTTTCCGGCACGTTCTTCACCAGCCAGTCGATGGTGTCGTAGGCGTCGGTGGCGTGGTCGACCTCGCTGTCGTTGAGGGGGCCGCGCAGCGGGCGGGTCATGACATAGTCCCCCTCCGACCCGTATTTGCCGCGGATGTCCTGGAAAACGCGGATGTAGCCTTCGGCCACGAAACTCTCATCCCCTTGGGCCAAAGTCGCCAGCATGTGCGGGCTGACGGACCGCTTGGCGCGCTTGGTCGCGTTATAGGGGGTACGGGTCAGCATGATGGGCGCGCCCTTGGCGCCCTTGGGGATGACGATGACGGTGTGCAGCTTCACCCCATCGCGCATCGGAATCATGACATCGCGCTTGATGTAGTCCGCGCCCTCGATGGCGGTGTCGACCTTGGCCGGGATGTCGGGGGCCATGGGGGACAGGGGGGACGTCGTCTGCGCCCAGGCCGTGCTGCTCAACGGCGACGTGCCGGCCAACAAGGCGAGAAGTCCAAACCCCGCGGCGCCGAAGCCGACACGCAGGCGCCCCAAATGTGGACGCGCCTGCGGTCCTCGGCGAGCCCGTCCGGCCGCCTGTCCCGATTTCAACCTAGCCATGACCCTTGCCCCTTTTTATCCAATATCCCGCGCGTCAGCGCGAGCGGGGATGAACGATACCGGGGTAGGCGGTCGGGTCAAATGGCGTTCGGTAACGGAACGGTTACAGCCCCTCGAGCTGATTCCTTAAGTGGAAATATTCCATAGCGACACCCGCCATGATAGTGTTGCGGCGCACAAAGGAGGCTGCCGCCATGCTACTCAACCCTTTCCTCGCCGATCCGACCAAGACCCTGTCCCAGGATCTGCTGACGGAGTTTGAAACCATCCTGGGCAAGGGCGTCCTGGGCACGCCGGTGGAGATACCCGGCGGCCTCATCGTTCCGGTCAACATCACCACCTTTGGTGTCGGCGTTTATGGCGGCAGCGTGTGGGGCGAGGCGGTGGGCGGCGGTGGGGGCGGCGGCGTCATTCCCTGCGCGGTCCTGGTGGTTCAGGACGGGAAGGTGACCTTCCATCCCATCGCGCCGGAAACCACCAAGGCGGCGGCCGAGCATGTCACGGCCATGGTCACCCGGATGCGCGGCCCCCGCGTCCCGCAGGACGAGGCGGCGGCACCCTCGACCGTGGACGCCTGATCTCAGGCATCCAACGGCATGACGGCGTCCTGCGGCAGGTAGTAGGCCGCCAGGAAGGACCAGAAGGCGTTGTCCATCAGGGACCGTGCCCGGTCCGGAAGAGTCTTGTACTTGCCCACCGCGCCGTCGCCGATGTGGGTTTTGTGCCAGTGGGTGACAGGGTCATACAGGTTGGGCTTGGCGTCGGTGCCGGCGTTCACGGCGAAGCGGCCCGAATTTTCCATTTCCGCCAGGGTGCGCTTGACGGTCTGGGTCAGCAGGCCTTCATGAATGGCCCTGAGAACCGCATCGGGCACGCTGACGCCAATGAAATCCGCGACGCGGGCCACCGAGTCCAGCTTGTTATGGAAATCCTCCTCGTACCGGAACACCAGCGCGCACCGGCCATGGACCAGGCAGGCCTGCACCCGCCGCACGCTGCGGAGCACATAGGCGAAGGCCTCATTGAACGGCAGGTCGAAGCGCTGCATCAGCGAGGCGACGCAATCGCGGGGGTCGCGCAGGGTGATGATGGCGGGGATGTCCTCGTGCGCGATCCGCACCTGGGTCAGGGTGTCCGGGTGGTGGGTCTTCAGCACCAGGGGAATCTTGGGCCTGTCACCGATGCCGACGTGGTGGTCCAACTCATTATGGTAATCCGACTTGAAGCCATCCTCCCCGTAGGCATGGGACAATAGTTCGCGCACCACGTTGAACGACCAGGTGGAGGCGCTTCCCGGCAGTCCGACACAAACAATAATGTCATTATTTCCAATATCTGGGAGATCGTTATCTTTTTGCACGATTGCAATCTTTTGTGATGAATATTATGGCGGGAATCATATCCACAGTGATTACACGGTGCGCGTGGGCTATTTCGTCGCAATAATATCGCGCCAGCCCGCCATGCCCGATGGCCGGCCAATCTTTTTGATCAACCGACAGGGTGAGCGGTTGAACTAAGTCACTTCACTTCCTATGTGGGGCGGGCATGGCTTCGAGGGGCGGATCGCCCGCACCGGGGGGGACACCGGGAAGCCGCGCCTTATCGTGAGATCAAGCCATCAGAGAGGGGCTGACGTGATCAAGACCTTGGGATATGCGGCCTACAAGGCCAAGGAAGCCCTGGCGCCGTTCACCTTCGAGCGCCGGGACCCCCGCGACCACGACGTGGTCATCGATATCCAATACTGCGGCATCTGCCATTCCGACGTTCACCAGGCGCGGGATGAATGGGGCGGCAGCCTGTTTCCCATGGTGCCGGGGCATGAGATCGCCGGCATCGTCACCCAGGTCGGCCCGGCCGTAACCAAGTACAAGGTGGGTGACCGGGTGGGCGTCGGCTGCTTCGTCGACAGCTGCCGCACCTGTGAATACTGCCTCCAGGGCCTGGAGCAGTACTGCACCCAGGGGATGACCGGCACCTACAACGCGATGGAGCGTGACGGAAAGACCCTGAGCCAGGGCGGCTATTCCACCACCATCGTGGTGGATGAGAACTACGTGCTGCGCATTCCCGATAATCTGCCGTTGGACGCTGCGGCACCGTTGCTGTGCGCCGGCATCACGCTCTATTCCCCGCTGGCCCATTGGAAGGCCGGGCCGGGCAAGAAGGTGGCCATCATCGGCATGGGCGGCCTGGGCCACATGGGGGTGAAGCTGGCCCACGCCATGGGGGCCGAGGTCACGGTGCTCAGCCAGTCGCTGCGCAAGGAGGCTGATGGCCGGCGCCTGGGCGCCGACCATTTTTACGCCACGTCGGATGAAACGACCTTCACCAAGCTGGCGGGCACCTTCGACCTGGTCATCAACACCGTGTCGGCGCCCATCGACTGGAACGCCTATCTGGGCCTGCTGAAGGTCGATGGCGCGCTGGTCGTGCTGGGCGTGCCGGAGGAACAGGTGCCCGTCGGCGCCTTCTCCTTGATCATGGGGCGCCGCAGCCTGGCCGGTTCCCTGATCGGCGGCATCAAGGAGACGCAGGAGATGTTGGACTTCTGTGGCAAGCACGCCATCACCAGCGACATCGAAACCATCGCCATCCAGGGTGTGAACGAGGCGTATGACCGCGTCGTCGCCAGCGATGTGCGGTATCGTTTCGTTATCGACATGGCATCGCTGAAAAGCGCCGAAGCCGCGTTCTGATCGCCTTTTTTCCACCCGTAATGAACGGGCGGCGAAGGGGATATCGTTGCCCGTTTCATTCAGGTGAAATTGAATTTATTTGGTCGGCATCGCGTTTTGGTTGGCGGTCGGTCGGGCGTGGACTACGCTTTTGGCCATCCTTCGGCCTAGAAGCGGTGACATCATGCGTCGTTCTCTGCTGATCCTTGCCAGCGTTGCCCTGACCGGCGTGGCCGTCCTCCTGTCGCCTGGGGCAGAGGCCCAGGATACGGGCAATTCGACCGATAGTCCGGCCGCCGGCCCTGCCGCCCCGCCGGCTTTAACCGACGAGATTCCCCGCGACATCATCATCACCCCGCGCGTGTTGCCGACACCGGAGGAGGAGAAGGCTTACCACGATGCCGAATATACCCGGCTGAAGGTCTTGTTCGGACCGCTGGAATTACCGCCGCCATCACGCGGCGATAGTCTCAGCCGCGACGAGACCCAGAATACCGGCACCCTGGCGGGGCCCAAGGCGGTGAATTGCGCCGACATCGCCGCCTGCTACGCCCCGCCCAAATAGGCCCCGGCTACGGTCCTTCAATGCGGCATGTTGCGCCGCAGCCAGCGGGCGGCGATGGCTACGACGCCGGCGCACACCGGCACGGCGATGGCCACGATGCGGCTGGTGGAGGGCCAGCCCTCCGTTTCCGGCAGGCCGTGCATCACCTTTTCCACCAGCGACACCAGGTAGTAGGTGATGCCCACGATGGACAGCGCCTCCACCGCCTCCTGGATGCGGACATGCATGCTGGAATTGCGGTCCAGTGAGGTCAGCAGCGCGGCGCTCTGGCTGGACAGGCTGACGTCGACCCGGGTACGCAGGCTGGCCTGGGCGCGTTCCATGCCGGCGGCCAGTTCGGCTTGAAGGCGCGCGGCGGCCTCCACCGTCCGAATGCCGGGCCGCAAGCGCCGCTTCAGGAACAGGCCGACGCGCTGCAGGCCGGGGATGCGTTCTTCCCGCAGTTCCTCCAGCCGCTCGTTCACGATCTCGCCATAGGCCAGGCTGGCGCCGAAACGCCAGCGGTTGCGGGTGACCAGGTGGCCCAGGTCGACGGCCAGGGTGGTCAGGCTGTCCAGGATGGCGCGATCCTCCGCTGGGGTCTTGCTGTCGCGGATGCGACCCACGGCTTCCTCCAGCCGCCGTTCCATGTCGGTCAAGGCCGCCATGGTGTCCCGCGCCTGGGGAAAGGCCAGAAAGGCGGCGGCGCGGTAGGTTTCGATCTCCAGAATGCGCTGGACCAGCCGGCCGAGGCGGTCGTTGGTCAACCCCCAATTCTGGATCAGGGCCCGGCTGTAGCCGTCATCGTCAATGTGGAAATCCAGGGCCACCAGGGCCTCGCCGCCATTGACCACGGCGCCGGCGCAACTGCCGGTGGGAAAGCGCACCGTCAGGGCGTGGGGCGCGGGGGCGCCGTCCGCCGGCTCCACCCGGATATGCACGGCCGCCAGGCGGCGCGGCCCCATGGGGGCGAACACACCGTCCAGCAAGGTTTCCACAGCCAGACGGGTCGCGTCCCCATCGGTGCCGCTGACGGCCACGCTGGTGCTGAGGAACTCGGTATGGTGTTCCCATTTCACTTGCGCGGGGCGGCCGGCGATGGTGGTGGCGATGACACCGTAGCGTGGCGCCTCGGCATCGGTCGCGGGCGCGGCGCCCAGGACCGTCAGCAGCCGGGCGGCACAGGCCGTTCCCTCCGCCGGGGTGCAGAGATAGGTGACGTGGAAGACCTCCGCCGGGGCCGCCAGGGGCAGGGCCATGCGGGAGTGCAACTCCTGCATCAGAACGCCACGCAGCGGGTGATCCGACTCCATGCCCATGATGCCCGTTCCTACGCCGTCAGTGGTGCCACGCCCAGAATGCTAACACAGGGTGGGCATGCCGCCAGGCCGGACCGCCGTGCGCCCCGCGCACGCGGTCCTTCGCTGCCTGCATGGCTGCGGCGGTGACGGGTCAAGCGGCGGCCGGCCGGCGCTTGCGCAGGATGTTCAGGATTTCGGCGGCCGCCGTGGGGATGTTGGTGCCGGGGCCATAGATGGCGGCGGCGCCCGCCTGGTACAGCATGTCATAGTCCTGCGGCGGGATGACGCCGCCGCACACCACCAGGATGTCGCCGGCGCCTTGCGCCTTCAGGCTGTCGATCAGGGCCGGCACCAGGGTCTTGTGCCCGGCGGCCTGCGACGACACGCCGATGACGTGCACGTCGTTCTCCACCGCCTGGCGGGCCGCTTCCTCCGGCGTCTGGAACAGCGGGCCCACGTCGACGTCGAAGCCGATGTCGGCGAAGGCCGTGGCGATGACCTTGGCGCCCCGGTCGTGGCCGTCCTGGCCCATCTTCACCACCAGCATGCGCGGACGGCGGCCCTCGGCCTCCGCGAAGGCCTCCACATCCTTGCGGATGCGATTGAAGCCCTCATCGCCGTCGTAAGCCGAGCCGTAGACCCCGCTGACGGAGCGGATGACGGCGCGGTGGCGGGTGAACACCTTCTCCAGCGCGTCGGAGATTTCGCCCACGGTGGCGCGGGCGCGCGTCGCCTTGATGGCCAGGTCCAGCAGGTTGCCGGTGCCGTCAGCGGCACCCTGGGACAGGGCGTGCAGCGCGGCCGTCACCGCCGCGTCGTCGCGACCGGCGCGGATGGCGTTGAGGCGGGCGATCTGGGCCTCGCGCACGGCGGTGTTGTCGATGTCCAGCACCTCCACCCGCTCCGGGTTCTGGGGCCGGTACTTGTTGACGCCGACCACCACCTCCTCGCCCCGGTCGATGCGGGCCTGGCGGCGGGCCGCCGCCTCCTCGATCATCAGCTTGGGCAAGCCGCTGTCCACGGCCTTGGTCATGCCGCCCATGCCCTCCACCTGGTCGATCAGCTTCTCCGCCTCGGCCGCCAGGCTGTGGGTCAGGCTTTCCACGTAATAGCTGCCGCCCAGCGGGTCGACGACGTGGGGCACGCCCGTCTCCTCCGCGATGATCAGCTGGGTGTTGCGGGCGATGCGGGCGGAGAACGGCGTGGGCAGGCCCAGCGCCTCGTCAAAGCTGTTGGTGTGCAGGGACTGGGTGCCGCCCAGCACGGCGGCCATGGCCTCGATGGTGGTGCGCACCACGTTGTTGTAGGGGTCCTGCTCCGTCAGGCTGACGCCCGAGGTCTGGCAATGGGTGCGCAGGGCCAGCGACCGCGCATCCTGCGGGTCGAAATGCTTCTTCATCAGCTTGGCCCACAGCAGGCGGGCGGCGCGCAGCTTGGCCACCTCCATGAAGAAGTTCATGCCGATGGCGAAGAAGAAGGACAGGCGCGGGGCGAACTGGTCGACCTTCAGGCCCTTGGACGCCGCCGCCCGCACATACTCCAACCCGTCGGCCAGGGTGAAGGCCAGTTCCTGCACCGCCGTGGCCCCGGCTTCCTGCATGTGGTAGCCGCTGATGGAGATGGAGTTGAACTTGGGCATGTTCAGCGCCGTGTACTCGATGATGTCGGCCACGATGCGCATGCTGGGGGTGGGCGGGTAGATGTAGGTGTTGCGGACCATGAACTCCTTCAGGATGTCGTTCTGGATGGTCCCGGACAGCTTGTCCTGGCCCACACCCTGTTCCTCCGCCGCCACGATGTAGCCGGCCAGCACCGGCAGCACGGCGCCGTTCATGGTCATGGACACGCTCATCTTGTCCAACGGGATGCCGTCGAACAGGATCTTCATGTCCTCCACGCTGTCGATGGCGACGCCGGCCTTGCCCACGTCGCCCACCACGCGGGGGTGGTCGCTGTCATAACCGCGATGGGTGGCCAGGTCGAAGGCCACCGACAGGCCCATCTGGCCTGCCGCCAGGTTGGCCTTGTAGAAGCGGTTGCTTTCCTCCGCCGTGGAGAAGCCGGCGTACTGCCGGATGGTCCAGGGCCGGTGGCTGTACATGGTGGCCCGGGGGCCGCGGGTGTAGGGCGCGAAGCCAGGCAGGGTCTGAAGCTCCAGCCCCTCCAGGTCCGCTGAGGTGTAGAGCGGCTTCACCGCGATGCCCTCGGGCGTGGTCCGCACCAAGCCCTCGGGGTCGGCGCCGAATTCCTTGGCGGCCAGGCGCTGCCAATCGGCCAGGGTCTTCTCGGGGAAGTCGCTCATGATGGTCACTCGAACTCGATGATGATCTGGTCGACGGCCAGGGACGTGCCCTTTTCGGCCGCGATCTTCTTGACCTTGCCGTCGGAGTCGGCGCGCAGGATGTTTTCCATCTTCATGGCCTCCACCACCGCCAGCTCCTGGCCGGCCTTGACCTCGTCGCCCACGGCCACCGCCACGGTGACCAGCAGGCCCGGCATGGGCGACAGCAGGAACTTGGACATGTCCGGCTTGGCCTTGATGGGCATCAGGGCAGCGAACTCCGCCGCGCGGGCGGTCAGCACCTGCACCTCCAGCTCCGCCCCGCCATGGAACAGGCGGTAGCCGATGCCGGTGCCGTCCACCTGCACGGCCAGGGCGTGACCGTCCACGGTGCCGGCCCACAGGGATTGGCCGGGGTGCCAGTCGCTGTTGCGCACCGCATAGGTCCGGCCGTCCAGCGTCACGTCGTGGCCGCTGTCCACGGGGCCGCCATCCACGGCGACGATCTCCGCCGGATGATTGTCACGGCCACAGCGCACCACCCAGGTGGTGGGGACCACGCGGTGGTGGCCGGCCATCTGGCTGGAGATAGTGGCGTCCCGCTCCACCCGGCTGCGGTGGATGCTGGCGGCCATGGCCAGCAGACGGGTCAGCCCCTCGGCCGGCAGCTCGCGGCCATGGAAGCCGTCCGGGAATTCCTCGGCGATGAAGTTGGTGGTCAGGCGGCCCTCACCGAAGCGGCGGGATTCCACCAGGGCGGCCAGGAAGCTGATGTTGTGGCCCACGCCGCGGATCTGGAAACGGTCCAGCGCGTCGCCCATGGCGGTGATGGCTGTGGCGCGGTCGGGGCCATAGGTGATCAGCTTGGCGATCATGGGATCGTAGAACATGCTGATCTCGCCGCCCTCGTGGATGCCGGTATCCACGCGGACGACGCTGCCCACTTGCGCGCCCGGCCCTTCCGACGGGGGACGGTAGCGGGTAACGCGGCCGATGGAGGGCAGGAAATTGCGCGTCGGCTCCTCCGCGTACACGCGGGCCTCCAGCGCCCAGCCGGTCAGCTTTACGTCGGCCTGGGTCAGGGGCAGCTTCTCACCCGCCGCCACGCGGATCATCAGTTCCACCAGATCCAGGCCGGTGATCATCTCCGTCACCGGATGTTCCACCTGCAGGCGGGTGTTCATCTCCAGGAAGTAGAAGTTACGGTCCTTATCGACGATGAACTCCACCGTGCCGGCGCTGCGGTACTGCACCGCCTGCGCCAGGGCCACGGCCTGCTCACCCATGGCCTTGCGCGTGGCCTCATCCAGGAAGGGGCTGGGCGCCTCCTCGATCACCTTCTGGTGGCGGCGCTGGATGCTGCATTCGCGCTCACCCAGATAGACGCAGTTGCCATGGGCGTCGGCCATGACCTGAATTTCGATGTGCCGGGGCTCGGTCACGTACTTTTCGATGAACACCCGGTCGTCGGCGAAGCTGGACCGCGCCTCGTTGCTGGCGCTGCGGAAGCCTTCGCGCGTCTGGGCGTCATCCCAGGCCACGCGCATGCCCTTGCCGCCGCCGCCGGCTGACGCCTTGATCATCACCGGATAGCCGATGTCGCGGGCGATGCGCACCGCCTCCTCATCGTCCTTGATGACGCCCAGGTA
Organism: Nitrospirillum karajorum; assembly: GCF_036348415.1. Taxonomy (NCBI): domain Bacteria; kingdom Pseudomonadati; phylum Pseudomonadota; class Alphaproteobacteria; order Rhodospirillales; family Azospirillaceae; genus Nitrospirillum; species Nitrospirillum karajorum. The sequence continues at coordinate 56,944 of NZ_JAZBQB010000001.1, forward strand.
ACCAGGGACGGTGGAGACGCCGGCGGCCTTGGCCAGCTTCTTGGACTCGATCTTGTCGCCCATGGCGCCGATGGCGTGGACGTCCGGGCCGATGAAGGCGATGCCGGCGGCCTTCAAGGCCTCGCAGAACGCGGCCTTTTCCGACAAGAAGCCATAGCCGGGATGCACGGCCTCGGCCCCCGTCTCCAGGCAGGCCTGGATGATGCGGTCGGCCACCAGATAGCTTTGGGCCGACGGCGCCGGGCCGATGGCCACGGCCTCATCCGCCATCTGCACATGCAAGGCGCCGGCGTCGGCCTCGGAATAGACGGCGACGGTCTTGATGCCCATGCGGCGTGCCGTCTTGATGACCCGGCAGGCGATCTCGCCCCGGTTGGCGATCAAAATCTTGGTGAACATCGCGGGCAGGCCCCCAGAGAGCGGCAAATTATAGCGGCAGGTTGTCGTGCTTCTTCCAGGGGTTCTCCAGCTTCTTGTTCTTCAGCATGGAGAACGCCTTGATCAGGCGGCGGCGGGTGTTTTGCGGCTTGATGATGTCGTCGATGTACCCGCGTGAGGCGGCGACGAAGGGGTTGGCGAACTTCTGCCGGTATTCCTCCGTCCGGGCGTCGATCTTGGCCGGGTCGCCGATATCGGCGCGGAAGATGATCTCGACGGCGCCCTTGGGGCCCATCACCGCGATCTCGGCGGATGGCCAGGCGTAGTTGACGTCGCCGCGCAGGTGCTTGGACGCCATGACGTCATAGGCGCCGCCATAGGCCTTGCGGGTGATCAGCGTGACCTTGGGCACCGTGGCCTCGCCATAGGCGAACAGCAGCTTGGCGCCGTGCTTGATGATGCCGTTGTATTCCTGAGCCGTGCCGGGCAGGAAACCGGGCACGTCCACCAGGGTGCAGAGCGGGATGTTGAAGGCGTCGCAGAAGCGCACGAAGCGCGCCGCCTTGATGGAACTGTCGATGTCCAGGCAGCCCGCCAGCACCAGCGGCTGGTTGGCCACGAAGCCCACGGTGGACCCGTTCAGCCGGCCGAAACCGATGATGATGTTCTTGGCGTAATCCGGCTGCAGCTCGAAGAAGTCGCCCTCATCCACGACCTTCAGGATCAGTTCCTTCATGTCATAGGGCTTGTTGGGGTTGGCCGGCACCAGGGTGCCCAGCGACGGCTCCGGCCGGTCCACCGGGTCGGCGGTGACGCGCACCGGGGCCGGTTCCCTGTTGGACAGCGGCAGGAAGTCGAAGAAGCGGCGGGTGTGCAGCAGCGCCTCGACATCGTTATTGAAGGCGAGGTCGGCCACGCCGGACTTGGCGGTGTGGGTTACGGCCCCGCCCAGTTCCTCCGCCGTCACCACCTCATGCGTCACCGTCTTCACCACGTCGGGGCCGGTGACGAACATGTAGCTGCTGTCCTTCACCATGAAGATGAAGTCGGTCATGGCCGGGCTGTAGACGGCGCCGCCGGCGCAGGGGCCCATGATCAGCGACAGCTGCGGCACGACACCGGAGGCCAGGACGTTGCGCTGGAACACCTCGGCATAGCCGCCCAGGCTGGCCACCCCCTCCTGGATGCGGGCGCCGCCACTGTCGTTCAGGCCGATGACGGGGGCGCCCACCTTCATCGCCTGGTCCATGATCTTGCAGATCTTCTCGGCGTGCGCCTCGGAGAGGGAGCCGCCAAAGACCGTGAAGTCCTGGCTGAAAACGAAGACCAAGCGGCCGTTGATGGTGCCGTGGCCGGTCACCACGCCATCGCCCGGCACCTTCTGCTCCGCCATGCCGAAGTCGGCGCAGCGGTGCTCCACGAACATGTCCCATTCCTCGAAGGAACCGGCGTCCAGCAACAGTTCCAGCCGCTCGCGGGCCGTCAGCTTGCCCTTGGCATGCTGGGCCGCCACGCGCTTTTCGCCGCCGCCCGCGCGGGCGCCCTGGCGTTTGGCTTCGAGGGTTTCAATGACCGTGAGCGTCAACGCCCGTCTCCTGACCGGTTATCGCTGCGCCGGGTGGCGGCGGCTTGGTGGCTATGGCCGGGTGGGACTCACGCAAAGGTTGGCCCCGTGGCCTTGATTGACAGCTGCGATGTTTGCAAACAGTGTGATCCCAGTTCAAGTCAATGCCACGCGAAATCGTGCGACGCCGGGGCCGATATTTTGTAAACTTTGTGAAACGGAGGAAAGGCGCGGCGGCCATGGCGGGTAAGATCTTCGCAGGCGAACGGGTGCGGCAGTTGCGGCAGCAGCGGGGCATGGCGCTGTCCGCCTTGGCCCAGGCCAGCCACCTGTCCATGAGTTATCTGAGCCAGATCGAGAACAACCAGCGGCCGCTCAGCGCTGCGGCGCTGGCCGCCATTTCCGCCGTCTTCGGGGTGGAACCGCGCCATTTCGCCGACGACAGCGACCTGCGCCTGGGCAGCGAGCTGCGCGAGGTGCTCGGCGATCCGCTGTTCGCCGACGATGGGTCCAGCCTCAGCGCCATCAGCGACGCGGTGCGCGCCGCCCCCGGCATCGCCGGCCAGTTCATCAAGCTCTACCGCGCCTATCAGCATCTGATGGAGGAGGGGGCCCGCCACCGCCTGGATCAGGATTTGGAGGCGGAGACCAGCGGCACGGCCCCGTTCCCCTACGACGATGTCCGCGACTTCGTGCAGAGCAAGCGCAACCATTTCGCTAGCCTGGACGTGGCGGCGGAGACGCTGTTCGAAAGCCAGGGTTTCGCGCCCACCCGCCTCTTGGAGGATTTGATCGACTACCTGCGCGACCGGCATGGGGTCGCCTGCGCCGTGTCCCCCGCGCTGGGGACGGAGGGGGTGCTGTGGCGCTATGATCCAGCGCTGCGCCAGTTGCACCTGGCGGAAAGCGCGCCGCGCGAAAGCCGCGCCTTTTTCCTGGCGCAGCAGATCGGCCGCATGCAGTTCGCCCCCCTGATCGAGGAGGAGGTGCGCAAGGCCCCACTCAGCAGCCCGGAGGCGCGGGCCCTGGCCTATACCGGCCTGGCCAATTATTTCGCCGGCGCCCTGATCCTGCCCTATGGCCGCTTCCTGACCCAGGCGCGGGCGGTGCGCCACGATATCGAGCGGCTGCAGAACCATTTCGGCACCAGTTTCGAGCAGGTGTGCCACCGGCTCAGCACCATGCAGCGGCCGGGCAACGCCGGCATCCCTTTCTATTTCCTGAAGGTCGACCGGGCGGGCAACATCTTCAAACGCAGCAGCGCCACCCGGTTCCAGTTCGCCCGTTTCGGCGGCGCCTGCCCCTTGTGGAATGTGCACGAGGCTTTCGCCCAGCCGGGCCGCATCCTGGTGCAGGTGGCGCGCACGCCCGACGGCGTCACCTATCTCTGCATCGCCCGCACCGTCACCCTGACCGGCGGCGGCCACCTGTCCCGCCCGCGCGAGGCGGCGCTGGGCCTGGGCTGTGAGATCAGCCATGCCGCCGAGCTGGTCTATTCCGCCGGCCTGGATTTGCAGAACCAGGAAACGGCGGTGCCCATCGGTTCCAGTTGCAAGGTCTGCGACCGCGACGACTGCCGCCACCGCGCCTTCCCTTCCATCGGCCGGGGCCTGGCCATCGCCGGGCATGAACGCCACGTCGTGCCGTTCAGCATGACGCCGGCGGGGGTGAAGTAGCCCTCAGCCCTCGGGCTCGGCCCGCTCCACTTCCCAGCTGACGGCGTAGACGTAGGGTTCCAGGCTGAGGCGGCCCACCATCTGTTCCATCGCCGCGTCGTTGCGGGTGGGGGAGACGGCCTTGGCGGTCACGTCCACCTTGGTGGTGTCCGGCACGTCCTGGCTGTCGATGCGGCGCAGGCCCAGGCCGCCGTGGCTGAGCGCGTGCATGAGCAGGGAGCGGATGTGCGCCTCCTCCGCCCCCTTGCAGGTGACGGAAACGGTGTAGTGCGTCTCCACATCCGTGGCCACCAGGATGCGGCGGTTCATGCGGCGCACCAGGGGACGCAGGATCAGGTTGGTGATCACGACGAAGCCGGCCGCCGCCACGCTGGGCAGCCAATAGCCGCCACCGGCGAAGGTGCCGACCATGGCGGAACACCACAGGGTGGCGGCGGTGTTCAGCCCGTGGACGTTCACGCCCTCGCGCAGGATGACGCCGGCCCCCAGGAAGCCGATGCCCGACACCACCTGGGCGGCGACGCGGGTGGGGTCGCCCTGGCCCACCATGGCGGAGAAGATGACGAAACCGGCGGAGCCCAGGGCCACCAGGGCGTTGGTGCGCAACCCCGCCATCTTCTGGTGCAACTGGCGCTCAAAGCCGATGCCGGAGCCCAGGGTCAACGCCATTGCCAGGCGGGCCACCACTTCCAAGGGGTTGGTCAGGTCGTCGGTTATCATCCTGTATTCCTTGGTCTTCGGGCGCCGCGCCGATCAGCGCCGTTTATGACCGCGGCCGCGACGGAAGGCAAGCCGCCGACACTGTGGCAATTGGCGTGGATAACGCCCATATCGGGAAGCGATTTGTCAGAAAGGAGCCTTGAGCATGAGTGGCGAATACGAGGTCGTGCGCACGGACGAGGAATGGCGCCAATTGCTGACGCCGGAGCAGTACGCCGTCATGCGCGGCCATGGCACCGAGAGGCCCGGCAGTTGCGCCCTGAACCATGAGAAGCGGCCGGGCACCTTTTCCTGCGCCGGCTGCGGCCAGCCGCTGTTCCAGTCCGCCCACAAGTTCGAAAGCGGCACCGGTTGGCCCAGCTTCAACGATCCGGTCGAGGGTTCCGTCGCCACCACGGTGGACCGCAGCCACGGCATGGTGCGGACGGAGGTGCATTGCGCCCGGTGCGGCAGCCACCTGGGGCACGTTTTCCCCGATGGCCCGCCGCCCACCTACCAGCGCTATTGCATCAACGGCGTGGCGATGACTTTCGAGCCCGACTGAAACCGGGTGGCCCCAGCGCTCAGTGCCGGCCCAGCTTGTTGGCGGCGGGGCCGGCCGCCGCCACCGTCTGCTCCGCGCATTTGTTCAGGGTGTTTTCCTGGCAGACGACCTGGGTGAAGCCCAGGGTCTGGCCCTGCGCCGACAGGAAGCGGATGGGGAAGGCCAGCTTGTAATGGATGCCGGCGCGCGCGGCCGCTGTGGGCGCCTGCACCACGACGATCAGGGAATTGGCGCGGCGCCCCTGGCTGAGGGCGAAGCCGTCGTCATTACCGAAGGCCTGCATCACGGCGGCGGCCAGGGCGGTGGTGACATCATCGTCGGCGCCCCGCGTCACCTCCACCTCCACCGGTGCGCCGGCGTGCACCTGTCCCGCGGCGGCCAGGGTGCACAGCGCCGCCACCACGCTCGCTATCCGCCCCAGGGCGTTCTTGGTTCCCGTCATTTTCCGGCCCCTCTATTCCTCTGTCCGCGCCGACCCGCCTGCCGTATAGCCTATGGCATTACGTCGATTGCCGAGGCAAGCGCGGCGCCTGTAAAACCAAATCCGGCGCCGCAAGGGTCTTGACGGTACAGGGGGCCGCTGGTCAGGGGCTGATTTGGGGGGCACACATGGCATTGGTAAAAACCTCCCGGCTGGCCGGCGCCAAGGGGCGCTCCCGCGCGTTGGCCGCAGAAGCGGCTGCGGCACCGGCGGGGCCTTCCAAAGCGGCCACGGCCCAGCCCAACGCGCCGGCCAAGCGCCCGCGCCGCGCCCGGTCGTCAGCGACCCGCCAGACGGCAGCGGAACGCATCGCCGCCGCCACGGCGGAACTGGCCAGCGGCGTGGCGGAAGCGGCCGCCGCGGCGGAGGAACTGGGCCGGTCGTTGGAACAGATCGCCAGCGCGGCGGAGGAGGCGGCATCCGCCAGCCATGAATCCTTGGCCGCCGTGGCCGGCATGGCGACCTCTTTCCAACAGGCGCGGGAGCGGGCGGACCGGGCGCAGGTGCGCACCGTGGCCTTGCAGACCCAACTGACGGAGGCCGCCGCCCTGATCGAGGCATCGGTGAGTGCGGTCACCGCAAACGCCGCTCGCCAGCTCAAGTCGGTGGATATCGTCGTGGGCCTGGAGCTGCATGCCGCCCACATTGGCGAGATCACCCGCACGGTGGCCGACATCGCCGACCAGACCGGTTTGCTGGCCCTGAACGCCGCCATCGAGGCGGCGCGGGCGGGAGACCTGGGCCGGGGATTCGCCGTGGTGGCGGATGAGGTGCGGGCCCTGTCTGAAACATCGGAGAAGCGGTCCCGCGACGTGCAGTCCCTGGCCGACGGCATCACCGAGGAGGTTCGCGCCATCGCCGCGCGCATCCGCGCCGCCGCCGCGACGGCCACGGCCGAAGCCGCCGAAGGCCGGGCTGTTTCCATCCTGCTGGAGGATATCCGCGCCGGACTGGCGGCGCTGGTCTCGGGCGCCCAAGCCATCCTGCTGGCGGCGGTGGAGGCGGATACCGCCGCGCGTGAGGCGCAGAAGGGGGCCGAAAGCGTCTCCAGCGCGGCGGAGGAGCAGTCGGCCGCGGCAGCCGAGGCCCAACGCTCGGTGGCGCAGCAAAGCCAGGCGCTGGACCAGAGCCGGGAGGCGGCGGAAGCCCTGGCCGCCCTTTCGGACGGCCTGGGCGACGCCCGCCAGCGCGCCAGCCTGGCGGAGGAGGTTGGGGCCGCGGCGGAACAGTTGTCGGCGGCGGTGCAACAGTTATCCGGCGCCGCCGGTGAAATCCTGATCGCCATCAACCAGATCAGCCGTGGCGCCCAGATCCAGGCGGCGTCCACCCAGCAGTCCAGCAGCGCCATGGGGCAGATACACCAGGCGGCCCAGGCCACCAGCGCCAACGCCACCCAGGTGGTGGAGCGCATGGCGCGGTCGCAGATCTTGCTGGCCGAAGGTCGGGGCGGCGTTGGCAAACTGACCGCCGGGGTCGGGGCCGCGCTGGCGGAAACCCGCGCCGTGGTGGATCTGGTCGATGCGCTGGAGGAGTCCGGCCGGCGCATGGAAAAGATCGTCGACGGCATCGCCATCGTTGCCGTGCAGACCACGATGCTGGCCGTCAGCGGTTCGGTCGAGGCGGCGCGCGTGGGCGACCAGGGGGCGGGGTTCGCCGTCGTCTCCACCGACATCCGCGCCCTGGCGCGCGATTCCGGGGAGAACGCCGATCGCGCCAAGGATTTGATCCGCCAGTTTCAGCTTCAGGTCGCCACCGTGCGGCGCGATCTGGAGCACATCGCCGCCGTGGCGGAAGCGGAGGTGCATAAGAACAAGGATATCGACGTGCGGTTGGGGGGAATCGCCGGTTCCGCCCAGGAGCTTCACGCCCTGGGCACCGAGATCGCCCAGGGCGCCGACGCCATCGGCGCGACGGTGGGCGAGGTGCTGAGCGGGGTGCGGCAGATCGCGGCCGCGGCTGAACTGGCCGGTGGGGCCGCGATGCAGGCCGCCACCGCCGCGCGGCAGCAGTCGCGCGGGGCCGAGGATCTGGCCGCCGCCATTGAGGAGATCGCGTCGCTGGCCGATGAACTCCAGAAGGGCGAACTCCAGAAGGTCGGGGGATGAGCACACCATCCACCGGGGGAATGTCGACTCAGGCGGGGGGATCTGCGCGGGTTCTCACCTTTCGCGTGGGCGCCACCCGGCTGGCGGTCCCCGCCGGTGCGGTGACGGAGGTGCTGCGCCCCCCGCCCATCACCCGTGTGCCGCATGCCCCCGCCAGCCTGATGGGCATCGCGACCGTGCGCGGCTCCGTTGTGCCGGTGATTTCCCTGTCCCGCCTACTTGAAGGGGATGGGGGGGCGGCCCCCGAGGGCGGCCGTGTCCTGCTGTTCGACGCTGGGGAACCGGTGGCCTTGGCGGTCAATGAGGTCGGCACGCTGGCCGACCTGGATACCGCCGGCCCTAGCCCTGATGGCGCCCTGTATACCGACGGGGACGGCGCTGCGCGCCTGATCGACCTGAAAGAGCTGCTGCGGCGGGCCTTTGCCGGTTTGGCCGCGCGGACGCGCCGGGGCGATAGCGGCGCGCGATCCGTTGGGCACCAGGCCCGCGCCGCCGTCGATGAACGGGCCTTCTTGGCCTTCGCCCTGGCGGGGCAGAGCTACGCCCTGCCGCTGGCGGAGGTGGCGGAGGCCATCACCGTGCCGGACCATCTGGCCTACCTGCCCGGCAGTGACGCGGCGATGGTGGGGACCGTTTCGCATCGCGGGCGCCTTCTGCCCATCGTCAGCGCCCGCGTCCTTCTGGGCCTGGAAGGTGGTGCGGATGAAGGCCGTGGCGCCCGCGTGATCGTGGCCCATGGCCCCGGGGGCCACGTGGGTTTGCTGGTGGACCGCCTGACCACCATCTTGCGGGTCCCGGCCGAGAGCGTCGCCGCCGTGCCGGCCGTCTTGAACCGTGGCCGGGGCGAGGCGCAGATCCAGTCCCTCTGCCGCCTGCCCGACGGTCGCGGCCTGGTTTCCATCCTGTCCGCCGCGCGGCTGTTCCGGAATGAGACGGTGGCCCATCTTCTGGCACAGGGGCGCGCCGAAGATGGCGAGGAAGGGAGTTCCGCCATGGACACAGTCAACCCCGATGCGGCGGCTGACCGCGTCGTCGTCTTCCACGTGGGCGGCGAGGAATATGGCTTGCCTGTCGATGCGGTGGCGGAGGTCGTGCGCCTGCCCGAAACCCTGACCCGCGTTCCCAAGGCGCCCCCCTTCATCGAAGGGGCCATGACCCTTCGCGGCCAGGTCCTGCCTGTCATCGACCAGCGTCGCCGCTTCGGTGTAGCCGGGGACGCCGGCACACGGCGCCGGGTGGTGGTCACGCGCATCGACGGAACGTTGGCGGGCTTCGCCGTCGATGGCGTGTCGGAGATACTGACCCTGTCCGCCGATCAGGTGTGTGAGACGCCGGATCTGGCCCATGCGGCGGACGGCGGGGAGACGATCTTCACCCGTGTCGCCACCCTGCGGACCGCCGATGGCCCGGAGCGCATGATCCTGCTGATCGAGCCGCGGGCCTTGCTCAGCCGGACGGAGCGTGACCTGCTGGCGACGCTGGGCGGCCCACCGCAGGGGGCCGTTGACGACCCCGGATCGGCGCCGCCGTGACCCGGGTCCTGATCGTCGATGACAGCGCCCTGATGCGCCGGCTGTTGGGCAACCTGTTCGCCGCCGCCGGTGATTTCGAGGTCGCCACCGCCCGCGACGGCCTGGAGGCCCTGGCGCGGCTGCGCGACTTCGACCCGGACGTCATTACCCTGGACGTTCATATGCCGCAGATGGACGGCCTCTCCTGCCTGGACCAGATCATGGTGGAGCGGCCCCGGCCGGTGGTGATGGTTTCATCCCTCACCGAAGCCGGCGCGGAGGTGACACTGGAGGCCATGGCGCTGGGGGCGGTGGACTTCATCCAGAAGCCCGATGGCGCGATTTCGCTGAAGATGGACCGGCTGGGGCCGGAATTGCTGGACAAGGTGCGGGGGGCGGCGCGCGCGCGGTTGCGCCGGTCCCACCGCCTAGTGGAACGCCTGCGCCGCCAAGCGCAGGGGTGGGATACCCCGGCTGTCCAGGCTGCCAGGCGCCCTCCCGCGCCGGAGGAGGCCGACCCGCTGGACGACCCGCGTCCAGCCGGCAAGGCGGGGGATTCCGCCGGGCTTGGTCCTGATCGGCTGTTCCACCGGCGGGCCACCCGCCCTGGATGCTGTGCTGGATGGGCTGCCAGCCGATTTCCCATGGCCCGTGGTGGTGGCCCAGCATATGCCGGCCACCTTCACCGGCGCGTTGGCCCGCCGACTGGACCGGCTATGCCCGCTCACGGTGCGGGAAGTGACGCGGCCCGTGCCCCTGGTTCCTGGCCATGTCTATATCGGCAAAGGCGACGCCGACGTGATCCTGAGCCGCCGCCCCGCGGGCCTGATGGTGATGCCCGCCCCGTCCAAGGAAGAACACCGCTGGCACCCCAGCGTGGACCGGCTAGTCGACAGCGCCCTGGAGCATGTCGATGCGCGCCTGTTGGTCGGTGTGCTCATGACCGGCATGGGATATGACGGCGCGGCGGCCATGACACGGCTACGTGCCCGGCAGGGACGCACCGTCGCCGAAGCCGAGGAGACGGCCGTCGTCTGGGGCATGCCGGGTGAATTGGTCAAGGCAGGCGGTGCCGATGTGGTGGCGCCGGTGGATCAGATCGCGTCCCACCTGCGCCGCATGGTGGGGCCATGAGCCCCCGCCGCACCGATGATGGGGAAACGCCGCCGCTGAGCGCGCCGGATCTCGCCCGCTTCTGCGAGTTCCTGTACCTGCGCACCGGTATGCAGTTCGGGGAAAGCAAGCGGTACTACATCGATCGGCGGGTGGCGCAGCGCATGGCCGAAATGGGGGCCGCGACCTTCGAGGATTATTTCACCCGGCTGCGCGCCGATCCGGTGGAATTGGAACACCTGATCAACAGCTTCACCGTCAACGAGACCTATTTCTACCGCGAAGACCATCAGCTGAAGTGCCTCAGCCGTGACATGCTGCCGGACATCGTGTCCCGGCGGGGGCCGGGCGACCGGCTGCGCCTCTGGTCCATGCCCTGCGCCACGGGGGAGGAACCCTATTCCATCGCCATCTGGCTGCTGGAAAACTGGGCCATGGTCGATGCCTATCATGTGGAGATCGTGGGGTCGGACATCGACACCCGCGCCCTGGCGGAGGCGCGGGCGGGGCGCTATGCCGCCAAGTCGTTGGCGCGTCTGCCGGTGGAGCTGCGCCAGGATTATTTCCTGCCGGTCGAGGGGAGCGGGGCGGAGCGTTTTCAGATCATCCAGGATCTGCGGGAATCCGTGACCTTCACCAGCGCCAACCTAGTGGATGAGGCGACATTGGCAGCGCAAGGCCGCTTCGACGTCATTTTTTGCCGCAACCTGCTGATCTATTTCGACGACCTGTCCCGCCGCCTGGCGGTGGCCAACCTTTTTGATCGGCTGCTGCCGGGCGGCTACCTCTGTCTGGGCCATTCGGAGTCCCTGGCGCGGTTGAGCGACAGCTTCGCCGTGCGGCGCTTCGAGGACGCGGTGGTCTATCAGCGGCCCCTGGATGGCGCGCAGGAGAAACGCCCGGGGGGAACCGCGCGCGGGGAACGGTCGCCCATGGATGAACTGCTGGAGCAATTCCTCATCGAGGGGCCGGAACAAGCGCAGCAGGCGGGCGAAGCCCTGCTGGCGCTGGAGGCGCGGCCGGAGGATGCCACCCTGGTCGACCAGGCCTTCCGTGCCATTCATACGCTAAAAGGGTCGGTGGGGCTGTTCGACCTGCCGGCGATGGCCGAGGTGCTGCATGTGGCCGAGGACCTGCTGGGCGCGCGGCGGGACGGCCGCTCGGCCTTGTCGCGGGCGGCCACGGATGCCCTGATCGCCGCCACCGGCCAGACGGAACGCTGGTTGGACGCCCTAAGGGTGACAGGGGGGGCGCTGCCCGACGACGCGGGCGACGTGGCCCGTGCCCTGTCGCAGCGCTTACGCGGCTTCCTGGCCCCAGGGACGTCCCATACCGGCCCCGACGTCGAACGGGCGGATACCGCCCCCTCGGACACCCACTGGGTCGAGAGCCTGTTCCGGGAGCGGGCGTTGGACGTGGTCCACCACCCCACCGTGACGGCGCTACGCTACACGCCGGACGCCGGATGTTATTTCCGCGGGGAAGACCCCATCGCCCTGGTCCGCGCGGTGCCCGATTTGCTGGCCTTTCGGGTTTTCCGCCGGCCCGATGCCCCACCGGCGTCGGACGCCTACGATCCCTATGCCTGCGATCTGGTGGTCGAGCTGCTGTCCGCCGCGCCCTTGGACGCGGTCAAGGCGCCCTTCCGCTTCATGCCTGACCAGATACAGGCGCTGAACTGGTCGCCGCCTTCCTCGGGAGCGCCGGTCGGCCTGGCCCCACCCGCGGTGGAGGGCCCACGCGGGCTGCGCGTGGACGCCGGCCGCGTCGACACCCTGGTGGCGTTGGTGGACGAGTTGGTGGTCGCCAAGAACGCCTTGGCGGACCTGGCGGCCCGCATGGCGGATGGCCTGGCCCCGGACGTGGCGGCCCGGATCATGGGCGATCGCCAGGCGACGCTGGACCGGCTGGTGGGTCGGCTGCACCGCACCGTCACGGACATTCGCCTTGTGCCCGTCCTGCCCCTTTTGCGCCGTTTCCCCCGCATGGTGCGTGAGATGGCCGCCGCCATCGGCAAGGAGGCCGACCTGGTTGTGGATGGCCAGGAGGTGCAGGCCGACAAGGGGATCGTGGAGGGATTGTTCGAACCGCTGACCCATCTGCTGCGCAATGCCGTCGATCATGGTGTCGAGCCGCCGGCGGCGCGGGTCTCGGCGGGTAAGCCCGAACGGGCCCGCATTGGTCTGATCGTGGGGCGGGAAGGCGACCGCATGGTCATCGAGGTCACGGACGATGGGCGTGGCATGGACCCAGACCGTATCCGGCAGACAGCGGCGGCCCGCGGCGTGGTGCCAGCCGCCACGGTCGCCGACCTGCCCGACGACCAGGTCTTGGATCTGGTGTTCCGCCCCGGCTTTTCCACGGCGGAGACCGTGACCTCCCTGTCGGGGCGCGGGGTCGGAATGGATGCCGTGCGCGCCGCCATCAGCCGCCTGGGCGGTAGCGTTGGCTTGCGGAGTGCGGTGGGCTCGGGAACGACGGTGCGATTGACCCTACCCATGAACCTGGTGCTGACCAAGGTAATGGTCGTATCGGCGGGCGGTGAGCGCTATGGTCTGCCGATGGACGCTGTGGTCGAGACGGTGCGCGTCGCCCGCGACAGTGTCCTGCCCATCCGTGCCGGCCGCGCCTTTGTCCTGCGCGACACGGCGGTGCCCTTGTTGGCGCTGTCCCATTTGCTCGACCAGCCGGCCACCGCCGGCAGGGGGGGCGATACCCTGCGGGCGGTCATCGTGCGAGGGAAGGACGGAGTGATGGCGGTGGAGGTTGACGCATTCCTGGGGCGGCATGACGTGGTGCTGCGTCCCATGTCCGGCTTGTTGGCCGCCATGCCCGGCGTGCTGGGCACCACCCTTCTGGGGGATGGGGGGCTGCTGATGGTGTTGGACCTACCGGGCCTGATCGCCATCGCGCACCGCGACGGAGAAACGCCCATGGAGGACCGGTCATGAGGGAAGCGCGGCCATGACGGTCATCGTGGACGGCGCCCTCATACGCTTGGCGGGGACCTGCGGCGCGGAGGATGCGGAAATTTTGCTCTCCCGGCTGCAGGAGGCGCCCGAGTCCCAAATCGACGTCAGCGCCAGCCGCCATCTGCATGGTGCCGTGGTGCAAGTTTTTCTCGCTTTGCGGCCAACTGTACGGGGTATGGCCGACGATGTATTTCTCCGCGATTGGGTCATACCCTGTTTGGCCGCACCGCCATAGTCTTTCGCAGACAAGATTATTGAGGCCGCGATATACATACTGAACCTCCGGCGTGTAACGAAAAGACCGATATCTGCCGGGGGGCATAAAATGGCGGATTGGATGAGTTTGGCAGGATGGTTGACATGGGTACTACGGTCTTAATCGTCGATGACAGCAAACTAGCGCGCATCGTTGTCGGTAAGGCTTTGGCGGCGCTGCAACCCACGTGGGCCAAGATCGAGGCGGGCAATGCCGATGAGGCACTGGCCGCCTTGCGAGACAGGCAGGTGGATTTGGCCGTCCTGGACTTCAACATGCCCGGCCGTAACGGTTTGGAATTGGCTGAACAGATGCGACACCGCTATCCAGACATGCCGATCGCGTTGGCCACCGCCAACGTGCAGGATGAAGTGGTGGCCCGTGCCCGCGCGGCCAACGCCACCTTCGTCAGCAAGCCCATCACGGAAGACGGCATTCGCGATTTCGTTGCCGGCGCGGCGTTGAAGCTGCGCGCGGTGCACGGATGACCCATGACTCCCAAGCCTTGGATGAGTTGGAAAACGATGCGCTGACCGAACTGGTCAACATTGGGGTCAGCCGTGCGGCCGTTGCCTTGCGCAAGATGGTGGGCAGTCCGGTCACCCTGTCGGTGCCATCGGTGGAAGTGGTGGGGCGCCGGGTGGCCGCCACCCTGATCCGGGAGCGGGAAAGCGACCCGCTGATCGCCGTGCGCCAGGACTTCGCGGGGGCGTTCAGCGGCCGCGCCTTACTGATCTTCCCTGAGACCAACAGCCTGGAACTGGTCCGCGCCGTCACCCACGACGAACTGTCGGGTGCTGAGATGTTGGACATCGAGGAAGAGGCGCTGGCCGAAACGGGCAACGTCGTCCTCAACGGCTGCCTGGCCACCATGGCCAATATCCTGCAACGGCCCCTGGCCATGTCGTTGCCCCAGGTGTTGCGTGGCGATGGCCAGATTTTGTTCGAACTTTCCGACAAGCCGGACGACGATGGTGTTGTCCTGTTCCTGTACATAAATTTCGCCATCAGCGGCCGGGACATTCGCGGCTATATTGCCATGCTGATGGATCTGCCATCGCTGCAGTCCCTGAAAGAATTGATCGGCGAATTCATCACGCGGGTGGTGGGAACGGACGGCGATGCCCGTTGACGTCTTCGCCGCTGACTTTGAGGCAAGGGGGCGCGCATGAGTGGCCGAGCGGAGGCATTGGTCATGATGGAGCGTGACAGCGGCGTGCCGCCGGAACTGCGCGCCCTATGCGGCCCGCTGCTGAATACGCTTGTCCAATCCGGCATGGCCCTGACCATCACCGACCATCGCCGCCCTGGAGAGCCGCTGGTTTTCGCCAATTCGGCCTTCGAGCGGCTGACCGGCCACGCGGCCGGGGACTTGGCCGGTCGTCCTTTCGGTTTCCTTGCCGCCGCCGATGCCGACCCCGCTGTCCTATCCGGGATCGAACAGGCCTTGGCAGCCTGCCGGGCCTTGACCGCGGACCTGCGGGTGGTGCGCCAGGACGGCAGCGTGTTCTGGGACCGCGTGTGCCTGACCCCGGTGTTGGACGGGCAGGGTACCGCGCCCTACGTCCTATGGACCCATTCCGACCAGACCCTGGAGTTGGCCCGTCTGGAGGTGGAGGCCGATCTGGCGGCCAGCCGGCAGGCCTTGGCCGACGCCAAGGAACGGGCGCGCCTGGCCCAGGTGGTCGGGGGCACGGCCGGCGCCTGGGAATGGGACGTCGCCGCTGGGCGGCTGTATGCGGACGCCCGCTTCGCCGAGTTGTACGGCCTGGATCCGGTTGAGGCCGGTAACGGCCTGCCCACCGACACCTTTTTTGATTCCATCCACGCCGATGATCGCATGCGCATCCGCATCGCCGTGGCCGGGGTGATGCACGGCGCCGACGTTTTCGCCAAGGATTACCGGGTCGTGGGCCGCGACGGCGCGGTGCACTGGGTGTCCGCCCGCGGCGGTGCCGACCGTCTGGCCGATGGAACGGCATATCGGTTCCGGGGCGTGCTGGCCGATGTCACAGAGCAGAAGCGGGTGGAAGAGCAGCTGCGCGTCGCCCAGACCGCCGGCGGCGTGGGCACGTTCGAGTACATCAGCGGCTTCGGTACCGTTTCGGTATCGGAACAGTTCTGCCTTTTGCTGGGCCTGCACCCCACCACGGCGCTTCCGGTGCGCACCGTCAATGCCGTGGTCCATCCCGACGATGCCCCGCTGATCACCAGCCTGGACGGTGGGGAGACCGCCCCGCCGTATCGTGAGTTTCGCATCCGGCGCCCCGACACTGGAGAGATCCGGTGGCTCGCCCAGCGGGGAGAGCACCGGCGTGATGGTCAGCGGGACCGCGATGGCCGCCAAGGGACGGGCAGCCGCTTCATCGGGGTTATTTATGACATCACCGCGTCCAAGGACGCGGAGGAGAAGCTGCGCCAGTTCGCGGAGACGCTGGAGGCGCGTGTGGAGGAGCGGACACGGGAGCGTGACCGCGTCTGGAACAACTCCCGCGACCTGCTGGTGATCATCGGTGCGGATGGCATCTGTCGGGCGGCCAGCCCCTCCTGGACGGCCATCCTTGGTTATGACGTGGAGGAAGTGAAGGGCCGGCGGGTGCAGGGCTTCGTTCATTCCGAGGACCTGATCCTCACAGAGGATGCGCTGAACGGCGCCACCCATGACCAGAACCTGACCAATTTCGAAAACCGTCTGCTGCACAAGGACGGCAGCCTGCGCTGGGTTTCCTGGAACACCTCGAAGGAGGGCGACCTGGTTTACGCCTACGGTCGCGACATCACCGAGGACAAGCAGCGCGCCGACACCTTGCGCCAGACCGAGGAACAGCTGCGCCAGGCCCAGAAGATGGAGGCCGTGGGCCAGCTGACAGGCGGCTTGGCCCACGATTTCAACAACATGCTGATGGGTGTCATCGGCGGCCTGGATATCGTGCGTCGCCGCATTTCCCAGGGGCGGTTGAGCGACCTGGACCGCTTCATGGACGCGTCCATGGCCTCCGCCCAGCGGGCAGCCGCCTTGACCCATCGCCTGCTGGCGTTCTCCCGCCAACAATCGCTGGACCCGAAGCCCATCGACGTCAATGGCCTGGTGCGATCCATGGAGGATCTGCTGCGCCGCACCTTGGGCGAACAGATCGAGCTGCGCGTCGGCATGGCGGAAAACCTGGTGGCGGCGCGCAGCGACGCGAACCAGTTGGAAAGCGCCATCCTGAACCTGGCCATCAATGCCCGCGACGCCATGCCGGACGGCGGCATCCTGACCATAGAGACGGGGCGGGCCACGCTGGACCGGGCCTACGCCGCCCGCCATGACGGGCTGACGGCAGGGGACTACATCATGATCCGGGTCAGCGACACCGGCATGGGGATGCCCCCGGACGTGGTCGCCAAGGCCTTCGATCCCTTCTTCACCACCAAGCCCATCGGCCAGGGAACCGGCCTGGGGCTGTCCATGATCTATGGCTTCGTCAAGCAGACGGGCGGCCACGTACGCATCGACAGCGAGATGTGGCGCGGCACGGCCATCACCCTGTACCTGCCGTGCGACGGCGGGGACGACGCCCATGAGTCCGGCATGGCGGGCATGGGGGAGACCCCAGAAGGGGCGGGGGAGATCGTGCTGGTGGTCGAGGACGACGAGTCCGTCCGCCTGTTGGTTCTGGATGTGTTGCAGGAGCTGGGCTACACCGCGCTGCATGCCGCCGACGGACGCGGTGCGTTGAGCGTCATCGAATCGTCCAGCCAGATCGATCTGCTGATCACGGACGTGGGCCTGCCCGGCCTCAATGGACGCCAGTTGGCGGAGATCGCGCGGCGGCGACGGCCGGATCTGCCGGTGTTGTTCGTCACCGGCTATGCCGCCAATGCCGCCGTCCGCGGCGATTTCCTGGACGAAGGCATGGACATGGTGATGAAGCCCTTCGCCATGGACGAGCTGGCGGCCAAGATTCGCGGCATCCTGGAGGTGCGGCAGCGTACTTTCTGAGCCTTCCCATTATAGCGCGCATAAACTTATTTCATGTTGCGCACAGGTTGCAAACTCGGCCTCTTTCCGCCATACCTTTGACGGGTAACGCGGGTATGGGGGACGAGATGCGC
This sequence comes from Nitrospirillum karajorum, assembly GCF_036348415.1. NCBI lineage: Bacteria > Pseudomonadati > Pseudomonadota > Alphaproteobacteria > Rhodospirillales > Azospirillaceae > Nitrospirillum > Nitrospirillum karajorum. Next base: position 74,362 of record NZ_JAZBQB010000001.1, read on the forward strand.
GGGAACGGGATGGTTTGGGCGACAGCCTTGATGATGCTGGCGGGGTGCGCCGCGACCGGGCAGGGCTCTGCTGTTTCGCAGTCCGGGGCCAACGCCACACCGGCACAGTTGTTCGCCCGCTCCCTGAACGCCGCGGCGGTCGCCCGGCCCGAGTTGATCGGTCCCGATCTGGTGCGGTTGGCCCCCGACAATACCCGGCTGACCTGGCGTGACGGTCCCCATGGCCGTCAGGTGCTGGTGGCGTCGACCATGGCGACGGCGGCCTATGAGAAATATTACGCCGGCAAGACGGGCGGCACGTCGCCCGCGAGCTGGGGGACTATGTGGGTCACGGCCGTGCCGCAGTTGCACGACTTTTGCGCGGGTGTCGCCGGTGACGCCACCGCCAAGGCGGACCGGGTGAAGCAGTATCTGGGCCTGGATCCCACCCGGGATTATTCGGAGGTGGTGGAGATGTGGGTGGCGCCGGAGGATTTGGCGCGTCCCTGTCCCGACACGGACGTCACGGCCGCCCACTGCACCCTCGATTCCTCATCCACCGTGGTCCGGCCCGAGTGTGCGGCGGGGGACGCCACCTGCCTGGAAAAGCAAGGCTACTGGGACTGGTTCGCCCGTAACATGCGCGTCAACTACGTGGAGGGCGGCGCCCCCTGGACCCGCCTGGGCTATACCTATGACTGGCATCCCCAGGCCGGCGCGCCGGATGGCGCCGTGCGGTACGGCGCCAGCGAGTTTATCCTGAAGCCCAGCCGTGCCTATGAGATCCGCGCGGCCTACACGCTGGGCGACTATTGCCGTAAACCCGGCACGTGAGGCGCGGCCGCGAACCTCATTCTGGCAGCAAGGGGGGCGCGGAACGGCGGGCGGTGAGCGTCGCGCCGATGGAGGCCGTCATGATGATGGCGATGGCCGCCCAGTGCGCGGGTGACAGCGCCTCCCCCAGCAGCAGCATGGCCATCAGCGCGCCCACCGCCGGTTCGGCGCTGGTCAGTGTGCCGAAGGTGGGGGCCGGCAGGCGCCGCATGGCGAACATCTCCAGCGTATAGGGCAGGGCGCTGGACAGCGCCCCGACCATGACGGCGCTGCCCAGGATGGCGGGCTGGAACAGGGTGGCGGCGCCGGTCTTGACCAGGCCCACCGGCAACACCAGCGAAGCCGCGACCAGGGTACCGATGGCCGTTACCTGGGTGCCATGGGCGGTCCCGACCTTCTTGCCGGTTACGATGTACAGCGCCCAGAACAGGCCCGCGCCCAGCGCGTAGGCGATGCCGCCCGGATCCAGTTCGGCGGTCGCCCGCTCCATAGGCAACAGCAGCGTCAGGCCCAGGATGGCAAGCCCGATCCACAGGAAGTCGGCCCAGCGGCGGGATGATAGCATCGCCAGCCCCAACGGCCCGGTGAACTCCACCGCGATGGCCACCCCGACAGGGATGGTCTGCAAGGACTGGTAGAACAAGGAATTCATACAGGCCATGGCGCCGCCATAGGCCAGAAGCGGTCCCCAGTCGGCCCGCGTCAGGCGCAACCGCCAAGGCCGCAGCAGCAGCGTCAGCAGGATCGCCGCCGTGGTCAGCCGCAGCGCGGTGGTGCCCTGTGCGCCCGTCAGCGGGAACAACGTCTTGGCGATGGAGGCGCCCGTGGTGACAGACACCATGGCGGCAAACAAGGCGGCCATGGGCAGGAAGGAGGTCAGACGGTTCAATCCCGTGGCGGGCGGGGGCAGGATGGCATCGTGGGACATGGGGGTAACCGAGAGACGAGGGCGCAAACGCAGGGTAGTATCCGTCATAGTTTAGCGGCCCTAGGCGCCTAAACGTGTCATTTATCGCTGTATCCTGATAATTTTTATCATTAGCCGCCTCTGTCAGAGGCCCAGCCGCGGATGCCCATGCCGGACCACGATCTGGACGCCATCGACCATAAACTGTTGGAGCAGTTGCAGGCCGACAGCCGCGTGCCCATGCCAGTTCTGGCGGAGCGGGTTGGGCTGTCGGGGCCCGCCTGCTATCGCCGTATTCGACGCCTGCGCGAGGTTGGCGCCATCGAGCGCGAGATCGCCATCGTCCGCCCGCGCACCTTGGGCTGGCCCCTGACCATGGTGGTGCTGGTGACCTTGGAACGCGACAGCGGGCGCGTCACCGACGCCGCCGGCGGCCATGCCATCGATCAATTCATGCGCAAGATCGCCACCGTGCCGGAGGTGGTGGAGGCCTGGTACGTCACGGGCGACCATGACTTCGCCTTGCGCATCGTCGCTCGCGACATGGAAGGATATGACGAGCTGACGCGGCGCATCCTGTTGGATGATGAGAACGTCAGGAATTTCAAGACCTTGGTCGTGATGCGCCAAGCCAAGGCGCTGAGCCCGGTGCCGGCCGAGAACATTGTCAGATAATTTTCCATAAGACTGCTTATCGGTTTTTCGTTTGTAGGCGCAAAGTTAAACTGTCAGACCAGAGCAAAGTAGAAGTGTCAGTCTCCTGGTTGGGTGGTGCCGGCTGGGAGGTTGGTGATGGGCTGGGTGGTGATGAGCGATCGGGAAGTTCGGCGGGTGGAGGTTCTTGGGGATGTGGTTGGCGGCCGTCTGACGGCGTCGTCCGCTGCGGTTGTTCTGGGCTTGAGCGAGCGGCAGGTATGGCGCTTGCTGCGGCGGTATCGGGATGGTGGCGGCGGCGCGTTGGTGCACCAGGCGCGCGGTCGCCCGTCGAACCATCGTCTGGATGGTGGGGTTCGGGAGCTGGCGCTGGAACTGGTGCAGCGGCATTACGGGGATTTTGGTCCGACGCTGGCGGCGGAGAAGCTGGCGGAGCGTCATGGGCTGGAGGTGTCGCGGGAGACGCTGCGGGGTTGGATGGCGTCGGCTGGGCTGTGGCGGTCACGAGCGCAGCGGCGGCAGTTCCACCGCCCTCGCCTGCGGCGGGAATGCCTGGGGGAGCTGATACAGATCGATGGCAGTGAGCACCGGTGGTTTGAGGACCGTGCTGGGCCGTGCAGCTTGCTTGTGTTCATCGATGACGCGACGGGTCGGCTGATGCAGTTGCGGTTTGTGGCGTCGGAGAGCGCGTTCAGCTACTTCGCGGCGTTGGAGGGGTACCTGGTTCGGCATGGTCGGCCGTTGGCGTTTTATTCCGACAAGCACACGGTTTTCCGGGTGGCGAAGACGGAGGCGCGGACAGGTCAGGGCCTGACGCAGTTCGGGCGGGCCATGGCGGAACTGGGGATTGAGGTTTTGTGCGCGAACTCCAGCCAGGCGAAGGGCCGGGTTGAGCGGGTGAACCGGACGCTGCAGGATCGGCTGGTGAAGGAGCTGCGGCTTGCCGGGATCAGCGATATGGCGGTTGGCAACGCTTTCCTGGAAGGGTTCATGGAACGCTTCAATGCCCAGTTTGCCGTGGTCCCTGCCCGGCCGGAGGATTTGCACCGGCCGCTGGGGGCTTTGGCTGAGCGGTTGGGGGACATCCTGTGCTGGCGGGAGCGGCGATATGTGGGGCGGCAGCTGACGCTGTCGTATGAGCGCCGGCGGGTGATGCTGGAAGAGACGGCGGTGACGCGGGGGTTGGTGGGGCAGTATGTGGACAGCTACGCCTTTGCCGACGGCCGGGTGGAGTTCCGCTGGCAGGGCGTTGCCCTGCCCTACACCGAGTTCGACAAGAGCCAGCGGGTGAGCCTGGGGGCGGTGGTTGAGAACAAGCGGCTGTCGGCGGTTCTGGCAGAGATTAAGACGATGCAGGACACCAGGCTTGCGCCCCAGGTGCAGACCCACAGCGAGCGCATCGGTTACGCCAAGACGGGGGGAAAGCCGGGTCGCAAGAGGGGCTCGACGTCGCTGCGTGTTGGGGGTGGCCGGTCCGCTGCGCCTTCGGCTCCGCTCCCCGCCCACCCCCAGCACTGACAGTTCTACTTTGCGGGACACCCTGACACTTCTATCCGGTTGAAACACCGTTTGTAGGCGGGTGGACTCAAAAACGAAGTGCGACTTTCCAACGTTCTCAGTGAGTTGGACAGGAGGTCGCAGATGGGGAATGCCACCGTCGTCACCTCCCCCACTTTGTGTGTCGGGTTCCCCCTGGCTGAACACCGGCAGCTTGCGCGAGCGTCGCGCGGACGGTTGCATGGTGTCGCTCGTTCCACTGGGCGCACCATAATTCTGCAACGGTCGCAATTATTTAATCATTTTTAAAAAATAAGTTATCGCCCGCCGCTTATACGTCCCGCGCATCGCCTACCCCCTCCTGACAGGATGAATTTGACGATGTCCCGGAGCGTTCTGCTGCGCCGCACCGCCGTGCCGCTGATTTTCTGCCTTGTTCCCTTCATCGCCCGCGCGGATGAGACGCCGGCAGCGGCGGATCAGATTCAGGAGGTGGTCGTCACCGGCTATGGCCATAGCCTACAGACGGCCAGCGAGGTCAAGCGCGAGGCGGATCAGGTGGTTGACTCGGTGTCGGCCGAGGATATCGGCAAGTTCCCCAACCAGAACGTGGCGGAGGCGCTGCAGCTGGTCACCGGCATCACCATGACCCGCAGCCGCAGCGAGGGCTTGGACATCGCCGTCCGGGGCTTCGCCTCCAACTTCCAGACCACGCAGCTGAATGGCCGCAGCATCGCGGTGAACGAGAATGTGGAGAACGGCGGCGTGAACGGCCGCCAGTTCCGCTATGACGTCCTGCCGTCCGAACTGGTGTCCCGCATCGACGTGCAGAAGTCGCCCACCGCCGACATGAACGAGGGCGCCATCGGCGGCAACATCAATGTCCTGACCTTCCACCCCTTCGACCTGGGCACCACCGCCAGCGTCAACGCCCAAGGCAGCTATTCCGACCTGCGCGACCGCATCGATCCGTCCGTGTCCGGCATCGCCTCCTGGGTGAACGCCAACCGGGACCTGGGCGTGCTGCTGGCCGCGTCTTATATGGAACGGTCGGTGCGGCAGGACCGCGAGTACAGCACGGGCTGGCAGATCACCAAGGCCTGGGATCCCTACTTCGGTGGTGACACCTGGACCCCCACCCGCATCCGCCCCACCATCGAGCAGGAGGATCGCCGCCGCTACACGGTCGATGGTGCCTTGCAGTGGCAGCCCAATGACCATTGGGAAACCAATGTCGACGTGCTGTTCTCCCGTCTCAAGGATAATTACGACGAGTACGGCATCGACTTCTATCCGGGTGACAGCGCGGTGAAGCCGGCGGCGGGCACCTTCACGGTCACTGACGGCACCATGGTGCGCGGTACCTTCAACAACGTCTTCACCATGGCGTCCCGCGAGACGTCTGGTCAGCGGCACGACCTGTTCGTCGCCGGCCTGAACCAGAAATGGACCGACGGTCCCTGGACGGTGGACGGCGATTTCTCCTACTCCTCCGCGCACAGCGTCACCGATGACCCCATCCACCGCAGCCGTTTGCAGGTCTACCTGCCGCTGACCATGGATTTCACCCGGGGGTACGAGGCCGCCTATGACCTGGTCACCCCGGTCAACCTCAACAGCCCGTCCAGCTTTGTCGGCCGCCGCCTGGAATACCGGGATGAGGACAGCAAGGATTACGATTGGGGTGGCCGCCTGGACGTCACCCGCGACCTGAACGTGGGCCCCCTGTCCAGCCTGGTGCTGGGTGGGGAATACCGGGAGCGGGAGCGTGACTATTTCCGCCGCGACCTGGTGAGCGAGGCGGGGGTCAAGGGTGTCGCCGGCGGGGCCTTCCCCTCCTCCCTTTTTGAATCCTTCCCTTATTCCGACTTCATGAGCGGCTTCAGCGGCAACTTCCCGCGCACCTGGCTGGTGCCCAACGGCCGTGCCTTCTTCGCCAACTACTTCGACAACTCGCTTCTGAACGCGCCGTTGACGGCTGCCGACCTGGCCAACGGTTTCAAGGTCACGGAAGAGACCCTGGCGGGCTATGGCCGGCTGAACATGAAGACGTTCCTGGCGGGTATTCCCCTGACCGGCAACGCCGGCGTGCGGGTGGTGGATACCAAGCAGGTTTCCAGCGGCTACGCCACCAACGGCGTCACCGCGACACCGGTGCGCTATGAGAAGAACTACACCGACCTGCTGCCAAGCATGAACCTGAAGGCCGACCTGACCGACGATCTGGTCTCGCGCTTCAGCGTGGCGCGGGTGCTGACCCGGCCGAACCTGGGCGACATCGCGCCGCGCCTCAGCATCTCCAACGACGCGCCGACCGGCAGCGGTGGCAACCCCAACCTGTCCCCGTACATGGCGACCCAGTACGACGCCACGCTGGAATGGTACTTCCGCAAGGACGCGTCGCTGACCGGCGGCGTGTTCTATAAGCAGCTGGACAGCTACATCACCGCCAAGAACACCCAGATCAACATCCCCGGCCGGGGTGACATCCGCATCACCACCCTGGCCAATGGTGGCAACGCGGAGGTCCGGGGCTTCGAACTGGCCTATCAGCAGGTCATGACCTTCCTGCCCGCCCCCTTTGATGGCCTGGGGCTGCAGGCGAACTTCACCCACGCCGACGTGACGACCCTGTTCGTCACCGGGACCCGCACCGTCCGTGACCAGCTGCCCGGCCTGTCCAACAACAGCTACAATCTGGTGGGCTTCTACGACTACGGCCCCTTCGGCGCCCGCCTCAGCTATTCCTGGCGCAGCGCGTACATGAGCGGGTTCGGCAACGAGGTCAGCTCCGACACCAATGTTGACGCCTACGGCACGCTGGACGCCAGCCTCAGCTATGCCGTGACGGACAACATCACGCTGACCCTGGAAGGCACCAATCTGTTGGGTGCCGCCCTTTACAACTATGGCAATACCCCCACCCAGGCGCGGGAAATCTACTACTACGGCCGGCGCTATACCGCCGGCGTCCGCGCCAAGTTTTAATCGCGCCGAGTTCTGACCGGCTGGCGTCCGGTCACGCCGCCCCCGTCATCGGGGGCGGCGCCCTGCCCTCGGCATAGGCGTCAGGTGGCCTTCGCAGCGTCAATCAGCATGGCGACGAAGGCGGTCACCTTGGCCGGCCTGTAGCGTGCCGGGGGATAGACGACGTAAATGCCGCCGGCGGGCAAGTCCCACTCCGGCAAAAGCCGCACCAGGCTGCCGGCCTTGAGATCCTCGGCAACCAGGTAATCCGGTAATATGGACATGCCCCCGCCGGCCCGCGTCGCCGCCAGAACGGCGGGCGTGATGTTCATGCTCACCGCGGCCCTCATGGGGACGGCACGGCGCTCCAGATCGTTGCGCGAAAAATGCCATAACAACGGATCGCGAAGCGCGGTGTTGGCGATGAATGGCCAGGAGGGCAGCGCGTCCGGATCCGTCGTGGCGACCTTGTCGGCCAAGCCCGGCGCGGCCACCAGGACTTGGCGGAACGCTCCGATGCGCCGGGCCTGCAGGCTGGAATCATCCAACCACCCTACCCGGATCGACAGGTCGATCTGTTCCTGGACCAGGTCCAGTTTCGCATCGGCGATGATCAAATCCACGGCGCAGGTTGGATGACGGGCGGTGAAACGGCCCACCAGCGGGGCAACGACGTTGCACCCGTAATCGTTGGGCGCCGTCACGCGCAATGTGCCGCTGGGGATGCTGTTCGACTGCGCCAGTTCGCTGAACGCGATGTCGGCCTCCCGCAGGATCATGACGCAGTGGGCATGCAGGGCGCGGCCCGCCGCTGTCGGCTCCACCCGCCGCGTCGTGCGGATCAGCAGGCTGGTCCCGACCTCGGCCTCTAGTCGGGCGACCTGCTGGCTGACCACCGTTTTCGTCACACCCAGCCGCTCCGCCGCCCGGGTGAAGGACCCGGTGTCGACCACCGCCGCGAAGTAGGCCAGGCGGTTGAGGTTGACCGCTTCCGGCATAGCCTGAACCCATATTGTTAGCTATTGACACACACTTTGTATCATTATCTCGACTTTCCGTTTCAATCAAAACTCCTATCCTGCGCGGAAGGAGACCACGATTGACCGCCGCAAAATTGACCGCCCCCATCCCCCTCACCTATTTCTTCGATCCCTTGTGCGGCTGGTGCTACGGCGCTTCGGCCGCGTTGGAGCAGATACGCGCGCGGCCCGATATCGCGCTGGTGCTGGCCCCCACCGGCCTGTTCGCGGGTGAGGACGCCCGCCCGCTGGACGACGCCTTCGCCGCCTACGCCTGGGCCAACGACCAGCGCATCGCCCGCCTGACTGGGGTGCCGTTCAGCGACCGCTATCGGACCAAGGTATTGGGTGACCGTCGTGCCTTGCTGGACTCCGCCCCGGCGACCTTGGCCTTGACCGCCGTGCATCTCACGCGGCCGGACCGGGAATTTGACGCGCTCAAGGCGATGCAACGGGCGCGCTATGTCGATGGTCGGGACAATACCGACTTGCCGATTTTGGCCAACATTCTGGCGGACCTCGGGCTGCATGAGGCGGCACGACGCCTGACGGCGCCCGATGAGGCGCTGGTGTCGGCCTATCACCAACGTATCGCAACCAGTCGCGCCGACATGCACGCCTTCAACCTTGAGGGGGTTCCCGCCCTGCTTGTCGGCGAAGGCTCCACCCGGCGACGCCTGAAGGCGGAGGCCCTGTTCGGTCTTGCCGAGACCCTGATCGCCGACATTCGGGGCATATAATGCGGACGGGCTTAAGTCGCCGCACCATCCTCGCGACCACCGCGGCGACCGCGGGTCTTGCCATCACGGGACACAGCCCCGCCCACTCAGGGACCACCCTCATGGCTCAGATTAAAAACGTTGTCCTGGTTCATGGCGCCTTCACCGATGGATCGAGCTGGACGGAGGTTATCGTCCGCCTTCAGGCCCTGGGCTATACGGTCACGGCGGTCCAGAACCCCCTCACCTCCCTGGCCGACGACGTCGCCGCCACCCGGCGTGTGTTGAAACGGCAGGATGGCCCGGTCGTCCTGGTTGGGCACAGCTGGGGGGGCGCGGTCATTACCGAGGCGGGCACCGCGCCGAATGTCGCCGCCTTGGTTTATGTTTCCGCCCTGGCGCCCGATCAGGGTGAGGCGGTAATGGATCTGCAACGCCATGGCCCTCCCTCTCCCGGGATGCAGGGGGCGAAGCCGGACGCGGACGGCCTGCTTTGGTTCGATCCCGCCGCCTTTCATGATGCGCTGGCCGCTGACGTGCGCCTTGAAAGGGCGCAGTTGCTGGCCGCCACGCAGCAGCCCGTGGCAGGGCGCTGCTTCGCGGACAAACTATCAGGAGCGGCTTGGCGCGATAAACCGTCCTGGTACCTGCTGTCCCAGGACGACCGGGCCCTGGCGCCCGAACTGCAGGCGTGGATGGCCCAGCGCATGAAGGCGTCGGTGGTGACTGTTCCCTCCAGCCACATGTCCCTGATTTCGCATGCCGACGACGTGGTGCGGCTGGTGGAAAAGGCCGCGCGGGCGGGTTAGTTGGATATGAGCACCGGGTCGCCGGCGGCGCCCCCCCCATCATCGCCGGCACCTCCTCCGCCAGGAAATCGAGGAAGGCCCGCACCGCCGGCACCATGCCCCGGCGGGAGGGGAAGACGGCATGAAGCTCATGCGGTGCCAGCCGGTGGTCCGGCAGCAGCACCGCCAGGCGCCCGTCGGCCAGCGCCCGCCCGCAAAGATGGGCGGGCAGTTGGGCCACGCCCAAGCCGGCCGTCGTGGCCTGTTCCAGTATCTCGACGTCGTCGGTGATAAGGGCCGGCAGATATTCCACCTCCACCCCCGTTCCGTTAGGTGCCTTCAGGTGCCAGAAGTTGCGCTCCCCCCTCACGCCGGCGGGGCCCAGCCCGATGACGCCGCTCAGAGCGGCTGGGGTATTGAAGGGGCCATTCCGTTGAATGAAGGACGGGCTCGCCACCAGCAGTTGGCGGCTGGAGCCGAGGCGACGCATCACCAGGTGGGAATCCTCAAGGTTGGACCGGATGCGCAGGGCGATGTCGACGCCTTCGCTGATGACATCCACCCGGCGGTTCGTCAGGTCCAATTCCACCTGGACCGCAGGATGCATCCGCATGAATTTGGCGAGCACCGGCGCCAAGAACAAATGCGCCACCCCGATGGGGCTGCTTATCCGTAAACGCCCGGAGGGTTGTTCATTGGCCTGCTCCGCCAGTTCCAGCGCCGCCCGTGCCGCCTGGGTCATCGCCAGACAATGGGTGTGAAAGGCTTGCCCCACGGCCGTCATCTGCACCGCGCGCGTCGATCGCTGCAACAACCGCACCCCCAGCCGAGCCTCCAGCTCAGCCACCCTCCGGCTGACCTTCGATTTCGGAACGCCCAGGGCCAGCGCCGCAGCGGAAAAGCTGCCGTGCGACGCCACGGCGGCGAAAAAGGCCAGATCGTTCAGGTCCTCCACAACGGTCCCCCATAGTCGGCAACTGTCCTGCCTATAGGACAATGTATCCTGATATGAGCGGCTAATGGAACGGTGGGGCAAGCGCTATTTTTAGCGCATGCCCAATCCACTGGAGAGCACCATGCGCATCCTGCACATCGATTCCAGCTTCATGAACGACACGTCGGGGTCACGAGAACTATCGGCTGCCCTGGTCGCAGCGCTGCGGGAACAGCATCCCGGGGCTGATGTGGTTCACCGCGATCTTGTCCAGGAGGCGATACCGCATCTGGATGCCCCCATCGCCGCCGGCTTCCGCGAGGTGGGACTTGCCGCCTTTGACGCCGCCACGTTGGCGGAACACAAGCGCTCCGCCGACCTGGTGCACGAACTGCTGACCAGCGACATCATCGTCATCGGCGCGCCCATGTATAATTTCTCGATCCCGACCCAGTTGAAGGCGTGGATCGATCGCGTCGTTCAACCCGGGCGCACCTTCAAATACACAGCTACCGGGCCCGTTGGCTTGGGCGGCGGGCGGCGTGTCATCGTCGTTTCCACCCGGGGCGGGTTTTACGAGAACACAGCCCTCGCCGCTATGGATTTCCAAGAAAGTTACTTGAAAGCGGTTTTCGGCTTCATGGGCATCCACGACGTCGAAATCCTGCGTGCCGAGGGCATGAGCCGGGGGCCGGAGGCCCGCATTCAGGCCATGACCGCTGCACATGCGGGCATCGCCGACTTCGTCGCCGCCTGACCTTCACATTCCATTCAGTCGCGAGGAAACATCATGATTTATGCGGTCACCCTGACCTATCGCCGCCCCGTCGAGGACATCAATCCGCACCTCGACACCCATCGCGACTGGCTGGTCGCGCTGGGCCATACCGGCCACCTCATCGCCGCCGGACCGCTGGAAGACGGCAGCGGGGGCGTTGTTCTCCTGCACTGCCGGGATCAGGAAGAGGTGGCCGACCTCCTCAGCCGGGATTCCTTCCATGTCCATCAGTTGGTCGACTATGGCACCCGGGCCTTCCTGCCCAAACTGCGGGCCGAAGATTTTTCGGAACGCTGGGCTGTCGATGCCAAGGCGATAGCGTCGCGCTCGTCATAACCTTGGCCGCCCCCAACCCCTCCTGGCGTTCAAGGGGGCGATAACACCACGTCATCATAACCCAAGGCGTTTCGCAGACGGGCTACGGCGACGCGGGCCCCGGTGACGATGACATCGGGGCCCTCGACGCGCAGTTCCAGCGCATTTTCCCCAGAATCCGGCCATCGCAGATACCAGGGCGCCGACAGACGATAGAGGGTGCGGCCAGCGGTGTGTTCGGTGGCCCGATACCGGATGCCTGCCAGGATGTCGGGGGCCCTGTTGAAAATGATGCCGGGATGGGCGGCGGCTAACCGCCATTGGCAGGGCATGACCCGGTACGCCAGTCGCAAGGAGCCGATGAGCGAGCCTATAACTGTCCAGGCGATGATATCCACGGGCAGAGGATCATGGCCGCGAAGCTGCGTCAGGCCGTTGAGGATCAGCATGCCGGCCAGGGTGGAGGCGGACACGCAGGCGACATAGCTCAGGAATTGGCGGAATGACTGGAAGAGCAGGACCCGCCGCCACGGCGGCATGAGACAGTGTATGGTGGTCGGGGCTTCCATGATGGCCAGACGATCCGTCCTGTGCGATTGCGTCCCTGATCTTTCCACAACTGTGGCGTGGGGACGGCCAGGAGGCAAGCACTCAACCACTCCAAGTCCATGCGGCGAAATGGCGCTTGCTTGAGCGGCAGCCACCCACCGGCCCTCACGCCTGTCGCAACGCCCGTTGCACATGGCGTACGGCGATGCGGGCACCGGTGATCGTGATGTCACCACCTTGGACGCGCACCTCGACCGCGCACTCCCGCCACCGCAGCCAGGCCAGAGACCGGGGCAAGGCCAGGCGGTAGAGGGTGCTTCCCCGCGACCGGTCGTCCGGCAGGTAGTCGATCCCGGCCAGGACGCGGGCGATGCGGTCCGCCATCAGGTCGGGGAAGGCGGCGGTGACGCGCCAGCGGATGGGCTGCACCTCGTACGGCACCCGTAGCGACACGGCGAGGCAGAAGGCCAGCGTCCCCGCCAGGATGTCGGGCGGAATGGTCTGTTGCCCCAGCAGCCGGGGTAGGCCCACGAACAGGAAAAGCCCGGCGGCGATGCTCGCCCCGGTACCCGCCGTATAGGACAGCAGTTGGTGCGGGGACTGGAAGATCAGGAATTGGCGCCAGGCCGGCAGAACGTTCTGCATGGTGGAAGTTCCCAAGGTCGCCGGCCCCCTTCCCCGTCCAAAGGGATTGGGGCCGGCGAAGAATGTGGAGGGTTACGCCGGCAGGATGTCCCAGCGGGCCTTGTTGAACTGCCGGATCAGGTTGGGGTCCATGTTGGTATGCTGGGCCACCAGTTCCGGCGGGGTGCAGGCCAGCCATTGCGCCAGCGAGACTTCCTGGAAGCGGTCGGCCTTGAAGATCTCCAGGAACACCAAGTCTTCGGTACCGGTGTTCTGGACGTAATGGCCAAAGCTTTTCTTGACGTATCCCAGGTCGCCGGGGCGGAAGTCGGCCGTCTGGGCGCGCGGGCCGGTGTTGAACACCGTCATGCGGCCCTGCCCCTTCAGGTAATACTGCCACTCGTCGGCGTTGGGGTGCCAATGCAGCTCGCGCAGCCCGCCTGGCTTGATGGTGACCAGAGCGGCGGCGATGGTCTTGCTGACCGGGAAGTTGCGGGTGTCCACCACCTTGACCGAACCACCCTTGGTGACGCGGGTGGGCTTCATGGATCCCATGGAGAAGGTGAACTCGAACTCAGGCTCACCATCCGGCGACCGCACGGCCTTCTGCACCTCTTCCAGCGGCGGGATCGGGTCCTTGGCCTGGTAGATCCAGAGGTCGTCGATGGGGATGTTCTTGAAGGCGCTCTGCGGCAGGCCGAAATTGTCGGCCAGCACCTCGGGCGGGGTGTGGGCCATCCATTCAGTCAGCAGCAGGGTGTTGAACTCCGACGCGCGGCCGTTGTCGAACACCAGGGTGAACTCGCCGCCGCTGGTCCCGATCCCTTGCAGGGAGTGTGGCAGGCCCGGCGGGAAGTACCACAGGTCCCCCTCCTTCACGTCGCGCACGGCCGGCCGACCGTCGGCGTCAATGACGGTGATGCGGCACTTGCCATCCGTCATCACCGCCCATTCGGCCTGCTGGTGCCAGTGCAGCTCACGCACGCCCCCCGGCCCCAGACGCATGTTCACGCCCGACACCGCCTCGGAAATGGCGAAGTCGGCTTGCGTCACCTCGCGCGCCCAACCGCCATCCTGGATGCGCTTGTGCGCATTGTTGAAGGAGGCCCAGAACAGGTCCATGCCGGCCACATCGGTGGCGGGCGGATCCTGGAAAGAGGGGAACTGACTGGCCAGGGCTGGATTTTGCGGCCCGGGTTCCTGCCCGGCGATGGGGTTGCTGAGGTTGACGCGGCCCTGGGCCGGGCGGTCGGGGTTGCCAAAGGTGGCGGCGCCGGCCGAATTCGCGGCCGCCGCAGCCGCGGCGACGGCGCCGGCCGCGATGATGTTGCGCCTGGTGAAATCTGTCATGAGGGATACCTCGGGCAAGGCAGGGCAGTGCCCTTCCGCCGAACCCAGAGCAGGGGCGCGGACGGGTTAAGGGCCGCCATGTTCTTCTGGGACGATTTGTCGCCGGGCCAGCGGTCATCAATTCCAATGACTTGCTGCCGACACGCCCAATATGGATAGGTCTGCGGACGATGTGCAGAAATAACAGTTATTACTGAGCGGAATGATCGGTGTTCGACATCAACCAGTTACGCACCTTCCTGGCCGTCGCGGACACGCGGCACTTCACGGCGGCGGGGACCGCGCTGGGTATCAGCCAGTCCACCGTTAGCCAGCATATCCGCCGGCTGGAGGCCGCCTGCGGCCGCCAACTGTTCGAGCGTGACACCCACACCGTGGAACTGACGGCGGACGGCACGGTGTTGGCCGAACTGGCGCGCGACATCGTGGGCCTTAGCCGCCAGGCGGCGGATTATTTCGCCGACAGCGCGCCGCGTGGCCGGGTGCGGCTAGGCGTGTCGGACGACCTGACCCTGACGCGCCTGGCCGACCTGTTGCGCGACGTCGGCCGCGCCAATCCCAATTTAAGCATCGAGCTGACGGTGGGCCTGACCAGCCTGCTGTACCAGAAGCTGGATGCCGGCCGCCTGGACCTGGTATTCGCCAAGCGCCAACCGGGGGATGATCGCGGCACGCTGATCCACCGGGAACGTCTGGCCTGGCTGGCCCACCGGGAGTTCGCGCTGGGCGCGGAGGAGGCGGTGCCCCTGGTGCTTTACCCCAACGCCTCCATCACCAGCACATTGGCGATGGAGGCGTTGAACGGCGCCCGGCGGTCCTGGTTCGTCGCCTGCTCCAGCGAGACGCTGGCGGGTTTGCGCGCCGGCGCCCAGGCCGGCCTGGGGGTCATGGCGCAATCGCCGCTTTTGATGCGGGCGTCCGGTTCCGACCTGGTGGATATGGGGACCAGTGGCGCCCTGCCCCTGTTGGCGGAGGTGGAGTTCGTCGTGCTGGGCCGCAGCCGCCGGCTGCAAGGGGCACCGGCGGCCCTGGCCGACCTGATCGTGGAAAAGGGACCTGGCCTTTGGGCCTGATCAGGTCCTCGCGGTGACGCGCAGGCGCCCAGCCTCCACCACGGCGGCCAGATTCTCGTAGGTCGGCACCGTGGGATGGGGGGTGTCCAGCGGGGCATGATGGGTGGCGGTGATGACGGCCACGGCGGCACCCGCCGCCTCCCCCGCCGCGATGCCAGCCGGCGCATCCTCCCACACCAGGCAATCCTGCGGCGCCACCTCCAGCCGCCGCGCGGCCAGAAGGAAAGGATCGGGGGCGGGCTTGCCCGGCTGACGTCATCGGCGGTGATGATCACCGGCGGCGGCACCAGGCCGGCCGCCCCCAACCGCGCCAAGGCCAGGTCACGCGGGGCGGAGGTGACGATGGCCCAGCGCGACGGCGGCAGGGTGGCCAGGAAGGCGGGCGCGCCAGGTATGGCGACCGTCCCCTCCACATCCTCGATCTCCGCCAGCGTCAGCAGTACCGCCTCCGCCTCCACATCCGTGCCGGGCGGGCTCCAGCGCCGGATGGTCTCCACCGCCCGTACGCCGTGCATGGTGGCCAGCACCGGCGCCGGGTCCAGACCATGACGCGCCGCCCAGCGGGACCAGGCGCGATTGGCGGCGGCGATGCTGTCCACCAGGGTACCATCCATGTCAAACAGGAAGGCGGCGAAGCGGCGGTCGGCGTAGGGTACGCTGGGGGAAACGGCGGGCATGCAGGGCTTTCTTCAGATTATCCGGGCGGATGCCATCCTGCGGCGCCCGCCGCTCCGCTGTCGACGCCCATGCTCGCTGGGCACCGGTTCGCACCTGGGGGCTTGCTTTTCGGGGACGGGATCACACCGGCAGCGGGTTCGCCGCCGACAGACGCTCCCGCCCATGGGGGGCGGTGAGGTCCTGCACCGGGCCCACGGGGACGATCCCTGTGGGATTGATGGTGCGGTGGCTTTCGTAATAGTGGCCCTTGATATGCTGGAAGTTCACGGTCCCGGCCACGCCCGGCAGTTGGTACAGGTCGCGCAGATAGGCCGACAGGTTCGGGTAGTCGGCGATGCGGCGGATGTTGCATTTGAAATGGCCGACATAGACGGGATCGAACCGCACCAGTGTGGTGAACAGGCGGATGTCGGCCTCCGTCACCCGGTCGCCGGTCAGGAAACGGCGACTGGACAGTCGGTCCTCCAGCCAGTCCAGCGTGTCGAACAGCGGCGTGATGGCCTCCTCGTAGGCCGCCTGGCTGGTGGCGAAACCGGCCTTGTAGACGCCGTTGTTGACGGTGTCGTAGATGCGCGCGTTCAGCGCGTCGATCTCCGGCCATAGCGCGGCGGGGTAATAGTCGCCCGGCTTGGCGCCCACGGTGTCGAAGGCGCTGTTGAACATGCGCAGGATTTCGGAGGATTCGTTGTTCACGATGGTCCGGCGCTGTTTGTCCCACAACACCGGGACCGTGACCCGTCCGCTGTAATGCGCGTCGGCGGCCTGGTAGACATGGTACAGCGCGTCGGCGCCGTTCACCGTGTCCGGCACGGTGCCCGGCCCCTCCTCGAAGGTCCATCCCCGCTCCAGCATGCGCCAATGAACCACGGAGACGCTGATCGCGTCCTCCAGCCCTTTCAGCGCGCGCAGGATCAGGGTCCGGTGCGCCCACGGGCAGGCGAGGCTGACATAGAGATGATAGCGGCCGGGCTCCGCCGCGAAGCCGCCCTCGCCGCCCGGTCCAGGGGCACCGTCAGCGGTGACCCAATGGCGGAAGGCGCTGTCCTTGCGCACGAAGCGGCCGCCGGTCGATTTCGTTTCGTACCAGACGTCGCGCCATTCTCCGTCAACCAGCAAACCCATGGTCTTCTCCGTGATCCCGGGCAGGCGCCTGTGGGCCGCCCTCGGGTTAAGCAATACCGCCCGGCAGGGTTGGCGAGGAGATCCGTAATCCAGAAATGACTGTTCAGGAACTGGAACGACGGGCGCCGGTTCCGGGCCCAATTCAGGTGCGGCTGGTTGAGTATGTGCGTTTTTGCCGTTGGCAAAGGGGAAGCCCCGATTGAATCATCGGTCCGCTTCCTCCAGCGGGCCAAATGTGGCATGCGACGGTGACTCTGTTTCGAGGGATGTCATGGACCAGGCGCAGATACTTCCGCTGATTCTGTCCGGCGGTTCCGGCACGCGGCTTTGGCCCCTGTCCCGAGAGCTCTATCCCAAGCAATTCCTGCCCCTGGTTGATGAGGTGTCGCTGTTACAGCGGACCTTGCGCCGCTGTCATGAGGCGGGCCTGGACCCGGCGATAGTCATCGCCAGCCACGAGCATCGCTTTGTGGTGGCGGAGCAGGCCCGCCACCTGGAGATTGGGCTGGACAGCCTGTTCCTGGAGCCGGTGGCCCGCAACACGGCGCCAGCCATCGCCGCCGCGGCCCTGGTGGCGGCCGCGACCAAGCCTGAGCGGCTGTTGCTGGTTCTGCCGGCCGACCATTGGATCGTGGATGAGGCGGCATGGCGGGACGCCCTGCGAAAGGCGATCCCCGCCGCGCTCAATGGCGCTTTCGTCACGTTCGGCATCGAGGCGACGCGGGCCGAAACCGGCTACGGCTATATCCGCAAGGGCGACGCGCTGGAGAGCGCGCAAGGCGCCTTCGCGGTGGCGGAGTTCGTGGAAAAGCCCGACCGGGCCATCGCGGAGGGTTATCTGGCGGGCGGCCAGCACCTCTGGAACAGCGGCATGTTCCTCTTTCGCGCCGACCGCCTGGTCGAAGAGTTGGGCGCGTTTGAGCCCGCGCTGATCGACGCGGTGCGCCAAGCCGTGGACAAGCGGGCGCGGGATCTGGATTTCCAGCGCCTGGACCCGGACAGTTTCGCCAAGGCGCCGTCCATCTCCATTGACGACGCCCTGTTCGCCCGGACCCACCATGCCGCGGTCGTGCCGTGCAGCATCGGGTGGAGCGACGTCGGCTCCTGGAAGTCGCTGATGGAGGTTCTGCCCGTGGACGACAGGGGCAATTGCCTGCACGGCGACGTGGTGCTGCACGATACCCAAGGCAGCTACGTGCGTACCGATGGCGTCCTGACCACCGTGCTGGGCATGGAGAACGTCATCGTGGTCACCACGCCGGATGCGGTGCTGGTGGCCAACAAGGACCGTCTGGATGGGCTGAAAGGCGTCGTCGCCACCCTGAAGAAGGAGAACCGCCGCGAAGCGCTGACCCGCCCGCGCGTCTATCGCCCCTGGGGTTTTTATCAGACCCTGCATGAAGGGGAGCGGTTCCAGGTGAAGCGCCTGACCGTGAACCCGGGGCACAAGCTGTCACTGCAAAAGCACTTCCACCGGTCGGAACATTGGGTGGTGGTGAACGGCACCGCCACGGTCACCCGCGATGGCGAAACCCAGCTCGTGCGGGAAAATGAATCGATCTACCTGCCGCTGGGATGCACCCACCGGCTGGAGAACGCGGGCAAGATCCCCCTGAACCTGATCGAGGTCCAGTCCGGCCCCTATCTGGGCGAGGATGACATCGTCCGCCTGGAGGACAGCTACGGCCGCAGTTGAGGGCAGCCGTAGCCGAAGCCGGCCTCAGCGTGCGGCAGCCGTGGTGTCCGGCGCCACGGCGCGGATGACAGCCCGCGTGTCCCGGCCCGCCTGACGCATGCGGTCGGCGACCAGGTCCGCCAGTTTGGCTTGGTCGGCCGCCGGCGCCTGGCGCGACAGGGTGTAGAGGTTGGCGTCCTTGCCATCCAGGTTGGTGGCGGCGTCGGAGACGTAGCGCGGCGGGAACGTGCGCTCCAGCTGCGCATCCAGCGTGTCGGCCACGGCCACCGACTGCGCGCTGATGGCACCCAGCAGATCCGCCGCTTGCACCTTTTCCAAGCCGGCGTCGCCACGGGTGTCGCGCAGCGCCGCCAGCAGGGGATCGGCCTTGTCACCCTGCTCATACGCCGCTGTCATACGGTTTTTTTGGTAATTCTCCAGCGCGGTGTGGCGGTTGGTCACCCGGTTCAGGGCGGCGATCTTGGGGCCATGGATGCCCGCCATGTCCAGCACGCTGGTCCACAGCATGGACGGTACGCTCACGCCCGGCAGGACGCGGGCGTGATAGGGCTGCGCCATGTCCTGGACGTAGTGGATGGCCCAGCCGGCGAAGCGCCAGCCCCAGTAGGGATGGCCCGAGGAGAAGGCGAAGCGCGACAAAGTCATGTAGAGGTGGACCCGCGCCTCCGGATAGGTGTGCTGCAGGAAGGGCGCCGCCTTATAGACGATGCCCGCCTCATGATAGAAGCCCATGTGGAAGGGCGCCTGGCTGCCATAGTCGAGCAAGGGATTGCCGAAGGGCTGCGGACCGAAGGCATAGAGATTGCCCTGGTTCTGGCCATTGTCCTGGAATAGGCCGATATCCAGGCCGAAGTCGGGCTCGTTAGACGCCGTGGCGACGACATCGGCCACCGGCGCCGCCTCCCCCTCCTCCACCCGCTCCATCTGCTTCAGATCCACGTCCTCCGGGCTCTTGAGGATGGTCAGGTCCGGCCAGGTCATCTCGCGTCCCGCAGCCGCTGCGGTGCCAGGCCGGCGTTGCAGGTACAGCGCGAAGGGCACGTCCTCGTTGACGCGGATGGCATGAACGAAGGCCCGCTTCAGCGCCGCTACGTCCGCATCCGCCGCCACCGTGAAGGCTAGCGCGTCCGGCCGGGGGGCATAGAAGGGAACGTTGGCGCGGGCCCAGCGCTCCTCCTCCGCCAGCACCGCCGGCAGGGCCGCCGCCTCCTTGGCCAGGAAGCCGGTCAGCGACTCAGACGGCACGCTGTGGCCGGCCACCTGCGGCATGGCCTCCACTGCCGGCCAGGTGCAAAGCGTGTGGTTGCTCCACGCCCAGGCGGCCGGCTGGACCGCGAAAACAAAGACGGCGGCCAAGGACAAACGGCGGCGGAGGCAATGGGAGTGTCGCATCTAAGACCCTGCTTTTTCGGGACCATCAAGGATGGGCCGGACCATACCCGGGTTAGAAGTCATTTCCGCGACACCCCGGCCCAATTTGCGGGCATGGCCAGTTCGCAGGGATGGAAAGTGCCACGCCCAGGGATTGGCAAGCCAAGGGCCTTGCGCTCTGCATAGGTGGTCCTGGACTGGGCCTCTTCCCGCCATAAATTGATGGGGACGCCGCCGGTAATGGCGGCACACCTGGCTTTTGGGTTACGGCCATGCCCCTGATACCGCCCCGCCCCTGTCCCGCATGCCATAAGCATACGGTCCCACCCATGGCGAACATGACAAAGTCCAAGCCCTTCGTCTGCCCGAACTGCCGGGCGGAGGTTTATTCCAAGTGGACTTTCCTGGCGTGGATTTTCTATTTCGAGCCCCTGATGTGGCTGATCCTGTTGGCGGTGTTGTATATGGCCTTCACGCTGCTGCGCTACATGCCGCCCTTCGCGGTATTCTGCGTGCTGGCGGCCGGGGCGACGGGATGGTTGCTGGTCTTCGCCATGCTGTGGCCCCTGGGAGTGAAGGCGCCGTCATCCGCCAAGAATCCGGGCCTGTGGGGTGAGGCGCCGGACGTTCGCCCCACAGGCCGAAAGGCCGGATCGTTTCCGACCCGGCCTTCCTGAAGCTTCAGAGCTTAGGCCGCCGTCTCCGGCTGCTTGCCCCGCTGCTTCACCAGGGTGTCCAGCCCGCCCTGGGCCATCAACAGGCTGACCAGCGCATCCACCAGGGTGCCATGCCCCCCCTCGGCGCCGCCCATGGCCACGGTGGGCACCAACGGCACCTTGGCCTGGGTGATGGCGCCGCTCAGCATGGCGGCGACCTCCTTGGACAGGGCCATCTCCGCCCCGCCGAAGGCGTCGACCTGGGCCTTGGCCGCCTGGGCGTTGGCGTCACCGATGGCGGCCACGCGGTCGGCCTCGGCGCGGCCCTCGGTGCGGGTGCGCATGGCGGTCGCCTCGGCCATCACCTTGGTCGCCTCCGCCTCCTGGGTCTTGCGGGCCAGTTCGGCGCGGCCATGGTTCTGCGCCACCTCGATGGACACGGCCGACTTGGTCAGGTCGCCCTGGGCCGCGGCCCGCGCCTCGGCGGCGCGCAGTTCCAGTTCCTTGGCCGCCGCGATCTGCTGGCTCTCATACGTTTCCACCTTCTCCCGGGCGACCTGGCGGGCACGCAACTGTTCAAAGATGGTGTCGATGTGTGTGTCGTTCTTGGCAGCGCGCGGCGTGCCGATCATCACCTCCTTCACGTTCAGGCGATACTTGGCGAACCGGGCACTCATGGCCGCCAATGCCTCCCGCTGCACCTCGGCGCGCTGGTTCACCAGCTCGATCAGGGTGCGGCTTTGGGCGGCGTCCTTGAACCAGGCGCTGACCATGGGGTCCAGCGTCTGCTCCACCAGCTTCTTGATGTCCGCGAACTGCTGCACCACCCAAGGCGCGTCGTCGTAGCCGATGTGTACGACGATGGACAGGGGCAG
This sequence comes from Nitrospirillum karajorum, assembly GCF_036348415.1. NCBI lineage: Bacteria > Pseudomonadati > Pseudomonadota > Alphaproteobacteria > Rhodospirillales > Azospirillaceae > Nitrospirillum > Nitrospirillum karajorum. Next base: position 95,747 of record NZ_JAZBQB010000001.1, read on the forward strand.
CACCGGCTCGAACGCGTCCTTGGTGATCAGCTTGATCTCCGCCAGATTGTCGTCGAAGCCATGGGCCTCGCTGCGACCTTCGATCCACCGCAGGACGAAGTTGGTGGTCGGCACCGTGCTGACCTTCACGGCATAGGGGTTGATGGCGTACTTGCCAGGATGCAGGGGCGTCTGCCAGACACCGCGCTGGCCCTGGGCCACCAGCTCGCCATGCTTATGATCCGTGCCGGAGACGTCAGTGCCCCGCGGGCCGGTGAAGCTGACGACCACGCCGACATTGCCGATATCCACCTGTGTCTTGGGACGCACCTCGATGGTCGCGAACAGACGGTTGATGTAGTAGGTGCCCTCCACCAGCACCTGCTCCTGCCGGCCCCGGCGGCCGCCCGCCGCCAGAAAGGTTTCCGGGTCCTGGAAGGAGTTGTGGAAGGTGGCCCCATCGGCGGCATGCGTACCCACGGTGGGGGCGATGATTTCGCCATGATCCAGGGCCGGGCCGTCGTGGACGGTGACCACACCCACCGCGTCCTCATGGTCGCGGATGATCAGCGGGCGGAAACCGTTACGCTCCTCGATCAACTGGCGCATCGTCTCCACCGCCCGCACATCGCTGGCGTCGCCCAGGGTGACGGCATGGGTGGCGGATTCCGTGAACACGATGAACTGGGCCGTGTTGATGGCGTAGACACCCTCCCGCAGGATGCGGCGCTGGGGGCCGCGCTGGCCGCCCTGGCTGACGAAGGCGCGGGCGTTTTCCACCCCCACCCCGGTGGGCCAGCGGGCAAGGGCCTGCGCGTTGGGTAGGGGCTGGCCACCACGGGCAAAGAGATAGGCGAGGCTGCCCTGGGGAACGGTCACCAGGTTGGCGCGGTGCACGCGGTATTGCAGCGGCATGAAGAAGTGAAAACCGCCGCGCAACGTTTCAGGCCGGAAGCCGGCCTCTCCGCCCAGGGCGAGGAAGCCTTCCTCGACCGAGCCGCCGAGGGCCCAGAGTTTCTCAACGATGCCCACGGCATCGTTGCGGATATAGACGACGGCGCCGGTGGCGAACGCCAGGACCAACACACCAAGGACCGCGCCCACGACATATAGCGTGGGCAGCGCCCAGGAAGGGAACTCCAGCATGGAAGCCTCGTTCGACGGATCATGATGCGGGCGCCCGATCCGGATCCGTGACGGGGTCCGGGCGCGGCACCGCCATCAGCGAACGCCCAAGGTCAAGGGCAGCCGCAGGGCGGAATGGGGATGGGGGATGCGTCAGGGGGCCGCCGGTGTCAGGGGCGGCGCTGGCTCATGGGAAGGATTATGTAGCCTTAGACACGGAAGCCGAGGGCGGCGTTGAGGCGCCGCGGGCTGAGGAAACAGGAACCGGACCGCCGCATTCTTGGGCACCCGAACCGTTTGTCGATGGCAAGGATTTTACCATGACGGCGGTGTGACACAACGCACACTCGCAATGCTGGCATTTTTGCCCAGCACCGCGCGCCACGCATACCGGTTGCCGTGGACAAGGCGGACGATTGGAGTTTGCCGGGCTGATTGACCTTGGTCCATATCGAAAACAGAGTATTTCGATATCTACAACATCTGAACCCACCAATACTCAGATTCGATTATCGACCGATCATGAAATACTATCAGGTTGACGCAATAAAGATATAAATATAGCGCCTAGAATTGACCCTGCATCCCGATCAGATGCGATCGAATACAGATGAAGGGTTCCTCAAAATGTCGAAGCAAACGCGGACGTCCCGCCCAGGGCGAACCAGCGTGTTCCTGCTGACCGCCGCCTGCGGCCTGATGGCCGGCCTGCCCGCCCATGCGGCAGAGACAGCCTCGCAGGAGGTGCAACGGCTGCGCGCCCAGTTGGAGGCGCAGATGAAGGTCAGCCAGGCCATCCAGGCCCGATTGGACGCGCTCGAGGCGCGCGAGGCCGCCGACGCCAAGGCACAGGCGGAAACCAAGGTCCAGGCGGAACAGGTCGCGGCGCAAGCGGCCACCCAGGCCAAGACCATCGCCAAGCTGGAGGCCAGCAGCGGCGACAACGGCAGCTTCACCATGGCCGGTGGCCGCCCCACCTTCACCGCCTTCGGCGGCAAGGGCACGCTGCAGATCGGCTTGCAGGCGCAGTTCGACGCGGCCGCCTATTTCGAGGACAATACCAGCGTAAAGCGGTCTGGCGTTGATTTGGGCGACGGCGTCAACGCCCGCCGCATCCGCATTCCCTTCGTTTTCCGCTATGGCGATGTCACGGCCACGGTCACGCCCGACTTCGGCGGGTCGCCCGACGGCCGCCAAAACACCCAGTACCTATATGAGGCCAACCTGGCCTATATGCCGTTCAAGGGCTTCACCGCGGCGCTGGGCTATCTGCAGCCCAACATCAGCCTGCAGGACGCCCCCAGTTCCAACGACTTCATGTTCATGGAACGCCCGGCCATCATGGATGTGGAGCGCAATATCGCCGCCGGCGACGCCCGCGCCGCCGTGGGCGCCCGTTACTACCAAGACCGCTTCTTCGTCTCCGGCTTCCTGACGGGGCAGGCGTATGGCGGCCAGTCCACCACCACCGCGACCTCATCCGTCGGCGCCACCGGATCGGTCACCACCGCCATCTCCACCACCCAGCCCTCCAATGGCCAGCAGACGGGTGCCGTGATGCGTGTGGCGGGCCGCCCGGTCTATGGCGAGGACTATGACGTCCACCTGGGCTTCAGCGGCTCCAAGGTGTTCAGCATGAACCAGAACGACAGCAACCGGCTGGCGCAGAACCTGGCCCTGTCGGTACAGCCTGAACTGCGGGTGGACACCAGCAAGCTGATCAACACCGGGTCCATGCCGGCGACGGGCGTCTACACCTGGAACCCGGAAGTAGGCCTGCGCTACCAGAACTTCCTGGTCCAGGCGGAGTATGTGGAGATCGGCATCAACCGCCAGCATCAGGCCGGGGCTGGCCTGGGCGGCGCCAGCCAGACGCCCGACCTCACCTTCCACGGCGCCTATGTGGACGCATCCTGGGTGCTGACGGGTGAGCCGCGCCTGTACCAGTCGGCGCGCGGCGGTTTCGGCGGGCTCAAGGTCGCCCACCCGTTCAATCCCGAGACCAATGACTGGGGCGCGCTGGAATTGGCCGCCCGCTACAGCGACATCAACCTGAACAGCCATGTCCAGCGCTTCCTGGCCCAATCGGTGACCGGCGGCGTGGCGGGCGGCCAGCAGGACGTCATCCAGGTCGGGCTGAACTGGTATCCGAACGACCATCTGAAGTTCATGGCGGACTACCAGATCGTGGACGTCAGCAAGCTCAGCGGCGCCACGCTGCAGAACCAAACCGGCCTGCGTTACCAGGCCGTGGGCTTCCGCGCCCAGGTCGCCTACTGAGGCGGCGACTGAAGACGGCCTGGTGCCGGATGGTTCACGCCATCTCCAGCACCAGGCCGTCATAGGCCGGCTCCACTCCTGGCGGCAGGGACGCCATCAGGGTGCGATAGTCCATCTGATGGTTCATGTGGGTGAGGTAGGCGCGGCGGGGCTTCAGCCGCTCGATCCAGCTCAGCGCCAGGTCCAGGTGGGCATGCACCGGGTGCGGCTCGATGCGGGTGGCGTCGACGATCCAGGTGTCCACGCCCTCCAGCACGCGCCACGCCCTGTCATCCAGGTGCACCACGTCCGTGGAATAGGCGAAATCGCCGATGCGGAAGCCCAGGCTGGGTATCCGCCCATGGTCCTGGTGGAAGGGGATGAAGGTGAGATCGCCGATGGTGAAGGGGCCGGTGATGACGTGCGGCACCAGGCAGGGGCGCGGGAACCAGTCCGGCCGGTCCTGCGGCTTGAAGCAATAGTCGAAACGCTCCTGCAACTGCCCCAGGTTCACCGCGTCGGCGTAGATGGGCAGTGGCTGGTGGTTCATCCAGTTGACCTGCCGCAGGTCGTCGATGCCATGGGCGTGGTCGGCGTGTGCGTGGGTGTAGACCACGGCGTCGATGCGGGTGACGCGGGCATCCAGTAATTGCTCCCGCATCTCCGGCCCGGTGTCGATCAGCACCGTGGTGTTGTCCGTCTCCACCAGGATGGAGGCGCGGCGGCGGCGGTTGCGCGGTTCACCAGGGTCGCAATCGCCCCAGACGTTGCCGATCATCGGCACGCCGCCGGAACCGCCACAGCCCAGGATGCGCACCCGCATGCCGTCCCTCACGCCGGGAATCCCGTGGTGAGAGTGCCGCACTCGGCCGGCGGAATACGGTCGAACAGGGTCAGCATGGTGGCGGTGGTGGCCCGTGCCAGCTCGGCCGGGTCCATGCCCTTCACCTCCGCCAGCAAACGGGCGGTGTGGGCCACGAAGGACGGCTCATTGGTCTTGCCGCGCAGGGGGACCGGCGCCAGGAAGGGCGCGTCGGTTTCCACCAGCATGCGGTCCAGCGGGACTTCCCGGGCGAACTCCCGCAGCTCATCCGACTTCTTGAAGGTGACGATGCCGCTGAAGGAGATGTGCAGCCCCATCTCCAGCGCCTGGCGCCCCAACTCGGGAGAGGAGCTGAAGCAGTGCAGCAGCCCGCGCAGCTTGCCCTCGGCCCCGCCCTCCTCCCGCAGGATGCGGATCATGTCCTCATCCGCGTCGCGGGTGTGGATGACCACCGGCAGGCCGGTTTCGCGCGCAACGATCAGGTGGGCACGGAAGCTGGCCTCCTGCACCGCCTGCGGGCTTTTGTTGTAGTAATAGTCCAGGCCGGTCTCGCCCAGGCCGACGACCTTGGGGTAGGCCGCCAGCTCGCGCAGCTTCTCAACCGTGCACAGATCCTGCTCCTCCAGCGCCTGGTGGGGGTGGACGCCCACCGTGCACCAGACGTCGGGATAGGCCTGCGCCACCGCGTGCACCTGGGGAAAGCGGCTGAGGTGGGTGCAGATGGTCAGCATGGCGCCGACCCCCGCCGCCCGCGCCCGCTCCACCACCGCGTCGCGCTGTTCCACGAAGTCGGGGAAGTCCAGGTGGCAGTGGCTGTCGATCAGGAAAGCCTTTTGGGACACACCGTCGGGCATCAGGCGGCGCCCTCCGTCTCCTCGACATGGCGGGGAACACGCCCTGCGGCGGCGGCAGCGGCGTGCCGGGCACCAGCGCCTGGTCCAGGTGGGCGACATCACGGGCGTCGGCCGGCACGGCCAGCAGGTCCAGCACCTTGGCCATGGCCTCCGGCATGAAGGGCTGGGTCAGGATGGCGACGTGGCGCACCGCCTCCGCCAGCACATACAGCACCGTGGCCATGCGCGCCGGGTCCGTCTTCTTCAGGGCCCAGGGCGCCTGTTCATCGATGTAGCGGTTGGCGTCGCCCACCACCACCCACAGGGCGTCCAGCGCCTTATGGAAGGCCTGCACGTCCAGCTCCGCCCGCAGGGTGGGCAGCAGGCCGCGCGCGGCAGTCAGCAGGGCGTTATCCGCCTCGGTGAACTCACCGGGCGTGGGCAACACGGCGCCGCAGTTCTTCTGGATGATGGACAGAAAGCGCTGGGCCAGGTTGCCGTAGCCGTTGGCCAGCTCGCTGTTGATGCGGGTGACCATGGCGCGGCGGGAGAAATCGCCGTCGTTGCCGAAGGGGATTTCGCGCATCAGGAAATAGCGGGTCTGGTCCAAGCCGTATTTTTCCAGCAGCTCGGACGGCGCCACCACGTTGCCCAGCGACTTGGACATCTTCTCGCCCTCCACGGTCCACCAGCCATGGGCGAACACGCGGCGCGGCGGCTGCAAGCCGGCAGCCATGAGGAAAGCCGGCCAGTAAACGGTGTGGAAGCGCAGGATGTCCTTGCCCACCATATGCAGCGCCGGCCAGTACCGGGCATAGGCGCTGCCCTCCCCCGTCTCGGGATAGCCGATGGCGGTGATGTAGTTGGCCAGGGCGTCCAGCCAGACATACATGATGTGCTTCTCGTCGCCCGGGACGGGGACGCCCCAGTCAAAGGTGGTGCGGCTGACCGACAGGTCCTTCAGGCCGCCCTTCACGAAGCTCATGACCTCGTTGCGCTTGCCGGCGGGCAGGATGAAGTCCGGGTTGGCCTCGTAGAAGGCCAGCAGACGGTCGGTCCAGGCGCTGAGGCGGAAGAAGTAGCTGGGCTCCTCCACCCATTCGCACTCCGCCCCCGTGGGCGCGAACTTGCGCCCCTGCTCGTCGGTGCGCAGCTCATCTTCGCCGTAATAGGCTTCGTCGCGGACCGAGTACCAGCCGGCGTAGGAACCCAGGTAGATGTCGCCGCTGTCCACCAGTTTATGCCACAGCGCCTGCACGGCCTTGACGTGCCGCGGCTCGGTCGTGCGGATGAAGTCGTCGTTGGAGATGTTCAGCAGGCCGGTCAGGTCGCGGAAGTTCTGCGACACGCGGTCGGTGAAGGTCTGCGGGTCGATACCGGCCTTCTCCGCCGACTTCTCCACCTTCTGCCCATGCTCATCCGTGCCGGTCAGGAACTTGACGTCATAACCGTCCAGACGCTTGAAGCGGGCCATCACGTCGCAGGCGATCGTCGTGTAGGCGTGGCCGATGTGCGGCACGTCGTTCACGTAATAGATCGGCGTGGTGATGTAGAAGGGCGGGCGCCCGGACATGGCAACTCTCCGGCTAACGGCTGTCGGTTTATTATTTAGGGCGGCGAGAGACGATAACAGCGCCTCAGGACGCCGCCGCCTCGATCGTGCGCAGCGCGCTCAACATCACCTGCTTGCGATCGAGATTGGCGCCTTCCGCCTTGGCGAACAGGCGGTTGACGTTGTCCCATACCTCCATCCAGCGATCAAGCGCACGATCCCGGCGCGCCGCGAAGGACAGACGTTCCATCAGGGCGGCCTCGCCCTCCACGATCTCCGGCGCCGCCTGGTCGCGGGCCAGCGCGCGGTTGAAGCGGGCCAGCCACCACAGCAGCAGGTCGGTTGTCGTCTCCCACACCGTATCCTGCCCGGCCCGCGCCACCTGGTCGGCCAGGGCATGGGCGGCGGCCAGATCCAGGCGCGGCAGAGTGTCCAGCACGCCCAGCAGCACGCGATAGAGATCCAGCCCGCCGGCGGCGGCCAAGTCCAGGCCCCGCCCGATGCTGCCGTCCGAAAGGGTGGTCAGCGCGGCGGCGTCGCCCATCTCCAGGTCCGGCATGATGCGGTTGACCAGGCTGCGCACCGTGGTGGTGGGCAACGGCTCCAGCATCAGGGTACGGGTGCGCGAGCGGATGGTGGGCAGGAGCGCGCCCGGATTGTCCGCGACCAGCAGGATCAGGGCCCGGGGCGGCGGCTCCTCCAGGATCTTCAAGATGGCGTTCTGGCCGCTGGCGTTCATCTGGTCGGCGCCGTCTACCAAGACGATGCGCCAGCCCCCCTCCGCCGCCGTCAGGCGCAGGAAGGGGGCGATGCGCCGCACCTCTTCCACCGGCAGGTCGCGCTTGAAGCGCTTGCGCTTCTCGTCCCAGGTGCGCTGGATGGTCAGCAGGTCGCCGTGGGCGCCGGCGGCCACGCGCCGCGCGGTCGGGTTCTCGGGCGAGACATACAGGCTGGTGGGCGGTGGCGGTGCGCCGAACAGGCCGTCTTCTTGCTGCTCCGCCCCACCCGACAGCAGGAAGCGGGCGAAGCGGTAGGCCAGCGTGGCCTTGCCGATACCGGGCGGCCCGCCGATCAGCCAGGCGTGATGCAGGCGCCCGCCGGTGGCGGCCTTCAGCAAGGTTTGCTCCGCCGCCGCATGCCCCATCAGGTCGTAGGTGGCGATGGGGGCCGGCACGCTCTCTCGGTCGAAGGCGGGGGCGGCCATCAGGCGGCCCTCCCCAGGGGGCCGAGACGCTGTTCCACCACCGCCAGCAGCCGGGCTTGGATGGTGGCGATGTCGCCGGTGGCGTCGATCACGGCGCAGCGGCCGGGATCATGGGCGGCAATGTCCAGGAAGCCCTGACGCAGGCGTTCATGGAAGGCCATGCCCATACGCTCGTACCGGTCCTCGGTCCCCGGCCGGGAGCCGGCGCGGGCCAGGCCGGCCTCGACCGGCAGATCCAGCACCAGGGTCAGGTCGGGCATCAGACCCCCGGTAGACAGGCGGTGCAAGTCACCCAGAATGCCCCGGTCCACCCCCATGGCGTAGCCTTGATAGGCGACGGTGCTGTCGACGTAGCGGTCGCACAGCACCCAGGCGCCCCGGGCCAGGGCCGGGCGCACCAGCGCCTCGACATTCTCATGCCGGGCGGCGTTGTGCAGCAGCGCCTCGGTCAGGCGCTGCCACGGCGTATCACCGGCCACCAACAGGCTCCGGATGGCGGCAGCACCATCGGAGCCGCCGCCCGGTTCCCGCGTGGTCACCACCTCCACGCCCCGGTCGGCCAGGGCCTGGGCCAGCAGGCGGATCTGGGTGGACTTCCCTGCCCCTTCCCCGCCTTCCAGCGTAATGAACCGACCGGTCGGCATCGTCCGTCCTCAGCTGCCGAAGATCATGCGGTGCAGACCGGCGCCCATGCGGCCGAACAGGCCCAGGCGCGGCACGTCGTTTGCCGCCTGCAGGGGGATTTCCACCGTCTGCAGGTCCGGGGCCGTCACCTTCAAAGTGGCGACGGTGGCGCCCTTGACCACCGGGGCGGCCAGCGGCAGCTGCGTCACCACCGACACCTTCATGGCGCGGCGCTGCTCATTGGTCAGGGTGATCTTCAGCGCGTCCGGGATGACGACGGGCACGGTGTCGGCGGTGCCCAGCGACACCGGCAGGGTGTCGACCGTGTCCCCCGCTTTGAACAGGGCGTAGTCATCGAATTCGTGGAAGCCCCACTCCAGCAGGCGGGCGGGTTCATCGGCGCGGCTCTGCATGCTGGTCAGGCCGTTGATCACCAGCACCAGGCGGCGATCACCGCGCTTGGCCGAGGCGATCAGGCCATAGCCGCCGGCCTCGGTATGGCCGGTCTTCAGGCCGTCCACGCCCATGTTGCGGTACAGCAGCGGGTTGCGGTTGCCCTGCTTGATCTTGTTGTAGGTGAACTCCAGCTCCGAGAAATAATGGTAGTACTCGGGGAAGTCGTGGATGGTGTGGATGGCCAGGATGGCCAGGTCGTGCGCCGTCGAATAGTGGTTGGCGTCGGGCAGGCCGGCGGCGTTGGTGAAGTTGCTGTCCTTCATGCCCATGTCATGGGCCCGCTTGGTCATGTTGCGGCAGAAGGCCTCCTCCGTGCCGCCCAGGCCTTCCGCCAGGACGATGGTCGCGTCGTTGCCGGACTGCACCAGAACGCCGCGGATCAGATCTTCCACCTTCACGTTGGCGCCCAGCGGCAGGTACATGGTGGAGCCTTCGGTCTTGGCGCCCCCCAGTTCCCAGGCGCGGCGGCTGACCGGCAGGGTATCCTCCAGCGACAGCTTGCCGTTCTTCAGCCGGTCGAAGACCATGTACATGGTCATGACCTTGCTCATCGACGACGTCGGCATGTGCTGGTCGGCATTCTTGGCGAACAGGACGGTGCCGGTGTCGGCATCCATCAGGATGGCCTGGCGGGCCTCGGTATCGATGGTGGCCGCCTGCACCGCCATCGGGGCAGCGCCCCCCAACAGACCACTCAGCAGCACCACCGCCAGGACAGCCCGCTTGGTGCCGCGCATCGCCAAAACCTTCAATTCCATGTCTCTTCTATCCCGACTGCGTGTCCGATAGCCCTAAAGCATATAGAGGGGCTTCATGCCCCATGGCCGACGGCCGTGCCAGTCTCCAGACGGCCTATGGCCAAAATGTCCCAACCAGCGGCGCCCCTGATGCACAGGGTGCGGCGGCCGGCGGGAGTATTTCAAGCTTAACCCGCGCCTTACTCGACGATGACGCGGGCCCCATTGTTTCCAGCGGCGACCACCTGGTCCAGCACCTTGTCCGCCTGTTCCGGGGTGTCCAGCGGGCCGACGCGCACGCGGAAGAACTGCGTGCCGTTGACCATGGTAGGCGCCAGGAAGGACGGGCCGATACCGGCCAGCCGGGCGCGTAGCTTGTTCGCGTTGTCGAACAGGGTGAAGGACCCCGCCTGGACGTAAATCTTCTTCGGCCCGGGGCCAACGGCGACCTGCTGCACCACCGGCGCCGGCAGGAAGCGGCCGTCGGGTTCCGTGGTGCCGGGAATGGTGGTGGGGGCCTGGACGGGCCGTGATGGTGCCGGACTCGGCCCTGGCGCCGCCCCCCCTGGACTGGCGGCAGGGCCTGGCCCTGGACCGTCACGCTGGGGCGGGGTGCCGCCTTCGGCACGGGGCTGCCGTCCGCCATGGTGGTGGGCACGGGGGCGCTGCTGCTGGGCGGCGCGTTCAGGGCCACTTGGGCGCCGCCGGCCTGCATGGCCGCCGCGGCGATGGCGCGGCTCTCATCCGCCAGGATCTGCACCCGCACCTTGGCCGTGCCCTGCTGCTCCATGCCCAGCAACTGGGCGGCGCGGCGGGACAGATCGATGATGCGGCCCGCGGCGAAGGGGCCGCGATCGTTGATGCGGACGACGATGGAGCGGCCGTTGTCCAGGTTCGTCACCCGCACCAGGCTGGGCATGGGCAGGGTCTGGTGCGCGGCCGTCAGTTCGTTCTGGTCGAAGATTTCGCCGTTGGCGGTGCGCTCCTGGTGGAACCCCGGTCCATACCAGCTGGCGATGCCGGTCTGGTCGTAGTCGTAGTCGGCGCGCGGGTAATACCAGATGCCACCGATCTGATAGGGGTTGCCCACCTTGTAGGTCGGCTGGCCGGAGGCGGCTGCACTGGGGCTCGGGGTCTTCTGGACGACCGCAGGCCCCTGTTGCTCCGCCTTGTGCGCACAGCCCGTCAGCAGCAGCGCACCCAGCGACAGCCCGGCCAGGGCGGTCCCCATCCACGGGAACCGCCACGTCGATTCGTTGGCAGCGGCGGCCGTCGCCGCCTGCTTCACCAGATTTGCCCGGCTCATCACTCGCACACCGCTATGGATTGTGGCAGCACCCTACAACATCTCAAGGCGCCGCGCCAAGTTGATCGGCCAGCAAACCAACGGTGGTCGCGAAATAAGTGGACCGGTTCCAGTTCATGATGGCGCGGTAGTTGTCATAGACCAGGAAGGCACGCCCCGTCGGCCCATCCGGGATGACCAGCGAGGCCGACAGCGCGCGGGCAGGCAATGGCTTGCCATCCACGGTTCTCACCCCCGCCCGCCCCCATTCCGCCAGCGTGCGCTTCTTGTCCAGGCCGGCGGCGGCGGCCGCATCCAGACCTTTCGCGGGCAACGTCACTTCCCGGCCCCAGGTGGTGGTCGCGTCCCATCCGACGGTGGATAGATAATTGGCGGCGGAGGCCAGGACGTCCGGGGTCTTGGTCCAGATGTCGCGGCGCCCGCAGCCGTCGAAGTCCTGCGCGAACTTGAAGAAGGCGCTGGGCATGAACTGCACCTGGCCCATGGCCCCCGCCCAAGAGCCCTTCATGGTGGCGGGATCGACCTTGTCCTCCTGGACGATGCGCAGGGCCTGGATCAATTCCTTACGGAAATAAGCCGGGCGGCGACCGTCGTGGGCCAGGGTGGCCAGGGCGTCGATGATGCGGAAGCCGCCGGTGATGCGCCCGTAGTTGGTTTCAAGACCCCACAGCGCGACGATGTATTGCGGCTGAACATGATACCGGGCGCTGACCTGGGCCAACAGGGCCGCGTTCTGCCGCATCATCTCGCGGCCGCGCTGGATGCGGTCCTTGGTCAGGACGCGGTCTGCATAGGTCGCGAAGGTGACAGTGCCCTCGGGCTGCTTGCGGTCCAGGTCGATGACGCGTGGCAGTTCCTGCACGTTGGACAGCGCCAGGTCCAGGGTCGCCTTGGTGATGCCCTGGGCCTCGGCCTCTTGGCGCACCCCCTCCAGCCAGCGGGCGAAGTCAGCCTGTTGTTCCGGGGTGAGGATGGTGGCGGGGGGTGTCGCCGGTGCCGCAGGTTGGGCCGGCACGGCTGGTTGAGGCGGGGTGGGCGCGCTGGCCGCCGCTGGCGGGCCGCTGGCACATCCCGTCAGCAACAGGGCCGACAACAGCCCCATTCCGGCGCTACGGGACAGGGAGGGGCGGCGGACGGCGATGCGGGTCACAGGCGGGTCCTCGAATGACGGGTGGGCAGCGGAAGGGAACGGAATGGGGCAGGACTGAAATTAGGAACGAAATCAGGGCGTTTTAGTGGCGGCGCCAGGGCCTGAGCCGCTGGTGGCCGGAAGGTCCGGGCCGGGGAACAGGCTGTCGGTGCGGCCCAGCAGGCGATAGGCCACCAGCCCGACATACTCATGCATCGATTGCGACAGCAGTTCCAGGCCGCGCAACAGGTCGAAATCCGGCCGGTACAGCAAGGTCCGGGGCGCCCGGATGTCCACCGGATAGGCGATCACCGGCCAGCCGACATGGCGGAAAATGCCCATGGACCGGGGCATGTGGAAGGCCGATGTGACCAGCAGCCAGGTCTGCCCCGGTTGCGGCCGCATCAGGTCGCGACTGAACAGCGCGTTCTCCCAGGTATTGCGCGACTGCCCCTCGAACGTGACGCGCCCGATGTCCATACCCATTTCTTCCAGCGCGGCGCGGGCCACCGGAGCCTCCTTTTCGTCGGGGTCGCGCAATTCTCCCGACCCCCCGGAAAAAACGATGCGGGCGTCCGGATAGCGCCGCGCCAGTTCCGGAATGACCATCAGGCGCTCGGCGGCGGCATTCACCTCCGGCTGACCGGTCTCGGCGGTGGCCACCTGGTCCACCGACCCGCCCAGCACGATGATGCCGTCGACATGATCGGGCAGCGCGGCGGGGGCCGGGAAGCGCTGTTCCAGCGCGCGCATGCTCCAGGCGCCCACGGGCAGCACGGCGATGATGAGAAAGCCCAGGGCCGCGGCGCGGGCACAACGCAAGGAACGCCGCGCCCTGAAGCCGCCGGTTGCAAAAAGTCCGGCCAACAAAAACAAAAGCAACAGGTTGCCGGGCGCCGTCAGCGTCCAGAAAATCTTGGACAGGGCGAAACTCAAGACTCTTGTCTCCCATCATCATTGCTGGGCAAAGCCAAGGAGGGGAAGGCTTACTCCTACAAACAGCCTACCACTGTAGGTCAAGCTTCAGTGCGCGCGCGCCACAGATACGGTCAGATTCCGTGGGATTTGTCGAATATTGCATGGATGGCGCAGTTTCCTCATGCGGCCGAGACAGAAAATGGTCTAAGGTCAAATTCAACCGAGAACAAGCGGCCTAGCCTTTATCGTGACCGATGCCTGCCTGACCGTCGTCGCCAGACCCAACTCTGCACCTCCTGGTGCCGGTGCCCTGCAGGATATTTCCGCTTTCACCCGCCGTATCGACGATCACCTGGCCGGTCACAGCGGCCCCTGCGCCGTGCTGGTCATCGAAATCTCCCGCATGGCGGAGCTGTACAAGCTGCTGGGCCAGCAGGCGCTGGACGCCTCCATGGCGGTGATGGCGGAGCGGGTGTTGGGGCTGTGCGGCAGTGGTGACGCGGTGTGCCGCATCGCCCGTGCGCAGTTCGCCCTGTTCCTTCCCAACCTCAGCCACGCCAGCAAGGCGCTGTTCACCGCGTCCGCCCTGGCCGCCCGCATTGGCGAACCCATCCTGGTCGAGGGACGGTTGCTGTACATGGTGGCCAAGATCGGCGTGGCGGTTTCGCCCGACGATGGCACCACCGGCCATGCCCTGCTGCGCAACGCCGCCATCGCCCAGGGAGAGGTGGCCAAGTCCGGATCCGCCCACTACCTGCACTATACCGAGCAGATGCGGGAACGGCTGCGCCACCAGTTGATCACCGAGACGGAGCTGCGCCAGGCCATCCTGGACGAGGCGTTCGTGCTGCACTACCAGCCGAAGGTGTCCATCACCGACGGCACCCCCATCGGGGGCGAGGCCTTGATCCGCTGGCGGCACCCCACGCGGGGCTTGGTCTACCCCATGGAGTTCATTCCCATCGCCGAGGAGACGGGCCTGATGGTGCCCATCGGCGAATGGGCCCTGCGCGCCGCCTGCCGCCAGATACAATCGTGGATCGAGGCGGGACGGCAGCCGCTGCAGATCGCGGTCAATGTCTCGGAGCGTCAATTCCGGTGGGGCCACCTGCCGGCCCTGATCGACGTGCTGCTGCGCGAAACCGGCATCCCGCCGCACTTGCTGCAGTTGGAGATCACCGAGTCCGTATTGCCCGAGGATCTGGAAGGCGCCCTGCGCCAGATGGCCTGGATCGCCGATTGCGGTGTCGCACTGGCGCTGGACGATTTCGGCACCGGCTATTCCTCCCTCTCCTATCTGCGGGAACTGCCCCTGGACTGCCTGAAGGTGGACCGGAAGTTCGTGCAGGACATGGAGCAGGATATCGGCACCCGCCATATCGTGCAGGCCATCGTCGCCATGGCCAAGGCCATGGGCCTGAAGGTGGTGGCCGAGGGTGTGGAAACGGAAGCGGAGCGTTCTCTGCTCCGGGCCATGGGGGTGGAGGAGGGGCAGGGCTATCTGTTCGCCCGTCCGCTGCCCGTCAAGGAGTTCGAACTTTTCTGCGGCGTGTGAGACGCGCCGTCAGGCACCCTGTGGCGGTTCAGGCACCGGGGCGCGCGGGATCATCGGTGTGCGGATGATGCGTGCCGCTGATGGCCCGCACCCAGCCAGCCACGATAGCCCCCACGCCGTCGCGCAGGAACTCGATCCCGACCCCGGTGTCGGTCCGCCGGACAATGCGCACGGCGGCGGCGACCGGCGCGCCGGGAAGGCGCAGTACCCCCTCGGTGCCGATGGGCAGATCAGGGCCGGGGGTAAGGAAGGCGCCGCCGGCCGAGACGTCGGCGATCCGGCAGGAAACGATCACGTCACCGCAACTCAATTGAACCTGGCTATCCACGGACAAGCGGTCATAGGTGCGTCGATTGCTGGCCCCCATAAGATTGGACAGGACACGCTTGATTCCGTCCCAGGCCATGAACCCCCTCCCCTCTCCATAGGGCCGCACCGGCTGGCTCGCCGCTCAAGCGAGCGACCGGGCCGTGCTACACGAGCAGAGTGTGCCGCTAAACCTACCGTGAGGCAAATGCTGGTAGGGAGACGTCGCCCGCCGGTCTCAACCGCCGCGGCGGCATCATCTTGGAAACGACCGTAAAGGGGCCTGTCCGGCGTTATGGCACCAACAACTTCGGCTGCAAAAGCCCCCCGGACCGCCCACCCACCAGATCCAGGACATAGGATTCCAGTGCCCGCCGCTCTTCAGGCGTCGCTTCGGCATAGGCACGGGTGCCGCGTAGACCCAGCAGCATCTCGGCGGCCCGCGTCAGCGCCATGTCCGCCGCAGTACCGGGGGACAAAACAGAAGGCGCCGCGGCGGAAGAAGCGGACGGACGGATTTGGTGGGTGGCGTGTCCCGTCGTTGCTGTGGGATCACCCCCGCGATCGTCGTGAGGATCGGACATGGTTCCGGATCGTCCCTGACAATTGTGGGCACTGATCTACAACGAAAGTTATTTATACAGCCTCCGAAACGGCCATGGAATTGAAGCGGGCGGGCTATCTCCAAAGACGAAGAACGAAGGCTCGATCGCGGTGAACCGCCCTACCAACCGGGCCGGCCTATAAAGAGGGGGATGCCTGCTCGCGCCCGGCCTCCAACACCTTGTGCATGGACTGCCCGATCATGCGGATCTCATCGAACTGCGTGACCAGCTCAAAACAGAACAAGAATGCCATCATATAACATGGCGCCGGGAAGCGCATCATGACCCGCAGGATAGGCGTGGTATAAAGCGGGCGGACGGCGTCCCGCGTCATGATAAGGGTGATCAGCATGCCAATAATGGCGCCGCCGATGACATCCGTGGGGAAGTGCAGCCCCAGATATACCCGCACCAGACACACGAAGATTGCCGTGTAGGCCATGGCCAACGCCCCAACCCAACGCCAGACCAGTAAAATACCCGTCGAAACCGCCATCCACAGCATGGCGTGGTCACTGGGGAAGGAACTCCAGGTTCTGAGGATGCTTTCGTTGGTGCCGCTCAGGGGGAAGTGGAAGGGCACCGTCGGGTCGTAGATGGGGCGCTCCCGGAATGGCAGGAAGTGGGCCAGCAATCGCCCCACCGCCAAGGCGGACAAGCCGCTGACGAAGGTGGCGATGACCATTTCCTTCTCCCACAGCCCGCGCCTGCCCCCTCGAAACCACACCCACCAGAGGATGGCGACGGGGAAAAGTCCCTTGAACAACGTGAAGTCGGCGATGGTGCGGATGGCGTGGTTCGCCACGTCGGAGGTGAAGGCATGGGTGGTCAGGAATTCCTGGATGGCACCATCGAAGCTGTTCATCTGTTGTCGTTCCTCCTGGCTCTGCGCACCGGCGCTGCCAGCGGCCAGCGGCCAGCCTCAATAATTGCCGGCCACGACGATGGCCGGGAGCACTCCCCCCTACCCCCCCCCGGAAAAACACGGCGCATGCTGGCTACCCGCTGGGTTACCCAACCGGACTCGCGGCCGCCAACAAAGTGTCATAAAAACTTTATATTCAGCCCAACGTGCCGCCAAAGACGCGCTTTCGAAATAGGCCTTGCGTCACAAGGCCCGCGTCGATGGCGCTATGGCGCCGATGGCGTGGAGACAGGCGTGTAACTGCGGTGCGTGCGCCAGGCGTCCAAGGCCAGCTCCACGGGCCGGAACAAGGGGTTTGGCAAAGCGTCGAGGCCGTACCATCCCCAGTCCGCGATCTTGTGCGGCTCCAGCACACGGGGCTCGCCGGGTTCAACCTCCTCGGCGATGAATTGGATGTCCACATAGTGCCGGTCGTAGGCCAGGATGTTATGCAGGCAGAGGAAACGCAGGCGACGCACGACGAGGCCGCATTCCTCACGCACCTCGCGCACAGCGCATTCCTCAAAGGTCTCGCCATACTCCAAATGGCCGCCGCACCAGGAATAGCTGCCGTCGCCATGGCTGTTGCGGCGACGGCCCAGCAGGATGCGTCCCTCGCGTTGGATCAGGACACCGATGCCGACCTTGGGCACGCCCGCCGCGGCAGACGCGGAAACAAGAGATTGGGTCATCACATCACTCCAGACACTAACTGTGGCATTTCGCCGTGCCCCAGCGGTATCATGACGGCGCCGCCGCGCCAAGCGCCCGTCCCTGCTCCGGAGTTGTCCCCGCCATGTGCGGTCGTTACGCCGCCGTCACACCGCCCCAGGCCATGGAGGCGCTGTTCCAGACCCTGGGCGCGCTGCCCAACTTCCCCGGCCGTTTCAACATAGCGCCCACACAGTCGGCGCCGGTGGTGCGCTGGAACGCGCAGACGGGGGAACGGCGGCTGGACCTGCTGCGCTGGGGTCTGGTGCCCTCGTGGGCGGCGGATCTCGCGGGCGGCGCCAAGATGATCAACGCGCGGTCGGAAAGCGTGACGGAGAAGCCCACCTTCCGGCAGGCCTTCGCCCGGCGCCGCTGCCTGGTGCCGGTCACCGCCTTCTATGAGTGGCGGGCGGAGAATGGCGCCAAGCAAGCCTATGCCATCGCGCCGGCCAACAATGGCACGACGGCCTTCGCCGGGCTATGGGAAGGCTGGAAGGATCCGTCCAGCGGCGAATGGGTGCGGACCTACACCATCCTGACCACGGCGGCCAACGATGCCATCGGCCACATCCACCACCGCATGCCGGTGATCCTGGCCCCGGATGACTGGCCCGCCTGGCTGGGCGAAACGGACGCCGACGCCTCCGTCCTGCGGGGCCTGCTGCGCCCCTACCCAGCCAATGAGACCCGCTTCTGGGCCGTAGGGCCAAGGGTGGGCAACGTGCGCAACGACGATGCCGACCTCCTGGCCCCACAGGCCGCCACGACCCTATTCTGAGATCAGAGCCGCAGGCCCAACTGCATCCATAGATTCTCGCCCTGGGCGCGGTTGTCGGCCATGAACTCATGCTGCCAGGTGAAAGTCGCCTGCAGCGGACCGATGTCGTGGCTGATGGCCGGCCCGACGGCGAAGGCTTGTCCGCGATGGCCGTCGCCATCGACCGTCAGTCCGTTCTGGGTGTCGTCCTGATACTGGACGTAGTAGTAGCCAGAAACACCCAAGCGCCAGCCCCCGATATTGCGCGCCACGGCGAAGTCCAGGTCGAAATCGGCGCCGGAATGGTAATGCGTGGCATCATTGGTGGTGTTGAACGCGAAGCGGGGCGATATCTGGGCCTGCCAGCCCTGGGGATCAATGTAAGCCAACCCAAAGGTGGGCTGGAAGGACCAGACGTTGCGCCCGATGTTGGCCAGGGAGTTGACGTTGTACTGACCCACCGGCGTGAAGATGTCCGTCCCAAAGACCAGGGTCAGATTGGGGCCGAAGTGCCAACCCAGCAGCACCGGCGAGAAGCCGATGTCGCCGAATCCCAATTTGTTGGTCTTTTGCCCCGCCACCTCGGCATGCAGGTCGACGACGGGCAGGATCACTTGAGCCGCCACCTGAGCGCCCAAAAATTGATAGGGCGTGACCAGAAAGCCGCGGAAAGTCTGCGAGACGGATTGAACGCTGAAGTCCAAGGGAATCTTATTGCCGCTGCTGTCATTCAACTGGCCGGCGGTATAATAGTTGGGCTGGAACAGAATGTACTCGCCGGGTGGTGGCATCGCGCCCGCCAGATAGATGCTGGCGCCGGGCGGATAACTGTTACCACCACCTTCCGTGGCCTGAGCTGTGTTCATATTTGCAAACGAAGCAGCACACAATAATGCCGCAGCATACGCCCAGTTCTTCACAGAGCACGTCCTCCTCATTTGACGACCACACGCGGGCGACCGTCTTTTATTTTGGTGAGGAGAAAAATCGGCGCAAAGAACGTCCGCCGGAAGGCGCATTATTCAATACGCCATATCGGTTTGGCCGATACATCGTTCAGCTGACATAGCGCAGCGTCAATATGTCGCCGCGCATCCAACGCCCAATTAGGCGGGATTTCCATTTAAGGGACTGAATTGATTGGTGATCCCGGTGGGATTCGAACCCACGACCCCATGATTAAAAGTCACGTGCTCTACCGGCTGAGCTACGGGATCGACCGCAGGGAAAACAGCGTGGTTTTCCGCGAACGAAGACGGGGCTGGTGCGCCCGTCCCGGTGTGGCGCGCACCATAATGACGGGGGTGGGCGCGGTCAATGGAAACAGGCGGGGCTCCGGCCTTTTCCGGACGCATAGGCCCCCTGCCCCGGAAAACGCTGGATAACCGCCGGATTATTCGCCCGCGCCGCCGGTCGCCGGCTCGATTCCGCCCACGCCGTGGCGGGCATCCTGGGCAAAACGCTCGGCCAAGCGATGGGCCACGCGCGGACTGACGAAGTGGGCGATATCGCCCCCCAGCCGCCCAATCTCCTTCACGAAGCGGGAAGAGATGAATTGATGACGGTCCGACGCCATCAGGAACACGGTCTCAACCTGTGGGTTGAGGCGAGCGTTCATGCCGGCCATCTGGAACTCGTACTCGAAGTCCGAGACCGCGCGCAGGCCGCGGATGATCACCTGGGCCTGACAGCCCACGGCGAAGTTCATCAGCAGGCTGTCGAAGGACCGCACCTCGACGGAGATCCCCTTGGCTGCCAGCGGCCCCAATTCGTCCTGCACCAGGGCCACGCGCTCCGCCGTGGAGAACAGCGGCCCCTTACCCGCATTGCTGGCCACCCCGATGATCAAGTGGTCGACCAGCTTGGCCGCCCGCTGGATGATGTCGAAATGCCCATTGGTGATGGGGTCGAAGGTGCCGGGATAAACCCCGATGCGACGCTCGCTCATCCTCGCCCCCGCTGATCCAATCCGCCCATCGTCAGCTCCATCCGCCGGCTTTGCCGAGTGTCGAGGGACCAAATCAACGGTGTGATTCGATCCCCCGCCATACTCAGCCGCCGGTTCCCTCGTTTGAACCATCCGGGGCCGGGCCCGCGATGGCTTCAGCCGGCACGGCGTCATCCACGCTGCCGTCCTCGGTACCGTCGTCCGCCAGCCGCGCCACCGACACCACGCCCTCGTCCGCCGACAGGCGGAACAGGGTGACGCCCTTGCTCTTGCGCGCGGTGATGCGCACGTCGTGCACGGGCATGCGGATGACCTGGCCGCCGTTGCTGACCATCATCACCTGGTCGGTCTCGGCGATGGGGAACACGGCGGCGATGGCCTTGTTGCGGGCCCCCATGTCCATGTTCCAGATACCCTGGCCACCGCGCCCGGTGAGGCGGTACTCATAGGCGGAGGTGCGCTTGCCGAAACCCTGGACCGAAACGGTCAGCAGGAACTCCTCGCGCGCCTTCATCTCGGCATAAAGCTCGGGCGCCAAGGTGCCGACATCGCCCGTGACCTCGGGATCAACGTCGACGGCTTCCTCAACGTCTTCACCCTGCTGCCGCCGTTCGGCGCCCGCCTGCTTCAGGTAGGCCGCCCGCTCCTCTGGCGTGTACTCGGTGTGGTGCAGGATGGACAGGCCGATGACCTCGTCCCCCTCGGCCAGGCGGATGCCCCGCACGCCGGTGGAGGTGCGGCCGGCGAAGACGCGGACGTCCACCACCGGGAAGCGGATGCAACGGCCCAGGCGCGTGGCCAGCAGCACATCGTCGGCCTCGCCACAGGTGCGCGCAGCGATCAGCAGTTCACCCTCTTCCTCCAGCTTCATGGCGATCAGGCCATTGGCGCGGATGTTGGTGAAGTCCGACAGCTTGTTGCGGCGGACGTTGCCGTGGCTGGTGACGAACAGCACGTTCAGGTCGCCCCAGCTGGTCTCATCCTCCGGCATAGGCATCACGGTGGTGATGACCTCGCCCTCCTCCAGCGGCAGCAGGTTGACCAGGGCCTTGCCCCGGGTCTGCGGCTGACCCAGCGGCAGGCGCCAGACCTTCAGCTTGTAGACCATGCCGCGGTTGGTGAAGAGCAGCATGGGGGTGTGGGTGTTGGCGACGAACAGGTCGCTGACCGTGTCCTCCGCCTTCAGTTGCATGCCACTGCGGCCCTTGCCGCCGCGCGCCTGCGCCCGATAGGTGGAGACGGGCACGCGCTTGATGTAGCCGCCCTGCGTGACGATGACGACCATGTCCTCGCGCTGGATCAGGTCCTCGATGTCCGCCTCGAACTCCAAATCCTCGATCTTGGTGCGGCGGGGCGTGTCGAAGCGCGCCTTCACCTCCGCCAACTCATTGCGCAGGATGGTCAGCAGCAGGGGGCGGGACGACAGCACCTCCAGGAAGTGGCGGATCTGATCCACCACCGCCGTCAGGTCGGCGCCGATCTTGTCACGTTCCAGCCCGGTCAGGCGGTGCAGGCGCAGTTCCAGGATGGCCTTGGCCTGGGCTTCCGACAAGCGATAGGTGCCGGCCTCGGACAGGCCGCGGCCCGGCTCATCGATCAGGGTGATCAGCGGCGCCACGTCCAGGGCGGGCCACTCGCGGGCCAGCATCTCCTCCCGCGCCGTCTGCGGGTCGGGCGCGCGGCGGATCAGGGCGATCATCTCATCCAGGTTGGCCACGGCCACGCCCAGGCCCACCAAGGTGTGGGCGCGCTCGCGGGCCTTGCCCAGCTCGAACTCGGTGCGACGGGTGATGACCTGCTCGCGGAACTTCACGAAGGCCGCGATGATGTCCTTCAGGTTCATCAGTTCCGGCCGGCCACCGTTCAGGGCCAGGGTGTTGACGCCGAAGGAGGTCTGCAGCGGCGTGTGGCGGAACAGCTGGTTCATCACCACGTCGGCCACGGCGTCGCGCTTCAGTTCCACCACCACGCGCACACCGTCGCGGTCGGACTCGTCACGAACGTCGGAGATGCCCTCGACCAGCTTCTCCTGCACCACCTCGGCGATGCGCTCGATCAGCTTGGCCTTGTTCACCTGGTAGGGGATCTCGGTGAAGACGATGGCCCAGCGGTCCTTGCGGATCTCCTCGATCTCGCTCTTGGCGCGCATGACGACGGAGCCGCGCCCCGTCTCGAACGCGGAGCGGATGCCGGAGCGGCCGAGAATCAGGGCACCGGTGGGGAAGTCAGGACCGGGGACGATCTCCATCAGCTCGGGGATGGTGATGTCCGGGTTGTCGACATAGGCGCAGCAGGCGTCGATCACCTCACCCAGGTTATGAGGCGGGATGTTGGTGGCCATGCCCACGGCGATGCCGCCGGCGCCGTTGACCAACAGGTTGGGGAAGCGCGACGGCAGGACGGTCGGCTCATCCTTCGACTCGTCGTAGTTCTTCTGCCAGTCGATCGTGTCCTTATCAATGTCGTCCAGCATCGCCTCGGCCGACTTGGCCAGGCGGGCCTCGGTGTATCGCATGGCCGCGGCGCGGTCGCCGTCCATGGAGCCGAAGTTGCCCTGGCCGTCGATCAGCGGCAGGCGCATGGAGAAATCCTGCGCCATGCGGACCATGGCCTCATAGATCGAGCTGTCGCCATGGGGGTGGTAGTTACCCATGACATCGCCGACCGCCTTGGCCGATTTGCGGTACGGCTTGGTGCTGTCGTAGCCGCTTTCCTTCATCGCGTAGAGGATGCGGCGATGCACCGGCTTCAAGCCGTCCCGCACGTCGGGAAGCGCGCGGCTCACGATCACGCTCATGGCGTAATCGAGATAGCTGTTGCGCATCTCCTCTTCGATGGCGATGGGGGTGATGTCGCTGGCGGGAGGGGCCGCGGGGGGCGTCGGAGTCGTGACCAAACCGGAATCCAAAAGCAAGAAAAACCAAGCCTTAGGGTCGGCCGGGTGGCCGCCCCGGGGCGATGGGGGTCGGCCGCTTTTCTAGCACCAATCGCGCATGTGAACAATGAAACCGGCACGGCGCGTATCTCTATGGTTCGCGCGCGCGGGCGCGACTCGCGCCCCGATGTCCCCAGCCTTGACGCATAAGGTTTCGGGCGTTGGGCCCCGGCGGTACAGTGGCGGCGGCGTTTTCCCTGACGATGGCCCCGCATGACACCTCCCTTCACCCTTCGCGGCCTGGATCATTTGGCGCTGCCGGTCACCGACATGGCGCGCAGCCTGGCCTTCTATCGTGACATCCTGGGATGTCCGGTGACGGCGGAATGGCCGGAGGATGCGCTGCTGCGGCTGCGGGTGGGAACGTCCGACCTGTTCCTGGTCGATGTGACGGTGGCGGAGGGGGCCTGGGCCAAGCCGCCGGCGGGACCCGGCCGCAACCTGGACCATCTGTGCATCGCGCTGGAGGCCTGCGACGAGGCCGCGGTGCGCCGGCACCTGGCGGCCCACGGCCTGGACATCATCGAGGAACGGGTCGGCGACAACCGCCACGGCCCCACCCTGTCGCTCTATATCTGCGACCCCGAAGGCACCCAGGTCGAACTGCTGCTGCCGTTGCCCTAAGCCCCAGGGGGGCTCAGCGTCGTGACAGCAGGTGGAAACGGATCATCAGCACCGACACCGCCACGATGCTGGCCGCCAGGATGCCCTCGAAGATGCCCAGGATGCCGTGCCCCAGATGGAAGGCGGCATAGGCCGCCGTCGGGATCATGACGCCGTAATAGCTGAAGAAATGCAGGGCGGTGGGAATCCAGCTGTCGCCCTGGCCGCGCAAGGCGCTGGCCATGACCGTCTGCCCGCCGTCCGCCACCACGATCCAGGCCATCAGCGCGATGGTGGGCACCAGGACGCGGATCAGCGCCGGATCGCTGGCATAGAGGCCGGCGATGATCTCGGGCGCCAGGGCCAACACCACACCCACCACCGCCAAGGTCAGGGCGGTGAGGGCCAGGCCCGTCCACCCGGCCAGCGTGGCCTCGCGCCGGTTGCCGGCGCCGTGCGCCTGCCCCACCTGCACGGCGGTGGCCGACGCCAGCCCCAGGGCCGCCATGAACACCAGGGCCAGCACGTTCAGGCCGACGGCGTAGGCCCCCAGGCCCAGAGCCCCCAGCCAACCGGCGAAGATGCCCATGGTGCCGAAGGCGGACGACTCCGCCCCCTGGCTGAGACCGGCGGCATACCCCAGGTGACGATGGCCCCGCCCCTGCCGCCATTCCAGGAAGGACCCGCGCACGCCGTAACGGGCATGGTCGCGCATGGTCCAGACATAGAGGATCAGGCCCAGGGCCGTGATCCAACGGATGCTGGTGGTGGCGATGGCCGACCCCATGGCCCCCAGGGCGGGCAGGCCGAAATGACCGAAAACCAGGGTGTAATCGAGGGCGAAGTTCAGCAGGTTGGCCACGATCATGGAAATCATGGCCGGAAACGGCCGCTTGATCCCCTCCAGGAAGAAGGAGGTGGTGATCTGCATGACCGCGGCCGGCATGCCCAGGCCCAGGATGGCGATGACCGCCGCCGCGCCGTGGGCGATGTCCGCCTCCTGTCCCGTCAGCAGGAAGAAAGTTTCCCCGAACTGGCAGGCGATGGCCACGATGCCGCCGATCAACAGGGCATAAGGTAAAGAGCGGCGCCAGACGGCCCCCGCCTCGTGCGGCCGGCCCGCCCCCACGGCCTGGGCCACCAGGATGATGGTTCCCATCATCAAGCCGACCACGGTGGCGAAGGCTGTGCCCACCGGCGTGTTGCCCAGGCCGAAATAGGCCAGTTCCTCCGCGCTGTAGCGGCCGACCATGGCGGTGTCGACGGTCTGCATGAAGAGCTGCCCGATGCGGGTCAGCATCAGCGGCGCGGCCAGCAGCACCAGGTCGCGCGCATGGACCAGCACGCGGGGCAACAGCGCCTCATCCGGCCCGCGGGGCGGCAGGCCAGGGCACGCCGCTTCGACCGCCGCCTCGTCCAGGGGCGGCAGGGGCGTCACCGCCGCCGACACTTCCGGCGGCACGGGGGGCTCGAACTGGGTCATGACGAGCGTGCTCTGGCGGCTTTATCGTTGCCTGGACAACCGTCTGGGCGCTTCCCTTGCCTACCGCGCCGGCGGGACAACCGCAACCCACGACTGGCGCACGGCTGCCGGGCACATCCGACGATGGCGCCATGAGGTCCGTCAGAAACTTCCCGTCAACCGCACCCAGGCCCGCGTGCGGCGGCGCAGGCCGTCGCTGTCCAGGCCAGCGATCCGTCCTGGGTTGTCGCCCAGCACATGAGCGAGCGTCACGTCGACCATCATGGCCTCCGCCGGCCGCCAGGAGATGCCGGCGCCGATGCCCTGAAGCCCATAATCGTTGGGCAGGTCCGTGCCCCGGTTCCAGCCGGACCAGGGACTGACGAACTGCCGGATCCATCCGCCCTCCCAGAAGGCTGCCAGCCGCAGACTGTCCACGGGACGCCAGCGCAGTTCCAGGGTGCCAAGGCCACCTTCCGCCCCTTGACCTTCATTCACCGGATAGGCGCGGATCGCGTCGGGGCCGCCCAGGGCCAGCCGCTCGGAGCTATCGAGGTTGCCGCTGGCCCATTGGCCGGCCAGCCGCGCCACCAGTTCCACCCCCTGGCCCAGGGGCTGGGCGTGACTGAGACTCACGGCCAGCTTGGCATAGCCGCCGCCGGTGCGGGCGGTGGCCTCGTCCACCGCCTGGTTTCCCGCTACGCCGCCGAGGTCGATCGTGCCGGCGGTCAGCGCCAGATCCGCCTGGTTGACGCCATCCAAGCCGTCACGGACTAACCCGCCGACACCCAAGGTGCCGGCATCGATGACGCTGATGCCGGTGACGACCTCCGCTGTACGGTTGACCAGGCGCCGATGTTCATAGAGCAGGCGGCCGTCCAGGGCCATATCCTCGGTCCGCCACAGAGGCAAGGTGGCGATGATCCCGCCGGTGGCGCCCCAGCCATCGGGGGTGCCGGCGTTGAAGTCATGGGCGACGCGGTAGTCGAAGGCGCCGCCATTGATGCCGAGGCGCAGGCCGGAATAGCCCACGGGCGCGGTGGCGGCCAGACGACCATAAGTGGTGCCCAGGCTGCGCACGCCAGTCAGGATGGTCTGGTCACCAATGCCAGCCAGGTCGTTCGCCGAAAGCACGGCGATGCCCCGCCACGCGCCGCTGGCCCGTTGCGCCTGGTTGTCCACCAAGGCGACACCGCTGAACCGCGGACCTTCGGTCAGCTTCAGCCGAATGTCCGTCTCGTCGGCCGCCTGTCCCGCTTCAGCCGTCGCCGTGGCGGTGATGCCGGGCAGCATCTCTATGGCCGCGACACCCTTCTTCAGCGCATCCAGGCGTACGACCTGGCCCGCGGCCTGCCGATCCAGCAAGTAGCCGGCGGCGACATCGGCATCCAGTCGGGTGTCGCTGCTGGGGTCGACCACCACCCGGCCCAGCCGGCCTTCCTGCACGGCGATGATGACGACACCGTCGTGAATTTCCTGCCGCGGCAGATAGGCCCGGGCGAGATAGCCGTGCTGGCGGTAATAGCGGCTAACGGCGGCGGCGGCCGACTGAAGCTCCGCCAACGTCAAGTCGCGGTCACGGAAGGGCGCCAGCACCGTCTGCACCTCCGCCTCGGGAAGCAGCGTGGCCGTCACATGAAAGGCGGTGACATGCACCGTTGGGCCCTGGGCGGGGCGTTCGGCCGGAGGGGCTTCCGGCACCATCGGGCGCAAGGGCACCGGCGGGACGGTCAGACGCGGGATCGCGCGCTCCGTGTCGCGCAAAATACTACCGGCATCCGGTGTCTGCTGCGCCCCCGCCGATGGGGGAAGCAAGACCAGGCTGGCGAGCGACGCCAGGAACCATGCCGGAAACGATCGACGCATCCGAGACCAGCCTGCAGGCTTGTTGCCGCACCGACAGGTTGTACCCTACAGCGGCGGCAGCCCGACCGCACCGGAGCGCCGGAGCCGCTACAGAAATGTCACGGGACAGCGGCGGCGCCTACCCGGTGAAGCACGCCGTCAGGGGGAACCGCCGGTCCTTGGTGGTGGGGGACTTGCGGTGCACCTTGGGACCGGGCGGGGACTGGAAGCGCTTGAACTCAGCCCGGCGGACGCGACGGCGGATGTCCTGCACGAACGCCAGCGGCTCGCCCAGCTTTTCCGCGATCTCGGCGTCGGTCTGGCGCTCCTTGGCGTCCTCCATCTCCCACAGCACCGCGTCCAGGCGGGGATAGGGCGGCAGGCTGTCGGTGTCGCGCTGGTTGTGCTTCAGCTCGGCGCTGGGCTCCACATCGATGACGGCGCGCAGGGCGGCCTGCGCTTGGGCGTCATAGGCCTCCAACGGCTTACCGAAGGCTCCCTCCCAGATGCGGGCGAAAAGCGGGTCGGGGTT
Source organism: Nitrospirillum karajorum (assembly GCF_036348415.1). Classification (NCBI taxonomy): domain Bacteria; kingdom Pseudomonadati; phylum Pseudomonadota; class Alphaproteobacteria; order Rhodospirillales; family Azospirillaceae; genus Nitrospirillum; species Nitrospirillum karajorum. The sequence continues at coordinate 122,855 of NZ_JAZBQB010000001.1, forward strand.
ACGCGCCTGGGCCAGCCGCATTTCCAAGATGGGGAAGACGTCGATGGCCTTGTAAAGGTCCTTCAGCGGGTTGAAGGCGCCGCGCATGTCACCGTAGAGCGTGCCGTATCCCATCAGGATCTCGCTCTTGTTGCTGGTGCCCAGGATGGCGCGGCGGCCATGGTCGTTGGAGATGGCGGACAGGGTGTTGCCCCGGATCTGGGCCTGCAAATTCTCATCCGCCAGGCTGCCCATGTCCCTACCGAAAGCCTGGCGGAACTTGGCCAGCCCGGCCTCATACTCCACGGTGATGGGCAGGCAGATGGCGCTGAAGCCGGCACCCACGCCGGCCGCGAACTCCGCCGCCCGGGTGTTGGAGCCGGAGCTGGTATAGGGCGACGGCATCATGACGGCGTTGACCTTGGCCGGGCCGAACACGTCGGCCGCCAGGGCCGCCACCAGGGTGGAATCAGCACCGCCGGACAGGCCGAAGACCACGTCCTGGAAACCGTTCTTCTCGATGTAATCGCGCAAGCCCAGGCCCACGACCAGATAGCGTTCCTGCGGATCGGTCAACTGGACGGGCGCCTTGCCCTCCACCAAGCGGAAGCCCTCCCCCCGGTCGACCAGGGCGACAACCTCCCCGCCCTCGCGGCCGATCTCCATCTCATGCAGGGTTCCGGCCGGGTCCATGATGGCGGAACAGCCTTCCCACACCAGCTCGTCATTGCCGCCGACCTGGTTGACATAGACCAGGGGCAGGCCGGTTTCGGCGATGCGCTGGGCGAACAGGCGACGGCGGAAATTGCCCTTGGCGATGGCGTAGGGGCTGGCGTTGAGCGAGACGATGACCTCCGCGCCCAGGGCCTTCAGGTCGCGGGTGACATCGTCGAACCAGATATCCTCGCATATGCAGAAACCCAGGGTGACGGGGCCGCCGGCGGCCTCGAAGCGCAACACGCCGATCTCGGCGTCGGCGCCCGTCTGTTCATTCCGCGCCTCGAACCAGCGCACGTCGTCGAAGACGTCGTAATTGGGCAGATGGGTCTTGAACTGGCTCAGCACTTCCCGGCCCCGGTCGAACACCACAAGGCCGTTGCCCATCTTGCGCCCCTGCACCTTGCCGCGCAGTGGCGTACCCACGGCGATGGCGGTGCCGACCTCCCCGGATAGCAGGCGGTATTGCTCCGTCCAATGGACGATGGCCTGCTGATAGTCGGCCTCCAGCAGGTAGTCGCCGGCGGCATAATTGGCCACGGCGCATTCCGGCAGGACATGAAGGTCGGCCCCGGCCGCCGCCAGGATGCTGGCCCTGGTCCGCTCGAAATTCCCCCGGAAATCGCCCGTGGTGTAGTTCATCTGGTGCAGGGCGACCGTCAGCGTGCGCATGCTCTCTGTCCTGGTGTGCCGGGCGCCCGACCAGTTCAAGGGACGGGCGCAATCGTTAACCTCACGGCCGCAGCCTATCACTCCCTGGCCGGGCGGCGGCAATCCCCCGAAAGCAAAGGGCCCCCATGTCCGCTCACGACTGCATCGGAGGGGGCAGCGGCCCGATAGCGGGTGCGGGGAGACGACCCAGGGAACGAAGAACGGACCTCAAGCCTTGAACTCCCGGCAGCCCCAGCGACCCCGGAGAATCAAATGCCTCATCACCGTACCGACTCTGCCGACAGGACCCGGCCGCCGGGCGCGTCCCAAGCGGCGCCCCAACCCGATCATCGCAGCCCGGCGGACAGGAGGCGCGAGGTAGGGGAGGCCAGCGACACCAAGCGCCTCAAGGACGAATGGGCCATGACCGGCCATGCCGCCACCAAGAAACCGGGCGGGCCGGGGCCGGAGCACGTCTCGCCGCCCCAGGAGGGGGGCACCCGCACCGCCCCGGGCGGCAAAGGCGACTGGGACGCCGGCGGCAGCGGCCAGCGCGGCCCGCAGGGCGACCGGTCGGAGAGCACGGCGGGCACGGCAACTAAGGCCAACAGTAGCCGGGGACGCGGCAGCACCTCGTGACGCCGTGAGCGTGAGGCGTCCCATCAAACCGTTTACAGCGAAAGGGCCGCGTCACCGCGGCCCTTGGCTTATTCCTAAGTTTGCTGAAGCGGATGCGTCAGAACGGTATCTCATCATCCAGATCATCGGCCGGCTTGCCGCCGCCGCCGAAGCCGCCGCGCGAGCCGCCACCACTGGAGGAGGAACCGCCCCCGCCATAGCTGCCGCCACCGCCGCCGCCATACCCGCCACCCGACGAACCACCGCCGTAGCTGGCGCCGCCGCCGAAGTCGCCGCCCGACTCGTAGCCGCCGCCACCGCCGCCCTCGCGGCCGTCCAGCATGGTCAGTTCACCGCGGAAGGGGCGCAGCACCACCTCGGTCGTGTACTTTTCCTGGCCGGACTGGTCCGTCCACTTGCGGGTCTCCAGCTGGCCCTCGATATAGACCTTGGAGCCCTTCTTCAGGAAGCGCTCGGCCACGCCGATCAGCGCCTCATTGAAGATCACCACCTGGTGCCATTGGGTGCGTTCCTGACGCTCCCCGCTGTTGCGGTCCTTCCAGGTTTCAGAGGTGGCGATGCGCAGGTTGCACACCTTGCCCCCGTTCTGCATCGACCTCACCTCCGGCTCCTTGCCGAGGTTGCCGATGAGAATGACCTTGTTGACGCTGCCAGCCATGTCCGATCCGTCCTGAATCCATGAAGGGGCCCGGGGCCCCGCCGTTGATGGGGAGAGCCTACACCGTCCCGCCGGCGCATTGCCACAGCGATGGTGGTGCAGGCCCCCGGCATACCCAAAATATCGATCCCAAGGCCCCCAAACGGGCAACCGCCACCGCATCCCCCCATGCCACAAAAGAGGATGCATCCTGCTGTCGCCTTTTGACACAGCCACCCCCATATTAGGGCGCTGTCGCGCGCTGGCGGGGCGGGGCGCACCTACCGGCGTATTCCCCCTTGCCAGCGCCCGCCCCGATCGACTATTCAGAACATACCATGAACAAATATATCAGCGTCCGCGGCGCGCGGGAACATAATCTGAAGAACGTCGACGTGGATTTGCCGCGCGACCAGCTGGTGGTGATCACCGGGCTGTCGGGGTCGGGCAAGTCCTCGCTGGCCTTCGACACCATCTACGCCGAGGGGCAGCGGCGCTATGTCGAAAGCCTGTCCGCCTATGCGCGCCAGTTCCTGGAGCTGATGCAGAAGCCGGACATGGACAGCATCGAGGGGTTGTCCCCCGCCATCTCCATCGAGCAGAAGACGACCAGCCGCAATCCCCGCTCCACCGTCGGCACGGTGACGGAGATTTACGACTATATGCGCCTGCTCTACGCGCGGGTCGGCGTCCCCTACTCCCCCGCCACCGGCCTGCCCATCGAAAGCCAGACGGTCAGCCAGATGGTGGACCGCATCATGGCCATGCCCGAGGGCACGCGCCTGTACCTGCTGGCCCCCGTCGTGCGCGGCCGCAAGGGCGAGTACAAGAAAGAGCTTCAGGAACTGCGCAAGCGCGGCTTCCAGCGCGTCAAGATCAACGGCGAGATGATGGAGATCGACGAGGCGCCGGCGCTGGACAAGAAGCTGAAACACGATATCGAGGTGGTGGTCGACCGCATCGTCGTGCGCGACGGCCTCGGCAACCGCCTCGCGGACTCCATTGAGACGGCGCTGGAGCTGGCCGACGGCCTGGTGTTCGCGGAGAACGCGGATTCAGGCGAGCGTACCGTCTTCTCCGCCAAGTTCGCCTGCCCGGTCAGCGGCTTCACCATCGAGGAGATCGAGCCGCGCCTGTTCTCCTTCAACAACCCCTTCGGCGCCTGCCCCGCCTGCGACGGCCTGGGCCAGAAGCTGTATTTCGATCCGGAGCTGGTGGTGCCGGACACGCGCCTGTCCCTGAAGGACGGCGCCATCGCCCCCTGGGCGGGCTCAACCTCCCAATACTACGCCCAGACGCTGGAAAGCCTGGCGCGACACCACAACGCCCGCATGGACACGCCCTGGAGCGACCTGCCGGAGGCGCTGCGCAACCTCATCCTGTTCGGGTCCAACGGCAAGCCGGTGACCCTGCGCTATGACGACGGCCTGCGCTCCTACGAGACCAACAAGCCGTTCGAGGGCGTGGTGCGCAACCTGGAGCGCCGGTGGAAGGAGACGGAAAGCAACTTCATGCGGGAGGAGCTTTCCAAGTACCAGTCGGCCCAGCCCTGCGAGGCCTGCGGCGGCGCGCGCCTGAAGCCGGAGGCCCTGGCCGTCAAGATCAACGGCCTGAACGTGGCCGAGGTTAGCCGCATGTCCATCCAGGAAGCCGGCGCCTGGTTCCTGAGCCTGGACGGGCACCTGACGCAAAAGCAGAAGGACATCGCCAACCGCATCCTGAAGGAAATCAACGAGCGGTTGGGCTTCCTCAACAATGTCGGCCTGGAATATCTGGCCATGGACCGCGCCTCCGGCACCTTGTCCGGTGGGGAGAGCCAGCGCATCCGCCTGGCCTCGCAGATCGGCAGCGGCCTGACCGGCGTGCTCTATGTGCTGGACGAGCCCTCCATCGGCCTGCACCAGCGCGACAACGACCGCCTGTTGGCCACGCTGAAGCGCCTGCGCGACCTCGGCAACACCGTGCTGGTGGTGGAGCATGACGAGGACGCCATCCGCACCGCCGACTATCTGGTCGACATGGGGCCGGGCGCCGGCGTCCATGGCGGCACGGTGGTGGCGGCCGGCACGCCGGCGGAGGTGATGGCCAACCCGGCCAGCGTCACCGGCGACTACCTGACCGGCCGGCGCCGCATCGCCCTGCCGGACCGCCGCCGCGCCGGCCACAAGGGCCAGTTCCTGGAGGTCATCGGCGCGCGCTCCAACAACCTGAAGGACGTGCATGCCCGCATCCCCCTGGGCACCTTCACCTGCGTCACCGGCGTATCCGGCGGCGGCAAGTCCACCCTGATCATCGAGACGCTGTACAAGGCCCTGGCCAAGCGCCTGAACGGCGCGCGGGAACATCCGGGCGCCCACGATGACATCCTGGGCCTGCAGCATCTGGACAAGATCGTCGACATCGACCAGTCACCTATCGGCCGCACGCCCCGCTCCAATCCCGCCACCTACACCGGCGCCTTCACTCCGATCCGCGACTGGTTCGCCGGGCTGCCGGAGGCCAAGGCCCGCGGCTATGGCGCCGGGCGGTTCAGCTTCAACGTCAAGGGCGGGCGGTGCGAGGCCTGCCAGGGCGACGGCGTCATCAAGATCGAGATGCACTTCCTGCCCGACGTCTATGTCACCTGCGACGTCTGCCACGGCAAGCGCTACAACCGCGAGACGCTGGAGGTCCTGTACAAGGACAAGAGCATCGCCGAGGTGCTGGACATGACGGTGGAGGAGGCGGCCGTGTTCTTCCAGGCCGTCCCCGCCATCCGCGACCGCATGCAGACGCTGAACGAGGTGGGGCTGGGCTATATCCATGTGGGCCAGCCGGCCACCACCCTGTCGGGGGGTGAGGCGCAGCGCGTGAAGCTGGCCAAGGAACTGTCCCGTCGCGCCACCGGCCGCACCCTCTACATCCTGGATGAGCCCACCACCGGCCTGCACTTCGAGGATGTGCGCAAGCTGCTGGAGGTGCTGCACGCCCTGGTGGACCAGGGCAACACCGTGCTGGTGATCGAGCACAATCTGGAGGTCATCAAGACCGCCGACTGGATCATCGACATGGGGCCGGAGGGTGGCGCCGGCGGCGGCCGCATCGTGGCTGAGGGCACGCCGGAGCATGTGGCCACGGTGCCGGAGAGCCACACCGGCCATTACCTGAAGCCCTACCTGTCAGAGGTCCCCCCTGCGGTGGAGGCCGTCGCGCCCAAGAAGCGCAAGGCCAAGGGGGCATGACCCCCACCGTCCTTGTCCCTGGCCTGCTGTGCACGGCGGAGGTCTTCGCCCCGCAGGTGGCGGCGCTGTGGCCCCATGGCCCGGTCACCGTGGCCAATACCCTGGCCGGGGAAACGATGGCGGGCATGGCGGACGCCATCCTGGCCGACGCCCCTCCCCGCTTCGCCCTGGCCGGTGTTTCCATGGGCGGCTACATCGCCCTGGAGATTTGGCGCCGGGCGCCGGAGCGGGTGGCGAAGCTGGCCCTGCTCAGCACCCAGGCGGTGCCCGACACGCCGGAACAGTCGGCCCAGCGGCGGGCCTTGGTGGCCCTGGCGCGCAAGGCTAAACTCGGGGCCGTCCTACGCCAGGCCACGGCCTCCATGCTCCATCCCCGGCATCGGGACGATCCGCATCTGGCGGCGATCACCCTGCGTATGGGCCTGACGGTGGGTATCGAAGGGCTGGCGCGGCAGACGACGGCCATCATCGGCCGCCCCGACAGCCGCCCCACCCTGCCCACCATCACCGCGCCGACGCTGGTGCTGACGGGCGACAGCGACCCGTTGATGCCGTTGGAACGGTCCCAGGAAATGGCTGCCACCATCCCGAGCGCCCGGCTGGTCGTCGTGCCGCAGTGCGGCCATTCCTCCACGCTGGAACAGCCTGACGCGGTCAATCAGGCGCTGATCGACTGGATTACCGGATAAGCTGGCGGGCCGAAGAATGGGCCAAATCAGCGGCCCTGAGGCTCATCGGCTGTGATGGCCCGGCGTGTCCGGCCGCTTCTTGGCGGCCTCCCGTTCCTCCTCCCGCTTGTCGGCTGCGGGCACGCGCTTGGCCGGCGGCGCTTCATGCGGGATGGGCGGGAAGATGTCAGGCGTGGGTGACCGCGCCTCCTCGATGGCCTCCACCACCTCTTCCAGGATGATGTTGCCCAGGATGCTGCCGGTGCCGGCGTCCTTGTTGGTCTTCGTGCTCATCATCGCGTCTCCTCGGGGACCTGTTCCTTCAGATAGGAATGCGCTTGCCAAGGTTCAAACGCGCTGAGCCAGATCAGCAAGACGCCGATTTGTCCGAACGGCTCAGGTACCGGTATCGGCGGATGACTTCTTCTTCCCCTGGCCGATGCGGGGCTCCGTCCCCGCCAGCAGGCGGCGGATGTTGGCATGGTGGCGAACCCAGACCAGCGCGGCGATGGCCAGGGCGAGGGCCGCCTCCGCCCCGCCGGCGCCAAACCCGGCGGCGGCCGGGCACACCGCCGGCAGGAACCAGGCGACCAGGGGCGCCAAGGCCAAGGCCACCAGGGCGGAAAGGGAGGAGATGCGGAACAGGACGGCGACCAGCAGCCAAGTCAGGCAGGCGATGACGCCCACCGGCCAGCTGGTGGCCAGCAGCACGCCCAGCGCCGTGGCCACCCCCTTACCGCCCTTGAAGCCCAGCCACACCGGGAAGGTGTGGCCCAGCATGGCGCCACCGCCCGCCACCAGGGCGGCAAGGTGGGGCGCTTCCGGCGAGGGCAGGACGCTCATGGCCAGGCAATGGGCGATGCCCACGGCGATGGCGCCCTTGCCGCTGTCCAGCACCAGGGTGGCGGCGGCCAAGGGCTTGTTGCCCGTGCGCAGCACGTTGGTGGCGCCGATGTTGCCCGAGCCGATCTTACGGATATCGCCATAGCCGCCGAGATAGGCCAGCACCAGGCCGAAGGGGATGGAGCCCAGCAGATAGCCGCCGGCCAGCGCCGGCAGCAGGGGCATCAAGGGCAGCGCCGCCGTGTCCATGGACATCAAGCCGCCAGTTGGAAGACGGTGCGGCCGTCCACCAGGGTGCGCAACACCCGGCCCTGCACCGGATGCTTGTCGAAGCAGCTGTTCTTGGACTTGCTATGCAGCGCCTCCGCATCGACGCGCCACGGCCGCTCGGCATCGAAGATGACCAGGTCGGCGGCGGCACCGGTGCGCAGCCGGCCCAGGTTCAGGCCCAGCACGGCGGCCGGCTTGATCGTGACGGTGGCCAGGGCGTCCAGCAGGCTCATGTGCCCCTTGTGCACCAGGTCCAGCGTCAGGGGCAGCAGCGTCTCCAGCCCCACGGAGCCGAAGGCCGCCTGGGCGAAGGGCACACGCTTGGCGTCCTGGTTCCAGGGCAGATGGTCGCTGGTGATGCAATCGATGGTGCCATCGGCCAGACCTTCGACGATGGCCTGGCGGTCGTCCTCGGTGCGCAGCGGCGGCGACAGCTTGAAGAAGGTGCGGTAGTCGCCGACGTCCCGCTCGGTCAGGGTGAAGTACGGCGGGGCGGTGTCGCAGGTGACCTTCAGGCCCTTGCGCTTGGCGGCGCGGATAACGGCCACGGACTCGGCGGTGGAGATGTCGGCGGCGTGGTAGCGGCCACCCGTGGCCTCGACCAGGCGCAGGTCCCGCTCCAGCATGATGACCTCGGCCACGGCGGGGATGCCGGACAGGCCCAGGCGCGTGGCGATCTCGCCGGAATTCATGGCGCCGGTGGCCAGGCGCGGCTCCTGCGGGTGTTGCAGGATGGGGCGTCCCCAGATGCTGGCATAGGCCAGGGCGCGCTGCATGACCAGGGCGTCGGCCACGGCCTTGCCGCCGTCGGTGAAGCCCACGGCGCCGGCCTCGGCCAGCAGGCCCATCTCGGTCAGTTCCTTGCCGCCCAGATCACGGGTGATGCCGGCATAGGCGAAGACCTTCACCAGCCTCACTTCGCGGGCGCGGCGGGCGATGAACTCCAGCCCCGCCACGTCATCGATGACCGGGTCGGTGTCAGGCAGACAGGCCAGGGCGGTGACGCCGCCGGCCGCCGCCGCCTGGCTGGCGGTCTTCAGCGTCTCATTATCCTCGTGCCCCGGCTCGCCCACCTGGGCGCGCAGGTCGACCAGGCCGGGGGCGACGCAGGCCCCGTCGGCGTCGATGACCTCGATGCCGTCCGGCACGCCGTCGCGAAACAGGCCGGGCCCATGGTCGGCGATCTTGCCGCCATCAATCAACAAGGAGCCGCGCTGGTCCAGGCGGCTGTCCGGATCCAGCAGGCGGGCGTTCAGGATGGCGGTGCGGGCGTGTGTGGCCATGGGGATGGTCCCGGAAGAGCGAGAGCGTTAAGGCGGGGCGGCGACGGGCTGGCGCGTCAGGCCGGGTCGTTCCGGCCGTGCTGGGTCAAGAGATCCAGACAGGCCATGCGCACGGCCACGCCCAGTTCCACCTGCTGCAGGATGACACTGCGGTTGATGTCGTCGGCCACCAGGCTGTCGATCTCCACGCCGCGGTTCATTGGACCGGGGTGCATGATGAGGGCGTCCGGCTTGGCCGCCGCCAGCTTCTCATAGTCCAGGCCGAAGAAGCGGTAGTACTCCCGCACCGAAGGCACGAACTGGCCCTGCATGCGCTCCAGCTGCAGGCGCAGCATCATGACGATGTCGGCGTCCTTCAGGCCGGTGGCCATGTCGTGGTGCACCTCGACGCTCAGCTCACCAATGGCGCGGGGCAGCAGGGTGGGCGGCGCCACCACGCGCACGCGGGCGCCCATGATGTTCAACAGCTGGATGTTGGAGCGCGCGACGCGGCTGTGCAGGATGTCGCCACAGATGGTAACGGTCAGCCCATCCAGACGCCCCTTGTTGCGGCGGATGGTCAGCGCGTCCAGCAGGGCCTGGGTCGGATGCTCGTGCGCGCCGTCGCCGCCGGAGATGACGGCGCAGTTGACCTTGTCGGCCAGCAGCTTCACCGCCCCCGACTCCGGATGGCGCACCACCAGCACATCCAAATGCATGGCGTTCAGGGTGGTGGCGGTATCCAGCAGGGTCTCGCCCTTCTTCACGCTGGAGCCATCGACCGACATGTTGATGGCATCGCCGCCCAGCCGCTTGGCCGCCAGCTCGAAGCTGGTGCGGGTGCGGGTGGAGTTCTCGAAGAACAGGTTCACCACCGTCTTGCCGCGCAGCACATCCGACTTCTTGTTGGGGCTGCGGTTCTGTTCGACGTAGGTGTCGGCCAGATCAAGGATGGTGTTGATCTGGGCCTGGCTCAGGCCTTCGATGCCAAGCAGGTGCCGGTGCGGAAAGCGCATGGGATCCCTAGGGCGGTCAGAGGGGACGGATCGCCTCCCGCACGGGGGGCGCCGCCGTATCGGGGCCGGACTATGGCTCCGCCGCCGCCCGCAGGCAAGGACCGGATGGCTGCCCGGCGATGCGCGCAGGCCCCTCGCCCGTGCTCAATGGACATCCCGGTATCGCCGGTGCCGCCATCAATTAATTTTTACGCCATTATAAAAAATGACAAATTCTGACATCATTAATGTTGGATTTTATCTAAATTGGATCGCGCATGCCTAATATACGGAAAACTATAATCCCTTATCGGCAGGGCCATCAGTTAAGCCTTTACTCCTATCCAAAGGAAATTATACTTTTTGGTAGTTGGGCCAGGCAGCGTCCAACACCATCACCACGGCCTCCGCAGAAATCAGGCGGGGTGTCTTGTGGTTTTCTAGGACGACTCCATGCCGCCTGCAGTCCAGGATGCGCCCCAGAGGGCTAAGCATGCGGGCAGGACTTCGTCCTCCACCTCGACGCCTGTGCGCCCCGTCCTTCTGGCACCACCGCGTGCGGATGGCATGTCACACGCCGCCGCCGACGGGCATATCCACGACACCAGCGCCTGGTCGGACGAAACCGACGCCCTGCACCTGTTGCCCTTGCATCTTCTTCCCCTGTCCGTCAGCGGCCTGAAGCGGGCCCGCCTGGTGAAGACGGCGCGCCTGGAAACGATGGTCGAGCTGTTCCGGGATGCCCGCGCCGGCACCGGCCTGATCCAGATCGAAGGGCTGGGCCGCGAATTCACCGCAGACAAGGCCGCGCTGGAACGGGACATGGCCCTGCTGCTGAAGCTGGGGGCCATAGCGTCCTTCGACGTCTATTCCCTGCGCATTGAGTTGCGCGCGCTGGGCATCGCCGTGGATGAGCATCAGCACCTGGTGCTGTCGCCGGAAAAGCAAGAAGAGCTGACCCACTACATGCAGGGCTTCACCCGCCCCCTCCTCCGCCGCGTCTATGGTGAACAGGCGGCGCGGGTGGACAACATGGGCGACCTCACCGCGCTTTTGTCCAGCCCCGACCGGGAGGAAACGCTGGCCAACCTGCGCCACATCGCCGGCCGGCTGGGCCTGAAACTGACCGAGATCCCGGAGTTCCTGGCGCAGTATGGCGACATCTTCCTGTCCATCGCCTACTTCCGCAGTTGCCGTGACGGCGCCCACGCCCTGCTGCAGGAGCTGGGGCGCTGGCTGGCGGACCTCAGGCGCACCCCGCTGGTGCAGACCGACAGCGCCGCCGTGCGGCTGATCGCCACGGTGGACACCAGCCTGGACGCCATCATGGCCCAGTTGGAGGGATGCTTCCGCAGCTTCGACCGCATGACGCAGCAGTTGTGGGATGACCTTTCCGCCGAGGGCTTCCAGGCCATGCGCCGGGAGATCGAGGCGCACCATACCGGGGTTGGCGCCCTGTGCTGTGGCCTGGCGGTGAAGCTGGGCGGCTGGAAACGCGCCTTCCCCACCGCCGGCCGGGGCGCCCCGGGGCAGAAAATGGACTGGCTGCGCCAGGAAATGATGCCCGGCCTGGCGGATCTGGTCGAGATCGGGCTGAAAGCGAATTGGCGCCCACCCGGCGGCCTGACCCCGGCGGCCTGACCAGGGACCGCCGGCGTGCCGGCTTGTGGATCGTAGCGCGTCTTGTCACGCCGGATCCGGCACCTTGGTGCGCAGGGTCACGAACTCTTCCGCCGCCGTGGGGTGCAGGCCGATGGTGCTGTCGAACACGGCCTTGGTGGCGCCGGCGTTCATGGCCACGGCCACGCCCTGGATCATCTCCGGCGTGTCGTCGCCCACCAGGTGGCAGCCCACCACCCGGTCACTGGCCCGGTCCACCACCAGCTTCATCAGCATGCGCTGGTCCCGGCCGGACAGGGTGTGCCGCATGGGCTTGAAGTTGGTGCGGTAGATGTCGACCGCTGGGTAAACCGCCCGCGCCTGCGCCTCCGTCATGCCGCAGGTGGCGACGGGGGGGATGGAGAACACGGCGGTCGGGATGTTGAGATAGTTCACGCTGCGCGGCTTGTTGCCGAACAGGGTGTCGGCCAGCACGTGCCCCTCGGCCGTCGCCACCGGCGTCAGGTTCACCCGGTCGGTCACATCGCCCAGGGCATAGATGTTGGGCACGGTGGTGCGGTACTGGTCGTCCACCTTGATGGCGCCGCGCTCGTCCAGATCCACGCCGACGCGCTCCAGTCCCAGGCCGCGCACATTGGGCCGGCGACCCGTGGCGTAGAGCACCGCGTCCAAGTCCAGCGTCGTACCGTCAGACAGGGTGGCCCGCAGGCAGCCGCCGGCCTTTTCCAGGCGCTCGATGGTGGTGCGGGGCCGCAACTCCACGCCGGCCTTAGCCGTCTCGGTATCCAGGAAGTCGCGCACGTCCTCATCGAAGCCGCGCAGCAGCTTGTCGCCCCGGTAGATCTGCACGGTGCGGGAGCCCAGGCCGTTGAACACGCCGGCGAACTCCGTGGCGATATAGCCGGCGCCGACGATGGCGATGTTCTCTGGGCGCTTTTCCAGGTGGAACACCTCGTTGGAGGTGATGGCGTAATCGCGCACGCCGGGCTTCTCCGGCAATTCCGGCCAGCCGCCGGTGGCGATCAGGATACGCTCCGCCGTCACCCGCTTGCCGCCCACGTCCACCGTGTGTTCATCCACGATGGTGGCGCGCGCCTCGAAAATGGTCGCGCCGGCATTCTCCAGCAGGCGGCGGTAGATGCCGTTCAGGCGCGTGATCTCCGCGTCCTTGTTGGCGATCAAGCGCTGCCAGTCATGGTCCTTGGCCTCCACGTCCCAGCCATAGCCGGCGGCATCCTGGAAGCCAGCCGAGTACTGGGCGGCGTAGACCAGGAACTTCTTGGGCACGCAGCCGACGTTGACGCAAGTGCCCCCCAGGTACCGTTCCTCCGCGACGCCCACGCGCGCGCCATGGCCAGCCGCGATTCGGCTGGCGCGCACCCCGCCAGAGCCGGCGCCGATGGTGAAAAGGTCGTAATCATAGGCGGCCATGGCCGGATTCCCTGTTGTGGATAGGGGGGATAGGACGAACGGGTGTGCCCAGATGTCGTATCTTTTCCCCTTCGGCGCAAGGGACGGCGTCACGCTGGAATTGTGGCGCCGGACGCATGTTACCTTGTTGGCGAACAGGAAGCCGGGATACCGCCGGCGGCAATGATGGGGGTTCGGATATGATCCGTATGACGGGCGGCATCGCGGTCATGGTGGCGGCGGGGCTGGCGGCGGGTGTCGCGCACGCCGAGATCAAGCTGGGCCTGGGCGCCCCCTTGACCGGCCCCAACGCCGTGGTGGGGGAGCAGCTGCGCCGGGGCAGCGAACAGGCGATCAAGGACATCAACGCCAAGGGCGGCGTGCTGGGCGAGCAGATCGTGCTGATCCAGGCCGACGACGCCAGCAACCCCAGCCAGGGCGTGGCCGCGGCCAACAAGCTGATCACCCAGGGCGTGGCGGCCGTCATCGGCCATTACAACTCCGCCGTCTCCATCGCCGCCGCCAAGGTCTATTCGGAGGAGGGCGTGGTCCAGATCTCCCCCGGCTCGACCAATCCGCAACTGACGGAGATGGGCAGCCACACCACCTTCCGCACCTGCGGGCGCGACGACCAGCAGGGCGAGGTGGCGGCCCAGTACATCGCCAAGAATTTCCCCAAGGCCCGCATCGGCATCCTGCAGGACCAAACCACCTATGGCCGCGGCCTGGCCGACGCCACCCGCGCCTCCCTGGCCAAGCTGGGCCTGAAAGAGGTGGTGTATGAGGCGGTGACGGTGGGCGACCGCGACATGTCCTCCGTCATCACCCGCATGAAGGACGCGCAGGTCGATTTCGTCTATTTCGGCGGCCTGCACACTGAGGCGGGCCTCCTGGTGCGCCAGATGGCAGAGAAAGGCCTGAAGGCCAAGTTCATGGCCGGCGACGGCATCGTCTCCAACGAGTTCTGGAACATCACCGGCGCCACCGGCAACGGCGTGTTGAACACTTTCGGCGCCGACTATCGCCAGCAGCCCGTGGCGGCGGAGGTTGTGAAAAGCTTCCGCGCCCAGAACTATGAGCCCGAGGCCTATACCCTCTATTCCTACGCCGCCGTGCAGGCCTGGGCCCAGGCGGCGACCCAGGCCAAGAGCACGGACCCGGCCAAGGTGGCGGACGCCCTGCACAAGGGCAGCTTCCAGACGGTGATCGGCCCCCTCTCCTTCAATGCAAAAGGAGATCGCACCACTGCCGATTACACAGTTTACCAATGGCGCGACGGATCCTATACCGAGATCAAATAGTGTGAATTAGCCTCCCCTCGGTTCAGGAATCACAGTTCGATGCGTGTCCCCTCCTTCGCCCGTGCCGCCGTCCTCGCCCTGCCCCTGCTGTCGATCAGCCTGCCCGCCCTCGCGGATATCAAGATCGGCGTCGGCGTTCCGCTCAGCGGTCGCCTGGCGGCGGTGGGCACCCAGCTGCGCCGGGGCGCCGACCAGGCCGTGGCCGACATCAACGCCAAGGGCGGCGTGCTGGGGCAAAAGCTGGTGGTGGACGCGGTGGATGATGGCGGTGAGCCCACGCAATCCGTGGCCGCCGCCAACCGCCTGGTCACCGACCGCGTCGCCATGGTCATGGGCCATATGACCACCGGCACCACCATGCCGGCGGCCCAGGTCTATGCCGATGAGGGCGTCATCGTCATCACTCCCAGTTCCACCAGTCCAGAACTGACCGCCCAGGGCTGGGACACGCTGTTCCGCACCTGCGGCCGCGACGACCAGCAGGGCCAAGTCATCGGCGCCTACCTGGCCGACCACTACAAGGGCGGCAAGATCGCCATCGTCGACGACCAGACCACCTACGGCAAGGGCTTGGCCGACGCCGTGCGCGCCACGCTCAAGGCCCGCGGCGTGCCCGTGGCCCTGAACGGCACGCTGACCGCCGGCGAGAAGGATTTCAGCAGCATGGTCACCCGCCTGAAGTCGGCGGACGTGGACGCCGTGTTCTACGGCGGCCTGTACCCGGAAGCGGGCCTGCTGGTGCGCCAGTCGCGCACCGCCGGCCTGAAGGCCGCCTTCCTGGCGGGTGACACCCTGGCCAGCGATGAGTTCTGGACCACCGCCGGCACCATGGGCGAAGGAGTGATGATGGCCTACAACGCCGACGTGCGGCAAAGCCCCGCCGCCAAGGAGGCGCTGGACAGCTTCCGCAAGAACGGGGGGAGCCCAACATCTTCTCGCTCTACTCCTACGCCGCCGTCCAGGTCTGGGCCCAGGCCGCCGCCAAGGCCGGCAGCACCGATCCCAAGAAGGTGGCCACCGTGCTGCACAGCGGCCAGGAGTTCATGACCGCGGTCGGGCCCGTGTCCTACGACACCAAGGGCGACCGCAAGCAGAACGACTACGTCATCTACGCCTGGCACAACGGCGCCTACGCCCCGCTGGCGAAGTAGTCAGGAACGACTGGTGGAAATGACTCTGGAGTCGGTGGCGCTTATTGACGAAGACGGAACCGTCACGGTCAGTAGCGTGGCCGATCCTGTCCCGTGGTGGAGCGTCACCAAAACGGTGTTGGCGATCGCAGCGCTGCGCCTGGTCGAGGACGGCGCGCTTTCCCTGGACGCGCCGATCGCCGGCGAGGCCTTCACCTTGGCGCAGCTGTTGCGGCATGAGGCCGGCCTTCCCGACTATGGCGGCGTGGCTCGGTATCATGAGGATGTGCGGGCAGGTAAATCCCCGTGGCCGGTCGGGCGCCTCCTCCAGGCCTTGGACACGCGACGGTTACGCTATGAACCCGGAAAAGGCTGGGCGTATTCCAATATCGGCTATCTCAAGGTGCGGGAGCTGATTGAAGCCACGACCGGCCTGTCTCTGGCGGGCGCGCTGGATCGGCTGGTGTTAACCCCGGCGGAACTGACGACGGCGCGGGTCGCCACCCAGCCCGAGGACCTGCGCGGCGTTCAGATGGGCCCCGACGGGGAAGGATATCACCCGGGCTGGGTCTATCACGGCCTGGTGACCGGAACCGCCGCCGACGCCGCCCGACTGTTCCACCGCTTGGTGACGGGCAAGGTGCTGCAACCCGCCACGTTCAGCTCCATGCTTGACCGTCGCGCCTTGCCGGAACACCGGAATGAGACCTTTCCGGACCCCGCTTACGGGTTGGGCCTCATGCTGAACGCCGTTTCGCCGCTGGATCATCCCATCGGCCATCGGGGTGCGGGTCCCGGCAGCACCATCGCCGTCTACGCGCACGGCCAACGGGTATGCGCGATCTGGCACGCGTCCGCCGAAAATCCCGACAGGGTGGTCGAGAGGGTGTTCCAGCGATTGGCTTGAGGGGAAAATCCCCATCCCCGCCAGCAGCCAATTGCCAAGAACTTTTTCCTGTCAGTTCACCGCCACCGGCAGCCCCAGCGCATGGCGCACCTTGCCCTCCGCCGTGGCGGGCGGTTCGAAGGGGTTGATGGTGCTTTTCAGGTGACCGGCGGGGTCCATCAGGAAGATGGCGGCGTTGTGGTCCATGCCGTAGTCAGCAGGATGGGCGTCGAGGGCCAGGGGCGTGCCGTCGGCCGCGACCTTGCGGTACAGCACCTTATAGCTCACGGCGGCCTGCGCCACCTGCGCTGGCGTGCCGGTCAGGGCCGCGATATGCGGGTTGAAGTTGGCCATGTAGTCCTTCAGCACCGCCACCGTGTCCCGCGCGGGGTCCACGGTGATGAACAGGCCCTGCACGCGGTCGGCGTCCGGCCCCAGCGCGTCCAGGATCACGCTCATGGACGCAAGGCCGGTGGGGCAGACGTCAGGACAATTGGTGTAGCCGAACATGACCATCAGCGTCTTGCCGGCATAGGTCTTGTCCGTCACCGCCCGGCCATCCTGGTCTGTCAGGGCGAAGGGACCGCCGATGCTGGCCAAGGTGGGAACCGCCGGGTCCGGGGATGCTGTGAGCGACCGCCCCACGATGCCCCAGACGCCAAGGACGACAGCCGCCAGCACCAGGGCGGGGCCGACCCACCGCGTCCAATTCGGCCATCGCAACCAAGACCTGTGGCGGGGCGGCGCGGCTTTCGGCGGCTTAACGGGCCGGGGCATGGGCGGGCTCTTGGATGTTTCCTTCAGTGAACCATAGGGAACCCCGCCGTGTCCTGGGTCAAGAGCCTGACCGTCGCGGACGGGCGGAACCACAGGCGACGGGGCCGCAGCCTTTACAATATCCCGTGGCCGGACTATGCCACCGGCGAGACGGATGGTGCGCCCGACCGCAGCCGCCCCCAAAAATATGCCCCCACGATAAGGATGCCCAGGATGGCCAAGGATTACATGCCCCCGTCGGATTTCCTGCGGGACCTGATCGACGAGGATGTGGAGATCGAGACGGACGACACGGCCACGGTCAAGCGTCTGCTGTCCTTCTTCAAGGACGCCGACGCCGCGAACCGCGACTGGGCCGTCTTCCTGCTGGGCCAGTCGGAGGTCGACACCAAGGCCGTGCGCGATGCCCTGGTCGCCGCCCTGAACGATGAGGACGACAGCGTGCGCGCCGAGGCCCTGGTGGCCCTGGCCCAGCGGGACGGCGACCTGGCCCGTCCCCACGTGCTGGAGGCTTTGAGCGCCGAGGGCGTCTATCCCACCGTGTTCGAGGCGGCGGCGCTGTGCGCCCACCCCGACCTGATCAAGCCCCTGCGCGGCTGGCTGAAGGCCACCGGCGACAAGGAGGTGGACCAGATGGTGGCGGAGGCCGTGGCGGCGTGCGAGGCGAGCGCGAAGTAAAGGCTAGCCCGCGGCGAACAGGGGATCAGGCGGTCTCGACGACGAACATCGTCGCCTGCTGGGCTTCCCGGCGATCCGCCTTGATCGGGGCGTAGGCCTCGGAATCATAGAACGCCAACGCCTGGGCCAGCGTCGGAAACTCCAGCACGCCCGCCATCGGCAAGGGCAGGTCATCACCCTCAAGCACCTGCGCGACGCGGCCGAAGTACAGGATCCGTCCGCCAGCCTCCTGCAAGGCGGCCTGGAAACGGGGGGCGAGCGCCGCCTGCTTGGCGGGGTCGATGATCCGCAGATTGATGTGAACGTAGGCTGGCATGACATTCCCCTTAATAATGCATATACACTATATGTCGCATGCCGTGATGTACAGGGGCCAGCAGACATGAGCGGATTTGACCCCCAAGCCTTTCGCACCATCGCTGCGGAATGTCCGGGCTTCCAGGCCCGGGCAACCGCGCGGGCGATCACGCGCTATCACAACGCCTGCTTCAGGCCGCTGGGGCTGACGGCCGAGCAATTCAGCCTGATGGTGGGGATAGGCGCGGCCGAGGGCGCCACATTGGTCGAACTCGCGCTCAGCGCGGGGGTGGACACGACAACGCTCAGCCGCAATATCCAGAATCTGGAAAAGCGCGGCTGGGTCTGCGCCGAAGGCGGGCGGGGCCGTGCGGGAAAGCGGCTCAGCCTGACGGGGCCAGGCCACCATTTGCTGGCGGAGGCGATCCCGGTATGGAGGCGGGCCCAAGCGGAGTTGTCGCGGCGCCTGGGCGATAACGACCTTCAATGGGTGAGACGGGCGTTGGCAGCCTTGGCCAAAGCGGCAGAGCCCATATCGCCCGGCCTCCTTGAGGACGCAGAGTAACCCCCTGTCCTAATCCTCCGCGCTGTCTTCCACCGCCCGTGGCAGCGCTGCATCATCGCCGCGCGAGAACAGGGTGGTGATGGCCGGGCGGGCGTCCAGCAGGCCCGCGGCGCGCAGATCATCCACGCCGGGCAGGTCGCGCAACGATTCTAAACCGAAATGATCCAGGAAAGCCGGCGTGGTCAGCCAGGTCAGCGGCCGGCCCGGCGTCTCGCGCCGACGGCCCGGCTTGATCCAGCCCGCTTCCATCAGGATGTCCAGGGTGCCCTTGCTGGTGGCGACACCGCGGATGCTCTCGATCTCCGCCCGCGTCACCGGCTGGTGATAGGCGATGATGGACAGCGTCTCCACGGCGGCGCGCGATAGGCGCGAGGTCACCTCGGTTTCCCGCTGCAGCAGGGGGGCCAGATCCGGCGCGGTGCGGAACGCCCAGCGGCCGGCCGCCGCCACCAGGTGCACGCCACGATGGCTGTAGTGGGCTTGCAGCTCATCCAGGATGCCGCGCAGGTCAGCCTCCGGCCCCAGCCGGGCGGCCAGGGCGGCCTCCTCCACCGGCTCGGCGGAGGCGAACAGCACCGCCTCGACCAGGCGCATCTGCTCGGCCCGGCGGTCGAAGCCCTCCCCCTGATCCGCAGGCGCGTCGGTAACGGTTTCGACGGTCATGGCTCTTTATCCGTGCTCTGGTCCGGCGGAGAGGCCGGCTGGGGGGACGCATCGGTCCGCCGGACGTACAGGGGTCCGAAGGTGCCGTCCTGCCGCACCTCCAACTGGCCGGCCTTGGCCAGTTCCAGCGTGGCGACGAAGGTCGCGGCCAAGGCGGACCGGGCCTTCAACTTGTCCTCCCGGCTGGTGCCGCCGCGCCAATCGGGAGGGAGGAAGCGGTCCAGGCGCGTCCAATCCGGCAGCCGGCCCAACATGGCCTCCACCCGGCGGATGGCATCCTCGATGGTGAACAGGTCCACCGGCGGCAGATGCAGGGGCCCGGTCTTCTGCTGGCGGCGCTTGATGTCGCCATAGGCGCGCAGCAGATCGTACAGCGTCACCTCGGTCACCCGCCGCTCGAACACCGGCAGGTCCTCCGGCGCCCCGCGGGGGAAGACGTCGCGGCCCAGGCGCGGCCGGGCCATCAGGCGGGCGGCGGCGGTCTGCATGGCCTCCAGCCGCTGCAGCTGGAAGGCCAGGGCCTGCGCCAGTTCCTCGCCCGTCGGTTCCTCCGTCTCGGGCGTGGGCAGCAGGAGGCGGGACTTGAGATAGGCCAGCCAGGCGGCGGTCACCAGGTAATCGGCCGCCACCTCCAGCCGCAGGCGCCGCGCCTCCTCCACGAAGGCCAGGTACTGCTCGGCCAGGGCCAGGATGGAAATGCGGGTGAGGTCGACCTTCTGGTCGCGCGCCAGGGTCAGCAGCAGATCGATGGGGCCTTCGAACTCCCCCAGGTCGACCAGCAGCGCCGGCTCCCCCTCCCCCGCCAGGTCAAGGACGGGGGCCTCTTTCTGGTCCTGGTCGGGCCAATCCGGATCGGGGCCCTGGGGCTCAGCCATCAATTCAGTCCCGTCACCGTGGCGATCACGTTCCACAGGGCCGTGGTCGGCCACCGGACCAGCCACATGTAGGGGTCGTACGCCGACAGCCCCATCTTATTCAGAAGGTAGGGCAGCAGGAAGAACATCGTCAGCAGGATCATGTTACCCCGCACCTCCTGCGCCGCGAACCACTGCGCCTGGCGGTAGGGCAGCATCTGTTCCAGCACCTTGCCGCCGTCCAGCGACGGGAAGGGCAGCATGTTCAACACGCCCAGCATCAGGTTGATCTGGATGCCGGCCACGAAGTTCTGCCCCACCCAATCGGCGACGGAGGCAGGCAGCAGGAACACGGTGTGCAGCAGCAGGGCGAACAGAATGGCCAGCAGGAAGTTCATGCCCGGCCCCGACAGGGACACCAGGGCCATATCCCGGCGGGGACGGCGCAGCCGGCTTTGCACCACCGGCACGGGCTTGGCCCAGCCGAAGACGAAGCCGGTAAACAGGAACAGCGTGGCCGGGATCAGGATGGTCCCGAACGGGTCGATATGCTTGCCGGGGTTGAAGCTGACCCGGCCCTGGGAATAGGCGGTGTCGTCGCCCAGCTTCCAGGCCACCCAGGCGTGGGCAGCCTCGTGCAGGGTGATGGCCAGGACCATGGGGATGGCCATCACGGAAAGGCGAACGATCAGTTCCTGAATGGAGGTGTCCAAGGGGTCAGTCCCAATTGCCGGCAAGGTCGATAAGGCGGGCGCGCCAGGCGGCGATGGTGGCCGCGTCGGCGTCGGTGTCCTGGTGGGGCCGCAGGGCCTGCGCCCGGGCCCAGCGTTCCTGCGCCTGGGCCGTCAGGGGGGGCACCACGGCGGCGACGGCGGCCATGTCCTCCACCGTGCCGTTGCAGTGCAGGGCCACGTCGCAGCAGCCGTCGGCCAACACGGCGGCGGCCCGTTCCGGCCGGGTGCCGGACAGCGCCTGCATGTCCAGGTCATCGCTGAACAGCAGGCCGTCGAAGCCGATCCTCTCCCGCACGATCTTGGTGATGACCAGGGCGGAGGTGCTGGAGGGATGCTGGGCGTCCACGGCGGTGAACAGGATGTGGGCCACCATGCCCGCCGGCAGATGGGCCAAGGCCTTGAAGGGCGCGAAGTCGACCGCGTCCAGCGTCGCCAGATCCGCCGTCACCGTCGGCAGCTCCTTATGGCTGTCGGCCAGCGCCCGGCCATGGCCCGGCAAATGCTTCACGATGGGCAGGACACCGCCCGCCAGCAACCCTTCCGCCTGGGCCCCGGCCAGCAGGGCGACGCGCGCCGGGTCCTGCCCGAAGGCGCGGTCCCCAATGACGTCGTGCGCGCCCGCTTGGGGCACGTCGGCCACGGGGGCGCAGTCCATGTCGATGCCCAATGGCGCCAGCAGGGCGGCCAGAAGCCGGCCGTGCAGCCAGGCCGCCTCCTTGGCCAGCCCGTCATCGGCGATAGCGCCAATCCGTCCAGCCGGCGGCAGGGACGGCCAGTGCGGCGGGCGCAGGCGGGCCACCCGCCCGCCTTCCTGGTCGATCATGATGGGCGCGTCCGGCCGGCCGACGCTATCGCGCAGCGCAGCCGTCAAGGCGGCCACCTGCTCCGGCGTCTCGCAGTTGCGCCGGAACAGGATGAAGCCCAGGGGATTGGCCGCCGCGAACAGCGCGCGCTCCGCCTCGGTCAGGATGGGACCGGCGCAGCCGAAGATGACGGCCGCCGGGACAGGGGAGTTGGTCATCGCAGGCACCGCCTTAATGAACGGGGATGCAGCCGTCCTTGGCCGCCTTGACCGCCTCGCAGATGCGCTTGGCCTGGGCTTCGTCCACGGGCCCCGACTGGACCCGGTAGTAGATGCCCTTGGCGCCCAGGTCTGCCTTGACCAGCCGCAGGCTGAGCCCGCCCAGCACGGCGGCATGCTTGCGCTGGATACGCTGCATCTCCGCCTCCGCCTGCGGTTCGGAGGGGATGGAGGCGAATTGCAGCTTGATCGTTCCGCCGCCTGAGGCGGCCGGGGCGGGCACCGGCGGAGCGACGGGCTTTTCCACCGGCTTGGGCGTCGGGGCCGGCGGTGCCGCGACCACGGGCTTGGGCGCCGCCGGCTGGGGCTGAGGCACCAGGGGGGTGGGCGCGTTGGCAGAGGGCGGAGTGGCAGGCGGCGTGGTGGAAGGCGTTGAGGCCGGCGCCTGGGCGGTTTGCTGTGGCGCCGCCGGCTTGGTGCCTGCGGCCGTCGGCGGCAGCACGGTGGGCGGCACCGATGCCGTGGCCGGCGGCGGCGTCACCGCTGGGGCCGGCGTCTGGGCGGGGGCGGCGGCGGCCTGCTGTGGCGCCGGCTGGCTGGGCGGTGGTGCCGTCGGCCGTTCCATGGGCGCCTCGGGCGGCGGCAACAGCCGCTCCACGCCCGGATCGGTCTTGTCGGCGCGCAGGCGGTCGTAGATCAGGCGGTCCTGGTTGGGCACGTCCATCCCGCCCGGCGTCTCCGGCTTCACCTTCGTCGGCCCGGGATCGGCGTGGATAATGGGGGCGACCGCCTCCGTCCCCGCGCGCTGGCCCTGGGTGTAGACGAAGTAGATCAGCCCGCCGAAGCTGCCGACGGCCACCAGGACGACGGCCAGGCTGAGAAACCCACGCCGCCGGGGGGCGGCTGGCGCCGCCCCTGCCAGTCATAGCCGGGATCGTAGTCGTAGTCGGGGTCGCCGTGACGGTCGTGCATGTCGCTCATGGGATCAGCGCAACTCCTCGGCCGGCACCACGCCCATGATGGCCAGGCCGGACGCGATGACCAGGGACACCGCCGTCACCAGGGCCAGACGGGCGCGGGTCAGGGCGTCGTCCCCCTCGATGATGAAGCGCAGGGTGGCGTCGTCCTTACCCTGGTTCCAGAAGCCATGGAAGGCGGCGGCCAGGTCCTGCAGGTAATAGGCGACGCGGTGCGGCTCATGCGCCTCCGCCGCCGACTCCACCGTGCGCGGCCAGTTCAGCATCAGGCGGATGAGGTCGACCTCCGCCGTGGAGGCCAGGCCGTCGAAGGACACGCCGGCCAGGGCGCCGGCCGACAGGTCCCAGTCGGGATGCAGGCTGGCCGCCTGGCGCAGGACGGAGCGACAGCGGGCGTGGGCGTACTGCACGTAGAAGACGGGATTGTCCTTGGACTGCTCCGTCACCTTGGCGTAGTCGAACTCCAGCGTCTGGTCGTTGCGGCGGGTCAGCATGATGAAGCGCACCACGTCGCGGCCCACGGCGTCCATGACGTCGCGCAGGGTGACGAAGGTGCCGGCGCGCTTGGACATCTTCACCGGCTCGCCGTTCTGCAGCAGGTGCACCAGCTGGCACAGCTTCACGTCCAGCGCGGCCTTGCCATCTGAGATGGCCTTGGTGGCCGCCGCCATGCGCTTCACATAGCCGCCGTGGTCGGCACCCCACACGTCGATCAGGACGGGGCAGCCGCGCCGGTACTTGTCGTAGTGATAGGCGATGTCGTTGGCGAAATAGGTCCACGACCCGTCGGACTTCTTCAGCGGACGGTCGACGTCATCACCGAACTGCGTGGCCTTGAACAGGGTCTGGGGCCGCGGCTCCCAATCGTCGGGCTTCTTGCCCTTGGGCGGCTCCAGCACGCCGACATAGATCAGTCCGGCATCCTCCAGCGCCTTGAAGGCCTGGTCGACCGCCCCGCTGTCCACCAGCGCGCGTTCGCTGCTGAACAGGTCATGATGGATGTTGAGGGAGGCCAAATCTTCCTTGATGCCGGCCATCATCTGGTCGATGGCGAAGGCGCGCACCGGGGCCAGCCACTCTTCCTCCGGCAGGTCGCGCCACTTGGCGCCGTCCCGCTGGGCCAGGGCCTGGCCCACATCCTTCAGGTATTCGCCCGGATACATGCCGGCCGGGATCTCGATCCCCGTCTCGCCCAGCGCCTCGCGGTAGCGCAGGTGGGTGGAGCGGGCCAGGACGTCCACCTGGGCGCCGGCGTCGTTGATGTAATACTCACGCGTGACGTCATAGCCGGCCTTTTCCAGCAGGGCGGCCAGGGCGTCACCCACCACCGCGCCGCGGGCGTGGGCCGCGTGCAGCGGGCCGGTGGGGTTGGCGGAGACGTATTCCACGTTCACGCGGGTGCCGTTGCCGACGGTGCTGGCGCCGAAGCCCACGCCGGCGGCCAGGATGTCGGCCATGCGGGCGCGCCAGTAGCTGGCCGCCACGCGCAGGTTGACGAAGCCGGGGCCGGCGATGGTGACCTCGGCCACGTCCGGCAGGGCGCGGAGGTGGGGGGCCAGCGCCTCCGCGATGGCGCGGGGCGGCTTGCCCGCCGGCTTGGCCAGCACCATGGCGGCATTGGTCGAGATATCGCCATGCGCCGCTTCGCGCGGCGGCTCCACCGTCACGCGAGAGAGGTCCAGCCCGGCGGGAATGCCGCCCTCGGCCGCCAGGGCCTCCAGTGCGCGGCGGACCAGGGCTTCGAATTCCTTGTAGACGTTCATGGCGTTAGAACCGGCAAATCCAAATAGGGACACGTTCGCCGGCCATGGTGACCGGCGGCGGCGCACCTTACAAGGTTCCAGTCGCCCAGGTCATCCGTGGAGTTTTCATCCGTGAGGTTTCATGAACGCGTGAAGACGGGGGTGCCCGGCCCCCGGAATGGGTCCGCGGTCGGTTCGAAGCGCCGTGGGCGGCCGGTATTGAACCGTCCGTCCACGGCTGCCTCTACGGCGTGCCTCAGCCCTTCAGCGTGAAAACGGCCATCGCCGGCAGGGCGAAGGCGCAGACGACCTTGTAATCAGGCTTACCGCCCGGGCCGGTGATCTCATAGTGGCTGCCCACCTCGACACCCATGGGCGCCAAGGCGAAAACAGTCACATTGTTGGCCACAACCGCCGCAGCGGCACCGGCACCGTTATAAACCGCGCCGTCGATGCCCTTAACCTGAGCGGGCGCAAAGAAATTCATCATGACAGCCTCCGTTGAAGATCGCGGCGCCCCCGAACCGCCAACGGGGACCGCCTGGTTGATTGCAACCTTCAGTTATCATGAGGCCATATATGAGTCTATAAATTGTTTTGCGGCGCAGCAATACAGTCAAAAAGGGAAGATCGCGACCATCTCGCGCCCCGCCTTTGACGGTGATCGTTCAGGCCAGCGGATCTCCGCCAAAGCGGTTGTCACCCGATGTTCCCCTGATGAAGCCCAATTCCGCCAGCAGCCACAAATTGCCGACAATCGGGATCAGGCTGATCAGGAGAAACCATCCGCTACGGTTGCGGTCATGGCAGCGCTTGACCTGCACGGCAATTCCCGGCCACAGGCTCAGCAGTGTCAGCAGCACCAGCAGCACGCCGGCCACGGGGCTGAGACCGGAGCCGACCCCATTCCCCACGGCGGCGTCGGTATCGGCCGTCAGGATCCCCAGGTATCCGACGGCGCAATACAGAACCATCAGTGGCAACTGGTACTTCAGCCAGAATTCCTTGCGAGAGATGCGGCCATCGAGCGACAGCAGGAACCAGGCCCAGGTAAAGGGCGGTCGCTGTTGCGCAAGAAGATAGACATCATGCGCGCGCTCACCCGCCTGAACGAAATCGACCTGCATGCCGACCGCCGGCTCTCGCCCATCGCGCCAGTCGGCGCGGGTAAAATCATACCGCAGCCCGTCATGGCCGGTGATGGCGCCGGTGAACGTCACGGCGTCGTAACCCAGTATCCTGCCCTGCATTCAAACCCCTTCGTGCAACCACTGGAGAATATCCCCCCGAGGTAGCATAGAAGGGGCGCAGGCACTATCCCGCGATCAATTGCGCCTGGCGGATGGCGAAGCGGTCGGTCATACCGGCGACGTAATCCAGCAGGCCACGCACCCAATCCGCCCGCTCATATGGCAGCTGCCGCGACTCCGGCATGGTTTCCAGCAGGGAGGCCCAGCGGCGAGGCAGCTTGGCGCCGGGGCCCAGCTTCTCCCGGTCCAGCAGCGCCTCGCCATAGGCGTCCAGCAGGGTGGTGATGGTGCGGGCGGCGATGATGTCGGTCTCGCAACGCTGCTGGCCGCGATAGATGCGCTCGTGGCTGACCTGTTCGATGTGGCGCAGGGCCTGGGCCCGCTCCGACAGGGTCAGCAGCGGCTTGCAGAACTCCCCCGCCATCAGGCTGGGTAGGCGCTCCAGGAAAATCTCCGCCGCGTCGCGCACCAAGCGGTCGATGGCCTGGGCGCGCAGGAAGATCAGCTTGCGGTCCTCATCCTCCAGCGTCTTGTAGTCCGCTTCCCAGTCCTTGCTCTTGTCGTCGCGGATGAAGGCCAGCAACAGATCCTCGGCATGCTCGAAACTCAGCATGCGCATCTTGGCCGCGTCCTCGATGTCCACGACGTGGTAGCAGGCGTCGTCCGCCGCCTCCACCAGATAGGCCAGGGGGTGACGGCACCAGGCGCCCGGTCCGGTTTCAACCAGCCCCACCTCGGCGGCGACCTCGGCGAACACCGCCTGCTCGCTTTCAAAATAGCCGTATTTACGCTTGTGCGGACGCCGCACGGGGCCGCCTGGAACCTCCACGCCCCACGGGTACTTGGCGCCGGCCGCCAGCGTCGCCGCCGTCAGTTGCAGGCCGCCCACTCCGCGCCAGCCCTGCAGCCGAGTCAGCACGCGGAAGCCCTGGGCGTTCGCCTCGAACTTGCACAGCTCCGCCTGCTCCACATCGCTCAGCCCATCGCGGATGCGGCGGCCGATGGCGCTGTCGGCGAACCAGTCGGAAATGACGTCTTCCCCCGTGTGGGCGAAGCAGGGCGTGCCGACGTCGTGGGCCAGCGAGGCGGCGGCCACGACATGGCCGATGTCGGCCGGGGTGGCCTTCAAGGGATAGGCGATGCTGCCCAGGATGGCCGGCCCCACCCACATGCCCAGCGACCGGCCCACCCGCGCCGCCTCCATGGAGTGGGTCAGGCGGGAGCGGACATAGTCCGATCCGCCGATGCCGTGCACCTGCTGCTTGTCCGCCAGGCGGCGGAAGCTGGTGGTGAAGGTGATGCGGTCGATGTCAATCTCATAGGCGCTGCGGTGCGGCAGTTCCGCATCGGCCGTCTTCTTGGCCAAGCGCTTGCGCGACAGCAGGCTGTTCCAGTTCATCATCGCCGCATACCTCATGCCAGACCGGTGCGGGCACCGAATGATTCCCGTCCTTTGACGGAACCGTTTGGAGCGCCTACATACTATGGGCGTTACAGAGGAACGCGCCCCCTGTCCAGTCGCCTTTTCAACGGGTACGTGGGGTGCGGGCCGCCTGAGCGCAACTGTAAGAGTTCGCAGCCGGAAAAATCCGTCGATGACCGACACCGCGACCGCCGTCCCGTCTTCCGCCAGCACGGCCCCCACTGGCCTCGCCCCCACTGGCCTCGCCCCCGCCGGCCCGACCGACACGACCCCGCCCCGCGCCATGACCCTGAGCGCCAGCGCCGCCCGGCGCGTGCGCAAGCTGGCGGAGATGGAGGGCGGCGCCCATGTCATGATGCGCCTGACCGTCTCGGGCGGCGGCTGCTCCGGCTTTCAGTACGGCTTCAGCTTCGACGCCACCCTCAATGACGACGACCATGTGTTCGAGCGGGACGGCGCCCGGCTGGTGGTGGACGACACCTCGCTGGACCTGCTGGGCGGCGCCGAGGTTGATTTCGTCGAGGAACTGGCCGGCTCCTACTTCAAGGTCAACAACCCCAACGCCAGTTCTTCCTGCGGCTGCGGGCAGAGTTTTTCGCTATAAGATTCCCTCAGGCGCCGGGCGGCCGCATCCGCGGCCTTGGCTTCCTCCCTTTGCAGTCCGCTACGCTCCCCACAAAGGTCCGGCGGACACGGTCGCGTCCCAATGGTTCTTCCCTCAGGCGCCGGGCGCGGCCGTCCGCCGGCTTTGGACGACGCTGGGGCGCAAGCCTCTCGCGTTGACCAAGGCTTCGCTCTAAGGTGCGGGCAAATTCAGCCTGATGAGAGCCTTCCCATGCGCATCGCCACCTGGAACGTGAACTCGGTCAAAGCCCGCCTGGCCAACGTGACCGGGTGGCTGGACAGCGCCAAGCCGGACGTCGTGCTGTTCCAGGAGATCAAGTGCGAGACGGCCGCCTTCCCGCTGCAGGCATTCCAGGACCTCGGCTATCACTGCGCCGTCGTGGGCCAGAAGGCCTACAACGGCGTCGCCCTGCTGTCGCGGGAGGAACCGACGGACATCATCACCCGCCTGCCGGGTGAGCCGGAGGATGAACAGGCCCGGTATGTCGAGGCCACCGTCGGCGGCATCCGCATCGCCAGCCTGTACCTGCCCAACGGCAACCCGGTGGGCACGGAGAAATACCCCTACAAACTGCGCTGGATGGACCGGCTGAAGGCCCACGCCAGCAGCCTGCTGGCCAGCGAAGTGCCCTTCGTGCTGGGCGGCGACTATAACGTCATCCCCGAGGCGCGCGACGTCTACGACCCCGCCGCCTGGGTGACGGACGCCCTGTTCCGGCCCGAGACCCGGGCCAAGTTCCGCGAGATCACCCACCTGGGGCTGGTGGAAGCCTTCCGCTCCGTGCATCCCACCGCCGAGCGCGCCTACAGCTTCTGGGACTACCAGGCCGGCGCCTGGCCGCGCGACATGGGCCTGCGCATCGACCACTTCCTGCTGTCGCCCCAGGCCGCCGACCGCTTGGTCGGCTGCGCCATCGACAAGGGCCCACGCGGCCAGGAAAAGGCGTCCGACCACACGCCCGTGGTGCTGGAACTGGCGGCCTGAGCCGCCCTTCCCTACCCCTCCCGCTTGCCAGTCAGCAGCTCCACGGGGCCGCTGAACGGGTAGAGGAATTGCTGGACGAAACCGCCGGGGATGGGCTTCACCGTGCCGTACTTCTCCGGCCAGCGGTCCTTGGGCTGATGGTAGGTGCGGAACACCAGATCCCAGAAAGGGGTGTGGGCGCAGTAGTTGCGATCCAACGCCTCTTCATCCGAGGCATGGTGCCAATGATGGAACTGCGGCGTCACGATGACGTAGCGCAGCCAGCCCAGATCCATGGCGATGTTGGAATGGATCAGCACCGCCTGGATGGACACGAAGATCAGGTAGGCGAACACCGTGTCCTGGGGGAACCCCAGCAGGAAGATGGGTACCAGGATCAGCGACCGGGTGATCAGCACCTCCAGCACATGCAGGCGGGAGCCGGAAAGCCAATCCATATGCTGGGGCGAGTGGTGAACGGCGTGCAAGCGCCACAGCCAGGGGATCTCGTGATAGGCGCGGTGGCTGGCATACTCCACGGCGTCGGCCGCCAGGATGACCAGCAGGAAGCGCACAAATCCAGGCAGCGCCGCGACCTGCGCCTGCAGCCAGCCATTGACCGCCCAACCGAAGACATCATGGGCGAAATGGTTGGAGGTCAACAAAAAGGCGCCGATGAGCAAATGGTTCACGGTGAAATAGCTGAGGTCCAGCCGCCACCCCTCCCGCAGCACCGGCTGGTCCGGGGCCACGCGGGGTAACAGGCGCTCCAGCAGGATGAAGGCGCTGCCGGTGAAGAACAGGTCCAGCACCAGCCAGTCCAGGCCCACCCAGGTCCGGGCCTGGTCGAAATCCTCGTACGGCACATAGGGTCCGCCCAGAAGCAGGGCCAGCACCACGCCGCTGATGCCGATAAGACCAGCCCGCCGGCGCCGGTTCAGAACACACGCCCCCAGTCCCAGGAACACCCCCACCCCCATGGACAGCGCCAGGATCAGGCGCAGCAGATCCATGTCGTAGTGCGGCCGCAGCTCCGGCGTCGTCAGCCAGGCGGGATAGCGCAGGCACAGCACCGCGCCGATGCTGAGCAGGCCGATGGCCAGGGAGATGGTGCCGGCCGCCTGGCTTGACATCAGCCGGTGCCAGAGGCCCGGCGCCGGCGCGGCGGAATTGGTCATGTCTGTGGCTTGGCTGTTCACCGGGGCCATACCCCCCTCCTGCGGCGGTGGAACTGTATGTCACAAATCAATAAGGAACCCAGCCTGGCAAGAACACAGGCTCGCTGCAATCTTCGTGACGTAACCGGCGTTCGTCGGCTACCGGGCTGCTTCGCGCTATAACTGATGGCGTAAACTGTCCCATCTTTGTCCGCCAAGCCCATTATCTGGTGCTAGGCTGGGGACTAGCATTCAGGCCATCGCCGAACCCAGATGGCAGGAAATAGTCCTCATGAACCCCATGGCAACCCCCACCGCCCTGATCGTCATCGACGCGCAGGAGTCCTTCCGTCACCGCCCCTATTGGGTGGACGCGGAGTATGACGCCTATCGCCCGGCGCAGCAGGCGCTGGTCAATGGCGCCAAGGCGCGCGGCATCCCCGTCGTCCAGATCTTCCATGTGGATGGCGAGGCGCCGTTCAGCCTGGAGTCCGGCACCATCCGCACGCTGGAGGGGTTGGACATCACGCCCGACGCGGTGTTCCACAAGGCGCGGCACAGCGCCTTGGTCGGTAGCGGGCTGGACGTCTGGCTGATCAGTCACGGCATCCGGCGCGTCATCATCTCCGGCGTGCGGACGGAGCAGTGCTGTGAAACCACCACCCGCCATGCCTCCGACCTGGGCTTCGACGTCACCTATGTGACGGAGGCGACGCTGACCTTCCCCATGACCGACGCGCGCGGGCGCACTTGGCCGACGGCGGAGATCAAGGCCGCCACGGAGTTGGTGCTGGACGGCCGCTTCGCCCGCATCGCCACCGTCGCCACGGCGTTCGACGCATGAACGACGATCCCATCCCCCTGCCCGTCTATGTGGTGCTGCCGCCGCGCACGCTGCTGCTGGACGTGGCGGGGCCGGTGGAGGTGCTGCGCCGGGCCAATGTGGAGCAGGACTGCGTGCGCTTCGCCGTTCGCTATGTCGGCCCAGCGGCAACGCTGGTCACGTCCATCGGCCTGACCGTGTCGGGCGTGGAGCCTTTGCCCGACACGCTGCCGGCCGACGCCATGGTGATGGTGGTGGGTTCAGTGGAGCAGATGATGGGGGATGCGGGGCCGGACGCGGCGGAGGTCGAGGTGGGCAACGAGGCCATCGTCGACTGGCTGCGGAGCCGCGTCCAGGCCAGCCATCGGCTGGTCAGCATCTGCGCCGGGGCGCTGCTGGCCGGCCGTGCCGGTCTGCTGGACGGCCGGTCCTGCACCACCCATCACAGCGACTGCGAAACGCTGGCACGGCTGGCGCCCCGCGCGCGGGTGCTGGAGAACCGCCTGTATGTCGAGGATGGCAAGGTGGCAACCAGCGCCGGCGTCACCGCCGGCATCGACCTGATGCTGCACCTGGTCGCCACCCTGCTGGGCCCGGCCGTGGCCCTGGCCGCCGCGCGCGCCCTGGTGGTCTATGTGCGGCGGGCGGGTGGCGATCCGCAATTGTCCGCCTGGCTGGAGGGGCGCAACCATGTGCATCCGGCGGTCCACCGGGTGCAGGACGCCATCACCGCCAACCCCGCCCATCCTTGGACGCAGGAGTCGCTGGCGGCGGTGGCCGGGGCCAGCCCCCGCCATCTGTCGCGGTTGTTCAATGATCATGCGGGGATGACGCTGCCGGATTATGTCAACCGGCTGCGGGTGGCGCTGGCGGCCCAATTGCTGGGCCATACGCGGCTGGACATGGAAAGCGTGGCGGAGCGCGCGGGCTTCGCCTCGACCCGGCAAATGCGGCGGGTCTGGCGTCTCTACCACCCCACGCCACCCAAAGCGGCTCGGGGATCTGCGGCGGGATGACGCCCAGGAACCTCGGGAACGCCTTAGAAGCTGTGGATACGGGCCACAGCCACCTGGTCATAGGCATTGGCCTGGCGGCCGGCCAGGCAGGCGTTCAGATGATCGGCACGCTGGGCGTCCTGCTCCGCACCGGGATACAGGTCGAACGCCGACAGCGAGCAACTGGAGAAGGCGGGATTTTCATCGGCCACCTGGACATAATCATGGTCCGGCGCGCCGGTGCAGGCGGCGATGGGCAGCAAAACGCCCAGGGTGGGTAACAGACGGGTGGGCAGCAGGCGGCGCACCCAGTGATTGATGGCCTTGGTCATGGCGTCATCCCCAAATTTCAGCTCGTTCCGTATCGCAAATCTAGCGAAGCGAAGCCGAGCCGGGAGTGACGGGCGTCATAAACGCGCAGATGAGCGGACATGGGCGCCCCCCGCCCACCGCATGCCAAGCGGAGGGGGCACCGCCGTGGGGAATATCCGGGGGCAATCAGCCCTGCGCGTCCTGATGCGCGCGCCAGGCGTGGGCCAGGCGGACGAAGCCCGCCACGTCCACCTCCTCCGCCCGCGCCGTTGGCGGGATGCCCGCCGCCTCCAGCAAAGGCTCCGGCTGCGCCACCAGGCCCTTCAGGCCGGCGCGCAGCATCTTGCGGCGCTGGTTGAAGCATGCTGCCACCACCCGTTCCATGTCCTTGAAGGAGGGGGCGTCATCCGGCAGGACGCGCGGGGTGATATGCACCACCGCCGACATGACCTTGGGCGGCGGCGAGAAAGCCTGCGGCGGGATATCGAACACCAGGCGGGCCTCGGCCAGCCATTGGCTCATCACCGCCAGGCGGCCGTAATCCTTGGTGCGCGGCACGGCGACGATGCGCTCCACCACCTCTTTCTGGAACATCAGCGTCAGGCTGCGGAACTCCCGGATCTGCCGCAGCCAACCCACCAGCATGGGCGTACCGACGTTGTAGGGCAGGTTGGCGACGATGGCGCGCGGCGCTGGGGCGATGGCGGTCATGTCCACCGCCAGCGCGTCACCCTCCACAATGGTCAGGCGGCCGGCGGCGGCCTCGACGACATCCGCCAGGGCCGCGACGAAGCGGCTGTCCCGCTCCACCGCGATCACCGCCTTGGCATCGCTTTCCACCAGGGCGCGGGTCAAACCCCCGGGGCCAGGCCCCACTTCGATGACGGTGACGCCGGCCAGGTCGCCGGCGGCGGCCGCCACCCGGGCCGTCAGGTTCAGGTCCAGCAGGAAGTGCTGGCCCAGGGCCTTGCGGGCGCCCAGGTCGAAACGGGCGATGACGTCGCGCAACGGCGGCAGATGGGCAAGGCTGGTCATGGGGCGATCTTGGAACAGGAAGGGATCAAGCGGATGACTGGGCGCGCTGCCGCGCCAGACGGTCGGCCGACAGAAGGGCCGCCACCAGGCTGGACGGGCTGGCCTGGGCCGTGCCCGCCAGCGACAGGGCGGTGCCGTGGTCCGGCGAGGTGCGGATGAAGGGCAGGCCCAGGGTGATGTTGACCCCGGTTTCGAAATCCAGGGTCTTCAGCGGAATCAGGCCCTGGTCATGGTATTGGCAGATGACGGCGTCGTAAGCGGCGCGGGCGCCGGCGTGGAACAGGGTGTCGGCCGGCAGCGGACCGGTGACGGCCAGCCCCTCCGCCCGCAAAGCGGCGACGGCGGGGGCGATGATCTCGATCTCCTCCCGCCCCATGGCGCCCCCCTCCCCCGCGTGGGGGTTCAGGGCGGCCACGGCCAGGCGCGGCTGGGTGATGCCGAAATCACGGCGTAGCGCCTGACACGTCGTCCGCGCCGCGTGCAGCAGCACCGCCGGCGTCAGCAGGCTGGGCACGTCCTTCAGCGCCACATGGATGGTGGCCAGGGCGACGCGTAAACCACCGCCCTCCAGCAGCATCACCGGTTCCTCCGTCATCCCGGCCAGGTGGGCCAGGTATTCGGTGTGGCCGGGGTGGCGGAAGCCGGCGGCGTACAGGCTGCTTTTCTGGATGGGGTTGGTAACGACGGCGGCCGCTCGGCCCCCGCGCACCAAGGCCACAGCCCGGTCGATGCTGGCGATGACGGCGGCGCCGTTGGCGGGGTCTGGCCGACCGGGCACCACGGGCACGGGCAGATCCTGGCGCAGCACCGGCAGCGCGTTGCTGAAGACGACGGCGGCTTCCGCCGGCTCAACGATCTGCCGCACCGGCACGTCAAGGCCGGTGGCGTGGGCCAAGGTCGCCAGGCGGTCCGGGCTGTCGATCAGAAAAAAGGGCGGGATGCCCCGGTCACGCCGCAGCCGCCAGGCCATCAAGGCGATCTCGCCACCGATGCCGGCCGGTTCGCCCATGGTCAGGGCCAGGGGCAAGGGGGACGAAGGAAGCGGCGCGGTCATGAAACGGATCGGGGGGCTGTCGCCCCCCGCCCCTCAGCTACGGATGTCGATGGTGGCGGCCCGCCGCAGGTCGCGCAGGTTGCGCCGCTGCAGCATGTCCATGCGCTCGCCACCGATCATGTTGGCCACCTGGTCACGCGGCGGGGCGCTGCCCTCCGGCACCTTGCGGTCGCACACCATCAGCAGCATCAGGCCGGCCTGGGTTTCCAGCGGATCGGTCGCCTGGCCGACGCCCAGCCGGCCGATCAGCTTGGCCAGCTCACCCGGGATGTCGCCCAGGCGGGTCATGGGCTGCGCGCGGGTGGTGGAGCCCGGCAGGTTGGCCTTGGCGGCGGCGGCGAGGGCCTCGCAGCTGTGCGAGGTGTCACCGATCTTCTTCACGGTCTGGCCCAGGGCCTGGATGTCGGCTCCGGGCGGCACCGGCACCACAACCTGGCCCACCGACACCTGGATGTCGTTGGGGTCACCGCCGGTGACGGTGCGCTCATCACGCACGAGAAAGATGTAATAGCCGCCGGCGCCGCGCAGCGGCACCGAGACCTGGCCCGTGGGCAGGCGCTGCAAGGCGCGGTCCAGCGCCGGCTCAAGCTGGCCCTGCTGCACCCAGCCCATGTCGCCGCCGGCCGCCGCCGTGGCGCTCTGCGAGAACTGCTGGGCGACGGCGGCGAAATTGGCGCCGTGCGTGATTTCGCCGACCAGCTTGTCGGCCAACTGGTGGGCGTCCTGGTCCAGCTTGGGATTGTCGACGGAGATGAAAATCTCCGTCAGCAGGTATTCTGGCTTGCCCGCGTTGGCGATGATGCGCTGGGTCCGGGTGTCGATCTCCTCATCGCTCACCTGGATGGTGGGACGGATACGCCGCTGCACCACCTTATTCCAGGCGATGTTGGCGCGCATCTGGTCCTTCAGGGCGGCGACGGGAACCCCGCTGCGTTCCAGGGTGGCCGCGAACTCTTCCGGCGAGGCCGCCTTGTTCTGCTTGGCGAGGCGCGCGAACTCCCGGTCCACCTCCTCATCCGTCACCACCAGGTTCTGCTTCTTGGCCTCCTGCAG
Source organism: Nitrospirillum karajorum (assembly GCF_036348415.1). Lineage (NCBI taxonomy): Bacteria > Pseudomonadati > Pseudomonadota > Alphaproteobacteria > Rhodospirillales > Azospirillaceae > Nitrospirillum > Nitrospirillum karajorum. Next base: position 158,082 of record NZ_JAZBQB010000001.1, read on the forward strand.
CTCCAGCTTCTCATCGATCAGCAGGCGCAGCACCTGAGGCTTCAGCTTCTGCTCCACATCCGGCGTGTCGGGCAGGCCCGTATTGACGATGGCCAGGCGCATGCGACCGGCCAAGTCGGTTTGGGAGATCGCCTCGTCATTCACCACGGCGACGATACGCTCCTCCTGCTGCCCCTGCGTGGCGCTGACGCGCGGGCCCACGGCCAGGCCGTTGGCGGCGTTGGCCGTCCGGGGGCCGGCCAACTGCGCCAGCGCGGGCGTGGCCAGGCTGGTGGTCAGCGCCAAGCCAAAGGCAAGCACGGCAGCGGCGGAACGGCGGGAGAATTGGATCATCTGACCTTACCGGGAAAAGCAGGGAACGGAACTTATAGTGCCAAGGATGGGGGAAGGCAAACGGCCGCCGCGCGCCACGCGCGGCCGTTCAACCATCCTCCAGATGCAGCAGGGCGGCGGCCCCCAGCATGAGGCAGACCCCCGCCGGCGCCCAGGCGGCCAGGAACACCGGCAACACGCCGCTGCGCCCCAGCGCCTGGATGATGTTTTGGCTGACGAACAGCACCAGGGCGGTCACCAGGCCGGTGCCCAGCATCTGCAAGGTGCCGCCACGGCGGGCGTGGCGCAGGGAAAATGTGCCGGCCAGGAAGACCATGGCGCAGAAGAAGGCGGGCACGGCCAGCATCGATTCGTAATACATGCGGTGCCGCACCGACGACAGCCCGGTCTGTTCCAGGGTCTGGATGAAACCGGGAAGTTCCCAGAACGACAGGGTGTCGGGCTGAGCGAAACTTTCCTGGATACGGGCTTCCGTCAGGTCGGTGGGCAAGGCCGTGACGTCGACATGCTGGGTGGGTCGGCCCGGACGGTTCAGCCAGGCGTTGCGCAGCACCCACTGCCCCTTCTGCAATTCCGCCGTATCCGAATCCAGGCGGCCCACGGGAATCTGGTCGGTGCCGTTGAACAACAGGATGGTGACGGTGCGCAGGTTCACCGGCTTGCCCGGCCCCACCGACTCCGCATGGATCAGGTAGTTGCCGTTCTCCCCCTCCTGCACCTGCCGCAGCCACACGCCCGAGCGGGCGACGTCCAGCGAACTTTGCTGTCCGCGCAGGTAACGGCTTTCCAGCTGCTCATAGCGGGTCAGCATGGTGGCGAAGACGGGGCTGAGCAGGGTGATGTTGAGGATGCCGGCCGTCATGGCGGTCAACAGCACCGGCGTCATGAACTGCCAGACCGAAATGCCGGAGGCGCGCACCACCACCAACTCCGCGCTACGGGTCATGCGGAAGAAGGTGTACATGGCGCCGAACAGCACGCCGAACGGAAAGATTTGCTGTCCGATCTCCGGCAGCTTCAGCAAGGCCATGCCCAGGACGATCTGGAAGGTGGCGTCGGTCTTGGCGGCGGCGCGGCGCAACAGCTCCACCGTGTCCAACAGCAGGACGAGCGCCAGCATGCCCCCCAGGATGACCAGGAACCAGAAGACGAATTGCCGGGTGATGTAGACGGACAGGGTGGGTGAGATGCGCATGATGTCAGGCCACCTTTCCGCCCAATGATCCATCCAGGGGCGGGCCACCGAGCGGCGGGGGCGCCTTGCGGGGGCCTCCGCCGCTCACCCGGCGCCAGTTCTGCAGATACCAATAACCGACAAGCACCGGGGCGATGCCGACGACATACAGCACGGCGTTGAAAAGCTGGGTTTTGACCGCGAGGTTGGAGATGCCTAGCATCATGGCCTGCAGCAACATGCCGCACACCACAGCCAGTGAAATGCGGCGGGCCTGGCCGCGGCGCGAGAACTCACCCGACATCAGGGCCGTCAGCGCGATCATGGCGAAGGCCGGCGCCAGCAGCGGCGTGGCGAAGCGCTGGTGCAGTTCCTGGTTCAGGCGGGGGCGCAACTGGGTATCCGTGGGGTTGCCGGTATCGAACAACAGGTCGCTCAGGGTCCGCTCACGCGGGTCGGGCCAGCGCGGGGCCTCCCCAGCGTTCAGCACCTTGAGGTCGACGGTGTAGCGCTTGAATTCCAGGTTGGAGGCGTGGCCGGTGTCGCGGTCATATTCCTGGCGCACACCGTCATAGACGATGACGCGCGGCCCGGCCTCCGCCGTCACCAGGATGCCGTGGTCGGCAATGGTCATCACCGGGCGCTGCGGCTTGCTGCTGTCATAGATGATCAGGCCGCTCAGCATCCCCTCCGCCCCACGCTGGCGGACGTAGACGGTCTTGCCCTCGCCCACGTCGTTGAAGGTGCCTTCACGCAGCAGGACGGAGGAATAGTCGGTGCGGATCTCCTCGCGCAGGCGCACGAACTCGCGCTGAGCCGCGGGCGCCAGGAACAGGTTCAGCACCAGGCAAAGGAACAGGACGATGGCCGACAGCTGCAGGGCGGGCCGGGCCAGGGTCAGCGGCCCCATGCCGGCCGCGCGCATGACCACCAGCTCGCTGTCCAGCGTCAGGCGGTTGTAGGTGAACAGCGTGGCGATCAGCACGCCCCAGGGCATCACCAGCGCCAGGAAGGTCGGCAGGGTGGAGAACGCGAGGCGCAGGAACATGGTGATCGGCGCCCCGCCCTCGACCACCAGCTGGATCAGGCGCAGCGATTGCGTCATCCAGATGGTCGAGGACAACCCGGCCGTGATGAAAATCATCGCCACGACGAGGTTGCGCGACAAATACCGGCCGATCAGATTCATCGTGCTCCACAACAAGAAAAGGCGGAACCGGCGCCAGCCAAAAGGGCGTCCCCCATTCCGCCATCCGGCACCGCGAACGCACCCTGAGGCGCGCCCTTGGCCCGGCCACTATAGGGCCCCACAATTTGGCGAAACCAGGGCGCTTTGCCCCAGCCCTCGAAAGAGGGCAGCCGTCGTGGGACCCCGCCCACAGGGCTTGGTACGCTGTTCTTATCGACTCCCGTCTCCGGAAACAACCGCCAGGGACGAAAGGACTGGATTTCGAGCGTTGACGAACAACATTGAGAAATCCTGTATAGGACTTCAGGACCGCCATTAAGGCGAAGCCATCCGGACGGGGTAAAGGCGCCGCGTGGGCGCCGCCGTCCCAAGGGACCACCAAGAGAGGCAAGATGAAGATCGCTTACGCCCAGAACGCCCTGCCGCAATCCGGCGTGCTGGCCATCACGGTATCGCAGGGCCGCGGGCTGGGCAGCCTGGGCGCCGAGCTGGACCAGAAGGCCGGCGGCGCGCTGGCCCGCGCCATGGAGGCGGGCCGCTATACCGGCAAGGCGGACGAGACGCTGACCCTGCTGGCGCCCGCCGGCACCGACTATTCGCGCATCCTGCTGGTGGGCATCGGCGCCGCGGAGAAGGTGACGGACCTGACGGCCCAGTCGCTGGGCGGCACGGTCGCGGCCAGCCTGGCCCGTGCCGGCGACTCCGACGCCACGCTGGTGCTGGACGGCCATGACGGCCTGGTGCTGTCGCCGGCCACCTTCGCCGCCAACGTCGGCTACGGGGCCCGCCTGCGCTCCTACCGCTTCGACAAGTACAAGACCAAGGAACCGAAGGACCAGAAGCCGACACTGAAGAAGCTGACGCTGGCCACCGCCGAACATGCCGCCGCCAAGAAGGCCTACGGCAAGCTGGAGAAGGTCGCCGACGGTGTCTTCCTGACCCGCGACGTCGTGTCCGAGCCGCCGAACGTCATCTATCCGGAAACCTTGGCCGAGCGCTGCCAGGCCCTGACCGAGCTGGGCGTCAAGGTCGAGGTGCTGGATGAGAAGCAGATGAAGAAGCTGGGCATGGGCGCGCTGCTGGGCGTGGGCCAGGGCTCGGCCCGGCCGCCGCGGCTGGTGATCATGCGCTGGGACGGCGGCGAGAAGGGTGCCGCCCCGCTGGCCTTCGTGGGCAAGGGCGTCACCTTCGACACCGGCGGCATTTCGATCAAGCCGGCCGCCGGCATGGAAGACATGAAGTGGGACATGGCGGGCTCCGGCGCCGTCATCGGCCTGATGGCCGCCCTGGCCGGCCGCAAGGCCAAAGCCAACGTCGTTGGCGTGGTGGCCCTGGTGGAGAACATGCCCGACGGCAACGCCCAGCGCCCCGGCGACGTGGTCACCAGCATGTCCGGCCAGACGATCGAAGTGTTGAACACCGACGCCGAGGGCCGGCTGATCCTGGCCGACGCCCTGTGGTACACCCAGGCGACGTTCAAGCCGCGCTTCATGGTCGACCTGGCCACCCTGACCGGCGCCATCATCGTCTCGCTGGGCAACGAGCATGCCGGCCTGTTCTCCAACAACGACGAACTGTCGCAGCGCCTGACCGACGCCGGCCTGAAGACGGGCGAGACCCTGTGGCGCCTGCCGCTGGGGGCCGCCTATGACAAGGACATCGACTGCGACGTCGCCGACATGAAGAACATCGGCAGCCCGGGCAAGGCCGGCAGCATCATCGGGGCCGTCTTCCTGCAGCGCTTCGTCAACGACGTGCCGTGGGCCCACCTGGACATTGCTGGCACGGCCTGGAGCAAGAAGGACGGCGGCACGGTGCCGAAGGGTGCCACCGGCTATGGCGTCCGCCTGCTGGACCGGCTGGTCGCGGACCACTACGAAGGCTGAGCGACTCATGCCGCATAGGCCCCGACTGGGGCCGCCGGAGCCTTTCGGGTAACGCAGTGGACTGAAAGGCGAGGAAGCCAAGTCCGCGGATGCGGACGCCCGGCGATTGAGGGGGCCTTCGATCGGTCTTGATCGAAGGCCCGCGCAAGAAACCAGGGCTGACAAAAGCCTTTGCAGTCAGGGTAAGATCGGGGGCGGCTCAGCCAAGGGCCGCCCCCTTTTTTCTTGCCGCGCGGATCGTTCCCATGACCGAGGTCAACTTCTACCACCTGCAGCGCAGCAGCCTGGAGCAGACCCTGCCCGACCTGCTGGAGCGGTCGCTGGCGCGCGGCTGGCGGGCGGTGGTGCTGTCGACGGTGGAGGAGCGGTCGGAACAACTGGCACAGCATTTGTGGACCTGGCGGCCGGACAGCTTCCTGCCCCACGGCACGGCCAAGGATGGCCACGCCGCCGACCAGCCCATCTGGCTGACGGCGGTGGATGAGCGGCCCAACGACGCCCAGGTGCTGTTCCTGACCGACGGCGCCACCAGCGCCCGCATGGCCGACTACGTCCGCGTCTGCGACATCTTCGATGGCATCGACCCTGACGCGGTGGCCGCCGCGCGTCAGCGCTGGAAGGCCGCCAAGGAGGCCGGGCTGGACCTGACCTACTGGCAGCAGACCGACAAGGGCTGGGAAAAGAAGGCCTGATATCCATGTAGTCACGCGACCGCAACATCGTTGCCACGGGCCGGTGCCGCAGATTTCGCGTCGGTGATTTTTTGTTACACGGAAGCGGAGGCCATTTGTGCCACTGGTCGCCGTGCGTACCATCCGCCCCAATGGCAAGCGGGGAACGGACATGGAAATCCTGCGTCAAACGCTCACGGGAATAATGGGCGCGGCAATGTTGGCGCTAAGCCCTGCAGCGGAAGCGGCCCTGCCCGCCGTCACGATGGCGACCGGCACTAACCATTTCATCACGGCGGATGGCCGCCCCTTCATCCCGCAAGGTGTCAATTGGGTGGTGGTCTCGCCCGGAACCCCCGCCACGCAAAAGAACATCAGCTTCAACCCAGACTATTATCCGGCCCACCGCGCCGTCATTCATGACAGCTTGAAGGAGATCGCGCGCAACGGTTTTAACAGGGTGCGGAAGAATGGAGCGTTAAGGCCCCTTTCCCCATGAGCCAAGCCGATTGAAGGCTTGATCGAGGGGCTACGGGCCGCTTTTGCGGCCATCTTCCCCGGCTTCCGCCGTTTGCAGGCGGAATCCGGGCATGGTCAGGCCGCCACCATCAGCTTGGGCAGTCTGACGAGGTTGTAGGCGGCGGCGGTCAACATGAAGGCCCAGCCGACGCGATCGGTTCCCTTGTGGCGCGTCTTGCGCAAGGTGCCGGTGGTCTTGATCCAGCCGAAGACCTCCTCAATACGCTTGCGGATACGCAAGGACACGCCATAGCCGGGGTGGCGGGTGGTGCGTCCATCAATGGCGGACGTGCGCCGCGCCCCGGTCTTGGTCAGGTGATCATTCCGGGCGATATGCGGCGTCACCTTGCGGGCACGGAGTTCCCGGACGAACTCACGCGCATCAAAGGCCTTGTCGGCGCCCAAGGTGATCCGCCGCGTCGGCTTCAGCCCGTCGACCAATGCCAACGCCGCCTCGCGTTCGGCGGTGCCGGTCGCTTGGGTCAGCGTCGCACCAACCACCAGGCCGTTGCGGTTCTCCATCAGCACATGCCCCATGTAGGCTAGGCGCGATGGCTGGCCATTGCTCTTGCGGTACAGTTTGGCTTCAGGGTCGGTGGTGGACGCGTGGGTCTGGTTGGAGCGCTTCTCCCCGTGGAAGTCGCGCTCCCCGTTGCGACCGGGGCCCGGCGGGTCGCCACCGCCATCCTTGGGCCGGAAGCTCTTGATCGACGCCCAGGCCTCGATCAGCGTGCCATCCACCGAGAAGTGGTCGTCCGACAGCAAGTTCCGGCCTCGCGCCTGGGCCACCACCGCCCCCAGGAACTTCGCCGCGACGTCGCCTCCAAGAAGCCGCTCACGGTTCTTGGTGAACACCGTCACGTCCCACACCGGGGCGTCCATCGCCAACCCGACAAACCAGCGGAACAGCAGATTGTAGTCCATCTGCTCCATCAGTTGTCGCTCCGACCGGACCGAATAGAAGGCCTGGAGCAGCAGCGCCCGCAGCAGTTTCTCCGGCGGGATCGAAGGACGACCCACCTTCGCGTACATCGCCTCAAAGTCCGGCGACAAAACCTCCAGCGCCTCGTCACAGATCGCCCGGATCGCCCGAAGCGGATGGCTTGACGGAACACGCGCTTCGCAACTCACGTACGAAAACAAGCCTTCCGTCCGAATGTCTCCGCCACGCATCCCATCCTCCTCAGCGTCATGAGGAAGCGAATCACGACAGGAACTCAGACGGAAGGGTTTTTCCGCATCCTGTTAACTTCGTTCGCATCCGCCTGGACGCGGAAGGCATCGCCGGACCGACCGGCACGGTGGGGCTGAACCCCGCCTACATGGCCAACGTCATCGACTTCATCCGCGCCGCGGCAGCCGACGGTTTGTATGTCGAGCCGACCGGGCAATGGCTGCCCGCCAACTACTATATGCTGGTGTCACGCGACGGCTTCCCGGAGCCCGACCGGCAGAACACGAGTGGCATCAACGAACTGCTGCTGAGCCAGGGACTGATCCACGCCTATGGTCGCTACATCGCTGACATGCTGGCGGCCATCAAGGCGGCCGACCCGGAACTCATGTCCGCAATCTTCTGCGTCGACCTGTGGAACGAGCTGGGTTTCGAGTCCAAGGATCTGCCCTTCTCCCGCGAGGTGGGCCTCTACACGGCTGAGGACGGCAACGTCGTCGACTTGACCGACCCCGCCAGCCGTCAACGCCTGGCGGACGCGGCCACCATCCGTTGGATCGACGGCGTGATCGCAGAAGCCAAACGGGTGGCACCGGGCGTGCTTTTCACTGCCAGCGTCTTTTCTCCCTTGGATGTCTTCCGCCCTGGCTATGTCGGTGTCTTCCAACACGATGCGAAATGGGGGGACCCGCGCCAGCCCTTCCGTCTATCCGCCATCCAGGACTCACGGGCCGACTTCCTGGAAGTCCACCTCTATCCTCACACCACCGACGCCACGCTGGATGACCAGTTGACCTCCCTGGAATTTACCCCTGCCCGGGACACCAAGCCGGTGCTGCTGGCCGAAACCGGCGCCTTCAAGAGTGAAATCAAGGAGGTTGCCCAGGTGGACAGCACCCTGCGCAGCATTCTGCACCAGTCCTGCACCCTGCGCTTCGCCGGCTGGGCCTACTGGACCTGGGACACGGACGAGCAGACAGATTTGTGGAACCTCAAGGAAAACGACGGCTATTTGGCCCAGCGCCTGTCGCCTAAGCGCTTCGACTGGTGCGATGGCTGAGAGCGTCCCTACATCTTGTGCATATGCAGCATGGACGGTCACGCCGCCCCTGGAAAGATGGCGCCCGGCCCTTATTTAAGCTCGATGAACAGCCTATCCATCGCGCGCATCCTGCTGGTCGAGGACGACCCGGCGATGCGCACCCTGATCCTGCGGGTGCTCAAGGAAAACGGGTTCGAGGCCACCGGCGTGCGGGACGGCCGCGACATGGCCGACGCCCTGGGCCAGGGCAGCTACGACCTGGTGTTGCTGGACGTCATGCTGCCGGGTCAAAGCGGGCTGGACATCTGCCGCGAATTGCGGCGCACCAGCCAGGTGCCCATCATCATGGTCAGCGCCCATGGCGAGGAGATCGACATGGTGCTGGGGCTGGAGATGGGCGCCGACGACTACGTGCCCAAGCCCTTCCGCGCCAAGGAGTTGCTGGCCCGCATCCGCGCCCTGCTGCGCCGCGCCGCCAACAACGGCAACGGCGCTGGCTCCGTCGGCGCCGCACCCCAGGACGTCATGGTCTTCGCCGGTTGGCGCCTGGACCGGCGGCGGCGGGAGCTGACGGACCCCGACGGCGTCGCGGTCGACCTGTCGGGGGCGGAACATGATCTGCTGGTCAGCTTCCTGGAAAACCGGCAGCGCGTCATCGGCCGCGAGCGCCTGCTGGAACTGTCCCGCGCCCGCCTGGGCGATGTGAACGACCGCAGCGTCGACGTGCTGGTCAGCCGCCTGCGGCGCAAGCTGGGGGATGAGAACCGCCTGATCCGCACGGTGCGGGGGGTGGGCTACATCTTCACCGCCGACGTGACCGTCCTATGACCCCGCCGCTTGTTCATCGGTGGGCCCATCTGTGGCCGCGCAGCCTGATCGGCCGCCTGGGCGTCGTGCTGTTCGGCGCCGTGCTGCTGGCCGTCATCGGTAACGCCATCGTCCTGGTCCAGGCCGAACAGGACTATGGCGACGAAACCCAGACCTGGCACATCGCGGAGCAGGTGGAAACGGCGGGTCACGTCCTCTCGGCCATCGAGCCCGAGCGCCGTGCGGCGGTCGCGGACTCCCTGTCCTCCCCCTTCCTGGCCTTCACCTGGGTTCCAAACCCGGCGGAGCGCGCCAACCAGGGTGACAATCCCGCCAGTTGGCTGCTGCGCCATGAGATGATCGAGCATCGGCCGACGCTGGCGGGGTTGGATCTGCGGCTGCGCACCGGCGCCGAAACGCCGTCCAAGACCTTCGACGGCGATCTGCGGCTGACGGATGGCAGCATCCTACGCTTCGGTGCCACCGACCTGCCGGCCTACGTTCCCGTCCTGTATGCCCAGCTGGGGTCCATCGCCCTGCTGTCCATCGGCGTGCTGCTGATGGCGCTGTTCCTGGTGCAGACGCTGGCGGCCCCCCTGAAGATGTTGGTGAAGGCGGCGGATGCGGTGGGCAACGGGCCCCCCGTTTTCATCCCCGCCCGCGGCCCTCAGGAAATTCGGCGCGTTGCCCTGGCCTTCAACGCCATGCAGCGGCGCATCGACCGCCTGATCACAAGCCGGACGGAGGCGCTGGCCGCCGTCTCCCACGATTTGCGCACCCCCATTGGGCGCCTGCGCCTGCGGGCGGGCTTCCTGCCCAGCGCGGACGAGCGCGCCGCCTTCGACAGCGACCTGGATGAGATGGAAGGCATGGTCAACGACCTGCTGGATTATCTGGGCGGAGAGGAGGACCCCGAGCGGCCGCGCCGCACCGACCTGCCGGCCCTGCTGTCGACCCTGGTGGACAACGCCGTCGATGCCGGCCACGCCGCCCGGTATGACGGGCCGGATCGGCTGGCCCTGACCCTGCGGCCGCTGGGCATGCGGCGCGCCTTTTCCAACATCATCAACAACGCCATCGCCTATGGCGGCGGCGCCCGGGTGGTGGTGCGCGATACCGCCAAGGCCGCGGTCGTGTCGATCAGCGACGACGGCCCCGGCATCCCCGAGGCTCAATTCGAGGCGGTGTTCGAGCCCTTCCACCGTTTGGAGGAATCCCGCAACCGGGGAACCGGGGGCACGGGCCTGGGCCTGACCATCGCGCGCCAAGCGGTAACGCGGGAGGGCGGCAGCATCGCCCTCAAAAATCGTCCGGAAGGCGGCCTGGCGGTTATCATTACGATACCGAAACAGGATGAGATGCCTCAGAGGCCGCCCCAAAAGATCGCCGGACACACTTTGTCATAATCGAAACGTATCCGGGAAAAACTCGGGCGTTAGGTCTAGGGGGCCCCCAACGGGGACGGTGGTTCCAGGCGCCAGGCGCCGCGCCACCGTCCGGCCGGGGATCACCGACTGAAACGCGAGGGTCTTCCCATCATGGACAGCATCATCGACGGCGTGTCGCATTTCCGATCCGTTGTGTTCCCCGAACAGCGGTCGCTGTACCGCAAGCTGGCCCACCACGGGCAGCAGCCCAAGGCGCTGGTGATCTCCTGCGCCGACAGCCGCGTGGTGCCGGAGATCATCACCCAAAGCGGCCCGGGCGAGATGTTCGTCTGCCGCAACGCCGGCAACATCGTGCCACCCTTCAGCCAGGTGAACGGTGGCGTCTCCTCCGCCATCGAATACGCGGTGGTGGGGCTGGGGGTGAACGACATCGTCGTCTGCGGCCATTCCGACTGCGGCGCCATGAAGGCCCTGCTGAAGCCGGAGGCGCTGAAGGACATGCCCAACGTGGCCGCCTGGCTGCGCCACGCCGAAAGCGCCCGCCATGTGCTGCGCGAGGCGTACAGCCTGCTGCCCGAGGCGGAGGCCGCCCGCGTGCTGGCCATGGAAAACGTGGTGGCCCAGTTGAACCACCTGCGCAGCCACCCCTCCGTCGCCGCCAAACTGGCCTCCGGCCAATTGAACCTGCACGGCTGGTTCTTCGACCTGGAGAATGGACATATCCTGGCGCTGGACGGCGATACGGGGACGTTCCTGCCCGTGAGGGACAAGAACCAGACGCTGCAAGTGGCGGTGCGCGGCATGCGCCGCGCGGTCGCCGATCCCTGCTGCGCCCATCACGCGGCCCATGTCACGGCCGCCGAGTGACGGGGCGGTCCGAAAAAGGGAACAGAAACATGCAGCGTTTTTTTCCCGCCACGTTGGCGCGGGACCTCCCCGCGTCCATCGTGGTCTTCCTGGTGGCCATGCCGCTGTGCATGGGCATCGCCATCGCCTCCGGCGCGCCGCCTGAAAAGGGGCTGATCACCGGCATCATCGGCGGCATCATCGTCGGCCTATTCGCCGGCTCCCCCTTGCAGGTCAGCGGGCCGGCGGCGGGCCTGGCGGTCATCGTCTTCGAGCTGATCCGCGACGCCGGCATCGGCGCCCTGGGGCCGGTGCTGATCATGGCCGGCCTGATCCAGATGGCGGCCGGCATGCTGAAGCTGGGGCAATGGTTCCGCGCCATTTCTCCCGCCGTGGTCCACGGCATGCTGGCCGGCATCGGCGTGCTGATCGTGGCGGGCCAGTTGCACGTCATGCTGGACGCCAAGCCACAGGCGGGGGGCCTGGCCAACATCCTGGCCGCCCCCGCCGCCTATCTCGGCCTGTTCCCGTTCAGCGGTGAGGCGGCGGAGGCGGCGCTGGGCCTAGGATTGCTGACCATCGCCAGCATGCTGGTGTGGGAATGGGTGCGGCCGCAGCGCCTGCGCCTGGTGCCGGGCGCCCTGGTGGGCGTGGTGGCCGCCACCCTGGCCGCCACGCTGCTGAACCTGCCCGTCGCCAAGGTGGCGGTGCCGGAAAGCCTGTGGGCGGCCATCCAACCGCCTGACTTCGCCAACGGCTTCGGCCTGTTCGAGCCCAAGCTGATCATCATGGCGGTGGCCATCGCCTTCATCGCCAGCGCCGAAACCCTGCTGTCGGCGGCGGCGGTGGACCGCATGCACGATGGCGTGCGCACCAACTACAACCGCGAACTGACCGCCCAAGGGGTGGGCAACCTGCTCTGCGGCTTCGCCGGCGCCCTGCCCATGACCGGCGTCATCGTCCGCAGTTCCGCCAACGTGCAGGCGGGTGCCACCAGCCGCGCCTCCACCATCCTGCATGGCGTGTGGATCCTGGGAGCTGTGGCCCTGCTGCCCTGGCTGCTGCGCGCCATCCCCATGTCGGCCCTGGCCGGCGTGCTGGTGGTCACCGGCTATCGCCTGGTCAGCGTCGCCCATGCCCGCCACCTGTTCGAACGCTACGGCGTCCTGCCCGCCACCATCTGGGCCGTCACCCTGGTCACCGTGGTCGCCACCGACCTGCTGACCGGCGTGCTGGTGGGCCTGGGCCTCAGCCTCATCGAGGTGCTGCCCCAGGTGCGCCGCCTGCGGCTGCTGGTGGTCACCCGTGAACGGGAGGAAGGCGCGTGGGAGGTGGTGCTGTCCGGTTCCGCCAGCCTGGTGCAACTGCCCCGCCTGGCCCAGGCGCTGGAAAGCCTGCCGCCCGCCCGCCGCGTCACCCTGCGTCTGCGGTCCCTGTGGTTCATGGACCATACCTGCGCCGAACTGATCAGCGGCTGGATGGACCGTCGGCGCGCCCAGGGCGAGCGGGTGATCATCGACGATGGTGACGTCGCCCGCCACCAGGCCTTCGCCGCCAAGCTTCAGGTCAGCCACGGCTGACCCCCCTCAAGACCTTACGCATCAGATCCTACCCATCACGAGGAAACCATGAAGATGACCAAGACCCTGGCCCTGATCCCCGTTCTGGCCGCCCTGGTGGCCCCCCTGGGCATAGCCCACGCCGCAGGCACCACCGAGACGCCGACCATCACCATCACGGCGGCCCAGACCGACGCGGCCCGGCGCGTCTGCCGCGACACGCTGGGCCTGGCCCCGGCCAACGTGGACTACGCCGCCTGCGTCGAAAGCCTGAAAACCCAGGCGACCGCCGCCCGGCAGCCGCAGCCCGAGGCGCGGGCCTGCGCCGAGATGGGGCATACCCCGGGCGGCACCGACCATCACCAGTGCGTCGCCCATCTAGCGGCCGCGGTGGGCCATGCCCAGACCCCGCTGAACTGAGCGGCATCAACGTTATCCCTTCATCTCGATCCTTCCTTTGGGCGGCGTTCCTGACTGCCCGGGTGCGGCTCCCATCCACCCGGCCCCTACCCTAGCGTCCGCCCATGCCCACCCCTCCTGATCGGAGGGGTGGGCTTTTTTTCTCCTGAGAGCGACCCCGTCCCGGAAGCGGCGCCGGAAAGTAATTTGTCAGCGAAATCATTAAGTTGTGAGCGCCTCTTCAGCAGGGCGACGCATTGATATTTAACGCTTCGTTTACATGTTTGTGGCCTGCTGGGAGCGCTGGCACCCCAAGCCGCCGCCCCTTTCGACGAAGCCTCGCGCAGACGGGGCCGCCTTTGCTGAACAGAATCTGGAGGAAGCCACAATGTCCCTGCCAACCGCCGCCGCCCTCCCCCCCGCGCAGCCCGGTAGCGCGGCCGCCGGCGCGGCCCTGGTCCGGGTGATCAATACCAACGAACGCCTGGACGGCCTGGACGCGGGAACCTTCCGCTTCGGGGATCGACCGGCCGCGCTGGCCTTGGCGTTCATCTCGCCGCACCTCGATTTCCAACGCCAGGTGGACGCGCTGCGCCGGCTGGCAGGAAGCACCCCGCTGCTGGCCATGACCACGGCGGGGGAGCTGTGCGGCGGCACCGGCCAGACAGGGCCCCTTTACTGTGCCGCCGGCGACCGGTGGTCCACCAGCGTCGTCCAGGTCTTCTCCCCCGACCTGTTCGCCGGCGTCAGCATCCACACCGCACCGCTGTGCAATGAGGATATCCGGCAAGGGAAGCCGTCGCGCACGCGGGAAGAACGGGTGGCCCGCATCGGCGAGGGGCTGGCCGGGGTCAAGCCCGCCTTCGCGGTGGATTATCGGGACACACTGGCCCTGACCTTCATCGACGGCCTGTCCAACAGCGAGAACTATTTCATGGAGGCGGTGTACGCCAGCCGCCGCTTCCCCTGCGTGTTCGTCGGTGGGTCGGCCGGCGGCAAACTGGACTTCAAGAACACCTACCTCTACGCCGACGGGCAGGTGCTGGAAAACCGCGCCGTGATCGCTTTCCTGAAGCTGGCCCCCGGCAAGCATTATGGCGTGCTGAAAAGCCAGAACTTCGAGCGCACCCCTACCCGTTTCGTCGTCGCGGAGGCGGACCCCGACCGCCGCACCGTGAGCGCGGTGATTGACCCCGCCACCGGCCGGGTGGACCGTTTCGCCGATGTGCTGGCACGCACCCTGAAGACCACCCCGGCCCGCGTGCTCGACACCCTGGGGCGCCAGACCTTCGGCATCGAGATTGGGGATGAACTGTTCGTGCGCTCCGTCGCCGCCGTCGATGCCGACAGCGGCGTCGTCAGCTTCTTCTGCGACGTCAACACGGGCGATGAGCTGCTGCTGCTGCGCGCCACCGACTTCGTCGACCAGACGCGGCGGGATGTGGCCGCCTTCCTGCGCGACAAGCCGGCCCCCATCGCCGTCCTTCTGAACGACTGCATCCTGCGCCGCTTGAACAACGATAAGCAGCTGGGCGGGCTGAATGGGCTATGGACCGCGCCCACGGCGGGCTTCTCCACCTTCGGCGAACTGCTGGGCGTCAACATCAACCAGACCCTGAGCGCCCTGGTCTTCTTCGAGCAGGCGCCGGGAAAGCCCTTCCACGACGCCATCGTGGACAATTTCCCCATCCACTATGCCAGCTTCGTCAACTACTTCACCTACACGACGCTGAAGCGGGCCGAACTGATGAACAGCCTGCGGTCGGGGATCATCCATCGGCTGATCGACCACTTCAACGCCAGCGCCGGCCTGGGCGCAGCCTTCGACCAGGTGCTGAAGGAAACGCACGAGATCCGGCAGACCATCAACCGCATCCGTGATGTGGTCATGTCCAGCCAGAAGGCGGCGGAGGACAATGCCGACACCAGCACCCTGGCGGCGGAGTTCGGCCGTATGGCCCAGGCCATGACCGGCCTACGCGACGTGCTGAAGATCATCGACACCATCGCCGGCCAGACCAACCTGCTGGCGCTGAACGCCACCATCGAGGCGGCGCGCGCCGGTGAGGCCGGCCGCGGCTTCGCGGTGGTGGCGACGGAGGTCAAGAAGCTGGCCACCGACACCAAGACCACCCTGGGCAAGACCCAAGCCAACATCGCGGGCATGGAAACCAACCTCGCCACCCTGGGGGAGCACATCCAGAAGGCGCGCGACCAGTTCGCCAGCGCCCACGACCGCTACCGCGGCGTCTTCGGACAGATGAACGAGGTGTTCGACAACACCGCGCGGATCGAGCGGACCCTGGAATCCCTGGGCACCATGGTCGCCAGCCAACAGCGCAACATGGATGAGGTGTCCAGCGACATCGCGCTGTTGAACCGTCTGGAATGAGGAGGCGTCTGGAATTGGGGCCCGGCATGAGGGGACTGGCGGAGACGGTGACATTCCCAGCATGCCGGGGACGTGATACAGACGGCTTGTAAGATGAATAATTTGTACATCTTATTTGCGACCCCTCATTTTCCCCCGGTCCGCCCATGCATCCCTATCTGCGCTCCTTCCGCGCCACTCAGCCCGCCTTGCCGCCGGTGGAGCGCATCCGCTTCGTCGCGGGGGCCTTGCTGGGCATCCTGCTGACCACGCTCATCAGCCGCTGGTGGTTGGGTGACGGACAGGGCCTGCCCTATCTGGTGGCGCCCATCGGCGCCTCCAGCGTGCTGGTGTTCGCGGCCCCGGCCACCCCCTTGGCCCAGCCCTGGGCGGTCTTTGGCGGCAACGTGGTGTCAGGGCTGGCGGGCGTGGTGTGCGCGCGCCTGATCCCGGACCCGGTGATGGCGGGGGCCGCTGCCGTGGCCCTGGCCGTGCTGGGTATGTCGCTCCTGCGTTGCCTGCACCCGCCGGGCGGGGCCGTGGCACTGACAGCGGTGCTGGGCGGGCCCGCCATACACGCGGCGGGCTTCGGCTTCATCCTGGCGCCGGTGGCGGTGAACACGGCGATCCTGATCGCCATGGGCCTGGCCTTCAACAACCTGACCCGCCATCGCTATCCCCACGTCGCCCCGGCCCAGCCGACCCCGACAGCGCGCAACAGCGCCGGTTACACCATCGCGGACCTGGACCAGGTGCTGGCGCATTATGGGGAGCAGTTGGACGTCGACCGCGACGATTTGGACGCCGTCTTCCGCCAGGTGGAGGCACGGGCCTATCAGCGGCGCCATGGCGACATCCGCTGCGGCGACATCCGGTCGCGCGTCCCGGCGGCGGTGGGGCCGGAGGATACGGTGGCGACGGTGCGCGGCCTGATGGCGGACTACCATATGCGCAGCGTGCCGGTGACGGACGAGAACGGACGCCTGCTGGGCGTCGTGCCGCCCCAGCCCGCCAGCGTCGGCGGCCGTCAAGGCATCCGCCGGCTGGTGCAGCCGGCGGTGGCGGCCTTGGCGACCACGCCGGTCGTCAACATCCTGCCGGCCATGACCGCCGGCGCGCATGAGGCCATGGTGGTGGACGAAACCGGCCGCCTGGTGGGCATGGTCACCACCGCCGACCTGCTGTCCGCGCTCTACGGCAACGAAGCCGTCGTGCTGGCGGGATAAATCCTTACCGCTGCGCCTTCTCCCGCAGGTCGCGCCATTTGTCGACGTTGCGGTTGTGTTCGGCCAGGGTTGCCGCGAAGGCGTGACCGCCGCTGCCGTCGGCGACGAAGTAGAGATCGTCACTCGCCAGCGGGTTGGCCACGGCGCGCAGGGCCTGCCGCCCCGGGTTGGCGATGGGGCCGGGCGGCAGGCCGGCCACGGCATACGTGTTGTAGGGTGACGCCACCGCCAGATCGGCATGGGTCAGGGGCCGCCCCAGGGGCCCGGCGCCGTTGGTCAGGATATAGATGACCGTGGGGTCGGACTGCAGGCGCATACCCAGCTTCAGGCGGTTGTAGAAGACAGCGGCGATATGGGGCCGCTCGGCCGGCACGCCCGTTTCCTTCTCCACCAGCGAGGCCAGGGTCACCATCTCCTCCGGCGACTTCAGCGCCACATCCGGCGCGCGGGCCTGCCAGATCTCGTCCACCGTCTTGCGCATGGCCGCCTGCATGCGCTCCACCATCTGCGCACGGCCGTAGTTCAGCCCGAAGAAGTAGGTTTCGGGCAACAGGCTGCCTTCCGCCGGCTTGTCCTTGATGGTGCCTGACAGGGCGGGCTCCGCCTCGATCAACGCCACGATCTGGGCGGAGGTCAGGCCCTCGGGAATGGTCAGCCGGTGCACCACGGTCTTGCCGCTGCGCAGCAGCGCGACCACGTCCTTCAGCGAGACATGGGCCGGAAAGGCGTATTCGCCCGGCTTCAGCACCTGGCTGCCCATGCCCAGCGCGCTGCTGATGCGCACAGCGGCGATGAAGTCGATGTCGCCGCGCACCACGCCGGCCTCCGCCAGCGTCTGCCCCATGGCCTGCAAGCCGCCGCGCGACGAGACGACGACGATGCTTTCCTGGGCCAGGGGCCCCGGATCGACATAGCGATGATAGCCCACCCAGGCCAACGCGGCGGCCACCAGAATCGCCAAGGCCGCCGCCTTCAGAAGACGGCGGCCCAGGGAAGACGCGGGCCGGGATTGAGGTCCCGGGGCCGGAACCTTGTCGGTCACGAGCCGGTGTATTCCTTGACGATCAGCGAGGCGTTGGTGCCGCCGAACCCGAAGGAGTTCGACAGCGCCGCGCGCACCCGGCGCTTCTTGGACTTGTGCGGCACCAGGTCGACGCCAGCGCACTCGTCGGACGGATTGTCCAGGTTCAGCGTCGGCGGCACTTCCTGATCGCGGATGGCGAGCACGGAGAAGATGGCCTCGATGGCGCCGGCCGCCCCCAGCAGGTGGCCGGTGGCCGACTTGGTGGAGGACATGGAGGCGGTGTTGAGGGCCTCACCGAACAGGCGCTTAACGGCGCCCAACTCGATCAGGTCGCCCAGGGGCGTGGAGGTGCCGTGGGCGTTGACGTAATCGATGTCCGCTGGGGTCATGCCGGCGCGCTTCAGCGCCATGGCCATGGAGCGATAGCCGCCGTTGCCATCATCCGCCGGGGCGGTGATGTGGTGGGCGTCGCCCGACAGGCCGTAGCCCACGACCTCGGCATAAATCTTGGCGCCACGGGCCTTGGCGTGCTCCAGCTCTTCCAGGACGACGACGCCGGCGCCCTCGCCCATGACGAAGCCGTCCCGGTCCTTGTCATAGGGACGCGAGGCCTTTTCCGGCGTCTCGTTGAAGCCGGTGGACAGCGCGCGGGCGGCGGCGAAGCCGGCCACGCCCAGGCGGTTGATGGCGGCCTCGGCGCCGCCGGCGACCATGACGTCGCAATCATCCCACATGATCAGGCGCGCGGCGTCGCCGATGGCGTGCGCGCCGGTGGAGCAGGCGGTGACGGCGGAATGGTTCGGCCCCTTGAAGCCGTGGATGATCGACACGTGGCCGGAGACCAGGTTGATCAGGGCCGACGGAATGAAGAAGGGGGAAATGCGGCGCGGGCCCTTCTCGGCCAGCAGCAGCGACGTTTCATAGATGGAGGACAGGCCGCCGATACCGGAGCCGATCATGACGCCGGTGCGCTCACGATCCTCTTCGGTCCGCGGCTCCCAACCGCTGTCCTTCACCGCCTCGGCCGCCGCGGCGATACCGTAGACGATGAAATCATCCATCTTCTTCTGGTCCTTGGGCGGGACCGACAGGTCGGGGTTGAACGTGCCGTTCGTGCCGTCGCCCCGGGGAACCAGGCCGCCGACCTTGGCCGGCAGGTCGGACACGTCGAAGGTGTCGATGGCGCGGATGCCCGATTTGCCGTCGAGCAGCTGTTTCCACGAGTGCTCAACGCCCGTGCCGAGAGGGGTTACCAACCCGAGACCGGTGATGACGACGCGACGCATGGGTCAGACCTGTACTTAGTTCTGGAATGAAGCAAGGGCCTGGAATCGCATGTCATGGGATCCGTCACGGAACCGGCGCCCCCAAAGGCCCTGGAAAATCAGCAAGCGCTTTATCGGTTCCAGGCGCCGCGCCAGCGCGATGATGGCGGCGCGGCGCCTGAATTCCGGGAAAGCGGGGATTAGCCCTGCTTGCTGGAAATGAAGTCGATGGCGTCCTTCACGGTCAGGATCTTCTCCGCCGCGTCGTCCGGGATCTCGATCCCGAACTCTTCCTCGAAGGCCATGACGAGTTCAACGGTGTCGAGGCTGTCGGCACCCAGATCGTCGATGAAGCTGGCGGTGTCGGTGACCTTGCCCTCTTCCACACCCAGGTGCTCGACGACGATCTTCTTCACCCGTTCGGCGATGTCGCTCATTTCCTATACCTTCCCGAATTTCAATGTTGGGGTTGTTTACTGACTTGTCTGATCGGCGGGGCACGTCCGTCAGGACGAATTCGAGCGCCCATCCTTTGGAAAAGTGCCGTCAGATACCACAGGTAGGCTCATCTTGCCTAGCGCCCGCAGGAACTGGCCCCCCCACAAAGGGGGACGCCCTCGCCAAGAGTGGGACCCGCCGATACTTAGGGGCGCCCCGCGAAAGGACAAGCCCCCAGATCGACGGGACCCGATCAGATCATGGCCATGCCGCCGTTGACGTGCAGTGTCTGGCCGGTGACGTAGCCTGCCTCGGTGGAGGCCAGGTAGAGCACGGCGGAGGCGATTTCGTCCGGCGTGCCCAGGCGACCGGCCGGCACGCCGGCGGTCAGCTTTTCCTTCTGCGCATCGGGCAGCACGTCGGTCATCGCGGTCGCGATGAAGCCGGGCGCCACGCAGTTGGCGGTGATGTTGCGCGAGGCGACCTCGGCGGCCAGCGCCTTGGTCATGCCGATCATGCCGGCCTTGCTGGCGGCATAGTTGACCTGGCCCGGGTTACCGGTGACGCCGACGATGGAGGTGATGCCGATAATGCGGCCCCAGCGGCGCTTCATCATGCCCTTCACCAGGGCGCGCGACAGGCGGAAGGCCGCGGTCAGGTTTACGTCGATGACCGACGCCCAATCCTCATCCTTCATACGCAGGATCAGGCCGTCGCGCGTCAGGCCGGCGTTGTTCACCAGGATGTCCACCTGGCCCAGCTTGGCCTCCGCGTCCTTGGCCAGGGCCTCAACGGCCTCCGGGCTGGACAGGTTGGCGGGCACGACCACGGCGCGCTCGCCCAACTCGGCGGCCAGGGCCTCCAGGGCCTCGACCTTGGTGCCGGACAAGGCGACAGTGGCGCCGGCCTGGTGCAGGGTGCGGGCGATGGCGGCGCCGATGCCGCCCGAGGCGCCAGTGACAAGCGCGGTCTTGCCGGTCAAATCGAACATGGGATGGTCCCTATCGTTCTTGCGGGGTTTGTCCGTTCAGGCCTTGAGGAAGGCGTCGATGTCGGCGGGCAGCCCCAGCGACACGGCGGTCATGTCCTTGTCGATGCGCTTGGCCATGCCGGCCAGCACCTTGCCGGCGCCCAACTCCACCAACTGCTCCACGCCCTGTTCCTTCATGAACAGCACGCTTTCGCGCCAACGCACCGACCCGGTGACCTGCTCCACCAGCAGGCGGCGGATTTCGGCAGGGTCGGTGACGGTGCTGGCGATGACATTGGCCACCAGCGGCACGCGCGGCGCCTGGATAGTGGTGCCGACCAGGGCCTCGGCCATGGCGTCGGCCGCCGGCTGCATCAGCGGGCAGTGGAAGGGGGCGGACACCGGCAGCAGCACGGCGCGCTTGAAGCCACGCTCAGCGGCGATGGCGATGGCGCGCTCCACGGCCGTCTTGTGGCCGCTGATCACCACCTGGCCGGGCGCGTTGTCGTTGGCGGCGGTGCAGACCTCACCCTGGGCGGCATCCTGGGCGATAGCGCGGGCGGCCTCGAAATCGGCGCCGATGATGGCGGCCATGGCGCCCACGCCCACCGGAACGGCGCGCTGCATGCTCTGCCCGCGCAGCTTCAGCAGGCGGGCGGTGTCGGCCAGGGTCAGAGCCCCGGCGGCGCAGAGGGCGGAGTATTCACCCAGCGAATGGCCAGCGACGAAGCGGGCGGCTTTGGCCAAGTCCAACCCGCCATCCTTTTCCAGCACCCGGGCGACGGCCACGGACACGGCCATCAGGGCCGGCTGGGCGTTCTCGGTCAGGGTCAGCTCGTCCAGCGGCCCCTCGAACATCAGGGTGGACAGCTTCTGCTTCAGCGCCTCGTCCACCTCGCCAAAGACGTCGCGGGCGGTGGCGAAGGCATCGGCCAAATCCCGGCCCATACCCACGGCCTGGCTGCCCTGGCCGGGAAACACGAAAGCGCGAATCATATGCGAATACCCTGGAAGCTTATTCCGGTGCGATGCCCCTTCCCCCAAACACGGGCCAGGACGGAAAACCCCGCCGTAGCCTGAAACGGGCACCGCAAGTCGCGCCATGCATACCGCCTGCGATCAATCTGTCAATCATCATTACAGCGGACGCCCCCTGGTTGACGTGGGCTGCGCCTGGTTTTTTGGCGTCGTCTGCCCCTCCTTTCCGCGCCGTCGGACGATCGTACCAACGCATCGGACGGCGTCCGCAACAGCGCTAGGCGGCTGTCCAGGGAATGAAGGGGCGTCCATGCCCCTCCGGCGTCTCGGGGTTCAGGAAGACCGACAGCGCCTCGGGCGTCACGTCGGCCTCCGCCGTGAGGCGGCGCGCCAGTTCGGTCGCGGCGGCACGCATGCGCCCCGGCGGGCGGTCCAACCAATAGCTGGTGGGGTTAAGGGCCGTGCGCGGGTCCACCCGCACGACCCGGCCGCCCTGGATTTGCAATTGCGCCAGGGGCGGCCGCGCCAGCGCGATGCCCAACCCGCACGCGCAAGCGTCCAGCACCAGATTGTAATCCTCGAACCGGCGGTCCTGTGGGCGGGGTTTGTAGTCCAGGCCGTGGGCAGCGAACCAGGCGCGCCAGCCGGTCGCGTCGGAGTCGTGGATCAGGGGGAAGGCCAACAGCCGCTCGGGATCGCCCTGCCCCACCGCCGCCGCCAGGTCCGGCGACGCCAGGGGATAACACCACTCCTCGAACAGTTTCAGCGACACCCGGCCCGGCATGGCGCCCCAGCCGCAGCGGATGGCCAGATCCATGCCCTCATCCGCCAAATCCAGGGGCCGATGGTCCACCGACAGGAGGAGGCGCAGGGCGCCACCGGGCTCCGAGTCCCGGCCCTCCAGCAAAGCCAGGCGAGGCATGAGCCATAGCCCGCAAACCGAGGGCAGCGAGGTCAGCCGCACCACCGCCGTGCCTCTCGGCTCCGTCCAGCGGTTGGAGGTATCGGCGATGAGGGCGAAAGCCTCGCTGGTGCGCTGAAACAGCCGCTGGCCGTCTGGCGTCATCGCCACGCCGCGCGCCTGGCGATGGAACAGGCGCAGACCCAGCCATTGCTCCAGCTTGGCGATCTGGCGGCTGACGGCGCCGTGGGTGACGTTCAGGGTGTCCGCCGCGGCGGAAAAGCTGCCGGTGCGGGCGGCAGCCTCGAAGGCGCGCAGCGCGTCCAGAGGCGGCAGGGGGTGTGAGCTGTGATCCATGCTCACAGTTGGTTGCCGATTTCATCGATTGTCAATCAGCTTGGGCCGGCGCGTACTGCATCACCTATCGCCCCCTGTCCGGAAATCCGCGATGTCTTCCACACCGCTCGCCCCCACCTGCGACTCCGCCGCCGCCATCGGCATGTCCCCTGCCAAAGGCCGCCGGCTGGACGGCGGCACCTTGGCCATCGTCGTGGTCACCGTCATCATCTGGGCATCGGCCTTCGCGGCCATCCGCGCCGGGCTCAAGGCCTTCGGGCCGCTGGAGTTGGGGGCGGCGCGCTTCTCCATCGCGGCGGTGCCGGCGGGGCTCTACCTGCTGATGACCCGGCCCGCCCTGCCCCGCCTGAATGAGGTGTGGCGCTTCGCCGCCGGCGGCTTGCTGTTCGTCGCGCTCTACACCGCCCTGCTGAACCTGGGGGAGCGCACGGTGCCCGCCGGCGCCGCCGCCTTCATCATCAACATCAACCCCATCATCACCGCCGTGCTCGCCTCCTTCCTGCTGGGGGAGCAATTCGGCCGCTGGGGCTGGATCGGCACCGCCGTGTCGTTCAGCGGCATCGGCCTGATCGCCCTGACCGAAACGATGGGGAACGAGGCAGTAGGCAGCGGCACCGGCCTACAGCTGGGCTGGGGCGCCCTGCTGGTGCTGGGCGCGGCCCTGTGCAATTCCATTACCACGGTGGTGCAGAAGCCCCTTTTCGTCCGGCACAAGGCCCTGACAGTGTCGGCCAGCAACATGGTGATCGGCGCCCTGGCCTTGTCGCCCTGGCTGCCCGGCGCCTATGCCCAAGCCCAGACCGCCCCCTTGCCCGGCCTGATGGCCGCTCTGTATCTGGGCGTCATGCCCAGCCTGGTCGCCTACGCCACCTGGACCGTCGTGCTGTCACGCATGCCCGCCGCCCGCGCCAGCAACTTCCTTTATTGCGCGCCACCCCTGGCCATGCTGCTGGGCTATCTCTGGCTGGGGGAGGTGCCGACCGTGATGGGCGTCATCGGTGGCCTGATGGCGCTGGGCGGTGTCGCCATCGTCAACCTGAAGCGCTGAGACCATCTCCCTTAAGGACAAGGGGAATTCCGTACCGGCGGGGCGGGTATAGCGGGTAGAATGCCCCGTCCCGCCTTCTCCGCCGACAGCCCCCCTTCTATGCCGCTTCCCAGGCCCCGGTTCCTTCTCCCCGCCCTCATTTTGATGTGCGTTGTTGGTGCCGCGGCGGCGAGCCTGATGCCACCCCGCGCCGCCCTCCATTCGGCTCCTTTGCCCGCCCGCTTGCCTAACAACATCTATGTCTGGCAGCGCGCCTGGACGCCGGCCTTGGGCCAGGCCATGGACCAGGCGGCGCCGGACATCACCGCCTGGCACGTGCTGGCAGCGGAGGTTTCGGCGGACGGCCATGTCGCTCCCGCGCTGTCGAACGATGGTCGGCTGGAGGCCTTGCGGGCGCATCTGGCCGGGCGGCCGGTCATCCTGGTGGTGCGAATCGACGGCCGGCTGACCGAGGCCGACCCCGCCCCCCTGGTGGCAGCGGCCCTGGCACCCCTGGAACGCTGGCGCGAGGCCGGAGTCGGGGTGGCGGGCCTGGAGATCGATCATGACTGCCCCAACGCCCGCCTGCCCTTCTACGCCCGTTTCCTGACGGACCTGCGCGCGCGATTGAAGGAGAGGGGGCTGAGCGGCACGCGCCTGTCCATCACCGCCCTGCCCACCTGGCTGCAGGCCCCGGCCCTGGCCGATGTGGTGGCCGTGCCGGATGAGGTGGTGCTGCAGGTCCACGCCGTGGCCGCACCCACCGATGGGCTGTTCAACCCGGCCCAGGCCGCGCGCTGGATCGCGGCCTATGCCCAGCGCTTCCGCACGCCCTTCAGGGTGGCCCTGCCCGACTATGGCGCGCGGGTCAGCTGGAACGCCGACGACAGCCTGGCGACGGTGGAGGGTGAGACGCCCCTGCTGGGGGGCGGCGCGCACGCCAACGAGTTGATGGCCAGGCCCGCCGATGTGGCGGCCTTCCTGAAAGATCTGCGCGCCCAGGCGCCGGCCAATCTCAGGGGCATCGCCTGGTTCCGTCTGCCCACCACCGAGGATCGCCGCGCGTGGTCACTGGCCACCTGGGCGACGGTGGCGCGGGGGGAAACGCCCATGGCCCATGTCACAGCGACGGCCGAGGCCACGGCCACGCCCGGCCTGTCCACCCTGATGCTGGTCAACGATGGCGCCGCCGATGCCGAGCTGCCATCCGGCCTGGACCTGCCCGCCGCCTGCCCCTTGGGCGACGGCGCCAACGGTTATGCCCGCGATCCCCTGGCCCCCCAGACGGCTCCGCGTCTGGTGCGCCTGTCCCCCGGCCTGTTGCACCCCGGCGACCACCGGTCCGTCGGTTGGGTGCGGTGCCCCGACGTCCCCTCATCCCCGGTGATCCATGTCCGTCCGTAATAAGCGCCGTGCCCTCGCCCTGTCCGTCCTTCTGCTGACCGGCGCCGCCGGCATCGCCATCGCCTGCGGGCCGGACTTTCCCTGGCAGTTGCTGGACCGCCGCGACGTGACCCTGGCGGAGACGCCGGCCAACCCCTTCGCCTGGGAGGCGGCACATCTGGTGCCCACCCCCACGGACACGATGAAGGCGGTGGAGAACCGCTGGGCCACCGACGACACGCGCGCCAAGCTGCGTATCGACGCCGAAACGACGGGCCTGAGCCCGGAAGCGGCCAGCCTGATCAGCGCGATGCGCGCGGCCGGCGACGGCGACAAGGCCTACGGCCTGGGGGAGAAGCTGCCGGCCGCCGTGCGCCTCTACACCGCCGCCGCCGTGGATTACCAGGCCGGCCGGCTGGACCAGGCCGCCACCCGCTTCCAGGCGGTGCTGGACCTGCCAGCGGCGGAGGCGGCACCCCGCGCTGTCTGGGCCGCCTACATGCTGGGCCGCGTGGCGGCGCTGCGGGGCCAGCAGGACGCGGCGACGGCTGCCTTCGCCAAGACCCGCAGCCTGGCCCAGGCCGGCGCGCCCGACCCGCTGGGCCTGGGCGTGGCCAGCCTGGGCGAGGAAGCCCGCGTGCGCCTGGCGCAGGCGGGGCTGTCGGTTCACGAGGCGACGGATGACGACACGCCGGCGCGCGCCGTTTCCACATATGCCGTCGAAATTCGCGCGATCGGCCCACTTGATTCCGCCGCCCTGAGCCAGGCGATAAGCCTTTACGCCCAACAAGCGGCTCATGACTCTTTCCACGGTGTGGAAGCGCTTTATCTCATCGGCACTTATTTGCTGGATCATTCGGCACCGTTGAAGGCCGCCGTTACCGATCCGCTGGTCCAACGCCTGCTGGCCGCCCATGTCCTGGCGTTCGAGGCGGACACGCCCAGTTGGCGGCCTCACCGGGGCATGGATCCGACAACGCCGCCCACCCCGCACCTCGGGGCGTTGACGGCGGCACTGGCGGAAGCCCAAATCGGCGCGACGGGCGGCCCCACCCCGGCCGCCGCCGACCAGTTGGCGACGCTGGCTTACCGCAAGGGTGATTATGAGCTGGCGGCCCGCCTGGCAGCCATGAAGCCGGGCCCCCTGTCCAGCTGGGTCCAGGCCAAGCTGGCCCTGCAAAGGGGCGACCTGGCGCAAGCGGCCAAATTCTATGCCGAGGCGGCGGCCGCCTTCCCCGCCTCCGGCGACGGTCCCCAGGGAACCACTATGCGAGCAGCGGAGCGCAACCGCCTGCTGGGCGAAAGCGGTGTGGTGGCCTTGGCGCGGGGCGAGTACGTGGCGGCGCTGGATCAGTTGATGCCCATGGCCGACATCTATTGGGGCGATGTGGTGCATATCGCGGAGCGGGTGCTGACCGTCGATGAGCTGAAGGCCTATGTCGATGCCAAGCTGCCGGCCAGCATCGTCGCCAACTGGACGCGGACGGTGGACAACAAACAGTGGCCCAACTCCCTGCTGGACACCATGGGCGTGGGCTATAAGTATGATGAGGAGGCTGACCGGCTGCGCTACCAGGGCGCGCCCCTGGGATTGCGCAGCCTGCTGGCCCGCCGCCTGATGCGGGCGGGCCGGGGCAAGGAGGCGTTGGCCTACTATCACAATCCGGCCGTGGCCAAGGATGCGCGCGGCTATCTGGACGCGTTGGAGACAGCCGGAAGCGCCTGGTGGGGCGCCAGCCGCGCCCGCGCCTGGTTCCAGGCGGCGCAATTGGCTCGGACGAAGGGCATGGAGATCATGGGGACGGAGGGCCCGCCGGATGAGGCCGCCCTGAAAGGCGCTTACGATGTGGGCATCGGCCAGGCCACGTTGCCGCCCGCCGGAGCCCCGTACGTGACGGATGGGGAGCGCAAACGCTTCGCCGACAGCACACCGCAGCCCGACCAGCGCTTCCATTACCGCTTCATGGCCACCGATGCCGCCGAGCATGCGGCCGACCAGCTGCCGCACACCAGCCAGGCCTATGCCGCCACCCTGTGCTGGGCGGTCAATTATGCCACGGATCAGATGATCGGCACCTGGACCGACGATCCCAACACCATCCAGGATCCTTATTGGCAATCGGTCGTGCGCGGCATCATCGAGCGTGACAAGCAGGCAAAGGGCCGCGCGGCCGCGCTCTACGACCGGTACATCAAAACCGGCCCCCACCAACCCTGGGCCGCTCCTTTCGGCCACGCCTGCCCGGCGCCGGATTTCGACGCCGCCGCCAAGGAATGGTGGCAGGCGCCGGCGCGGCAGGCGCACCGCTGGATCCGGCAGAACCATCGCAAGGCCCTGCTGGGCGGGGCGGCGGTGCTGGCCGTGCTGGCGGCCGGAAGCGCCCTGCTGCTGGTTCGCCGCCGGCATCCAATCAGCTGAAAAGCCGGCCAAGCCCCCAACACTGGATTGGAAAACGTCCCCAATGGCCACGGGTGCGGGGCGTTCGCCTGCGGCGTGGGTGGCCATTCCGGCGGAGTACCAATGAGGCGCCATGCCACAGATATATGCCTTAAGGATTAGGTTAAGTTGCGCCTTACGTCGTGAGAATGCCTACACCCAACGGGCTAATACAACTAAATAAGCGAAGGCGTAGGGCGACTTGCCCAGGGGCGCCGCCCCTCTTGAACCGTCTCAAATTCGGAATTCTCACGATCACAAACCGTCTGGACGTTTTGTTCTTGAGAGTGATATAAGATGCCCGCGCAGCAAAATCCGCGGAATATCGTTATCAAGGCCTGATCGACCACCACTTCGCCTAGGAAATAGACCCACAAATTACCCTGCCAACCACGACCATCAACCGGCACCGGCTCCGATTCTAATTTTCATTTCCGTCATTAAATTTTTTAATTTTATTAAATTAAATGGCTGCCATTAGAAAATCAATGCAGCGCATCCAATATTAATTGTTTTCATTTTCCAAATAAAAATAAATCCAGGGAAACCCCAAGCATTCACCCTCTCAGAGAAAATAAAAGGAGATGTCGATGAATGCCCCTTTTTACAAGGCGCTGATTGTCCCCGCCGCGCTGGTCGGAGCCCTAACCCTGGCTATGTGCTGCACCGTGGCTCAGGCCGCGGACGCGCAGGATGGCGCTCAGGACGCGGCGCGGCGCGTCTGCCGCGACACCATGGGGTTGGCCCCCACCAATGTGGATTTTGTCGCTTGCGTGGACAGCTTGAAAAAGCAGGCGACGGCCGCCCAGCAGACGCTGCCTAAGTCGCGAGCCTGCGCCGAAATGGGACACACCCCCGGCAGCGTCGATCACCGCCAATGCGTCGCCAAGCTGGCGGCGGCGTTGCACCACGCGCAATCGCCGGCGAACTGAAGCCAAGCGCCCGGAGGCGACCGCCTCTCCATGGCCTTCCCTTATAGAGGCACCATTATGAGTGTTTCCCGCAGAGTTTTAATTGTCGGGTCCGCGTATGGCATTGGGCTGACCCTTGGGGGGGGATTCATACCGGCCTCCGCTTATGCCGCCGAGGGTACGAAGACCGATCTAACACCGGAGGAGGCATTGGAATTGCTTAAAAAAGGCAATTCCGAATTCAAGGTCGACACACCGTACAACGCGGCGATTGGGCGAGAAAGACGCAATGCCATCGCGCAGAAGCAGGCCCCATTCGCCGCAGTCGTGACGTGCTCCGACTCACGGGTTCCTCCGGAACTCCTGTTCGGTCGTGGTTTGGGGGAACTTTTCGTCATTCGCAACGCTGGCAACACCGTTGACGCCACGGCGCTGGGGTCGATCGAATACGCGGTGGGTGTTCTGGGAGTCCCGCTCATCGTCATCCTGGGGCATGAACGCTGTGGCGCCGTCGAAGCGGCGGTGAACGTGGTGACCAAGAACAGTTATTACCCTGGCTCCATCGGCCGTATGATCGAACCCATCGTTCCCGCGGTGTTGTCGGCGCAGGCCAAAAAGCCGGCCGACTTGCTTCGGGAATCGGTTCAGGCCAACGTGGCGCGGACCGTTATGCGGCTTCGCACCGCGTCGGAGCCAATGCTCTTGGAACCGCTGAGTAAACGGAAGCTGCGCATCGTCGGCGCCACCTACGATTTGGATGAGGGCACCGTCGATTTCTTTGACGAAGGCTGAAGCATGATCTGAAACCGTTGTCCGGCCGCTAGCGGAGCATGCGGCCGGACAATCAGTGTCCGGGCATCAGCTCAGGAAGTAGTCCAGCTCCTTGCCTTTGTCGCCCGACAGATAGGCGTCCTGCCACTGGTCGTTGGTGGACAGGAAACCGCCTTGCGGGGTGCTGGGGGCCGGCTGTCCCTTCAGCAGGGCGTCCCGCTCCCGCTCTTCCAGGATGGCGCGCTGGCGATAGTGCTCATAGACGTCCAGGACATGGACGGCGTATGCCTGGGCCAGCGGCTGGTTGCCCTGGATGATCAGCAGGTTGTCATCGTTGGCGTAAGAGGCCTTGTAGCCCAGGTTGTGGCTGCCGGTGATGACGACGCCGTCGGGGGAGAAGGGGTCGATCACCACGATCTTGTCGTGGATGATGGCGGCCCCGGCGGTCAGCAGTTCGGGCTGCAGGTCGCCCGTGGGCGTGTCGATGGCGGCGGCCCGGACCACCAGCACCTGCGGCGCATCCTTGGGCGCATAGACGGAGGGCTTGGGGATTTTGGCGCCCTGGGCATCCGTCTCGTCGCCCGCGTCATCGCCGCTGCTGGCGTCCCCCTCGATGGGCAGGGCCTGGGGGCTGCTGACGGCGCCCATGACCATCAGATCGGGGCGCTGCTTGCCCAGGTCCACCGCCGCCTCGATGATGCTCTGCTTGCCCTCGACGGAAGGGTAGAAGGTCAGGAACAGGATGGCGTGCCGCGCCTGGTCCATCAGTTGGAACACATCGGCCAGGTCTGGCGGCGTGGCCGCGGTCTTGGTGGTGGCCAGCGTGGTGGGCGCGCACCAGACCCGGGGATTGGCGGCGGCATCGGGATAGGCGTGGCCGTCCGCCCGCCGCAGGGGCTTTTGCTGAACATTGTGGTTGGGGGCGCCGGTGCCGGCCTGCACCGGGAAGCTGGCCGTGTCCGTCTTCAGCCGGTTCCAATAATCCAGGTAGGCCTGCGCCAGGGCGGTATCCTGGGTGAGGATGGTGTTGTTGGACTGGGTGCACAGGCCCGTGGGCGTCCAGTTGGTGCTGCCGGTCAGCAGGGCCAGCGGCGTGTCGTTGGCGTCCGTGCGCACCAGGAACTTGTTATGACCGATATGGGCGCTGTTGTTGAACAGCCGGTCGATGACCTCGTTCGCCGTGCCGTGCAGGGCCTGGCGGGCCGCCTGGTTGGTTCGGTCCCAGACGGGGTTGGTCTTGGTTCCCTCGCCCGCCGTCGACAGGATCAGGTGCAGCCGGTCGCCCAGGCCGGTCAGGCCGGCCACCAGTTCCGGGTCCGACAACTCATAAAGAGCGGCGTAGATCTTGTCGGCCGGTCCCACCTGGCCCAGGAAATCGGTCAGGGTGGGCAGCACGTCACCGGTCAGGAAGGTGCGGATGGCGTTACCCGGCTGACGCACCTGATCCAGCACATAGCCCTTGCTGGGTGCCTGGCCAGCGGGGGTGTGCAATTGCTGGCGCAGGTTCTGCGTCGACAGGATGCCGTTGGTGAAGACGGCGGTGAAATCACCATAGGTCCAGGTGACGGTGATGGCGTTGGTCACCACCGCGTCATCGCAGATGAACAGGGGCCGGGGCGTGCCGGTGTAGGCGCCGGGCTGGGCGCTGCTGAACGTCTCAGTCCGCTTCACCCAGTCGGCCACCGCCTCCCGCCCCGGCGCGGCATAGCCCACGGGGGTGATCTCATAATGGCAGGTGAAGGGCTGGCGCACCGACAGGCTGTCACGGCTACGCCGCAGGGTCAGGTCGCGCCAGGAGAACTTCTGTATGGGCCAGACACTGCTGTCCTGCTGGTGCCAATCGGGATTGGACTGGTCCGTGAACGCCACCCAGGTGGGCAGCAGGCGGCGTTCGCCGTCCTCATGCACACGCACGATCATGAAGCCCAACAGGCCGTCGATGCGGCCGGCCGCACGCCATGCCAGACAGGCCACTTCGTTGTTGCACCAGGCGCGCGCCGGGACCTGAGACATGTGCCACCTCCATCAGGATGGGAAGCGTCATGGTGCGCCCGGGATATGACATGACGGCGACCATGGCGGCCTATCTGCCGGTGTACTTCCTTGGATTAAGCCAGCCCCGCCCGGCCGCGCGGCGTCATCGACGCGGGCCCCATCGGCAGGCTAGTCTGCGGCTTGGAACCATGTCAGGACAGACAGATGAACCGCAACCAGCGCCGCCTGGACAAGAAGCAGGGCACGCTCCCCGTACCCGCGGCGGCGCAACTGCTGTTCAGCCAGGCAACTCAGCATCACCAGGCCGGCCGCCTGGCGGAGGCGGAATCGGCTTACCGCCAGGTGCTGGCTCAAGCCCCCCGCCATGCCGACGCGCTGTACCTGCTGGGGATGGTCCATCACCAGACCGGCCGGCACGACGCCGCCGCCGAGCTACTGGGCAAGGCTGTGGCCGCCCAGGGCGATGCCGCCCACATGCAGGCCGCCCTGGGCACCGTGCTGCTGACCCTGCGCCGCCCTGCCGACGCCCTGGCGCCGCTCCAGCGGGCCTTGGCCATGAAACCGGATCAGGCGGAGACGCGGAACACCCTGGGCAACGCGCTGAAGGATCTGGGCCGCCTGGACGAAGCCGCGACACACTATGGCCAGGCCATCGCGGTGAGGCCCGACTATGCCAACGCCCATAACGGCCTGGGCTCCGCCCGCCAGGCCCAAGGCCGCCTGGAAGAAGCCGCCGGCCATTACCGCCGCGCCCTGGCCCTGAATCCCGGCCTAGTCCTGGCCCGGGTCAACCTGGGCAAGACCTTGAAAGCGCTGGGCGACCTGGCCGGGGCGGAGGCTGAATTGCGCCAGGCCCTGGCGCTGGATGCCGCCCACGCCGATGCCCTGAACAATTTGGGCGCCGTCTTGCAGGCGCAGGATCGGATAGCGGAGGCGACGGCCTGCCTGCGCCAGGCGGCAGCCCTGGCCCCCGGCGACGCAGACGCCCACCTGAACCTGGCCCGCCTGTTGGCCAGCGACCTGCTGATGCGCGACCCAGCCCTGGTACGCGAGGCGCTGTCCCATGCCGAGCGGGCGCTAGCCCTACGCCCCGGACACGCCGCCACGCTGGACACATTGGGCACGCTGCTGCAGCGCCTGGGCCGTCTGACGGAGGCGGAGCGCCACTTTCGTGCGGCCCTGGCCCTGACGCCCCATGACGCGGACATCCTCCACAACCTGGCCACCACGGTGCAGGCGCTGGCCCGCCAGGAGGAGGCGGAGGCGCTGTACCGCCGGGCGCTGGACGCCGATCCGGACCATGCCGACGCCCGCTTCTGCCTGGGCACCACCCGCCTGGCCGCCGGCGACCTCGCCAGCGGCTGGCCGGGTTACGAGGCCCGCTGGCGGGGGCGGCAGTTGGCCCCCTTCTGGCGTCCCTTCCCCGCGCCGCAGTGGCGGGGCGAGGGGCTGGCGGGCAAGCGCCTGCTGGTGTGGGGTGAACAGGGCCTGGGCGACGAGATCCTGTTCGCCAGCCTGCTGCCCGACCTGCACCGGCGGATGAGGGCGGAGGGCGGGCAATTGGTGGTGGAGTGCACGCCGCGCCTGGTGGGCCTGTTCGGTCGGGCGCTGCCGGGTGTGGTGGTCCGGCCGCCGACCTCGGCCCCGGGCGCGCCCATGCTGTCGGACATGGACTTTCATCTGCCCATGGGCAGCCTGCCCGGCCTGCTGCGCCCCCGCCTGGCCGACTGGCACGGCGGTGCGCCCTTCCTGACGCCCCGGGACGATCTGGCCGCCCTGTGGCGGAGCCGGCTG
Source organism: Nitrospirillum karajorum (assembly GCF_036348415.1). Lineage (NCBI taxonomy): Bacteria > Pseudomonadati > Pseudomonadota > Alphaproteobacteria > Rhodospirillales > Azospirillaceae > Nitrospirillum > Nitrospirillum karajorum. The sequence goes on from NZ_JAZBQB010000001.1 coordinate 190,917, forward strand.
GACCCATTGGGCCCCGGCCTGCGCGTGGGCATCAGCTGGCGCAGCGGCATCCGGCGCGGCGACCGCGACGGCGCCTATACCACCCTGGCGGACTACGCCCCGGTGCTGACCCTGCCCGGGCTCATCCCCGTCACCCTGCAATACAGCGCGCCCGAGGAGGAGATCCGGCCGGTGGAACGGGCGCTGGGCGTCACCCTGCACCGCTGGCCGGACCTGGACCTGCGCGAGGATATGGAGGGGGTGGCGGGCCTGATGGCGGGGCTGGACCTGGTGATCACCGCCCCCACCGCCGTGGGGGAACTGGCGGGGGCGCTGGGGGTACCGTGCTGGCGCCTGGGCACCGACCATGACTGGTCCATGCTGGGCACCGGGGCGCGGCCGTGGTTCAATGCCATGGCGATCATTCCGGCCGCCCCGCAAGGCCCGACGGTGCCCGGCTGCGTGGCCCTGGCGGCGCAACGCCTGCTGAGCCTGGCGGGTGGCCGGGGCGACCACCTTTTCCCTTGCCCGCCGGCTGAGCTTCCTGTATAAGCCCGCGCTTCAACCGCTCCTTGCCGGTGCCTTTGCCATGGCGCCGGCTAGGTCCGTGCGGCTGACCCACCCCTTGGCCATCGGAATGATCCGATGTCCCGGACGGGCACAGCGGCGGACCACGTAACAGCCATGAGGAGTATCAAATGGCTTTGTATGAGACCGTGCTGATCGCACGGCAGGACATCACGTCCGCCCAGGTGGAAGGCCTGACCGAAACCTTCACCGGTATCCTGAAGGAGAACGGTGGCCAGGTTGCCAAGGTCGAGCAGTGGGGTCTGAAGACCCTCACCTACAAGATCAAGAAGAACCGCAAGGGCCACTACGTCTACTTCGCCCACGATTCCGCCCCGGCCGCCGTCGCCGAGATGGAGCGTAACATGGGCCTGAACGAAGACGTCCTGCGCTTCATGACCACCCGCATCGAGAAGATCGAGGAAGGTCAGACCGCGATGCTGTCCAACAAGGGCGATCGCGGCGAGCGTGGTGAACGCGGTGAGCGTGGCGATCGCGGTCCGCGCCGCTTCGAGGATCGTGGCGACCGTGGTGACCGCGGTGATCGCGGCCCCCGTCCGCCCCGCCGCATGGAAGCCTCTTCTGAAGGAGACCGGGCATGAGCTTCGGCACCCAGGGTAACGCCGGCGCGCCGCGTCCGGCCGGTGGCGGCGGTGGCCGTCGTCCGTTCTTCCGTCGTCGCAAGACCTGCCCCTTCTCCGGTCCGAACGCTCCGGCGATCGACTACAAGGACGTGAAGCTGCTGTCGCGCTTCATCTCCGAGCGGGGCAAGATCGTCCCGAGCCGCATCACCGCGGTTTCGGCCAAGAAGCAGCGTGAGCTGGCCCGCGCCATTAAGCGCGCCCGCTTCCTCGCCCTGCTGCCTTACATCGTGAAGTAAGGAGTAGGAACGATGGAAGTCATTCTGCTGGAGCGTGTCGAGAAGCTCGGCCGCATGGGCGAAGTGGTCACGGTGAAGCCCGGCTTCGCCCGCAACTACCTGCTGCCCCAGAAGAAGGCCCTGCGCGCCTCCAAGGACAACTTGGCTTACTTCGAGAGCCAGAAGGCCAAGTTGGAAGCGCAGAACGCCGAGCGCAAGGTCGAGGCTGAGAAGGTCGCGTCCAAGATCAACGATCTGTCGGTCATCATCATCCGCCAGTCTGCCGAAACCGGCATTCTGTACGGTTCGGTGAGCGCCCGTGACGTTGCCGAGGCGGTCACCGCCGCCGGCACCGCCGTGGAGCGCAGCCAGGTCGCCATCGACACCCCGATCAAGACCCTGGGCCTGTTCAAGGTCCGTCTGGTCCTGCATCCGGAAGTGTCGGTGAGCATCACCGTGAACGTCGCCCGTACCACCGAAGAAGCCGGCCTGCAGGCCGCTCGCGGTGGCATGGTCGCCGGCCAGCGTGATGAGGACGAGGACGAAGAGGTGGTGGAAGCCGCCGACGAGGCCACGGAAGAGACCGAGGCCTGATCCTTCGTCGGATCGCCTGAGTAACGAAACGGCGCGGTTCCTCGGGACCGCGCCGTTTTGCTTTTGCGCTTCTCCCATCGGCCGTCTAGAACCGGTTGCGTTTGATCGGAACCACAACCGGCTCTAGCTGAGTTTGTCCGCGAGCAGATTCACGCGTCAAGGCGATTCCGCCTTTACGCGATCTGCTCTAGCTTGCGGAATATTCTGATTGGGAAGGCGAACTATGGCGACGGAAGCGGGTGGATTGCGCCAGGCGGCCAAGTGGGTGGCCATCATCGGCCTGATCGGCAACCACGTGCTGGCCTATCAGCAGGCGGTGGACCGCATCCGCGCGCCCTCCCGCGCGCTGGCGGACATGGCGGGCGCCATCGGCCAGATCTTCGGCCAGTCCCCGGACCGCTTCAAGGCAGGCGATCTCAGCCTCAGCGACAAGATCGACCTGTTTGTGAACCCCTACACCTCGGTGCGCGACATGGCGCATTGGGAGGGGCTGAACCACCTGCTGTTCTGGCCGGGCCTGGCGGCGCTGGCGCTGTTCCTGATCCTGACCTTTGGCGGCCGGCGGGCCTGAAGGCCACCACCGTCCGAACCGGCGGCCCTTCCAAATGCCCGGGTGCAGCACCATGCCTAGACACTGCACCTCCATCGTCCTGGTGCTCCTGGCGCTGCTGATGGGTTGGCCGGCGCGGGCAACCGTGCCGCCGGTCCCGCCGGCCGCCTACATCACGCTCAGCCCCCAGGGCGCCAGCCTGCGCGCCACCTACCGCCTGGACACCCCTGTCACGCGCCTGAGCCTGGGCGAAGGTCCGGTCGCCTGGCGGAATCCGGTATGGCGGATGGAAACCCCCGGCTTGGTTCTGCAGAATCAGGAGGTGCGGGCGGCGGATGGTCGAGCCTTCAGGGAGTTCAGCCTGCTGATCGATGAGGATAAGCGCGTCGTCGATCGAACTTATCCGGTGATGCTGCGGCTGGGGCCGCAAGGGTTTCTGGTCTATGGGCCTTTCCTGCTGGTGCGCTCGGACAGCTTGGCGACCGGCTTGAGCCAGGGGACCATCCCCACCGAACCGGCAGGCGGCCGCGCCTTGGAGGGCTATTTCTTCGTCGGCCCCGCGGGTTATGTCAGGCCCATTGACGCGGTCCATCCGGGCCTGGGGCGCCTTGTCGCGCGGCCGGACCTGCCCGCCGCCTGGCGGGATGAGGTGGCGCCGGGCCTGGCCCGTGCCTTGGCCTACTATCGTGCGCGCCTGTCGCCACGCGGCAACACCGTCTCCCCCATCATCGTCTATCAGGACCAGCCGGCCCCCTTCCTGCGGGGCAGCGTCACCGGCGGCGGCGTGATGCTGCTGCAGGTCGGCGGCGTCTGGCGGGTGCCGCGGCTTGAACTGAAGCCGGAGCGGGACCGGGTGCTGGCGCATGAAACCTTCCACCTGTTCCTGCGCCGCCATGACAATGCCGATTTCCCCGATTGGATGAACGAAGGGGCGGCCGACTACGCCGCGGGCCTGGTCATGCGCCACGGCGCGCTGCCCTCCCTGCCGGAGGTTCAGATCCAATTGGATTTGTGCGTCACTAGCCTGGGCGACCGTCCGCTGGACAACCCCGCCACCACGGCGCGCAACCGGATGCCCTATGCCTGCGGCTTCGTCGCCCACTGGCTGGTGGACAAGGCGCTGCGCCGGACCGGCAAGCCCGACGACACGGGCCTGTTCGCGCTGTGGGCCGACATGACGGCGCACGATGGCGTCAGCGCCGGCGACAGCCTGCGCCAGGCGGTGGCCGGCAGCCCCGCCGCCACCCGCGCGCTGTCCCTGCTGCTGACGGGCGGGGGACCGGAGCGCTGGACCAACTGGGCCGATAGCCTGGCTGGGCTGGGTGTTTCGGCCCGCTGGGTGGACACGGGGGCGCCATCGGCGGATGAGGTACTGGAGCATGTGCTGAAGCAAAGTTGCACGGGCACCCATGGCTTTTGGCGGGGCGCCCGCTACACGCTGGACACCGGCGACCGCTGCGGCCCCCTGTCAGGCGATCCGGTGGTGACCGGGATGGAAGGGCATGCCCTGGCGGGTGACGCCATGGCCCTGTTCCAGGCGGTGGTAGCGCGGTGCGCCGCCGGCCAGGATGTGGCGCTGAACCGGCCGGATGGCGCCCCGCCGCTTTCAGCCCCGTGCCACGTTCCCCCACCGCCGAGCCGGGCGCTGCGCCTGGACCCGCTTCCTTAACCCCCACGCTACGCCGTCAGATAGGCCATCACCGCCCGCACCGTCTCCCGCTCCAGGGTATGCGGGTCGGCGCCCGGCGGCGGGTCCAGAACGGCGGCATGGATCAGGGCGTGGGCCATGCGTCCCACGACAAAGGTGGCGACATCCAGATCGGCACGGTGACCTCGGCGTCCGGTCCCTGGGAATAGCGTTCCAGCAGGGCCCTCAGCACGCCCTCCGTTCCGTCCTCCTCATGGTGGGCTTCCAGGTGCGCCGCCTCCAGCGCCAGCACCTTGTGCAGCGCAGGCTCCAGCCGGTGCGCCACCATGGCGACATGGATGGTGCGGGTGATCAAGGCTTCCAGGGGTACGTCCTGCTCCGCCGCGTCCCAAAATGCGGCCTCCCGCATCATCAGGGCGCTCATATGCCGTACATGGCGTTCCCGCAGAGCCAGGACCAGCGCCTCCTTATTGGGGAAATACTGGTAGAGCGAGCCGATGCTGACCCCTGCCGCGACCGCGACGGCGTTGGTGGTCAAGGCGGCGTAGCCGTCGCGCACCAGAACGCGAGCGGTCGCATCCAGGATGGCGTCCACCAAGGCGCGGGACCGGGCCTGGCGCGGCCGTTTCCTTGGGGTTGGGCAAGCCGCCGCAGGCCGTTCGGAACGCGAGTTTTCAGCCAAGACGCGGCCCCCTACTATGATGCGAGCTTTTACTCATATTTACGGAGGATTATCGTGACCGGCAACCTGTCCTGCAAGCAGGACCCTGGCGTCATCGTCCCGCGCATCGACCGCAACCGCTGCGAAGGCAAAGACGATTGCGTGCGCGTCTGCCCCTACGACGTCTTTGAGATCGGGGTGTTGCCGGAGGCGGAGCGCCGGGACTTAAGCCTGGGTGGCCGGATAAAGGGCTTCTTCCACGGCTATCACCAGGCCTTCGCCGTGCGGGCGGACCAGTGCCGGGCCTGCGGCCTGTGCGTGGCCGCCTGCCCCGAGCACGCCATCACCCTCACCCGCGCCGTTTAGGGGGATGCCGATGGCCGCCTCATTGGGCTTTCGCCACATCGTGCTGGTCGTGACCGACATTGACCGCGCCGCCACCTTCTACCAGCGCATCATGGGTCTGGCCCGGGTGCGGACGGAGCCCCACACCATCACCTTGGCCGCCCCCGGCCTGCGCTATGTCATGAACCTGACCGATCGGAAAGAGACGCGGGAATATGACACCGGCCCCACGGGCCCTGTCGGCAGCCTGGGTGGCATCGACCATCTGGGCATAGAGGTGGACGAGCCGGCAGAGGTGGAAGGCCTGGTACAAGAATGGCTGGCCGCTGGTGGCCAACTGCTGGAACGGCGCGACATGGATACGCCCTACCCGTCCGCATTCATGCGCGACCTGGACGGCTATCTGGTGCAGATCTACAGCTTTGCCGCTGAATTGCGGGCGCGCGTCCCTTAACCCTCCAGCCGGTCGAACAGGGTGCGCAACAGGGGGGACAGGCGGCGGATTTCGTCCCGGTGCACCCGCGACAGGCCGGCCAACAGAATCCTCCGCCGCCGGGGTCAGGCTGATGACCACTTGGCGCCGGTCTTCCGGCCCCGGGGCCCGGCGCACCCAGCCATGGCTTTCCAGGCGGTCGATCAGGCCCACGGCGCTGTGCGGGCGCACGCACAGCCGGTCCGCCAGTTCCCCCACCGTCACATGGTCGCGACCGGGATAGCCCTTGATGGCCAACAGCGCCTGATGCTGCTGCGCCGTCAGCCCGGCCTCCGCCGCCGCGTCCTCACTGAAGGACAGGAAACAGCGCAGCATGTGCCGGAACTCCGCCAGCAGCTCATAGTCCGCCTTTTCGAGGGATTCCACGGTATCGGGCATGGGGGGCCACTCCTGCAGTCGGGACGCAATACAGCACTGTCGGATGGCCTCTTCATAAATATCGCAATACGATATATTCAAGCCATCGGCCGGCGGGTCCGGCTTTCCCCTTTTTAACGGTTGTTGATGCGATGGCGAATGATTTGCTGTTGGGCGGCCAGCCCGGTGAGGCGCGCCCGGCCGCGCCGCAGGAGGCCACCAAGACGCCCCAGGACCCTGTGACCCAGGACCACGTGTTGGGCGATTTCAGCGCCGACCGGCGGCTGCTGATGCTGATGGCCATGGCCGGGGTGGTGGGGGCCGCCGGGGCGGGCACCGCCTGGGTGCTGCTGCGCCTGATCGACCTTGCCACCAACCTGTTCTACTTCGGGCGGCTCAGCACCGCGCCGGCCGTGATCGCCCAAAGCATCTGGGGGCCCTTCATGCCCCTGGTGCCCGTCGTCGGCTGCCTGATCATCGGACTGATGGCGCGTTACGGCAGCGAGAAGATCCGGGGACACGGCATCCCGGAGGCCATGGAGGCCATCCTGGTGGGCCGCAGTCGCATCCAGCCCAAGGTGGCGCTGCTGAAGCCCCTGTCCTCGGCCATCTCGATTGGCAGCGGCGGGCCGTTCGGCGCCGAGGGGCCCATCATCATGACGGGCGGCGCCATCGGTTCCCTTTTTGCGCAGTTCTTCCATCTGACGGATGCGGAGCGCAAAACCCTGCTGGTGGCGGGTGCCGCCGCCGGCATGAGCGCCACCTTCGGCACCCCGGTGGCGGCCATGCTGCTGGCCGTGGAACTGCTGCTGTTCGAGTGGAAGCCGCGCAGCTTCATCCCGGTGGCCATCGCCGCCGCCGTGGCGGCCGCCTGCCGGCCCGCCCTGCTGGGCGCCGGCCCGCTGTTTCCCCTGGCCGACAGCGCCGCGCTGCCGGCGACGGGCCTGGCCCTGTGCGCCGTGCTGGGCGTGCTGGCGGGCCTGGGCTCCGGCCTTCTGACCAGCCTGGTCTACGGGTTCGAGGACCTGTTCGGCCGCCTGCCCCTGCATTGGATGTGGTGGCCCATGATCGGCGGCGTGTTCATCGGCCTGGGCGGCCTGATCGACCCGCGCGCGCTGGGCGTAGGCTATGACAACATCGCCGGGCTGCTGCACGGGCAAATCCCCCCGGCCTCCGCCCTCACGCTGGTGGCGGTGAAGGCGGTGATCTGGTCGGTGGCGCTGGGGTCCGGCACGTCGGGCGGGGTGCTGGCGCCCCTACTGATGATGGGCGGCGCGCTGGGCGCCCTGTTCGGCGCCGTGGCGCCCATGGGCGAGGCTGGCGAGTGGGCGCTGGTGGGCATGGCGGCCATGATGGGCGGCACCATGCGGGCCCCGCTGACCGCCATGATTTTCGCCCTGGAACTGTCGCACGACGTCGGTGCGCTGCTGCCGCTCGCCATCGCCTGCGCCCTGTCGCACGGCACCACGGTGCTGCTGCTGAAACGCTCCATCCTCACCGAGAAGGTGGCCCGGCGCGGGCATCACATCGTGCGCGAATACGCCGTCGACCCGTTCGAGACCATGCGTGTGGCCCAGGTGATGGCCCAACCGGTGGACACCCTGCCGGCCGCCATGCCCCTGACCGACGCGCTGGCGTTCTTCACCGGACCCGAGGAGGACGGACAGGCGCCCAGGACCCGGCACCGCAGCTATCCGGTGGTGGACGCCGACGGCCAGGTGGTGGGCATGGCGTCGCGCACCGATGCGCTGCGCTGGGCCAGGGATGGGCAGTGGGACAAGGAAGGCGCGGCCGGAAAGGGCTGGACGCTGGGCGACCAATGCGCCCATGGATCGGTGGCCGTCGCCTATGATGACGAGTTGGTGGGGCGGGTGGCCGACCGCATGGGGGCCACCGACCACAGCCGCCTGCCCGTCCTGTCACGGGACAGCGGCCGTTTGGTGGGCCTGGTGGCGCAGCGCGACCTGTTGGCGGTCCGTCACCTCAGCCTGCGGCAGGAACAACGGCGCGAGGCGCTGCTGAGCCTGCCCCTGGGCGCCCGGCGCACCAGCTGACGCCCAGTCGGACGGCCCCACGCCAAGCGGTCGTGTCAGACGGTGAGTTCCACATGATGGATCTCACCGTTCTGGGCCAACAGGGCCTGCAGATAGCTGGCGATCTTGCGGGCACCGTCACTGTGCACCGCCAGACATTGGCGCAGGGCGTCGGCTAGGCGGGCGTTCTCCAGCCGCTCGGCATCGCTCAGTTCCGCATGCTGGGGGGCGAGATGGTCCACCACATGCGCCAGTTCCTGGCCCGGGGCCGGTGGCGCCACCGGGGCCCCGCTGCGGACGAGGCCGCGCAGGTTCTGGCGCAGCCGTTCCTCATGGTGGGGTTCCAGGGCGCCGGTGGGGTCGGCCTCATCCACGATGTCATCGAAGAGGGAGCGGCCATGACGCTGCCCCGCCTCAGCGGGCGTGCGGCGACGGCGGTCCCGCTGCCGCGCCTCACGCTCCTGCACCGCGTCCACCCGGTCGACATGCAGCGACGCCGCCGGGGGGTGGGCGGGGCTGAGGTCCAGGACAGGGGGCGGCGGTATCATGATCATAATACACCACCCTACCGCGAATCGAATCGGATCTCAAGGGAAGGACAGACTTCCCCTAATAGAGGCCACAACGCTCCCGTCATTAGGCCAAGATCACCCTCGCGGTTATTGCCTTTGTCGAAGATCGCCCTTTCCGTTCGGCAATGAAAATAGGGTGTTTTTGCCGACACGGCGCAATGAAGCCTATGCCAAATGGTCAGGCATCCGCCAGCACGCCGCCACCACCAGGCCCCATGATGCCGGAACGCGCGGCTTTCCAGACACTTGCCCCAAAGGCGCCTGCCCAGTACGGTCGCGGGAATTGGCAGAATAAGGACGTCCCCCATGGACTTTACCGGCGAATATTTGATCGCGGCCCCGCAGGACCGGGTGTGGGCGGCGTTGACCGACGCCGAGGTGCTGCGGCAAAGCGTGCCGCCGGGATATTCCAGCACCCTCACCCTGTCGGACCTGGAACCGCCCCATGCCTGCGTCCTGAACGGTGACGGCCAACGGGCACGGGTTCGGCTGGCCGTCGCCGACGACGGCCGGACGCGCCTGGCCTTCGACGCGGAGATCGACGTGGGCGCCGAGGAGGACACCCGCGCCTTCTTCGCCCACCTGGCGGCTCTCTTGGAGGCCGCGAGCGGCCCGAACGCCGCCCTGGTCGCGGATGTGGCCCTGGCCGAACCTGCCGTCGACGCCGCCGCCATTTCCGAAGCGGTGCCGGCGGAGTCCATCCCGCTGGTCGAGATGGCGCCGCTGAGCGAGGCCATGGCGCCGTCCCTGGTCATAGCCGCCCAGTCAGAGGCCGCGTCCGAGGCCGCCCCCGAACCTGCCACCCTGCCCCTGGAGCCGGAAGCCCACGCCCGCGCCATCGAGCATCAGGTGCGGCCGACGGAGGCGGAGGCGCTGGGATCGGCCGGCATTTCCCTCCCCCTGAACCGGTGTCTCCGGCAGCGGCGCCCGATGACGCCCAACCGGCGCCCACAGTGGCGCACCCGGTCACCCATGCCGGTCTGCGCCCCATGATCTGGATCCCGCTGCTGGTCCTGGTCCTGCTGCTGCTGATCGTGCTGATCCGCTAGGCGAGCGGGCCGCTCAGGGCTCTGCCCGCGTCAGGCGGAAGGCGGCCAGCATGACCAGCAAGCCGGCGGCCAGCAACGTCAGGAGGAGCGGCGTCCACTCCTGAAACGACGCGCCACGCCCCGTCGCCATGGCCGGCACACAAATGATGACCGGCAAAAAGGCGGCCTCCGCCCCCATGAGGCGCACACCGCGCGTAGCCCGGGTGGACACCAACTGCCCCGCACGCCGCGCCCCACGGATACGACGCCAGTAAAGGATGGCGGTGGCTGCCGCCTGGAACAGCAACAGGCCACCACCGGCCACACAGGACGGGGGTACAGCGTCCCCCCACACCGCGGTCAGGATCAGGCCGGACAGGCCCATGGCGACCACCAGCCCTGCAAGCGCCCCCAGGAGAACCAGGACAATCTTAGAAGAATACCGCATCTCGCCGCACATCATGGCCAAGCCCCGCACGCGTGACAGGATGAAGACACCGTAGGACTTACGATTTATCCGCGCAACACCACCAAAGTACGGTCTGCTGGAATCCGTATCCGCCCACAATGTCCGCGCTGGCAAAGTACCCCCACACCCCTTATCTGGGGAAGACTGGGCATGTCGCCATCGACAATGCAGCAGCCCAGGTCCCGTAATGGTGTCCCATGCGTTGGTGTCCATGACCGCTGATCCGTCCGCCCCCCTTATTCCGTTCACCGTCAACGCGCCGGTGGACGAGCTGTCCATCCTGCGCACGGTCGAGGGCTGGCTGGCCCAGGGGCGCCCGGCGGCCATCGCCACCGTCATCGCCACCTGGGGCTCCTCCCCCCGGCCGGTGGGCAGCAAGCTGGCGGTGGACGCCGCGGGCACCATGATCGGCTCCGTCTCCGGCGGCTGCGTCGAGGGCGCGGTGGTGGAAGAGGCCTTGCGCGCCCTGGAGGATGGGGAGCCGCGGCTGCTGACCTTCGGCGTGCCCGATGAGCGGGCGTGGGAGGTCGGGCTGGCCTGCGGTGGCACCGTGCGCATCTACGTGGCCCCCGTCGGCCCTGGCCACGGCGCCACCCGCCGGCGGCTGCTTTCCGCCCTGTTGGCCGCCGCGGATGCCAAGCGGCCGGCCGCCCTGGTGACCGACCTCGCCACGGGACAGCAGACCTTGGTGGAGGCCGACCGCCAGCAGGGCGAAACCGCCCTGCCCGACGACATCCGCGCCCAGGTGCTCGATGCTATCGCCCGCGACCGCTCCACCCTCATCACCCCCCGGGCCCCAGAAGGAGAGGACCCGGAGGGGGAGGACATGGACGGGGAATGGTTCGCGCAGGTGTGGAACCCGCCCCTGCGCCTGGTCCTGGTGGGGGCGGTGCATATCGCCCAGGCGCTGGCGCCCATGGCCCGCCTGGCCGGTTATGAGGTGATTGTGGTGGACCCGCGCGTCGCCTTCGCCAGCGCCGCCCGCTTCCCCGACGCCGCTGGCGTCACGCTGGTGCGGGAATGGCCGGATGACGCCGTGGCGGCCCTGGCGCCCGACCGGCGCACCGCCGTGGTCACCCTGACCCACGACGCCAAGCTGGACGAACCGGCCCTGCGCGCGGCCCTGGAAAGCGACGCCTTCTTCATCGGCGCCCTGGGCAGCCGCAAGACCCATCAGCGGCGGCTGGAACGCATGGCCGACTTCGGCCCCACGGCGCTGGAACGCATCCAGGGCCCCGTCGGCCTGGACATCGGCGCCGTGACTCCGGCGGAGATCGCGGTGTCCATCCTGGCGCAGGTGACCCTGGCCCTGCGCGGCGCCAAGGCCGAACGCGCCGGCGCGGGGCGCTGACGCCCATGCTGTTCGGCCCCCTGCCCGTCGCCGATGCCGAGGGGGCCGTGCTGGCCCATAGCCTGAAGGCAGGGGCGCTGCGCTATCCCAAGGGACAGCGGCTGACGCAGGCCGATCTCGCGGACCTGACCGCCGCCGGCGTGACCGAGGTGGTTGCTGTGCGGCTGGAAACGGGCGACGTGGGGGAGGATGCGGCGGCCTCCCGGGTGGCCGGCGCCATCGCCGGCCCCGGACTGGCCCTGACGCGGGCCACCACCGGCCGCGTCAACCTGATGGCGGAGCGCGCCGGGCTGCTGCTGGTGGATGCCGCGCGCCTCAACCGCCTGAACCGGGTGCATGAGGCGGTGACGGTCGCCACCGTCGCCGCGCATACGCCCCTGGAGGCGGGCGCCATGGCCGCCACCGTCAAGATCATCCCCTTCGCCGTGCCGGCGGACTTGCTGATCCGCGTGGCTGAGGTGGCCACGGATGATGCCGGCGATGCCGGCCCCATCCTCCGCCTGGCCCCCTGGCGCGGCGTCCGCGCCGGCCTGGTGCAGACCCGCCTGCCCGGCCTGAAGGCCGTCACCCTGGACAAGACCGCCGGCGTCACCGCCGCCCGCCTGGCCCAGGTGGGCGGGACCTTGGTGGCCGAACGGCGCACGGCCCATGACGCGGCGTCCGTGGCCGGAGCGCTGGAGGCGCTTGCGGGCCAGAACCTTGACCTGCTGCTGGTCATCGGCGCCTCCGCCATCACCGACCGGCGCGACGTCCTGCCGGCCGGCATCGAGGGCGCGGGCGGCCAGGTGCTGCATTTCGGCATGCCGGTGGACCCGGGCAACCTGATGCTACTGGCCCGGTTGCACGGTGTGCCGGTGCTGGGCCTGCCGGGCTGCGCCCGCTCGCCCCGCGTCAACGGCTTCGACTGGATCCTGCAGCGCATCGCCGCCGGGGTGGAGGTCACGCCGGACGACATCATGGGCATGGGCGTCGGCGGCCTGCTGACGGACATCCCCAGCCGCCCCATGCCACGCCAGCGCGCGGCGCCGCCGACTGCCGACGCGGCGGTAGCCCCCGTCACCACCCTGGTGCTGGCGGCGGGGTCCGCGCGGCGCATGGGCAGCAACAAGCTGTTGGCCGACTACGCCGGGCGCCCGCTGGTGTGGCACGCGGTGACGGCGGCGCTGGCGGCGAACCCGGGCCGGGTCACGGTGGTGCTGGGCCACCAGGCGGCCGAGGTGCGGGCCGCCCTGGCCGGGCTGGCGGTCCGCTTCATCGAGGCGCCAGACCACGCGGCGGGGCTCAGCGCTTCCCTCAAGGCCGGCTTGGCCGGCCTGGACGCCGATGCGGCGGGCGTGCTGGTGTGCCTGGGCGACATGCCGCGCGTCACTGCGGATCTGCAGCGCCGGCTGCTGGCGCGGTTCCGGCAAGAGCGTGGCGGTGCCATCGTGGCGCCGGTGGCGGACGGGCGGCGCGGCAATCCCGTGCTGTGGCCGGCGAACCTGGTTCCCGCCATGGCCGGGATCAGCGGCGACCAGGGTGCCCGCGGGCTGCTGGCGCTTCATGCCGACCGCGTGGCGGAGGTGCCGGCCGAGGACGGCGTTCACCTGGACGTGGACACGCCCGACGCGCTGGCCGCACTGCGCAGCCTGGCGCCGCTGGTGGAGCCGGCCCCCTGACGGCTCAGTTCAGGCGCCAGCCCAGGCGGAAGTCCTGCTCGAAGGGGTCGGCGTGGGCGATGGCCGCCGCCAGGATGGTCAGGCGCGTCAGCCGGCGCTGCAGCGCCGCCCGCCCCGGATCGCCCACCACGTTCAGCCATTCGGAAACCCGCGTGGCGTCGACCACGTTGCAGGACAGCACGTGCAGGATGGCGGAATCCGGGTCCATCATGCTGTCCCGGGGCATGCGGTAGATCAGGCCGGCGCACAGCAGGCGCAGCCGCTCATATTCCTCTCCCGTCAGGGTGCCGTTGCCGGAGCGTTGCGACACCTGGGCGGCCAGGAAGGAGTCCACGGCCACGATGCGCTCGGCCCAGGGGGACCGCAGCAGGGCGTGTCGCGCCTCCTCCCCCATGGGGGCCAGCAGGGCCTCCAGTTGCTGGTCCACCACCAGCGGCGCCTCGGCGTAATGGGAGAAGTCCAGCTTTTCCACCAGCTCCGGCGGCAGGCCCTCGACCGCGTACTGCTTCCAGGCGGCGGCCTTCTGGGCGTGGACCATGGGCAGGTCCGTCAGCTTGTCGAAGGGCACATCCTCCTGCCCCTCGCGCAGCAGGGTGATGCGCAGCGGCGCCTGGCGCACGGGCACCATGGCCACGCGGTCCAGGTAATGCCGCAGCACCACCTCCGGCTGGAACACCGGCCGCTCATGCCCCTCCATCCCCCGGGGCAGCCAGGTGGCGAAGGCGGCGTAGAGGCGCATGAAGGGCGGACGGCCGAACGCGAACTGGTCGTTGTACCCGGCGGGCGGGGACCAGCTGTCGGGGGTGATCAGCCCGGGGGTGCGGAACCAGTCATCCGGCAGGGTGTCGTCGAAGCGGCTGTCATAGCGCACCCGGATGATGGCGTCGAAGGGGGCCGCCTTGCCGTCCGCCCCCTTATGGCCCAGCGCCAGGGTCAGGACCTGCTGCACGGCGTGGAACATGTCGAAGATGGAAAAGGGCGGGCGGTAGTGCCAGCGCTCCGCCATGCGCCGCTTCTCAGCCGCGAAGGGCGGACGCGCCGTCACCAGATGCGCGGCCGGCTGATAGGCGGCCAGCATCTCCGTCCGCTCCTCCGCCGGCACCTCATCCCACAGATGCAGGAAGGTGGTGACCTCGTGGCCGGCCACGAAGCGGTACAGGCTGTCGATGCAATGACGCCAGGTCCGCGGCTGGCCGCTCAGGCACAAGGCGACGCGCATACCCATTCCTTCCCTCAGAAACCCCTGTCCCAGCACCCGACCGGTCCCCGGGACGGCACCAGAATGGATTTATCATCGGCCCCGAACAAGCATATTGACACCAGCCCCCCATCCCTCTACAAACCGCCCCCACGACGGATGGGCGCGTAGCTCAGCGGGAGAGCATCGCCTTCACACGGCGGGGGTCGTAGGTTCAATCCCTACCGCGCCCACCATTCGTCGAAACCAACATGATCAATGCCTTAGATCATGTTGCCGCCAGCAGAGGCTGGCACAGCCCGGACGGATGGGCGCGTAGCTCAGCGGGAGAGCATCGCCTTCACACGGCGGGGGTCGTAGGTTCAATCCCTACCGCGCCCACCATCCGTTCCCCTTCTCCAGACATATCAGATTGAGCGACGGCACCAGTGCGGCGGGCCCTACGGCGTGCCCGTCAGGCGATGCCGATGTCGCGCGCCAGGCTCAGGAAATGCAGGCCGCAATCGACGGCGATGTCCTGGTCGGTGATGGTGTCGTGGTTCAGCAGGAAGACCACGGCGTCGGCCACCTGCTGCGCGTCGGGCGCACGGTCCAGGGGGTTGCGGCGGCTCAGGCGCTGGAACTCCGCCTCGTCCTGGCCGGGGGCCGGCAGGACATAGCCGGGGGAGACGGTGTTGACCCGCACGGTGGGCGCCAGGGCGCGGGCCAGCACGCGCGAGGCCCCGGCCAGCGCGTACTTGGACAGGGTGTAGGACAGGTGGTCCGGGTTGGGATTGGCCAGCTTGAAATCCAGGATGTTGACCACCGCGCCGCGCCGTTCCGCCCCTTCCACCACCAGCCCTTGGTGCAAGGCGCGGATCAGCAGCACCGGCGCCAGGGTGTTGACCGTCTGGTGCGTCAGGAATCCCGGCGCCGTCAGGCTGGCGGCGTCATCCCATTCGAAGAGCGAGGCGGAGTTGACCAGGCCCTGGATGGCCTGGCCGGCGGCGCTGGCCGCCTGGGGCAGCAGGGTTTCCACCTGGGCGGGATCGGCCAGATCGGCCCGCACCACCACGGCGCGCCGACCCAGCGCCCGCACCTCATCCGCCGTGGCCTCGGCGGTCTCCGCCGAGGCATGGCAATGCAGGGCGACGTCCCAGCCCGCCCCCGCCGCCGTCAGCGCGATCAGGCGGCCCAGGCGCTTGGCCCCGCCCGTCACCAACAGCCAGCGGCTCATGACCGGCCCTCCGCGCAGGCATAGGCGTTCCGGCGAAAGGAGGGGCGGCACGGCATGGTCGGGGACGGCTTTCCAGAGCAAGGGGTTAATCACCCTTGAGTCTTATAGGGCCGCCTTCCCTGGCCGCAAGCCGCAAATCCCGCCACCGCTTCCGTCCCCTGGCGTCTGTGGGTATGCTCCGCCCCCGTCGACCATCGAGAGAGATGAGGGAGCCCCCATGCCTGCCCGTCACCCCCGCCGCGCCCTGCTGAAGGCCGGCCTGGCGCTGGCCGCCCTGTTGACCGCCCCGGTCCTGAGCCACCCGGCCCGCGCCGCCGAGAAGCTGGTGTTCATGCTGGACTGGCAGGCGGAGGCCGAGCATGGCGGCTATTTCCAGGCGGTGGCGGAGGGCCTGTACCAGAAGGCCGGGCTGGACGTGACCATCGTGCCCGGCGGCCCAGGGATGAGCGCGCAGCAGATGCTGGCCGCCGGCAAGATCGACGGCACCATCGGCTCCAACGCCTTCTACGTGCTGAACCTGGTGGAGGCGGGCGCCAAGGTGAAGGCGGTGGCGTCCATGTTCCAGAAGGACCCCACCATCCTGATGGCGCACGCCCAGAACACCACCAGCCTGGCGGACCTGAAGGGCCGCCCCATCTTCCTGGGCGATCCCAGCATCAACACCCTGTGGCGCTGGCTGAAGAGCAAGTACCCCTATGAGGACGGCCAGATCCGCCGCTACACCGGCAGCCTGGCGCCCTTCCTCACCACCCCCGCCGCGGCGGCCCAGGGCTATGTCACCAGCGAGCCGCTGATCGCCAAGAAGGCCGGGGCGGACGTGAAGGTTTTCCTGCTGGCCGACCAGGGCTATGACGGCTACAGCGGCCTGGTGATGTTCAACGACGCCTATATCCAGGCCCATCCGGCGGCGGTGAAGGCCTTCGTCGCCGCCACGGCGGAGGGCTGGCGCCACTACCTGCACGGCGACGCGGCCGCCGCCGACGCCCTGATCCGCAAGTCCAACCCCGATATGGACGCGGAGACCCTGGCCTATGGCCGCAAGGCCCTGGTGGACAACGGCATCGTGGAGGGCACACCGGCCGGTTCCAATGCCACCGGCCCCGACGCCATCGGCCGCATGACCGCCGCCCGCTGGGAGGGCTTCACCACCGAGATGAAGCGCCTGGGCATCTACAAGGCCGGCACCGACTGGAAGGCTGGGGTCGATTTGGGCAATTATACGCGCGGCCTTTGAACGTGACCGTTCAAAGGCTCCCTCAGTCGCCGGGCGGCGGACATCCGTCCGCCTAGGCTTGTCCTCGCTGCGCCCTACGGTGCTCGCTCCGGCAGCCCCGTTCGGGGCCTACAGCGGCACGAGCCACTGTCTCGTGCCGCTGGGTATTAGACGGGGGCCGTCGCCGGCGCCAGCAGCGCCATGAGCTGCGCCTCCGGCATGGGGCGGCCCAGCAAATAGCCCTGGATGATGTCGCAGCCTAGCTCGTGCAGGCAGTCCAGCTGCGGCTGGGTTTCGATGCCCTCGGCGATGGTTTCCAGGCCCAGATGGTGGGCCATGGCGATGACGGCGGCCACGATCTGGCGGCTGGCGTCATCGCCGGGCAGGCCGTCGACGAAGGACTTGTCGATCTTCACATAGGCGGCGGCGAACTTGCGCAGGTAGGCCAGCGAGGAATAGCCGGTGCCGAAATCGTCGATGGCGAAGCGGAAGCCATTGGCGCGCAGCTCATGCACCGCCTGCAGGTTGCCCTCGGCATCGCCCATCAGGGCGCTTTCCGTGATCTCCAGCGCGATGTCGGCGGGGGTGCAGCCCTCCTCCGTCAGGATTTGCAGCAGGCGCTCGCCACAGCCCTTGTCGCGCAGTTGCACCGCCGACAGGTTGACCGCCATCTTGAAACCCACCACCCCCCGCTCCCGCACCTTGCGCGCGGTGCGGCAGGCCGTGCGGAACACCCAGTCGCCCAGCGGCACGATCAGGCCCGTCTCCTCCGCCACCGGGATGAAGCGGGCGGGCGACACGGGGCTCAAATCCTCTGGATGGTTCCAGCGCAACAGCGCCTCCGCCCCCATCAGAACACCGGCCCCGCCGTGGGCGGCGGGCCGGTATTGCGGCTGGTAGGCCAGGCTGAACCCCTGCACCTCGGCATCGTCGCCCCCGCCAGAGGCCACCCCCAGGGAAAGGCGCAAGCCCTCCTCGATCCAGGTGCGGTCGCGCACCCGGTCGCCAATCTCGGGCGTGAAGAAGTGATAGCGGTCGCGGCCGGCGTGCTTGGCGGCATACAGCGCCACGTCGGCATGGCGCAGCAAAGCCTCCCACGTGTCGCCATCGGCGGGGGCCACGGCCACGCCGACAGAACAAGCCAGCCGCACCTCCCCGCCGCCGTTGCCCTCCAGCATCAGTGGCTGTTGGAAGGCGGCGACCAGCCGCTCAGCCACCTGGCCGACGGCGGCCAGCGCTTCCTCCCGCCTGTCGGCGCCGGTCAGGGGCGTGCTTCCCTGCGACAGCCCGGTGAGGATGACGGCGAACTCGTCCCCGCCCAGGCGGGCCACGGTATCGCCCGGCCGCACCGTGCGCCGGATGCGCTCTCCCGCCGCGATGATGGCGGCGTCCCCCGTCGGATGGCCGCGGGTGTCGTTCAGCAGCTTGAAATGATCCAGATCCAGCAGCAGCAGGGCCACCGGCTCCCCCGTGCGGCGACCGTTGGCCAGGGCCAGCCGCACCCGGCCGATGAGCAGCGCGCGGTTGGCCAGGCCCGTCAGCGGATCATGATAGGAGAGATGACGGTTGCGCTCCTCCGCCTCCTTCTTGGCGGTCAGGTCGCTGAAGACGGCGATGTGGTGGGTGATGGCGCCCGCCTCATCCCGCAGCAGGGTGATGCGCAGCCATTCGGGATAAAGGGTGCCGTCCTTGCGCCGGTTCCAGATCTCGCCGGTCCAGCTGCCCTCATCCCGCAAGGCGCGCCACATCACCCGGTAGAACTCCGGCCCCTGGCGGCCCGAGTTCAACAGGCGGGGGTCCTGGCCCATCACCTCATCGGCCGCGTAGCCGGAGATTTCGGTGAAGGCGCGGTTGACCAGGACGATGCGGTTGTCGGCGTCGGTGACGATGATGCCGTCGACACTATGCTCGATCACCCGCGCGGCGACGCGCAGGTCGCGGATGGTGGCGGCCAGCGCGCCCGCCTGTTCCTCGGCCAGGTGGCGGGCCTGTTCCAGTTCCCAGGTGCGCTGGCGTACCTGGCTGCGCAACACCTCATGCCGGCGCACGCGCCCATGCACCAGGGCCGCCAGCGTCAGGCCGGCAACGATGCCCAGGGCCCCCAGTGCCATGACCAGGGGCGTGCCCATGCCGTTTTCCCGCCCCAGGCCGGCGGCGAACAGGCCGGCGAAGGATAGGGCGGCCAAGGTGACGACCAGCACCAGGGGCCGCCAGCGACGCTCCACGGCGAAGGTGCCCTCGCCCGCAGGCGCAGCCACGCCGCTGGAAGAATCATCGCCAGAAAACAGCATAAGAAAGGCATCCTGATCAGTAGGGTCCCGATTTCGCGCATCAGCGGGACGCAGTATCAACCCTGTGGTTTAGCAGGGCAACGATGTTGCCACCGGACGGTATGTGCCAGACATCATGCGCCTGCCGCCGCGCCGGGGGTATTGATCCATCGCAATCCGCCTTGGGAATCAGTCAGGAGCCCTTCAGCCGACGGCCCGGCGCGGACAGGACGGCCGTTAGGCCAATGGCTTTGATCCGATTGTCTATTCCGGCCAGCCGGCTTGTTCGCCGCCCCCGCCATGGGGCATGATCGGGAATGCCGGACGCGGGGGCGCGGTCGGAGGGCGAGAGGTTGGCCGGGCGCCGGCCGGATGGGGTGTGATGGCGGCGGCGAATAGAGAGTTTCCGGTTCCCGACCTGGGCCCTGTCGACCTGGGCGGCCGGGCGGAGATCCAGCCCAGCGCCCCCCTGCCCGCCTTCGACATGCCGGGCGGCCGCGCCTATCTGTGCCACCGCATGCGCGAAAAAAAGACGGAGCTGTTCGCCATCGTCTGCGAACAGCCCGTGCCGCCGCGCATCGAGGCGATGAGCAGCTTTCGCGCCATCGACAACAACAACCTGCTGCACCTCATGGACTGGGGTGTGGTCGATTGGACGCCCGAACATCGACGCCGCTTCGTTTGCGTGTTCGAGCGGCCCTCCGGCCGCCGCATCATGGAACGGTTGGACGACGTCATCGAGGGCATCGCCGACGACGCGCTGGTGCGGGTGGTGTTGCCGCAGCTGACCGCCGTGTTGCGCGACATCGCCCAGCGCAGCTTGAGCTGTGGCGCGCTCAACCCCACCAACCTGTTCATCCGCAAATCGGCGGCGGCGGCGGTGGTTCTCGGCGATTGTGTCAGCCTGCCCCCCGGCTATGCCCAGCCCCTGGTGTTCGAGCCGCTGGAGCGCGCGTTGGCCGACCGCGCCGGCCGGGGCAACGGCACCATCGCCGACGACCTGTACGCCCTGGGCGTGACCCTGCTGACCCTATACCTGGGGCGCGCACCCGGCCGGGGGCTGGACGACCAGACGCTGCTGCAGGCGCGCATGGACAGGGGCACGTATTCGGCGCTGACGTCGGGCGTGCGCATCCCGCAGTCGCTGGTGGAGCCGCTGCGCGGCCTGATCACCGACGACGCCCGCCAGCGCTGGACCCTGAACGACCTGGACATGTGGATGCAAGGGCGCCGCCTCAGCCCCAAGCAGGCGCAGCTGCCTAAGCGGGCACCGCGCCCCATGGAATTCCAGGGTCGGGAAATCTGGCACGTCCGGGGTGCGGCCTGGGCCTTTTCCAAATCCCCCGTCGCCGCCGCCCAGGTGATCGAGCGCGGGGAGTTGGATCGCTGGCTGCGCCGGTCCCTGAATGACGAGCCACGGGCGGAAGCCGTGGCCAACGCCATCCGCACCGCCACCTCGGGCGGCCGCGCCTCCAACGTGGAGGAGCGGCTGGTGTCGCGCGTCTGCACCGCCCTCGATCCCCCAGGCCCCCTGCGCTACAAGGGCCGGGCCATCATGCCGGACGGCTTCGGCACCGCCCTGGCCGAGGCCCTGGCCACCGGGGAGGGCGGCCAGGCCCTGGCGGAGATGATCGTGGGCCAGTTGCCGGCCTTCTGGATCAGCGTGCAATCGGAATACAAGGCCGAGCAGGTGCTGATGATCCAGCAGTTCGACGCGGTGCGCGCCGTGCTGGAGAACACCAGCCCCGGATTCGGCATCGAGCGCGCGCTGTACGGCCTGAACCAGGTGGCGCCCTGCCTCAGCCCGGCCGTGGCCGACGATTACCCCCTGACGCTGGGTGACCTGATGGCGGCGCTGGACGTGGTGGGCGCAGGCGCCGGCCCGGGACGGGACCCCATGGACCGCCATGTCGCCGCCTTCGTCGCCACCCGCAATCCCAAGTTGAACGAGCGCCTGCTGGCCACGCTGGCGGCGGAGTCGGCGCGGCGGCCGGTGGGGGTGCTGGCCATCCTGGCCGACACCCAGCGCCGGGCGGGCCCGCCCAAGGTTCCAGGCTTGGCCCTGTGGATGACCAGCATCCTGGAACCGTCGTTCAAGCGCTTCCGCAACCTGAAAAAGCGGGAGGAGGTGCGCGTGGCGGCGCAGAAGGCGGCACGCGAGGGCGTGCTGGACATCCTGCTCAGCATCGTCGACGACCCCAAGGCCCTGACCCAGGACCACCATGGCTTCCTGGACGCGATGCGCCGGCATGAAAGCCTGACGGCCCGCATTAGCAAAATCGAGGAAACACTGGGCGACCGCAGCGACGTCGCCGTGTCCAAGGGCAAGCGGGTGGCCGCCATGGTGGCCAGCGGCATCTCCCTGGCCGGCCTGGCCTTGATCGTCACCTTGATGGCGGGCGTGAAGTGAGCCAGGGTGGTGCCATGAACAGCGCCTCATCCCCCCGACGCCGCAGCTATGGCGGCCTGCTGGCCGCCGCCGTGCTGCTGCTGCCCCTGGGCGCGCTGGTGCTGCCCACCTCGGTGCTGACCGTCATCGGCATGATCCCCACGCTGGTGGCGTGGATTGTCGACCGCGACCCGGACAAGCCCGCGGCGGTGACCGTGGGTGGCCTGAACCTGTGCGGCGTCATGCCCTTCTGCATCCAGCTTTGGCAGCATGGCCACACCATGGACTATGCCGCCGGCCTGCTGGTCCAGCCCGTGACCTGGCTGGTCATGTATTCCGCCGCTGGCGTGGGCTGGCTGCTCTATTTCGGCATACCGCCCCTGGTGGCCGGCTGGGCCGTCGCCCGTGACCAGGCCAAAATCCGGGAGCTGGATGAGCAACGCCAGGCGCTGGTGGAGGAATGGGGCATCGAGGTGACGGGCCAGGGCCTGAAGCCTGACGTCCCGGCCGAGGGCGACGCCCCGTCGGAGGAACCGCCAAATCCCCTGGCCGACACCGCCGCGGCGCCGTGACCGACGACGGCCGCGCCCGCCCCTCGTATAACGCCCCTGCCCCTTATTCCGCATGAGCCCCGCCCCCATGCCCTTGTCCCGACTCCGCGTCCCACTGGTCCGCGCCCCGCTGATGGCTATTGTCCTGGGAGCCCTGTCCCCGGCGGCTTGGCCCGTCGCCGCCCAGGCCCAGGCGGCGTTCCAGCCGGTACCCCAGGCCGTGGCGCCGGCCAAATATGGGGTGGAGGTGGTGCGCACCTATCCCCACGACAGCCAAGCCTTCACCGAGGGCCTCTTCTACCTGGACGGCTTCCTGTACGAGAGCACCGGCCTGGAACGGCAGTCCACCGTCCGCAAGGTGGAACTGGCGACGGGCAAGGTGGTGCAAAGCCATGACCTGCCGTCCCAGTATTTCGGCGAGGGCATCGTCAACTGGAAGGACCGGCTGGTGCAGCTGACCTATCGCAGCGAGGTCGGCTTCGTCTACGGCCTGGGCGATTTCAAAGAGCGGAAGAGCTTCCGCTATCGCGGCGAAGGCTGGGCCCTGACCCAGGACGGCCACCGGCTGATCATGAGCGACGGCACGCCGGAACTGCGTTTCCTGGATCCGGAGACGCTGGCGGAAACGGGGCGCATCACCGTCACCGACAATGGCTACCCCATCCGCAACCTGAATGAGCTGGAGTTCGTCAAGGGCGAGATCCTGGCCAACATCTGGCAGACCAACCTGATCGCCCGCATCAACCCCACCACCGGCGCCGTCACCGGCTGGATCGACCTGACCCCGCTGGAGGCGCTGTCGGGCCGGGCCCCCAACGTCGACAACGTGCTGAACGGCATCGCCTATGACGCGGCAGGTGACCGGCTGTTCGTCACCGGCAAGCGCTGGCCCAAGGTGTTCGAGGTCAAGCTGGTGCCCATGAAGTAGGGCTCAGCCCTCGCCCAGCGCCGCCGCCAACCGATGCAGGCGGTCGCGCAGGTCCGTCACCTCATCCAGGGGCATGGGAAAGCGGCAGAACATGGCGCCGGGAATGGCCAGCGCCTTGTCGCGCAGCGCCCATCCCGCCGGCGTCAGCTCGACACGCACGCGGCGCTCATCCTCCGGATCACGGCGCCGGGCCACCAGGCCGGCAGCCTCCAGGCGCTTCAGCAAGGGGGTCAGGGTGCCGGAGTTGAGATCCAGGCGCGCCCCCAAATCCCCCACCGTCATGGACGACCCCGGGGGCGCCCCCTGCCAGAGCACCATAAGCGCCAGATATTGCGGGTAGGTCAGGCCCAAGGCTTCTAGCAGCGGGCGATAGGCCCGGGTGATGCGGTTGGTCGCCTGGTACAGGGCGAAACACAGCTGGCGATCCAGCGCCAGCGGATTGTCGGCGTCGTCCGCGGGGACCGTGTCGTCTGGGGAGGGGGAAAGGCTGGCAGGCTTGACCATCGGGACCGCTTCGCAAGGTGCGCTGGATTAGGGGCAGACCTTGAGGGCGATGGCAATGGCAGAAGCGGCCCCTGCCGACCGCTCAGGTCTGCAGAACCTCGACCTTCACGCCGCCGGCGCCGGTCATGCCCTCCACCCCCGCCTTCAGCTTGGACAGGAAGGTGAAATTGATACCGTCGCGGCCGGCCAGCAGGGTGGTGAGCTTGTGGCGCGGCAGATCGACCCGCTTGGACAGATCCTCCATCAGGCCGCCGCCGCGCAACGATTTCACCGCGTCGGACGACAGCTCCGGATCGACATAGAGCTTCCCCTCCTTGCGGATCAGATAGAGCGTGCCGGTCATGGCGCCCCCGCCCCCTGGTCCCGGCAGGGCGGCGACATCGCCGGGGCCCCGCAGATAGGCCGTGACGGTCTGTTCCTGGCGGTCATGGGTGAAGTCGCGCAGGGCGGGTGCGGACTGGACGATGATCTGGGCCAGCGCGCGGGACCGGGCGATAGCGCCGCCCAGGCGGCCATAGCCCGCCACCGCCGCCTCGTACGAGGCCTCCACCGCGTCCTGCTTCAGCAAGGGGGCCGCCGCGTCGCCCACGGGCACCGTCTCCGCCAACAGGGCGGCGTGCCGCACGTCCTGGTGCAATCGCTCCAGATCGGCAACGGCCTGTGCCACCTCCTGCGCCGTCACGTCCAGGTGGCTGATCCACTTTTCCATGACATAGCCAGTGCCCAGGCCCATGGGCTCAGCCCGGTCCACCATCGCCTGCAACACCGGCTCCACCGACTGGATGTGCAGTTCCGTCACCGTCTGGCGCAGTTGGGCCAGGCGGATCAGCGTGGCGGGACGCTTGCTCTCATCCAGGCTTTCCCCGCGCGACGCCAGCACGGTGATGAAGGACAGGGTGTCCCCCACCTCCACCCACAGCCTGCGGAAGGCGTTCAGCTCCTTGGTCCGCGCCACCATCTGGCAGGTGCGCTGCAGGGCACCCACCGACTGCTCCAACTGCCGGATGTCGCCGATGATGCGGGTGTACAACTGACCCTTGTCGGGCTGCCGTTTCCAGGGGTTGGGCGCGTCGCCTCGCACGGCGGGAACTCCAAATAGCGGACCGGGGCATCGCCCGGCACCAGGAATGGTATCAGGCCGACCCACGCGTTCCCAAATCCATAAAGCGCGCATTCGCATAGGGTGCGCCCGACGCCATCAGACTCGAGGGGCCTGCCGCCGCCACCCGGCCTGCCATGCCGTCCGTGCCGCTTCCCTTGGTCCCATGCCGGGCGTACCCCCGACCCTGCGCGGCATGGGGTCCATCTTCAGGCCCCGCCGCGCCGAGTGTCAATTAACGGCAATCGTTTCGGGTTCAAACCAATCCAGGATAACCGGGGACGCGCACCAAGTGACTAGGCCAACCGGACAGGCGTGGACCAGGCGGGGATGGTGTGACGGGATGGCCTGCCAAGCGCGCTTCACCCCCGCCGGGGGCCGCACCATCGGAAAAGCTTGGCCCATCAACATTTTTGGTCGCCGTTTAAGGTGACAGCGCCCCCGCCAGCGGGTACATCGACATCCAAGCAATACGCGGGGCATCACATCACGCCGGCGGCACGCGCTTGCACAGCGCCGCCATCCGGTTGGGCAGATACGGGAGAGGTGGTTTTGAGCCTTTGGACGAAAAAGACTATTGCGGAGGCCAGCGCCGACAATGACGGCGACGAAGGCCGCCCCACCCTGGCGCGCAGCCTGAATGCATGGAACCTGACCGCGCTGGGCATCGGCGCCATCGTCGGCGCCGGCATCTTCGTCCTGACGGGCTCGGCCGCGGCCCAGTACGCCGGCCCCGGAATCGTCCTATCCTTCGTGCTGGCGGCCACCGCTTGCCTGTTCGCTGGCCTGTGCTACGCCGAGTTCGCGGCCATGGTGCCGGTGGCCGGCAGCGCCTACACCTACGCCTATGTCACCGTCGGCCAGTTCCTGGCCTGGATCATCGGCTGGGATTTGGCGCTGGAATATCTGTTCGCGTCGGGCACGGTGGCGGTCGGCTGGTCGGGCTATTTCGTGAACCTGCTGAAACAGGTGGGCATCGTCATCCCACCAGCTTTGACCTCCGCCCCGCTGACGGTGAAGGACGGCTTCCACTTTGAGACCACGGGCGCCATCCTGAACCTGCCGGCCGTGGTGCTGGTGGGCCTGATCACCGTGCTGCTGTATCTGGGCATCCGCAATTCGGCCCGCGTCAACGGCCTGATCGTGCTGTTGAAGCTGGTGGTGGTGTTCCTGGTCATCGGCTTCGGCCTGTTCTACGTGGTCCCGGCGCATTGGTCGCCGCTGATCCCGGCCGAGGTGGTGGACGAGAAGGGCTCCCACTATGGCTGGAGCGGCGTGCTGCGCGGCGCCGGCGTCATCTTCTTCGCCTATATCGGCTTCGACGCGGTCTCGACCACGGCGCAGGAGGCGGTGCGGCCCCAGCGCGACATGCCCATCGGCATCCTGGGATCGCTGATCTTCTGCACCGTGCTGTACATCCTGATGTCCCTGGTGCTGACCGGCTTGGTCCCCTACACCGAGCTGAACGTGCCCCACCCGGTGGTCGTGGCCATCGAGGCGGTGAAGGATCTGCACTGGCTGGCCCTGCCGGTGGACCTGGGCGCCGTGGCGGGCCTGACCACCGTCATGCTGGTCATGATGCTGGGCCAGAGCCGCGTGCTGTACGCCATGTCGCGCGACAAGCTGCTGCCCCCGGTGCTGGGCAAGGTGCACCCGACCTACCGCACGCCTCACGTGGCCACCGTCGTCACCGGCGTCCTGGCCGCCTTCCTGGCGGGCCTGTTCCCCATCGACATCCTGGGTGAGCTGGTTTCCATCGGCACCCTGCTGGCCTTCGCCATCGTCTGCGGCTGCGTCCTGGTGCTGCGCATCACCCAGCCGGACACCGAACGGCCCTTCAAGACGCCGCTGTTCTGGCTGGTCTGCCCCTTGGGCGTGCTGGTCTGCGGTTACCTGATGTCGGGCCTGCCGGGCGATACCTGGCTGCGCCTGATCATCTGGATGGTCATCGGCTTCGGCGTGTACTTCTTCTACAGCCGCCGCCGCGCCGCTTGATCGGTGCGCTTCCGGTGATGAAAAGGGCCGGGCGACCGCATCGCCCGGCCCTTTTTTGTTTCTATCCGGGGGGAACCTAACGCCGGGCGAAGCTGCCCAGCGGTCCGCCACTGGCGGCCGGCCAGCCGAAACCCAGGACGGCCAAGAGGTCGGCGGACGCCGCGTCGTTGACCAGCCCCTCGGCCAGGGCCGTGACCATGGCGGTGCGCACCGCCGCCATCAGTTGCCGCCCGGCATCGGCGGGCGGCGGGTCGTCCGGCGGGCGCTTCAGGGCGGCGAGGACAGCGGCGGCCCCCTCCTCCCCCAACAGGTCGGTGACGCCGGCATATCCCAGCCGGCGGGCCAGGGACCAAGGCCCCTCCGCCAGGCCGGCGCCGCGCGCCGCCGCGTCCACGTCCGCCGCGCCAACCGTGGGGCCCAAGTCCAGGGCCGCCCGCAGATAGGCCGCGTACAGCCGGCCAAGGAAACGGCCCTCCCCGTCCTCCACCCGAAAGGGGGTGCGGCCCAGGCGCCGGGCGGCGTCGATGGCGATGGACAGGGCGGGGGCCGAGGTCGCGGACCCGGCCACCACCTCCGCCACGCCGCCATCGGCCGGCAGGTGCAGGCCCACCAGGCGGTCCGGCCAGGACAAGCCCTGGGCCACCGCGCCCACGCGCAGGCGGGGCCCCGTCAGCGCCAACAGGGTATCATCGCCCAGCACCGCCTCCGCCGCGGCCAGCAGGGCCCGCTTGGCCGCCAAATCCTCGCGGCTGGCGTCGAACAGGATTTCGATCTTACGGCCGCCCAGGCGCGCGGGCGCCAGATGGTCCAGACCGTCGGCGTCCGCCACCACATACACATCCAGGCCGGCGCGGCGGGCCGCCAGCGCCACGGCGTCCGCCGCCGGGCCGCGTCCCAGGACGGCGACGCGCGCCAAATCCGCCACCGGCAACGCCGGGCGCCAGGTGGCCTTGTCCGCCTCCCCCTTCGCCACGACCAGGGTGCGGACCAGGGCCGCGACCTCGCCCCGGCGCAAGAGGCCGGCGGCCAGCGCCCGTTCCAACGCCAGTCCCTCATCCAACGCCAGGCTCAGCCCCTGGCTGACCGCCGTATCGATGGCGGCGGTGGCCGAGGCCACGGCGATGGGCTTGCGCTTCTGGCCAACGACGAAGGGCGGTTCCGCCCTCTGCGCCAGACGGCCACGTACCCAGGCCTTGGCCGCCGCGCGCACATGGCTGGCCGGCACCACCTCGTTCACCAGCTGCGCCTCCAGCGCCGCCGCCGCCGTCACCATATGGCCGCCGGACAGCAGGCCGTGCGCGCCCACCCAACCCAGCAGGCGGGGCAGGCGCTGGGTGCCGCCGGCCATGGGCATCAGGCCCAGGCGCTGGTCGGGGAAGCCGAATTGCGCGGCGGGATGGTCGGTGGCGACGCGGTAGCCGCAGGCTAGCGCCAGCTCCAGCCCCGGTCCCAGGGCCGACCCGCTGAGCGCCGCCGCGATGGGTTTGGCCGTTCCTTCCAGGCGACGCAGGATGTCGCCATAAGGGGCGATAGCCGCCAGCAGCGCGTCGTCGGCCAGACCGGGTGCTGCATCCGCCAGGGCCAGCAGGCCCAGCGGCTCCCGCCCCAGCAGGAAATGCCCCTTGGCCGACGTGATGACCAAGCCGCGCACCTCCTCCCGGTCCTCCAGGATGGCGGCCAGTTCATCCAGCGCCGCCACCAGGGCGTCATCCACCAGGTTGGCACGGCCAGGGGCGTCCAGCGTCGCCAGGGCGATGCCGTCATCGTCGAGCGTCAGGTGCAGGGGGGACGGATGGTCGGTCATGCCCGCACTGTGCCGGGCCGCCGGCCCCCCGGCAAGTCCCCCTATTCCTTAGGAAAAGGGCGCCGGCGGTGATCCGCCGACGCCCTGCCCCCTGTAAGACGTGGTTGGAGTCGATTGTCCTCAGCCGCGCAGGGCGGAGGCCTCGCGCGCCAGCTTGGTGATGCCGGCCCAATCCTTGGCCGCCACCAGGTCCGCCGGGGTGAGCCAGGAGCCACCGACGCAGGCGACGTTGGGCTGGGCCAGATAGTCGGGCGCCGTCTTCACGGTGATGCCGCCCGTGGGGCAGAAGGTCACACCCGGCAGGGGCGAGGCCAGCGACTTGATCAGCTTCAGGCCGCCCACGGCCTCGGCCGGAAACAGCTTCACATGGCGCAGGCCCCGCGCCTGCAACGCCATCACCTCGGACGGGGTGGCTGTGCCGGGCAGGAAGGGCACGCCCTTGGCCAACACCTCGTCCAGCAGGGCGGGATAGCAGCCGGGGCTGACGATGAACTGCGACCCGGCATCCTGGACCCGGCCCACCTGGTCCGGCGTCACCACCGTGCCGGCACCGACCACGGCGTCCGGCACCTTGGCGGCGATGGTCTCGATGGCGGCCAGGGCGGCCTCCGTGCGCAAGGTGACCTCCAGCACCCGCACACCGCCCTCGACCAGGGCCTCAGCCAGCGGCAGGGCATCCTCGGCCTTTTCGATGATCAGGACGGGGACGACGGGGCCCAGCGCCAGGATTTCGCCCACGCCGTACTTGCTCTGCGAACTCATGCGAAATCCTCTCCGAAGCTATGGGCGCCTTCCTCGGCGCCGGTCACATGGGCGCGCATGGCCCCGAACAGGTTGCGGCCGGTGCCCCAGCTGTTGGCGCTCAGGTCGGGCGCGGCGGCCGGGCGGGTGGCGAACTCGGCCGCGTCCACCAGGATGTCCAGCGTGCCGGCCTCGCCATCCAGGCGCACCACGTCGCCGGTCTGGATGCGGGCCAGGGAGCCGCCCTTCAGCGCCTCCGGCGTCAGATGGATGGCGGCCGGCACCTTGCCCGAGGCGCCGGACATGCGGCCGTCGGTGACCAAGGCCACCTTGAAGCCCTTGTCCTGCAGCACGCCCAGAGGCGGCGTCAGCTTGTGCAGTTCCGGCATGCCGTTGGCCGCAGGGCCCTGGAAGCGGATGACGGCGATGAAGTCCCGCTCCAGCTCACCGCGCTTGAAGGCGGCCAGCATGTCGTCCTGACTGTCGAAGACGATGGCTGGCGCCTCGACGATGCGGTGCTGCGGCTTCACCGCCGACACCTTGATGATGGCGCGGCCGGCGTTGCCGGTCAGCAGGCGGATACCGCCCGACGGATCGAAGGGCTCGGCTGCGGGGCGCAGGATGGTGGTGTCGGCGCTGTGCGGGGTGCCAGGGCGCCAGGCGGCCTTGCCGTCCTTCAGCCAGGCCTCATGGCGGTAGGCGTCCAGGCCGGTGCCCTGCTCCGTGCCGTCAACCACGGTGGCGACATCGCCATGCAGCAGGCCGGCGTCCAGCAGGGTGCTGATCAGGAACTGCAGCCCGCCCGCGGCGTGGAAGTGGTTCACGTCCGACACGCCGTTGGGGTAAACCCGCGCCAGCAAGGGGACCGCCCCCGACAGGTCGCTGAAATCCTGCCAGTCGATGCGGACGCCGGCGGCGCGCGCCACCGCCACCAGGTGCAGGGTGTGGTTGGTCGATCCGCCCGTGGCCAGCAGGCCGACGATGGCGTTGACGATGCTGCGCTCATCCACCAGGCGGCCGATGGGCAGGTAGTTGCCCGCCTGCTCCGTCAGCTGGGCCACACGCTGGGTGGCCGCCACCGTCAGGGCGTCGCGCAGCTCCGTATTCGGGTTGATGAAGGAGGCGCCCGGCAAATGCAGGCCCATGATCTCCATCAGCATCTGGTTGGAGTTGGCGGTGCCGTAGAAGGTGCAGGTGCCCGGGGAGTGGTAGGACTTGGACTCCGCCTCCAGCAGGTCGTCGCGGGTGGCCTTGCCTTCCGCGTACAGCTGGCGGATGCGCGCCTTTTCCGGGTTGGACAGGCCCGACGGCATGGGGCCGCCCGGCACGAAGATGGCCGGCAGGTGGCCGAAGGACAGGGCGCCGATCAGCAGGCCGGGAACGATCTTGTCGCAAATGCCCAGGTACAGGGCGGCGTCGAACATGTCGTGCGACAGGGCGATGGCCGTGGCCTGGGCGATGACATCGCGGGAGAACAGCGACAGCTCCATGCCGTCGCGGCCCTGGGTCACGCCATCGCACATGGCGGGCACGCCGCCAGCGAACTGGGCGACCACACCGGCCTCATGCGCCGCCTTCTTGATGATGGCGGGGAAGCGCTCGAACGGCTGGTGGGCCGACAGCATGTCGTTATAAGCCGACACGATGGCGATGTTGGATTTGCGGTTGCCCGCCAGCGCCGCCTTGTCGTCGGCGGCGCAGCCGGCGAAACCATGGGCCAGGTTGCCGCAGCCCAGCGCTCCGCGCCGGGGGCTCTGGCCCTTCTGGGCGTCCAGGCGCCGCAGATAGAGGGCGCGGCTGTCCGCGCTGCGCTGGATGACGCGGTCTGTGACCCGCCGCAGGGTGTCGTGTAGCGCCATGGGGTCCTCCCTGGCTGAAAAGCCATGAACGTGGGGCGCCGACGGGGCCGGCGATGCGGTGCCGGCCCCGGGGCTTCAAGTCGAATGAACTCCGCCGAACCCTTACAGTTCGGGGTCGTGCCAGCGGCGGCCGTCACGGTCCAGCAGCAGGGCGGCGCTGATCGGGCCCCAACCGCCGGCGGCATAGGGGTCCGGGCGCATGTCCGTCTGTTCCCAGCCGGCCAGGATGGTGTCAATCCACGACCAGGCGGCGTCCACCTCGTCACGGCGCATGAACAGCGACGGGTTGCCCCGCACCACATCCATCAGCAGCCGCTCATAAGCCTCCGGATACCGATCCTTGAAGGCCTCGGCGTACGACAGGTTCAGCGGCACGGACCGCAGGCGCAGGCCACCGGGCCCCGGCACCTTGGTCATGATGTTCAGCTGCACGCCCTCGTCCGGCTGCAGGCGGATGACCAGGCGGTTGGCCATCAGGTCGCCCGAGCCCTTGGGGAAGACGCTGTGGGGCACGTCCTTGAACTGGACGACGATCTCGGAATACCGGACCGGCAGGCGCTTGCCCGTGCGCAGGTAGAAGGGCACGCCGCTCCACCGCCAATTCTCGATCTCGGCCTTGATGGCGACCAGCGTCTCGGTGTTACTGGAGCGGGTCAGTTCATCGGCGTAGCCCGGCACGGGCTGGCCGTTGATGGAACCGGCGCGGTACTGGCCGCGCACCGTCTTGGCCTTCACATCCGTCTGGGTGATGGGGCGCAGGGCCCGCAGCACCTTGATCTTCTCATTGCGGATCTGGTCGCCCGACAGGTGAGCCGGCGGCTCCATCGCCACCAGGCACAGCAGCTGCAGGAAGTGGTTCTGCACCATGTCGCGCAGGGCGCCGGCCTTGTCGTAATACTCGGCCCGGCCTTCGACGCCGACGCTCTCGGCCACGGTGATCTGGATATGGTCGATCCAGCTGCTGTTCCACAACGGCTCGAACAAGGCGTTGCCGAAGCGTAGGACCATCAGGTTCTGCACCGACTCCTTACCCAGGTAATGGTCGATGCGGTAGATGCGGTCTTCGGGGAAGACGGCGCCCACCTCCTCGTTCACGGCATTGGCGGACTGGCCGTCGTGGCCGATGGGCTTTTCCAGCACGACGCGGCAGGTGTCGGTCACCAGGCCGGCGGCTTGCAGGTTGCGGCAGATGGCACCGAACAGGCTGGGCGCGGTCGCCAAATAGCAGACGCGGGCCTTGCCCTCATGCCCCTTCAGCAGCTTCTGCAGCGGCTCCCAGCCGGCGGGCTTGGTGGCGTCCAGCGACACGTAGCTGAGCCGGGCGGAAAAACGCTCCCACACGGCCGGCTCCAGGTCGGCGGCGG
Source organism: Nitrospirillum karajorum (assembly GCF_036348415.1). NCBI lineage: Bacteria > Pseudomonadati > Pseudomonadota > Alphaproteobacteria > Rhodospirillales > Azospirillaceae > Nitrospirillum > Nitrospirillum karajorum. The sequence continues at coordinate 223,212 of NZ_JAZBQB010000001.1, forward strand.
GCACGTGGCGCTGCAGCGCCGCCCACACCGTGCCCCGGAAATCCTCCACCGTCTGCTCGGTGCGGCTGACGGCGATGATGCGGCTTTCATCCGTCATCTGCCGGTCGCGTTCCCGGTAATAGAGACCGGGCAACAGCTTGCGCATGGCAAGGTCGCCGGTACCGCCGAAAACGACGAAATCGAAGGGATTGACTTGCAGCACTTCAGCCATCATGGCGCCTTGGCTTAGGTTCCCAGGGATGGCAGGGCCATCCGCCCGTTATCAATTATGCGGTTATTTCACTACCACAATTCCCTGGAAGCGCCACCGGAAAATCACCCCTTTGGTAACAAGGTCGGTGATTTTCCGGTAATTTCGCAACATGACTGCCCTGCGGCCGCAGGCGCTCTCCAGGGTGGGCGGCGCGCCCGCTCAGGCCTTCAGGCCGCCCATCAGCAGGTATTTCACCACCAGGTAATCCTCGATGCCGTACTTGGAGCCTTCGCGGCCCAGGCCGCTCTGCTTCACGCCGCCGAAAGGCGCCACCTCCGTGGAGATGATGCCCTCGTTGATGCCGACCATGCCGTATTCCAGCGCCTCCGCCACCCGCCAGATACGGCCGATGTCGCGGCTGTAGAAATAGGCGGCGAGGCCGAACTCGGTATCGTTGGCCATGCGGATGGCCTCGGCCTCGTCCGTGAAACGGAACAGCGGCGCCACCGGGCCGAAGGTCTCCTCCCGCGCCAGGATCATGTCCGGCGTGGCATCCAGCAGCAGGGTGGGCTCGAAGAAGTTGCCGCCCAGGGCATGGCGCCGGCCGCCCATGGCCACGCGGGCGCCCTTGGACACCGCATCTGCGATGTGACGTTCCGCCTTCTCCACGGCGGCGGCGTTGATCAGGGGTCCGGTGGTCACCCCCTGCTCCGCTCCATCGCCCACGCGGAGCCGTCCCACCGCCTCCGCCAGCCGGGCGGCGAAGGCGTCATAGACGCCGTCCTGCACTAGGATTCGGTTGGCGCAAACGCAGGTCTGGCCGGCGTTGCGGTATTTGGAGGCCATGGCCCCCTCCACCGCCGCGTCCAGGTCAGCGTCGTCGAAGACGATGAAGGGCGCGTTGCCGCCCAGTTCCAGCGACAGCTTCTTCAGCGTGTCGGCGCTCTGCTTCATCAGCAGCTTGCCCACCGGCGTGGACCCGGTGAAGGACAGCTTGCGCACCAGCGGGTTGGAGGTCATCTCCCCGCCGATGGGCTTGGGATGGCCGGTGACGACGCTGAAGACCCCCGGCGGCAAGCCCGCCCGCTCCGCCAGCACGGCCAGCGCCAGGGCGCTGTAGGGCGTCACCTCGGACGGCCGCACCACGATAGGGCAGCCGGCGGCCAGGGCCGGTCCCACCTTGCGGGTGATCATGGCGATGGGGAAGTTCCAGGGGGTGATGGCGGCGGCGACGCCGATGGGCTCCTTCACCACCACGATGCGCTTATCGCCGGCGAAGCTGGGGATGGTGTCGCCGTAGGCGCGCTTGCCCTCCTCCGCAAACCACTCGATGAAGCTGGCGCCATAGGCGACCTCGCCCCGCGATTCGGCCAGGGGCTTGCCCTGTTCCGCCGTCATGATGCGGGCCAGGTCCTCCTGCGCCGCCATGATCATCTCGAACCAGCGGCGCATGACGGCCGCGCGGTCCTTGGCGGTACGCGCGCGCCAGCCGGCCCAGGCGGCATTGGCCGCCTTGATGGCCAATGCCGTCTCGGCGGCGCCCATGTTGGGGATGGTGCCGATGACCTCGCCCGTCGCGGGGTTGTCGACGTCCAGGGTGCCGCCACTGTCGGCATCCACCCAGGACCCGCCGATATAAGCCTGGTCCCGCAGCAAGCCGGGGTCTTTCAGCCCAAGGGCCTGAGCCGTGCGGATGAGGGGCCCGTGGGGGGCGCGAACTTGGGGGGCGCGAACGGGGGTATCCATGGCAAACCTCTTGTAACAACCGCCTGGGGGCCGCCTGGGGGGCATGGTTCTTACGTAGGCGGGCTACGGCGGTGTTGCAATGCGGGAACCGGCACGACTATCGGCCAGCGGGTCATAACCGGCCATCCCCCGCCTGCGTTCCCAGGCCAAGCTGCAATCCGGATCTTGGGGCTCAGGCCGCTTCGTGATCCGTATCCGGCAGGCTCCCCGCCCGGCCCAAGGCACGGCGCGCGCGGACCAGCGCCTGGTCCAGGGTGCGGCCGAAATGGACCTGCGGCGGCTTCAGGCCCTGGGTCAGCAGCAGGCGCCGCGCCTCCGGATCGGCCAGGGCGATGGCCACCACGGCCCCCTGCTTGCGCGCCTTGGCCACCAGCCCGTCGATGACGGTCACGGCCGTGGAATCCAGCAGCGGCACAGCCGTCAGGTCCAGCACGTAAGCCCTCGGCCGGGCCGCGATACGGTCGAACAGGGCGGACACGCCGGCCGCCGCCCCGAAAAAGAACGCACCGGACAGGCGGAAGACCAGGATGTCGTCGTCGTGTGTCTGGGGTTGGTCCGGCAGCGGGCCGGCGTGATCGGCCACGTCAGGTGCCACCAGGGGGCTGCCCCCCTCCACCCGCAGGGTCCCGGCCATGCGGTGGATGAACAGCAGCGACCCGGTGGCGAAGCCGACGACGATGCCCAGCGTCAGGTCCCGCAGGATCGTCAGCAGGAAGGTGGACAGCAGCACCGCGGCATCCCCCCAGGACGCCCGCAGCAACAGGCCGAAGGCATGCTTCTCCGCCATGTTCCAGGCGACGATCGCCAGCACCGCCGCCAGCGCCGGCAGGGGGATATAGCTGGCCAGCGGGGCGGCCACCGCCATGAACAGCGCCAGGAACACGGCATGCGCCATGCCCGACACCGGGCCGCGCGCACCGGCCCGCACATTGGTGGCGGTGCGGGCAATGGTGCCGGTGACGCAGATGCCGCCGCAGAGCGCGCTGGCGATGTTGGCAACACCTTGCGCCACCAACTCGGCATTGGCCCGGTGGCGCCGGCCGGTCATGCCATCGGCCACCACGGCGGACAGCAGGCTTTCGATGGCGCCCAACAGCGCGAAGGACACCGCGTCCGGCAAAACCGCTAATACCAGGTCCGGCGACAGGGGCGGCAGATGGGGGGCCGGCAGGCTGCGCGGGATGCCGCCGAAGCGCGTGCCGATGGTCTCGACGGGCAGGTGGGCAAGCGCCGCGGCCACACTGGCCGCCGCCACCGCGATCAGCAGGACGGGCCAGTGAGGGCGCCAGCGCCGCAGCAGCACGATCAGGGCGATGGTCGCCACCGCCGTACCCAGCGCGGCGGGGTTCAGCGTGGGCAGCGCGTGCCCCAGGGCCAGCAGCTTGGGCACCAGCGGCCCCGGCTCCTTGCCCGGCAGCGTCAGGCCCAGCAGGTCACGAGCCTGGCTGGCCGCGATGATGACGGCGATGCCGGCGGTGAATCCCACGGTGACGGGATAGGGGATGTACTTGATGAAGGTGCCCAGGCGCAGGGCACCGATGGCCATGAGGATCAGGCCGGACAGGACCACGGCCAGCGCCATGCCCCCCACCCCCAGCCGCTCCACCGACGCGGCGACCAGCACGATGAAGGCCCCGGCCGGGCCACCGATCTGGAACCGGCTGCCGCCCAGCAGCGACACCAGGAAGCCGCCAACGATGGCGGTGTACAGCCCCCGGTCCGGTGTGACGCCCGAGGCGATGGCGATGGCCATGGACAGCGGCAAGGCCACGATGGCCACCGTCAGCCCGGCCACCAGGTCGGCCCGCAGGTCGCGCAGGCCATACCCCTCACGCAGCACCGTGACCAGCTTGGGTTTATAAAGTTCCCGCCAGCCTGGCTCCGCCATCGTCCTGTGCATGACGCCCCCTGTCGTTAATGCGCCGCACCCATCCTTGGTCCCCTACCATCGCCCAGCCGGGCCATCCCAGCCTAACCCTTTCCCGGTCAGCCCTTCTTCTGCGCCGCCTTGCGCGCTTTCTGGGCGGCGGTAAAGGCGGCGGCCCAACCCTCCTTCACCACCTGGCGGCCACGGCCGATGGCCAGGGCGTCGGCGGGAACAGGCTCGGTGATGGTGCTGCCGCCGGCGATGAAGGCGCCGTCGCCCACCTGCACCGGGGCCACCAGGGTGGCGTTGGTGCCGACGAAGACGTTGCGGCCCACCTGGGTGCGGTACTTGAAGGTGCCGTCATAGTTGCAGGTGATGGCACCGGCCCCGATGTTGGTCCCCTCCCCGATATCGGCATCGCCGACATAGGCCAGATGGTTGGCCTTGGCGCCCTGGCCCAGGGTGGAGGCCTTGACCTCCACGAAGTTGCCGATGTGGGCGCCGGCGCCGATGTCGGATCCGGGGCGCAGGCGGGAATAGGGGCCGATGATGGCCTCGCGCCGCACCACCACCCCTTCCAGATGGCAGAAGGGCCGGATGGTCACGCCATCCTCGACCACCACGCCGGGGCCGAACACCACGTTCTGGCCCACGGTGACGTCGCGGCCCAGCACCGTGTCGGCGGAGAACCACACCGTGTCCGGGTCGGCCAGGGTGGCGCCGTCCAGCATGGCCTGGCGGCGCAGGCGGGCCTGCATCAGCTTTTCCAGCTTGGCCAGCTCGACACGGGAATTGACGCCTTCCACATCCGCCGGGTCCCCCTCCGCCACCGCGCAGGCATGGCCCTGGGCGCGGGCCACGGCCACGGCGTCCGTCAGGTAGTATTCGCCCTTGGCGTTGGCGTTGCCGATGGCGTCCAGGATGGCCCACAGGCGGCGCCCATCGAAGGCCATGAGGCCGGCGTTGCACAGGCCAATGGCGCGCTCCTCGGCCGTCGCGTCCAGGTACTCCACGATCTTGGTCAGGCCACCGGTCTCATCCTGCACCAAACGGCCATAGGCGGCGGGGTCGGCCGGGCGCATGCCCAGCACCGCCACGGCTGGATCACCGGCACCGCGCCGCGCCTGGACCAGCAGGGACAGCGTCTCAGGCCGCACCAGGGGGGTGTCTCCGAACAGCACCAGCACGTCGCCATGGAAATCCCCCAGGGCCGCCCGCGCCGCCTTCACCGCGTCGGCCGTGCCCAGCTGCTGGGGCTGCAACACGGTGGTATGCGGCGCCACGGCCTTGGCCACCCCCTCCTGCCCCGGCCCCACCACCACGACGACGCGATCCGGGTTCAGCGCCGCCGCCGCCCGCAGGACATGGGCCACCATGGGCTCATTGGCGATCGGGTGCAGCACCTTGGGCAGGTCGGACTTCATCCGGGTGCCCTTCCCCGCCGCCAGGACGATGCAGGCGAGGGCGGCGGTCGGCGTCGAAGCGGTCATGGCGATACCCTTTGGACGGCTTGGTTCAGGAGCTGGCGGGGCAAGAGCCGTCGTCAGATGGGATGAGGCGGGCGCCAGGCCATCCCGACGCCATTGCCAGCGCGGCCCCCTTACTGCCACAACGTTGGTGTGTCGCGAAACCGCCTTCGCCGGAGGCCCGCCCATGTCCGCGTTGCCAGCCGCCATCCTGTTCGATTTCGACGGAACCCTGATCGACAGCGCCCCCGACATCCTGACCGGCATCAACCGCCTGCTGGATGAGGAGAACCTGCCCAACCTGGATCTGGCTCAGGTGCATCAATTCATCGGCGACGGCGCCCCCATGCTGGTGACCCGCACCTTCGCCGCCGTCGGACGGCCCCTGGACCCCGACTCGATCCCCGCCATGACCGACCGTTACATGGCCATCTACGAGTCCCTGCCGGCCGATCCCGGCTGCGTCTTCCCCGGTGTGGCGGCGACGCTGGCCAGCCTGCGCGAAAGCATCCCCCTGGCCCTGGTGACCAACAAGCCGGAGCGCGCGACCCACGCCGTGCTGCGGGCCATCGGCCTGGACGGCCTGTTCACGGCGGTGGTGGGCGGCGACACCCTGCCGACGCGCAAACCCCACCCAGGGCCCCTGCTGCATGCCATGGCCCAGTTGGGCGTGGCGCCCGCCCGGACGGTCATGGTGGGCGACGGCGCCAACGATGTGACCGCCGGCCGCGCCGCCGGCTGCCACGTCGTGTGCGTTACCTATGGCTATCCGCGCATGCCCGTGGAAGAACTAGGGGCGGACCGGCTGGTGGATCATTTCCATGACCTGCCGGCCGCCCTGGCGGACCTGGCCCTGCGGTGAAGCGGCCAGGCCGAGGGACCGGCTTTGGGGGAAAAGTCGCTTATGCGTGGTTTGGATTTGCGGGAAGAGCGGGAAGAAATCCTGGACGCCCTGCTGGTGACGGGCACGTCCTTCATGCTGGCCGTGGCGCAATGGCGTCATGTCGTCCACTTCTTCGATCAGTACCTGCTGCAGAACCTGCAGGCGGAGGTGGGGGTGCTGTACGGCTATCCCCACTGGCGCTTCTTCCAGTCGCGCGTGCTGGCGCCCGTGATGGAACATCTGATCGAGCTGATGGGCATGACCCTGGCCAACGCGCACGCCACCGTCGCGATCTTTGGCCTGACCGGCGCCGGCCTCGCCCTGTTCTACGCCGCCCAGGCGGCGGGGGGCCAGGACGGGAATGGCCGGCAGAAGGCGTGGACCGCCCTGCTGGCCATGCATGTCCTGTTCGCGGCGCTGATGTCCAAGCCCTGGCTGTACATCTGGGACTTCGTGCTGCTGCTGACCACGGCGGTCTTCTACCTGCTGGTCCTGACCCGGGCGCCGTGGTGGGCCTTCCTGGCCCTGCTGGGCGTCGCCTGCTTCAATCACGAGTCCGCCGTGTTCATCGGCGGCTACATGGTGGCCAAGGCGCTCGTCGATGCCTGGATTGAAAAGCGGCGGCCGGATCCACGATGGCTGGGCGCCGGGGTCGGCGGCAGCATCGCCGCCTTCGCCATCATCGAAACCCTGCGGCGCACCCTGCTCAAGGAAGAGATGGGCTGGAAGCTGTTCAAGGAAATCCAGAAGTCGTCCTCCACCACCTTCGACGGCTATTTCCACATCCAGGTGGGGGAGAACTTCGGCCAGTTCTATGACTGGGTCGCCGATCCCAGCCTGTCCCTGGATCTGCTGATTCCCGTCTATCTGGCCACCGTCCTGGGGATGACGGCCCTCATGGTGCGGCGGCACGGCCCCCGTGCCCTGGCGCTGGCGGCCTTCGTCGGGGTGCAGGTGGTCGCCGTCCTGGCCCTGGGCCTCACCAATGAGACCCGCACCCTGCTGCACCTGGTGCCCTTCGTGGCACTGGCCAGCATCTGGCTGAAAAAGCCGACGGCGGACGCGCCCGGCCCCTTCGCCGCCTGAGCGACGGGGAAGCCGGACGCGACCTTGATGCCGCGAGGAGGCGGGGCTCAGCCCAGGCGCGACAGCGCCTCGGCCAGCTTGGCGCGGGTGCCGTCCGCCTCGGCCCGGCGCTCCCGCTGTTCCTCGATGACCTCGGGCGGGGCCTTGTCGACGAAGTTGGGGTTGCCCAGCTTGGCGTCGACCTTGGCGATCTCGCCCTCCAGCTTCTGGATTTCCTTGGCCAGGCGGGCCTTCTCCTTGGCGATGTCGATGAAGTCGGCCAGCGGCAGGACCAACGTCGCCTCATCCACCACCGCCTGCACGGCACCGGTGGCCGGCGCCTCCTCCGTCAGGGTGATGTCGGATAGGCGGGCCAGCTTCAGGATCAGGTCGCGGTGGGTGACCAGGCGCGCGGCGGTGTCGGCCCCAGCCCCCTTCACCAGCAGCGGCAACTGCGCCGACGGCGGCACGTTCATTTCCGACCGGATGGTGCGGATGGTGGAGATGAAGCGCACCACCCAATCCATCTCGGCCTGGGCGCCGACGTCCTTGTAGGCCGAGGGGTACTGCGGCCAGGTGGCGGTGATCAGGTCGCCGCGCTCCTGTCCCTCGCCCAGCTTCTCCCACAGCTCTTCCGTCAGGAAGGGCATGATGGGGTGCAGCAGGTGCAGGATCTGGTCCAGCACCCAGGCGGTGACGGCGCGGGTCTCGGCCTTCGCCGCCTCATCCTCGCCCTGCAGGATGGGTTTGGTGAATTCCAGGTACCAGTCGCAGAAGCTGCCCCAGGCGAAGTGGTACAGGGCGTTGGCTGCGTCGTTGAAACGATAGCCTTCCAGCGCTTCCGTCACCTGCGCCGCGCAATCGGCCACCGCGCCCACGATCCAGCGGTTGACCGTCTGGGTCAAACCGGTGGGCGCGAAGCCCGGCACCGGCGCCACCTGGTTCATCTGGGCGTAGCGGGCGGCGTTCCACAGCTTGGTCGCGAAATTGCGGTAACCCTCGACGCGCGAGGTCGCCAGCTTGATATCGCGGCCCTGGGCCGCCATGGCGGTCAGGGTGAAGCGCAGCGCGTCGCAACCGTACTGGTCGATCAGGTCCAGGGGATCGATGACGTTGCCCTTGGACTTCGACATCTTCTGCCCCTTCTCATCCCGCACCAGGGCGTGGATGTAGATGGTGCGGAAGGGCACGTCGCCCATGAAGTGGATGCCCATCATCATCATGCGGGCGACCCAGAAGAAAATGATGTCGAAGCCGGTGACCAGCACGTCGCCGGGGTAATAGCGCGCCACCTCCGGCGTCTTTTCCGGCCAGCCCAGGGTGGAGAAGGGCCACAGCGCGGACGAGAACCAGGTGTCCAGCACATCGGAATCGCGGGTCAGGGGCGTGGCGGCGCCGTAATGGGCGTCCGCCTCGGCCTGGGCCTGGGCCTCCGTCTCGGCGACGAAGAACTTTCCGTCGGGCCCGAACCACGCCGGGATTCTGGTGCCCCCACCACAGCTGCCGGCTGATGCACCACGGCTGGATGTTGCGCATCCACTCGTAATAGGTGTTTTCCCACTGCTTGGGCACGAACTGGGTCTTACCCTGCTCCACCGCCTCCAACGCGGGCTTGGCCAGGGTGACCGCGTCGCAATACCACTGGTCGGTCAGCCACGGCTCGATGACCACGCCGCTACGGTCGCCATGCGGCTGCATCAGGGTGTGGGGGTCGATCTTCTCCAGCAGCCCCAGGGCCTCGATCTCCTCGACCACCTTCTTGCGCGCGACGAAACGATCCAGCCCCTGATACTCGGGCGGCGCGTGCTCGTTCAGCTTCGCGTCACGGTCGAACAGGTTGATCATTTCGAGGTTATGCCGGCGACCAACCTCGAAGTCGTTGAAGTCGTGGGCGGGCGTGATCTTCACCGCGCCCGTGCCGGTCTCGGGATCGGCGTACTCGTCGGCGACGATGGGGATGCGGCGGCCGGTGATGGGCAGGATGACGTACTTGCCCACCAGGTCCTTGTAACGCTCATCCTCCGGATGCACCGCCACGCCGGTGTCACCCAGCATGGTTTCCGGACGGGTGGTGGCAACGGTGATGAAAGTATCCGCCATGCCTTCCACCGGATAGCGGAAGTACCAAAGGCTGCCCTTCACCTCCTTCTGCTCGACCTCCAGGTCGGAGATGGCGGTGTGCAGCTTGGGGTCCCAGTTCACCAGGCGCTTGTCGCGGTAGATCAGGCCCTGGCGGTACAGCTCGACGAACACCTTGCGGACGGCGGCGTTCAGGCCCTCATCCATGGTGAAGCGCTCACGCGACCAATCGGGCGAGGCGCCCAGGCGGCGCAACTGGCGGGTGATGGTGCCGCCGGACTCGGCCTTCCACTCCCACACCTTCTGCAGGAATGCCTCGCGGCCCATCTCCTGGCGGGTCTTGCCTTCCTTGGCGAGGTTACGCTCCACCACCATCTGGGTGGCGATGCCGGCATGATCGGTTCCCGGCTGCCACAGGGCGTCGCGGCCGCTCATGCGGTGATAGCGGATCAGCAGATCCTGCAGCGTGAAGGTCAGCGCATGCCCCATGTGCAGGCTGCCCGTCACGTTGGGCGGCGGCATCATGATGGTATAGGGCTGGGCGTTGCTGTCGACATGGGCGGCGAAAGCGCCCGAGCGCTCCCAGCGCTCATAGCGGCTGCGTTCGACATCGGCGGGGGAGAAGGTCTTGTCCAGCATGGCGGGCACCTGAAATCACGGGCTCAAAACAAAAGAAAAGGGCGGCGCGGGGTCCGGCGCCGCCCCCTCTCAAATTACCTGGGGTCTGCCAAGGTTTATCGAGGCGGCGGGCGTCAGTCGAGTCCGCGCCGTACCACCTTCTCGATCTCGCGCTTGACCAGGCGCTCGACCAGGGTGGGCAGGTTCTCGTCCAGCCATTCCCGCAGGATGGGCCGAACCAGAACGTGCACGATCTCTTCCAGCGTGACGTCGGAACGGCCAATGGGCCCCTCCCCCGTCAGGCTGGGGCCACCGCGGCGGAACCCCGACAGGCCGGAGAAGGCGCGGCTGGCCGCCTCCTCGGTGAATTCCGACATCAGGCGGTCATCGTCCATGGACGGCGGCGGACGACGCGGCGGCGGGGGCGGCGGCTCATACGCGAAGGGGTCCGGCAGGGGCTCGGGCTCCGGCGCTGGCTCGTCCGGGATGATATCCGTGAGTTCCAGCACGTCGTCCTCAGGTGGGGGCGGCGGCGGAGGGGGCGGCGGCATGGGCACCGCTTCGAAGATATCATCCTCCGGCGGGGGAGGCGGCGGCGGTGGGGGCGGAGGCGGAGGCGGAGGCGGCGGAGCCTCCGGCTCAGGCGGCGGGGCGTCGGTGTCTTCGGAAATGATACGCCGGATGGAGGCGAGGATCTCCTCCATCGAAGGTTCTTGTTGTGACTTGTCAGCCATTGTTGCCTAACCTGACCTGTAACGGCGTGGACCTGAGACCCCGCGGCCCCGCACCGACAGGGGGGACCGACATCTGGCGCAGCCTAGGGCAAGAACAGTAAAAATGCCATTGGGTTAATCATTGGATGCGCGGCCCGCCAATGCTGCGCCCAACCCTCGCCGATCAATCCCCGCGCCGGCCAGCCCCGCCATTGCTTCATCCGCCCCAAGAATAGGGGCAGGCTCACGCATTCCTCAGAAGAAAAGGGCGGCCCCGCGCGTCGGGACCGCCCCTTTTCTATCAGACGGACATCTCAGGCCAGCCTATGAACCCAGCGCGCCGCGGCCAGCGGGCATCCAGGTTGCTCCAGCCTCGCTGTCTGCCGGCCTTACTTCTCGATGGACGGCCCCCAGAGCTTGTCCTTCACCTCTTCATAATGGGCCTTGGCATCGTACAGCGGCACGTTCAGGCCCAACTTGGCGGCGGTCAGGTCCCCCACGGACGACAAGACCTGGTAGGAAGCCACCTGCTCATCGTGCTGGGCCCGCACCAGTTCCACCTTGGCGTTCACCAGTTCCTGCTCCGCGTTCAGAACGTCCAGGATGGTGCGGGAGCCGACGGCTTGCTCCTGCCGCACGCCTTCCAACGCGATCTCGTTGGAGGCGACGGCGCTCTTGTACGCCTCGATGGCGGCGCGGGCGGTGACCAAAGCCTGCCAGGCCTTCACCGCCGTCTCATCGGCGGAGCGCACCGCCTCCATCACCTGGGTACGGCGCTGCTGCTCCGTCTGCTTGGCGCTGCGCACCTTGGCCGAGGTGCCGCCGCCCTCATATAGCGGAATGGTGACGCGGGCGGAGATGACGGCCGTGTCGTACTGGCTGTTGGGGGCCGACTGGTCCCAGTTGCGGTAGTACTGCGCGCTGGCGGACAGCTGCGGCAGCATCTGGCCGAAGGCGCCGTCCACGGCATCCTGCGATGCCTTGTGATTGTAGCGCGCGGCCACCACCACCGGGGCCGACACCTCGGCCTGGGCCATGGTTTCCTCCTGGTTCACCGGCAGATGCACCAAGCGGTTCGGCTGCTTCAGCGTCCCGGGCAACTGGCCCATCAGCCTGGCATAGGTGGCGCGGCTGGCAGCCAGGTTGCCCTGGGCGGAAATACGGTCGGCCGTCGCGCCGGCCAGTCGCGACTCGGATTGGCTGACGTCGGTGCGGGTCAACTCACCCACGCGGAAGCGATCCCGGGACGCCTCCAGCTGGCGGGTCAGCACCTGCTCATTGTTGATGTTGAGTTCCAGGACCGCCTGGTCCCGCACCACATCCAGATAGGCGGTGGCGGCGGCCAGCAGCACCTGCTGTTCGGTGTCCAGCAGGCTGGCGCGGCCGGCTTCCACCTGATTTTCCGCCTGGCTGATGCCGGCCTGGATGGTGCCACCAGCATAAATCGCCTGGTTGATGGTCACGCCGCTCTGCGCCGGGTTCATATGCTCGATGAAGCGGCCCTGGGTCAGGCGCTCCTTACCGACGTTGCCGTCGGCGGTGACCGTCGGCAGCATGCTGGAGCGGGCCAGCGGCACGCCTTCGTCCGTGGCGCGCTGACCGGCGCGGCCGGCTTCCAGCGTCGGGTTGTTCTGATAGGCCTGGATCAGGGCATCTTCCAGTGACTGGGCCTGGGCGCCCCCCGCCAGAACCAAGGTCAACGCCGCCAACGGCAGGGCAGCGACCAGTCGGTGCGCCCGCTTAACCCCATGTCCGGTTCCCATGCCCTTTGCCCCACGTCCAGCGGTGTTCATTTGCATCGCCATTCCCCAAACGCCTTAAAAAATCAGCCGGAACATACGCTTCGCACTGTCGTGTGGCCCTCCACACGGCTGCGTGGCAGAGCGTCGCCCCGAGTCCCCATCGACGCCAAAGCGCCCCATGAAATATTCTTTAACACGTCCGGTGAACCCGCATAGGTCCACTTAAGGCCATGTTCCAGGCGCCCCACGAAAATCCGGCCACCTGGCACCATCCGGAAGCGCACCAAAAGCCGCGGGGACGGCGACAACCCGGCCGCCGTCCCCGCGACCAGCATTAAAACACGAACTCGGCGCGGCGCTCGAAGCCCGGCAGCGGGCGAACGGCGGCGTCGAACAGGATGCGGTGCGAAACCACGCCGCCCACCTTGCGGTAATAGCGCGCCTCGCCCAGGCCGGCGGCATTGATGACCACGGCCACCAGGCGACCGCCTTCCGCCAACTGGTCCAGCAGGCTGGCCGGGACCTCGGACACGGAGCCATCGATCAGAATGGCGCCATAGGGGGCCTTGGCGGCATGACCGGCGGCCAGATCGCCCTGGACCACGGTCACGCCGGCGACACCGGCCAGCGCCTTGCGCGCGGCCTCGACCAGCGCGCCGTCGCTTTCCAACGCCACCACCGAGCCCGCCATCTCCGCCATGACAGCGGCGGAGTAGCCGGTGGCGACGCCGACGGCCAGGACCTTGTCGGCGCGGCTCAGGGCCAATTCCTGCACCAGGCGGGCCAGCACCATGGGTTCCATCAGGTAACGGCCGGGCGACACCGGCACATCCTCGTCGACATAGGCGACGCCGGCCAGCGCCTCCGGCACGAAGCGCTCGCGCGGGATGGCCAGGAAGGCCTCCACCACGAAGGGGTCGGTGACCTTGTTGGGGCGAATCTGGCCCTCGATCATGTTGACGCGGGCGGCGGAGTAGTCGGCGACCATGGGATATACCGATCTGCTGGAAACGATGCGGACGAAGTAGGGGCACAGGCGGGCCGGTGCGCCCGCACATGCTTGAAAAACCAGGATCGGTATATATCCCCCCGCCGCCCGATGACAATTGCGGCCTGCGGCGGAAAGGCCGGCCAGGGATGGTGGTGCGGCCTTCGCGCCCATCCGTCACCGAAACGTCAGAAAGCGATGCCAGCACGCTTGACCGCCCCGGCGGGCGACGCTATAGAGGCGCCCTGCCCTGACCGCAGGCGCCGTCCGACGGCTCCTCCGGTTGGTTCTCGTGGATGGCGCGGTGGCAGAATGGTGATGCAACGGACTGCAAATCCGTGAATCCGGGTTCGATTCCCGGCCGTGCCTCCAACTCCCCCTGAATATCTTTCATATATAATAAGTGCTGTGTGCCGTCCCGCCCGGCCCTCGCCTGTTGTGGCCTGACCCGGCTACGCGTCGAATCCGGCCGCCACCAGGGGCGCCACATCCGGCGGTAGGGTACCCTCCAGATGCATGAGGCGAAGCCGGAGCACGGCGGCGATGGTCATCGCGTCGGCGATTTCGCCTGACAGCACCATGTCCAGCACCGCGCGCAAAGGCAGACGGCGGATGGTGAGCTGTTCCGTGTCGTCAGGCGCGACCGGCACCTCGGCCAGATCCCAGGCCAGGTAAAGGTGGGCGTGCTCATTGCTGATGCTGTTGGACATGTCCATGCGCTGGATTTCCAGCCAGCGGCCCGCGCTGAGGCCCGCTTCCTCGCGCAATTCCTCGGCGGCCCCGGCCAGGGGCGTGAGCGCCTTGGGGCCAGCTTGGGGAATGCCCCCCTCCACGATTTCCCAACTGTAGCGGCCGGCGCCGAAACGCCACTGGCCAATCAGCCAAGTGTCGCCATTGGCGGCCACCGGCAGCACCCCCACCGCCACGGTGGTCAATTCCACCGTGCCGAAGATGCCGGGACTGCCATTCGGGCGCAGGACCTCATGATGCACGACCCGCAGCCAGGGGTTCTGGTACCGCACCTCCCGCGACAGCACCGTCCAGGGATTCCTCTGGCTGTTGGACGGGGGCTCGGACTTCGACATGGACAGGTTCCTCATGCGGCGCGGTATCCCCCTAGATAGGGGAATCCGCCCGGGTATTCACCCCCATCGCGCGCCCCGTCATCACGTCCGTCCTCAACCAAGAGCCACAAGCCCCTGTTTTCATGGCCATTCCAGCCGCGCTCGCCGGATTGGCGAGGAGGGCGTCACATTTTTTTCGATTTTCCCAAACAAAGGGGTTCCAATCCCAAAAACGCTTTGCTATATCACCGCCCACCGCAGCGCCGCTGACTGATCGGTCAAACGAAAACGAAGCAGGCGCGCTGATCCCAGGTAGCTCAGCCGGTAGAGCAGGTGGCTGTTAACCACCGGGTCGGGGGTTCGAGTCCCTCCCTGGGAGCCAATAGAGCCCCCGGAACCGCAAGGTTCCGGGGTTTTTCTTTGGCCGCGCCCGACCATTCCCATCCATGAATATTTTCGGCGCGTCGTCGATGGCCATCGCGGCCCTCTATCGCGGCGGGGAAGCGGACACGGGGGCGGCACATTTATCATCATCGTTCCGCATGCCCCCCTCGCCAGATGGGACGCGCGCCATAGTTCTATGACCGACCGGGTTTTCCTGCGACGCGAGAACGCCTTGCCTCCCTTGTACCATGTGACCGCGCTGTCGAACTTCGCGCGCGCCTTCGACAAGTACCAGCGCCTCTATCGGAAAGGGCAAATCCCCGAGAGCACCTACCCAGGGGAATTCTACGTGTTACCACCGGACCGGCTGGCCATCGGGATGGCCAAGGCCGAACGGCTGGTGCGACGGCTGGGCATACCGGGCGACCGCCCGCTGGTGCTGAAATCCATTCTGGACCCCGCGCTGCTGCGCCCCAACCTGCGCAACGGCCTGGGTATGATCTGGCCATCCCCCGACCTGCCCGTGGCGGAAACCTGGACCCCGGACCGGGACGGGGGCCTGGAGAGCCGGCAGAGCCTGGAGGAAACCATGGCGGCGTCCTTGCGTCTGCAAGGGCCGCGGTTCACACCCTTCAGCGCCCTGCGGCCGCGCTCCCTCTCCTTCCTGCCGGTGGCACGCGGCTGCCAGGCGGCATGTTCCTTCTGCTTCTCGGCGGCCTCCATCTCCGCCGATCAGCCCGGCGGCAAGCCTGACTGGCCCCTGATCGACCGCTGGATCGAGCGCGCCCGGCTAAGCGGCGCCGAACGCGCCGTGATCACCGGCGGTGGAGAGCCGACGCTGTGGCCGCAGCCCTACCTGCGGGACCTGGTGGCCCGCTGCCACCGCCGTTTCGGCACCGTGGTGCTGATCACCAACGGCGTGCGCTGGGCACGCATGGACCGGCACACGGCCGCCGGAGAGTTGACGGCCCTGCGTCAGGCCGGCTTGACCGTGCTGGCCGTCTCCCGCCACCATTGGGATGAGGCCGCCAATGCCACCCTCATGGGGTTGGAGGCGGCGACGCCGGCCCTGCTGGAAACGATAGGCGCGCACCGCGGCGCCCTGGCGGGTTTACGCCTGCGCCTGGTGTGCGTGCTGCAACAGGGCGGCGTGGCTTCCGTTTCGGATATCGAGACTTATGTCCGCTGGGCGGCGGCCGCGGGCGTGGACGAGGTGTGCTTCAAGGAACTGTACGTTTCCACCAGCGTCGAGTCCGTCTACCACAACCATGATGCCAACCGGTGGTGTGAGGCGCATCAGGCGCCGCTGTCGCTGGTGCACGACTGGGCACAGGAACGGGGGTGGCCCGTGGCCCTGCGCCTGCCCTGGGGGGCGCCGGTCTATCAGGGCATGGTGGACGGCCGGCCCCTGCGCGTGGCCGCCTATACCGAGCCCAGCCTGTCCTGGGAACGGGTCAACGGCATCGCCCGCAGCTGGAACGTGATGGCGGATGGGCGCTGTTACGCCTCATTGGAAGACCGCGCCAGCATCATGGAGGCACCGGTTGGGACGCCGGCCTTGGAGACGGCCTGATGGATTTCATGGAGTTCCTCGCCTGGGAGCGGCAGGCCGCCGCCGACCGCCCCGATGTTCTTCGCCTGACCGAAACCCGTATCGCCGAGGCTTTCACCCTCCTGCGGCCCCAGGTAGAGGTGCCCGACGCCTTCCCCACCGTGCATCGCTGCCATATGGCGCAGCTATGGCGGGCGGTGCGGGGCCTGCCCGCCGACGGGGCGCGGGAGACGCTGGTGTGCCGAGGGGTGCGCCACGCCCTGGGCCTGCTTCTGCGCCGGTATGCGGAACAGGGGCGCCAGCTCCTGCTTCCCGGCGACGTCTACCCGGTCTACGGGCGCATCGCGGCCGCGGCGGGGCTACCGGCGACCCGCCGCGGCATCTTCCCGGATTTCGACGCGGCGGCGGTCTTCCAAACGGCGGAGGCCATCGGGGCGGATATCGTGCTGCTGCCGGCCCCTCTTAAACTGCAGGGGCGGGACTGGACAACGGCGGAGGCGCGCGCCGGCCGCGACTGGCTGGCCGGGGCGTCATCGCGGCGCCTGCTGCTGGACGGGGTCTATTCCTTCGGCGGGCCGCTGGCGCCAGCCGTTCTGGACCTGATGGCGACGGGACAGGCGATCTATCTCGACTCCCTGTCCAAGGGCTGGCTGACCGCGCAGGTCTTCGGTGTCGCCATCGTGCCGGAAGGCGACTTCGCCAGGCATGCCGAGGATTTTCGCCAAGACCCGCCGTCACAAGCCGACCTGTTCCGCGCCCGAGCGCTCATGACCGACCATGACGGCCTGCCGGAGCGGCTGCGCCAGGCGCTGGCGGAACGGCGGGCGGCGGTCGCCGGCCAGTTGGCCGCGGCCGGCGTCACCGCCCATCCGCCCCGCCAAGGCTACCTCATCCCCGTGGAGGGCGCGGCACCGGCGCTGCTGGAACGTCACGGCCTGCTGACCATCCCGCTGTCGGTCTTCGGCGGCGATCGCCCCGGGTGGTCCATCGCCAGCGCCCTTCCCATCGCGGTGACGCCATGACCTTGCTTGCCGAGACACCCGAACTCTGGGACGTGGTCTTCAAGATGCCGGTGGAGCGCCTGCGCTTTATAGAGGCGCAGGCGCGGGAGGCGGGACCCGCCGTGCTGGACGTCGGCTGCGCCACCGGCATGACCTGCCGCGCGCTGCGCGAGGCTGGCATGGCCCCCGTCGGCGTGGACATCAACGCCCGCTTCATCGACACCGCCCGAACCAAGGATCCGGCGGGGGAGTACCACGTCGGCGACATGCGAACCGTCCAGCTGTCACGCGTGTTCGACCTGCTGATCTGCCTGGGCACCACCTTTTCCTACAACCTGACCAACCGCCAGGTGGCGCAGACGTTGCGGAACTTCCACGGCCACCTGCGGCCGGGTGGACGGCTGATCGTGGACGTGGTCAACGCCATCGCCTTCACCGGCGCCCAGCCCTTCCGGCGTCTCAGCCGCCACACCTTCAACCGGGAGGGGGAGGAGGCTGTCGCCACCATCCGGCATGGACTGGATTTGCGCGCCCAGACGATGACGGAGCAAGTGACCTGGCGGCGCAAGGGCCACGCGGTGCGCAAGGACCCGGCGGAATCGCTGCGCCTGCTGTTCCCCCAGGAGCTTGCCTTCCACCTGGAGGTGGCAGGGTTCGCCGACATCGAGTTGCTGGACGGCTGGGGCGGCGGCACCCAGGGCTTCGGTGGGCGCCGGCTGATCGCATTGGCAACCCGGCCCGGTTGACCGCCATCCCGCTAATTCCGGCCCCCTCCTCTCCCATCGCGTCAACGCGGGCCCCCTGCGGGCCCCGCGACCCGCGCCTGATCAGGCGGGGCCGGAGCGCTCCATCATTTCCGACACCTTCGCGGCGAGAACATCCAGGGTGAAGGGCTTGGTGATCATGTCCATGTTGGTTCCCAGGAAACCGGCCCGGATGGCGGCGTTCTCGGCGTAGCCGGTCACGAACAGCACGGGCAGGCCGGGCCGGTGCTCCCGCGCGATCTCCGCCAACTGCCGGCCGTTGATGCCAGGCAAGCCGACGTCGGACACCAACAGGCTGATGGGCCGGTCGGATGTCAGGATGGCCAGGGCGGCGGCGGCCTCGCCCGCCTCCGCCACCTCATAGGACAGTTCCTCCAGAACGTCCCGGATCAACAAGCGGACGGACGTGTCGTCCTCCACCACCAGCACGCGCTGCCCCCTGCCCTCGCAGGGCGTCGCCGCCGGGGGCGCGGCCTCCTCCACCGGCGGCGGATCGTCCGCCCGGAGGTAAAGCGATACGGCCGTGCCCACCCCCGGCTGGCTGTGGATGCGGACCTGCCCGCCGCACTGCCGGGCGAAGCCATACACCATGGACAGGCCCAAGCCGGTGCCCTGGCCAACCGGTTTGGTCGTGAAGAACGGCTCGAACGCCTTTTCGATCAGCTCCGCCGACATGCCCACGCCGGTGTCGGAAACGGTGATCACGACATACCGGCCCACGGCCACCTCCGGCCGGGTGGCGATGTAGGCATCGTCCAGGTGGACGGCCTTCATCTCCAAGGTCAGTTGCCCACCCTGGGGCATGGCGTCCCGCGCATTGATCACCAGGTTGAGGAGGGCGTTTTCCAGCTGGTTGGCGTCGGCCACGGCATGGGGCAGGTCCGGCGCCTCGATGACGCGCAGTTCTATCGTCTCAAGGATGGTCCGGCGCAGCAGATCCTCCAGCGACCGGACGAGGGCGCCGATATCGAGCGGCTTGGCATCCAGCGATTGGCGGCGTGAGAAAGCCAGCAGCCGGGCGACCAGTGTCGCGGCGCGCTGGGCGGAGGTGGAGGCCGCGTCCATGTATCGCTCCAGCCTGTCCACCTGGCCGGCGGCGATGCGGCGCCGCATGATGTCCAGAGAACCGATGATGCCCGTCAGCATGTTGTTGAAATCGTGCGCGATGCCGCCGGTCAGCTGCCCCACCGCCTCCATCTTCTGGCTTTGCCGCAGGGCCGCCTCCGCCTGCATCAGCCGGCTGGTGCGTTCGGCCACCCGCTCCTCCAAGGTGTCGTTCAGCGCCTTCAGCTGCCCTTCGGCGGCCTGGCGCCGCATGACGTCCAGGCGCAGTTGCGCCTCGCTTTCCGCCAGCGCCTGGCGCGCCCGGTCCCGTTCCTCCAGGCGGTCACGCATCTCGAACTGCTTTTGCCGGGAGCGCATGGCCGAATCCAACGCGCTCAACAGCGATTGCTGGCTCAGCGGACGCTCCAGGACCACGGCGTTGCCGAACAGGCCCCAAAGGTGGGCCCGCGTCGCCTCCATGGCCCGCGTCCCGCCCGTGCGCTGTGCGGCCAGCAGGACGAAGGGGATGTCCGACCAGTCCGGCTGGTCCCCCAAGGCCGCCCGCAAGGGGCCGATGTCCCGGCACAGCGCCTCCTCGGTCAGAAGGACGACGCCCGCCTGGTCGTCCAGACCGCAGGCCAGGGCCGCGATGTCCGGATGAACGGCGGCGTGATAGCCGCTTCGCGCCAGCAGGCCCGCGACGCTTTCCGCATCGCGCCCGAACGGCGCACAGATCAGGACGCGACGCCCCTCGGCGGCGGACTTATGCATCGGCGCGGCGGTCCCTCATCAGTGGACCGGGATCCCCCGTATATTCCGGGGTGCCGGTCATGACGCCGCGGAAGGCGGTGAGCGGGCGTCCCACGCGCAAGCCGGACGCATCGACCTTGAACTCCCGGATCGCGTCCTCATGCGGCCCCGCCCGGTTCTTCAGGACCGAGACCGCCTTGCGCATGCGCCCCTCCGCCTCGAAGAACCGCAGCAGAAGGACGGTATCCGCGATGTAGGAGATGTTGAGGTTGCTGGCCATGCTTCCCAACAATCCTTGTTGCGGATTGATGAGGAAGGTCACGACGCCCTGCTGGTTGAGGTAGGACAGCAATTCGTGCATCTGCAGGATGAGCTGCTTTTCCTGCGGCATGGACGCCATGTAGCCATTCAGGCTGTCGATCACCAGCATGCTGATGCTGCGGCTCTCAACCTCGTGCCGGACGCGGTGGGTGAACTCCCCGGGCGACAGGGCGGCCGGTTCCACCTGTTCCACCCGCAGGCGACCACTTTCAAGGTGACGGGAGATGTCGAGGCCGAAGTCGGCGGCCCGGGACAGCAAGGTGCCGATGCGCTCATCGAATTCATAGAGGGTGGCGCATTCCCCGCGCTCGCAGGCGGCGTAGAGGTATTGCAGCGTGATCGTCGTCTTGCCCGTCCCGGCCGGCCCGGTGATCAACGTGCTGGTCCCCCGCAGGGGACCGCCGTTCAGCATGGCGTCCAGTTCCTTCACGCCACAGCCCACCGGCTCCTCCCGATAGGGCGCGTGGTGATGCGAGGCGATGAGCCGGGGATAAATTTCCAACCCGCCGGTGCGGATGGTGAAATCGTGGAAGCCGGCCACGAAGTCCACGCCGCGCAGCTTCTGCACCTGCAGGCGCCGCCGGGCGGGCCCGAAATCGAGGGTCAGCCGTTCCAGGGTCACCACGCCGTGACAGATGCTGTGCAGGTGGCAATCCTTGCCGTCGTCCGGCGACGTCATGTCATCGACGAAGATGACGGTGGAATTGCGGCCGGCGAAAAACTGCTTCAGTCCCAGAACCTGACGGCGATAGCGCAAGGGGTCCTGCGCCAGAAGGCGCATTTCCGACAGGCTGTCGAAAACGACCCGCTGCGGCTGCACACGCTCCACCTCCCGCTGGATCAGGCGCACGGTTTCCCCCAGCTCCACCTCCCATGGATGCAGGATGGATTGCTGGCGCCCGTCGCCTAGCACCGCGTCCACGGCGCTCAGCTCGAAAACGTCAAAGTCCCCGATGCTCCAGCCGTGGGAGGCGGCGACCACCGCCAACTCCTCCCGCGTTTCCGACAGCGTTATGTAAAGCGTCCTTTCCCCGGCCGCCGCGCCGGCACGCAAGAACTCTAGCGCCAGCGTCGTCTTGCCGGACCCCGGCATCCCCTCCAGTAGGTAGAGCCGCCGGGGTGGCAACCCACCGCGCAGGATGGCGTCGAGCCCGGGATTGCCGGTGGAGATTTTCTCCACCACGTCGTGCATCGGCATATTCATTGTGGTCACTCCTGCCCCCCGCGCCTTCATAAACGGTCGCTGCCCAAGCCGAGCGGGCTTGAGCCCAAGCGTGGAGCCCAAAGCGTGGAACGAGGCATGACGGCGCGGATACGGTCCCGGCCGACCTGGGTCTACCTCGGAAAGTGACGGAAACAACGGGGTGGACGTAAAAGTTCCCGGAAAAAGAGAAGGGGCACGAAAGTCCGCCACCTCCGCCCCCAAAGGGGGCGTGTCTGGTGGCGCCCCAGCGTTGCGCCGGAGCCGTGCCAGACGGGGCTTGCAATATGCAGCCCCGAGGCTCATGTTGGGGAAGTCGATGTTGCTGCTGGGCTACTGACCGGCGGATGCCGGCCTTCCCTGTCGTGATTTTGGCGCCCGTGCCGCACTCCCGCGCCGGGCAGCTCCGATCGGGAAAACCCCAGGAGATATCTCATGTCTATCGGTACCGTGAAGTGGTTTAACAGCACCAAGGGCTTTGGCTTCATTCAGCCCGAGGATGGCACCGCCGACGTGTTCGTCCACATTTCCGCCGTTGAGCGCTCGGGCATGGGCAACCTGTCTGAAGGCCAGAAGGTGAGCTTCGAGATCGTCCGCGACCCCCGCAAGGGCAAGTCGTCGGCGGAGAACCTGCGCGCCGCTTGAGGCTCGTGGTTTCGGCTTTTGAAGAGCGACGGCATGGCCTCCATGCCGTCGCTTTTTTTTCAGCTTGAAACAGGATGCGATCAGATCGCGTCCTGACCCTAACCTGTTCATGATAGAGCGGATTTGTACGATCAGATGATTCCCCCTGATCGCGCCCCGCTCTAACGGGAGGCCGCGATGGCCAAGGAAGAATACCTCGAATTCGAGGGTAAGATCGATGAGGCGCTGCCCGATGGCCGCTTCCGGGTCATGTTGGAAAACGGCCATTCGATCATCGCCTACACCGCCGGACGCATGCGCAAAAGCCGCATCCGTTCTCTGGCTGGCGACCGGGTCACCGTCGAGATGACCCCCTATGACCTGACCAAGGGGCGGATCGTCTTTCGCCACAAGGATGAACGGCCCGGCACCGTTCCCCTGCATAGGCCAGCGCCGCGTCGGCGCTGAGCTGTGGACGGGGGCCAAGCCATTCGCCCGGCCCCCGCTCACCCCATTCAATGCCAGTCCCTCAAGGAGCGTGCGATGACCGTTGCGACCGCCGCGCGTTCCACCCCGCGTTACAGCAGCGGGGAGTACCGGGCCGACGCCGTCGTCCATGTCGTGGGGGTCACGGCGGCGCTTATCGCCGGCGTCCGGCTCATCGCCTTGCCAGTGGGTCCCAACGCCACCGACGGCGCCTTGGGGCTGGCGGTTTACGCCCTGGCCATGGCGGCGATGCTCACGTTCTCCGCCGCCTACAATTTATCCCAACAACGATCGCGCAAGGAATGGCTGCGACGCCTGGACCATGTCGGCATCTTCCTGGCCATCGCGGGAACCTATACCCCCCTTCTGATGCGCCTGCCGTCCAACCGTGCCGCCCTGGCCCTGACCCTGGTCTGGGCCATCGCCCTGGTCGGCGCCCTGCTGAAGCTGTCGGCGCCGCGCCGGTACGAGCGCATGGGCCTGGCCCTTTACCTCGGGCTGGGGTGGATCGGACTGCCCTTCATACCGGCGCTAGCGGGGCGGTTACACCCCGACACCGCCCTCCTGATCGGCATCGGCGCGGTGATCTACACCGTGGGCGTCGGGGCCTATCTGATGGAACGGGTGCGATATCACAACGTCATCTGGCACCTGATGGTGCTGGCGGCGGCGGGCTGCCACTACGCGGCGATATGGGGGGAGTCCCATCCCTGAAACGGCGGCCACCCGGCTGACCATGAACCACCTTTTTCGGAGAACACTCGATGTATCCCCATAAATTCGCCATCGGCCAACGCGCCGTTCTGCGTCCTGGACCAGGCGAAACCCGCCCCGCCGGCCCCACCGTCAGCGTCACCCGGCAATTGCCGGCGGAGGGACGGGATCCGCAGTACCGGATCAAGGTGGACCAGGACGGCCAGGAACGGGTTGTGCGCGAAAGCCAGTTGGAAGCGGTGCGGACGCCCGCGTCCGCCTGACGCCCCCCGTCCCCTCAACACAATTTGTGGGAGACCCCTTTGGAAAAGCCCCCGGTTGACCAGGCGAAGGACGGGAACACTCCCGGCGAAAACGATCCGGGGCCAGCCCCGGAGACGCCCAAGCCACCGGAGGTCCGGCATCTGAAGGAAGCCGACCTGTCGGATGAGGCCCGACAACGCCTCTATGCTTGCCTGGCCGCACCCCCCTCACCCCATCGCCCGAACACCAACCGCTGGCAATCGATGCCACGCCGCAAGAAGCCCGGCCCAAGCTGAAACAACGGCGCCGGCAGCCCGCCGGACAAGGTTGACCTGGGTCAATGCCCTAAAACGCCGTTTGGGCGACTGTCCAAACGGCTGGCGACCCGGCATCGTGCCCCTCGGGCATGAACAGGCCGCACCCCCTATGAGGGCCGGCACCATGATCAAAGAAATCCTTGTCCACCTGGATGGCAGCGCCGACGACGAAAGCCGCATCCTGCATGCCGACCGCCTGGCGGTGGCGCATCAGGCCCATGTTCGTGGCCTGTACCTCACCATCCTGCCCGATCCACCGGAAAGCATCGCGCACTACAGCGTCACCCGCGGCGCCCTGGCCGACCATTTGCGGGAGTGCCAGGCGCAATGCCGGCTGACCGAGCAGGCGCTGGCGCAGCGGTTGGACGCCCTGTCCTGCCGTCATGAATTATGCCGGTTCGATCACGTGGCGGCCGAGGTCGGCGGCCTGATCGCCGATCAGGCGCGCATGGCCGACCTGCTGGTCGTTCGCACCCCTTACCGTGTCGCCGAACCAAACCGCGCCAGCGACGTGGTGGAGGCGGCGCTGTTCGGGTCCGGCCGGGGCGTATACGTCATTCCGGAGGAGGACCCGTTGCGGCTGCAGCCGCTGGACACGGTCCTGATCGCCTGGAAAAACAGCCGGGAGTCGGCCAATGCCGTGGCCCAGGCCCTGCCTTTCCTGCGCCGGGCCAGCCGGGTCGCCATCGCCGTGGTGGAAACCGGGGCCGATGCCCGGCGGGCGGCGGAGGGCCACCGCGACCACTCCGCCGAGGATCTGGCCCGCTACCTGTCCCACCATGGCGTGACCACGGAAATCCGACGCCTGGGCAAATGGGACAACATCTCCGCCGGACTGTTCAACGAGGCCGAGCTGTTGAACGCCGGCCTAATCGTGGCGGGGGCCTACGGCCGTTCACGCCTGCGGGAATGGGCCCTGGGCGGCGTCACCCGCGACATCCTGACCAAGACGCCCATCCCGGCCCTGCTGGCCCATTGAGGAGGGGGCGCCCCCGCCCCCCTCATTCCTGACCCCATACTTGATAGGAGACCACCCATGAAGGCGCTTGTCTATCAAGGCCCCGGCCGCAAGGCGCTGGAGCAGCGGCCGAAGCCGGAGATCAAGGATCCCGGCGACGCCATCGTCCGCATCACCAAGACCACCATCTGCGGCACCGACCTGCACATCCTGAAGGGCGACGTGCCCACCTGCCTGCCGGGCCGCATCCTGGGCCATGAGGGCGTGGGCGTGATCGACGCCGTGGGCCCGGGCGTCACCATGTTCAAGCCGGGCGACCGCGTGCTGATCTCCTGCATCACCGCCTGCGGCACCTGCGACTATTGCCGCCGCGGCATGTATTCCCACTGCCGCACCGGCGGCTGGATCCTGGGCAACGTCATCGACGGCACCCAGGCGGAATATGTCCGCATCCCCCATGCCGCCACCAGCCTGTACCCCATTCCCGAGGGCGCGGATGAGGAAGCGCTGGCCATGCTGAGCGACATCCTGCCCACCGGCTTTGAATGCGGGGTGCTAAACGGCAAGGTGGCGCCGGGCGCGACCGTGGCCATCGTCGGCTCCGGCCCCATCGGCTTGGCGGCCCTGCTGACGGCCCAGTTCTACAGCCCGGCGGAGATCATCATGATCGACGTCGACGACAACCGGCTGGAGGTGGCGCGCCGCTTCGGCGCCACCCGCACCGTGAACAGCGCGGCCACCAACGCGGTGGAGGCGGTGAAATCCTGGACCGATGGCGCCGGCGTCGACACCGTGATCGAGGCGGTGGGCATCCCCGCCACCTTTGAGCTGTGCCAGGACCTGGTGGCGCCGGGGGGCACCATCGCCAATGTCGGTGTCCACGGCCACAAGGCCGACCTGCACCTGGACCGCCTGTGGGCCCAGAACATCGCCATCACCACCCGGCTGGTGGACACCGTCAGCACACCGATGCTGTTGAAGACCGTGCAATCGCGGAAGCTGGACCCCAGCGTGCTGATCACCCACCGCTTCACCCTGGACGGCATCCTGTCGGCCTATGACACCTTCGGCCACGCCGCCGACACCCGGGCCCTGAAGGTGGTGATCAGCCCCTGACGTCCGCCGGCCGCGGCGCTGGAGACCGCGATAACCAGGGGCCCAGTAACCAGGGATTGAGGTGAATCATTTTGCCAACCGCCGGGATGGTTAATGGTTGGGTCATGAACGGATGGGGGAGCGGCGCCGAAGCTGCTTCCCCTACCGGGCCTGACAAGGACACATTACACCATGTCCACCCAGCAAATCCCCGACCCCAGCGGTGCGCCCCCCAGTAACCAGGCCCAGCGCAACTCGTCCTCCTATCGCCTGCCGGCCTTGGACCATAAATTCATCCTGAGCGACAGCATGCGCGGCACCCGCCTGATGCTGGAGTATGAAAAGGCGGAGGAGCGGCTGCGGGATTGGGGGGTGCGCTCAACCTTGGTGACCTTCGGCAGCGCCCGGGTACGTCCCCCCGACGCCGCGGCCACGGCGGAGGAGGCGGCGCGGATGGCGGAGTTCCCCCAGTCCACCCGCTGGTATGCCGAGGCCCTGGCCTTCGGCCGGCTGGCGTCGGAGCGGGGCGGCGCGTTGGACGGCTGGCCGGGGGGCTACCGCGACAATGTCATCACCACGGGCGGGGGCGGCGGGCTTATGGCGGCCGTCAACCGTGGCGCGTGGGAGGTGGGCGCGCCCAGCATCGGCTTCAACATCGCCCTGCCGCATGAACAGGAACCCAACCCCTACACCACGCCGGAACTGACCTTCCAATTCCATTACTTCGCCATGCGCAAGCTGCACTTCGCCATGCGGGCGGCGGGGCTGGTCATCTTCCCCGGCGGGTTCGGCACCCTGGATGAGATGTTCGAGATCCTGACCCTGCGCCAGACCGGCAAGTCCGCTCCCATCCCCGTGGTGCTGATGGACAAGGCCTACTGGACGCGTGTCCTTGACTTCGGCCTGCTGGCCAAGACCGGCATGATCTCCGCCGCCGATCTTGAGCTGTTCAGCTTCGCCGACGATGCCGAGGGGATATGGCGCGCCCTGCTGGCCCATGGCCTGAAGGTGGCGCGACCGCATGGCACCGACACGTCCTCAGCGTTCCAGAGACTCTTGATCCTGCGAAGGGCCCGTCCCTATGATCCCCAGCGTCACCTTCCACGGCGCCGCCGGTACCGTCACCGGCTCCTGCACCCTGATCCGCCATGACGGCGGCACCCTGCTGATCGACTGCGGCCTGTTCCAGGGGCCCAAGACGGTGAAGGAGCTGAACTACCGCGACTTCCCCTTCGACCCGCGCGAGCCGGCGGCCCTGGTGCTGACGCACGCCCATATCGACCATAGCGGCCTGGTGCCCAAGCTGTGCCGCCAGGGCTTCAAGGGGCGCATCCATTGCACCAGCGGCACCCGTGACCTGCTGACCTTCATGCTGCCCGACAGCGGTTTCATCCAGGAAAGTGAGGTCCAGCACCTGAACCAGCGCAACCGGCAGCGCGGCCGGGCGGAGGTGCAGCCCATCTACACCCGCAAGGATGCGGAGGCCTGCCTGGACCAGCTGGAGCCGGCGGACTACGGCACCTGGATCGACGTGATGCCGGGGGCGAAGATCCGCTTCTGGGACGCGGGCCACCTGCTGGGCTCCGCCTCGGTGGAGGTGAGGGTCGCAGGCGATGGCGGTGAGCAGACCCTGCTGTTCTCCGGCGACCTGGGCCCCGGGGACAAGCCGTTCCACGGCCTGCCGGAGGGGCCGGCCGGGGCCGACTGGGTCTTCTGCGAATCCACCTACGGCGCCACGGTGCGCCCGCCGGTGGACAACCAGGAGCGCCGGCGCCAACTGGGTGTCGAGGTGGCGGAGGCGCTGAAATCCGGTGGTGTCCTGCTGATCCCGGTCTTCGCCGTGGAGCGGACGCAGGAGCTGCTCTATGACCTGAACCAGTTGATCGACGACGGCACGCTGCCGCGCACCGACATCTTCCTGGACAGCCCGCTGGCCGTGAACGTGACGGACGTCTTCCGCCGGCACCTGCCCGACATCAACCACGCCGGCGTGGCCACCCCCTTCGACCGTCCCTACTTCCACCCCATCACCGAGGTGGAGGGCAGCAAGCGCCTGAACCGGCTGGGCGGCGGCGCCATCATCATGGCGGCCAGCGGCATGTGCGACGCCGGCCGCATCCGCCACCACCTGAAGAACCACCTGTGGCAACGCAACGCCACGGTGCTGTTCGTGGGCTACCAGGCGCCGGGCACGCTGGGCCGCCTGCTGGTCCAGGGCCGAAGCCCCGTCCGCATCCATGGGGAGGAGGTGGAGGTGCGCGCCCGCATCCGCACCCTGGACAGCTATTCCGGCCATGCCGACCAGGCGGAGCTGCTGGCCTGGCTGGCGGCGCGCGGCCCCATCCGGGGCGGCGTCGCCCTGATGCATGGCGAAACCGCGCCCCGGCAGGCGCTGGCGGACGCCCTGGCCGCCTCCGGCCTGGCAGTTCCCATCCACCAGCCGGCGCTGGACGAGACCATCGTGCTGCGGCCCGGCAAGGCGGAGCGCGTCCCCGCCGCCCAGCCGCGCCTGGTCACCGTGCCGGATGAGGACTGGCACAATCTGTACGCCCGCACCGTGCTGGACCTGAGCGAGCGCCTGCGCCACGGCGACGATGCCGAGCGGCTGGCGCTGCTGCGCGAGGTCGCGGCCCTGCTGACGCCCCCTGAAGCCGCCCCCCGAAAAACCGCCCCCCAAGAAACCGACCGATAAAGAGGATCACGCGGATCATGCGCATCCTGAAGTTCCTGCTGGTGATCATCCTGCTGGCCGGCGCCGCCGGTGGCGGTTATTGGGCCTGGCTGCGGACACGGCCGCCCGTGCTGCCCGCCGGCTTCGTTTCCGCCGATGGCCGTATCGAGGCGCAGGAGGTGGACATCGCCGCCAAATACGCCGCCCGCGTCCTGAGCATCGAATTCGAGGAGGGGCAGCTGGTCCAAGCCGGCACCATCCTGGCCCGGCTGGACGTGCGCGACGTCCAATCGCAATACCGGGCCGCCGCCGCCGCCCTGGCGCAGGCGCGCAAGACCCGCGACCAGGCCGCCAGCCTGGTGGTGCAGCGGCAAAGCGACCTGGACTTCGCCAACAAGGAGATGAACCGGGCGAATGAGCTGTTCACGCGCGGCAACGTCTCGCAACAGCGAGTGGACAGCAACCGCAACCAGCTGCGCAGCGCCGCCGCCGCCCTGCAGTCGGCCAAGAGCGGCCTGAGCGCCGCCGACGAGGCCATCCGCGCGGCGGAGGCGGACGCCGACCGGCTGCGCGACCTGGCCGACGACGGCATCCTGAAGGCGCCGGTGACGGGCCGCATCCTGTACAAGCTGGCCCAGCCGGGAGAGATGCTGGGCGCCGGCGGCAAGGTGGCCACCCTGCTGGACCTGTCGGACGTCTACATGACCTTCTTCCTGCCCACGGAATACGCCAACCGGGTGGCGCTGGGGGCCGAGGTGCGGCTGCTGCTGGACGCCCTGCCCGGCCTGGCCGTTCCCGCCGCCGTCAGCTTCGTGGCGCCCAAGGCCCAGTTCACGCCCAAGCAGGTGGAAACCCGGGCGGAGCGGGACCGCATGATGTTCCGCATCAAGGCGCGGGTGCCCCAGGCCCTGGTGACCAGCCATATCGAACAGGTGAAGACCGGCGTCAGCGGCACGGCCTATGTCCGCCTGGACGCGCAGGCCGCCTGGCCGGCCTGGCTGCAATCGCGGCTGACGACGACGGCGCCGCAATGACCGGCCAGGCGCCAACGGCCGTACGGGTTGCCGGCGTCAGCCACCGCTATGGCCGGACGGGGGCGCTGGCGGCCGTGGACCTGACGGTCCCGGCGGGCGGCACCCTGGCCCTGATCGGCCCCGATGGGGTGGGCAAGTCCACCCTGCTGGGCTTGATCGCCGGGGCGAAACGCCTGCAGGATGGCACGCTGGAGGTGTTGGGCGGCGACATGGCGCGGGGTTCCGACCGGCGCCGCCTGCAGCCGCGCGTCGCCTTCATGCCCCAGGGCCTGGGCCGCAACCTCTATCCCGACCTGTCGGTGCGGGAGAACCTGGAGTTCTTCGGCAAGCTGTTCGGGCAAGGAGCGGGGGAGCGGAGCCGCCGCATCCACCACCTGCTGGCCGCCACCGGCCTCGCCCCCTTCCCCGACCGGCCGGCGGGCAAGCTGTCGGGCGGCATGCGGCAGAAGCTGGGCCTGTGCTGCGCCCTGATCCACGACCCCGACCTGCTGATCCTGGATGAGCCGACCACCGGCGTCGATCCGCTGTCCCGCCGCCAGTTCTGGGACCTGATCGACAGCATCCGGGCGGAGCGGCCGGGCATGACCCTGCTGGTCGCCACCTCCTACATGGATGAGGCCCAGCGCTTCGAGCGGGCGGTGATGATGGACGGCGGCCGCATCCTGGCGGACGGGACCCCGGCCGAGCTGATGGCCCGCACCGGCACCGCGGACCTGGAGGCCGCCTTCGTCGCCCTGCTGCCGCCCGACCGGCGCGGGCCCGCCGACGGCGCCGCCGTGCCCGCCCTGCCCGCCGGTCGGCCCATCGCCATCGAGGCGCGCGGACTGACGCGGCGCTTCGGCGACTTCGTGGCCGTGGATGCGGTCAGCTTCGCCATCCCCAAGGGGGAGATTTTCGGCTTCCTGGGGTCCAACGGCTGCGGCAAGACCACCACCATGAAGATGCTGACCGGCCTGCTGCCAGCCAGCGCCGGCACGCCCCTGCTGTTCGGCCAGCCGGTCGACCCCGGCGACCTGGCCACCCGCCGCCGCGTGGGCTACATGGCCCAATCCTTTTCGCTCTATGGCGACCTGTCGGTGGCGCAGAACCTGGACTTGCACGCCACCCTGTTCGGACTGCTGGGGGCCGCCGCCGACGCGCGCGTGGCCGAGGTGGTGGCCGACTTCGGCCTCGCCCCCTACCTGCCGGCGCTGGCCGACAGCCTGCCCCTGGGGGTGCGCCAGCGCCTGTCGCTGGCCGTGTCCGTACTGCACAAGCCGGAAGTGCTGATCCTGGACGAACCGACGTCGGGCGTGGACCCGGTGGCGCGCGACGCCTTCTGGCGCCAACTGACCACGCTGTCGCGCGACCAGGGCGTCACCATCTTCGTCTCCACCCATTATATGAACGAGGCCGCGCGCTGCGACCGGGTGGCCTTCATGCAGGCCGGCCGCGTCCTGGCGGTGGGGGCGCCGGAGGCGCTGCGCCAGGAGAAGCAGGCCAGCAGCCTGGATGACGCCTTCGTCGCCTATATGCGGGAAAACGAGCCGGAGGAGGCGCCGCCGGAAACGGCCCCGGCGACGCTGATCGAAACCCCGGCGGCGGAGTCCGGCGGCTTTTCACCGCGCCGCCTGTCCGCCTACGCCCTGCGCGAGGGGCTGGAGCTGCGGCGCGACCCCGTGCGCCTGACCGTGGCCCTGCTGGGCACCCTGCTGCTGATGCTGGTCTTCGGCTTCGGCATCAATTTCGATGTCGAGAATTTGCGCTTCGCCGTGCTGGACCGCGACCACTCCCCCCTGTCGCGCACCGTGGCGGAGGCGTTCTCCAGTTCCCGCTACTTCCAGCAGACGCCACCGGCCACGGACGCGGCGGACGGCCTGCGGCGGCTTCAGGCCAACGATGTCGCCCTGGTCGTGGACATACCGCCCGACTTCGGCCGCGATGTGAAGAAGGGCACGCCGGCGGAGGTGGCGGTGCGCATCGACGGCGCCATGCCCTTCCGTGCCGAGACCATCCAGGGCTATGTCGCCGGCCTGTTCCAGCGCCTGCAGCAGGATCTGGCGACCGAGGCAGGGGTCGAGGCGGCCCCCGGGCTCAGCCTGGTGCCGCGCTTCCGCTACAACCAGGCCTTCCGCTCCGTGGACGCCATGGTGCCCTGCGTCATCGGCCTGCTGTTGGTCTTCATCCCGTCCATCCTCACGGCCCTGGGCGTGGTGCGGGAGAAGGAGCTGGGCTCCATCACCAACCTTTATGTGACGCCGGTGTCGCGGCTGGAATTCCTGCTGGGCAAGCAACTGCCCTACATCGCCATCGCCTTTTTCAACTACGCCGTCATGGTGGTCATGGCCCTGGTCATCTTCCATGTGCCGCTGAAGGGCAGCTTGGCCGGCCTCAGCCTGGGCGCGCTGGCCTATGTCATGGCCACGACCGCGCTGGGCCTGCTGGTGTCCTGCTTCGTCAGCACCCAGACGGCCGCCGTCTTCGGCACCGCCATCGCCACCATGCTGCCGGCCATCCAGTTCTCCGGCATGATGCAGCCCGTCTCCACCCTGTCGGGCATGCCGCACCTGCTGGGCACGCTGTTCCCCACCACCTATTTCGTGAAGACGGTGGTGGGCTCCTTCACCAAGGGGCTGTCGCTGGCCGAGCTGACACCCTTCATCCTGTCGCTGTTGGCCTTCTTCCCCGTCCTGGTGCTGACGGCGGCCGTGTTGCTGCGCAAGCAGGAGGCATAAGCCATGGCCGCCTTCCGCAACCTGCTGACCCTGGCGCGCAAGGAGCTGGCCGGCCTGCTGCGCGACCGCTTCATGCTGTTCTTCGTGCTGTACGCCTTCACCGGCATGATCTACCTGCAGGCCACGGGCATCAGCCACGAATTGCGCAACGCCTCCATCGCCATCGTGGATGAGGACCAGTCGCCGCTGTCGCTGCGCTTCCGTTCCGCCTTCCGCCCGCCGGACTTCCAGGCCCCCGCCCTGATCGCCAAGGGGGAGGTGGACCGCGCCATGGCGGACGCGCGCTATACCTTCGTGCTGGACGTGCCGCCAGATTTCCAGTCCGACCTGCTGGCCGGCCACGGCGCGGAACTGCAAATTCTGGTGGACGCCACCGCCATGATGCAGGCCGGCATCGGCGCCGCGCAGATCCAGTCGGTGCTGAGCGATGAGGTCAGCCGCTTCCTGGCGCGCGACAAGACCGCCACCACCTCCGACGCCGTCAGCGCCCAGCTGCGTTTCGCCTTCAACCAGACGCTGGAGACGACGCGCTTCACCGGCATGATGGCCATCCTGTTCAACGTCACCATGCTGTCGGTGCTGCTGACCGGCGCCGCCGTGATCCGCGAGCGCGAGCATGGCACGCTGGAACACCTGCTGGTCATGCCGGTCCGGCCGCTGGAGATCATGGGGGCCAAGGTGCTGGCCAACGGCCTGGTGGTTCTGGCGATGACGGGCCTGTCCCTGGCCGTCGTCATCCGCTGGGCCCTGGGCATCCATCTGGCCGGGTCCATTCCCCTGTTCATGGCGGGAACGGCCGTCTACCTGTTCTTCACCACGGCGCTGGGCATCTTCCTGGCGACGGTGGCGCGATCCATGCCCCAATTGGGCCTGCTGTTCATCCTGATCGTCCTGCCGCTGAACCTTCTGTCCGGCGGCAACACGCCGCTGGAGAGCATGCCGCTGTGGCTGCAGCGGGTCATGCAGTTCTCGCCCGCCACCCAGTTCGTCGCATTCGCCCAGGCCATCCTTTACCGCGGGGCGGACATCACGCTGGTCTGGCGCCATTTCGCCGCCGTGGCCGCCATGGGGTCGCTGTTCTTCCTGCTCAGCCTGTGGCGCTTCCGCCGGCATCTGGCGGCGGCGCGATGACGAGATGGGCGCCCTTGGGAGGCGCCCTTACGGCACCAGCACGGCGGCGCCGGTGAGGCGCCCGGCGCGCAGGTCGGCGATGGCCTGGTTGGCCTGGGCCAGGGGATAAGAGGTGACCTGGGGGCGGATGCCGGCCAGGGGCACGATGCGCAGGAAATCCAGGGCATCGTCCCGCGTCAGGTTGGCCACGGACACCACCTGCCGCTCCCCCCACAGCAGGTCATAGGGGAAGGCGGGGATGTCGCTCATGTGGATGCCGGCGCACACCACCCGGCCGCCCTTGCGCACCGCCGCCAGGGCCGCGGGCACCAGCGCGCCCACCGGC
The DNA here is from genome assembly GCF_036348415.1 of Nitrospirillum karajorum. NCBI lineage: Bacteria > Pseudomonadati > Pseudomonadota > Alphaproteobacteria > Rhodospirillales > Azospirillaceae > Nitrospirillum > Nitrospirillum karajorum. Next base: position 256,965 of record NZ_JAZBQB010000001.1, read on the forward strand.
GCGTAGAGGATGGCGGCGTCCAGCGGTTCCGGCGCCGGCCCATCCGACCCGCCGGCCCAGACCGCGCCCAGGGACAGGGCGAATTCCTGCGCCGCCAAATCATCGGGCCGGGTGAAGACATAGACCTCCGCCCCCTGCCAGCGGGCCACCTGAAGGATGATGTGACCGGCGGCGCCAAAGCCATAAATGCCCAACTTGCGGTGCGGTCCCACCATCACCAGCGACCGCCAGCCGATCAGCCCGGCGCACAGCAGGGGCGCGGCCGTGGCGTCGTCCAGATCGATGCCATCCAGGGGATAGACGTAGCGCGCCTCCGCCACCATGAGGGTGGCGAAGCCGCCATCGCGGGTATAGCCGGTGAAACCCGGCGCATCGCACAGGTTCTCATGCCCTGACAAACAGTAGGGGCAATGCCGGCAGCTGTGCGCCAGCCAGCCCACGCCCACCCTCTGCCCCACGCCAAGGCCGGACACACCCGGCCCCAGCCGGTCCACAACGCCCACGACCTCATGTCCCGGTATGCGGGGCAGGCCGCCCGGTGGCAGGTCGCCGTCGATCACGTGCAGGTCGGTGCGGCAGACGCCGCAGGCATGGATGGCGATACGAACCTGATCGGGGCCCGGCTCCGGGTCCGGCAACTCCCTCTCCTGCAAGGCACCCGACGTTCCCAACACCATGGCGCGCATGACGTCACCCCACACCGAGATTATTGGACCCAGATTATTGGCCGCCCAGATCGCCGGCCACCCCCCAGGGAACCCTGGTCCCCCCACCCCCGCATTGATGCGGCGCAAACCGTGGGCACCGAACGCCATTGTTGATGCACCGCACCAAGGCCGCGGCGCGCCGGTGATCTCCTACGGTCCAACAGGCACTCATGGAAATGGAGGTTCTGATGGCACGCGTCGCTTTGGTCACGGGCGGGATCACCGGCATAGGGGCGGCGGTCAGCCTGGCCCTGAAGGGCGCCGGTCACACGGTGGTCGCGACATATCCTGCGTCGGAGGAGGCCACGGCCGCCGCCTTCCGCCGGGAGACAGGCCTGGCCACCGCCGCGTGGGACGTGGCCGACTTCGTCGCCTGCGCGGAGGGCATCGCCCAGGTCACGGCCAAACACGGCCCGGTCGACATCCTGGTCAACAACGCCGGCATCACCCGGGACGCCATGCTGCACAAGATGACGCAGGAGCAATGGCGCCAGGTCATCGATGTCGATCTGGGCGGCTGCTTCAACATGTGCCGCGCCGTGATCGAAAGCATGCGGGAACGCCGCTTCGGCCGCATCGTCAACATCAGCTCCGTCAACGGGCTGTCGGGCCAAGCGGGCCAGACCAACTACGCCGCCGCCAAGGCCGGCCTCATCGGTTTCACCAAGGCGCTGGCCCTGGAAGGCGCGGCGCGCAACATCACCGTCAACGCGGTGGCGCCGGGGTACACCAAGACCACCATGGTCGAGGCGGTGCCGGCCCCCATCCTGCAAACCATCGTCGACGGCATCCCGGCCAAGCGCCTGGCCCTGCCGGAGGAGATCGCCCGCGCCGTCGTGTTCCTGGCCGCCGATGAGGCCGGCTTCATCACCGGCGAAACCCTGTCGGTGAACGGCGGGAAATATATGCAGTAGTCCACGGCACGGATGGATGAATGGAGGACGCCATGACCCTCGCGAACCCTTCCGCCAGCACGCGCCCGCGCCGCCGGCCAGGATACCGGCCGGCGGCCGCGCAGGCCCCAGGCGCCCCCCTTCCCGCCGTCCCGCAACCCGACGTTCCGCCATCCGACGCCCCACCCCCCATCGTCCCGCCGGCCGCCACACCAGCGCCTGACCCCGACTTCCACGCGCTGGATAGGGCGTTGCGCGCCGCGGCGGCGCGGTTGACCCAGGGCCTGTCCCCCTCCGTCATCGCCGAGGCGTGGGCCGACTGGGCCATACACCTGACGGCCAGCCCGGGGCGGCGGCTGGCCCTGTCGCTGGCGGCCGCGGACGCCGCCGGACGGTTCGCCGTCTGGCTGGCGGAAGCGGCGGCGGGTGGCAAGCCCGCACCCTTGGTGGGCCCCCGCGCGGGCGACCGCCGTTTCGTCGATCCCGTCTGGTCGCAATGGCCGCATGTGGCGGTGGCCCAAGCTTATCTGCTGGGGGAGGCGCTGTTGCTGGACGGGGCGCGGCGGGTGCCCGGCGTGGCGCGTCAGCATGAAAATGAGTTGAGCTTCCTGTTCAGCCAATGGGCCGACGTCCTGTCCCCCACCAACCTGCCCTGGCTGAATCCCGTCATCGTCAGCCGGACGATGCAGGAGGGCGGCAGGAACCTGGTGCGCGGCGCCATGAACTGGATGGACGACGCCAGCCGCCTGATGAGGGGGGCCCCCCCGGCGGGGGCGGAGGAGTTCCAGGTGGGGCGGAACGTGGCCATCACCCCCGGCACGGTCATCCACCGCAACCGCCTGATGGAGGTGATCCAGTATACGCCGACCACGGCGACGGTGCGGGCGGAGCCCATCCTGATCGTGCCGGCCTGGATCATGAAGTATTACATCCTGGATTTGCGGCCGGAGAATTCGCTGGTGCGCTGGCTGGTGGACCGGGGCCACACCGTCTTCATGGTGTCGTGGAAGAACCCGGACGCCGATGACCGGGACCTCAGCCTGGACGATTATCGCCAACTGGGCGTCATGGCCGCCCTGGACGCCGTCAACCGCGCCGTGCCTGGTCAAAAGGTTCACGCCTGCGGCTATTGCCTGGGCGGGACCATCCTGTCCATCGCCGCCGCCACCATGGCCCGCGACGGTGACGACCGGCTGGCCAGCCTGACGCTGCTGGCGGCGCAGACCGACTTCGCGGAGGCGGGCGACCTGATGCTGTTCGTGGACGAACGCCAGGTCAGCCTGCTGGACGACCTGATGTGGTCCCAGGGCTATCTCAGCGGCGCCCAGATGGCGGGCGCCTTCCAGCTGCTGCGCCCCAACGACCTCATCTGGTCTCGCGTCATTCGCGACTATCTGCTGGGCGACCGGGAACCCATGAGCGATCTCATGGCGTGGAATGCGGATTCCACCCGCATGCCCGCCCGCATGCACGGCGAATATTTGCGAAGCCTGTTCCTGGAAAACCGCCTGTCGGCCGGCCGCTTCGCGGTGGAGGGGCGGGTCATCGCCCTGCGGGACATCAAGGTGCCCATCTTCGCCCTGGGCACGGTGCGCGACCATGTGGCGCCCTGGCGGTCCGTCTACAAGATCAATCTGTTCAGCGACACCGATGTCACCTTCACGCTGGTGTCGGGCGGGCACAATGTGGGCATCGTCAACCCGCCGCGCGGCGAACGGGGCAGCTACCAGACCCTGACCCGCACGGCGGATGAGCGGTATATCGACCCCGACACCTGGGCGGGGCTGGCGCCGCACCATCCCGGTTCCTGGTGGACGGCCTGGCAGGAATGGCTGGTCGCCAAGGGCGACGGCACCCAGGTGGCGCCACCGGCCATCGTGCCGGACGCGACGGCCCCCGACCTGCCTGCTCCCGGCCGCTACGTCCACCAGGCCTGATCCGGGCGTCGGGTCAGGAATTGACGATGGTGCCGCCGTTGGGGTGCATCACCTGGCCCGTCATGTAGGACGCCTCGTCACTGGCCAGGAAGACATGGCAGGAGGCGACCTCATTGGGCTGGCCGGGCCGGCCCATGGGGGTGTCCTTGCCATGTTCCGCCACCTTGTCCGCCGCGAAGGAGGCGGGGATCAGCGGCGTCCAGATGGGGCCGGGCGCCACCGCGTTGACCCGGATGCCCGCCTCCACCAGAAGCTGGGACAGGGACCGGGTGAAGGCCAGGACGGCACCCCGCGTGGCTGAATAATCTAACAGGTGGGGGCTGCCCTTGTACGCGGTGACGGAGGTGGTGTTGACGATGGCGCCGCCGCGCGGCATGTGCTGCAGCGCCATCTTGGACATGAAGAAATAGCCGAAGACGTTGGTGCGGAAGGTACGCTCCAACTGCTGCGCCGTCAGGTCACCCAGGCCGCCGGTGGTATGCTGCTCCGCCGCGTTGTTCACCAGGATGTCCAGCTTGCCGAAGGTGGAGACCACTTTCTCCACCGCCTCGCGGCAGAAGCCCTCCTCACCCACGTCACCGGCGATGCGAAGGCCACGGGCCCCTTCCGCCTCAATCAGCGCCACGGTGTCGGCCGCGTCCTCATGCTCATCCAGGTAAACGATGGCGACGTCGGCCCCCTCGCGCGCCATGGAGACAGCGACGGCCCGGCCTATGCCGCTGTCGCCACCGGTTATAAGGGTCGCCTTGCCCTTCAGGCGGCCGGCACCCGGGAAGCGGGGCGCATAATCCGGCGCCGGTGTCATCTCGCGTTCGCGACCCGGCTGGTGGTCCTGCTGCTGCGGGGGAATGGCGTCATCCATAGTGGCGCTCCATCAAGGTGGGGGATGCGGTGGGAACCATTGGCCGGTCCCCAGGTTCCAGCCGCCCATTGGCCACGCCCAACCCCAGGCGGAACGGGCGTGGCCATGGGCGGTAGACGCGCCGGATCAGCGATGGCCGTGCGCGGAGCCTCCCTTGCGACCGGCCTCCGCCGCCCGCGCCCGGTCATGGGCGAAGTTGCCACCGGATGCCTGCCCCCCCTTGCGGCCGGCCTCGGCCGCCAGCTCGCGGTCCTGGGAAAAGCTGCGCTTCTCATCCGGCACGTTCTGTCCACCCTTGCGGCCCGCCTCGGCGGCAAGGCCGGCATCCTGCGAGAAGCTGCGCTTCTCATCGGGCACGCTGGAGCCGCCCTTGCTGGCGATCTCGCGCTGCTTCTCGCCGTCCATCGAGGCGAAGCCGCGGCCACTGGTGCTGCTGTCCTTGGTCATGACGTCCTCTCTCCTTTGCGCATCGCGCCACCGACCCTTAAGGCTTCGGCAGCGTCCGCATACAAGGCGGGACATCGATAGTGGTTCCGTTTTATTTCGAGTTATTAGATGCTTTGAATACAGCTAAGAACAAGGCTCGCTTTCATCGTCGATATCAGACTGTTCGATTTCAATTCCCCAACAAGAAAGGGGCTGGACCCTCAGGCCCAGCCCCTCAACTCCGGACCGGATTCCGTTCTGCGCCGAAGCGCCGGCGGATCCGGCCCCTGGATGCCTTAACACTCGGCCTTAATGCTGGCCGCCCTTGCGGCCGGCTTCGGAAGCACGCTCACGGTCATGGGCGAAGTTCCCGCCCGAGGCCTGACCACCCTTGCGGCCCGCCTCGGCGGCCAGCTCATGGTCCTTGGAGAAACTGCGCTTCTCATCCGGAACGCTGGAGCCGCCCTTCGAGGCGATTTCGCGCTGCTTTTCATCATCCATCGAGGCGAACCCTCGGTTCGACGTATTGTTCGAAGTGTTGGAAGCCATAGGATCACTCCATTCTGCTTCTAGTCTGCTTCGGGATCGGTCCATCCGCCGCTGGCGGAACCTGGGCCGCCGACGCGTTCTCGCGCCGGATGAATAATAAAGGCTCAAAACCGTCGATTTGTTCCGAAACACTCAAAGAAATTCAAGTATTGATAAGTCAAAGCTTCGCTTATCCTTCACCTATAGTTATCAGGTGGCGCTCGACCATCTCCCGCGCCTGGGTCAGCGCCGCCACCAGAACGGCGAAGGTGCGGGTGCGGGCCTCCTCATCCCTAGCCCGCAGCACCGCCGACGGGTGATAGGTCGCCACGCCAGGGCGGCCATCCGCCCAGGTGAGCGGGCGCCCGCCTTCCCGCACCAGGACCACCACGCGGCCCATCAGCGACCGGGCGGCCGTGGCGCCCAGGGCCACGATGACGGCCGGCTGAACCAAGGCGATCTCGCGGTTGAGCCACCAGCGGCATGCCTCAATCTCACCCTGGTTGGGTCGCTGGTGCATGCGGCGCTTGCCCCGCATCTCATGCTTGAAGTGCTTCACCGCGTTGGTGACGTACAGGCGGCTCCGGTCCAGTCCCGCCTCCGCCAACGCCTGATCCAGGATGCGCCCGGCGGGGCCCACAAAGGGGCGCCCGGCCTTGTCCTCCTGGTCGCCCGGCTGTTCCCCCACCAGAACCAGCGGGGCATCCACCGGCCCGTCGCCGAACACAACCTGGGTGGCGGCGCGGTAGAGATCACAGCGCCGGCAGTCTGCGGCCTCCCCCGCCAGGCCCGCCATCTCCGCCCTTCCTGAACCCGTGTTGTGTGCCATGGCCGCTGTGATCCCCTATCGCTGTCCCCTGTCGGGACGGCACCGGCACGACAACGGTGGATGGAAAGGCGGGTTCCACTGGCACCGGGCATGCCCCCGTCGCGTCTTGCAATATCCCCTCGGGGGGGATAGGTTCAGCGCCCGTGCCAACCCCTGACCAGATCGACCACCCCATGACCCCGCTTTCAGACCTGCTGCAACAGGGCGCCGGCAACGCCTGGCTGTTCATCCCCAGCGCCATCCTGCTGGGCGCGTTGCATGGGCTGGAACCTGGACATTCGAAGACCATGATGGCGGCCTTCATCATCGCCATCCGGGGAACGGTGGGGCAGGCGGTGCTGCTGGGCCTGTCAGCCACCCTGTCCCATACCCTGGTGGTGTGGGCGGTGGCGCTGGCCGGCCTGCACTTCGGCCAAAGCTGGAACGCGGAGACGACCGAACCCTATTTCCAGATCGCGTCCGGTATCCTGATCATCCTGATCGCCCTGTGGATGCTTTGGCGCACGTATCGGGCCCAACGGGAAGAGGCGGCTCATGACCATGAGCACGCCCATGGCCACGGGCACCATCATGATCACGAGCATGATCACCACCACCATCACAACCACCATGCCGAAGGCCTGCCCTTGGGGGAAACGGGCTATCAGGACGCCCATGAGCGGGCGCATGCGGCCGACATCCAACGCCGCTTCGCCAACCGCACGGTGACGACGGGCCAGATCGTCCTGTTCGGCCTGACGGGCGGGCTGATCCCCTGCCCCGCCGCCATCACCGTGCTGCTGCTGTGCCTGCAACTGAAGCAGGTGACCCTGGGCGTGGCCCTGGTGCTGTGTTTCAGCATCGGCCTGGCGCTGACCATGGTCAGCGTGGGTGCGGCGGCGGCGCTGGGCATGCGCCACGCCTCCCGCCGCTGGGGAGAGGCCTTCACCACTCTGGCCCGCCGGGCGCCCTATGCGTCGGGCGCGTTGATCATCCTGGTCGGCCTTTATATCGGCTGGCAGGGATGGAGCGCGCTGGCCTGATCCGTCAATTGGCCAGGCGCTGAATGATCAGGTCGACCAGCGCCCGCAGGCGCGGCAATCGCCGCAGGTCGCGGTGATAGCCGATCCAGGTGTCACGGCTGGGCGGCGCCTCCCCCAGATCAACCCGCGCGATGCCCGAGGTGCTGTCCCCGAGAGGACGGGGAGGACGGCCAAGCCAACCCCCAGCGCGCACAGGCGCGCCTGGACCTCGCGGTTGTTGCTGCGTGATACCACGGTGGCCTTGGGCAACAGCCGCGTCACCCAGCCCACGTCGGGCATGCCGCCAAAGGCCGTGTCCATCAGCACCAGGCGGCAACCGGCGCCATCGCCCGCCACCGGGTTCCACAAACCCGGCTTGGCATAAAGGCCGTAGGGAATGGTCACCAGCTTGCGGGCGATGACCTCCGGCTCATCAAACGGTTTGATGCGCATCACCAGATCCGCTTCCCGCCGGGGCAGGCTATACAGACGCGGGTCGGTCAGCAATTCCACCACCACGGCCGGGTGCACGCCGGCGAATTCCGCCAGCACGGGGGAAAGCATCGTCACCCCGAACCAGTCGGAGCAGGAGACGCGCAACATGCCCTCCAGCCCGCCGACGCTGCCGGCCAGTTGGCGCTGCAGGGCCAGCGCCTCCTCCTCCATGCGCAGGGCCGGGCCCAGCATGGCCTGTCCCTCATCGGTCAGGACGAAGCCGTCGCTGGTGCGCTGGAACAGGGCGGCGCCCACCGCCTCCTCCAGCGCGCGCAGACGCCGGCCCATGGTCGGCTGCGTCTGGCCCAGTTTGCGGGCGGCGGCGCCCAAGGTACCTTCCCGCGCGATGGCCAGGAAGATGGGCAGGTCACTCCATTCCAGGACGCGCATGAATTTACCCAAACAAAACTGCATGGTGTTCGTACCGGCCTTAAGATTTTCATGCATCTTGGTTGGGCGCAAGGTTTGTGGGCGCCGATGAAGGCGCCCCCGAACCGGAGCAGAACACTATGGTCCCCACCATGAATGCCGCGATCGTCGAGACGCAGGACGGCCCCTTCCGCATCACCGACATCGCCCGCCCCCAGCCGACCCCAGGCCAGGTGCTGGTCCGCATCCAAGCCAGCGCGGTCAATCCGTTGGACACCAAGATCCGCGCCGGTGCCGCCGCCCATGCCCGCCACCCGCTGCCGGCCATCCTCGGCCTGGACCTGGCCGGCGTGGTCGAGGCGGTGGGGCCCGGCGTCACCGCCTTCCGCCCAGGTGACGAGGTTTACGGCATGACAGGCGGCGTGGGCGGGCTTCAGGGTTCCCTCGCCCAGTATGCCGCGGTCGATGCCGATCTGCTGGCGCTGAAGCCGGCCAACCTGACGATGCGCGAGGCCGCCGCCCTGCCGCTGGTGGCCATCACGGCCTGGGAAGGGCTGGTGGATCGTGCCAAGGTGGGGCCGGGCCAGACCCTGCTGGTCCAGGGCGGCGCCGGCGGCGTCGGCCACATGGCGGTGCAGATCGGTCGCGCGCTGGGCGCCACCGTCTATGCCACCGCCAGTGCGGAGGATGCCGAATACGTCCGCAGCCTGGGCGCCACGGCCATCGATTACGCTGCCGAAACGGTGGCCGATTATGTGGGCCGGCTAACCGGCGGCAGGGGGTTTGAGCTGGTGTACGACACCAACGGCGGCGCGGTGCTGGACGCCTCCTTCCAGGCGGTGGCCCGCTTCGGCCATGTGGTCAGCGCGCTGGGCTGGGGCAGCCACGCCCTGGCCCCCTTGTCATTCAAGGGCGCCACCTATTCCGGCGTCTTCACCCTGGCCCCGCTGCTGACAGGGGTAGGCCGGGCCCACCACGGCGAAATCCTGGCGCAGGTCAGCACCCTGGTCGAGACCGGCAAGCTGCTGCCCCGCCTGGACCCGCGCCCCTATACCCTGGATACGGTGGCGGACGCCCACGCGGCCCTCACCGACCGCAGCGCCAAGGGCAAGGTCGTGGTCTCGATCAGCCGGGAGTGATGGGGCGCGGTGCCCCGTCAGTGCCCATGCCCCTCATGGGCCAGGTGCGGGGACAGGGAAGGTGGCGTGTCGTGGGCATCCCGCGAGGGCGGGATGACGAAGAAGCCGTGGGTGCCATCGCGGCGCAATTGCCCCACCAGGCCGTATTCCCAATCCAGGTAGGCCTGCATCGCCTCCACCGCGTTGTCCGTGCCCTCATAGGGGCGGCGGTAGACGTCATCGGGGGCGGAGAGGTAGGCACCCTCCCCGGTTTCCAGCTGCAGGCCGGCGGCCGTCCATGCCGCCGTGCCGCCGTCCAGCACCAGCGCCGGCCGGCCGGTCAGGGCCTGGATGTCGACGGCGGCGAAGCGGGCGGCGACACCGTCGGGTGAGGTCACGACGATGGTCCGGTCGCGCGCCGCCGCCGGCAGGTCCACCGCCAGCCGCGCGCGGATGATGAACCGGGCGCCGGGGACGCGGCCCCGCCGATAGGCCGGGCTAGGCCCCACATCCAGGAGGGTGACGCCGCCCCCATTCGGTAGATTGGCCGCCAGCAGCCGCGCCAGATGGGCCGGCGGGATGGCCTCAACCACCGGCAGCGGCGGCAAGGAAGGCCGCCAGGCCCCCGTGGCGGTCAAGGCGGTGGCGGGAACGTCGTCCAGCACCAACACCTCCCACCCCATTTGCGCCAGCCACGAGGCGCTCATGTCCGCCCGCACCGACAGGGTGTCGAACAGGACGATGCGGGCCCCGCGCACAGGCGCGGAATGGTCGGTTTCCTGCACCAGCTGGCCGCCCGGCGCGCTGCGGAAGCCCGGCAGATGGCCGGCCTGGTATTCCTCCGGCGTGCGCACGTCCAGGCGATAGAGGGTGCGCCCCCGCTCCTCCAGCGTCTCAAGCGCCGCGTACGGCAGGCGGCGCACGCCGGCGCGATAGGCCACGGTGCGGGCGGCCGCGCGGGCCGTCTCCCGCGCCGTGTCGTCCACGTCGCCAAAGCGGCGCTCCTGCCCATGCTCAAGGCTGAAGCCGGCCAGGGTCCAGCCGATGGTGCCGTTGCGCAGGGCGTAGACGGGGTTGGGCACCCCGGCGTTGCGCAACGACTGGGCGCCGATCAGGCTGCGGGTGCGGCCGGCGCAATTGACGATGATGGTGGTGGCGGGATCGGGCGCCAGGGTACGGGCGCGCAGCACCAGCTCCGCCCCCGGCACGCTGGTGCCGGTGGGTATGCTCATGGTGCGGTATTCCTCGAACCGCCGGCTGTCCAGCACCACCACGTCAGCCTGCTCATCCAGCAGGCCCTTGACCTCCGGCGCGCTCAGCGAGGGCGTGTGCGCCTCCGTCTCCACCAGCTCGCCGAAGGCCTTGGACGGCACGTTGACGTCGCGGAAGACCTCATAGCCGGCGGCGCGCCAGCCTTCCAGGCCACCCGCCAGCAAGCGCACGTTGGTGTACCCCAGGTCCGCCAGCCTAGCCGCAGCCCGTTCCGCCAGCCCCTCGCCATTGTCATACAGCACGATGGCGGTATCGCGCCGGGGCACACGGTCCAACACTTCCAGCTCCAGCCGCGACAAGGGCAGGTTGGCGGCGAACAGCGGGTGGGCGTGGGCGTAGGGGTCCTCCTCCCGCACGTCCAGCAGGGCCAGTTCGCGCCGGGCGATGAGATGGAGGCGGACTTGCGCCGCGGAGACGGTGGGGAAGGACATCAGGCGTGCTCCAGGGACGGCGTACGAGTAATGGTGAAGGCGGGCGTGGCGCCGGCGTTGCTGTAGCCGGAGATGAAGGGCTTGCGCGGCCCTTGCGCCGGATAGACCCAGCGCCGCACCTGCCCGATATCGGCGCCATAGACATGGATACTGACCGAGGTGCGGTCCAGATGGGCGTTGGTGACGCGGTGGATATCACCCGCCTGGGGCGACAGCGTCTCCACCTCCCCCACCTCCAAGCGCTGCTTGGGGCCGACGGCCACCAGCTCATCGCGCGATCCCACGACGAAGCGCTGGGAATACTCAGCCCCCCGCAGGACGCCGACCAGTCCCCAGACGGTATGGTCATGCACCGGCGTCTCCTGCCCCGGCCCCCAGACGAAGCTGACGACGGAATAGCGCCCGTCGGGGTCGGCATAGAGTAGGAACTGGCGATACCGCACCGGATCGGGCTCGGCATAGGCGGCCGGCAGCCAGTCATCCTGGGCCACCAGCTCCGCCAACGCGTCGCGCGCCTGGTCCAGCAAGGCGCCCTCGGGCAAGTGCTGGTGCACCAGGGCGTCCAGCCGCCCGATGAAGGTACGCAGCCGCGCCGGCGCCTCGGGATTGGTGGTCTCGCTCATCTTGTCCCTCCGCCTGGTGGCATCAATGGGTGGGTGGACAGCAACCCTAGGGGCTGGATCCGGGCCAGGGAAATCGAGTTTTCCTGAAGGTGGTCTTGAGGCCCGATGGTCCGTAGGTGGAAAGCTTAGCAGACCGGTGCATCACAGCTTATACCCGACCTTGAAGAACACCGTGCGCGGCGGGCTTTCCACGAAGGTCCACACCGTGCCGGCGGCGGAGGCGGAGTAGCTGCCGCCCTGGGGCAGGCGGCGGTCGGACAGGTTGCGCACGGTGGCGGAGAAGGTCCAGCGTTCGTCCTCCGTCGTGTATTTGGCGAACAGGTTGACGTTCCACTGCGCCGGGATGGTGACCTGCCAGGAATTGGCCACGTCGGCGTAGGACAGGGTCTGGAACTGGGCGTCCACGCCCACCTGGGCCTGGCCCGGCACCGCCAACGGCAGGGTGTAGGTGGGGGCCGTACGGAAGGTCCAGCGCGGGGCATAGGGCAAACGGTTGCCGCTGGCGCTGGTGCCGATGCCGGCGTAGTTCGGGAACTGGTCGTACAGCGCCAGCGTATAGCTGGCGGAGTTGTCCCAGCGCAGGCCCTCGAACGGCTGAATGGTGGTTTCCAGCTCAAACCCCTCGGTATAGGCCGACGCCGCGTTCAGGCGGCGGGAGCGCAGGGTGGCGGGATCGGTCGCCGTCGCCTGCAAGTTGGTGTAGTCGTTGTAGTAGAGCGCCAGGTTGACCAGCAGCCGCCGCTCCCACCACTGGCTTTTCACGCCCACTTCATACGTCTCGACCTTTTCCGGCTGATAGGGCAGCTGGGCATTGATCAACGCGCTGGCGCGATTATCGAAGCCGCCGGCCTTGAAGCCCTTGGAGTAGCTGGCATAGGTCAAGAGATCCGGCGTCCATTGATAGGAGGCGGCGAACTTGGGCGTCAGGGAGTACCAGGTGGCATCCGACTTGGTCTGGAAGGCGCCGGCCTTGTTGGTGGCGGTGGCCGGCACGATGGGGTTGCCGGAGGCGTCGGTGATGCGCGTGCCCGTCAAGGTGTCGTCGAACTGCCGATAGGTGAAGTCGCGGCTTTCGATGGTGTAGCGCAGGCCGACCGTGCCGGTCAGCTTGTCGGTGACGTGGTAGTCACCCTGGCCGTAGGCCGCGTAGCTGTCGGTCTTGGTGTTGCCCACCTGGTCCTGCGGCGGGTTGGCCAGGCTGGGATAGCTGAAGCCGTTGCGGTCGCTGGAGAAGTTTTCGTGCAGGTAGAACAGGCCGCTGGTGAAGTCCAGCGGGCCCCAGCTGCCGTTGGCCTGGAACTCCTGCGTCAGCTCATTCTCGTAATAGCGGATGAAGTTCACCTGCTTCACCGCCGCCTCGCCGTCATTGTCGTAGGTGACGGGCGCCTGGCCGAACAGGCGATAGGCGGTGACCGACTTGAGCGTGAATTTATCGCCCAAGGCCTGGGTGATGCGCAGCGCCGCCCCGCCGGAGTTGGAGTTGTTCTGCGGCTGCGGCTCCGCGAACGACAGCGAGGGGTCGAAACCGCCGCCCGGCTGGTTCTTGGGCGTGTAATAGGCGGTGGTGGAGCGGTCGCGCTTGGCATCCAGGGTCAGTTGGATGTCCAGGTCTTCGGTGGCCTGCAGCTTCAGCTTGGCCCGCGCGCTGTCCACGTTCAGGTCGTTCACGTCCTTGTTGATGGTGGGATCGTGGGTATAGCCGTCGTGCTGCTCATGTCCATAGGCCAGGCTGGCGTACAGCTTGTTGGCGATCAGGGGGCCGGAGACGTAGCCATGGCTCTCAAACGCGCCCCAGGTGCCGACGCCGGCATCCACCGACAACCGCACCTCGTCGTTCGGGTCGCGGGTGATGTAGCGGATGGCGCCGGCGCTGGTGTTGCGGCCATAGAGCGTGCCCTGCGGCCCGCGCAGCACCTCCACCCGCTCCAACTCCGCCAGCAGGGGCGACGCGGCGATGGAGCGCGGGATGTAGACGTCATCCACATACTGGGCGATGGCGGGGTCGAAGATGGGGTCGGTCTCACCAATACCCCGCAGGAAGAACAGCTGCGTCGTCGGCGTGATGCCGCCGCGCGGCACGGTCAGGCCGGGCACCAGGCCCGCCAGGTCGCGCACCGTGCTGATGTGCTGGTCCTGAAGAGTGTCGGCGGTGTAGGCGGTCAGCGCGATGGGCGTTTCCTGCAGGCGGGTCTGGCGCTTTTCCGCCGTCACCACGATGTCGGCGATGCCGCCGCTGGCCTCCAGGTCCGGCGCGGCCTCAGTCACGGAGGCCGGGGCCGGTGGCACGGTCTGCGCCCAGGCGGAAACCGTCAGCGCGCACAGGGCGGTCCCCAGCAGCAAGGAAGAAACGGCGATGGGGGAGGACGGGACCCGAACCATGAAACAGCGCTCCGCGAAACGAATGGGGAAGCACTCGTTTGGCGTATTTCACAGTTTCATAAAAACGAGATTTGCTTATGTGATCAGTGATTGACCGTCAATCGACTGTGAATTGTCCTGACCCGCGACGCGACCACGCTGCGAAATTGGCCCCGCGAAATCGGGCAGGTCCTATCGCCCAAGCCACCGCGCCGCCGCCGCGTCGGTATCATCCGGCCGGGTGTTGAAGGCGATACGGGTCTGGGGGGCGGCGCGATGAATGGTGTTCAGCACTGTTTCCAGCAGGATCAGGTTCGCCGGCGGATTACGGATGCCGGCGCCGATCACCACCACGTCATAGGTCGCACGGGACAAGGCGGCGGCGACTTCCGCCTCCGCCACGGCGGGGGCGGGCTGAACATACAGGTTGTCGCAGATGTAGCCCTGGCCCTCCAGCGACAGCTTGGACGCGGTCACGCCTGCCCGAACCTTGTCGGCGGTCATGCCCGGGATGATCCCCGGTGCCGTGTAGTCAACGGTGTCGGGATCCTGGCCGACAATCAAGATGCGATGGGTCATGGTGCAAATCTCCCCTGGCTTTGCGACGGGAGGATGCAGCGGAAGCCAACAAGACGCAAGCGCACGGCGGGTCAAATGCCAACCTTCACAATCCAACGCAGGTCGGGCAAGCCTGCGCCGGGGGCACCCTGTCATGAGTTGCCGACGGCCACCCCCAGCGCCTGCGCGACCCGGGACAGCTTGTCGGGGTTGCGGGTGATGTAGATGGCGGTGATGCGGCCGTCCTCGATCTCGAACGCGGTGGTCTGCAGCATCACGCCCCGCTCCAGACTGGCATAGCCGGGCAGGCCGTCGACGCGCAGGGGGCGGATGAAGACGGCCGCCTGGAACTCCCCCTTGGCATACAGGCTGGCGAACAGGCGGACCATACGCTCCACCCCGACGATGGGGTTGCGGAAGGCATGCACCTTGCCGCCGCCATCGGCCCGCAGCACCACCTCCTGCGCCAGCAGGCCGCGCAGGGTGTCCACATCGCCCAGGTGGGAGGCGGCATAGAAGGCCCGGGCGATGCGCTCCCCCTCCTCCGGCGCGACGGGATAGCGGGGACGGGCCTCCTGCACATGGCGGCGCGCGCGCACGGCCAGCTGGCGCACGGCGGCGGCATCGCGGTGCAGGGTACCCGCCACCTCATCCAACGCCACACCGAACACGTCGTGCAGCAGGAAGGCCGCCCGCTCCAGCGGCGACAGCCGTTCCAGCGCCAACATCAACGTCAGGGTCAGGTCATCCTCGCCCGCGTCCTCGTCACTGCCGGCCAGGGGTTCCGGCAGCCAGGCGCCGACATACGTCTCCCGCCGCACCCGGGCCGACTTCAGCGTGTCCAGGCACAGGCGGGTGACGATGCGCGACAGGAAGGCGGCGGGGACCGCCACCGTGGCCTGGTCCGCCTGGCGCCAGCGCAGGTAGGCGTCCTGCACCACGTCCTCCGCCTCCGCCAGGGAGCCCAGCATGCGGTAGGCCAGGCGCACCAGCCGGGGCCGCTGCGCCTGGAAGATCGCGGTGGCGTCCCCCGCCTCCATCACGCGGCCGTCGCGGCGCTATGGACGACCGGCGGGTGGGCGGCGCGGAAGCCCACCTGCAGGCGGTTCCACAGGTTGATGAGGCCGATGGCCAAGCTCAGATGCACCTGCTCCACCTCCGTGAAGTTGGCCTGCACCAGGGCGTAGTCCTCATCCGGCGCGCCGGTGTCAGCCACGCGGGTCAAGGCTTCCGTCCAGGCCAGGGCGGCGCGCTCCCGGTCAGTGTACAGCGAGGAATCCCGCCAGGCGTTCAGCAAATGCAGGCGCATCTCCGTCTCCCCCATCTTGCGGGCGTCGGTGACGTGCATGTGCAGGCAGAAGGCGCAGCCGTTGATCTGCGACGCACGGATCTTCACCAGTTCCAGCAGCGCCGGCTCCAGCCCGCCGGCCTTGAGGGCGGTGCTGGCCGCCAGCAGGCCCTTGATGGTCTCGGGCGCCAGCTTGAACGCGTCAGTGAGGCGGGGGGTATGGGTGCTCATCGTCATCTCCATCAGATCATGCGTCATCGCATGACCCAAAGACGAGATGGCTTCACGGCCGTGTGACATGGCGGTGGAAAAATCCGCACCCAATGCCAGATGCCGGAAGAGCAACCTATGGGTTGTGGGCGCTCCGGGTTTTCGATGAATATCTTCCCGTGGTCAGGGGGCGGATGGGCCGCCTCCCCGCCACAGGAAGAAAGGAAATTGGATGCTCATCCGATCCTTCTTCCTTCATCTCCGCTTCCGGTTCCTCGGCATGGCCGTTGAGCTGAAACTGGGGAGGTGAAGGGCGCCGGGGGGAGTAGCAGCTCCCCCCGGCGCCCTCGCAAAATACCGCAGATCCTAACACCCCGCAATCAGGCGCCCTTAAAGTTTCGCCAACACCTCATGCAGGCTGTCGTCCCACAGCGGGCGCACGTCCACCGGGGCGGGAATGACGCCGGCGGCGGCGAAGGTATCGGCCACGTCCTGTTGCGAGGCGATGGCCGCGTCGCTGACAGGCAGCAGGCGATAGGCGGCGCTGCGCTCCCGGTATTCCTGGATGTAGGCGGCCTCGGGGATGTTGGTCAGTTGCGCCCGAAGGCGAGCCCAGCGGGTGTAATCGGCCTCGATCCAGGCCAGGGTCTTGGCGTAGCGCTGCAGGTAATCGGTGATGGCGCGCCGCTTCAGCGGATCGGCCAGGGCGTCCTTGGAGGCCGCCACCAGATAGTTGCCGGACAGACGGTTCAGGCCGGTGGTCAGCACCCGCGCCCCACCCTCTCGGGCCAGTTGCACCACCACGCCATAAATGACCCAGGCGTCCAGGCTGCCCTGGTTGAAGGCCGCCAAGCCGTCCTGCGGCGACAGCGCCACGGGGGTGATGTCGGCGAAGGTCAGCCCCTGTTCCTTCAGGATCTTCAGCAGCATGTATTGCGTGGTGGTGGCGCGGACATAGCCCACGCGCTTGCCCTTCAGGTCCGCCGTGGTCCGCAGCGGGCTGTCCTTGGGCACCAGCACCACCTGGTTGTTCACGTCGCCCTGCAACACGGCGATGATGCGTACCAGGGGGTTGGCGGCGGCGATGAAGATGGGCGGGATCTCGCTCATACCGCCCACGTCCAGGGAATGGGCGTTGATCGCCTCCGCGATCAGGTTGCCACCGGCGAACTGGGCCGTTTCCAGGGTGTAGGGCGTGTCGGCCACGCCCGCCTGCTCGAAGAAGGAGTCCGGATTGCCCCGGTATGTCGCCGCGCGCAGGGTGAGGCCGGCCAGGTCCGCGTCCTTCTTGCGGCCACAGGCACCCAGGTTCAGGGCGCCCAGGCCCAAGGCCCCCGCCGCCAGCCCCCGCAGGGCGGACCGGCGCGATATCAGCATCATGGGTTCGATCTTTCCTTATCCTTCAGTAGCCACGCGCCAGATCGACCACGTCTTCCAGCGGTTCCCCGCGGCGGAAACGGATCAGATTATGGGCCAACTGGGACGCCAGGTTGGCGTGGGTGTCCGGCGTGTAGACGGAGGTGTGCGGCGACAGGCGCACGCGGGGGTGGCTGTAGTACGGGTGGCCATCCGGCAAGGGTTCCGGATGCGTCACGTCCAGGGTGGCCAGCGACACCCGCCCCTCCGCCAGCGCGGCCAGCAGTGCCTGGTCGTCGATCAGCGCGCCGCGCGCCACGTTGACCAGATGCAGGCCGGGCTTGGCGGCGGCCAGCACGCGGGCGTTCACCAGATGGTGGGTTTCCGCCGTCGCGGGTGCGGCCAGCACCACATGGTCGGCGCGGGCGAACAATTCGACGACATCGTCCACCCGCTCCACGCCCGGCACGCCGAGATCGCCGGCCCCGCGCCGTGTGGCCAGCACCGTCATGCCCAGGGCCAGGGCCTTGGGCGCAAGGGCCTGGCCAATGCCGCCGAAGCCGACGACGCCCAGGGTGGCGCCCTCCACCAGCCCAAGGGGTGTCGGATTCCAGTCAGCCGCCCGGCTGACCCAGAATCTCGGGGAAGCGCTTGGCGGCGGCGAAGATGGCGGCCAGCGAGAACTCGGCCAGGGCGGTGGCGGAGGTGCGCTTGGCCGCCGTCACCACCGGCCCGTCGAACAGCCAGTCGGGATAGAAGTCGATGCCGACAGAAACGAGCTGCACCCAGCGCAGGTTGAAGGGCCAGCCCGGCGGCTGGGCCGGCAGGTCGCCACCAGCACGGCGGAAGGGCGCGGCCACGAAGACATCGGCGTCGCGCGGCCACTCGGCCGGCACCCCCGGGGCAGGGTGATCAGCTCGACCGCCCCCTCCCCCGTCGCGGCGCTGACCCGCCGCGCCACCTCGGCATTGATGGGCTCGGTCAGTTGGCTGACTACGCGGATGGGGCTCATTCGGCCGCCACCGCCGCAGTCGCCCCCTGGCCAGCCTCCCTCGCGGCCACCGCCTGGCGCACCAGGGGAATGAGGTCGCGGCCATACTCGATGGCGTCCACCAGCGGGTCGAAGCCCCGGATGAGGAAGGTGCGGACGCCGAGATCATAGTAATCCAGCAGCGATTCCGTGACCTGCTCCGGCGTGCCCACCAGGCTGGTGGAGTTGCCCTGGGCGCCGGTCAGGGCGGCGATCTCCGTCCACAGGCGCTTGTCCCGCACCTTGCCGGCCGCGGCGGCCGCCAGCAGGCGCTGCGAGCCCACGTTCTGCGGCTCTCCCGCGCGCACCGGCCGGAAGGTCGACTGCGTGGCGCGCAGGTGCTTGGCCTGTTCCAGGATGCGCTCGGCCTTGGCCCAGGCCTCTTCCTCCGTACGGCCCAGGATGGGGCGCAGCGACAG
Organism: Nitrospirillum karajorum; assembly: GCF_036348415.1. Lineage (NCBI taxonomy): Bacteria > Pseudomonadati > Pseudomonadota > Alphaproteobacteria > Rhodospirillales > Azospirillaceae > Nitrospirillum > Nitrospirillum karajorum. Next base: position 275,675 of record NZ_JAZBQB010000001.1, read on the forward strand.
GCTGAACTGGACATGGTCCTGGCGGCCATGCAGGGCGGCGGCGGCGCGCACCTTGGTGATGGTGTCGCGCACGTCGTCCAGCGGCTCGCCCCACAGGGCGTAGACGTCGGCATGTTTGCCGGCCACGGCGATGGCCTCGTCTGAGGACCCGCCGAAATAGATGGGCAGCGTGCCGTTGACCGGCCGCACGTAGGAATGCGAGCCGCGCGACTTGTAATAGGGCCCGTCATGGTCGAAGGGGGCGGTGCTGGTCCACACCTTGCGCACCACCTCCAGATAGTCGTCCGTGCGGGCGTAGCGTTCCGTCTTGTTCAGGAAGTCGCCGTCGCGCTGCTGCTCCTCATCCGACCCGCCGGTGATTATGTGCACGGCCAGGCGGCCCTGGCTGAAATGATCCAGCGAGGCCAGTTGCCGGGCGGCCAGGGTGGGCGCCACGAAGCCGGGACGGTGGGCCAACAGGATCTTCAGCCGCTCCGTCTGCTGCACGGCGTAGGCCGCGATCTGGAAGCCATCGGGCGAGGCGCTGGAGTGCGCGATCAGCACGCGGTCGAAGCCGGCGTATTCCTGGGCCCGCGCCACGGTGCCGATGTAGTCGCGGTCGATGATGGGGCCGCTGCCGGGCCGGGTCTCGGACCCATCCTGCGACCCGATGAAGCCGATGAACTGCAAGGTGTTGGACATGGGGGAACCCTTTAAAGAGGGGAGTCTTCAGGAGGGGGTGGCAGCGGCGAAGGCGGCGCGGCCGGCGCCGACCAGCACCACATCGGCCTGGGGGGTATGGATGCGGCCGCACAGCACGTCGCGGTAATGCCGCTCCAGCGGGTTGTGGCGGGTGGTGCCGGGGTTGCCGGTCAGGCGCACCGCCGTCTCCACCGCCTGGATGGCGTTCTCCGTCACCAGATGCTTGACCAGGCCGGCCTCCACCGCGCTGGTTTCCCCGCGCGTGGCGGCGGCCAGCAGGGCACGGTTGGACAGCAGCAGACCGTCGATGGCGCCCACCGCCTCCTGGAAGCGCGGCAGGGTGGATAGGGCGGCCCCCAGGTTGCTGGGCACCCGCTGGCGGGCGAAGGCGATCAGCCAGTCGCGCGCCGCCTCCGCCACCGCGTCATAGATGCCGGCGGTCAGGACGGCGGCCCAGGCGCCGAACAGCGCGTCGCGCGGCCCGGCCACCCCGGGCGCCCGCAGGTCCAGGGCGTGGTCCAGCGGCGTGGGCACGTCTTCCAGGATCACGTCGTGGCTGCCGCTGGCGCGCAGGCCCAGATGGTCCCAGGTCTCGACCACGCGGATGCCGGGGCTGTCGCGATGCACCAGGAAGCCGCCGACACGCGGCTGCGGCTCATCGGTGCGGGCCCAGACCAGCAGCCAGGTCAGCGCCGGGATGCCGGTGGAATAGAGCTTGTGCCCGCTGATGGACCAGCCGTCCGCCGTGCGCCGCGCCACCGTGGCCGGCAGGCCGCCGCGCGCCGGCGTGCCCAGATCGGGCTCCACCCGCAGGGCGTTGATCAGCGCGCCCTTCTCCACCGCGTCCCGCGCCACCCGGGCATAGACCGCGTCGGGCATGGCGCGCAGGTCGGCCGAGGCGTGGAACAGGTACTGCATCACCAGCACCAGGGCCGTGGCGGGGTCGCCCTTGGCCACCGCGCGCACCACCTTCAGCGTGGTGGCCAGGTCCGCCCCGGCCCCGCCCAGGGCGGGCGGCACCGTCAGGGCCAGCAGCCCCTGGGCGTGCAGGCTGTGGAAATTCTCGAAGGGGAAGCTGCCGTCGCGGTCATGCGCGGCCGCCCCGGCGGCGAACTCGGCGGTCAGCCCGGCCAAAAGGCCGTCCAACGCCGCCCCGTCCAGCCCGTCCTGGTCCGCCGCCACCCGGCGCAGGGCCGCCGTCATGACAGCCCCCCGCCCAGCTGGGCGCCGGCGCGGGCGCCGTTGGTGAAGCCGCCCCCATGGCCGTTGTGGCCGTTATGACCATTAACGGCGGCGGACGGCCGGTTCCAGGGGGCGCGGATGCCGCCGGCCGGGGGGACGGCGGGACGAAGCTCAGCGGCGCCGTGTCGCGCGGCCCCGGCTGCTCCACCCCCAGATGGCCCAGCAGGCGGCGGCGCAGGGCCTGGAACTCCGGCCCCGCCTCCCGCGGGCGGGCCAGGGTCACCTTCTCCTCCACCGCCAGGCGGCCGTCGGCCAGCACCAGGATGCGGTCGGCCAGGGCGATCGCCTCATCCACGTCGTGGGTGACCAGCAGCACGGCCGGCCGATGCGCCCGCCACAGCGACAGCACCAGCTGGTGCATGCGCAGGCGGGTCAGGGCGTCCAGCGCCGCGAAGGGTTCGTCCAGCAGCAGCAGTTGCGGCTCCCGCACCAGGGCGCGGGCCAGGGCGGCGCGCTGGGCCTCCCCACCCGACAGGGTGGCGGGCCAGGCGTCCACCCGATGGCCCAGGCCCACCTCCTCCAGCGCGGCGGTGGCCTGAAGGCGGCTGCGGCCGCTTTTCAGGCCCAGGGTGACGTTGCGCCACACCTTCTTCCACGGCAGCAGGCGCGGCTCCTGGAACACGACGGCGCGGGCGCCGGGGGTGGACACCTGCTCCGCCGGGGCGGCGTCCAGGCCGGCCAGGGTGCGCAGCAGGGTGGTCTTGCCCGAGCCGCTGCGGCCCAGCAGGGCCACGAACTCACCCGGGGCGATGTCCAGGTCCAGGTCGCGCAGCACGGTGACGTCGCCGAAGCGGCGGGTGAAGCCGCGCACCCGGACGGCGGCGGGTTCCGATGGAGAGCACGGCGCGGGGGACGGCGCGGCGATGGGGGCGGTGGGGGAAGCCATGGGTCAGCGCTCCAGGAAGGTGGGACGCCAGGCCAGCAGGCGGCGTTCCAGCAAGCGGACGAGGAAGTCGGTGCCAAGACCGAGGACGGCATAGACGCCCAGGCAGACGACGATGATGTCGGTGCGCATGAAGTCGCGGGCGTTGTTGATAAGGTAGCCGAGCCCGGCGGAGGCGTTGATCTGCTCCGCCACCACCAGGCTGAGCCAGGCGTGCCCGAGGGCATAGCGCAGGCCCACCAGGAAGGACGGGGTGGCGCCGGGCAGCACGACGTTGGTGATCAACTCCAGCCGCGACAGGCCGAAGCTGCGCCCCGCCTCCACCAGCTTGGCCTCGATGGCGCGGATGCCGGAGAACAGGGTGAGATAGGTGGGGAAGGCGGCGCCGAGGGCGATCAGCGCCACCTTGGGCACCTCCCCAATGCCGAACCAGACGATGAACAGCGGCACCAGCGCCAGGAAGGGTAAGGTGCGCAGCATCTGCATCAGGGGGTCGACCAGCGTCTCCCCCGGCGGAACAGGCCGGCGACCACGGCCAGCACCGTGCCCACGGCAACGCCGATGCCCAGCCCCGTGACCACGCGGGCCAGCGACACCAACAGGTTGGACGGCAGTTCCCCCGACACCAGCAAGGTCCAGAAGGTGACCAGCACCGCGCTGGGGGCGGCCAGCACCCGGGCCGGCACCAGCCCCACCCGCGACCCCACCTCCCACGCCAGCACCAGGGCCAGGGGCACGGTCCAGCGGGAATTGCCGAGATGGGACAGCAGGCGCCGGGCCAAGGGGACGCCGATGGGCGCAGTGGCGGGCGCGCCGGCGGGCCGCGCGGCCCCGGACAGCGCCGGGGCCTGGGGGTCGTCAAGGACCAGGGACAAAGCCGCACCTCATTTCACAGGGAAATTTCGGTGATCAAAGATCACTAATCCCCATTAAATGACGTGGGATTTAATGCGGCAATGGACTTCTGGTGCTGTGAATCTTTGAAAATTCTCAAGGGTGGGGCGCGGGTAGGTAAGCGGTAGCGGCCGATGTCAAGTGCCGCAATGGAATTGCAGATTGTGGGGATATCGCGCGGCGGTGCGACAATGAAATCCCACGAGTTCCCCTAGGAAGCGATAATCATCGAATAATAAATCAATGCCGGTAAGGCCTATAGCATAAATTGGCACGAGCTTATGACGTTCATGAATAGCGCAAAAATAGCATAAAGCACAGATGGATATTTTTGTATCTAATGAGATACAATTAAGCCGGGCGCAATTTGCGCCCGGCCAATGAATTCATTACCATGCTACATAGAAAAAATGTTCCTTTCCAGTGATAAACGGTGCAGTTTATCTAATTCAGCCCTTAGTAGGTAACATTGGTAACGGGGGGAGGCCCCCAGGTCCGACCATTACGTCGGGATCGAAGGTATAAACCCGGTGTGTCACCCCTTCCTTGGTTGTCACGACCACCGAGAGGAAGCCCATGATCTGCCAAAGGCCAGACTTTGCAAGAATGGGCAGATCGGCGCCACCTGCGATATCGCCAATCTGGACGGTCGAGCTGCCAGGCTTGAAGTACAATTGCCCGGTTGAGTCATCCGCGAACGAGAGGACGCCTGCGGGGGGGGCAGTAGGCTGCCACTGGTCAACACGGCGCGTTGCGAAATTTTGATCATACGGAGACAGGTAGACCTCATCCAGCACCGACACCGGGCAGTGCTCGATGTACCAGGCCGGGAGTGACACCAAGGTCAAACCCTCAATGTGTATACCGGGGACCGCGTCTTTGTTGAAGCTCGCGCTGATGAGGATGTTAATACCGTCACCGCGGCTCAATGAATATCCGCCGGCGGCCAACCCAGACTTCTGGATAGCGGCACTTCCATCAGCTTTTAGTAGGTTGAAGCACAGGGCCGTGCTGATCTGCCGCACGTCGAAATGCAACTGCATGGAATAAATATTTGAAGTAGTATTATTCTCACTGGTCACCGGCATCCTCCTTCTTGATTAGGGACAGTTGATAGCGACGGTCCAGGCGCAGTTGCGCCAGTTCCGGTTCGTGGTCGATTTCGCTGGCGGCATAGCCCGCCGCCCGCGCCTGGGCCAGTAAGTCCAGCGCCTGGTCACGTCTTCCGAGAACCTCGTTGGCGACAGCGGCATCGAACAGAATCTTTGGCGTTGGATTTCCGCTCAAGGCTAAGTCCAGCGCCGTTAGGGTAGATGCCTCCTCCCCTAATTTCGCGCGATAGACCGCGACCTTGCCATTGAGGGCCGGATCCTGGGGAGCACTAGCTAATCGGGAATTAAGATGGCGCAGCGCCACACGATAGGCGTCCCGCGCTTCTGCCGTCTTGCCTGGAGTCCAGCGATAAGCATCGCCCAAATTGCCCCAGGTGAGATAATGCTGGCTATAGCCATCCACCCGCGTAAGACGCTCGAATGCCTCCGCTGCTTGGGGATATTGACCCAAAAAATAGAGGTATGTGCCCAGGTTATTGTACAACTGCGGCAAGGGCCGGATGCGCAGCCCGCGCTGTACGGTCTGGATTGCCTCCACCGTACGCCCTTGCATATGCAGCGCCGCGCTGAGATTGGCATAGCCATAGGCACTGTCCGGTGCCAACTCCACGCTTTTCTTAAACATCTCCTCAGCTTGAGCATATTTTGCTTGATTGAAATAGATCATTCCGAGATGGTCGTAAAAAGATCTAAAATCTGGATGCTGTTCTATGCCGGACTTGAGCGCCATAATGGCGTCAGCAACCATGTTTCTCTTTAAAAGAATTTGCACCCTTCCCTTAATTGCCAGGACATTGTTACTGTCCAAGTTAATTGATTCTCTAAATTCACTATCCGCTTCATCAATTTTGTTGTTGTTCACGTCAACCCATCCCATGGCTACATGAGCCAGGGCCAATTGGTCATCCAATGACAAGGCCAGACGAGCAGCAGCATCCGCCTGTTGCAAAACCACGGGATCTGGCTGCTGATCCATATAACGCTGTAACAGCGCCAAACTCAGTCCCGCCGTCGCGGCGGCATTGGTGGGGTCACGCGCCAGCACCTTCTGGAAGCCGGTGACCGCCGCGTCGATGGCGCCCTTGTCTTCGAAATGGTAAAGGCGGTCCATGGCGGTATCGATCATGGACTGGAGGCTGGCCTCCGGGGCGTGTCCCGCCATACGATCCCGCACGGCGGGCCACTCCAGCGCCAGACCGGCCGTCAGCACAACGCCCGCCACCCCGGCGGCGGCGAGGGCGCGCCCGTGGCGGCGGACCAGGGCGAGGACGCGGCCGGGCGTCCGAACCCGAGCAGCGGGGGGCGGCGCCGGGGTGGCGCCGGCGGCGATGGCGCGCAGGGCGTCGCGCACGGCGTCCATGGTGGCGGGGCGGGCGGCGGGGTCGACGGCCAGCATGCGGTCCACCAGGTCGCACAACGGCTTGGGCAGGGGGGTGCCGGGCACCCACAGGGATTCCGGGCGGCCGTTGAGGATGCGCTGCATGACGGCGCCCTCGCTGGGCGCGTCGAAGGCGCGGCGGCCGCCCAGCATCTCGAACACCAGGGCACCGAAGGAGAAGATGTCGGACAGGGTGTCGGGCTGGGCGCCCATGAACAGCTCGGGCGCCATATAGCTGACGGTGCCGCGCAGGCCGTCCCCCGTTCCATGGTCGCGGCCAGGGTGTCCTGCGCCCGGGCGATGCCGGACAGGCGGGCCAGGCCGAAATCCACCAGCCGGGGGTGGCTGCGCTGGTCCAGGATGACGTTGGCGGGCTTGATGTCGGCGTGCACCACGCCCTGGCCGTGGGCCGCCGCCAGGGCGTCGGCCAGCTGGGCGGCGATGTCCAGCGCCTGGTCCAGCGGCAGGGGTCCCTGCGCCAGCCGAGCGGCCAGCGTCTCCCCCTCCACATGCTCCATGGCCAGGTAGGTCTGGTCGCCCTCCTGCTCCAGCCCGAAGATGCCGACGATGTTGGGATGTTGCAGCCGCGCCAGGGCGCGCGCCTCACGGATATGGGTCTTCAGGCCGTCCGCCGGGGCGTCGGTTTGGCGCAGTATCTTCAGCGCGACCGTGCGGTTGAGCACAGGATCGGTCGCCTGGACCACGGTGCCGTAGGAGCCGGATCCAATAATACGCTCGATCTTATACTTGCTGATGGTCTGCGCGAACATCCAGCTCCCCCAACCGCGATTTGCGCACGTTCCCGACCATGACTAAATTGAGCGACTACCCCGTTTGGGCACGGTGTGATTTCAGGTGACAACGGCTAGAAGTGTATCTTATTTCGCCCTGGTGATACATAATTATACCCGCATATGGCGTGGTTTCTAAGAATTGATCATTTTTTGCGAGGGTTTGAGGGCATCATGCACGCCACCTACAACCCGGACGCCACGGCCGCCCCCACCTTGCACGGGGCGGCACCGTGGAGTGGTCGGGACCATACCGTCGCTTGCCTGGGCATCGTCTGGCATCCAGACCCCAGCCTGGTCGGCATGATCACCCCTCTGGCCTTCGGGCCGGACGGCGCCTTCGCCCTCAGCCGTTTCCAGCCGCTGTTCCGCTCCGCCGTGGGGCAGAACCACCGGGCGCTGGAGGACCGCCACATCTCGCGCCAGCCGCTGGAAATCCGCCGACGGGGCCCGCGCACCTTCGACATCCGGCCGCCGGACAGCCGCATGTCCGTCTCCGTCAACGGGCGGGTGATCGAGGGCGCGCAGACCGTCAGCCTGGGTGAGCTGGGGGCGGACATCCTGATCTGCCTGTCCGACACGGTGATCCTGTCGATCTTCGAGGCGTGCCTGCCCATCCAGACGGAGGCGGCCAAGCACGGGCTGATCGGCGTCAGCCAGAGCGTGCAGGTGGCCTGGGGCCTGATCCGCCAGGCGGCGCCGACCGCCCTGCCCGTCTTCGTCAGCGGCGCCACGGGCGTGGGCAAGGAACTGGTGGCGTCGGCCATCCATGCCCTGAGCGGCCGCGCCGCGCAGAAGCTGCACACCATCAACATGGCGACCCTGTCGCCGGCGCTGGCGCATGCCGAGCTGTTCGGCGCCGCGGCCGGCGCCTACACCGGCGCCACCCGGGAACGCAGCGGCCTGTTCGCCCTGGCGGACGGCGCCACGCTGTTCATGGATGAGATCGGCGACACCCCGAAGGAGGTGCAGCCCATGCTGCTGCGCGCCCTGGAGTGTGGGGAGTACCGCAAGCTGGGCGATTCCCGGAACCAGAAGGCCGACGTGCGGGTGATTTCCGCCACGGACAGGCCGCTGGACGACCCCGCCTTCAACCAGCCGCTGCGCCGCCGGCTGGAGGGCGTGGTGATCAAGCTGGCGCCGCTGAGCGAGCGCCGCGTGGACATCGGCCTGCTGCTGCGCCACTTCCTGACCCGGGGCGAGCCCAACCTGAACGCCTTCGATCCCGCCGCCCTGCCGGCGGTGAAGGTCATGCCCCTGCTGCTGCACAGCTGGCCCGGCAACATCCGGGAACTGATCGGCGTCGCCCGGCAAATCCGCCTGGGGACGCCGGTGACCCTGGCAACCGATCTTCCCCCCGCCAGGACCGCCGCGCCCCACCCGCCACATGCCGGGCCGGTCGCGGGCGGAACGGCGCGCGCCGCAGCGGCCGACGCGGCGGCAGATCGCAAGCGCCGGGACCCGGCGACGGTGGATGAGGCGGAACTGCTGGCGGCGCTGGAGGGGGCGGGCTGGAACGTCAAGGCCGCGGCCGAGCTTCTCAACGTATCGCGCACCAGCCTGTACCGCCTGATGGAGCGCTCCCCCACCCTGCGCACCGCCGGCGACATCCCGGCGGAGCAACTGCTGGACGTCATGCAGCGCCATCCCGGCGATATCGAGGCGTGGAGCCAGGACCTGCGCATCCCCAAGGACACCCTGAAACGCCATTTGCGCCGGGTCACGGGCCGGTAACCGCCTGCCCGACCCCGCCCCCTTGCCTTGGCCACCGCCCCACCGGCGGTGGTACAAGAGGGGGATCGCCATAGGGGATAAGGAGGCCGGCATGGCCAGCCAGCAATTCGATTTCGACAGCGCCAAGGGCTATCGCCTGTCCGGCCGGATAGAGCCGCCCGAGGGCGCGCCGCGCGGCTGGGCCATCCTGGCCCATTGCTTCACTTGCGGCAAAGATGCCCTGGCCACCACGCGGCTGGCCCGCGCGCTGGCCAGGACGGGCATCGGCGTGCTGCGCTTCGATTTCGCCGGCCTGGGCAAAAGCGGCGGCGATTTCGCCGGCGGTGGCTTCGCGGCCGATGTCGATGACCTGGTGGCGGCGGGCGCCGCGATGACCCAGGCGGGCATGGCGCCCGGCCTGCTGCTGGGCCACAGCTTCGGCGGGGCGGCGGCCCTGGCGGCGGCGGGCGACATGCCGTCGGTCAAGGCGGTGGTCACCATCGCCGCCCCGGCCGACGTCGCCCATGTGCTGCGGACCGTGGGGCCGGAGGCGCTGGACCGCATCGAGGCGGAGGGGGCGGCGGAGGTCGATCTGGCCGGCCGGCCCTTCGTCCTGCGCCGCAGCTTCGTCGATGACGCCCGCCAGCAGGATCTGGCGGCGCGCATCGGTCAGCTGCACCGGCCCTTGCTGATCCTGCACGCCCCCGGGGACATGACGGTGGGCATCGACAACGCGCAGCGCATCTTCGTGGCGGCCAAGCATCCCAAGAGCTTCGTCTCGCTGGATGACGCGGACCACCTGCTGACCCGCCCGGCCGATGCCGACTATGCCGCCGCCGTCATCGCCGCCTGGGCCGGGCGCTACCTGCCGCCGCAGGACGCGGCGCCCAGCCCCCATGGCGAGGCGGACGGCGTGCTGGCGGTGGAAACCGGCCGCGGGCGCTATCAGCTGGCCATGCGCAGCGGTCCGCACCAGTTCCTGGCGGATGAGCCGGTGGACGTGGGCGGCCTGAACAGTGGCCTCGCCCCCTACGACTTCGTATCAGCGGGCCTGGCCGCCTGCACCACCATGACCATGCGCATGTACGCGGAACGCAAGGGCCTGCCCCTGGTGCGGGCCCAGACGCGGGTGACCCACACCAAGCGGCCGGACCAGACGCCGGCCGACCTGTTTACGCGGACCATCGTGCTGGAAGGCCCCTTGGACGAGGAGCAGCGGGCCAAGCTGCTGTCCATCGCCAACCGCTGCCCGGTGGACATCACCCTGACCCGCGCCTCGGAGGTGGAGACCCTGCTGGCGGGGTCGGAGGACTGAAGTCGCCTTCGCCACTCGCCCCGCCACCAGCATCCCGGCGACGGGGCGGCTGAGGCTTGGATGACGCCGGACGATTTGGACGGATTGGAACCGAACGGTTCAAAATGCTCAAGCGAATGGCGCGCTGACGCTCGCGCTCAGGCTCCGTCCAGAGCGTAGGGCCATCAGGACCAACAGGACGGCGCATAGGGCTGTCATGATGGCCGCCCCGGTCAGGACGGCGATGGCCATGTCCGTCGCTGTCGCCAGCCGGCCCAACGCCAAGGCCAAAACGCCGGTGAACAGGTAGGCCAGCAGGAAGGCGGCGGACAGCAGCCCGCCCCTAGAGCCCTGTGGCGCCACGGCATTGAGCGCGGCCAGGCCGCCATAGACCATCCAGGCGTATCCCATGCCCGATGTCACGGTGGCGGCCAGGAACGCGGCGAGGCTGTGCGCCAGCACGGCGGCGGCCAGGAAGCCCATGCCCGCGACGGAGGCGCCGGCCCCCATCAGGATGGCGGTCTCCGCCCGCAGGCGGCGGGCGAACAGGCCGGTGACGCCCAGGGCGATGGCGAACAGGGCCAGGGCGGCGCCATTGATCAGGCTGTTGTTGGACCGCACCAGATCCCGCGCCACCTGGGCGCCCAGGGAGGCGATCATGACGCCGTGGGCATAGGCGATCATGACGGTGAAGGCGGTGATTCCGAAAACCGCGCCCAAGCCGGCCGGCACCCGTGGCAACGCGGGCCGCCACCCCGCCGCGGTGGCCGTCGCCGGCCGGCGCGGCAACAGCGCGACGCCGGCGAACAGCAGCAACAGCAGGGCGCCCAGCACCCAGAAACTGAGGTGCGTGGGGTACGGCGCGTACTGCACCAAGGCCCCGCCCACCAACAGCGCGGCGGCCAAACCGGCCGACTGCGCCACCAGGGTGGCGGCGCTGGCGCGGGAGGCGCCGGCGCCGCCGCCGGCATAGTCGGCCAGGGCGGCGGCCGACGGGCCGGCCGAGAGCCCCACCCCCACGCCCATCAGGAAGCGGCCGATGAACAGGTCCGCCACGCCGCTGGCCATGGCGAACAGCAGGACGCCGGCGGCCGAGGCCGCGACCCCAAACAGCATGGCCAACCGCCGGCCAAGCTGGTCGGACAGGTTGCCGAACAGGATCAGCACGGCGACGACCGTGACCGGATAGACGGCGAAGATGCCGGTGGTGATGGTGGGGCTGAGGTGCCAATGGGTGGCATACAGCGGATAGACCATGGCAGGCGCGGCGCTGGTCCATAGCGTGTGCGCCACCACCCCGGCGGCGATCCAGAAGCCAATCCTATCCGATACTGCGAAGCGCATTCGTCACTCCCTGCCAGGGCCTTGACCCGGCACATTCAGAGCTGTTTGGTTCACCCCCCCTCACGGGGCATTCCGCCAATGACCTTATGAACCAAATGGTTCGATATAGTTCCCAGGCGCGGTTATTGAATTGATTGGCACAGACCGGGTGGGATGAGGGGCATGGCCAGACCAAAGCTATTCACGCGGGACGCCGTCCTGGACAAGGCGATCCCGCTTTTCTGGCGGCAGGGTTACGCCGGCACCAACGTGCAGCAGTTGGAACAGGCGACCGGCGTCAACAAGTCGGGCCTTTATGCCGAGTTCACGGGCAAGGAGGATCTGTTCCTGGCCGCCCTTCAACGCTACCTGGACACGGGGCCGGCCTTGCGCCTGCTGGCGCGGGAACCTCTGGGCTGGGCGAATATCGAAAAATTCCTGACCGAGGCGCCGTTCATCCTGGAAAGCCAGCCCGGCTGCCTCGTCGTCAACGCCACCGGCGCCATCGGCGCCCTGCCGGACGCGGCGGCGGACCTGATCCGGTCCTACAACGCGCGGCGCCTGGACAGCCTTGAGCGCAACGTGGCGGCGGCGAACCCGGCGCTGGACGCCAGGGCGGTGGCGGGAATGATCGCCACCTTTTTCCTGGGGCTTTGCAGCGATGCCAACCTGGGTGGGGCCAATCTGGGTGAGGCGGTTGAGACGCACCAGTCACGGGTCGCCCCCTTCATGGCCATGCTACGCGGTCTTTGATCCCGGCTTCTTCGCGTCAAAGTGACCGTTCGAAGGCGGGCCGGACATCCAGCCCATCACCGCCCAGCCCCACCTTGGCGAACTGGTCCACCACGCTCTGCTGGTCGGCGATGATGCCGTCGTCGATCACCACGGGCTGGAAGTTGGTGCGGCGGATCATCAACAAGGCCACCTCCGCCGGCACGCCCGTCTGCTCGGCGAAGACGGCGGCGTATTTGTCCGGCTGGGCGCGGGTGAAGTCGCGGGCCCGGTTGATGCGGCCGACGAAGTCGCGCACCAGGTCGCGCCGCTGGGACAGGGCCGCCGGCGTGGACAACAGGTATGACAGGCCGGGCATGCGTCCCTCCGCGTTCACCAGCACCGTCAAGCTGTCATGCAACTCCCCCAGGGCGCTGTAGGGGTCCCAGGTGGCCCAGGCATCGATGCTGCCGGCCAGCAGGGCGGCCTTGGCATCGTTGGGCGCCAGGAAGGCGATGGTGACCTTGTCCACCGGCACCCCCGCCTCCGCCAGCGCGCGCAGCACCAGGAAATGGCCGATGGAGCCCTTGCTCGTGGCGACGGTATGGCCGGCCAGGTCGGCCACCGTCCGCACCGGCCCGTCGCCCTTCACCAGGATGGCGGTGCCCGCCCCGCTGGAGCGGTAGGCCGCGACCGCCTTGACCTGCGCCTTGCTCGCCAGGCCGAAGCCGAAGGGCGCGTCACCCACCGCGCCCACGTCAATGGCCCGGGCGTTCAGCGCCTCGATCACCGGGGCGGCGTTGGGGAACTGCGCCCATTCCACCTGATAGTCCAGGCCGGGCTTGTCGTCAGGATAGGCGCTGAGCAACGCCTGCAACCCGCCGCGCTGGTCCCCCACCTTCAGGACGCCCGGCGCCTTCTTGTCATCGCAGCCGGTGAGCAGCGCCGGAACGGCGACGGCCGCCCCCAGCCCCGCGCCCGCCCGCAAGAAACCCCGCCGCGACCAATCCCGACCCCACGCCATGATGCACCCGAACCCCAATGTTTACCGCCAAGGCCCAGGCTAGCGGACGCGGGCGGCGCCGACTGTTTGATAAGTCTCAACAGTCGCTTGAGCAGCCCCCAGAGGGATGGGCGCCGCAGGCGCGCTCAAGCGATGCTTTAAAAACCCCAATTTGACGTATCGCCCGCGTGGATCAACGGTGAAGGCCAATCATCATGATGGAGAATGACGATGGCGGACGGATCCTGACCTGGGCATCCAGTCCCTGAAGGGGCGGGTGGATGAGGCGGAGTGGCAGGTGCGGGTGGAGTTGGCGGCGCTATACCGCCTGGTGGCCCTGTTCGGCTGGACCGACCTGATCTACACCCACATCTCCGCCCGCGTACCGGGGCCGGAGGAGCATTTCCTGATCAACCCCTACGGCCTGTACTTCGATGAGATCACCGCCAGCAGCCTCGTGAAGGTGGACCTGGACGGGAACATCCTGCAGGCGCCGGCCTGGAACGACTCAACGGGGGGCGACACGGAATACGGTATCAACCCGGCGGGCTTCACCATCCATTCGGCCATCCACGGCGCCCGGCCCGACGCCAAGTTCGTCATCCACCTGCACACCGCCGACGGCATCGCCGTCTCAGCGCACAAGGAGGGGCTGCTGCCCCTGAACCAGCATTCCCTGACCGTCATCCCGCGCTTGGCCTATCACGACTATGAAGGCATCGCCCTGCATTTGGATGAGCGGGAGCGGCTGGTGGCCGATCTGGGTGACAAGAGCCTGATGCTGCTGCGCAACCACGGCACCCTGGCGCTGGGCCCCACCGCCGCCCACGCCTTCCTGGGCATCCACGCCCTGGAACGCTCCGCCACCCTGCAAGTACGCACCCTAAGCGCCGGTCGCAACGGCATCCTGCTGGCCCCGGAACACGCCCAGGCCGAGGTGCGCCAGCAGGTGGCCAACCACCGCCCCGATCACGCCAAGCTGCCCTGGGCCGGCCTGCTGCGCCGCCTGGCCCGGGAATCGCCGGGGTATGACGCGTAACTATCCGTTACCCATGAAGGGAAGGGCTCACGACAGCGATGCCGTGAGCCCATTTTCATATTCGAGCGCCGTTGAAATCACGCCGCGTTGGCCCGCGGCTCATCCTCCTCACCGTCATCGTCCCCGGCACCTTGGGCCGCGACCGCCTGGCGCACCAGACCGATCAGGCTGGCGATGGACTCCGACGGGTTGGGGCGGTGGGCGAGGACGACGCTGACGGGCGCCAGAGGCGGCAGCACCCCGTGCGGTAGGGGCGGCAGCGGGTCGAAGGCCATGGCGCGGCAGGTCAGGCCCAGGCCGGCGCGCACGGCGGCGCGCAGGCTGGACAGGTTAGGGGTTTCCACCACGATGCGATGGGGCCGGCCGATGCGGTCCAGGGCCGCCAGCGCCGCCTCACGGAAGCGGCACGGCGTTTCCAGCACCACCAGGGGCAGCACGTCGGCGCTCAACAGCTCCGGATTGCCCATCCAGCGCACCGGCACGGTCAGCACGCCGTTGGGATCGCCCGCCGGGCCGAAACCCGCCACCACGTCCAGCCGGTCGGCCGTCAGCAGGTCCAGCAGTTCCGCGGTGCCGGCGATGCGGGCGTGCAATTGCGCCTGGGGGTGGATCTGGGCGTAGCTGGCCAGCACGCCGGTCAGCAGGGTGTCGGTCATGTCCTGCACCATGCCCACGCGCACGGGCCCGGCGAAGGCCCCGGCGGTGACGGCGCTGACCGCCTGCTCGTTCATCTCCAGGATCTTGCGGGCGAAACCCAGCAGGGTGACCCCCGCCGGCGCCAGGGTCAGGCGCCGCCCCTCCCGCAGGAACAGCTGCGTCTGCAGCAGATCCTCAAGCCGCTTGATCTGCAGGCTGAGGGCCGACTGGGTGAGGAAGATGCGCTCCGTCGCTTTCTGCAAGGTGCCGGCGTCGACGATGGCGACGAAGGTGCGCAGCAATTCGGTGGGCAGATTGGGGGGCATGGGGCACGGTCCTCACTGTCCATGGGTTCTCATTGCCCCAATTACACATGCCGACACGCAAGACAGCAACCTGAGTCCGCAGCATAGCGATGTACAATATATCGCATAGCTCCATATTTCACACTTATTTAAAGCATTATAAGAATCCAGCCTTTCCAAGGCTTCACCTCGGGCAGCCCGCCGCAATGATGCGCGGCCTGACTACCAATTTAGTACCCTCATCAGATCCTCAAGGATAAGTCGATTTACGGGCCAGGGCAGCGGCCTGTCTAAAAACCCCATCGCTTTATTCAACACGGGGAAGCCTGGCAGGCGTGCCAAGCCGGGCCCAAGGGGGTTTTACATGCGTGCCACCGCCATCTTGAACCGCCACAACATCCTCCTGCTGGCCACCGCGCTGGCCCTGCCCGCCGTTGCCGTCACGGCGCACGCGGCGGAACCGGCCGCCCCGGCGACAGCGACCACCGGCGCCCCGGCCAGCGGCAGTGTGGAATTGGACGCGGTGCAGGAAACCGTGGTGACGGGCCTGCGCGGTGGCAGCCGGGCGGCCATCGACAGTCCCTCCCCCATCGATGTCGTGGGGTCGGCCGCCTTGGCGGAGACGGGCAAGGTCGGGCTGAAGGAACTGCTGAACCAGCTGGTGCCCTCCTTCAACCTGCCGGGCGTCAACGGCGGCGGCACCAGCTGGACCGTGCGTTCCACCACCATGCGCGGCCTGAACGGGGACCAGGCGCTGGTGCTAGTCGATGGCAAGCGGCGGCACAACACCGCCCTGATCAACAACCTGGCGCGCATCGCCAACGGCGGCGTCCCGGTGGATTTGGACCTGATCCCCGTGGGGGCCATCGATCATATCGAGGTGCTGCGCGATGGTGCCGCCGCGCAATATGGATCGGACGCCATCGCCGGCGTCATCAACATCATCCTGAAGAAAAACGCCGAGGGCGGCGGTGTCGAGAGCAGCCTGGGCCAGAACTACGGCGGTGACGGCTTCACCAAGCACGTGGCCGCCAACTATGGGCTGGAGCTGCCGCGACAGGGTTTCATAAACCTGTCCGCCGACTACAAGGACAACCAGTCGGCCAGCCGCGCCGCCCCCACCAGCGTGGCCAACCTGTACAACCCCCTGGCCAACGGCGCCCGGGACCCGCGCGAGGCCACGGCCGACCGCACCTTCTACGGCGGCGGCTACGGCCCCGGACAGGAGACGATCTACAGCGGATCGTATAATGCCGAATTACCGGTCGGCGACGACGTCACCCTCTATTCCTTCAGCACCGTGTCCAAGCGGCGGTCGCGCAAGAATACCGGCAGCTTCCTGCCCAACAACCTCAACTCATTGCCCGAGGTCTATCCCAACGGCTTCAACGCCCTGCGCCGCATCTGGGAGACCGACTTCCAAACCACGGTGGGCGGGCGGGGTGAGATCGCCTCCTGGTCCTGGGATCTCAGCACCACCTATGGCCGTGACGACGCCAAGCTGGATGGCGAGAACACCCTGAACGCCACCCTGGGGCCGACCAGCCCCACCTATTTCCACCTGGCCGACCAGACCTTCGACCAGGTGACCACAAACCTGGACGTGAACCGCCCATTGGATTTCGGGCTGCCCGCCCCGGTCACGGTCGCCTGGGGCTTAGAGCACCGGTATGAGCGCTATGAGATCGGCCCCGGTGACCCGGCCAGCTACGCCATCGGCAGCTATGTCATTCCCAGCGGCTACTACGCCGGCCAGCATCCACAGCCGGGCCTCGCCTCGTACAGCGGCACCTCGCCCGCCGACAGCGGTGCCATCGCCCGCAACAACGGCGCCGCCTATATCGACCTGGCCACCAACCTGACGCCCGCCTGGTCGGTGGACGCCGCCGGCCGGGTGGAGCATTACACCGGCGCCGTGGGCGACACCGCCAGCGGCAAGATCGCCACGCGCTATGAGTTGGCGCCCGGCTACGCCCTGCGCGGCACGGTCAGCAATGGCTTTCGCGCACCCTCATTGGCGCAGAGCATCTACGCCTCCTCCACCTTCACCGGCACGGTGGACGCGGCCGGCAATTACATTACCCTGCCCATCAAGGTGCTGCCGGCGACCTCGGGCGAGGCCAAGGCCCTGGGGGCCACGCCCCTGACACCAGAAACCTCCACCAACACCAGCGTGGGCGTGACGGCCGAGCCGGCGCGCAACCTGCAACTGACGCTGGACGCCTACCGCATCGACATCAAGGACCGCATCGTCGAAACCGGGCTGCTGACCGGCAGCGCCGTGTCCACCATCCTGCAGCGCGCCGGCTTCGCCCCCGGCCTGTCGGCGCAGTACTACACCAACGCCGTCGACACCCGGACGGACGGGGTGGACGCCGTGGCCAACTACCTGGCGGATCTGGGGGATGCCGGCGACGTGCGGCTGGGCGCCGCCTACAGCTGGACGCGCACCACCATCACCCATATCAAGCCGACGCCCACGCAACTGGCCACCCTGGGCTATGCACTGTTCGACCGGCAGCGGCAGGCGGACCTGACCGACGGCACCCCGCGCGGCAAGCTGATCCTGTCGGCCAACTGGCATTGGGACCGCCTGCATGTGGGCACCCGCGTCACCCGCTACGGCAGCTATACCGAGGCCGGCACGGTGGCCAGCAACGATCGCACCTTCAGCGCCAAATGGATCACCGACCTGGACGTGGGCGTGGATTTGACCGACCGCGTCAGCGTCAGCCTGGGCGCCAACAACCTGTTCGACGTCTATCCCGACGCCATCGGCATCGTCGACGCCAAGACCGGCCTGAACAAATACGGCCTGTTCTCTCCCTTCGGCATCACCGGCGGCTATTACTACAGCCGCGTCTCGGTGAAGTTCTGAGCCATCCTTCAGCGCCGCCAAACAATCGCTGCACGATTTCCAAAATTTCCGGCAGGCCCGGCGGCGCTAGACTTTTCCCCGACAGCCTTCCCCGAACCAATTGATGGCGGCCAGCCCCTGGACACCGCCTGGGAGACCCACACCATGACCCGTACCCTGCACCTGGGCGCCATCCTGGCCGGCGTCGGCACCACCCATGGCGACTGGCGCGATCCCGACCTGCCCTGTGACGCCAGTGTCGACATCAACTGGTACATCGACGCCGCCCGCCAGGCCGAAGCCGCCAAGTTCGACCTGGTCTTCATCGTCGACAGCCCCTACATCACGCCCGACAGCGCACCGCATTTCCTGAACCGGCTGGAACCGCTGACCCTGCTGTCGGCCCTGGCCGTTTCCACCAGCCACATCGGCCTTGTAGGCACCCTGACCACCTCATATTGGGAGCCGTACAACGTCGCCCGGCAGTTCGGCTCGCTGGACAATATCAGCCGGGGCCGCGCCGGCTGGAACGTGGTGACCACGGGGCTGGAGGGGGCCGCCCGCAACTATGGCCGCGACCAGCATTTCGACCATGCGGAACGCTATCAGCGCGCGGCGGAGTTCGTCTCCGTCGTTCAGGGCCTTTGGGACAGTTATGAGGATGACGCCTTTCCCCGCGACAAGGCGGCCGGCGTGTTCCTGGACAAAAGCAAGCAGCATGCCCTGAACCACAAGGGCCGCTTCTTCTCCGTCGCCGGCCCCCTGGCCCTGACCCGCAGCCCGCAGGGGCAGCCGGTCATCTTCCAGGCTGGCGACAGCGACGCCGGCCGTGACCTGGGCGCCCTGATCGCCGACGCCACCTTCGCCACCCCCGACACCTTCGAAGGCGCCCAGGCCTATTATGCCGACCTGAAGGCCCGCGCCGCCGCCAAGGGCCGCGACCCGGACAAGATCGTCGTTCTGCCCGGCCTGACGGTCACCATCGCCGACACGCAGGAAGAGGCGGAGCGCCTGGCGGCGGAGCAGGAGGCGGACCTTGACCTGGACAAGCTGCTGGTCCAGTTGGGCCGTCCCTTCAACTACCACGACTTCCGGCAATACGACCTGGACGCCCCTTTCCCCGACCTCAGCCATGTCAGCCTGAACGGCTACAAAGGTCATGCGGAGCGCATCATCCGTACGGCGCGGGAAGAAGGCCTGACCCTACGGGCGGCGGCCTGGCGCTTCGGCCGCTGGCGCGGCAGTTTCATCGGCACAGCGGAGACGGTGGCCGATGAGATTGAGCGCTGGTTCGTGGGCCGGGCCGCCGACGGCTTCAACATTCATGTCAGCAAGCCTGGCGCCTTCCGGCAGTTCACCGAGCAGGTGGTGCCCATCCTGCAGCGTCGCGGCCTGTTCCGAACCGACTACACGGCCAACACCCTACGCGGCCATCTGGGCCTGGACGTGCCCGTCAACCGCCACAGCATCCGCCTGGCCCAGGTAGCGGAATGACAACCCGCGAAGCGAGGTGGGCAATCGGGGGGTGGATAGCAGTGCCCATTCCTCCGCCATCGGTGGTAGCGTGGCGGCGACGGGCGTTACCCCGTCGCCGATGTTGACCGCGCGCGGGAAAGGCCCCCTAACATCCGGGCCTTCCCCCACCTTGGGATCTGGAACAGAGATGAGCACGCAGCAAACCCTTCCCGCCTTCTACCAGCGCCCCCGTCCCCTGGCGGCGGAGCGTGATGGTGACCTGTCGCTGGCGCCGGTCACGGACTATCGGTTCGCCACGGGCGCCAACTCGGTCCCCGTCATCGGGGCGGAGTTCACGCTGGCGTGCAAGCACTATCCCATCCTGTTCCTGGATGGCGCCCCGCCCCAGGCCGTGGTCCTGCTGGGCCTGCGCAATGGCGAAAACCTGTTCGTGGATGCCGAGGGCGGCTGGGAACCGGGCGCCTACATCCCCGCCTATGTCCGCCGCTACCCCTTCATCTTCCTGGAAAACCGGGAGAAGGCGGAGTTCACGCTGTGCATTGACGAGGCGGCCGCCAGCCTCGGCCGCGGCAGCGCCAACAAGCTGTTCGACGGTGGCCAGCCGACCGAGGTGACCCGCAACGCCCTGGCCTTCTGCAGCGACTACCAGGGCCATTACAACGCCACCACCGACTTCGTGGAAGCGCTGCAAAAGGCCGGCCTGCTGGTGGAAAACCGCGCCGACGTGACGCTGAAGGACGGCCAGAAGCTGAGCCTGGCGGGCTTCAAGGTCATCGACGAAGGCAAGTTCAACCAGCTGAGCGCGGAAGAGTTCGAGCGCTGGCGGCAGCGCGGCTGGCTGCCCCTGGTCTATGCCCATTTTGTTTCGGTCAGCAATTGGGCCGGGCTGGTGGACCGGACGGTGCAGCGTCCCGCCACCAATTGAGGTAACGCCGCGACACGCGGACAAACGGCGGCCCGGGGAAACCCGTGGCCGCCGTTGCTGTTTCCGGGATGACGGAAACAGGTTTCACTGACGATTAGTGTTCTATTCGTGAAGCGGCTCAAACCGCGAAGATCGTGCCCAGCAGCATGAGATACAGCAGGGCCACCAGGGGCAGGCAGGCTTCCGCCCACGCTTGCGTCCGTGGGCGTGCGATCGCCGTCGCCGTCATTCTCATGATCATTCCTCCAGCATAGGCCGTTGGATGATTTCAATCATCGCCGCACAGAATCGTCAATACAAAATATATAACACCATTTTTATTGTTATTACTCTTGCCCCATTGTCCCCTGGCCGCCGCATAGCATTTCCCTGGAACGGGCGATGAAAGGGTTGGAGCCGATGCGCATGGGAAATCCACGGTGCGGCGCGAAAGCAAACGGATGGCGACCGGCAGCCAGAATCGCCTGGACCGTGGTCGCCGGGGGGATGCTGTTGGCGCCGATGGCGCGGGCGCAAACCGCCGGGGCGGACCCGCAAGCCATCCGCGACGCCGTGCGCCAACAATTGAAGGCGGAGGATATCGGCCACGGTTTTGAAACCCTGGGCGTCTTCGGTGGCACGCCCGACGCCAGCGCCGCCCGCTACAGCAGCGACAAGATCACGCTGCACGGCTACAAGCTGCCCATCACCCACAGCTTCCGCGACAAGGACGACACCGACGGCGTGGCCCCCTACCTGGAGGTGACGCTGGGCTATGAAAGCGCCTGGCAGGACACGGCGCTGGCGAGCGTCGGCGGCCCGGCCGACGCCGGACAGGTCAAGCAAAGCTACAAGTCCTATTCCGCCCTGGGTGGCTTCGGCCTGGACATCCCGGTGGGCCCATCCACCACCATCCGGCCGGTGGCGTTGGGCGGGTACACCCGCATTCGCGGCAGCGGCGAATTCAGCGGCACGGATGCCGACCTGCTGCGGGAAAGCACGGGCGGCATCCTGACCAGCATGCGCATCGACAGCTTCCTGGCCGGCGGCGGGGTGGAGGTGCAGCACGACCGCGCCCTGCCCGATGACCTGCGCCTGCACCTGATGGGCCGCTTCAGCGAGTTCGCCGACATCCCCAACCGGGTCAGCGACCCCTCACTGGAAACCACGGGCAGCTTCGGCTTCGCCACCGTCAACGCGCAGTTGGACGGCCCACTGGGCCACCTGTTCGCCGACGACCTGCGCTGGATCGCCTTCGGCCGGGGGAACATCCTGATCGGCGCCCAGCAGGCGTTCTTGGGCTTTGACAAGTTCCTGGAGGTGGGCGGCGGGCTGGAGGTGATGACGCCCCATATCGGCTATGGGGTGGAGGGCGTCACCCTGCGCGGCTCCGCCATCGTCGGCAACGGGGTCCGGGGCTGGACCGTGGGCCTAGGCCTCGCGTTTTGAATCCTGGCGTTATGAGCGATCGTCGGAGGCCGGAGACCACACGGCGACAGGACGGGCCAAGGCGTTGATTCCGGCGGGATTGACCAAATTTTAAAAGGGGGCCACAAGGGGTTCGTCCCCAACGAAAGCGCCCCGTCCCGTGCGTCTCCGCGACCTACCCTCCATCAGCGCCGTCCTTGCCACCCCCGCCGCGTCCGCGCCGCTGGACCGCCACGGTCGTGCGGCGACGACCGACGCCATCCGCGCCGTGCTGACCGAGGCGCGTGTCGCCCTGCTGGCCGGCGGAGACACGGTCCCGGATGCCGAGGCGGTGGCGGCCCTGGCACTGACCCGGCTGGAGGACGCCAGCCGGTCGAACCTGCGGCCCCTGTTCAACCTGACGGGTACGGTGTTGCACACCAACCTGGGGCGCGCCCTGCTGGCGCCCGAGGCGATGGAGGCGGCCCTGGCCGCCATGGGTGCCCCGGTGGCGCTGGAATTCGACCTCGACAGCGGCAAGCGGGGGGAGCGTGACGACCATGTCCGCGCCCTGGTGTGCGAGCTGACGGGGGCGGAGGACGCCACCGTGGTCAACAACAACGCCGCCGCCGTGCTGCTGGCGCTGAACACCCTGGCCAAGGGCCGTGACGCCATCGTTTCGCGCGGGGAGCTGATCGAGATCGGCGGCGCCTTCCGCATGCCCGACATCATGGCCCAGGCCGGCGCCCGGCTGGTGGAGGTCGGCACCACCAACCGTACCCACGCCAAGGACTACAAGGGCGCGCTGACGGCCGAGACGGGCGTGATCCTGAAGGTCCACACCAGCAATTACCGCATCCAGGGCTTCACCAAAGAGGTGCTGGCGCCCGAGCTGGCGGAGATCGCCCACGGCGCCGGGGTGCCCCTGCTGAACGACCTGGGCTCCGGCACCCTGGTGGACCTCTCCACCCACGGCCTGAAGCGGGAGCCGACGGTGCGCGAGGCGGTGGCGGAGGGGGCGGACCTGGTCACCTTCTCCGGCGACAAGCTGCTGGGCGGGCCCCAGGCCGGCTTCATCGTCGGCCGCCGGGACCTGGTGGCCGCCGTCAACCGCAACCCGATGAAGCGGGCCCTGCGCGTGGACAAGGTGCGGCTGGCAGCCATCGAGGCGACGCTGAAGCTGTACCGCGACCCCGACCGCCTGGCCCAGCGCCTGCCCACCCTGGCCCTGCTGTCCCGCCCCAGGGCGGAGATCGAGGCGCAGGCGCAGTGCCTGGCGCCCATCCTGGCGCAGGCCCTTGGTGACGGCTACACGGTCGAGGTCTATGACTGCGCCAGCCAGATCGGGTCCGGCGCCCTGCCCCTGGACACCCTGCCCAGCGCCGGCCTGGCCGTGCGCGCGGGCGGCGGCGCCCTGACCCAACTGGCCGCCACCTTCCGCGCCCTGTCCCGCCCCATCATCGGCCGCATCGAGGACGGGTGCCTGGTGCTGGACCTGCGCTGCCTGCGCGACGAGGCCGCGTTCGTGGCCACGCTGGCGGAGCTGCCCCGGCCATGATCATCGGCACCGCCGGCCATATCGACCATGGCAAGACCGCGCTGGTCCGCACCCTGACGGGCGTGGACGGCGACCGCCTGAAGGAGGAGAAGGCCCGGGGCATCACCATCGACCTGGGCTTCGCCTACCTGCCCTTGGCCGACGGCCCGACGCTGGGCTTTGTCGACGTGCCGGGGCATGAGCGTTTCGTCCATACCATGGTGGCGGGGGCCGGCGGCATCGACTACGCCCTGCTGGTGGTGGCGGCCGACGATGGCGTCATGCCGCAGACGCGCGAGCATCTGGCCATCATCGACCTGCTGGGCATCCGCCACGGCCTGGTGGCCTTGACCAAGGCGGATCTCGCCACGCCCGATCGGCTGGCGGCGGTGACGGCGGAAATCCGGGCGGCCCTGGGGGGCACCAGCCTGGACAGTGCCGACATCCTGCCCGTCTCCGCCCTCGACGGCACCGGCGTCGCGGACTTGCGGGCCCGGCTGGAACATGAGGCGCGCGCCCAGGCGGTGGCCAAAAGCACGGCCGAAACCGGCGCCTTCCGCCTGGCCATCGACCGCGCCTTCACCCTCACCGGCGTGGGCGTGGTGGTCACCGGCACGGTGCTGTCCGGCCGCGTGCGGGTGGGCGACACCGTGACGGTCAGCCCCTCCGGCCTCACGGCGCGCGTCCGCTCTCTGCATGCCCAGAACACGGTTGCCGAGGAGGGCCGGGCCGGCGACCGTTGCGCCCTGAACCTGGCCGGGCCGGACATCGTGAAGGACGCGCTGCACCGGGGCGATATGGTGCTGGCCCCGGCCCTGCACGCCCCCACCGACCGCATCGACGCCAGCCTGCGCCTGCTGCCGCGGGAGGCGGGGGCCAAGCCGCTGCCGCAATGGTTCCCGGTGCGGCTACACCATGCGGCGGCGGAGGTGGGCGCCCGCGTCGTCCTGCTGTCGGAGGACACGCTGGCGGGCGGCGAGGCGACGCAGGTTCAACTGGTGCTGGAGCGGCCCATCGCGGCGGCGGTGGGCGACCGCTACGTCATCCGCGACGTTTCCGCCCAGCACACCCTGGGCGGCGGCCGTTTCATCGACCTGCGCCCCCCGCCCCGCCGCCGCCGCACGGCGGAACGCGTGGCCCAGCGCATCGCCCTGGCCCTGCCCGATGCCAGGGCCGCCCTGGGCGCCCTGCTGGCCATCCCGCCCCATACCGTGGACCTGACGGCCTTCGTCCGTGACCACGCCCTGCCCGGCGATGCCGCCGAGGCACTGGCCGCCGAGCTGGGCCTGGTGGTGCTGGAGCAGGGGGAGGCGCGCACCGCCCTGTCGGCGGAGCAGTGGGCCACCTTCCTGGCGCACCTGTCGGAAACGCTGGCCGCCTATCACGCGGAGAATCCGGACCTTCAGGGCATGGGACGGGAGAAGCTGCGCCTGGCGGTCCAGCCCCGCCTGCCCGCCGCCGTCTTCGCCGTGGCGGTGCAACGCGCGGTGGCGCAGGGGCTGGTGGCGCTGGACGGCTCCTTCATCCGGCTCAGCGGCCACACCGTGCGCCTGGCGCCGGCGGATGAGGCGGCCTGGGCGGAGATGGCGCCCCTGCTGGGCGGCGAGGTGCGTTTCCGCCCGCCGCGCGTGCGCGACATCGCCACCGAAACCGGGCGGGAGGAGACGGAGGTGCGCCGCATCCTGAAGCTGGCCGGCCGCATGGGCTGGGCCGACCAGGTGGCGCACGACCATTTCTTCCTGCGCGACACGGTGCGGGAGATGGTGGCCATCGCCGTGGACGTGGCGGCGCAGGCCCCCGGCGGCACCTTCGTCGTGGCCCCCTTCCGCGACCGCATGGACAACGGGCGCAAGGTCGCCATCCAAATCCTGGACTTCTTCGACCGCCACGGCGTCACCCTGCGCCGGGGTGACCTGCGCCGCATCAATCCGCACCGGCTGGACTTGTTCGGCCCGCCTGTGGTTTTGTGAGTTCAGCGGTTTAGACGGAAGGGAATCGCCCCTGGTGGGGCGTCCGGACTTCAAATCCGGGTGGGGCAGCGAGACTGTCCCGGGTGGGTTCAACTCCCATTCCCTTCCGCCAATTTTCGGTCGCTGCCGGGGCTCACCCCACCCGCACCACCGGTTCCCCCTCCGTCACGCGGCCGATGACACGCGCCATCGGATAGCCCGCCTCCACAACCTGCCGGCAGATCGCCTCCGCCCGCTCCAGCGCCACGGCCACCAGCAGGCCGCCGGAGGTCTGCGGGTCGGTCAGCAGGGCGCGCTGCCACGGGGCCAGGTCGGCGGGCAGGCGGGTTTCCTCGCCATAGCTGGCCCAGTTGCGGTTGGAGGCGCCGGTGATGAAGCCGGCCTGGGCCAGTTGGGCCGCCTGGGACAGGAAGGGCAGACGGTCCCAGTCCACCGACAGCGTCACGCCGGCACCCCGCGCCATCTCCAGCCCGTGGCCCAGGAGGCCGAAGCCGGTGACGTCGGTGATGGCGTGCACGTCGGGATCTTGCGCCAGGGTGGCGCCGACGCTGTTCAGCAGGGTGGTGCTGGCGATCATCTCGGCATAGCCGGCCGCGTCCAGATGCTGCTTCTTGAAGGCGGCGGAATAGACGCCCACGCCCAGGCCCTTGGTCAGGATCAGGGCGTCGCCGGGGCGCGCGGTGGCGTTGCGGCGGATGGCCTGGGGCGGGGCCACGCCGATGACGGCCAGGCCGTAGATGGGCTCACCTGAATCGATGGAATGGCCGCCGGCCACGGGAATGCCGGCCTCGGCGCAGACGGCGGCGCCGCCGGCCAGGATCTCCCGCACCACCTCGGGCGCCAGCTTGCCCAGGGGCATGCCCAGGATGGCCAACGCGAACAGGGGGCGGCCGCCCATGGCGTAGACGTCGGACAGCGCGTTGGTGGCGGCGATGCGGCCGAAGTCGCGCGGGTCGTCCACCACCGGCATGAAGAAGTCGGTGGTGGCGATGATGCAGTGGCGGTCGTCCAGTTGCCAGACGGCGGCGTCGTCCCCCGTTTCCGTGCCCACCAGCAGGTTGGCGTAGGCCGCCGTCTGCGCCTGACCCGCCAGCAGCTGCTGCAGCACCGCCGGCGCCAGCTTGCAGCCGCAGCCGCCGCCATGGGCGAGATCGGTCAAACGTATCGGGTCATTGGACATTTCTATCGCCTTTACTTGTATGGATGCGCCGTCTTTTGTAGGGATGGCAGGATCGGCCACCGCATGCAGATAAGGACATTGCCAATATTTGCAAGCGGCGTTAAGACGGGTTTTGTTCCGATCGAGGACGCCTATCGCCTGCAACCGGCGATCAGCGGCGCCCGATGCGGAACCCGTGGCCCGGCCGGGCCCGACCCCGCGCGACGCCCCAGGCCGGGCGCCGCGCGACCCAGCCCCCTGCCCACCGGATCATGATGTCAGTACAAAAAGCCCCCAAGATCAACCCGCCCCAGATTCATCCGATGATCGGCCCCGCCATCGTCGTGCTGATCGCCGTCGCCGGCCTGTTCTATGTGAAGTGGTCGCCCTATTACGCCCGCGCCTTCGTCGCCGCGGCCAACCATGCCATCGGCAAGTCCATCCTGATGGGCAGCGACGCCGCCGCCCCGGCCCCATCCTGGGACGCGGCCGTGGGCTATGCCCTGGCCTATGGCAAGGCCATCTGGCAGGCCATGGTGCTGGGCCTGCTGCTGGGCTCCGCCATCCAGGCGCTGCTGCCGGTCAACTGGGTGGCGCGGGCGCTGGGCCGCACCGGCTTCGGCAGTGTCCTGGCCGGCGGCCTGCTGTCCCTGCCCGGCATGATGTGCACCTGCTGCGCCGCCCCGGTGGTCATGGGCCTGCGCCGGCAGCAGGCCGCCCCCGGCGCCGCCATGGCCTTCTGGCTGGGCAACACCGTGCTGAACCCCGCCACCCTGGTGTTCATCGGCTTCGTCCTGGGCTGGCAGTGGACGGGGCTGCGCCTGGCGCTGGGCCTGGTCATGGTGCTGGGCATGGGCGCCCTGGTGAACCGCTTCAGCCCCATCGCCGACCAGCAGGCCGCCCTGCACGCCCTTCAGGCGGAGGCGGAGGCGCAGAACCCCTTCGTGCGCTGGCTGAAGATTCTGGGCCGCATGGCGGTGCGCCTGATCCCGGAATACATCGTCATCGTGCTGGTCCTGGGGGCGGCCCGCGCCTGGCTGTTCCCCACCATCGGGCCGGAGGTCGGCAACAGCTTCATCTGGATCGCCGCCTTCGCCATCGCCGGCACCCTGTTCGTCATCCCCACCGCGGGGGAGGTTCCCATCATCCAGGCCATGCTGTCGCTGGGCATGGGCGTGGGCCCCGCCGGCGCCCTGCTGATGACCCTGCCGCCCGTCAGCCTGCCGTCCATCGCCATGCTGCACCGCTCCTTCCCGCCCAAGGCGCTGGCGGCGGTCATCGCCGGCGTGGTGCTGCTGGGCATCGTCGGCGGCTATCTGGCGGTGGCGCTGTTCTAGCCGTCACCACCCGCTCGACTGCGGACGGCCCCGGTGCCATGAGGACCGGGGCCGCTCTCCCTACGCCAGCAACAGTGGGTTGGGCGCGTGTCGCAGCCAGCCGACCTCGGCCACCATCAGGTCCAGGCCCAGGCTGGCCAGATCGTCGGCGTAGGGGTCCAGCTTGGGGTCCTTGGCCAGGTACAGCATCTTCGCGTAGGTGTGGCAGTCGTCGCAGGTTTCCACCTGCACGGCGCCATTCTCCCCCTCCACGCTTTTCAGCGACAGCTGGGCCGACTGGCCACAGGTGATGCACACCGCCCGCACATGGTTCCAGGCGGTGGAGCAGAGGGAGCAATAGAGATAGCGCACGCCGGGCGTGGCGCCCGAGGCGGTGATGACGCCCGCCACCGGGGTTGAGCCGCAGCAGGGGCACAGGCCGCGCTCGGGCAACAGGGGTGCCTGGCTTTCCTCCAGGCTACCAGCCAGCTTGGTGAAATAGACCTGCAGGGCCGCGGCGATGAAGACGGCGCGGCCGGCGTCATCGGGATTGACCGCGCCGTGCAGGAAATCGTCGGCCAGATGTTCCAGCGTCTCGCCATCCACGTCGTTCAGGCTGTCGATGACGGCGGCCACCAGGTCCGGCACCTCCGGCAGGCGGTCGAAATAGCGCAGGATCAGGGTCAGCGCCTCCCGCCAGGCGACGTCGCGGTCATGGCCGTCGGCGGCCAGCGGCGGCATGCCGGCGCCATTGGCCTTGGCCACATCCTCCGCGTCCACCGCCGGCAGGTCGATCATGTCGGCGGCCTCCTGCTGGGCCTGCGACAGCTCACACAGGAAATCCAGCCATTGGGCCATGGGGTGGTCCACGGCCAGCACCCCCAGCCGCCCGGAGGTGCGGGCGAACCGGGTGGTGGGGTCCGGCAGGATCACCGGGGCCGGGGCCGTCACCCCGCCCTGTGGGTTGCCCATCCACGGCGCCTTGGGCGCCACCTCACCCTGTCTCATGACCGGTCTCTCCCGGGGCGGCGCCTTGCCGCCCCCGCATCGTATGAAAGAAATGGGGCGCGGGCCCCGGCAGGACCCGCGCCCCTGATAGATAGGCCCAGATGCCGCTCAGTGCTCGCGGAATTTAGCCGTGCTGGTGGGCGTCGGCCCCGGCGAGCCGCTGGCGACCAGGCTGCGGAACCACTTGCGGTGGTGCCGGTGGGCCCAGCCGGGCGTCACCCAGCCATGCAGCATGGCCCGCATGGACCCCTTCACCCAGATCGCCGCGTAGACATGCGTGATCCAGATCAGGATGGCGCCGATGGCGCCCATGCTGTGGATCAGTACGGCCACGCGCTGCGTCTCGATGGAGGTGGCGGCGCCGAAATAGACCTCCCAGATCAGGATGCCGGTGACGAACAGCACCGGGATGATCAGGGCCATGCCCCAGAACACCACCTTCTGGCCGGCGTTGAACCGGCCGACGGGCGGCACATGCTCCTCGTCATTGGCCATGACGCGGTCCAGCTTCCTGGCCCACGCGGTGTCGTCGCGGTTCCACAGGTTGTCCCGCCAGAACTGCACGAACAGGCCGATGAAGCTGACCATCAGGGTCACCCCCAGCCAGGGATGCACCGCCCGCATCCACTGCCCGCTGCCGAACAGGTTCGACAGCCAGAAGAAGACCGGGTGGAACATGGCCAGGCCCGACAGGGTCAGCAGCACGAAGCAGATGCCGGTGATCCAGTGGTTCAGGCGGGTGGCCGTGGAGTTGCGGACCAGCGTCCCCTTGGGATAGCTCATGACTTGCCCTTCCCTTCTGAATCCCCCTTGCCTGACATCTCGGGGCCTGACATCTCCCGGCGCGCGGCCTCCTCATCCTCCGCCGTCGTCTCGTTGGGACCGGAGACGATGGAGTGGACGAAGGTGCTGACGGCGGCGAAGGCCAGGCCGGCCAGGGCCAAGGGCTTCAGGAAGCCCTTCCACGCCCCCACCAGCGCGCTGATATGCGGCTTGTCCGGCAGGCCGGAATAGAGCGAGGGCTTGTCGGCGTGATGCAGCACGTACATGACGTGCGTGCCGCCCACCTCCGGCGGGTCGTATAGGCCCGCGTTCTGGAAGCCGCGCTCCTTCAGTTCGGCGATGCGCTCGCCCGCCCAGTCCTTCATGTCGTCTTTCGAGCCGAACATGATGGCGCCGGTGGGGCAGGTCTTCACGCAGGCCGGCTCCAGCCCCACGCCCACGCGGTCGGAACACAAGGTGCACTTGTACGACTTGTGGTCCTGGGCGCTGATGCGCGGGATGTTGAAGGGGCAGCCCTTCACGCAATAACCGCAGCCGATGCAGTTCTCGCTGATGAAGTCGACGATGCCGTTGGCGTACTGGACGATGGCGCCGGGGGCCGGGCAGGCCTTGAGGCAGCCCGGATCCTCACAGTGCATGCAGCCGTCCTTGCGGATCAGCCACTCCAGGTTCCCCTGCTCGTCCTCGTACTCGGCGAACCGCATCAGGGTCCAGGTGCCGGGGTTGAGGTCGTGCGGGTTCTCGTAGGCGCCGTGGAACTCCTCCATCTCCGGCCGCAGGTTGTTCCATTCCATGCAGGCGGACTGGCAGGCCTTGCAGCCGATGCAGCGGCTGACGTCGATCAGCTTGGCCACCTCAAGCTCATGGTGGCGCACCGAGGGCGGCGTCAGGTTGGTGGCCGACCGGCGGATATAGTCCTGGGATTGCAGGTCGGCCATCACAGGCTCCCCACCTTGGTGAGAGACTTCGGCACGCCCTGGGCGTCACGCGGCCCTTGGGCCACGTCCACCGCGGGCGGCGCGCTGGTCTTCTCGATGTTGAGCAGGAAGGCCTTGAACTCCGGCGTGTTGGTGTTGGCGTCGCCCACGAACGGCGTCAGGGTGTTGGCGCCATAGCCCTTGCGGGCCACGCCGGTGAAGCCCCAGTGGATGGGGCAGCCGATGACGTGCGTCGGCTTGCCATCCACCATCAGCGGCTTGATGCGCTTGGTCACGAAGGCCTTGCAGATCACCTGGCCGCGCTTGGACGACACCTTGACCCAGCCGCCCTGCTCGATGCCCTTCTCCTTGGCCAGGGCCTCACCGATCTCAACGAACTCCTCCGGCTGGAGGATGGCGTTGATCAGGGCGTGCTTGGTCCAATAGTGGAAGTGCTCGGTCAGGCGGTAGGTGGTGCCGACATAGGGGAAGTCCTGCGCCGTGCCCATGGCCTTGCGGTCGTTGGGGAAGACGCGGGCGGCCGGGTTGCTCTTCACCTTGGGGTGAAGCACGTTCTCCGCCGGGCTTTCGAACGGCTCGTAATGCTCAGGGAACGGACCCTCGACCATCAGGCCCCGGGCGAACAGGCGCCCCTGCCCTTCCTGGTTCATGATGAAGGGGCCGACCCCGTCCTGCGGTTTCACGGTCGGGCCGTAGTCCGGCACGTCGAAGCCCACCCACTTGGACCCGTTCCACTGGATGACGGGCTTGTGCGGGTTCCACGCCTTGCCGTCCAGGTCGGCGCTGGCGCGGTTGTACAGGATGCGGCGGTTGGCGGGCCAGGCCCACGCCCAGTTGGGGGCGATGCCGGCGTCGCGCGGGTCCGACGCGTCGCGCCGGGCCATCTGGTTGCCCTTCTCCGTCCAGCTGCCGGCGAAAATCCAGCAGCCGGACATGGTGGTGCCGTCGTCTCGCAACTGGGCGAAGCCGTCCAGCTGCTGTCCCGCCTTCAGCACCACCGCCCCCGTGTCGTCCTTGATGTCGACCAGGGCGCGGCCGTTCATCTCCCGCGCCAGCTCGGCCGGTTGCGGCTCCGCCGGGTCGGCATAGGACCAGCTGAGGTTCAGGATGGGATCGGGGAAGGCGCCACCGTCCTTGGCGTATAGGGACTTCAGGCGGTGGTACAGCCCGGCCATGATCCACAGGTCGGGCTTGGCCTCGCCCGGCGCGTCCGCCGCCTTCCAGTGCCATTGCAGCCAGCGCGCGGAGTTGACGAGCGAGCCCTCCTCCTCCGCGAAGCAGGTGGTGGGCAGCTGGAACACCTCTGTCTGGATCTCGGCCGGCTTGGACGGGTTCTGCGGACCGTAGTCCTGCCAGAAGTTGGCCGTCTCCGTATCCAGCGGGTCGATGACCACCAGATACTTCAGCTTGGACAGGCTGCGGCGGATCTTGCCCCGATCGGGGAAGGCCTGCATGGGGTTGAAGCCCTGGCAGATGTAGCCATTCATCTGCCCGTTATCCATGCGCTCGAACGCGCGCAACACGTCGTAGCCGTCCACGTCCAGCTTGGGCAGCCAGTCGTAGGCCCAGTTGTTCTCAGCCTTGGCGGCATCGCCGTACAGGGCCTTCTGGAAGCTGACGAAGAACTTGCGGTAGTTCTGCCAGTAGCTGGTCTGCCCCGGCCGCAGCGGCTTGAACTGCTTGGTCTCCAGATACTTGTCCAGGGTGACGTCCGAATCCTTCGGAATGGTCATGTAGCCTGGCAGCAGGTTGGACATCAGGCCGACGTCGGTCAGGCCCTGGATGTTGGAATGACCGCGCAGCGCGTTCATGCCGCCACCGGCGACGCCGATGTTGCCCAGCAGCAGTTGCACCATGGCCATGGCGCGGATGTTCTGCGCCCCCACGGAATGCTGCGTCCACCCCAGCGCGAACAGGCTGGTCAGCGCCTTGTCCGGCGCCGCCGTGCTGGCGAAGATCTTGCAGATCTCCAGGTACTTGTCCTGGGGCGTGCCGCAGATGCGGGACACCAGCTCGGGCGTGTACCGGGCGACATGCTGCTTCAGCAGGTTGATGACGCAGCGCGGGTGCTGCCAGGTGTCATCGGACTTGGCGTAGCCCTGCTCATCCAGCTCGTAATCCCAGCTGGACTTGTCGTAGCTGCGCTTTTCCTCGTTATAGCCGGTGAACAGCCCATCCTCGAAGCCGAAGCCTTCCTTAACGATCAGGCTGGCATTGGTGTAGGCCTTCACATAGGCGTGCTGGATCGCATCGTTCTCCAGCAGATAGCGCATGACGCCGCTGAGGAAAGCGATATCGGTGCCCGGCCGGATGGGGGCGTAAACGTCGGCCACGGAGGCCGTGCGGGTGAAGCGGGGATCGACAACGACCAGCTTGGCCTTGTTCTCGATCTTGGCCTCGATCACCCATTTGAAACCGCAAGGATGCGCCTCGGCGGCATTGCCGCCCATCACCAGCACGACATTGGCGTTCTTAATGTCCTGCCAGGTGTTGGTCATCGCACCGCGACCGAATGTTGGGGCCAAACTGGCCACCGTCGGTCCGTGTCAGACACGCGCCTGGTTGTCGAACGCCAACATGCCCAGCGAGCGGGCGACCTTCCACGTGGCGTAGGCCGTCTCGCTGGACGAGGCGGAGGCCGCCAGCATGCCGGTGGACAGCCACCGGTTGACCGTGTCACCCGCCGCGTTCTTCTCCACGAAGTTGGCGTCGCGGTCCTGCTTCATCAGCGTGGCGATGCGGTCCAGGGCAAAGTCCCAGGAGACTTCCTTCCACTCGCTCGCCCCGGCGGGCCGGTATTTCGGAACCGTCAGGCGGCCCGGCGCGCGCACGATGTCCAGAAGGCCGGCGCCCTTGGGGCACAGCGTGCCGCGGTTCACCGGATGGTCCGGATCACCCTCGATATGGATGACCGAGGACTTCACGTTCTTCGCGCGATCGCCCTGGCTGTAGATAAGAATACCGCAAGCCACCGAGCAGTAGGTGCAGGTGTTGCGGGTTTCGGTGGCGGCGGTCAGCCTGAACGGCCGGACAGAGGCCGCCAGCGCCGAACCCGCGAGGCCGAAGCCCAACGCGCCCAGGCTGGAAGCCGCAAGTCCCGCGCCGGACAGCTTGATAAAGCCGCGACGACTGAGATCCATGTCTCACACGCTCCCGTGAAAAATCGGCCCTGCCGGAACGCCAAGACCCGCCCCGAGGGCAAGCAGACGCCGGCAGACGAATACGGCATCATAAGACGGCGGCGCCCACCGTCAAGTTATTGCCGGCGAATTTATACGGGAGCGAATGAACACCAGGCAGTTGATAACCATTCTCATTAACTAAATTCAGAAAATTGGTTGCGTCATGCGCAAACTGTATTACCAAACCAAAAGTATATCCCGGATATGGGCCGATACACGTCGCCCCGCTAACCGCTATATTCGATTGAACATAGCGATA
The DNA here is from genome assembly GCF_036348415.1 of Nitrospirillum karajorum. Taxonomy (NCBI): domain Bacteria; kingdom Pseudomonadati; phylum Pseudomonadota; class Alphaproteobacteria; order Rhodospirillales; family Azospirillaceae; genus Nitrospirillum; species Nitrospirillum karajorum. The sequence goes on from NZ_JAZBQB010000001.1 coordinate 309,476, forward strand.
ACTGTTATGATGCCTGAATGAAGGCCCTTGCGCGGGCGGCGGACCGCCGCCACCCTGCGCCTCCGCCGAAGGAACTGTCATCATGGCCACCGCCACGCCGTTCGCGTTCAAGACCCTGCCCTCGCCCGTCGGCCGCCTGACGCTGGTGGCCGGGGACGAAGGCTTGGCGGCGGTCCTGTGGCAGGATGACCGGCCCGGCCGGGTCCGCCTAGGTACCCTGGCGCACCAACCCGACCACCCCGTCCTGCGGGAGGCGGAGCGGCAGTTGCTGGCCTATTTCGCGGGCGATCTCACCGTCTTCACCGTGCCGCTCTCTTTCACCGGCACCGCGTTCCAGCGGCAGGTGTGGCAGGCGCTGCTGACCATCCCCTATGGCGCGGTGCGTAGCTACACCGACATCGCCCGTCAGATCGGCAAGCCGGCGGCCGTGCGGGCGGTGGGGGCCGCCAACGGACGCAACCCGCTGTCCATCATCGCACCCTGCCATCGCGTGGTGGGGCTCAATGGCGCCCTCACCGGCTTCGCCGGCGGGCTGGAGGCCAAGGACTATCTGCTGACGCTGGAAAGACGGCGCGGGACCGGCGCCGTTCCCCCTTAACGCGCGGCGGCCGTGGCTGCGGACGGCACCTCACCGGCAACCGTCCAGCCGCCGCCCAGGGCGCGGTATGTCGCCACGAGATCCTGCGCCACCTGGATACGGCTTTGGGCCAGTTGGTCCTCCGCCGCCAGCTGGGTGCGCTGGGCGTCCAGCACGGTCAGGAAGTTGTCGGCGCCATAGCGGTAGCGGGTTGCCGCCAGGCTGGCCGCCCGGGTGCTGGCCGTGGCGGCGGTGTCCAGCGCGGCGCGGCGTGCCCGTTCCTGGGCATAGCGGACCAGCGCCGTCTCCGCCTCCTGCCAGGCGGTCAGCACCGCCTTCTGGAAATTGGCCAGGGCCTGGTCGGTGTTGGCGTTGGCCTCGCGGATACGGGCATAGAGGGCGGCGTCGAACAGCGGTACGCTGATGCTGGGCCCGATGCCATAGGTGAAGGCGCCCCGCGCGGCCAAGTCCCCCGGCTGCAGGGCCTGCACCCCCACCGACCCGGTGAGCGAGATCTTGGGATAGAGGTCGGCGGTGGCGACGCCGATGCGGGCCGTGGCCGCCGCCAGGGCCCGCTCCGCCGCCGCCACATCGGCCCGGCGGCCCAGCAGCGTGGCCGGCGTGCCCACGGCCACACTGTCGGGCAGGTCGGGCAGCGGGGCCGGCGCGTCCAGCAGGGCCGCCAGCGCCCCAGGCTCCCGCCCCGTCAGGGTGGCCAGAATGTGCTCATCCGCCGCCACCGTGGCGCGGAGCGGCGGGATGGAGGCCAGCGTGGTTTCCAGCTGCGCCTGGGCGCGGGCGATATCCAGGTCCGTCCCCCGGCCGGCATCGCTCAAGGTATGGGTCAGGTCGAAGGTGCCGCGCTGGTTTTCCGCGTTGCGCAGCGCCACGGACAGGCGCAGTTGCGCGCCGCGCAGATCGACATAGGTGCTGGCCACGTCGGCGATGATGACAGTCAGCACCTGATGGCGCAGCGCCTCCGCCCGCGCGGTGTCGGCCTCCGCCGCCTCGATGGCGCGGCGCACCTGGCCGAACAGGTCGATTTCCCAGGACAGGGTGCCGCCCGCGGTGGTGACGTTGCTGTCGGGCAGCTGCGCGTCGGGCAGGCCCTGTTGCGTGGCCGCGGCCGCACGGGCGCGGCTGTAGCTGGCGCTGGCGCCCACCGACGGCAGGTTGCGGGCGCCCACGGCCTCGGCTTCCGCGCGCGCGGCGCGGACCGCGGCGTCAGCCGCCTTCAGGTCCAGGTTGGCCTTGACGGCGTCAGCCACCAGTTGGTCCAACACCGGGTCGCCCAGCTGGCGCCACCAATCCTCCAGCGGTTCCTCCGCCTTCAGCAGGTTGGCGTCCCCGTCCATGGCGTGAACGGCCCGGGTGAAGGGCGCCCCGGCGGCAGCCGGTGTGGCGGGCGTGTGGTAATCCGGCCCTACGGTCACGCAGCCCGACAGGGGCAACAGGACGACCGTCAGGGTCAGTAGGGCACCTGGAATACGCATGGACCGATCCCCCTCCCCGTCAGGCCGTGTGCGGGCCGTGTGAACCGGCCGGCGGCGTGTCCCGCCGTTTGCCGAAGCGTCGCTGGCCCCACTGCGCCAGCCAGCGGCAGACGACGTAGAATACCGGCGTGAACAACAGGCCGAAGAAGGTGACGCCCAGCATGCCGAAGAACACGGCCGTTCCTAGGGCCTGCCGCATCTCCGACCCGGCACCGGACGCGATCACCAGGGGCACCACGCCCAGGATGAAGGCGAAGGAGGTCATGAGGATGGGCCGCAGGCGGGTGCGGGCGGCGCGGATGGCGGCCTGGAAGCGGTCCAGCCCCTGTTCCTCATCCTGCTTGGCGAACTCCACGATCAGGATGGCGTTCTTGGCCGCCAGCCCCACCAGCACCACCAAGCCGATCTGGGTCAGGATGTTGTTGTCCATGCCGCGCAGGTTCACACCGGAAAGGGCGGTGAGCAGGCACATGGGCACGATGAGGATGACCGACAGCGGCAGCATCCAGCTTTCGTATTGCGCCGCCAGCAGCAGATAAACGAACACCACGGCCAAACCGAAGGCGATGGGCGCCGTGTCGCCGGCGATGATCTGCTGATAGGTCAGCTCGGTCCATTCGTAGGAGAAGCCGTCGGGCAGATGCTCGCGCGCCAGCTCGCCAATGGCGGCGATGGCCTGGCCGGTGGAATAGCCGGGTGCCGGCGATCCCTGCAGCTCCGCCGCCGGATAAAGGTTGTAGCGCGGCACGCGATAGGGCCCGGTCACGTCCCGGAAGGTGGCGACGGAGCCCAAGGGCACCAGCCCGCCATTGTCGGACCGGGTGCGCAGGTAGGCGATGTCGCGCACGCTGGTACGGCCGGCGCCATCGGCCTGCGCCGTCACCCGGTAGGTGCGGCCCAGCAGGTTGAAGTCGTTGACGAAGGCGGAGCCGAGATAGACGTTCAACGTATCGAAGATGCGCGACGGCGGCACGCCCAGCATGTCGGCCTTGACCCGGTCGATGTCGGCGTAAACCTGGGGCGTGCGGGTGTTGTACAGGCTGAAGACGTTGGCCAGGCCCGGCGTCTTGTTGGCGGCCAGCATCATCTCCTGCGTGGCGTCGGCCAGCGCCTGCAAGCCACGGCCGCGCCTGTCCTCGATATACAGCTTGAACCCGCCGGAGGAGCCGATGCCCGGCACGGTGGGCGGCGGGATCAGCAGTGTCAGGGCGCCGTCGATCTGCTGCAAGGTCTTCTGCAGATCGCTGAAGATCCCCTGGGTGGTCAGCCCCTCCTTGACGCGCTCGGCGAAGGGCTTGGTGACGACGAACACGGCGCCGGCGTTGGGGGCGTTGGTGTAGGTGGCACCATCGAAGCCGGCGAAACCAACCGTATGCGCCACGCCCGGACGGGCCGCCAGCAGGGTCTGGGCACGGCGCAGGACGGCGTCCGTGCGGCTGAGGGAGGATCCCGGCGGCAATTGGATGACGGTGATGAAATAACCCTGGTCCTGTGACGGGATGAAACCGGTGGGGGTGCGGGAAATGAGGCCGCCGCCCAGCACGATCAGGCCGGCATAGACCACCAGCACCACCGTGGCCAGCCGCACCAGATGGCCCGTCAAGCGGCCGTACCGGTCCGACAGCCAGTCGAAGCCCCGGTTGAAGCCAGCAAAAAAGCGGGCGATCGGATGAAAGCCGCGCTTGGCCGCAGCACCCTGCGCCTTGTCGTGCTGGGCGTCGTGCTGGGTGTCGTGCGGCTTCAGCAGCAGGGCCGCCAGGGCCGGGCTCAGCGTCTGCGACACCAGCATGGAAATGAGCGTGGCAGCGGCGATGGTGACGCCGAACTGGCGATAGAACTGGCCGGAGATGCCGGTGAGGAAGGCCGTGGGCAGGAACACCGCCGTCAGCACCAGGGCGATGGCGATCAGCGCCTCGCCCACCTCATCCATGGTCTTGTGGGCGGCCTCCCGGGGCGACAGGCCCTGGGCCAGGTTGCGCTCGACATTCTCCACCACCACGATGGCGTCGTCGACGACGATGCCGATGGCCAGGACCAGGCCGAACAGCGACAGGTTGTTGAGGGAAAAGCCCACGGCCGCCATGACGGCGAAGGTGCCGATCAGCGAAATGGGGATGGCGACGATGGGGATCAGCGCCGCCCGCCAGGACTGCAGGAAGACGATGACGACGATGACCACCAGCACCATCGCCTCGAAGATGGTGTGGTAAACCTCGTTCACCGATTCCGCGATGTATTGGGTGGGGTTGTAGACGACCTTGTAGGCCAGGCCCTTGGGCATGTCGTGGCTCATCGTCTCCATGGACGACAGCACGGCCGCGGCGGTCTTCAGGGCGTTGGAACCCGGGCGCTGGTAAATCAGGATGGCGGCGGCGCGCTTGCCGTCGACATAGGAATAGGTGTTGTAGTCCTGGGCGCCCAGCTCCACCCAACCGACGTCGCGTACGCGGGTGACGCGGCCTTGGGCGTCGGACTTGATGACGATGTCGGCGAACTGGCCGGGGTCGGTCAGCCGGCCCAGGGTCTGCACCTGCACCTCGAAGGCGGCGGGCTTGGGCACCGGCGGATGGTTCAGCTGGCCCGAGGCCACCTGCACGTTGTTGCCCTGCAACGCCTGCACCACCTCGGCCGTGGTCAGGCCGCGCGCCTGCACCTTCTCCGGATCCAGCCAGATGCGCATGGAATAATCGCCGGCGCCACGGATGCGGGCATCACCCACGCCATCCAGGCGGGCCAGCGGGTCGCGCACCTGCAAGGTGGCGTAGTTGGAGATATAGAGCTGATCCAGGCTGTCATCCGGGGAATACAGGTGGATGACCATCATCAGGTTGGGGGAGTTCTTGCGCGTGGTGACGCCCAGGCGGTTCACTTCGTCCGGCAGGTGCGGCTGCGCCACCGACACCCGGTTCTGCACCAGCACCTGCGCCTTGTCGATGTCGGTGCCCAGCTTGAAGGTGATGGTCAGTGACAGGCCGCCGTCACCCGTGTTCTGGGAGACCATGTACAGCATGTCGTCGACGCCGTTGATCTCCTGTTCCAACGGGGCGGCCACGGTGTTGGCCACCGTCTCGGCCGAGGCGCCGGGATATGTGGCCGTCACCACCACGGTGGGGGGCGCCACCTCGGGATATTGGGCCACCGGCAGGGCGAAATAGGCCAGGCCGCCGACCAGCGTGATGAGGATGGAGATCACGCAGGCGAAAATGGGCCGGTCGATGAAGAAATGGGAGAACTTCATGATGCCGGCCCTTACTGCTCGGCCGCGGGGGTGATGGTCCCGGGCTGGGGCGTGACCTTGGCGCCGGGCCGTGCCCGCGTCAGGCCGCTGATGATGATGCGGTCGGTCGGCGCCAGCCCGGATTTGACGACGCGCAGGCCATAGGCCAGGTTGCCCAGCACCACGGGCTTGGGCGTCACCGTTCCATCCTCGCCCACCGTCATGACGATCTTGTGCGACTGGTCGGAGGCGATGGCCTCATCCGGAACCAACAGGGCGTCGTACTCGCCGGAACCCAGCAGGCGCAGCCGGCCGAAGGTGCCCGGCTGCAGGAAATCGTCCTTGTTGGGGATGACGGCGCGCCCACGGATGGTGCCGGAACTGGGGTCCAGCCGATTGTCGACGAAATCCATCTCGCCCTTGCGGGTCCAGGTGGTCTCATCCATCAACCGGACGAAGACGGGGTTGGCCTTGTCGCGCGAGGATGCGCGCACACCTTCCAGGGCCAGGCGATTGTAACGCAGGTAATCCGCCTCGCTGCCGTCAAAGACGAAATAGATCGGGTCCCGCGTCACGATGGTGGCCAGCAGGGTGGATTGCGCCGACCCGCCGCTGACCAGGTTGCCGATGTCGATCTTGCGGTCGCCGATGCGGCCCGAGATGGGGGACCGGATCTGGGTGAACTCCAGATCCAGCGCCGCCGACCGCGCCGCCGCCGCCGCCGATGCCACCGCCGCCTGGCTTTCCTGTTCGGCCTGGGCGCGGGTGTCGTACTCTTCCTGGCTGATGGCACGGGCGGCCAACAGCTGGGCCGCCCGTTTCAGCTCTGAAACCGCCAGGGCCTGACGGGTCTTTTCCCGCTGCAGATCGGCGTTGGCCTTGTCCAGCGTGGCCTGGAAGGGGCGCGGGTCGATGACGAACAGCAGGTCGCCCTTTTGCACCAGTTGGCCGTCGCGGAACTTGATCTGTTCCAGATAGCCGGAAACGCGGGCGCGCAGTTCCACCGTCTGCACCGCCTCGAAGCGGCCGGTAAACTCATCCCAGTCCACGATCTTGCGGGGCAGCGGCTGGGCCACCGTCACCGCGGGCGGAGCGGCGGCGGCCGCCGGCGGGTGCTTGTCGCCACACCCGGACAGGGCCAGCGCCAGGATCAGGGGATAGAGGCGGCGAAGCGGCGGCGACATGGTGATGGACGGCATCCTTCCCCCAACACGAGCTCAGGCTCGGCAGCCCGCATGCGGTGGGCTCCGGAGCCAAGACGAAACACCGCGCCTGACGCGGTTTCGCCATCACACTATGGGGCCGGCGCAGCAGTGGATTGCCCTGCCGTGCGGTGTTTTGTCGTTTTTCGCCGCCATGGCCGCCGGGACGGTTCGGGGCGCGGCCCCGCGACAATTTTGCCCACCCCCGGTCCGGAACATCTGGCGTACCGGCCCACTGACCACCCCGGCCGAGTCCGCCTGGCGCAATTGCTGCCCCGACATCATGACGCCAACCACCGCCGCTCAGAAAAATCCGGCCCTGCTTGTAAGATTTCCGGGCGCTGGAAGACTAATCATTGCAGTCGCGTTTATCGAAAGATGAGCGAATGAAGCTCGAAGGTCTCAATCAAGATGAGCGCTACACGGCGCTATCCAGCGCTTTCAGCGCGGCCATCGAGCGGATAGCCGGCGCCTATGAGCTGCAGCCGGATTTGAGGCCCGACCTCATCCAGGACATGCACGTCGCGCTTTGGCAAAGCCTGGCCCGTTACGATGGTCGTTGCTCACCAAGCACATGGGTCTTTCGCGTCGCACACAATGTCGCTTCGTCATACGCGATCAAGCGCCGGCGCCAGAGACGCGCCGGCACCTTAACCCTTGAAGAGGCTGGCGAAATCACAGCCCCTGACGATGTGGAGGCAAGCGTCCATGAACGTCGTTCGCTGGATCGGCTCATGGCCTTGATCCGGCGGTTGGCGGAACCAGACCGGCAGATCGCGCTCCTCTACCTGGAAGATCTCGACGCAGCGGCGATAAGCCAGGTTGTGGGGATGTCGCCGGGCGCGGTGGCGACGAAAATACATCGCCTCAAGACAGTTCTTGCAAAGATGTTCCAGCAGGGAGTCACGCCATGACGGCCGGCCCACCCGATGATTTTCTCAAGAAAATCTGGAAAGACCAACCACAGGAGATGAAGCCAATGTCCGTTACTGACATTCGATCCCTGGCCAGCACGTATCGTCGCAAGCTCCGCACCAGAATAATCGTAGGGGCGGGCCTTGGCATGGCGTTGGCCGGTTTGTTTGGATGGCAAGCATGGAACGAGACTGATCCGATAATCCGGATTGGCGAAGTGTTCAGCGTCCTCGGGGCTATCATGATTGTATGGTTTGCATCTGACACTTGGCCTGGCGATCTTCCCTCCCCGTCCGCGACATGCCAGGCGGTTACCGATTATTACCGGCATATGATTGCTCGGCGACGTATAGCCATGCCTTCCGCCGTCGCGGTCGCGCTGCCCTCCCTGATGGGCGTGGCCACCATCGCCTGGGGGTACTGGGTAAAAAGTGGCGACCACCACCTGGGGCTCTATCTGCCCCTCATCGGACTTATCATGCTCTGGTCGGCCGCATATGTGGCTTTGCACCGTCGCCGGTCGCGCGCGCTCAAGCGGAAACTGGATGAGCTGGGTGGGCCGCCGGGCCCCTGACTAGGGGCGTGGCGCCAGATGCCCCGCCGGTTGGGTACTCAGCTCCAAAGGCGCTGTCTTTCCCGTCAAACCTGATACGCCAGGGTGCGGAACGTCACCGAATAGCGCAGCGCTTCCCCCTCGTTGATGCTGTGTTCCCATAGGGCACGCGCCTCCCCCGTCAGCAGATAGACCGACCGGGGTGCCAGGGGTACCGCGGCGTGGCGCCAAGCCGGAGCGTCCTCCGGGCCTTCCCGCCGACGGAAGCGCAGCGTGGCGGGGGATAGCAAGGATACCCCCGCCACCACGCCGAACTGCGGCTTGTCCCGATGCCAGCCGATGCCGGCGCCAGGGGCGTATTCATTGATCAGCACCTGGCGGCAGTCTTCTGGCGGCAGGCCGGCGAAGGCCGCCACCCGCGCCCGCAGATCCAAAAGGAAGGCCGGTATGTCCGGGGCCGGCGCCACCGCCCGCCGGGCATAGTCGTAGCGATAGCCGAAGGAAACGACCCGGCGGTTGGCCTGATGGCCATGGAAATCGAAGGGCGCGAACGGCAAATCCGCGATGCTGGCGACCAGCCCTTCCTCCTCCCCCGCGTCGATGAGATCGGGTGCGTAACGAAATCCGGGCGGCGCGGCCGGCGGCATGTCGGGAAAAAGGCTGGCCTGACGGGGCATGACCCTTCCTTCGGAGATGGATGTCTGGCGTGAGGGCGTTCACCGCGATATGGGGACCCCCGCGACATTTTTCCCCATCCCCCGTCTGGAACATCTGGCGGACCGGCGCATTGACCGGCCGTACCCCCGTTCCCCTCCCTCCCCACCACACCCAAGGAAAGCCATGGCCCGCCCCGTCGCCGCCACCGCCCTGGCCTTGGTGCTGCCCGGCCTTGCCGGTTGTTCCGGCGGCGTCCTGGACCCGCAAGGCCCAGTTGCCGCGCAGGAATTGACCATCCTGCTGGATTCCCTGGGCATCATGCTGGCCATCGTCCTGCCCACCATCCTGGCGACGCTGGGGGTGGCATGGTGGTTCCGCGCCGGCAATGCCCGCGCCCGCTACCGCCCCGACTGGGAATATTCCGGCCGCATCGAAATGGTGGTGTGGTCCATTCCGGCCATGACCGTGCTGCTGCTGGGCGGTATCGGCTGGGTCAGCTCCCGCGACCTGGACCCGCCCAGGCCCCTGGCCGCCGCCGGCCGCGCCGTGCCGGTCCAGGTGGTGTCGCTGAATTGGAAATGGCTGTTCATCTACCCGGAACAGGGCATCGCCAGCGTCAACCACCTGGTCGTGCCGGCCGGCACGCCGATCAGCTTCCAACTGACCTCAGACGGCGTCATGAACAGCTTCTTCGTGCCGCAACTGGGCAGCCAGAATCTACGCCATGCCCGGCATGATCACGCGACTGAACCTGCAGGCGGACAAGCCCGGCCGCTATCCCGGAATCTCCGCCCAGTTCAGTGGCGCCGGCTTCCCCGACATGCTGTTCACGGTGGAGGCCGTGCCGCGCGACGCCTTCGACCAGTGGATCGCCACCGCCCGGGACCAAGGCGACGCGCTGGATGAGGCCGCCTTCCACCGCTTGGCCGAGCCCAGCCGGGCGGACCGCCCCCGCACCTTCCGCGACGTCACACCGGACCTGTTCACCGCCATCGCCAACCCGGGCGCCCATCCGGCCCTGACGGCCCCGCCGGTGAAGCAGGGCCCTTGAAGAAGGACGCAGCATGTTTGGCAAGCTGAGCTGGAGCGCCATCCCCATCAACGAGCCTATCGACATGATCGCCTCGGGCCTCATGATCCTGGCGGTGGTGGGTGTGTTGGCCTGGGTGACGGTGAAGGGCCACTGGCCCTATCTGTGGAAGGAATGGCTGACGTCCGTCGACCATAAGCGCATCGGCGTCATGTACGTCGTCCTGGCCCTGGTCATGCTGCTGCGCGGCTTCACCGACGCCGTCATGATGCGCATCCAGCAATCCATCTCCGTGGGTCCGGACTCCGGCTACCTGCCGCCGGAGCATTACAACCAGATCTTCTCCGCCCACGGCACCATCATGATCTTCTTCATGGCCATGCCCTTCATCATCGGTCTGATGAATTTCGCCGTGCCCCTGCAACTGGGCATCCGCGACGTGGCCTTTCCCACGCTCAATTCCGTCAGCCTGTGGCTCACCGCCTCGGGCATCTTGCTGACCAACCTGTCGCTGGTGATCGGGGAGTTCGCGCGCACCGGCTGGCTGGCCTATCCGCCGCTGAGCGAACTGAAATATTCACCCGGCGTGGGCGTCGATTATTACCTGTGGGCCCTGCAAATCTCGGGCGTGGGCACCCTGCTGTCGGGCATCAACCTGGCCACCACCATCCTGAAGATGCGGGCGCCGGGCATGGGCTACATGCGCATGCCGGTGTTCTGCTGGACCTCGCTGGCGTCCAACCTGCTGATCATCGCCGCCTTCCCGGTGCTGACCGCCACCTTCGCCATGCTGCTGCTGGACCGCTATCTCGGCATGCACTTCTTCACGGCGGACGGCGATGGCAACCCGATGATGTACATCAACCTCATCTGGGTGTGGGGGCATCCAGAGGTCTACATCCTCATCCTGCCCTGCTTCGGCGTGTTTTCCGAAGTCGTCTCGACCTTCTCCGGCAAGCCCTTGTTCGGCTACCGCTCCATGGTCGCGGCCACCATGGCCATCTGCATCCTGTCCTTCATCGTCTGGCTGCACCACTTCTTCACCATGGGGGCGGGCGCCAACGTCAACGGCTTCTTCGGCGTCATGACCATGATCATCGCCGTGCCCACCGGCGTGAAGGTCTACAATTGGCTCTTCACCATGTACGGCGGGCGGGTGCGGTTCCAGGTGCCCATCCTGTGGTCCGTGGGCTTTATGGTGACCTTCGTCATCGGTGGCATGACCGGGGTGCTGCTGGCGGTGCCGCCGGCCGATTTCGTCCTGCACAACAGCCTGTTCCTGATCGCCCACTTCCACAACGTCATCATCGGCGGCGTCGTGTTCGGTGTGCTGGCCGGCTACACTTACTGGTTCCCCAAGGCCTTCGGCTTCACCCTGGACGAAGGCTGGGGCAAGGTTTCCTTCTGGTGCTGGTTCGTCGGCTTCTACCTGGCCTTCATGCCGCTTTACTATCTGGGCATGCTGGGCATGACCCGACGGCTGCAGCACTATGACGATCCATCCTGGCAGCCCTGGCTGATCGTGGCGGCCGTGGGCGTCGCCTTCATCCTGGCCGGCATCGTGGCCCTGATCATCCAACTGATCGTGTCCATCCGCACCCGCGACCGCCGCCGCGACGTGACGGGCGATCCATGGAATGGCCGCACCCTGGAATGGTCCACACCCTCCCCTCCGCCGGCCTGGAACTTCGCCATCCTGCCCCATGTGGAGCGGGAGGACGCCTATTGGCAGGTGAAGCGGCGCACGCGGGAGGAGCGGGTGGCCGCCGCCAGGGCGCTGGTGTATGAGGCCATCCACATGCCGGTGAACAGCCCCACCGGTTTCGTCACCGCCTTCTTCGCCGTCGTCACCGGCTTTTCCCTGATCTGGCACATCTGGTGGCTGGTGGCGCTGGGCCTGGCCGGAGCCCTGGCCACCACCCTGGTCTTCGCCTGGCGCGATGACAGCGAGTACGAGATCCCCGCCGAAGCGGTGGCGCAGGCCGACCGCGCCCACCAAGACGCCCACCACCAGGATGCCCAATGGACGGGGGTCACGCCATGACCGCCGCCAGCCTACACGACGACGCGCCCAGGGCCGCCCACGGCATGCGGACCGGCACCAGCACGGCGGGGCCGGCGCCCAAGCGCATCATCATCGCCTACGGCTTCTGGCTGTTCCTGCTAAGCGACATCGTGATGTTCTCCGCCCTGTTCGCCACCTACGCGGTGGTGGGCAAGGCGACGGCCGGTGGACCGACGGGGGCCGAGTTGTTCGACCCCACCAACGTCGCCGTCGAAACGGCCCTGCTGCTTTTCTCCAGCTTCAGTTGCGGGATGATGTCGCTGGCCATGGAGGCGCGCCACCGCACCGCCTTCCATAGCGCCGCCGCCGTTACCTTCCTGCTGGGCCTGGGCTTCCTGGTCCTGGAGATGCGTGAGTTCGCCGGCATGATCGCCCAGGGCGCCACGCCCCAGCGCAGCGCCTTCCTGTCCGGCTTCTTCACCCTGGTGGGATGCCACGGCGCCCATGTCGCCGTGGGGCTGCTGTGGCTGGTGGTCATGGTGGCGCAGGTGGCGGACAAGGGGTGGCGCACCACCGTCCTGCACCGACTGATGTGCTTCAGCCTGTTCTGGCATGCCCTGGACATCATCTGGGTGGCCTTGTTCACGATCGTCTACCTGATGGGAGGACGCTGAGATGGCCGAAACCGATCATCATGCCCCCGATGGCATCCCTCATGACGCGGTTCCCCTGGACACAGCGCCGGGCGACAGCCGGGAGGAGCTTCTGGCCAGCCTCAAGGTCTATATCGTCGGCCTGGCGCTGGCGATCCTGCTGACCGCGACGTCCTTCTGGGCGGCCAGCACCCATGTGCTGTGGCCGCAAGGGGTGCCCATCGGCCTGGCCGTCCTGGCCGTGGCCCAGATGGGTGTCCATCTGGTCTTTTTCCTGCACATCACCACCGGGCCGGACAACACCAACAACGTGCTGGCCCTGGCCTTCGGCGTGCTGATCGTTTTCCTGGTGGTGGCGGGATCGCTGTGGATCATGGCCAACCTCAGCGCCAACATGATGCCGCTGGAGATGATGGACCTTCACCACCAGCATTGACCCCGATACCCCGCGCCTCTGCCTTTTGGAGGGGGATGTCGCGCCGCGACATAGTCTTTGGTTGGCGATGTGCCCGCCTTCCTCGCGTGACATAACAAGCGTCGTAGGATTTTCGGCGTGAAGGCGGCTAATGCGGTTGGATGGGGCGCGGCGGCATATGGCGCAAGAGGCAATACCGGCTTTCCTGTCCGGCGGCGGCGAATTGGCGTCGCTGATCGCGGCCTATGACTGGTCGCGGACGCCTTTGGGGCCCCTGGACCAATGGCCGCAAAGCCTGCGCACCAGCGTGGGCCTGATCCTGCAGTCGCCCGTTCCCATCGTCACGCTGTGGGGACCGGATGGCATCATGATCTACAACGATGCCTATTCCGTCTTCGCCGGCGGCCGCCACCCCCAACTCCTGGGCTCCAAGGTCCGGGAAGGCTGGCATGAGGTGGCGGACTTCAACGACAATGTGATGAAGGTGGGGCTGGCCGGCGGCACGCTGGCCTATCAGGACCAGGAACTGACGCTGCATCGCTCCGGCCGACCGGAGCAGGTGTGGATGAACCTGGACTATTCCCCCATCCTGGATGAGGCGGGCAGGCCCGCCGGTGTCATCGCCATCGTGGTGGAGACGACGGCCAAGGTGCGAGCGGAGCGCACCCTGCGCGTCACCGCCGACAAGCTGGCCCGCCTGAACGCCGACCTGGAAGAAAGGGTGGCGGAGCGCACGGCGGAACGCGACCGCGTCTGGCGCTTTTCCCGCGACCTGCTGCTGGTGATCGGGCGCGACGGGATATTCCGCGACGCCAGCCCCGCCTGGAAGGCCATCCTGGGCCATGAACCCGAGGAACTGATCGGCCGCAGCTTCGTGGAGATGGTCTGGCCCGACGACGCCCGCGCCACGGTGCAGGCCCATGAGGCCTTGCTGAGCGAGGGCCAGCTTATCTGCTTCGAAAACCGCCTGCGGCACCAGGATGGCGGCTTCCGTTGGATTTCCTGGAACTCCTTCGCCGAAGGGGACGTGGTCTATGGCTATGGCCGCGACATCACGGAGGAGAAGCGCCAGGCCGAGGCCCTGCGCCTGGCGGAGGCGCAGTTGCGCCAGGCGCAAAAGATGGAGGCGGTGGGCCAGTTGACCGGCGGCCTAGCCCATGACTTCAACAATCTGCTGACCGCCATCAGCGGCAGCCTGGAACTGCTGGACCAGCGCGTCCGCCAGGGCCGCCTGAACGCGCTGGACCGGTACATGACGGCGGCGCGGGGTGCGGTGGACCGCGCCGCCGCCCTGACCCACCGGCTGCTGGCCTTTTCGCGGCAGCAGACCCTGGACCCTCGCCCGACGGATGTCAGCCGCCTGGTCTTGGAGATGGAGGATCTGGTGCGGCGCACGGTGGGCCCCGCCATCGCGCTGATCGTCGATACGCCGCCGGACCTGTGGACCACCCTAATCGACGCCAACCAGTTGGAAAGCGCTCTGCTGAACCTGTGCATCAACGCCCGCGACGCCATGCCCCGCGGCGGCCACATCACCATCGAGGCCAGCAACCGCGAGATCGACAATGAAACCGCCAGCGCCCATGACATGACACCCGGCCAGTTCGTGCTGCTGAGCGTTACCGACACCGGCGTCGGCATGCCGCCGGAGGTCATCGCCCGCGCCTTCGACCCCTTCTTCACCACCAAGCCCATCGGCCAGGGCACCGGCCTTGGCCTGTCCATGATCTATGGCTTCGTGCGGCAATCCGGCGGCCAAATCCGCATCCTGTCCGAGGTGGGGCTGGGCACCAACGTGTCGCTGTACCTGCCCCGCCACCACGGTCAGGAGCAGGCGGCGGAGATGCTGGCCATCACCCAGGCCGCCCCCCGGGCCAAGCGGGGGGAAACCGTGCTGGTGGTTGATGATGAGCCCACCGTGCGCCTGCTGGTGACCGAGGTGCTGGATGAGTTGGGCTACACGACGCTGGAGGCGATGGACGGCCCGGAGGCGCTACGCATCCTGCAATCCGACACCCCCATCAACCTGCTGGTGACCGATATCGGCCTGCCCCAGGGCATGAACGGCCGGCAGTTGGCCGACGCGGGCCGGGACCTGCGCCCCGGCCTGAAGGTGCTGTTCATCACCGGCTATGCCGAAAACGCCGTCATCGGCAATGAACGGCTGGCGCCTGGCCTGCATGTGCAGACCAAGCCCTTTTCCATGGAGGCGCTGGCCAGCCGCATCAAGGGTATCCTGAGCGGAGTGTAGTTTTGTTCGTTTTCCCTCAGGCGCCGGGCGCCCGCATCCGCGGGCTTGGCTATCCTCGATTTCCAGTCCGCTGACGCTCCCCAGAAATCTCCGGCGGCCCCGGTCGGGGCCTAGGGTTTACGTAGGGCGCCGGATCAATGCGGAGCCTTGGGCGTTTCCATCAGTTCCACCAGCACGCCGCCCATGCTCTTGGGGTGCACGAAGATCACGGGCGTGCCGTGGGCGCCGATGCGGGGCTGGCCCAGCACCGTGGCGCCCTTGGCCGCCATGTCGGCGGCGGCGGCGTGGATGTCCGGCACCTCGAAACAGACATGGTGCTGGCCGCCCTGGGGGAACTTCTTCAGGAAGGCGTGAACGGGCGAGGCCTCACCCAGGGGCTCGATCAGTTCGATCTGGCTGTTGGGCGTGTCGATGAAGCAGACGCGCACGCCCTGGGCCGGCAAATCGAAGGGTTCCCGAATCACCGTGGCGCCCAAAAGGTCCCGGTAGACGGCGATGGCGTCCTCGATCGACGGTGTGGCGATACCGACATGGTTCAGGCGGCCGATCATGCGTGACACTCCCTTTCTCGAAAACCCGGCCCGGCAGCGCACTGCGCGCGGGCCGGCAACGCCGCGATCCTGGAAAGGGTGCGGGGACCGGTCAATATGAATGATGGACCGGCCCCGCCGCCTCCCCCACTCTGGGCCCCAACGAACTGGGAGGACAGCGATGCGGGCATGGCGCAGCCATCGGACGGGGGGACCGGACACCCTGGTGCTGGACACGGATCTGCCGCCACCGGTGGCGGGGCCCGGCCAAGTGGTGGTCGCCGTCAGCGCCACGGCGCTGAACTACCCCGACCTGCTGGTCATCCAGGATTTGTACCAGGCCCGCCCGCCCCGGCCCTTCGCCCCCGGGCTGGAGGTGGCCGGCCGGGTGATCGCCCTGGGCGAGGGCGTCCAGGGCTTGGCCATCGGCGACCGCGTCATCGGTGTGGTGCCGCATGGCGGGCTGTCGGAACAGCTGGCCCTGCCGGCATCGGATTGCCTGACCCTGCCGGACGGTGTGGATGACGCCGCCGGGGCCGCCCTGCGCCTGACCTACGGCACCAGCCACTACGCCCTGCGTGACCGCGCCAAGCTGGCGGCGGGGGAAACGCTGGTGGTGCTGGGGGCGGCCGGCGGCGTGGGCCTGGCGGCGGTGCAACTGGGCAAGGCCATGGGCGCCCGCGTCGTGGCCGCCGCGTCCTCCCCAGAGAAGGCCGCCATCGCCCAGGATAACGGCGCCGACGCCGTGGTGGTCTATCCCGCCACCCTGGACGACCCCGCCGCCGCCAAGGCCCTGACCGCCGACATCCGCGCCGCCTGCCAAGCCGTCTCCGGCAAGGGCGAGGCCGACGTGATCTACGACCCCATGGGCGGCGCCTATGCCGAACCCGCCTTCCGCACCCTGGGCTGGCGCGGCCGCTACCTGGTGGTGGGCTTCACCGCCGGCATCCCCAAGCTGCCCCTGAACCTCACCCTGCTGAAGGACGGCGCCGTGCTGGGCGTGTTCTATGGCGAGTTCACCCGCCGCGACCCCGCCCTGAACCAGACCTACCTGCGGGAGATCATGGGCTGGCTGGCCGAGGGCACAATCCGCCCCCACATCGGCCTGCGCCTACCCTTCGACCGCGCCCCCGAAGGCCTGACCGCCCTGGGCGCCCGTCAGGCGGTGGGCAAGATCGTGGTGGAAGTCGACTAAGGGTGACGACCGTCACTAGACGACTGGTCTAATCGTGCTTATATCGCACCCATGATCGCCAAGCCCCACAGCATCGACGTGCGCCAGCACATCCTCGACACCGCCCAGCGCATTATCGGCGGCAAGGGGTTCGCCGCGGTTGGGCTGAACGAGATCTTAGGCGCCGCCAATGTACCCAAGGGGTCGTTCTATCACTATTTCGACTCCAAGGACGCCTTCGGCACCGCCCTGCTGGAAAGCTATTTCGCGACCTATCTGGCGGATCTGGACCGGCAATTGTCGGCGCCCGGCAAGCCGGTGGTCGATCGCATGCTGGCCTACTGGCAGAACTGGATCGACACCCAGGGCGACTGCGATGCCGAAGGCAAGTGCCTGGCGGTAAAGCTGGGGGCGGAGGTCGCCGACCTGTCGGAGGCCATGCGCGCCGTGCTGGACCGGGGCACCAAGGCCATCATCAAGCGCCTGGGCCAGGCGCTGGAGGACGGCGTCGCCGACGGGTCGCTCACCATCGCCGGGGCCCCCTGTCCCTTGGCGGAAACCCTGTATCAGACCTGGCTGGGTGCCAGCCTGATGGCCAAGATTTCCCGTAGCGCCAGCCCGTTGGAGGCCGCGATGCGCGCCACCCGGATGATGCTGCACCTCGACACCCCTCACTGACGCGGTCCCGCCGGCGGCCTCCTTCGCCGGTGTTTCCGCGCCCAAATAACTAGACGACTGGTCTATTCCACTCTTCGAACCGAAAGGACATAGGATCATGAACATCCTGATGGTGCTGACCTCTCACGACCAACTGGGCGACACCGGCGCCAAGACGGGCTTCTGGCTGGAGGAGCTGGCCGCCCCCTATTACGTCTTCAAGGACGCCGGGGCGACCGTCACCCTGGCCTCGCCCAAGGGCGGACAGCCGCCGCTGGACCCCAAGAGCAGCGATCCAGGCTTCCAGACGGACGCCACCCACCGGTTCGAGGCGGACGCCGCGGCGAAGCAGGCCCTGGCCACCACCCGAATCCTGGCCGAGGTCGGACATGAGGGCTTCGACGCCGTGTTCTATCCCGGCGGCCACGGCCCGCTGTGGGACCTGGCGAACGACGCCAACTCCATCCGCCTGATCGAAACCACCGTCGCGGCGGGCAAGCCGGTCGCCCTGGTCTGCCACGCCCCAGGCGTGCTGCGCGACGTGAAGGCGGCGGACGGCACCCCCCTGGTGCAGGGCCGCGCGGTCACGGGCTTCACCAACAGCGAGGAAGAGGCCGTCGGCCTGACCACGGTCGTCCCCTTCCTGGTTGAGGACATGCTGACGGCCAAGGGCGGCGTCTACAGCAAGATCGGCGACTGGCAGCCCTACGCCGTTCAGGACGGCCTGCTGATCACCGGACAGAACCCGGCCTCGTCCGAAAAGACCGCCGAGTTGTTGCTGGCGGCGCTTCGAGGCTGACCACCCCTGTCCCATCCCTTACCGTTCCCGTTCATCCGGAGCTTCCCCATGCCCACCTTGTTCGATCCCCTGAAGATCAAGGACATCACCCTGCGCAACCGCATCGCCGTGCCGCCGATGTGTCAGTACAGCGCCACCAATGGTCTGCCCAACGACTGGCACCTCAGCCACTACGCCACCCTGGCCCGGGGCGGTGCCGGCCTGGTGGTGGTGGAGGCCACCGCCGTGGCGCCGGAGGGGCGCATCACCCCGGCCTGCACCGGCCTGTGGAACGACGCGCAGGCCCAGGCCTTCGTGCCGGTCGTCCGCGCCATCAAGGCGGCCGGGGCCGTGCCGGGCATCCAGATCGGCCATGCCGGCCGCAAGGCCAGCGCCAACCGCCCCTGGGAGGGCGATGACCATATCGCCGAGGGCGATCCGCGCGGCTGGGACACCATCGCGCCGTCGGCCATCGCCTTCGGCGCCAACCTGCCCAAGACCCCCAAGGCCATGACCCTGGACGACATCGCCCGGGTGCGGGAAGAGTTCGTGGCCGCCGCCAAGCGCGCCCGCGATGCCGGCTTCGAATGGCTGGAGCTGCACTTCGCCCACGGCTATCTGGCCCAGAGCTTCTTCAACCGCGACGCCAACCAGCGCACAGACCAGTACGGCGGCAGCGCCGAGAACCGGGGCCGCTTCCTGGTGGAAACGCTGGCCGCCGTGCGCCAGGTCTGGCCGGAGCACCTGCCCCTGACCGCGCGCTTCGGCGTCATCGAGTATGACGGCCGGGATGAGGAGACGATGGCGGAGTCCATCGCCCTGACCCGCCGCTTCCGCCAGGAAGGGCTGGACCTGCTGAGCGTCAGCGTCGGCTTCTCCACGCCCAAGGGCAATGTGCCGTGGGGCCCCGCCTTCTTGGCGCCCATCGCCGCCCGCGTGCGTCAGGAGGCCGGCATCCCCGTTTCCTCCGCCTGGGGTTTCGCCAACCCCGAGGTCGCCGACCGCGCGGTGCGGGAGCAGCAGCTGGACCAGGTGCTGGTCGGCCGCAACCACCTGGCCAACCCGCACTGGCCTTACGCCGCCGCCTTGAAGCTGGGGATCGAGCGCCCTTCCTGGGTGCTGCCCGCCCCCTACGCCCATTGGCTGCAGCGCTACGCCGTCGAAGCCTGACCAACAACGGCGGCATGGGAGGACCCATGCCGCCGTAGGACGCGACCGCGTCCGCCGGAGATTTCCGGGGAGCCAAAGGCGGACTGGAAATCGAGGATAAGCCTAGCCGGCGGATGCCGGCACCCGGCGCCTGAGGGCGCAAATGGAGTTAGATGATGAGCATTTCCCTGATCGCCACCGTCACGCCCAAGCCCGAGGCCGTGGACAAGGTGGAAGCGCTGATGCGCACGCTGACCGGTCATTCGCGCGCGGAGCCGGGCAACCGCCGCTATGACCTGTTCCGGGGCACGGACACGCCGGTCCGCTTCCATGTGTTCGAGATTTATGCCGATGAGGCCGCCATCGAGGCCCACCGCGCCAGCCCGCACTACACCGCTTTCCGCGCGGCGGTGGGCGACCTGCTGGCCGAGGCGCCGGTGGTGGTGGCCGCCACCCCAGTGGACACGGTGGAATAGGACGCGAGGCGGTGGCCGGGTGTGGCCGCCGCCATCCCCACCTGTAAGATGGGGGACTTTCCGGTAAGGTGGCGCCGTCATTGGCGCCACCGCTTCGTCATTCGGAAAGCACCCCCATGGGCATCACCTTGCAGCACCTGGATGGCCGCTACGCCATCGTCCAATTTCCGCCCGATACCCCTATCCCCGCCTGGTGGGAGGGCGAGGGCTTCACCGCCCTGGCCCGGGATGATGAGGAACTGTCGCTGATCTGCCGGGAAGAGCGGGTGCCACAGGACGTGAAGGCTGATCGTGATTGGGTGTGCCTGAAGTTCATCGGCCCCTTCGCCTTCGATCAGGCGGGCATCCTGCTGTCCGTCATCCGGCCCCTGTCGGAGGATGGCATCGGCATCTTCGTCACCTCCACCTTCAACACCGACCATTTGATGGTGAAGGCGGAGAACCGGGACCGCGCGCTGTCGTTGCTGCGGGCGGCGGGGCATGAGGTGACTTAAGGGGCGTGGAATAAAAAATTGGCCGGACGCCCTCACGAGCACCCGGCCAAGTCACGGTGTTATTCCTTGAAACTGAAGCGGCCTCAGACCTGGCCGGTCAATTCCGGCACGGCTTTGAACAGGTCGGCGACCAGGCCGTAGTCGGCGACCTGGAAGATGGGCGCCTCCTCGTCCTTGTTGATGGCGACGATGACCTTGCTGTCCTTCATGCCGGCCAGGTGCTGGATGGCGCCCGAGATGCCGACGGCGATGTACAGCTCCGGCGCCACGATCTTGCCCGTCTGCCCGACCTGGTAGTCGTTGGGCACGAAGCCGGCGTCCACCGCCGCACGAGAGGCGCCCACCGCCGCCCCCAGCTTGTCGGCCAGGGCCTCCAGCAGCGGGAAGTTGTCGCCCGATTGCATGCCCCGGCCGCCCGAGACGATGACGCGGGCGCTGGTCAGCTCCGGCCGCTCCGACTTCGACACCTCCTGGCTCACGAACGTGGACAGGCCGGCATCCGCCGCACCCGACACGGCCTCGACCGACGCGCTGCCGCCCGTGGCCGCCACCGCCTCGAACGCCGTGCCGCGCACCGTCGCCACCTTCACCGGGTCGGACGACTGCACGGTGGCGATGGCGTTGCCGGCGTAGATCGGCCGGGTGAAGGTGTCCGCACCCTCCACACCCGTGATGTCGCTGATCTGCGCCACGTCCAGCAGGGCCGCGACGCGCGGCGCCACGTTCTTGCCGAAGGTGGTGCTGGGCGTCAGCACATGGCTGTAGCCGCCGGCCTTCACCAGGTTCACCACCAGCGGCGCCACGTTCTCCGCCAGGCCATGCGCCAGCTCGGCGGCGTCCGCCGTCAGCACCTTGGCCACACCGGCGACCTGGGCTGTCGCCTCGGCGACAGCAGCAATGCCCTGGCCGATGACCAGGACGTGGACGTCGCCGCCCAGCTTGGCGGCCGCCCCCAGGGTGGTCAGCGTCGGGGCCTTCACGCCCTCCACCGAGGGCTCAGCAATCACAAGAGTTGTCATGGTCAGATCACCCGCGCTTCGGTCTTCAGCTTGGCCACCAGCTCCTCGACGGAGTCCACCTTCACCCCGCCGGCGCGCTTCGCCGGCTCCGCCACCTTCAGCGTCTTCAGGCGCGGCGTCAGGTCCACACCCAGGCTGGCCGGGTCCACCGTTTCCAGCGGCTTCTTCTTCGCCTTCATGATGTTGGGCAGCGAGGCGTAGCGCGGTTCATTCAGGCGCAGGTCGGTGGTCACCACCGCCGGCAGCTTCAGCTCCACCGTCTCCAGACCGCCGTCGATCTCGCGCGTCACGGCGACCGTGCCCTCGGCCGGCACCACCTTGCTGGCGAAGGTGCCCTGGGCCCAGCCCAGCAGCGCCGCCAGCATCTGGCCGGTCTGGTTGGCGTCATCGTCGATGGCTTGCTTGCCCAGGATCACCAGGCCGGGCTGTTCCTTCTCGGCCAGCGCCTTCAGCGCCTTGGCCACGCCCAGCGGCTGCGTCTCCACATCCGTCTGCACCAGGATGGCGCGATCCGCACCCATGGCCAGCGCCGTGCGCAGCGTCTCTTGCGCTTGGCTCGGCCCCACGCTCACCACCACGATCTCGGTGGCCTTGCCCGCCTCTTTCAGGCGCACAGCCTCCTCAACCGCGATCTCGTCGAACGGGTTCATCGACATCTTGACGTTGGCCGTCTCCACACCCGTGCCGTCCGCCTTCACGCGAACCTTCACGTTGTAGTCAACGACCCGCTTGACCGCGACCAGTACTTTCATCGCTTACCGATCCTTTAGAGGTTGCGGGAAATCACCAGCTTCTGGATATCGCTGGTGCCCTCGTAAATCTGGCAGACGCGCACATCGCGATAGATGCGCTCCACCGGGAAATCCTCGACATAGCCATAGCCGCCCAGGGTCTGAATGGCGTCGGAGCACACGCGCTCCGCCATTTCCGACGCGAACAGCTTGGCCATCGACGCCTCCTTCAGGCAGGGCTGGCCCGCCTGGCGAAGGCTGGCAGCATGCAGCACCAACTGGCGCGCCGCCTCGATGCGGGTGGCCATGTCCGCCAGGCGGAAGGCCACGGCCTGATGCTCGATGATGGCCACGCCCATGCTGGTGCGGCCGCGCGCGTAATCCCGCGCCGCCTCGAACGCGGCCTGGGCCATGCCCACCGCCTGCGCCGCGATGCCGATGCGCCCACCTTCCAGGTTGGCCAGGGCGATGCGATAGCCTTGGCCGGGTTCGCCCAGCAGGGCGTCAGCCGGCACGCGGACGTCATCGAACACAATCTGCGCCGTGTCGCTGCAACGCTGGCCCAGCTTGTGTTCCAGCCGTGCCACCGTATAGCCGGGCGTGTCGGTCGGCACCAGGAAGGCGGAGATGCCCTTCTTGCCGGCGGCCGGGTCGGTGACGGCGAAGACCAGGGCCACGCCGGCGTTCTGGCCATTGGTGATGAACTGCTTGGCGCCGTTGATGACCCAATGGTCGCCATCGCGCACGGCGCGGGTCTTGAGCGCGGATGCGTCGGAGCCCGCCTGCGGTTCCGTCAGGCAGAAGGCACCCAGCATCTGGCCGGTGGCCATGGCGCGCAGATAGCGGTCCTTCTGCGCCGGGGTGCCGAACTTCAGGATGGGGGCGCAGCCGACGGAGTTGTGCACGCTCATGATGGTGGAGATGGCGCCGTCGCCGGCCGCGATCTCCTCGATCGCCAGGACATAGGACAGGATATCCGTGCCGGCCCCGCCCCATTCCTCGGGCACCAGCATGCCCATCAGGCCCAATTCGCCCATAGCCCTGATCTCTTCGGCCGGGAAGGCGCTAGTGCGGTCACGCTCCGCCGCCCCGGGGGCCAGCCGCTCCCGGGCGAAGGCGCGCGCCATGTCGCGCACCATGGCCTGTTCCTCGGTGATCAGCATCGGGACGCTTCCTCCACATTCTTGGGGCCGGCTTGCCAGCCGCGACCACACTAGACATGATCGAACCAATCGGGAATGACCAACCGGATCAAATCCGGTGATCGTTTTTGTCAATCCGTCTTGGGTGTCGTCGCGTGGACAAGTTCCTTCAGGACAAGAACAGTGTCGCCCCCTATTTCGTGGAGGCCGCGCTGGCCTGCGCCACCGCGTGCGGCCTGGACGCCGCCCCGCTGCGGCGCAAGGCGGGCCTGGGCGCCTTTCCTGACGGCGCCCGCGTGCCGGTGGCCACCTACGGCACCCTGCTGCGCCTGCTGGCCCAGGTCTTGGATGACGAGTTCTTCGGCCTGGACAGCCGCCGCATGAAGATCGGCACCTTTTCCGTCATCTGCCTGCTGGCCTTGGGCGGGCGGGACCTGGGCCGGGCGCTGGAACTCGCCTGCCGGGGATACAACAGCGTGTTCGACGGCATCCGGGTGGGCCTGCGCCGCCAAGGCCGCCTGGCCTGCCTGGAGATCCGCCCCACCGTCCCCGACGCGCCCTTGGCCTTGTTCGCGCAAGAGACGCTGATGACCTATCTGCACGGCCTGGCTTGCTGGCTGGTGCGGCGGCGCATTCCCATCGGCGCCGCCGATTTCATCCCCCCGGCGCCACCGCATGCCGAGGAATACCGGGTGGTGTACAGTTCCACCCTGCGCTTCGGCCAGGAGGCCGCCCGTCTGTGGTTCGATGCCACCCTGCTGGCCCTGCCGGTGGCGCAGGACGCGCGGACCGCTGTCACCTTCCTGAACCGCGCGCCGGAAAATTTCCTGGTGCGCTATCGCAACCCCGACAGCTACGCCCGCCGCGTCGCTCAGTTGCTGGACCGCCAGCCCCCCGCGGCTTGGCCGGATTTCGACAGTGTGGCGCGCACCCTGCGCTGCTCCCCGCCACGCTGCGCCGGGGGCTGCGGCAAGAGGGGCGCCCCTTCCAGGCCATCAAGGACGAATTGCGCCGCCGCGCCGCCGAAGCGGCGCTGGCAGCGGGGACGGAGGCCATCCCCGACCTGGCGGCCCGCCTGGGCTACGCCGAGACCAGCGCCTTCCACCGCGCGTTCCGCAAATGGACGGGGCTGGCGCCCGGCTCCTTCCGGGCGCAGCGGCAGGCCTAGCTCTCCTCCACTTTGCGGGCCAGCGTGACAAGACGCGTGGCGATGTCGGACGGTTTCAGCACGGCGGTGGCGCCGCCCAGGGCGATGGCGGCACCGGGCATGCCGTGGACGATGCTGCTTTCCTTGTCCTGCGCGAAGGTGACCGCGCCGGCGTCGCGCATCTCACGCAATTCCACCGCCCCGTCCACGCCCATGCCGGACAGCAGCACCCCCACGGCGCGGCCCCCATGGACCCGGGCCACGGAACGGAAGAAATGCGACACCGCCGGCCGGGCGCTGTTCTCCGGCGGGCCGTGATCCAGGGTGATGGCCCCATCCGCGCCCAAGCCCATGTGGGCGTTGTCGGGCGCCAGATAGAAGTGGCCGGGGCGGGGCACCTCCCCCGCCTTGGCGACCTGCACCGGCAAGGCGGAGCCGCCGGCCAGCCACTCGGCGAAGCCGCCGACGAAACCGGGAGAGATGTGCTGGACCGCCATCAGGGGGATGGGGAAGTCGGCGGGCAGGCCCGCCAGAATGGCCTGCAGGGCCACCGGCCCGCCGGTGGAGGCCCCAATGGCGATGACCGCGGGCCGCACGCCGCCAGGCAGGCTGGCCTCCGGCATGGGGCGGGCCACGGGCGGACGGGGCAGCTTGGCCGGGTTGGCCCAACGCCGCACCACCTTGACCTCGGCCATCAGGCGCACGGTCTGCGCCAGTTCCGCCGCTTCAATGGCCTGGCGGGGATGACCCACCCCCACCGGCCGGTGGACGAAGGCCACGGCGCCGGCATCCAGGGCGCGGAAGGTGGCCGCCACCTGGTCGCTCATGGTGCTGCTGACCACCACGATAGGGCAGGGCGTTTCCTCCATGATGCGCCGGGTCGCGGCGAGGCCACCCAAGCGCGGCATGTGGATGTCCATGGTCACGACGTCGGGGCGATGGCGGGCCACGGCCTCCACCGCCTGAAGGCCGTCGATGGCGGTGGCCACCACCTCGATATCGGGTTCAGCCGACAGGATGGAAACCAGATATTCGCGCAGCGTGGGGGAGTCTTCAGCGACGACGACCCGAATCATGAGAGACTTCCCTTAAACCAAATGACTGACGATTTGCAGCAGGTTGCCCTGGTCGAAACTGTCCTTGACCAGATAGGCGTTGGCGCCGGCATCGATCCCCCGTTCCTTGTCCTCGCGTGAGCCCAGCGAGGTGATCAACACCACCGGCAAGTCCGCCAGCTTGGCGGTGCCGCGCACCTTGGCGGTCAGCTCGAACCCGCCCATGCGCGGCATTTCCACATCCGACACCAGCAGGTCGAACTCCTCCCCACCGGTCAGGACCGCCCAGGCGTCGATCCCGTCCACGGCGGTGCGCACCTGATACCCCGCCGCCTCCAACAGGTTCTTGAATAGCGTGCGTGCAGTGATGCTGTCTTCTGCAATCAATATGGACTTTTTGCGCGACACGGTCACCGTCGACCGTGGGGTGGCCGGCGCCTGGGCCGCCCCCGCCAGCAGGTCGGCAACATTCAGGATCAGCGCCACCTCTCCCGTCGCTAGGACGCTGGCGCCGGTGACATAGGGGGCGCGAGCCAACTGCGGCCCCAGGCCCTTCATAAGCACCTCCTGCTCATCGCGCACGCGGTCGACGATGAAGGCGGTGGCCTGCCCGCCCCGGCTGAGCACCGCCACCGTGTGGTGGCTGGGCGGCGCCTGGGAGGGACGCGCGGGCGACAAGCCCAGCACATCGGCCAACCGCACCAGGCCCAGCGTGCGCCCGTTCAACACCACCGTCTCGCGGTTCTCCACGGTGGCGATGGCGCCCTGGGCGATGCGGGCCACCCGTTCCACTCCCCCGGTGGGCAGGATGAAACAGGCGCCCTCCACCTCCACCAGCACTCCGCGGAAGCTGGCCAGGGTGACGGGCAAACGGATGCGGAAGACGGTACCCAGGCCTGGCGTCGATTCCACCGCCAGGCTGCCGCCCAGCCGCTCCACCTTTTCCTGCACGATAGCCAGGCCCAGCCCCCGGCCGGCCACGTCGGTCAGCAGGCCGCTGGTGGACAGGCCGGAATGGAAGGCCAGCGCGCGGGCCGCGTCGTCGTCCAGCGCGGCCGCGGCCTCCGCCGTCATCAGCCCGTGCTCCGCCGCGGCCAGGCGCAGGCCCGCCACGTCGAAACCGCCGCCATCGTCGGCGATGGCGATCTCCGCCCTTCCCCCTTCCGTCTGGGCCACGGTGATGGCAAGGGCGCCCCGGGCCGATTTGCCCCGACGCGCGCGCAACTCCGGCGCCTCGATGCCATGGGCGACAGCGTTGCGCACGATGTGCAGCAGCGCGTCCTTCATCTCCTCCTGGATGCGACGGTCGATTTCCAGGTCCCCGCCCCGGATGACCAAATCCACGTCCTTGCCCTCGGCGCGGGCCAGGTCGCGCACCAGCGGCGCCATGGGATCCAGCAGCACCGACACCGGCACCATCAGCACCTGCTTCGCCTCGTCCAGCAGGCTGTCCAGCATCTTGCCCAGGATGCGCACGTCCTGGCGACCGGCGTTCGCCAGCTGGGCGATGCGACCGGACAGCCAGCGCAGCGTGTCACCCTGTTGCTTCAGCAGGCGGACGGTGGGGCTGTCCTCCCCCTCCTCCACCACGCGGCGGCGGGCCCGCTCGTGGGAGCGCACGCGCTCCGCCACCTCCGACGCCAGCCCCCCCAGTTCCGCGACCTGGCGACCGGCGGCCAGCCGGGCGGACACCAGCTCCTCCGCATGGCGCAGCAGGGCATCCACCTTGGCCGTGGCGATGCGCAGGGTGGGACGGCTGCCGACGCGCGGCGTGTCCAGGGCCGGCGTGTCGGGGGCCGGCGCGTCGGGGGCCGGCGTTTCCGTTCTCCGCTCCGAAGCCGGTGAGGCGGGCGGGGCGTCCGGCGGTGTCAGGACCGACACCGGCACCGCCGCAGCCGGTTCCTGCCCCTCGGCATAAGCGTCCAGGGCCGCCACCAGAACGTCCTGGTCCGGCCCGGCGGCCAAGCTGCCGTCCAGCAGGCCCCGTACACGGGCATAACCCTGATGCAGCAGGTCCAGGCCGGCGGGCGTCAGCGCCAGTCGCCCGCCCTTCAAGGCCGCGAAGACGCTTTCCATGGCGTGGCACACGGCCACCACCGCGCCCAGATTCACGGCGCGGGCGGCACCCTTGAGGGTGTGCACCTCCCGGAAGGTGGTCTCCACCAGCTCCTGCGCGCGGTCGCGCGGCGGCGCCTGCTCCAGGGCCAGCAGTCCGGCGGCGATGGCGGAAAGGTGCTCCTCCGCCTCCACCTCGAACATGGCCAGCAGCCTTTTCAGGAGCTGATCGTCCGACTGGCTCATGCGCCGGTCCTCAGGCCTGGTACTGGCCGGTGACGGTCTTCAGCTTATGCCCTAATTCATTGAGGTTGTGGGCGGCGGTCTCCGCCTGCTTGGTGGCGTTCATGTTCTGCATGCTGGCCTGCTTGATGTTCTCCATGGCCAGCGCCACCTGGTCGATGCCCACCTGCTGCTGCTGGTTGGACGCGGCGATCTGGGTGGCGGCCTGCGTCGCCACGGCGATGCTCTGGGCCAGGCGGTCGATGGCCTCGCCCGCCGCCACCGACTGCTTCACGCCGGCATCCACCGCCTTGCTGCCCTGCTCGGCCGCCAGCACCGCCGTGGCGGTGGCCTTCTGGATGTCGCCCAGGATGGACCGCACCTG
Source organism: Nitrospirillum karajorum (assembly GCF_036348415.1). NCBI lineage: Bacteria > Pseudomonadati > Pseudomonadota > Alphaproteobacteria > Rhodospirillales > Azospirillaceae > Nitrospirillum > Nitrospirillum karajorum. Next base: position 337,458 of record NZ_JAZBQB010000001.1, read on the forward strand.
GGTGGTGGCCTGCTTGGACTGTTCGGCCAAGCTGCGCACCTCCTGAGCCACCACGACGAAACCCTTGCCCTGCTCGCCCGCACGGGCCGCCTCGATGGCGGCGTTGACGGCCAGCAGGTTGGACTGCTCGGCCAGGTCGTTCACGGTCGCCACGATCTCGCCGATCGCCTGGCTCTGCTCGCTCAGCTGCATCACCGCCTCGGCGATGGCCATGATCTGCTCACGCACCTTGGTGATGCCGTCGATGGACTGTTCCACCGCCTGCTTGCCGTTCTGGGAGATCTGGGCCGTGCTCTGCGCCGTCTGCGAGACGTAGAGCGCCTTTTCGCTGGACACCTGGGAGGTCTTCTTGACCTCCTCCATGGTGGCGCTGGTCTGGGCCAGGGCGGTGGCCGTCTCGGCGGCGCTGGCGGCCACCTGGGCGGTGATGGTGACGATCTGGCTGCTGGCCGTGCCCAGCACCGTGGTTCCTTCGCGCAGATCGCGCATCAGCTGGCGCAGGTTGCCGGCCATGGCGTGGAAGGTGCGGCCCAGGCTGCCCACCTCGTCACCCCGGTCGCTGACCTCGATGCTGCCGGCCACCGTCAGGTCGCCCGCGCCGATGCGCTCCGCCGTGGTGGTGATGGCGCGCAACGGCGTGGCGATGTTGCGGCCCAGGAACAGGCCCGCCACCACCACGAACACCGCCGCCAGCAACGTGCCCCCGGCGATGACCAGGACCGTGCTTTCCGCACTGGCCGCCGCCGCCGTCTCCCGCGCCCGCAGCAATTCGCCCTCGCCCGCCTGCATGGTGGCGACGATGCGGCGGATGTCGTCCATCGACTGCTTGCCGCGGTCCGTCAGCACCACCGCCTTCGCCGCGTCAAAGCCCTGCAGGCGGCGAAGGTCGATGGTATCCTTCAGCTCCGTCACCTTGTCCTTCAGGGGAACGCGCAAACGCTCCAGGTTCTGCTGCTGCACCGGGTTGTCCTGGGTCAGCGTCGTCACCGTCTGCAACACCTGCTCCAGGGTGTTCATGCCCTGGCGATAGGGTTCCAGATAGCGCTCCTCCCCCGTGACAAGATAGCCGCGCTGCCCCGTCTCCATATCCTGGACAGCGGTCAGCAGGCTGAGCAGGCGGGCCTGCACCTCATAGGAATGGGAGCGGAGCGAGGTGGTTTCCGTCAGCTGACGAATGTTGCCGTAGGAGCTGGCAGCCACCACGAGAAGAATGAACAGGACGCTGCACAGGCAGATCCAGATTTTCATTCCGACAGAATACTTCATGACCGGCGCTCCCGAGGGGCTGTGCGTGGACCGTGATTTTGGGACGGGGCTTGGTGGGTGACTGGGCGCGTGCTCGGCCGCATGGGGCTCAGCCCGACCTGGCGGCCGGCCGGCCGTCAACAACGAGGTCGGGATCCGCCACCAACCGCCGAGCGTCCAGCAGGGCCAGGTGCGGGGGCAGGACACCCGCCAGGTAATGGCGTTGGCGGCCGGCCAACACCGCCGGCGGCGCCTGCACCTGGGCGCGCGGCACCCGGGACACGCCAACGATGGCGGTGACCAGCAATCCCAGGCCGCCGGCCGGCTGCCCCAGCGCTTGCGCCTGGGCCAGCACCACCACCCGGCGCAACTCCGCCGGCGCCACCGGCGCCAGGCCCAGCAGGCGGCCGAGATCGACCAGGGGCAGCACCTGGCCGCGCGCGGTGGTCAGGCCGGCGATGAAGGGCGGTGCCTTGGGCACGGCGGTCAAGCCGTTCAGCGCCATCACCTCCGCCACGGCCGCGGTCTCGAAGGCGTACCGCTCCGTCCCCACCGTGAATTCCATCAGTTCCAGGAGATCGCCGTCGTCGGTCAGCACGGGCGGCTTGGCCAACTCCAGCCCACGCCGATGCAGGATGCGCCGCGTCATCTCCTCATCAGGGACCCAGCCACGTTCCAGCGTCGCCGCCCAAGCCGCCAGCCGGCGATGGGCGCTGTCCCAGTCCATGCTCCGTCTCTCCGTGGCTTGGTTCTCCATGCCCTGGTAAATGGCCATGCCTCAGAACTCCCCCGACGGGTCGCCGCCCAGCGCCGCATGGGCGTGCGCGGCCACATCCATGAGCCGCCCCACGGTCATGCCTTCAAGGTCGGGCAGGATGTCATCCGGGCGGTGGCCCTGCAAAAGCCCCATGATGTTGCTGTAATGCTTGCGGGCGTCGCGGATGCGGCCCTGGCTGCGCGCCAGGTTGGCCATGGCCAGATGCGTGGCGATGGACTGGGGCGCCAGAAACAGCGCGCGCTGCAGCGACATGGCCGCGGCGGCGGCGTCCCCCCGCTCCTGCTGGATCATGGCCAGCAGGTGATGGGCTTCCGCGCTGACGCGGTTATGGTTCAGCACGCCCTGGCACCAATGCGCGGCCTCCGCCAGGTGTCCCTGGTTGGCATAGCACCGCGCCAGCAGCAGCATGGCCACCTCATCCGCCGGCGCCACGGCCAAACGGGCCTCCAGTCCCTCAACGGCGTCGCCATACCGGCCCAGATCATACAGCGCGCGACAGTGGGCCAAGGTCGGGACCGGCGCCTTCGCGGGTACGGCGAGCGGAAACGGCGACGCTGGCACGGGCATGGGCACGGGAGTGGGCACAGGCACGGGCATGGGCGGGGAATGCCGGTGGACCGGCGGCGGCGCGGGTGCCGGCAAGGACACCTTGCGATAGACCGTCGCCCCGTCGAACGGCACGAAGGTCAGGGGGGCGAACAGGGTGGGCGCGCCGTCCACGGAACTGGGCAGCAGCCAGCCATTGTCCACCAGGGCATGCGACAGGCGCCGCACCACACGCCCCGCCTGATCGGCGTTGAAATACATGAGGACGTTGCGGCACAGGATGACGTCCATGGCGTTGGTGTTGCTTTCCAGCGCCGGGTAGGGATCGTCCATCAGGTTGTGGTAGGCGAAGGTCACCATGCGGGCGATGTCGGGGCTGATGCGGTGACGCCCGCCCGCCAGCGCGGTGAAGTAACGGCCGCGCAGCGCCGGGTCCACGCCCCGGAATGACCATTCGCCGTATATGCCTTCGGCCGCGCGGCGCAGGAAGCGCGGGTTCACATCCGTGGCCAGCAGCGTGATGGTCCAGGCCGAGCGGTCGGGCAACAGCGTGTCCAGCAGCATGGCCAGGCTGTACGCCTCCTCCCCCGTGCAGCAGGCGGCGCTCCATATCCTGAGGGCCAGCGTACCGGCCGCCCGCCGCTCCGCGATGAGATCGGGCAGGATGTTCTGGCCCAGAATCTCGAAGCTGCGGGGTTCGCGGAAAAAATAGGTTTCCCCCACCGTCAGCTGCCCGGCCAGCGCCTCCAGCTGCGTCCGGTCAAGCGCGCCCGCCGACAACCAATCGCGCACGGCCGCCACGGTGTCGGGATAGCCCAGCTCCACCGCCGCCCGTTCCAGGCCGCGCTCCATATCCATCCAGCGGTCAGCCGGGAAATACAGGCCGATGCTGGCGCTCAACCGGTCGGACATGGCGGAGAGCAGGGTATCAGGCAGGGTGCGATGCATCCGCCCCCCTGTTTCCCCCACGGCTGGCCCCTTCGCACTGGCCAGCGCGGCCGAGAGCGCCTCCTCCTCCGCCGCCGACAGGAAGCGGTCGAGGTCGTGGATCAGCAGCAGGCCGTCGGACAGCCGCACCACGCCGACGATGGCGTCGTCCGTGCCCGGCACCAGGCCCTGAGCCGACACCCAATCGAGGGGTGCTGCGGCCACTGTGCCCACGACGCTGTCCACCAGCAGGACGACGGTGCGGTAGGGCCCGCGCGCCACGATCATGTGGTCGCTGAGCGACAACGGCCGGGAGTCCAGGCCGAAGCGGCGGCGGACATCCATGACCGGCACCACCTGTCCCTGCAGGTTGATGACGCCGCGCACCAGGCCTGGCGCCCCCGGCAGGGGTGTGACCGCCACGGCGCGCACCGCCCGCTCGACCATGGCCAGCGGCAGGCCATAGGCCTGGCCGTCCAAATCGAAGCGCAACAGCGGGGCGCCGGTGCTCTGGCCCGGATCAGCCATGGGCATCCCCTTCACTTGTCCCTTCACCGGCCAGATCCCGGGGCGGAAGGCCAACAGTGGCCGCCGCCTTCAGCAACTCCTCCAAATCCACGGGCTTGCTGAGGAAGGCATCCAGCCCCGCCGCGCGGCACCGCTCCCGCTCCTCGTCCGAGACACCGGCGGTCAACACCACCAGCGGCGGCAGGGGGCGGTCCGGGGCGCGGGGAAGCGCCCGGATAAGGGTGACGGCTTCCAGCCCGCCCATACGCGGCATGTGCATGTCCATGAACACCAGGTCATAGGTGCCGGTGTCCACCGCCCGCACGGCGGCGGCGCCATCGTCCACGATCTCCACCTCATGTCCGGCGCTGCGCAGGACGGTGGACACCAGAACCTGGGTGGAGCGGTCATCCTCCACCAGCAGGATGCGGCGGCCCGCCGCCGGTCGTTGCGGTGGCCCCGCCACCTCTTCGGCGGGCGGGGTCGCCGGCGCCTCCGCCGGCAGGGTGAGCGGCAGCTCGAACCAGAAGCGGCTGCCCTGGCCCGGCGCGCTGTCCACCCCGATGCGGCCGTCCATATGCTCCACCAGGCGGCGGCAGATGGCGAGCCCCAGGCCGGTACCACCGAACCGGCGGGCCGTCGTCTCATCCACCTGGCTGAATTCCTCGAACAGGCTGGACAGACGTTCCGCGGGGATGCCGATGCCGGTGTCGGTGACGGACACGCGCAGGCGCGATGCTTGCCCCTCCGGTCCTTGGCGGCCAGGCAGGACCTCCGCCACCAGGTCGATGCCACCGGTGGCGGTGAACTTCACGGCGTTGGTCAGCAGGTTGAGGACGACCTGCCGCAGGCGGGTCGGGTCGCCCATGATCCTGGCCGGCACGGTGCCGGCCACCGCCGTGCTGAACCCCAGGCCCTTGCCGATGGCCGAGGGCCGCACCAGGGCCGCACAATCATCGACCAGGGCGCGGACATCCAACGGCAGGCTTTCCAGGGTCAGCCGGCCGGCCTCGATCTTGGACAGGTCCAGGATATCGTCCAGCAGGCCCAGCAGGGCACGGCCAGCCTCCGCCTGCAAGGTCAGCAACCGGTGCCATTCCCCCGGGCTGACCCCGCCGCGCAACAGCAGTTCGGAAAAACCGATGACCCCCGTCAAAGGGGTACGCAGCTCGTGGGCCACGGTCGCCAGGTAACGGGACTTGGCCTCATTGGCGAGTTCGGCAGCCTTGCGCGCGGCCAGCAGGTCGCGGGCGGTGGCCGCCAGGTCCTCCGTCCGCTCCGCCACGCGGCGCTCCAAGGTCGCGTGCGCCTCGCTCAACGCCCGCTCCGCCTCCTTGGCGGCGGTGATGTCACGGGCGATGGTGACCAGACCTTCCGTCCCCCCCTCGCCATTCTTGAAGGTGGAACGCACGACGGAATGCCAACGGTGGCCGGCGGCATCATGGGGTGCCTCGGCGACGACGATGCCGGCCTCCAACGCCGCCCGGTCCGCCGCCTCGCGCGCGGCCGCGTCCACGATACCGATTTCGGTGTCCGTGCGGCCGATCAGGTCCGCTGGATCAGTCAGTCCCAGGGCCTGGGCGTGGGCGCGGTTGCCCCGCAGGTAACGGAGGTTCCTGTCCTTGAAGGAGATGGCGTCCGGCACGCTGTCCATCAGATGGGACAGCAGCCGCCGCTCCTCCGCCAGGGCGCGGCGCACGGCGCAATGCTCCGCCGCCTCGCGGATCAGGCGGCGCAGGCGCTCGGGCGTCCAGGGCTTGGGCAGGTAGCCGAAAATCTGGCCGGCATTCACGGCCGCGCCCAAGGCATCAATGTCGGTGTACCCGGTGATCAACACCCGGGTCGCGTCCGACAATTCCCGCGCCCAGCGCAGGAATTCATGCCCCGCCACGCCCGGCATACGCTGGTCGGAAATGATGACCACCGGCGCGATGTCCTCATCCTCCAGCATGGCGCGCGCCGTTAGCGGCGACGTGCTGGTCAGGACGTTGAACTCGTCCTCCAGCGCGTCGGCCACCGCCATCAGCACCTCCGGCTCATCATCGACCACCATGACGGTGGGAAGCTGCTGGCCGTTCATCATGCACTCCCCGGCGCCGCGTGCGCCGCTTGCCCCGGCGCGGTATGCGCCGCCTGCGCGGGACCGGGCTGGGCCGGCGCGTCCGCCGACGCCCCGTCCAGGGGTATCTCGATCACCACCTCGGTACCCTGTCCCTCTTCACTGTGGAATTCCAAGCGCCCGCGATGGCGTTGGATGATGCTATAGGAAATGGAAAGGCCGAGGCCAGTCCCGGAACCCACCGGCTTGGTGGTGAAGAAGGGCTCGCAGATGCGGTCGCGGATGGCGGCGGGAATGCCGTGGCCGGTGTCGCGCACGGACAGGCGGAACATTGGGCCATTCCGGGCCGTTTCCAGCGTGATGGTGCCGGCCCCGTCGATGGCGTCGATGGCATTGCCCACGACGTTCATCAGCACCTGGTTCAGGGGGCCCGGCTGGCAAGTGATGCGTTTCGGGCCCGCGTATTTGCGCTCCACCACGATCCGTTCCGACAGCTTGTGCTGCAACAGGGTCAGCACCGATTCCAGGCTGTCCTCGATCTCCACCTCCTTCACCTCCGCCTCATCCAGGCGGGAGAAGGTGCGCAGCTTCACCACCAGATCCTCGACCCTGTCGATACCCAGGCGGGTCGCGGCCAGACGCTGCCGCATCTTTTCCAGGTCGCGCCCGCCCTTTTCCGACAGATGCCCATGGATTTCCGGGGTGATGTTTTCCAGGCAGCGGGCGATGGTGCCCAGATGGTTGCCGACAAAGGCCAGAGGGTTGTTCAGCTCATGCGCGATGCCGGCCACCAGCGCGCCGAGGGAGGCCATCTTGGCCGCCTGAACCAACTGCGACTGGGTGTCCTGCAGTTCGCGATAGGCCTCTTCCAGTTCCGCATGGGAACGCTCCAGCGCCTCCGCCATGGCGGCGCGCTCCTGGGCGATACGGCGTTCGTCCCGCGTCCGCTCCAGCTCCATCTCCTTATCGCGGAATTCGCTGGTGATACGCAGGTTCTCCTCATGCAGGAACTTGCGGCGCAGCAGGGCGCGGATGCGGGCTTTCAGGATTTCACTTTCGCTGGCCTTGCCCACGAAGTCGTCGGCGCCGGCCTCCAGCCCGCGCATCATGTCTTCCTTGTTGTCGCGGGACGTCAGGATGATGATCTGGAACAGCCGGTCATGCTGGCGGCGCATCCGGTCCAGGTGCTGGCACAATTCCGTGCCGCTCATCTCTGGCATGACCAGGTCGACGACGACGCAGTCGAACCTCTCGCGCTCGATGCGGTCCAGGGCCTCGCGTCCACCGGACACGCCCACCACCTCGTGCCCGTCCTCCTGCAACTGGGCGGTGATGAAGAGCAGGTAGGTCGGGCTGTCGTCCACCACCAGCAGGCGGCTGCGGCGCATGGCCACCGGGGCCAGGCCGGGGACCGTCCCCCACCGCACCGGCTGTGGTCTTGCGCAGCAGGGCCGCGACACGGCTCAACAGGATATCGATGTCGGCGGACTTGGGCACATAGGCGTCGGCGCCGCTATCATAGCCCTGGCGCTCCCGATCCGCAGCGTGGCTGTCGGTCAGCATCAGCACCGACAGGCCGCGCGTGCGCAAATCCAGGCGGACCCGGCGGACGAACTCGTCGCCGTTCATGCGGGGCAGGTGGTAGTCGACCAGCGCCAGATCCGGCATTTCGCGGCCCAGATGGTCCAGCGCGCTTTCGGCGTCACCGCAAACGGTGACGGACCAGCCCTGGCCTTCCAGGGTCATTTGCAGGCGCAGGGCCTGGGTGGGCGAATCCTCGACCAGCAGGATGCGGTGCCCAGCGGTCGTTGGCGCGGTGATGTCGGAACCCGCCGTCATAGGCCGGCCCGGTCATCCACCCGGGCGGACGCGCTACGATGCTCCACCAAATCCGCCTCCAGGCCCGAGCCGCGCCGTCGATCCGCACGGCATCGGCCGCACGGTCAGTCGGGAAAATGCCGGTTTCCCCAACCATTTTCCACCATTCCCGTAACCAGTCCATTAACAGGTGCGTCGTAGGTACCCCGGCCGGGGCAGCGGCATCGGCGCGCCGCTCTGGCACCCCCTCTCCCAATTGCACGGGCGGCATCCCATATGGGATTTTGGTTCCGACATCCGCCGTCTTAGATCAAGGACTTGAGCGCATCCATGACCATCGCCCCAACCGCCCCGGAAGCCGCCGTCGACAACCCGCTGCTGGCCCCCGGCGGCCTGCCCGCCTTCGACGCGGTGAAGCCGGAACACGTCGCCCCGGCGCTGGAGGCCGCCATCGCCCGGCACGACGCCGTGGTGCAGGCCATCGTCACGGGTGACGACCGCGGCTTCGACACCGTCTGCCGCGCCATGGAACAGGCGGAGGCGGAGCTGTCCGACCTGTGGGCGACCGTCGGCCATCTGCACAGCGTGGCGGACACGCCGGAACTGCGCGCCGCCCACGCCGCCGCCTTGGAACGGTTGATCGGCTATTCCTCCGCCGTCGCGCAGAACCCGGAGCTTTATGCCGCCTATGCCGCCGTGGACCAGTCGGCCCTGGGCCCGACGGAGCGGCGCCTGGTAGACCTCAGCCTGCGCAACTTCAAGCTGGGCGGCGTCGCCCTGCCACCGGCGGAGCGGGAGAGGTTCGCCGCCCTGCAGGTGGAACTGGGCCGGCTGCAGACCGCCTACAGCAGCGCGGTGCTGGACGCGACCGAGGCCTGGGTGGAGCACATCACGGATGAATCCATGCTGGCCGGCGTGCCGGCGGGAGACAAGGCCATGCTGGCCAGCCTGGCGGCGGCGCGCAACCTCGAAGGCTGGGCCGTCACCCTGCACCAGCCGTCGGTGCGCGCCATCCTGACCTACGCCGACAACCGCGACCTACGCGCCCGCGTCTACCGCGCCTATGGCACGCGGGCGTCGGACCAGGGCCTGAAGCCAGAAACGCTGGACAACAGCGAGCGCATGGGCGCCATCCTGGCCCTGCGGCGGGAGGCGGCGGCGCTGCTCGGCTTCAAGGACCCGGTGGACCTATCGCTGGCCACCAAGATGGCGCGCACGGGCCAGGAGGTCGTGGACTTCCTGCGCGACCTGGCCCGCCGCGCCCGCCAGCCGGCGCTGGCCGACAAGGCGCAGCTGGAGGCCTTCGCCCGCGACACGCTGGGCATCACGATGCTGGAGCCCTGGGACAACGGCTATGTCGCGGAAAAGCTGCGGCAGGCCCTGCACAACGTCGATGACCAGAAAGTCAAGGCCTACTTCCCCCTGCCCCGGGTGCTGGACGGCCTGCTGGGCCTGCTGCGCGACGTCTTCGGCATCACCCTGGCGGAACAGCCTGCCCCGGTCTGGCACCCGGATGCGCGCTACTACACCCTGTCGCGCGACGGCGTGCCCTTCGCTGGCCTGTACATGGACCTGTACGCCCGCACCGGCAAGAAAGGCGGCGCCTGGATGGCGGTGTGCCGCGCCCGCCTTAAGGGCCAGGACGGCACGCAGTTGCCCGTCGCCTACCTCAACTGCAACTTCGCCCCGCCGGCCGGCGGCAAGCCCAGCCTGCTGAGCCATGGCGACGTGCTGACCCTGCTGCATGAGATGGGGCACTGCCTGCATCACGTGCTGAGCGAGGTCGACTACCCCTCCATCAGCGGCGTCACCGGCTTCGAGTGGGACGCGGTGGAACTGCCCAGCCAGTTGCTGGAGAACTTCGCCTGGGACCGGCAGGTGCTGCGGTCCATGTCCGGCCATGTCGACACGGGCGCCCCCCTGCCCGACGACCTGTTCGACGCCATGCTGGGCGCCCAGCGGTTCCAGGCGGCGCTGGCCCTGCTGCGCCAGGTGGAGTTCGCCCTGTTCGACCTGCAGATGCACCTGGACGCCGGCATCACCGACGCCAAGGGCATCCAGGCCCTGCTGGAGCGCGTGCGGGCGGAGGTGGCGGTGCTGACCCCGCCGGAATGGCACCGCTTCGCCCACGCCTTCACCCACATCTTCGCCGGCGGCTACGCGGCGGGCTATTACAGCTATCTCTGGGCGGAGCGGCTGTCGCTGGACGGCTTCGGCAAGTTCCTGGAAGGTGACAGAACGGCGGCGGGCGAGGCCTTCCGCACCCAGGTCCTGGCCGTGGGCTCCTCCCGCCCGGCGCTGGACAGCTACATCGCTTTCCGGGGGCGCGAACCACAGAACGATGCGCTGTTGAAGCGATACGGGCTGGCGGCTTAAGCGGTGCCCTCAAACGGCGGGCGCGGCCATCCGGCCGCTTGCCTTCCTCACTTTCCATTCCGCTACGCTCCCCGGAAAGCTCCGGCGCCCGCAGTCGCGGGCTACCAATGGCGCGAGAATATTCCCGCGCCATTGGCTTTCTTGCATCCAAGGTCAGAACAGGTGGCTGGCCGCCAGCACCAGAATCAGGCCGGTGACGGAAACGATGGTTTCCATCACCGACCAGGTCTTCAGCGTGTCGGCGGTGCTGAGGCCAAGGTAGTTCTTCACCAGCCAGAAGCCCGGGTCGTTGACGTGGGAGAAGAACAGCGACCCCGCGCCCACGGCCAGCACCAGCCATTCCGGCGCCACCCCGGATGTCCCCGCGACGGCGCTTAGGGCGCCTGACGCGGTGATGGTGGCGACGGTGGCCGAGCCGGTGGCCAGGCGGATCAGCACGGCGATGCCCCAGGCCAGCACGATGGGCGAGACCGCCCCCTGCTGGGCGATGCGCGCCAGGGTGTCCGCCAATCCGGCCTCCACCAGCACCTGCTTGAAGGCGCCGCCACCGGCGATGCTGAGCAGGATGCCGGCCGCCGGGGCCATGGCCTGATGCCACAGCGCATCCCAATTGACAGCCCCATCCCCATGAGCCCCGTTCCCCCGGCCGCGCCGGGGCGCGAAAAAGACCGTCAGCGCCACCAGGTTGGCCAGCAGCAAGGCCACGGGCGGTGCCCCCAGCAGGGCCAACACGGGGTTCTGGCCCAGGGCTGGCACCGCCTTCGCGGCGATGAGCAGAACCGGCAGCAGCACGACGGCCAGCGCCACCCAAGGGGACGGCCACGGCGTAGGGTGCGCCTTGCCCGCCGTGCCACCTGTGATATGGGACACCGCGACATGGGACGCGGCAACATGGGGCACGACCAGACCGGCGAACACCGGCCCCGCCAGCACCGCGATGGGCAGGCCCAGCAGCACGCCCAGCACCAATGTCGGGCCGACGCCGGCGCCCAACTGGTCGACGGCGATGATGGGCCCGGGATGGGGCGGCACCAGGGCGTGCAGCACCGACAGCCCGGCCAGGGCTGGCAGCATCAGGCGCAGATGCTGCCGGCCGTCACGGTCGCCACTCCCAAGGGCCCCCCTCAGAGGCAGCGCCGCGATGATGGGCAGCAGCAGGACGACGCCCGTCTCGAAAAACAGGGGCAGGCCCAGGACCAGCGAGGCCAGCAGGCAGCCCCAGGGCCGCCAGCGCGGCCCCACCGCCCCCACCGTGGCCCCGGCCAAGGAGGCGGCGGCACCCGACAGCTGGAGCATGGTCCCCAGGGTCAGACCCAAGGCCACCACCAGGCCCGCCCCGCCCATGATGTCGCCGAAACCCTTCTGCACGGCGCCCATGGCGCGATCCGGCGCCATGCCCCGCGCCACCGCCAGGGCCAACGCCGTGCACAGCAACGCCAGGAAGGGATGCAGCTTCAGCCGGATGATGAGAACCACGGCCAGGACTATGCAACCGCCTGCCGCCAGGATCAGCCAAACATCGCCGCCTAGCACGCGGTCGCCCCGCGCGATCGGGGACCGGTACCGCCCAATCTCATCGCTTATCCTTCCAGGCTGTTCACTCCCGGACCGGAGCTTCGTTGGCGGAAGCGCCTTTGTCCACCGGTTCCCTTAACCTTATGGCGCCGACAGCCAGTGCAGGCTGAACAGTCCCTCCGCATCCACCCAGACCTTGGTGGGCTCGAACCCGGCGGCCCGCGCCATGTTCTGGAAGGTGGCGGGCGACAGTTTGTAGGAATCCTCGATGTGGATGCGTTCGCCGGCGCGGAAGTGGAAGAAGCGGCCGGCCACGGCGGCCCGCTGTTCCCGCTGGCTGATCAGGAAGATCTCGATCTTCGACTGGTCCTCGTTGAAATAGGCGTAATGGCGGAAGCCCGACAAGTCGAAGGTGCCGCCCAGCTCGCGGTTGATGCGGGCCAGCAGGTTCAGCGAGAAGGCGGCGGTGACGCCGGCGCTGTCGTTATAGGCGGCCTCCACCACGGAAATGTCCTTGGGGATGTCCACGCCCACCAGCATGGCGCCGCCCGGCAGCAGATGGGCGCAGCGGGCCAGGAAGGCGGTGGCCGCCACCGGCGTCAGATTGCCGATGGTGGAACCGGGGAAGAAGCCGATGCGCCGCCGCCCAATGGTCGGCAGCGACAGGGTCTGCTGGGTGTAGTCACCGCAGACGGCGGTGATCTCCACCTGCGGCATGTCCAGCGCCAGCGCCGCCGCCTCGCGGATCAACTGGTCGCGCGAAATGTCGATGGAGACGTAGGAGGCCGGACGGTCCAGGGCGTTCAGCAGCAGCCGGCTTTTGCGGCCGTCGCCGGTGCCGAATTCCACCACCTGCGCCTCCGGCCCCGCCAGGGCGGCGATCTCCCCGCCATACCGGCGCAGCATGCCCAGTTCCGTCCGGGTGGGATAATACTCCGGCAACTCGCAGATACGCTCGAACAGGGCGGCACCGGTGGCGTCGTACAGGTATTTGCAGGGGATGCGGCGGATGGGGTGCGACAGGCCCGCCAGCACATCGTCACGGAAGCTGGCCCCGGCCGGCTCAAAGTCCATGAAGCTCACACGGTCGATCACGTCCGTCACGATCATGGCGTCCTCGCAAGTCGAATGCCGGAGAATTGCCAGCGCGCGGCCGGCGGGAAGAAATTGCGATAGGTTTTGCGGATATGGCCGGCCGGGGTGGCACGCGAGCCACCGCGCAGCACCATCTGGCCGCTCATGAACTTGCCGTTGTATTCACCGATGGCGCCCTCGGGCGGGCGATAGCCGGGGTAGCCGGTGTAGGGACTGGCCGTCCATTCCCAGACGTCGCCGTAAAAGCCGGCCACGGCGCGGGGGTGGAAACTGTCGTCCACCACACGGTCGGTGCCGGGTTCCCCGGCGGCGATTTCCCACTCCGCCTCCGTCGGCAGGCGGGCGCCGGGCCAGCGGGCGGCGGCCCACCGGGCGTAGGCGTCGGCCTCGTAAAAACTAATGTGGCAGACGGGATCGTTGGGATCGACGGGGCGGACGCCGGACAGGGTGCCCACATGCCAGGCCCCTTCCTCCCCCCGCCGCCAATACAAGGGCGCCTGCCAGCCCTGGGCCTGCGCCGCCGCCCAGCCATCGGACAGCCAAAGGTCCGCCCGCCGGTAACCGCCATCCTCCATGAAGGCCAGGTAGTCGGCATTGGTCACGACCCGGTCGGCGATCTCGAATGTCTCCAGCCAGACCTTATGCCGTGGTCCTTCGTTGTCGAAGATGAAGTCCCTCCCGCCGCCGCCGCTACCAATGGCGTAAAGGCCCGACGGCATCCTCCGCCAGACGATGTCATCGACCCCGGGGGCCACCACCGGGGTGGGCGGCGGAAAGACGGGGGGCGGGAACGGGTGCGTCAGCAGCGCATGCTTGATATCGGTGATGATCAGTTCCTGATGCTGCTGCTCATGCTGCAATCCCAGTTCCAGCAGTGCCGAGGCATGGGCGTCGATGCCCCCTGACAACCATGCGTCCATCGCCTGGTCGACATGGTCACGATAGGCCATCACCTGCGCCACCGTGGGGCGGGAGAGCAGGCCGCGCGCCGCGCGGGGCCACCGCTCACCCACACCGTCGTAATAGGAATTGAAAAGGTAGCGGAACGTGGGATCGAACGGCCGGTACCCCGGCACCAACGGCGTCAACAGGAAGGTCTCGAAGAACCATGTGGTATGGGCCAGATGCCATTTGGTGGGGCTGGCGTCGGGCATGGATTGCAGCGTCTGGTCTTCCGCTGTCAGGCCCAGGGTTCGGGCCACCGTCTCCTCCCTGACGGCGCGATAGCGCGCCTGCGGGGCAGCGGGGCGGCGGTGCCCGGTGGGCGGCAGGCTTGATAGCGGCGTCGGGGCCCCGACCGATGGCGACGTGTCGGCGGGGACCGGGGCGGCGGTAGGCACGGATGTCATCCCCCTTGGTGGCGCGTTATTGATGGCCGGGCCCGTGTAGTGGGGCCCCGGGTGGCAGAATCAGCGACAGTTGACCATGGCGGCGGCCCCGAATATTGCACGCAGAGCGCGCAAACGCCCGGGACCAACGCTTCCCCAGACCAGATAGGCCCCAAACCAGACAGACGGCCCCGCCGACATAAGCGAACGGCCCCGGAATACCGGGGCCGTCGCTGAACGCTGGCAGGATCAGCGGCTGCACAGCCGCGCCAGGATGAAGCCGGCGGCACCGGCCAGGGCGATGGCCGTCAAGGGCCGCGCCGCCACGCGGGTGCTGACCTCCTGCACGGCCTGGTCGCCCTTGGCCTTGGCCAAATCCGCCGCGGCATAGGCGCCTTCCCGCACGGCGTCGTAAGCCGTGCGCCCCACCTTGCTGGCGGCGGCGGCGGTATCCGCCGCGATGTCAGAGGCCTTGCCGGTCACGTCGTCGATGCTCATGCTCGCCATGGGTTTGCTCTCCTTATCATCTCCGGGAACGGGATCCGGAAGTTGGGCCCGATGGTGGTAAACCCCATTGAGCGCCTGATGGTTCCGGCCGAATGGCTGGAATCCACCCTGGCCTTCAGCCCACCTTGGCCGGCCCACCGGGGCGGTGCAGGCCCTCCAGCGCCGACAAGGCGTCGCAGACCGCCTTCATCTGTTCCGCCGTCTGGCCGGGGGTGCCGCCGGTCATGCTTTCCTCAGACGCCACCATCAACAGCTGCAGGTCGTGCTCCCAGTGGCGCAGCAGGTTGATCTTCTGCTCCCGCGTGTATTGGTCGGACACGACGATGTCATGGGGCCGTTCAAAATGGCTGGAAACGTCGCCCAGCAGGCGACCGATGTCCTGATTTGTCATTTTGCCCTCAGGCAGCGCTTTGGACGGGAAACGGGTTGGGGGGCAGGGCCCCCGGTCACGCTCTGCCGGTCAACACCAGGACCAGCACGACGATCAGCACCAGGCCCAACAAGCCGCTGGGGCCATACCCCCAGCCGCTGCTGTAAGGCCAACTGGGCAACGCGCCGATCAGCAACAGGACCAAAATAACCAACAGGATGGTTCCGATCATGAAAGCCTCCCCAACAGGATTGCGCGGTTAGTCGCTGGTCTTCTCAACCGGGGCGGCGGTCGATTGTTCCCGCCCCGCCGCCGGAACCGCCCTGGACGAGATTTCAAAAGGGGCCTGAACTGAGGCGGAACAAAGTGACAAGGGCCTGATTTCCCATGGACATCCATCTTCCAGGAAAGGGAGCGTCATGCCCGCCAAATCCAAATCCCAGCAAAAGGCCGCCGGCGCGGCGTTGGCCGCCAAGCGGGGCGACATCAAGGAAAGCGACCTGAAGGGCGCCTCCCGCTCCATGGAAAAATCGATGAGCGAGGAGGAATTGCGCGACCTGGCTTCCACCAAGCGCAAGGGCAAGCCGGAACACGCGCGCGATAAGGGCTGAACCTCTGGGCTACCAAGCCCTTCACGCTTGCCCGCGCCGCCGAGGACGGTATAGTCGAGCGCATGATGCGGTCGTCCTTGCCCTTCCTGCTGGCGTTCCTGACCCTCGTGGCCGTGGTCACGGGCTGGTCGGGCGGTGCGTGGGCGCACGACTGCGTGCAGCATCCCCAAATGGCGGTGGCCCAGGTGTCGGTGGCGGCCCCTGACCAGGGGCACGCGCATCCCTCCGCCGTTCTGACCCATCGGGCGATCGCGGCCGCCGCGCACGATTGCCATCGGGCCGCCGATTGCTGCTGCGTCGGCGGCATGGGGGGGTGCGCCACCGCCTGCGTCGGCGCGCTGGTGCCCGCCCCCCTTCCGGACGCGGAGCGTTCCGCCGCCAAATCCGTCCTCTTGCCCTTGGGGGATACCGGCGGCGCGGGCTTGGCCCTGGCCCCGGCCTTGGGACCGCCCAGAGCGACCTCTTTCGCCTGACGCGCCGGGGTCGGTTCGGCCAACCCGGCGGCGCCCCCACGCGACCGCGGTTCCCATTTCCACGAGATTTCCCATGCCCAGAATGCTTGCGCGTGCCGCCCTGCTGGCGGCCGCCGCAGGGTGTGCGCCCATAGCGGCGCCCCCGTTGCCCTTCGGCCCGGGCCCCAGCGCGGCCGACGCCGGCGCGCCGGCGACCCCTTGGTCCCGTCCGGAGCCCCACCCCACCGCCCCCCTGTCCACCCAGCCGCCGGCGGACGCGCCCCCCATGCCCGCCATGCCGGGTATGGATCATGGCCAGCACCAGGGACGGGATACGCCATGAGCGCGCGGTCAATGAAGCGGCTGGCGGCGTTGGTAATGGCGGGCGCCCTGGCCGGCTGTGCCACCGTGCCGCCGGAGGCCGGCTTCCCCGATGTGCAGAAGCGGCTGGAGGATCGCCTGCCGCAGCGCGTGGCCTGGAACCGGGACAGCGCCGCCGACGCGGAGGCGGCGAAGGCTGTGGCCACGCTGCTGGAAAAGCCGCTGACGGCGGACGGCGCGGTGCAGGTGGCCCTGCTGAACAATCCCGGCCTGCAGGCGACCTACGAGGATTTGGGTGTGGCCCAGGCCGACCTGGTCCAGGCGGGGCTGCTGCGCAACCCGCTGCTGTCCCTGGCCAGCGAATTTCCCCTGAAGGGCCAGAACAGCGGCGCCGAGCCGCCCAAGCTGACCTTCAGCGTGGTCGCCAACTTCCTGGACCTGCTGTGGCTGCCGGCCCGGCGCAAGGTCGCGGCGGAGCGGTTCGAGCAGGTGAAGCTGACCGTCAGCGCCGAGGTGCTGGACCTGGCGGCGGAAACCCGCGCCGCCTACCTGCGGCATCGCGCGGCCCTGGAGGAGGCGCGGACCCTGGACCAGGCGCTGGAGGCGGCCCAGGCCGCCTATGACCTGATGGTCCGCCTGCACCAGGCCGGCAATGTCAGCGAGCGGCGCCTGGCCACCGAGCAGGCGGCCCTGGAGGACGTCCGGGCGGAGAGCATGAACGCCGCCGGCGAGGTCACGGCCACGCGGGAGACGCTGAACCGCCTCATGGGGCTGTGGGGGCCGCAGGCGCGGTGGAGCGTCGACGGCGACCTGCCGCCCCTGCCGCCGCGCGAGCCGGACCTGACGATGGTGGAGGCGACGGTGATCGCCGGAAACCTGAAGCTGGCGGCGGCCCGGCGGGCGACGGCGGCCAAGGCCGCTGGCCTGGGCCTGACGGATGCCAGCCGCCTGTGGACGGACGGCGAGCTGGGCGTGGGCGGGGAGCGGGAGACCGACCGCTCCCTGGTGCTGGGTCCCTCCCTGACCCTGGCCCTGCCGCTGTTCGACCAGGGCCAGCCGGCCGTGGCCAAGGCGGAGGCCGAGTACCGGCAGGAGGCGCGGCGCACCCTGCAACTGGCCGTGGACCTGCGGTCAGAGGCGCGGGAGGCGCGCGACCGCCTGGTGCGCGCCCGCGACCTGGCGGACCATTACCTGCACACGGTATTGCCCTTGCAGGACCGCTTGGTCCGCCTGGGCATGGCCGAATACAACTACATGCTGACCAGCCCGTTCGAGGTCATGGCCGCGCGCCAGGCCCGCCTGACCGCCTATCGCCGCTACATCGACGCGGTGCGCGACTATTGGCTGGCCGACGGCGACCTGATCCGCCTAGCCGGCGGCCGACAGACCATTCCCCCGTCCAACATCAAGGAAACGGCCCAGCCGGGAGGCCCGTCATGAACACCTATCTTCCCTGGGGCCGCCGCCAGTTGCTGAAGTCCGCCGCCCTGCTGGGCGGGGCCAGCGCCCTGTTGCGCGGCACGCCGGCGGCGGCGCAGGACCATGCGCATCACGCCAGCCCGGCCGCGCCGGCACCCGCCCCCCGCACCATGGGCATGGACAGGAAAGCGGTGGCGGCATCCGTCACGCCGCCGCGTCCGCCCAAGTTGGTGCCCGGCACCGACCGGCCGGCCACCATCACCCTGAACGGCAGCACCCTGCCCCATGTCCTGAAGGACGGGGTCAAGGAATTCCACCTGACGGCGCACGAGTTCGAGCAGGAGTTCGCGCCCGGCTTCAAGGTCAAGGTCTGGGGCTACAACGGCAGCAGCCCCGGCCCCACCATCGAGGCGGTGGAGGGCGACCGGGTGCGCATCCTGGTGACCAACAAGCTGCCGGAGGCCACCAGCATCCACTGGCATGGGGTACTGCTGCCCTCGGGCATGGACGGGGTCAGCGGCCTGTCAGCCCCGCCCATCCCACCGGGGGAAACCTGGGCCTATGAGTTCACCCTGCGCCAGCACGGGACCCAGATGTACCACCCGCATTACGATGAGATGGTGCAGATGGCCGTGGGCATGATGGGCATGTTCATCATCCACCCGAAGGACCCCACCGTGGGCCCGGTGGACCGCGACTACACCATGATGCTGCACGCCTGGGCCATCCACCCCGGCACCTCGCGCCCCGACCCGGCGGTGATGCTGGAGCATGACACCTGGACCATCAATGGCCGCGTCTTCCCCGCCGTGGAGCATCTGGTGGTGAAGACCGGGCAGCGGGTGCGCCTGCGCATCGGCAACGTGTCGATGCATGAGCATCCCATGCACATCCATGGCCACCACATGTGGGTGACCGGCACCGATGGCGGCATGATCCCGGAGGGCGCGCGCTGGCCGGAAACCACCATCCAGGTGCCGGTGGGCACCACCCGCACGGTGGAGTTCGTGGCCGACAACCCGGGCGACTGGGCCTTCCACTGCCACAAGAGCCATCACGCCATGAACACCATGGGCCACGACATCCCCAACTTCCTGGGCGTCAGCCAGGGGGAGGTGGCGCGGCGCCTGGGCGCCCAACTGCCCGGCTACATGCCCATGGGGGAACGGGGCATGGGCGACATGGGCCCCATGGCCGGCATGATGCCCGGCCCGGCCAACACCCCGCCCATGATGACCGGCACCGGCCCCTACGGCGGCCTGGACATGGGCGGCATGGTAACGGTGATCAAGGTGCGGGACGAGGTCGCCGCCGACTACCGCGATCCCGGCTGGTATCGGGGGCCCAAGGGCACCATGGCCTGGAAGGTGGGGTGAGCTAAACGCAGGGGACGGGGACGGAACGGCGCGCCATAGTCGGTCCCGTCCCCCTTCCCGGTTCCCGCCTGGTTCCCGTTCATGACCGACAGTCCCGCCGTCGCCCGGGGCCGCCACGCCCAAGCCGTCACCTATCTGGTGGCCGGCGCCTTTTTCATGGAACTGCTGGACGGCACGGTCATCGCCACCGCCATGCCGCAGATGGCGCGGACCTTCGGCGTGGCGCCGGTGGACATGAACATCGGCATGACGGCCTATATGCTGGCCTTGGCCGTGTTCATCCCCATCAGCGGCTGGGTGGCCGACCGGCTGGGGCCGCGCACCGTGTTCGGCGGCGCCATCGCCCTGTTCACGCTGTCGTCCCTGCTGTGCGGCCTGAGCCAAGGCCTGTGGAGCTTCACCGCCGCCCGCGTGCTGCAGGGCCTGGGCGGGGCCGCCATGGTGCCGGTGGGCCGGCTGATCATCCTGCGCATCACCGAGAAAAAGGACCTGATGCGGGCCATCGGCACCACCGTGTGGCCGGGCCTGGTGGCGCCGGTGCTGGGGCCGCCGCTGGGCGGCTTCATCGTCACCTACGCCGATTGGCCCTGGATCTTCTTCCTGAACCTGCCCCTGGGCCTGCTAGCCCTGGCCCTGACCATCGCCTGGGTGCCCAAGGAACGGCCGGCCGGCGCGCGGCCGCTGGATTTTGGCGGCTTCCTGCTGTCGGGCGCGGCGCTGGTGGCCCTGGTTTTCGGCCTGGACATGGTGGGCCAGGGGTCGCGCGCCCCCCTGCAGGCCGTGGCCGGGGTCGGTCTGGGCCTGGCGCTGGCGGTCCTGACGGTGCGCCATTGCCGCCGCCATCCCGCCCCGCTGTTCAAGCTGGACGCCCTGCGCCTGCCGACCTACGCCGTCGCCGTTTGGGGCGGGTCGGTGCAGCGCGTCGCCATCAGCACCGTGCCCTTCCTGACGCCACTGCTGTTCCAGACGGTGCTGGGCCTGAACGCCTTCCAGTCCGGCACCCTGGTGCTGTGCATCTTCGCCGGAAACCTGGCGATGAAGCTGGTCACCAGTCAGGTGCTGCGCCGCTTCGGCTTTCGCCGGGTGCTGCTGGCCAACGGGGTGTTGATGTCCCTGTCGCTGGCGGCGTGCGGCCTGTTCACGCCCGCCACGCCCAAAGCGGTGGTGGGCGTGGTGCTGTTCCTGGGCGGGCTGTTCCGCTCCATGCAGTTCACCAGCATCAGCACCATCCAGTTCGCCGACGTGCCCAAGGAGGAGGTGTCGGCCGCCAACACGCTGGCCGCCATGCTGGGGCAGCTGACCTCGGGCCTGGGTGTGGTCACGGGCGCCCTGGCGCTGAACCTGGGGGCCTTTCTCCGGGGTCATCCCCAGGGGCACGCCGACCTGATCGACTTCCGCAACGCCTTTTTCGTCATGGGCGCGGCCGTGCTGCTCAGCCTGTATGACGCCTGGAGACTGGCGCCGGACGCCGGGCGGGGCGTGAGCGGCCACACTGCTGCAAATGCCCGTTAACGAAGCATT
The DNA here is from genome assembly GCF_036348415.1 of Nitrospirillum karajorum. Classification (NCBI taxonomy): domain Bacteria; kingdom Pseudomonadati; phylum Pseudomonadota; class Alphaproteobacteria; order Rhodospirillales; family Azospirillaceae; genus Nitrospirillum; species Nitrospirillum karajorum. Next base: position 358,229 of record NZ_JAZBQB010000001.1, read on the forward strand.
GATTTTCACTATGCTCGCATAACGAGTATCTTCCCCCGATGGTTCGCCGGCCTCACGGTGCGGCCGGCGCCCTTGGGAGGATATCGGATGAGCAAAATCCTGGACGTGGCGGTGATCGGCGGCGGTGTCGCCGGCACCTACTGCGCCTGGCGCCTGACGGGGCCGCAGGGCCTGAAGGAAGGCCAGCGGCGCGTGGCCCTGTTCGAATACAGCGACCGCATCGGCGGCCGGCTGTACACCAAGACCTTTCCCGGCATGCCCAATGTGGCGGCCGAGCTGGGCGGCATGCGCTACATCGTGCCGGAGAAGGACGACCCCACCTCCAACCAGCCCATGGTCAGCAACCTGATCGAGGCGCTGGACCTGCCCAGCCATGTCTTCCTCATGGGCAACCCCGAGAAGGGCGCCGATGGCCAGCCCATCGGCGAGAAGGAGAACATCCTGTACCTGCGGGGCAAGCACCTGCTGGTCAAGCAGCAGTCCGACCCCGCCCAGGTGCCCTACAACCTCAGCTGGAACGAACGCGGCAAGACGGTGAACGACCTGCAGGTCTTCGCCATGAACCTGCTGGTGCCCAACAACCAGAACCTGAGCCTGGAACAGTGGATGGAGACGCGGGTCTACGGCCACCCGCTGTACACCTACGGCTTCTGGAACCTGATGTCGCAGACCCTGAGTTCCGAGGCCTACCAGTTCATGAAGGACGCCGGCGGCTATGACGCCAACGTCGCCAACGCCAACGCGGTGGCGCAGCTGCCGGCCACGGAATACGCCAACACCGACGGCTTCCGCGCCATCACCGGCGGCTATCAGCGCCTGCCCCTGACCCTGGCGGAGCAGGCGGCCGAGCAGGGCGCCGAAATCCACATGAACCGGCGCCTGGCCAAGATCGAGAAGGACGCCGACGGCCATTACAAGCTGACCTTCATCGTCACCGAAACCCGCGTGGTCGACACCGATTTCGGCGGCGTGCATGAGGAGACCAAGGACAAGGAGGGGGTGCCGCCGGAAATCGTGCATGCCCGCGACATCATCCTGGGCCTGCCCCGCCGCTCCCTGGAACTGATCGACTGGGAGGGGTGGGATCAGAAGGGCGTGAAGGAGATGCTGTCCAGCGTCCTGATCCAGGACGCCTTCAAGTTGCTGCTGGCCTATGATTATCCGTGGTGGCGGGCCATGAACCTGGTGGCGGGCCGGTCCATCACCGACCTGCCTGTGCGCCAGATCTATTATTTCGGCACGGAAGAGGACCAGCCGGGCGGGGAGAAGGGCAACACCCGTTCGCTGCTGATGGCGTCCTACAACGACATCACCACCGTCCCCTTCTGGAAGGGCCTGGAGCACGGCCCGCCTTTCGTCGGCCGCCGCCCGAAGAACGTGACGCCGCTGGCCAAGGAAGAAGCGGCCGCCACCGGCGACGATCAGCGCGTGGTGCCCCTGGCGGAGTGCATCGCCACCGACGCCATGGTGTCCAGCGCCCACCGCCAGATCCTGGAGGTCCATGGCCTAGTGGACGTGGACCAGCCCTATTCCGCCATCTACCACGACTGGTCGGGCGACCCCTACGGCGGCGGCTGGCACGAATGGAAGGCCGGCTTCCGCTACAACCTGCTGATGCCCAAGATCCGCCAGCCGCTGGCGGCGGAGAAGGTCTACATCTGCGGCGAGGCCTATTCCAACAACCAGGGCTGGGTCGAGGGCTGCCTGCAAACGGCGGAGCATGTCCTGCGCGACAAGTTCCACCTGCCCTGGCCGGAGTACCTGACGGGCCTGCCGCCGGAAAAGATCCTGGGACCCTGATCCCCTTCTCCACCCCTGTCGAGCGGGCCGGCGGCGCCATCGGCCCCGGCCCCATCCCCGTCTTTTGCCCGAGGGCGTGAGCCATGAACCCCTTACCCGATTATTTCACCGTCAGTGACTACCTCATCCAGCGCCTCTATGAGGTGGGGTTGCGCGACGTGTTCACCGTACCAGGCGACTATGTCGCCCGCTGGTTCGATTACATCGACGACCCGGCCCGCAACCCGGATACGCCCCTGACGCGCCTGGGCTGCCGATCGGAGCTGGAGGCCGGCTATGCCGCCGACGCCTACGCCCGCCTGCGGGGCGTGGGATGCGCCGCCGTCACCTATGGCGTGGGCGCCTTCTCCTTGGTCAATCCGGTGGCGGGATCCTATGTGGAGCGGCTGCCGGTGGTCGCTATCTCCGGCAGCCCCGGCACCGCCGCCACCGACCGGCCCTTCGCCCGCACCTACAAGATCCTGCTGCATCACGCCACCGGCAACTACCGCGCCGACCGCGACGCCTACCAGCACATCACCGTGGCCGCGGAGATCATCCGCGACGCGGCGCACGCCCCGGCGGAGATCGACCGCGCCTTGGGCCTGGCGCTGGCCTACAAGCGGCCCGTCTACCTGGAACTGTGGCGCAATCTGTGGGATGCGGAGTGTGCCCGCCCACAGGGTCCGCTGGCGGTGCCCAAACTGCCGCGTGACGAAGCGGCCATAACCCAGGCGGCGGCGGCCGCCGCCGCCCACATCACCGCCGCCGAAAGGCCCCTGTTCTGGGCTGGCATCGAGCTGCAGCGCTATGGCTTGCAAGACGCCTTCCGGGACCTGCGCGTCCAGACCGGCCTGCCCTACGTCACCAGCCTGCTGGCCAAGAGTGTGCTGGCGGAAACGACGGAGGGCTTCGTCGGCACCTATACCGGGCCCTCATCCACCTATACGACCTATCAGACGGTGAAGGACGCCGACCTGCTGGTGGTGACCGGCGACCTGATCACCGATGATTACGAAGAGATCATGGAGGCCGATTTCGACACCATGATCGTGGCCTATGACAACAGCGTGCGCATCGGCGCCGCCACCTACAGCAGCGTGCCGCTGGCCGATTTCCTGGCGGCCCTGGCCACCGCCCTGGCGGACCAGCCGGCGCGCCAACCCTGGGCCACCAAGGGCCCCGCCACCATCGACCCGGACTACAGGCCCTTCCCGCCCGATCTCATCACCTATGCCCGCTTCTTCCAGCGCATGGAGACATGGGTGGAGGCCGACATGACCCTGGTGCCGGACGAAAGCAGCAGCATGTATGTCAGCTGCAACATCCCGGTGAACCGCGCCAACGGCTTCGTCAGCCAGGCGGCCTGGGGCGCCATCGGCTATGCCTCGGCCGCCGGCTTCGGCCTGTCGGTGGCCGATCCCAGCGCCCGACCGGTGGTGTTCGCCGGCGACGGCGGCTTCCAGATGGTGGCGCAGACCATCTCCAGCATGGCGCATTACGGCCGCAACCCGGTCGTCTTCATCATGGAGAACGCCATCTATGGCATCGAGCAGGCGCTGACCAATTCGGCGACCTACACCGATGACCAGCCCTTCAACGCCTACAACAAAATCCCAAAGTGGGAGTATGCGGAGTTCGCCCGCGCCCTGGGCGCCAAGGCCTCCCGCGTCACCACGCTGGAGCATCTGGAACAGGCGCTGGCGGACGTGAAGGCCGACCCGGACCATGTCTGGCTGGTGCAGGTGGTGCTACCGGAACGGGACATCCCGTCGGAAATCCTGCGCCTGGCCAGCGGCGCACCGCCCACCCCGGCCGAGTGACCGTTCCGGTCGGGGCCGTGGCGGGTGCGGCCCGTGATTGAGAACGGGGTGGGCGGCAACGCCCACCCCGTCCTTGTCACGGCCGGGACGGTTGACAGCACGATCTTATTTATATGATAAAAAGGGCGCTCGCGCCCCGGCCGGGCCTGAGAAGAACGCGCCCCTGGGAGGGGGGTTCCCGAAGCCCGGAAGTGAGGCTGTCCTTGTCCCTGCACCTGTCCCGCCTGATGCCGCCGGCCGCCGCCGCCCTGGCCACCCTGTTGCTGTCATCGGCCGCCGCCTTCGCCGCGGCACCACCGCCCTACCTGGGCGCCGACCTGTCCTTCGCCAATGAGATGGCCGATTGCGGCGCCGTCTACACCGACAACGGCCAGACGGCCAATCCCTTCCAGATATTGCGCCACCATGGCGGCACCTTGGCCCGCATCCGCCTGTGGAACAGCCCGGACTGGACCCGCTACAGCACCCTGGACGATGTGAAGAAAAGCATCCGCCTGGCGCATGAGGCCGGCCTGCGGGTGCTGCTGGATTTCCACTACGCCGATGACTGGGCCGATGGCGACAACCAGCCCATCCCCAAGGCGTGGGCGGGATTGGACCAGGCGCGGTTGGTCCAGGCGGTCCATGATTTCACCCGCGACACCCTGGCGACCCTGGCCGCCGACGGCCTGACACCCGACATGGTGCAGGTGGGTAACGAGACCAATGGCGACATCCTGCGGGCACCGAAGACGGAGGGCAAACCCATCCGCTGGGCCCGCAACGCCGCCCTGCTGAACGCCGGCATCCAAGCGGTGCGCGAGACGGCGGCCGCCACCGGCCACCCCATCCAGATCATGCTGCATGTGGCGCAGCCGGAGAACCTCGAGGCGTGGTTCGCGGATGCCGAGGCCGCCGGGGTCACCGACTTCGACATCATCGGCTTCAGCTATTACCGCAAATGGTCGCGTCAGCCGATGGCGGTCATGGGCCGCACCGTCAACCGCCTGGCCGCCCGCTTCAACAAGCGGGTGCTGCTGGTGGAAACCGCCTATCCCTGGACCTTGGAACCCAGCAGCGCGTCGCCCAGCGTGCTCGGGGAGGACAGCCTGGATCCCGCCTATCCGGCCACGCCGGCGGGGCAGCGGGCCTATCTGCTGGATGTCACCCGCACCACGCTGGCCAATGGTGGCATCGGCGTGGTCTATTGGGCGCCCGACTGGGTGGCCACCCGGTGCCGCACCCGCTGGGGCGAAGGCACCACCTGGGGCAACGCCGCCCTGTTCGGCTATGGCGCCCGGCACGCCGCGTTGCCCGGCTGGGATTATGTCGGCGCGACCTACCCCACGCCGGTGCCGGTCACCTTCCGCCTGAGCGTACCGGCCGGCGCCACGCCCTATTTCTGGGCGGACTTCCTGGACAATGGCGCCGGCAGCTTCCCGGTCAGCGCCAAGGACGGCCAGGTGGACATCCACGCCGCCGTGATGCCGGGCACGACCATCCATTACCAGTTGTTCGACGGGCCGGGGTTTGATCACCCCTTGCTGCCGGCCACGACGGAGGGCGTCGCCGCCCGCACCGTCACCGCCGCCACGACCCTTACCGCGAAAGCCGGCCGTTGATGTTGAAGACCCCCCTCCTGAGCTTGGCCGCCCTGTTGGCCAGTTCCGTCTCCGCCCTGGCCACCGACATCGCCTTTAACGACGGCTGGCAATTCCACCGCGTGGAAAGCGGCCCCGCCCTCGGCCGTGACGCCCTGCCCCAAGCGGGCTGGACATGGGAGGCCGTGCGCCTGCCCCATACCGCGCACCTGGAGGCACGCATCATCCAGTCGGCCGGTCGGCCGCAATGGCAGGGCGATGCCTTCTACGTGAAGCGCTTCAAGACCGACCCGGCCTGGCAGGGGCAGCGGGTGACCCTGCGGTTCGAGGCCGCGATGAACGTGGCCGACATCTGGCTGAATGGCCGCCACCTGACCACCCATCTGGGCGGCTTCCTGCCCTTCACCCTGGACCTGACGGACGGGCTGAAGGCGGACGGCGAGAACGAAGTGGTGGTGCATCTGGACAACCGCGACAACGCGGTGACGGGCCCGAAGCCCCTGAAGGACCTGGACTTCAACACCTATGGCGGCCTGTACCGGGGCGCCACGCTCAGCGTGCGCGGGCCCTTGCACATCACCGATGAGATGCTGGCCGACCATGTGGCCGGCGGCGGCATCGTCGTGCGGCAGACCGATGTGGACGCCGCCCGCGCCGACCTGACCGTGACGACGGAGGTGCGCAACGACAGCGCCCAGGCGCAACGAATCACCATCACCCAGCGCCTGGTGCGGGATGGCAAGACGGCGGCGTGGGGAACCAGCAGGACCGCTTCCCTGGCCCCGGGCGCCGCGCTATCCCTGCCGCAGGGTCTCTCGGTGGCCAACCCCCACCTCTGGTCCCTGGACGATCCGGCGCTGTACGACCTGGAAACGACGGTGACCGCCAACGGCAAAGCGGTGGACAGCCGCCGCACCCGCGTCGGCCTGCGCGGCATCGTCATGACCAAGGACGGGCTGTGGCTGAACGGGCGGAAAACCTTCTTGCGCGGTGTCAACCGCCACCAGGAATACCCCTATGTCGGCTATGCCTTGTCACCGGAGGCCAGCCGCCGGGAGGCCCGCCTGATCAAGGCCGCCGGGTTCGACTATGTACGCCTGTCGCACTATCCCCAGGACCCGGCCTTCATGGACACGGCGGATGAGGTGGGCCTGCTGGTGCTGGACGGCATTCCCGGCTGGCAGTACGCCCCCCAGGACCCCGCTTTCGCCGCCCAGGTGGTGCGCACCTGCCGCGACATGATCCGCCGCGACCGCAACCATGCCAGCGTGCTGGCCTGGGAATGCTCCCTGAACGAATCCCCCATGGCGGACGCGTTGGTGGATGCGCTGCACGCCACGGTGCATGAGGAGCTGCCCGGCCCCGGCGTCTACTCCGCCGGCTGGATGCCGCGCGCCTACGACATCTACCTCCAGGCCCGCCAGCACCGCCTGCCGGTAACCGGCAAGGAGGCGCCGGCCGCCGCCCCGGACAAGCCCCTGATCGTCTCCGAATACGGCGACTGGGAGTATTACGCCATGAACGCCGGCTTCCAGCAGGGCCAGTGGGGCGACCTGCTGCCCCAGGAACGCAGCAGCCGGCAAGAGCTGGGCGGACCGGAGAAGGGCCTGCTGCAACAGGCGACCAACGTGCAGGAGGCGCACAACGACAACCTCGGCCTGACTGCCGTGGGCGACGGCTATTGGGGCATGTTCGACTACAACCGCGGCTACGCTCCCGACCTGGAAACCTCGGGCGTCTACAGCATCGACCGGCTGCCCAAGCCGGCCGCCTATTTCTTCATGAGCCAGCGCGACGCCAACGCCGATGGTGGCGGCGCCATGGTCCACATATCCTCTCGCTGGACACCGGACAGCAGCCCGGCGGTGCGGGTCTACAGCAACGCCGACGCCGTGGAGCTACGTCTGAACGGCCGGCTGATCGCCCGCCAATCCCCCGACAGCAACCGCCTGTCCAGTCACTTGCGCCACCCACCCTTCACCTTCCATCTGGATCATTTCGAGCCCGGAACGCTGGAAGCGGTGGCCTATATCGGCGACCGCGCCGTCGCCCACCAGCAGGTGCGCACCCCCGGCGCGCCGCATCACCTGGAACTGTCCCTGGACACCCAGGGTGTCGCCCCCGCCCCCGGCCATAACGACGTGCTGTTCGTCCGCGCCCGCCTAGTCGACGCCGACGGCACGGCGGTTCCCACCACCGGCACCGACATTCACTTGGGCCTCAACGGCCACCTGACGCTGATGAGCCCGAACCATGTGCCAACAGAGGCTGGCACCGCCAGCTTCCTGATCCGCATCGGCGATAGCCTGAAGGGGGCGGCCGTCACTGCGGACGGCGCGGGCCTGGCGGCGGTGAGCTTGGCCGTGCGGTGAGGTGGACGGCTCGCGGGGGAGTGGTCCAAGGTAAGCCCCCTTGGACCACAGCCCAGAGCCTGCAATCGTGATCACCTGCCATGTCCGCTATGTCCTTGATCCCTACAAAGTGGCGGAATTCGAAGAGTATGCCCGCCTGTGGATTTCCTTGGTGACCCGCATGGGCGGCACCCACCACGGTTATTTCCTGCCGGCGGAAGGCGCGAACAACATCGCCTTAGCCCTGTTCAGCTTCCCCAGCCTGGCAGCCTATGAGGATTACCGCCGCCGCGCGGCCGCTGACCCCGACTGCCAGGCCGCCTTCGCCCTGGAGGCGCGCAACCGCAGCATCCTCAGCTATGAACGCAGTTTCATGCGGCCGGTGCTTGAGTAGGTCGTCGTCCGTGCATGATCGCTAACGCTTTGGCACAGTGAGTGTTTCAGCGCCCGATCAGTAATCGGATTTGCAGGAAAGCGGGGGCTCGACCTCCGCTTTCTTGCGATTTGGGGATCCCCTTTTGGGCCGTTTCGTGATTTCGATTCCCCCTGTGAACAGCGGTGGGAACAGGCCATGTCACGACCACGGGATACCCGACAGAAAGACCTTCTGCGTCCAGCCCTGGACCAGATCATCGACCTGAAGCATCCACTGGTGGTGCTGGCGGGGAAGATCGACTGGGGCTTCCTGGAACAGCGTCTGGGGGGCGTCTACAAGGGCGGCCCGGGCCAGCCGCCGCTGCCGGTCCGGCTGATGGCAGGCCTGCTGATCCTGAAGCACATGCACAATCTGTCCGACGAGGTGCTGACCGCCCGCTGGGCGGAGAACCCCTATTTCCAGTTCTTCTGCGGCGAGGAGGTCTTCCGCCACGACCTGCCTTTCGACCGGTCGTCGATGTCCCGCTGGCGCCAGCGTCTGGGCGAGGAACGGCTGGCGGCACTGATCCAGGAGAGCCTGCGGGTGGCCCAGGCCACCGGCGCTCTCAGCACCAAGGACTTGGCGCGGGTGGCGGTGGACACCACCGTCCAGCCCAAGGCCATCGAGAAGTTGGTCGCCTTCGCCAAGGACAACGGCATCACGCTGCGCCAGAGCTATCTGCGCGTGGCCAAGAAGGCCGCCATCATGGTCGGCCGCTACACCCACGCCCACCAGCACAAGCGGGCCAATCGCCAACTGAAGTTCCTGCGTACCCGCCTGGGCCGCCTCATCCGCGACATCAACCGCAAGATCGCCGCCAAGGGGGACGCCGAGGCCCCGGAACTCCTGGCCCACTATGGCCCCTTACGTGACCTGGCCATCAAGATCAGCATGCAGACCCAGCGCCAGCGCGGGCAGAAGGTCTATTCCCTCCACGCCCCCGAGGTCGAATGCATCGGCAAGGGCAAGGCCCGCGCCCCCTACGAGTTCGGTTGCAAGGTCAGCGTCGCCGTCCCCATCACCAAGCCCAAGGGAGGGCTTTTTGTCCTCCATGCCCAGGCCATCCACGGCAACCCCTTCGACGGACACACCCTCGCCAAGGCCGTCGCCGACATCAAGGCCAACACCGGGCGCGATCCAGACCGGGTCCACGTCGATAAGGGCTATCGCGGGCACGACCATCCCAACAAGTTCAAGGTCTGGATCACCGGCCAGGTCCGAAGGACAACCGCCGCCATCAAACGAGAGATGAAGCGCCGCGCCGCCATCGAGCCCATTATCGGCCACCTCAAGGCCGAACACCGCATGGGGCGGAACTATCTCAAGGGACGCAGCGGCGACCGCATCAACGCCATCCTCGCCGCCGCCGGCTTCAACTTCCACCTCCTCGTCAGGTGGCTCAAATACCTTTGGCGTGCCCTCTTCCTGGCTCTCCAAGTCCAAAGCAAAATGGCCCTGATCAGCTCCAATTGAGCCAATCAGCACCATTCTTCACAGGCGACTAGGTCACCCTTTAAGATTTACGCGAAAAAAGGCCGGGGCGATGGTGCGCCCCGGCCGGGAGGAGTAGAGAGAAAACTAGGGAAACACACTCACTGGGAACGAACGGGCGCTCAGTACTTGAACGTCACATCGAAGGAGTAGCGCTGGCCGTACTTCTCATAGCGGGCCAGACGGTCCGGCATGTTGTCGAAGTAGAGGCGCAGCGGCTCGTTCGTCAGGTTGTTGACCTGGAAGCGGAAGCCGATGTTGTCGTTCAACTGATAGGCGGCGCTAAAGTCCAGCGTGCTTTCCGCCTCCAGCGTCGTCAGCTGCGTGGCGTCCCAGCCGTAAATGGTGGTGAAACGGCTGTGGTACTTGTAGCCCAGGCGGGCCTCCACGCCGGCGTGGTTGTACCACAGGTCCACCGTCGCCGTGTGCCGGGCCAAGCCATTGGCCGCCAGCGGGTTGTTCACGGGGGCGTATTCGTGAACGTTGCTGTTCACATAAGCGTAGTTGGAATAGATGCCGAAGTTCTGCAACGGTTCCGGCAGGAAGAAGAACGGCGTCTGGAAGGTGAACTCGGCACCCCGGATGAAACCGCCGCTGCCGTTGAACGGGCTGATCATCTGGTAAGGGACGCCATTGATGTTCTGGATGGCGGTCTTATAGCCGACGTTGCTGTCCAGGTACTTGTAATAGCCGGCGACGGCGACCAGCGCTTCGGGCCGGAAGTACCACTCGTAGGACAGGTCGATCTGCTTGGCCTTGTAGGGCTGCAGCTTCGGATTGCCGCCGCTGCCCGTGGGGGTGTTGCCGGTGGTGTCCAGGCTGCGGCTGGCGCGCAACTCGTCCAGCGGCGGACGGCTGATGGCCTGCGACAGGCCCAGGCGCAGGGTCTGATCCGGCGCCACCTGGAAGTTCATGTTCAGGCTGGGCAGCGGCTCGGTATAGCTGTTGTCGACGCTGACCGGGCTGTAGGGGCCGCCATTGACGGACTGGAAGGCGCCGCTGGTGGTGTCGACATGGATGACGCGCACGCCGACATTGCCGGTGACCGGCACGCCGAACAGGTCGGTGTCATACCGCAGCTTGGCGTAGCCTTCCTCCGTCTTCTCATTGACATGCCACTGCTGTGACAGGTCCTGCGTCGCCAGGCTGCTGTTCAGCCCGCCCAGGGTCTTGTTGACCAGGCTGTCAAAATCGCCGTCCAGCAGCGCCGGCATGGTGTAGCCCGACACGGTGAAGGTGCTGAGCATGCTGGAGGGGATGGTGGTGCTGGTCGGGGTCTGCGTCCAGTTGTAAGCGCTGTACCACTTGGTGCGGTTGGCGACGCGCACGCCGAAATCGAACGCCTTCAGCACGCTGCTGTCCAGGTCGCGCGTCACGTCCAGGCGACCGGCGCCCAGGCTGTCCCGCAGATGGTCGGGACCGGTGTTGTTGCCCTGCGCCACTGACAGCTGGCCATTGGCCAGCGGGCTGCCAACGACCGACAGCGACGGCGTCACGCCGGAGCGGAAGTCGAAGGTGCTGGTGACCGGGCTGGTGCTGTCGATGTACAGCGCGTTCCAGACGTTGTCGCGGCTGGCGTAGCTGTAGGAGACGTCGCCCGTGACAGTCCACTTGTCCGCCGTCCACTTGACGTTGGTGCCGGTGTTGAAGACGGAGTTGTCCTGGTCGTAGCGGGCGATGACGTTGCGCAGATAGTTCCAGGCAACCGTACCGCCGGCGACGTCGCCGTTCTCATATTTGACGTTGCTGTAGTTGCCGGCGTTGGAATTGTCCCAGTTGCCCCAGTTCTGGAACCATTGCTGGTTCTGGTTCTCGACGATGTGGAACTTGGAATAGAAGGCGTCGATCTTGATTTCCAGGCTGTCGGTGGGCCGCAGTTGCAGCACGCCCAACGCGCCCTTGCGCAGTTCGTCGATGCGGGTGACGGCGGTCTGGGCGCCCCACGGGGTGGGATCCTTGACTCCATCGCCGTTCAGGTCGCCGGCATCGGCGCCGGAGTTGTAGCCCCAGCCCTGGATGGAGGCGTAGCCGTTCTTCTGCTGCTGCACCGTGCCGCCCAGCGCGAAGGCCACCTTGTCATTGATCTTGCCAACATAGGTGGCGCTGCCGCGGTAGCCCACGGGGCTGTAGCTGGGCAGATCGGCGGCAGCGCCATAATAGACGGCGCCGAAACGGCCGACGAACTGCGGCCCGGTGTAATCCAGCGGCTGGATGGTCTGCAGGTTGACCGTGCCGGCGATGCCGCCCGCGATCAGGTCGGCGGATTGCGCCTTGTAGACCTGCACGCCGGTCAGCAGTTCCGAAGGGTACTGCTCATAGCGGATATTACGGTCCGGCTCGCTGGACGCGACCTCGCGCCCGTCCACGGTGCCAAAGGCCAGGCGCGGCCCCAGGCCACGGATGACAGCCTGGCTTTCGTTACCCCGGTCGCGCGTGCCGTTCAGGCCGGGCAGACGCACCAGCGCCTCGGCGATGGTCACGTCGGGCAGCTGGCCGATGTCCTTGGCGGAGATGGCCTCCGACACCATGTCGGTGGTGCGCTTCTGCTCCAGCGCGTCGCGCAGGCTGGCGCGCAGGCCGGTGACGACGATTTCCTGCAGGTCATCGCTGGGCGCCGACGCGGCGCTCTGCGCCTGGGCGGAACCGGCGGCCAAGGCGGTGGCCACGGCTGCGAGGGCGACCAAGCTGACGCCCGCCCGGAAACGGGTGGCGATTGAATGCAAATAGACTCTCTGGGATTGCTTGCGCATGTCCCTCCCCCTTCATGTTTCTTGTGGCGGCGCCCGAGGGCAGACCGGCTTTTATGGGCGGGATGTTCCCGCACCCATCATGGCTCACGCCCCCAAGCGAAATTCCGTCCCACCGGAAGTGGACGTGATTGTCGCTTGGACGGACCAGCGCCAGGTCGTTTTATCATATTAATCGTCTTAATAGCCGTCAAGCCTTCCTTCGCAGAAAAGCCCCCGGCAGATTTGCAGGCTTTCGGCCAAAATGCATGGACGCGCGGGCGCGTGACGGCACCCGCGCGCCACGGCATCGGCGAACGGTGGAGGTGTCCCCGACCAGCGTGCGAAGAGAGGTTTTTAGAGCGTGGCCAAGGCGGAGGCCACCAGTGCGTCCACCGTACCATCATGGCGGAAGCCGGCGGCATCGGCCACCGGCGTCGCCAAGGGGGGATACGCGCCGAACGCGGCCTCCAAGGCCGCATCGGGGGCGTAATCGACCAAGCGGGCATCCGCCCCGGTGCGGCGGGCGATGGCGTCCACCAGCGTGCCCATGGGAACGCGCAGCGCGGGCAGGGTCACGGCGCCAGGCAGCAGCGCGCCGTCGACGGTGGCGGCGTGCAGAAGATTGTCGACGCAGCGGTCCAGCGACATGGCCCAAATGGTGGCGCCGGGCGACACCGGGCAGGTATAGGGCCGCCCCGCCGCAAGGGCATGGAATACATCGCTCATGAAGGCGGACTTCAGGCCCGAGGCCCCGCCCGGCCGGGCCAGAATGCCGGACAGGCGGATGGCCACGGGATCGACCACCCGGCGCCGGCGGTAGTCGTCCAAGGCCAATTCCACCATGCGCTTGTGCGTGCCATAGGTCATGGCCGGCTGCGGCGGCGTGGCGTCATCCACCAGCGTCGGCAGGGGATGGCCCAGGACGGCGATGGTGCTGGTGTACACCACGCGGGGTGGCGGTTCGCCCCCGCCCTTGGCGTCGGCCACAGCCTCGATCAGGGACAGCGTGCCGTCGAGGTTCACCTTGCGCGACAGCGCGGGGTCGCGCGTCGCCGCGCCACCAGGCAGGGCCGCCAAATGGAACAGCACATCAGCCCCGTCCGCCACCAATCGGGCCCGCACGGCCGGGTCCGACAGGTCGCCCGCGACCCGGGACACGCGGACATCGTCGCATATGGGCGGATCGAGGTCGGCCAACACCAGCCGCTCCACCACCCGACCGTCCAGGCCCTGAGCCAGAAGGCGGCGCGCCAGATGGCCGCCGACGAAGCCACCGGCACCGGTCAAGATGATCCTCATGGGGGCGCCCTTTCGCCACTGGTTCCGTCCGCGCCGCACGATAGCCCCAGGCGGGACCGGAGGCATAAACGATAGGATGGAGGGGAGGTATCGGTGGCGCCGAAGGATGATCCACCATCGGCGTATATCCGCGCGGTAGGCGACATCGCCATGATCTTGCCACTGTAGGAAGAGTTAATGCATCTGCCCCGGTGCGTCGGGGTCACCGCGCCATTAGTAATGGCGCCTTTTCGGGATGAACGACAGACGCGGCTAAGCAAATGGCTGAAAAGACACTAAAGCCCGGTACCGAATTATTGACGCGGGTGCGCCGGGCCTTTCTGACTTACGGCTACAGCGATCTGACCATGGTGGATCTGGCCGAGGCCTGTGGCTTCACACGCCGCGCGCTGTACCATTATTTCCGTAACAAGGAAGACGCCTTCAAGGCCAGCACCTGGCATGAGAACACCATGCTGATCCGCGCGGGGCTGGAGGCGGGGGGCCGCGTGCGCCAGGCGGGCGGCAGCGCCCTGGACATCATCACCGAGGTCATGGACGTGCGCTATGGCTACACCCGCCGCGTCCTGGCCAAGTCTCCCCACATCATCGACCTGACGGCGGAGGTGCTGAAGCGCTGCCGCGACCAGATGGTCGAGGCGGCGGCCCATTTCCAGTCCCTGCTGGAAAAGTTGCTGCGGGAACTGGAGGGGGATGGCCTGCTGTGCCTGTCGCCAGAGTTCACCCACGCCATGGCGGCGCAGACCCTGTCCGATGGCGGCCGCGCCGTGACCCAAGACCTGTCGGCCGTCCCGGATGACATGCTGACCACCCATTATCGCGCCATGTGCCGCGCCGTGCTGTACGGCTGCGCCACCCTGCCGGCTACCCTGCCGGAAAGTTCCGTCCGCTCGTCACGCGCCAGCCTATAGCGCCCGGCGCAGCGTCAGGTTCAGGCGCCGCGCGCCCAGCACCGGATGCGTCCCTTCCTTCAGCGGCAGGATTCCGTGATGGAACAGGCGCGAAGGGCCGCCCCAGACCACGACGTCGCCATGGGCCAAGGGGATGCGCCGGACGGGATCCGTGCGCTTCAGCCCGCCGAACTGGAAGATCGCGGGCAGGCCCAGGGACACCGACACGATGGGATGCCCCCTGTCCCGCTCATCTCTGTCCTGGTGCAGCGTCAGCCGCGCCCCCGGTTCATAGCGGTTGACCAGGCAGGCATCGGGTTGGAAGCCGGGATACCCCGCCTCTTCCGCCACCGCCTGGGCGAGATCGCGCAGCACGTCCGGCATCGCAGGCCAGGGCCGGCCGGTCATGGGGTCGTGGGCGGCGTAGCGGTAGCCAGCCCGGTCGGTGACCCAGCCGGCGGGGCCGCAATTGGTCATGGCGACCGACATTTCAAAGCCGCCGGGCGTCACCATGTGGCGGAAGGGGGCCACCTCCGCCACATGTTCCACAGCGGCCAGCAGCGCCGGCACCACGCCCAGCACCCGGCCGCGCAGCACCACGGCGCCCGGCCCCAGCTCTTCCCGTACCGGCGGGGGCGGTTCCAGCCCCGCCAAAAGGTCGGCCGGCATCGGTCCCCTCAGCCCAGGCGCTCGATCAGGGCCATGGCGGCGGCGGGGTTGCGCACCTTGTAGCCGCTGATGACGTAGAGGTAGACGTCCTTGCCATCCGACGCCCAGGTCTTGGCCTTCTGCGCCCAGGCGTCCAGGGCGGCCTCGCTGTAGCCCTTCTCCTCCCCCTCCGTCGTGCCCATGATGCGGGCGTAGATGAAGGGGGCGGTGTCCACTTCGATTTCCGGATAGTCGCTGTCGGCGGCGTGGATGACGGCGACACCGTGCCGGCGCGCCAGCGCCGCGAACTGCGGATCGCGGAAGCTGTCGTGCCGCACCTCCACCGCGTGGCGCAGCGCCCGGCCCCCGGCCTCGGCCGGCAGGGCGGCCAGGAAGGCGCCGAAATCCTCAGGGTCGAACTTCTTGGTCGGCATGAACTGCCAATTGATGGGGCCCAGCTTGTCCCTCAGCTCCAGCACGCCGCTGTCGATGAAGCGCTGCACGGACTCCGCCGCCTCCGCCAGGACGCGGCGATTGGTGGTGAAGCGCGGGCCCTTGAGGGCGAAGACGAAGTCGTCCGGTGTCTCGTCATGCCACTTGGCGAAGCTCTCCGGCTTTTGCGAGCCGTAATAGGTGCCGTTGATCTCGATGGAGGTCAGCTGGCGGCTGGCATATTCCAGCTCCCGCTTCTGCGTCAGGCCATCGGGGTAGAAGGCGCCGCGCCAGGGCTCGTACGTCCAGCCGCCGATGCCCACGCGGATGCGGCCCTGCTTCGCCATCGTTCCCTCCTCACCTGTATCGCCTTGGCCCAACGGCCTGGACCGTCTCGCCGCCGCCCGACATGAAACGGGCGGCCCCGCCATAGGTGGGGCACGCCCGGGAAACGTCAACGGTGCTGGAAGACAGAACGCGCTCAGGCCTTCAGCCGTTCCGCGTGCCATTCCAGATGGTCGCGCATGAAGGTGGAGATGAAGAAGTAGGAATGGTCGTAGCCCTCCTGCAGCCGCAGGGTCAGGGGAATGCCGGCAGCGGCGCAGGCCTGGCGCAGCAGTTCCGGCCGCAGCTGGTTTTCCAGGAAGCTGTCGGCCGTGCCCTGGTCCACCAGCAAGTCGGGCACCCGCGCGCCGTCCTCGATCAGGGCGACGGTATCATGCCGACGCCAGGCGGCCGGGTCATCGCCCAGGTAGCCGGGCAGCGCCTTATGCCCCCACGGCACCTGGGTGGGGGCCACGATGGGCGCGAAGGCGGAGACGGACTTGAAGCGGCCGGGGTGGCGCAGCGCCACGGTCAGGGCGCCGTGACCGCCCATGGAATGGCCGGTGATGCCCTGGCGGTCCATGTCGACGGGGAAGTTGGCGGCCACCACCTCTGGCAATTCCTTGGTCACGTAGGACCACATGCGGAAATGCGGCGCCCAGGGCGCCTGGGTGGCATCAACGTAGAAGCCCGCCCCCTGGCCCATGTCCCAGGCGGTGTCGTCCGCCACGCCCTCGCCCCGGGGGCTGGTGTCGGGGCAGACGATGATCAGGCCCAGGTCGGCTGCCGCCTGGCGGAACTCCCCCTTGTCGGTGACGTTGGCGTGGGTGCAGGTCAGGCCCGACAGGTACCAGACCACGGGCAGCTTGGCGCCATCCCCCTCTGCTGCTTGGGCCACCTGCGGCGGCAGGAAGACGCTGAACACCATGGGCGTGCCGGTCTCGGCCGAAGCGTGGCGATAGACGCCCTGGGTCCCGCCGTGACTGCGGCTGGTGGATACGGTCTCAAGGGTCATGAGGTGACTCCAGACATGAGAAGACCGGGCGCGGCGGCCGCGCCCGGTCCTGACGGTGGATCAAATCAATACACCACCACCGAGCGGATGGACTCGCCGGCGTGCATGAGGTCGAAGCCCTTGTTGATCTCATCCAGGCTGAGGGTGTGGGTGATCATCGGGTCGATCTGGATTTTCCCGTTCATGTACCAGTCGACGATCTTCGGCACGTCGGTGCGACCGCGGGCGCCGCCGAAGGCCGACCCCTTCCACACGCGGCCGGTCACCAACTGGAAGGGACGGGTGGAGATTTCCTTGCCGGCCTCGGCCACGCCGATGACGACGGACACGCCCCAGCCGCGATGGCAGGCTTCCAGCGCCTGGCGCATCACCACGGTGTTGCCGGTGCAGTCGAAGGTGTAGTCGGCACCGCCCTCGGTCAGGGCCACCAGGTGCTGGACGATGTCGCCCTCCACCTTCTTCGGGTTCACGAAATGGGTCATACCGAAGCGGCGGCCCCATTCCTCCTTGCTGTCGTTGATGTCGACGCCGACGATCTTGTCGGCGCCCACCATCTTGGCGCCCTGGATGACGTTCAGGCCGATGCCTCCCAAGCCGAAGACGACGACGTTGGCGCCCGGCTCGACCTTCGCCGTCTTCACCACGGCGCCCACGCCCGTGGTGACACCGCAGCCGATATAGCAGGAGGTGTTGAAGGGCGCGTCCTCCCGGATCTTCGCCACGGCGATTTCCGGCAGCACCGTGAAGTTGGAGAAGGTGGAGCAGCCCATGTAATGGAAAATGGGCTGGCCCTTATAGCTGAAGCGGCTGGTGCCATCGGGCATCAGGCCCTTGCCCTGGGTGGCGCGGATGGCGGTGCACAGGTTGGTCTTGCCCGACAGGCAGGACTTACACTGGCGGCATTCCGGCGTGTACAGCGGGATGACGTGGTCGCCCGGCTTCACGCTGGTGACGCCCGGCCCCACCTCGCGCACGATGCCAGCGCCTTCATGGCCCAGGATGGAGGGGAACAGACCCTCGCTGTCCAGGCCGTCCAGCGTGTAGGCGTCGGTGTGGCAAATGCCGGTCGCCATGATCTCGACCAGGACCTCGCCCGTCTTCGGGCCCTCCAGGTCCACTTCCACGATTTCAAGGGGCTTCTTCGCCTCGAACGCCACGGCGGCACGGGTCTTCATGGGTGCGTTTCCTATCTGGTGCAGGATTAATGCCGGCACGATCCTCCGCCCAAGTAAGCGCCCGGGGCGGGGGAGACCGGTCCGTGAACCATCACCTTACGCCAAGGTGGGCGGTTTCGTCCGCCCGACTATAGTATCGCTTTCCCTGGCAACGGTGTTCTTTCCATGCTGATCGACAACCTGACCGACATCACCATCTTCATCCGCGTGGTCGCCACGGGCAGCCTGTCGGCGGCGGCGCGGGAGCTGGACCTGTCCTTGGCGGTGGTGTCCAAGCGGTTGGCGCGGCTTGAGGAACGGCTGGGCGTGCGCCTGGCCAACCGCACCACCCGGCGCTTCAGCCTGACGGATGAGGGTTTGGAGTTCCATGAGCGCTGTGTACGCATCGTGGCCGATTTGGAGGAGGCGCAGGATCTGGTGGCCAGCCGCCGGCGCGCCGCCACCGGCCTGCTGCGGGTGACGGCCACCGCCGCCTTCGCCCGCCGCCACATCGCCCCCCGCCTGCCCCGCTTCCACGCCCAATATCCCGACGTGCGGGTGCAGGTGCTGGTGACCGACACGGTGGTGGACCTGGTGGAGGCCGGCATCGACGTCGCCATCCGCCAGGCGGCCCTGCCCGACAGCAGCCTGATGGTGCGCATGTTGGCGCCCAACTACCGCGTCCCCTGCGCCGCCCCCGCCTATCTGGCCCAGCATGGCGAGCCGGCGACGCCGCAAGACCTGCTGCGCCACCACTGCATCGTCATGGGCGACCCGCCCATGTCCACCTGGCGTTTCTACTGCCGGGAAGCGGAGGGGGAGCCGGTGGCGGTGGAAATCCGCCCCCTGATCCAGACCAACGATGGCGAGGTCGGCCATGCCGCCGCCCTGGCCGGGTCCGGCATCGTCATGAAATCCATCTGGGACATCTGTGACGACCTGGCGACCGGCCGGCTGAAAGGCCTGCTGCCGCGCTACCACTCCCCGGCGCCCGCCATCCAGGCCGTCTACCCCGCCGGCCGCCACGCCGCCGCCAAGCTGCGCGCCTTCCTGGATTTCCTGTCGGCGGAACTGAAGGCCGACCCGTGCTGGGAGGTGGCTAATCGCGCAGCCCGGAATGCATAGGAAATTAATTAATGTTGAGTGCGCCGAGATCACCTGGCGGCATCGGCCGCGACGGTGGGGTTGATGACGTTGCGGGCAATATCAGCCACGACTCCAGAGGGGAATCACGCCCAAAGGCGATTCCAATTCCCGTCGATCTATTCTAGTCGCCCGTACACTTTTCAAAAACGAACGCGGAAGGAGAATATGGGGATTTACTAAAACGAAAACCGCCCACGAATTCAGGTATAATTATATAATGAGGCGCAATCGAATCAGCTTTCGGCGGTTGATCTGGAATCTTTCCATTCAAATCCATTGCTATAAACTGGGCAACCCCATGAGGTCGCGGGTCACCGTCAGAAGGCGAATGCCAGTCCTTAACAGTAAGATCTGTAGTCGATATTAAGGATATCCTAGCCGTCGTTCCCTGGTCAAAAAAGTACCAAATTTCCTCCCCTTTTATACCGTTCTGAATATGAATACCAACATCCGAAGAGATCTCTTCTTTTCCTTTGAGATCTACAAAATCCAACTTATATAGAGGAGAAGAAGCAGAAACATAATGAGCATTGATTGTTTTACAGGGCTTTTCGGCCGCCAGCGTGGTAACCGGCGCCGCTAGGAAAACCGTGCAAATCAATATTCTCAGAAACATGGCACCCCCCAGAGAGTTGAGCGTGTAAAATATTTACCACTAAAACACATTTATCCACTAAAACACATTTATCAATGAAAATTATATGCGTTATACCAGCGGCCTAAATTACTGAAACGTTTGCCCAATGGCGCGAGGTGATGGAAGTTATGCGCTCTGGGGAGTTAATTTCTGCTGAATTCCCTGCGGTAAAATGCAAATAATTTTGCCTCTTCATCAACAACATGATACTTAATTCTATCCAATTGGTGCGATGACATATTATATATTGTGATCAGGCTCGATGACATGAAATTGGCGTTGCCGAGTTCAATCTCGGCAACGCCAATGAATTCAATCTCAATGGATGGCGAGTTTTCTTCATAGCCATTAAAAAGATGAATTTTGACGTCTAGCCGGAATCCGCCGTCATCTGTTCTGATCCTATTGACGTGGATATTTCTCACAAACCCCACGAAGCTGAGATCGTCGATCTGATCATTCATGAGAATGCCCCTATAATGCATGCCGTGGTCACGCCCCCGCCGGCAGCCTGATCTCAAAGGCCACGCCCTGGGGCGTCACCGGTTCGGCGCGCACGTCGCCGCCATGGGCGCGGGCGATGGCTTGGACGACGGCCAGGCCCAGGCCGGTGCCGCCGCTGATGCGGGCGCGGGATTCATCGGCGCGCCAGAAAGGATCAAAGGCGTGGGTTTCCATGCCCGGGGGCAGGCCGGGGCCCTCATCCACGACGCGCAGGACGACGCTGGCGCCCTCCAGGCCGGTCGTCACCCGGGCCCGGCCCGGGGCGGCGTAGCGGCGGGCATTCTCCAGCAGGGCCAGCAGGGCCTGGCGCACGCGGGCGCCGTCGGCAGAGACCTGGACAGGCCGCAACTCCGTCTCGATGGTCAAGCCGGCGGCGGTGCAGCTGGGCCCCACCAGCGCCACCACGGCCGCCGCCTCAGCCGCCACGTCCACCTGGTCGCGGCGCAGTTCCAGGCGCCCGCTCTGCGCCAGGGTCAGCAGCTTCAGGTCGTCGACGATGCGGGTCAGCAGGTCGACCTGCCCGACCAGGCCATGGAACGCCGCTGTGTCGGGGGTGAAGACGCCATCGGCATAACCTTGCAGGCGGCCCCGCAGGATGGTCAGCGGCGTGCGCAGCTCATGCGCGATGGCGACGTTCCAGGTGCGCATCTCGATGACGGCGCGTTCCAGCTGCGCGGCCATGGCGTTGAAGTCCTGGACCAGTTGCCGGGTTTCCTGGAAGGCGCTGGCGTCCACCTGGGCGCGCGCGGTCAGGTCGCCGCCAGCGATGCGCTGCGCCGCTCCGGCGACGGCATCCAGGGGGGCGATCAGCCGGCGGGCGAAGCGCACCGCCACCCGGGCGGCCAGGGCCACGCCCAGCATGCCCAGCACCGCCGTGACCGTCCAATCCATCACACGCTGCCAGATCCCCGGCGGATGGTGGAGGACCTCGGGCCACAGGCGGAAGACCACGGTGAAGAAGGTGGTGATGCCCGCGGTCATAAGCACCAGCGCCAGGCCCGTGACCGCGGCCATGGACAGCACCAGCTGGCGGTTCAGGCCGGTGATTCGCCGCAGGCCCCGGAAATCCCCCAGTCTCATGGTCATCCCCCTGTCAGAGCGGCGGGCCCAGGCGATAGCCCACGCCCCGCACCCCTTCCATGAAACCGCCGGCCCCGGCCGCCTGCAGCTTGCGCCGGATGTTGCTGGCATGGCTGTCGATGGTGCGCTCCAGCGTGTCCCCTTCCGGCAGGCAGGCATCGATCAGTTCCGCCCGGGTGAAGGCGCGGGTCGGGGCCCGCATCATGTGGGCCAGGATGCGGAACTCCGTCAGCGTCAGATCCAGCCGGCCCCGCCCCGCGTCGGTGGTCACCGTTGCCATATGGGCGGTGAGGTCCAGCTCCAGCGGTCCCAGGCGCAGCAGGGTCTGACCTTCGGCCGACCGGGTGCGGCGCAGCACGGCCTTCACCCGGGCCACCACCTCCAGCGGGTTGAACGGCTTCACGATATAGTCGTCAGCGCCGATGCGCAGGGCCTGCAGCTTGTCCAGGTCCTCGCTCAGCGCCGTCACCATGATGACGGGCGTATCGCCCCGTCGGCGCAGCTCCGCCAGCACCTCGTAGCCATCGACCTTGGGCATCTTGACGTCCAGGATGACCAGGTCGGGCGGCAGGGCCCGATGCAGGTCCAGCGCCACCTGGCCGTTGATGGCGGTGACGGTGCGCAAGCCCTCCCGCTCCAGATAGCCTTGCAGGATGCTGGCGATCTCGGGCTCGTCCTCGGCAATCAGCACCAGGGAACTCATCGCGTCACCCCTTCACCGCCGTCTCCGGCGGGGTCATTTGATGCCGCCGCCCAGCACCTGGTACAGGGTGACCAGGTTGCTGGCGTCCGTCAGGCGGACCGAAACCAGGGTCTGCTGCGCGGAATACAGGGTGCGTTGCGCGTCCAGGGCGTTCAGGTAGCTGTCCGCCCCTTGCGCGTAGCGGGCCTGGGACAGGTCGTAGCTGGTCTGGGCGCTGCGGACCGTGGCCTGCTGGGCGTCCAATTGCTCGGCGATGGTGCCGCGGCGGGCCAGCGCGTCCGCCACCTCCCTGAACGCGGTCTGGATGGTCTTCTCATACGTCGCCACCGCCGCCTGCTGCGTGGCCTTGGCATAGTCCAGGTTGGCCTGGTTGGCGCCATTGTCGAAGATGGGGACCGACACGGACGGCGTGAAGCTCAGCGACTGCGACCGGGCCTGGAACAGGTTGCCGAAGGCGGAACTGGCGAAACCGGCCGCCGTCGTCAGGCTGACGGTGGGGAAGAAGGCGGCGCGGGCCGCCCCGATATTGGCGTTGGCCGCCTTGAGGCTGTGTTCCGCCGACAGCACGTCCGGCCGGTTCAGCAGCACGTCGGTGCTCATGCCCGCCGGCAGGGCCGCCAGGGTGAAGACACGGCCCTCGATCCCGTCCGGCAGGCGGGCGGGGTCCACCGGCGCACCCGTCAGGATCTCCAGCGCGTTCAGATCCTGCGCCACCTGGGTGGTGTAGCTGGCGACGTTGGCGCGGGCGGTCTGATAGACGGTGTCGGCCTCCGCCGCGTCCAACCGGGTGGCGACACCGTTGGTGAGGCGCTTGCGCGTCACCTCCGCCGAGCGCTGGGCGCTTTCCATCGTCGTCTGGGCGATGCGCAGCAGGCTCTTGTCGGCGGCGTAGGTGATGTAGGCGGTGGCGACCTCGGAAATCAGGCTGATGCGGGTGGCCCGCGCCGTTTCCTCCTGCGCCAGGTAGGTTTCCAGTTCGGCCCGGGTCAGGCTGGCGACGCGGCCGAACAGGTCGGCCTCGAAGGCGCTGACGCCGATGCCGGCGGACAGCGACTTGGTCTCCCGCCGCGTGCCGCCGGCGCCCGTGCGGCTGTAACCGGCGCTGCCCGTGGCATCCACCGTGGGCAGCCGCGCCGCGTCCTGCACCTGATACTTGGCCCGGGCGGCCAGCACGTTCTGCACCGCCACTCGCAGGTCCCGGTTGTTGTCCAGCGCCTGCCCGACGACGGCGCGCAGGTCGGCATCGACGAAGAAGTCCTGCCACCCCGTCTCCGCTGCCCCCTTTTCCGCCGCGACATTCGCCGCCACTGGCACACCTGCCGCCGGCGCGGCGTAGGCCTCACCCTTGGGCCAAGCGGCTGGAACCGGGGCGGCCGGGCGTTGGTAATCCGGGTCCAGGGAAATACAGCCCGTCAGCAGGCCCAGAACCAACAGGGACGGGGCGCTACGCATGAGTCCGCGCGTCATCACACGCCCTCCGACTGGGTATCTTCCTTGGGCCCGCCACCATGCTTGCCAGCGAGGTCGCCGCCGAACAGCTTGCGCACCAGGACGTAAAACAGGGGCACGAAGAAGATGGCCAGCACCGTGGCCGAGACCACGCCGCCCACCACGCCGGTGCCGATGTCGTTCTGGCTGCCCGCACCGGCCCCGGTGGCCAGCGCCAGGGGCAGCACGCCCGCGACGAAGGCCAGCGAGGTCATGAGGATGGGCCGCAGGCGCAGGCGGGCGCCCTCAATGGCGGCGCGCACCGTAGGCACGCCCCGTTTCTCCGCCGCCTCCGCGAACTCCACGATCAGGATCGCGTTCTTGGCCGACAGGCCGATGGTGGTCAGCAGGCCCACCTGGAAATAGATGTCGTTGCTGAGGCCGCGCAGGGTCGCCGCCGTGACGGCGCCCAGGACGCCCAGCGGGATGACCAGCAGCACCGACACCGGGATGGACCAGCTTTCGTACAGCGCCGCCAGGCAGAGGAAGACCACCAGGATGGACAGGGCGTACAGCATGGGCGCCTGGCCGCTGGACAACCGCTCCTGATAGGACAGGCCGCTCCACGACAGGCTGGTGCCCGGCGGCAGCTGGCCCACCAGCCTCTCCATGGTGTTCATGGCGTCGCCGGAGCTGGTGTCACCCGCCGCGGCACCCTGGATTTCCAGGGCGGCCAGGCCGTTGAACCGCTGCAGCTGCGGCGGCCCCATCTCCCAGCGGGCCTTGGCGAAGGCGGTGAAGGGCGCCATGGTGCCGCTGGAGCCCTTGACGTACCAGGCCGCCAGATCTTCCGGCGAGGAGCGATAGGGCGCATCGGCCTGGACATAGACGCGCTTCACACGCCCCCGGTCGATGAAGTCGTTGACGTAGTTGGACCCCCACGCCCCGCTCAGCGTGCTGGTCACATCGCTGATGGACAGGCCCAGGGCCGTCGCCTTGGCCTGGTCGATATCGATCTTCAGTTGGGGCGTGTCGTCCAGGCCGTTGGGACGGACGGCCTGCAGGGTCTTGTCCTGCGCCGCCAGGCCCAGCAACTGGTTGCGGGCGGCCATCAGACCGGCATGGCCCAGCGTGCCGTTATCCTGCAGCCACATGTCGAAGCCGTTGGATTGGCCCAGGCCCTGGATGGACGGCGGAATGAGGGAAAAGATTTGCGCGTCGCGGACGCTGGACAGGCTCTTGGTCGCGCGGGCGGCGATGGCCTGCGCCTTGTTTTCCGGCCCCGGCCGCAGGCTCCAGTCCTTCAGCGCCAGGAAGGCCATGCCAGCGTTCTGGCCCGACCCGGCGAAACTGAACCCGGCCACAGTGAACAGCGTGCGCACCGTGTCCTTCTCATTCTCCAGGAAATACTTCTCGATGGCGCGGGACACCTGGTCGGTGCGGGCATAAGTGGCTCCCACCGGCAGGGTGTACTGCACCATGACGCTGCCCTGGTCCTCGTCGGGCAGGAAGCTGGTCGGCAGGCGGACGAACAGCAGGGCCATGGCGCCGACAATGACGCCATAGGTCAGCATGAACAGGGCCGGCCGGCCGATGATGCCCCCCAAGCGGCGGGCGTAGCCGTCCTGCCCCCGGTCGAAAGTGCGGTTGAACCAGCCGGCCAGGCCCTTGGTATGGCCGTGGCCATTGGGCTTGAGCAGGGTGGCGCACAGCGCCGGCGACAGCACCAGGGCCACCACCACCGACAGCGCCATGGCCGAGACGATGGTGATGGAGAACTGGCGATAGATCACGCCGACGGAACCGCCAAAGAAGGCCATGGGCAGGAACACGGCCGACAGCACCATGGCGATGCCCACCAGGGCGCCGGTGATCTCTTCCATGGATTTGGCCGTGGCCTCATAGGGCGACAGCTTCTCCTCACGCATGATGCGCTCGACGTTCTCCACCACGACGATGGCGTCGTCCACCAGCAGGCCGATGGCCAGCACCATGGCGAAAAGCGTCAGGGTGTTGATGGAGTAGCCGGCCGCCGACAGCACGCCGAAGGTGCCCAGCAGCACCACGGGCACGGCGATGGCCGGGACCAGCACCGCCCGCCAACTCTGCAGGAAGACGAACATCACAATGACCACCAGGATGATGGCCTCGATCAGGGTCTTGATCACCTCATGGATGGACAGCTTCACGAAGGCGGTGCTGTCGCGGGGATAGGCGATCTTGTAACCGGCGGGGAAGCTGTGGGCCATGGCCTCCACCTTGGCCTTCACGGCCGCGGCGGTCTTCATGGCATTGGCGCCGGAGGCCAGTTGCAGGGCCATGCCCGAGGCCGGGTGGCCGTTCAACCGGGTGCTGACGCTGTAATCCTCGTTGCCCAGTTCCACCCGCGCCACGTCGCTGAGGTGCACGGTGGCGCCGTCGGTCAACGTCTTGACGATGATGTTGCGGAACTGGTCCGGCGTCTGCAGCCGGGACATGGCGGTGACGGTGGCGTTCAGCTGCTGGGTGGCGGCGGAGGGCCGGGCGCCGATCTCACCCGCCGTCACCTGGGTGTTCTGCGCCTGGATGGCGGATTCGATATCCGCCGGCATCAGGCCATAGCTGTGCAGCTTGTGCGGGTCCAGCCAGATGCGCATGGCGTATTGCGAGCCGAACACGCGGGTGGCGCCCACGCCGCTGACGCGGCTCAACGGGTCTTGCAGGTTGCTGACCAGGAAGTCGGCCACATCGGCGCTGGTCGCCTTGTCCGTCTCGTCATAGACGGAGACGACCATCAGGAAATCGGTCTGCGCCTTGGCGACGGTGATGCCCTGCTGCTGCACCTGGGTGGGCAGGCGGCTGGTGGCCTGCGACACCTTGTTCTGCACCTGCACCTGGGCCACGTCGGGATTGGTGCCCTGCTCGAACGTCACGCTGATGCTGGCGTCGCCGTCGGAGCTGCTGCTGGAACTGAAGTACAGCAGGTGGTCGATGCCGGTCAGCTGCTGTTCCAGGACCTGCACCACGCTGCTCTCCACCGCCTCGGCCGAGGCGCCGGGGTAGGAGGCGCTGATCGAGACGGAGGGTGGGGCGATGTCCGGGTATTGCGAGATCGGCAGGGTGAAGATGGCCAGCACGCCGAACAGCATGATGACGATGGCGATGACCCAGGCGAAGATCGGCCGGTCGATGAAATAGCGTGCGAACATGGCGCCTTACTTCCCGCTGCCCGATGTGGGGGCCTTGGCGGACAGGTCGACCTCCACCGGCGTCACCGCCTGGCCGACCCTGGCCTTCATCGACCCCTCGACGATCAGGCGGTCACCCTCCTTCAGGCCATCGGTCACCAGCCACTTGTCGCCCACCGTGCGGTCCACGGTCAGCAGGCGCTGCTCCACCTTGTTGTCGGCGGTCACCACCAGGGCGATGGGTTCGCTCTTGGGATTGCGCGACACGCCCTGCTGCGGCGCCAGGATGGCGTTGGACATCACCCCCTGTTCCACGGTCGTGCGCACATACATCCCCGGCAGCAGCATTTCCTGAGGGTTGGGGAACAAGGCGCGCAGGGTCACGGCGCCGGAATCCTGGTCCACGGACACCTCGGCGAACTTCAAGGTGCCGGGGGTGGGATAGGCGGTGCCGTCCTCCAGCTTCAGGGTCGCCTGCGCGTCCCCCTTGCCCAGGCCGCCGGACATCAGGCGCCGCTTCAGCGTCGTCATCTCCATGCTGGATTGGGTGATGTCGACGTAGATGGGGTCCAGCTGGGTGATGGTGGCCAGCGCCGTCGTCTGGTCCGCCGTCACCAGCGCGCCCTCCGTGATGCTGGACCGGCCGATGCGCCCGCTGATGGGGGCGGTGATGCGGGTATAGTCCAGGTTCACCTTGGCGGCCTTCACCGCTGCCCGGTCGGCGACGATGGTGGCCTGGCCCTGCTGATAGGCGGCGCGGGCGTCGTCGTAATCCTGGCGGCTGACGCCCTCGACCTTCACCAGTTCGGCATAGCGCTCGGCCTTGGATTTCAGGCTGATCAGGTTGGCCTCGGCGTTGGCCAGATTGCCCTGGGCCTGCTCATAGGCCGCCTCATAAGGCGCGGGGTCGATCTGGTAGAGCAGCTGGCCCGCCTGGACCAGGGCGCCCTCCTCGAACAGGCGCTTCTGGATGATACCGGCCACCTGCGGCCGGACGTCGGAGACGCGATGGGCGCTGGTGCGGCCCGCCAGTTCGGCCTTCAGAGGCACCGTCTGGGTGTGCAGGACAACGTAACCCACCTGCGGCGGCGGCGGGGCCGCCGCCTCCTGTTTCTTGTCGCACGCCGTCAGGACCAGCAGGCTCAGCAGGGTGGCGCCCACGGGGGCCGAAAAACTCAGTCGCTTCAACATCTCGGTCGTCATCCTGACGGTTACGGCGGCCATGGAATGATGGGCACCCCGGCGCCCACGACACCGGGTGCCGGGGCCAGGATAGCAAAATGGCCAGTAATCCGAGATGGGGTACGCGAGCTTCGTGGAGATTATGTGGAGGGCCGGTCCACACGGCGTGGGCCGGCCCCTTCCGATCCCATTTTCCAAATCACCCCAAGGTATTGGTCAGCACGATGCCGCCGCCACCTTCAGGCTGGCCGCCGCGCGCCGGTCCTGGGCCCAGCCCAGCAGGGCCAGCAACAGGCCGCCACCGGCCACGGCGGCGCCGGCAAAGGCCACCGCCTCATAGCCGAAGCCGCCATCGATCACCAGGCCGCCCAGGAAGGCGCCGCCGGCGTTGCCCAGGTTGAAAGCGCCGATATTGAGCGAGGCCGCCAGGTTGGGCGCGTCGCCGGCCTTTTCCAGCACCCGCATCTGCAGGGGCGGAACGGTGGCGAAGGCGGCCACGCCCCAGACGAACAGGGTGGCGATGGACGCCGCCGCGTTGTGCATGGTGATGGAGAATACGGCCAGCACCAGGCCCAGCAACGCCAGCACGCCGACCAGGGTGGGCATCAGGGCCCGGTCCGCCAGCTTGCCGCCCAGCATGTTACCCAGGGTCAGGCCCAGGCCGAAGACCAGCAGGGCGCTGGTGACGGCGGTGGGGGACAACCCCGCGGCCTGTTCCAGGATGGGGGTGATGTAGGTGAAGACCAGGAACACCCCGCCGAAACCCAGCACGGTGGTGGCCAGGGCCACCAGCACGGCCGGCCGCTTCAGTACCGCGACCTCCGCCGCCAGGCTGCCCGGCTCCGACGCCGCCACCGGCGGCACCAGCGCCGCCACGGCAGCCGTCGCCACCAGGCCCAGGCCGGCCACGGCCCAGAAGGTGGCGCGCCAGCCGAAATGCTGGCCGATTAGGGTGCCCAGCGGCACACCCAGGATGTTGGCCAGGGTCAGGCCGGTGAACATCAGGGCGATGGCGCTGGCGCGCCGCTCCGCCGGCACCAGGCTGGCGGCGACGACGGAGCCGATGCCGAAGAAGGACCCGTGGGTGAAGCTGGCGACGATGCGCGCCACCATCAGCAGGGTGTAACTGGTGGACAGCGCGGCCAGGACGTTGCCCACGATGAACAGGCCCATCAGGCTGATCAGCAGGACCTTTCGCGGCAGCTCACCCGTGGTCAGGGTCAGGAGGGGGCGCCGATCACCACGCCCAGGGCGTAGCCGGAAATGAGCAGGCCGGCCACGGGGATGGAAACGCCCAGGTCCATCGCCACATCGGGCAGCAGGCCCATGATGACGAATTCCGTGGTGCCGATGGCGAACGCCGCGGCCGCCAGGGCGAAAAGGGGAAGGGGCATGGCTATCACTCCGCCTCATGCGATCGGCCGCACGGGAAAAAACCGCGTCGGCGACCTATCTGTTTGGTGTCGCCCCCACCCTCGCCCCTTTCGCGCATGCGAAAAACGGGATGCTTATGGAAACACTCTTCACGTTTTGGAAAGAGTGATTTGGCAACAGCGCCCATTCTTGCCGCCCGCCGCCGGTGCTACATCAAGGGCCATGCACGGCGCCGCATCCGACGCCCTTCCTGATGGAGAAAAATCATGCAGATCGACTTGAAGGGCCAGACGGCCATCGTCACCGGGTCCACCGCCGGCATCGGCTTCGCCATCGCCCTGGGGCTGGCCAAGGCCGGCGCCTCCCTCATCCTGAACGGCCGCAGCCAGGCCACCGTCACCGCCGCCGTGGCCAAGCTGAATGAGCTGGTGCCCGGCGCCGACGCGCGGGGCGTGGCCGCCGACGTCAGCACGGCGGAGGGGGCGGCCGCCCTGCTGGAGGCGGTGCCCCAGGCCGACATCCTGGTCAACAACGCCGGCATCTTCGAGCCCAAGGACTTCTTCGAGACGCCGGATGAGGACTGGACCCGCATGTTCGAGGTCAACGTCCTGTCGGGCGTGCGCCTGTCCCGCGCCTATCTTAAGGGCATGCTGGAACGCAACCAGGGCCGTGTCATCTTCATCTCCTCCGAATCCGGGCTGAACATCCCGGTGGAGATGATCCACTACGGCTTCAGCAAGACGGCCCAGCTGGCGGTGTCGCGCGGCCTGGCCAAGCTGACGCGCGGCAGCAAGGTCACCGTCAACGCCGTCCTGCCCGGCCCCACCCTGTCGGAAGGGGTGGAGGCCATGCTGAAGGACCAGGTGGCCAAGACCGGCAAGCCGATCGAGGAGGTCGGGGCCGACTTCGTGCGCGCCTTCCGCCCCACCTCGCTGATCCAGCGGACCGCGACGGTGGAGGAGGTGGCGAACATGGTGGTCTACGCTTGCTCCCCCCAAGCGTCGGCCACCAATGGTGCCGCCCTGCGCGTGGACGGCGGCGTGGTCGACTTCATCGCCTGATACCGGAAGGGCCATCCCTCATGCGGCGCTTTATTCCCCTGATCCTGGCGGCCGCCCTGGCCGCCAGCCCCGCTGTCTCCACCACGGCGGGGACCTCCACCGTCGCCCCGGCGGCGGCGGAGCCCATCGGCATCGCGCTGGAGGGATGGCCCTATCCCTTCCCCGTCAGTTATTTCGAGTTCGTGGCGGAGGGGCAGACCCTGCGTCAGGCCTATATGGACGTGGCGCCCACCGGCAAAGCGAATGGCCGCGTGGCCCTGCTGTTCCACGGCCGCAATTTCCCCGCCAGCTATTGGGACACGGTCATCCGCGCCTTCACCAATGACGGCTACCGCGTCATCGCCACCGACCAGATTGGCTTCGGCAAATCCTCCAAGCCCGACCTGCCCTACAGCTTCGATTTCTTCGCCGCCAACAGCGCCGCCCTCCTGGACAGCCTGGGTATCGCCCAAGTCGATCTGGTGGGCCATTCCATCGGCGGCATGCTGGCGGCCCGCTTCACCCGCACCTATCCGGAGCGGGTGCGCCGGCTGGTGCTGGAGGCGCCGGTGGGGCTGGAGGATTACCGCATGACCGTGCCCCCGGTCAGCGACGCCTTCCTCTATGACCGCGAGTACGCCCTGTCCGCCGACGCCTACCGCGACTTCCTGAAGAACAGCTATTCCCTGTCCGTGCCGGTGGCGGCGATCGAGCCCTTCGTCAGCTTACGCGAACGGCTGAAGGCCAGCGGCGAGTATCCGCGCTGGGTGACGTCCTTCATCAAGTCCTATCAGATGATCCACGATCAGCCGGTGGTGCATGAATACCCGCTGATCGCCACCCCCACCCTGTTCATCATGGGCGCCGCCGACCACAACGCGCCAGGCAAGCCCTACACCACCAAGGAATTGGGCGCCGGCATGGGCCACAACGCCGACAACGCCAAGGCCATCGCCGCGACCATGCCCAACGCCCGGGTGGTGGTGTTCGACGGCGTCGGCCATCTGGTCCACCTGGAACGGCCGGACGTGTTCAACAGGACGGCATTGGAGTTTTTGGATCAATAGTTCCCGGACCGGTAATTACTGGGCCGCCGGGGGTCACAGATCGTCGTAGAGCGTACCCTCTTCCTGGGGTCGCGGCGCCTGACGGGCCGGCGCCTCCTGCCGATGTCCGCCAGCCCGTGCCGCCGCCGCATCCGCGCGCACGGCGGCCAGCGGGCGGTCATCCACCATCACGTCCTCATCGGTATCGGGACCAGGATCGCTCTCCGGCTTCAAGCCGGCGTTGCGCAGCCATTCTCCGCACCAGTCGGTGGACAGCGTGGTGGGGAAGACGCCCGCCGGCGCCCGGTCCGTCACCACCGGCGGATAGCGCCGGCACTGCCCCTTGGGGCCCCGCTCCCGCACGCCGCCGCCCAGCCAATGGCGGCAGGTATAACAAATCTCGGAACGGCGGACGGCCATGGGACCAGGCTTTCGGCTGCGGATGTCGTGTGCGCCCTTATACCATGCCCTTGTCTGCGGTTGGGAAGGGAGGACGGGTACATGCCCGCCCTCCCCACGCTCCATCACGGCACAAACGGATCGATGGTCTGGATGGTGCCATCGGCGTTGAAGTGCATCTCCGTCATCTTGACGTTGCGCAGGTGGTTTTTGCCGCTCAACTGGTTGTCGGCGTAGAACAGCCAGGTCTTGCCGCCCCAATCCACGATGGAATGATGGGTGGTCCAGCCCTGAACCGGCAGCAGGAAATGGCCCCGGTACTTGAACGGGCCATACGGGTTGTCGCCGGTGGCGTAGGCCAGGAAATGGGTGTCGCCGGTGGAGTAGGTGAAGTAATAGGTGCCGCCGCGCTTGTACATCCACGACGCCTCGAAGAAGCGCCGCTCGTGATCGCCGCCCAACAGGGGCTTGCCGTCCTCGCCCAGGATGACGACGTCGCGCGGTTTCTCCGCGAAGGTCTTCATGTCGGGGGACAACTTGGCGACCTTGGCGGTCAGCGCCGGCTTGTCATCCTGCTTCAGGTCGGTGTCGCCGATGCCGGCGTCATAATGGCCCTTGGCCCACTTCTGCAGCTGGCCGCCCCAGATGCCGCCGAAATACATATAGCTGCCGCCGTCGGCGTCGGTGAACACCGCCGGGTCGATGGAGAAGCTGCCGGGGATGGGCTGCGGTTCCGCCTTGAAGGGCCCCATGGGCTTGTCGCCGGTGGCGACGCCGATATGGAACACCCCCTGCTTATCCTTGGCGGGGAAGTAGAGGTAATAGGTGCCGTTCTTGTAGGCCGCGTCGGGCGCCCACATGAATTCCTTGGCCCAGGGCACCTGCTCCACCGACAGCGCCACACCGCCGATGGTCACCGGCCCGCCGATCTTGTCCATGGACAGGACGCGGTAATCGCGCATGGCGTACTGGCTGCCCAGATCATCATCGGGGATGCCGGCATCAATGTCGTGGCTGGGGTAGACGTAGATCTTGCCATCGAAGACATGCGCCGAAGGATCGGCCGTGAAAATCTCCGTCACCAGGGGTTGGGACAGGAAATGCTTGCCGTTCAGGGCCACGGGATTCTGGCCCGTCGATTGGACAGCGGCATCGGCCGGCTTGTCCTGGGCCAAAGCGACTGGGGCCAGGACGACCGGGGCGGCGCACAGCACGCCAAGAATGGGCAAGGTGAAACCGAGCAAGCGACGCATTGATCCTCCCGATATTCTTATGCTTGGATTTATGGCCGCACGTTACCGCTACCATTGGCGGTTTACAAGGACATCCCCCGGTTGACCCCAGGGCTGGCGGACCTGAAAGGCGCGCGCGATTTACCAGCGTATCTGTGTGATTTCCGTCCCATTCAACGCCAATATGCGGGGGCCGCGCTTGAAGGGTGGGCGCGGGCTCATTAGTCTCTGATCTTTCCCTCGGCGGCCCTCGCGGCCCGCCGGGGGCGGCGCCCCGACCCCTGGTGATATGGAAGACAGCCTTGGACATACGTGACGGTTTCATCGGAACGATCGGCCACACCCCCCTGATCCGGCTGGAAGCGGCCTCCAAGGCGACGGGCTGTGACATCCTGGGCAAGGCGGAGTTCCTGAACCCCGGCGGCTCGGTCAAGGATCGCGCGGCCTTGGCCATCATCCAGGACGCCATCCAGCGCGGCGCGCTGAAGCCGGGCGGCACCATCGTGGAAGGGACGGCCGGCAACACCGGCATCGGCCTCGCCCTGGTGGGCAACGCCTGGGGCTTCAAGACCGTCATCGTCATGCCCGAGACGCAGAGCCAGGAAAAGAAGGACATGCTGCGCCTGATCGGCGCCGACCTGCGCCTGGTGCCGGCCGTGCCGTACAAGGACCCGGGCAACTACGTCCATGTCAGCCGCCGCATCGCGGAGGAGCTGGCGGCGACGGAACCCAACGGCGCCATCTGGGCCAACCAGTTCGACAACCTGGCCAACCGTGAGGGCCATCGCGCCACCACCGGCGTCGAGATTTGGGAGCAGACGGACGGCAAGGTCGACGCCTTCACCTGCGCCGTGGGCACGGGCGGCACTCTGGCCGGCGTGGCGCTGGCGCTGAAGGAGCGCAACCCCAACGTCCGCATCGTCATGGCCGACCCCATGGGCAGCGCCCTGTATAACTGGAAGAAGACGGGGGAGCTGGTGTCCACCGGCACCTCCATCACCGAGGGCATCGGCCAGGCCCGCGTCACCGCCAACCTGGCGGACGCGCCCATCGACGATGCGGTGCAGATCCCGGACGAGGAGGCCCTGCCCCTGATCTTCGACCTGGTGAAGACCCAGGGCCTGGTGCTGGGCGGGTCCAGCGGGATCAACGTCGCCGCCGCCATCCGCGTGGCCCGCGACCTGGGCCCCGGCCATACGGTGGTGACGATCCTCTGCGACTTCGGCACCCGCTATCAGTCCAAGCTGTTCAACCCCGAATTCCTCAAGGAACGGAACCTGCCCGTTCCCGGTTGGCTGTAAGAAGGAGGCCTGGCCCCGTGAACCCCAGTTCGACGCCCTCGAGCGCCCTCGTCACCACCGACTGGCTGGCCCAGCACCTGAATGACGCGGATATCCGTGTCGTCGACGCCAGCTATCACATGCCCGCCGTGCCGCGTGAGGCCAAGGCCGAGTTCGCGGCCCAGCACATTCCCGGCGCCGTGTTCTTCGACATCGACGGCATCGCCGACAAGACCATCCCCCTGCCCCACATGCTGCCCACGGCGGAAACATTCGCCCAGGCGGTGACGGAGTTGGGCATCGGCCGCGACAGCACCGTCATCGTCTACGACGTCTATGACCTGTTCAGCGCCGCCCGGGTCTGGTGGACCTTCCGCGTGTTCGGCCATGACAAGGTCTACGTCCTGGACGGCGGCCTGCCCAAATGGCTGGCCGAGGGACGGCCGGTGGAGGCTGGGCCCGCCACGCCGAAGCCGGCGGGGGAGCCCATCGCCGCGCACCTGAACCCGGCCCTGGTGCGCAACGCCGACGCCCTGCTAGCCAACATCGACCGCAAGGTGGAGCAGGTGGTGGACGCCCGTTCGCAAGGCCGGTTCGAAGCGACCGCGCCGGAGCCGCGCGCCGGCCTGCGTGGCGGCCATATCCCCGGCAGCCGCAACGTCCCCTTCAACGAGCTGATCGCCGATGGCCGCCTGAAGCCGGCGGATGAGCTGGCCGCCCGCTTCCAGGACGCGGGCGTGGACGTCAACCGCCCGCTGGTCACCAGCTGCGGCAGCGGTCTGACCGCCGCCATCCTGGCGCTGGCGCTTTATGAGATCGGGCAGCCGGACGTCGCCATCTACGACGGGTCCTGGACGGAATGGGGCGGCCGCGCCGATCTGCCCGTCGCCACCGGCCCCGCCTGAGGCCACGCATGGAACTCGAAGCCGGCGTGCCACGGAGCGACGTACCCGCGGGCAAGCTGCCCGTCACCATCACCTATCTGGAAATGGCGGAACCACCCGTCGGCCCGCAGGCCGTACGGCCTGCCGGCGTGGACGGTCCGGTGCACGCCGTCAATTGCCCCCCGGCCTATTACCGCTTCCTCTACGACACGGTGGGGGAACCCTGGCTGTGGGAGTATCGCCGCCGCATGGCGCCGGAGCGCCTGGCCGAAATCCTGGCCGACCCGGCGGTGGAGGTGCACGTCGTGTCCATCCAGGGCGTGCCCGCCGGATATATCGAGCTGGATGCGGACAAGCTGGCGGCGGACGGGACCATGGACGTGGCCTATTTCGGCCTGATGCCCTGGGCCATCGGCCGGGGCATTGGCCCCTGGCTGCTGGACTGGGGCGTGCGCCGCGCCTGGGCCCGGCCCGGGGCAAGGCGGCTGACGGTCAACACCTGCACCTTCGACCATCCATCGGCGCTGGGCCTGTACCGGCGCGTCGGCTTCCACCCCCTGCGCACGGAGGACAAGCTGGTGGATGACCCTCGCCTGACCGGCCTGCTGCCCCTCTCCGCCGCCCCCCAGATTCCCCTGGCCCGGCAGCCCTGAGGCGCGCCTGTCCTGCCACCATATGCCGCAGGCCAGCGGCGCAGGGTTGATGGAAACCCTGTCGTTACACCCCGCATCGGAAACCGATACGGGGTTGAGCGAAAATGGGCGTCGGGGAGATGGGCGTCGGGGAGGTGGGCAGGGCACCGCCCGGCAAACTGCCGGTCCTGATCACCTTCATGGAAATGGCCACGCCGCCGCAGACACCGCCGCGCCCCGCCCCCGGCATCGCGCAGGGTCCGCTCTTGGCCCGGAACTGCACCTTGGCCTATTATCGTTTCCTGTACGATACGATTGGCGAACGATGGCTATGGTCGTTGCGGCGCGGCATGGACCAGGATGAACTGTCCCGCATGCTGGCCGACCCGCAGGTGGAGGTGCACGTGATCCATGTCGATGGCATGCCCGCCGGCTTTGTGGAGTTGGACTGGCGTCTGTTGCCGGCCGACGGCACGGTGGCCATCGACTATCTTGGTCTGATGCCCTGGGCCATAGGCCGGGGGCTGGGTTCCTGGCTGCTGGACTGGGCGGTTCACCATGTCTGGCAGCGGCCCCGCGTTCGCCGCCTGACCATCAACACCTGCAGTTTCGATCATCCGGCGGCCTTGCCGCTCTATCTGCGCACTGGTTTCCGCCGCTTGCGCCAAGAGCGCAAATTCGTCGACGATCCCCGGTGGACCGGCGTCATGCCACCAACCGCCGGGCCGCACATTCCGCTGGCCGAACCACCGCTCCCCACCCCGTCCCCGCCGGAGACGCAGCCGACCGCCACCGACGCGCCGCCCCGTCGCCCAATCGCCTTTCGCCCCTCGGCCTCTCGCCCATGACGATGATGGCGGTTCTGCGCGCGCCGGAACTGCGGCTGGCGTTCCGGGTCACGGTCGCCGGGGTGGCGGCGTTGGCCATGGCGCGCCTGGTGAACCTGCCACAGAGCTATTGGGCGGTAATCACCGCCATCATGGTCATGCAGACAAGCATCGGCGGATCGCTGAAGGCGGCGCTGGATCGCTTTGCCGGCACCCTGGCGGGGGCGGCCTGGGGCGCCCTGGTCGCCTCGGTCGGGTTGCGGGATTCCCCGCTTCACCTGTGCCTGACGCTGGCCGTGGCGCTGGCGCCGCTGGCCTGGCTGGCGGCACGCCACCCGGTGTTCAAGCTGGCCCCCGTCACCGCGACCATCGTGCTGCTGACCTCTGCCAGCAGCACCCAATCGTCCCTGGCGCTTGCCATGGACCGGGTGTTCGAAATCGTGATCGGCAACATCGTCGGCCTGGCCGTGGCCCTGTTCGTGCTGCCCTCCAGGGCCTACGGGACGGTGCTGACCACCGCCGCGCGGGTCACCGACCTGTGCGCCGACATGCTGGACGCGCTGCTGGACCCGGCGCTGCCGGAGGAGGTTCGCCAGGGCCTGTCCAAGCGCCATGCGCAGCTATGGGCCGCCCTGCGCCCCCTCGACACGGCGGTGGAGGAGGCGCAGCGCGAACGCCGCACCTGGCTGGGCGACCAACGCGACCCTGCCCCCCTGGTCCGCACACTGACCCGGGTGCGTCATGACCTGGTGATGGTCGGCCGCGCCACCGCCGACCGCGCCGCGTCCGACGGGGCGGCGGCCCGGCGGCTGGAAGGTCCCCAGGCGGACGTACGGCGCCAGGGCGTGCTGTTCCTGCGCCATGCCGCCACCGCCCTGCGCACGCAAGGCCAGGCGCCCGATATCGAGCCGGTGCAGGCGGCGGCGCGCGCCTATCTGGACACGGTGCAGGCGCTGCGGGCCGAGGGCGTATTGCGGGAATTGCCCCGCGGCGTCACCGGGCAGATTTACACCCTGTCCTTCGCGCTGGAGCAACTGACCCAGGATCTGACGGATCTGCACGCGCGCGCAGCGGAAATGAGCCCGCCGCCCCGGCATGGGCGCAAGCCGGGGGCGACGGCGGTTCCACAACCAGCGGAACCGCCGGCCGCACGAGAGGGATAGGCCCCGTCAGTGGGCGGTGTCGGCCACCTGCTCCGCCGGCAAGGTGGCGAAGTCGCGGGCCACGACCTTGAGGTCGCGGATGGTGCGGTCATAGCTGCTGGCGATGGCGGCGCGGCCATCGGGCGTCCAGGCGATGACGCTGCTGGCGCTGAGATTGTCCAGGCAAGCCAGGCGGGCCTGGGCGGCCTTGCCATAGGCGCGGACCTCGGCCGTCGCGGCGCTGACGTCGGCCGGGGTGGCCGTGGCGGACAGGTGGTTGACCGGGGCGACGGGAGGCTTGCCGCAGGCGCGCTCCACACCCAGCGACTGCGCCATGGCGGGCGCCGCGGCGGTGACCAGGCCACCCAGGATCAAGGCGGCGAAAACGCGGGAAACAGAAGCCATAATCATCTCCGATGGCGAAAGGTGGTGCCCTTGACGGTCGCGCCCTCCCCCGCGGATTGATTGGCGAAACAGTGATTTCGCATACGCACATACTTATTGTGCGTTGCGGCAAAACTACTGCCGCCAGGTTGGCCCGTCAACCATCGCCCTGAAGGTGATAACGCTATCACCGATGCGGACCTTGCCCAGAACGTATTGCGGTAAAAGAGAATTATGCTTCTGATATACTGACATGCGGTTTTCGCGACCTTGCCATGCGCAAAGCACGCCAAAGGCGGCCAGTTTCCCGGCCGCCTTCATTCAGAACCTGTTGGATGGGTCTTGGGCTCAGTCGCCGGAGGGGGCGGGCGCCATGGTCGGCCCGCTGGTGCGGGCGGTGGCATCACCATTGGCGGCGACCTGGGCCAAACAGGCGCCATGGGCCTTGGCCTTGGCGGCGTAGCGATTGACCTGGGCAACGAAAGCGTCGCCGTCGATGGCAGCCGGCGGCGCATCGAGGTGCTTCAGGGACAGGACGGGGGCCGCCCCACAGGGGCCGGACGAAGTGCTGCCAGCGCTCGCCGCCACGGCACTACCGGCCCCGGCAAGGGTGACCATGGTGAAAAAAGCGTAAATCTGGGCGCGGGTTGCAAAAGTCATTAGTCTTATCCTCCAAGAAACAGTGGCCCCACTATCCGGGCGTCAGTTCGCCCCTTCATGGACATGGCGCCACCATTATTTGAAATAATGAACTTTCTGTTAAAAATACTCTTCTGCACCCACCCCATTCAACAGCCCGGAGGGTAAGGACATGACGCCAAGGCCATAGAGCGATCTGCGCAAATGGGGGAGACCAGATCAGCGCGACACCCACGCTGGATATCGAAGGGGATAATCCCCTCGCTTTGCATATCTGCCATGCGCCGCTATGCGGATACGACAGGCTGGCCGGGACGGGGTGGATGGGTACCCTTTCCCCAGAAGGCCAAGCCAATCCAAGGCGATGGCGGCAAACAACAAGGGGCGGTGACAGATGGGCAAGCGGCATTTCGGCTGGACATTGGCCTTGGGTGCGGGCGTGGGGG
Source organism: Nitrospirillum karajorum (assembly GCF_036348415.1). Lineage (NCBI taxonomy): Bacteria > Pseudomonadati > Pseudomonadota > Alphaproteobacteria > Rhodospirillales > Azospirillaceae > Nitrospirillum > Nitrospirillum karajorum. The sequence continues at coordinate 397,331 of NZ_JAZBQB010000001.1, forward strand.
CGCTGCTGGCCTCGGGGACGGTGGCCTGGGCCGGCGACCGGGAACAGGCGCAGGCCACGGTGGACACCCGCGCGGCGGTGGAACAGCCCAAGATCATCGCCTGGCGCCGCGACATCCATGAGCATCCCGAACTAGGCAACCAGGAGACGCGTACGGCGGCCCTGGTGGCCAAGCACCTGAAAAGCCTGGGCCTGGACGTGCGCACCGGCGTGGCCAAGACGGGCGTGGTCGCCGTACTGAAGGGCGGCAAGCCCGGCCCGGTGGTGGCGCTGCGCGCGGACATGGACGCCCTGCCGGTGACGGAGCAGGTGGACCTTCCCTTCGCCTCCAAGGTGAAGACGCAATACGAGGGGCATGAGGTGGGCGTGATGCACGCCTGTGGCCACGACACCCACGTCGCCATGCTGATGGGCGTGGCCGAGGTGCTGGCCGGCATGAAGGACCAGTTGCCCGGCACGGTGAAGTTCATTTTCCAGCCGGCGGAGGAGGGCCTGGCCAAGGGCGAGGTCGGCGGCGCGGAACAGATGCTGAAGGAAGGGGCGTTTGAGAACCCCAAGCCGGACGCCGTCTTCGGCGTGCACGTCATCTCCACCCTGCATGCCGGCGACGTGGGCTACCGTCCCGGCCCGTTCATGGCGGCGGCGGATGAGTTCGTCATCACCGTGCACGGCCGGCAGAGTCATGGCGCCCTGCCGTGGACCGGCATCGATCCCATCGTCACCGCCTCGCAGATCGTGCTGGGCTTGCAGACCATCGAAAGCCGGCAGATGGAGGTGATCAAGGAGCCGTCGATCCTGAGCGTCGGCAGCATCCATGGCGGCAACCGCAACAACATCATTCCCGACACGGTCACCCTGAACGGCACCATCCGCACCTTCGACGAGGGCATGCGCGCCGACATCGACAAGCGCCTGCGCCGCACCGTGGCCGGCATCGCCGAGTCCGCCGGCGCCACCGCCGACGTGGACGTCATCAAGGGCTATCCCGTCACCATCAACAACCCGGAGCTGACGGCCAAGATCGTCCCCACCCTGCAGCGCGTGGCGGGCAAGGACCATGTGAAGTTGATCGACAAGGTCACCCCGTCGGAGGACTTCTCCTTCTATGAACAGCAGGTGCCGGGCGTGTACCTGTTCGTGGGCGTCACCCCACCGGACGCGGACCTGTCCAAGGCGGCCTCCAACCACTCGCCCAGGTTCTTCGTGGACGAATCCGGCCTGATCGTCGGCGCGCGCACGCTGGCCCATCTGACGGTGGATTACCTGTACGGGCTGTAACGCAACGGAGGCATGACGGGACGCGGCGGCGCGGCCGCTTCCCTGGGGCTGGGGGTGGTGCCAAGATGCCCGCCCCCTTTCCGTTTCGATCTTAAGCGCCATGTCTGACGACACGAAAAACCCCGCCACCCTGCTGGTCCATGCCGGCCGCAACCCGCTGGACAATTACGGCGTGGTCAACGTGCCGCCCTATCGCGCGTCCACCATCCTGTTCTCCTGCCTGGATGAGCTGGAGGGGCACGATCCCGAGCATCGCGCCCCACGTTATGGCCGCCGCTCCACCCCCAGCAGCCTGGCGTTCGAGGACGCGGTGGCGGCGCTGGAGGGCGGGCACCGCGCGGTGGTGGCCAGTTCCGGCCTGGCGGCCGTGACCACCGCCCTGCTGGCCTATGCCAAGGCCGGCGCCCACCTGCTGGTGGCCGACACCGTTTACGGCCCGTCGCGGGACTTCTGCGACACGGTGCTGACCCGCCTGGGCGTGGTCGTGGAATATGTCGATCCATTGATCGGCGCCGACATCGCGCACAAGCTGCGTCCCGAGACCACGGCCATCCTGCTGGAATCCCCCGGGTCTCTCACCTTCGAGGTGCAGGACATACCAGCCATATCCCGGGCCGCCCATGACAAGGGCGTGGCCGTCCTGGTGGACAGCACGTGGTCAGCCGGCATTTGCAGCAAGCCGCTGGACCTGGGCGCCGATGTCGTCATCCACGCCGCCACCAAGTATTTCGTGGGCCATGCCGATGCCACGGTGGGCGTTATCGTCGGCACGCGCGAGGCGTGGCAGCGGGTGAAGAACACCGCCCTGCAACTGGGCCAGAACGTGGGCGGCGACGACCTGTACCTGGCCATGCGCGGCATGCGCACCCTCGCCGCCCGCATGGCCCGCCACCAAGAGACCGCCCTGGCCATCGCCCGCTGGCTGAAAGGCCGGGAGGAGGTGCAGCGCGTGCTGCACCCCGCCTTCCCCGACTGCCCCGGCCATGACCTGTGGCGCCGCGACTTCACCGGGTCCAGCGGCTTGTTCACGGTGGAGTTGAAGAAGCAGCCGCGCGCCGCCGTGGCCGCCCTGGTGGACGGCATGTCCCATTTCGGCATCGGCTTCAGCTGGGGCGGGTTCGAGTCCCTGATCCTGCCGACCGACCCGCGCAAGATCCGCACGGCCACGCCGTGGACCGGCACCGGCACGCTGATCCGCCTGCACGCGGGGCTGGAGGATGCCGACGACCTGATCCGCGACCTGGAGCGTGGGTTGAACCGCATGACGGGAGCCACCGCATGACCACCGCGATCACCTATCCCCTGCCCCCGGCCGTGGTCGAGGCGACAGTGGCCGCCATCCGCTTCGACACCAATGGCCTGGTGCCCGCCATCGCCCAGCAGCATGACACGGGCGAGGTGCTGATGATGGCCTGGATGAACGCCCAATCCGTGGCCGAGAGCCTGACCACCGGGCGTGCCTGCTATTGGTCGCGATCCCGCCAATCCTTCTGGCGCAAGGGCGACACCTCGGGCCAGGTGCAGCATCTGCGGGAGTTGCGCGTGGATTGCGACGGCGACACCTTGCTGCTGCTGGTGGACCAAGTGGGTGTCGCCTGCCATACCGGCCGCCGGTCCTGCTTCTACCGGGCGGCGACACCGGACGGCCTGTCGACAATCGCCGATGTAGTCACCGATCCCCTCGTCCTGTATCCGCCGCATGCCCATGACCATCAGGCACCCTAGCTAAAAGATCAGCAATCCTTATCCGTTTGAAGTATTGTCCCCGATTGACGGCCTGTGTTTGGCCGCCAATGATTGGCAGTGGAAACCGGGCCGGTTTTTGGGTGGAACCGACGGTTCCCCGTGGGGGAAGACGGGTATGACTGGCGCTGTTCAGGGGGCTGGTGGCCGACGGGGACTGGCATCCCCTCGCTCCAGGGGCGTGGCGCCGGCCACCACCCTGTTCATGGCCCCCACCACGCCGTCGCAGCATGCGGCGGCCTTCCTGGTGGGCCTGGCGCTGCTGGGCCTGTTCCTGGTCGGTGCCATGGGGGCGAAAACGCCGGTGGGCAACATCCCCGGCCTGCTGCCGGCCTATGCCGTCATCATCCTGGTCACCGATCTGCTGACGGCCTTCCTGATCGCCAGCCAATTCCTGCTGTCGGGCCAGCGTGCCCTGCTGTGGCTGGTCGGCGGCTACGCCTATTCCGGCATGATGGCGGTGTTGCAGGTTGCGGCATTGCCGGGTGCCTTCGCCCCCCTGGACCCCGACGGGGCGCTGTCGCAATCGGCCCTGTGGCTTTACGTGGCCTGGCACACGGCCTTTCCGGTGGCGGTGCTGGGCTTCGCCCACTGGCAACGGCGGGAGCCGCCAGCGGTCGCCGTTGAGTTCCGGCGAGGCATGGCTGGGGGAGCAGGTATGGGAGCCGTGGTGGCGGCGCCCCTCACCCTGGCCATCGTCGTCACCTCCATCGATCGCTGGCTGCCGCACGTCACCCTGGTCAACACCTACAACAACGACGTGACGGTCAAGGCCGTCTACCTGGTGATGCTGCTGATCAACTTCTGCACCCCGGCCGTGCTGGCCACGGTGACGAAGGTGCGGACGGTGGGCCATCTGGGGCTGTTGATCTCCACCGTCGCGCTGGCGATGGACACGCTGTTGAACGGGCTGGGGCTGGCGCGCTTCACCCTGGGCTGGTTCCTGGCGCGCGCCGACGGCGCCGTGGCGTCCAGTGTCGTGCTGGTGCTGCTGTTGGCGGAGATGGTCAGCCTGTACCGGCGCGTGCATGTGATGAACGGGCAGCTGAACGCTCAGCGGGAACGGTTGCTGACCCTGACCGGCGACCTGGACCGGGCCCGGCGGACGGCGGAGGAAGCCCGCCAGGTGGCGGAGCAGGCAAACGCCGCCAAATCGGATTTCCTGGCCAACATGAGCCACGAGATCCGCACGCCCATGAACGGCATCACCGGCATGGCGCAGATCCTGCTGGACACGCCGCTGACGACGCAACAGCGCGGCTACGCCGAGATCATCCGCGACAACGCCGACGCCCTGCTGGGCGTCATCAACGATATCCTCGACATCTCCAAGCTGGAGGCCGGCAAGGTCACGCTGGAGCGCATCCAGTTCAACCTGGATGAATTGGTGGATGGCGTGCTGGCCATCCTGGGCCCCCGTGCGCGGGACAAGGGGCTGGAGATCGGCGCCCTGGTGCATGACGACGCGTCCGGCATGTGGTGGGGCGACCCCACGCGGGTGCGCCAGGTACTGCTGAACCTGGTGGGCAACGCCATAAAATTCACCGCCAAGGGCGCGGTGTCGGTGGACATAACCCTGCTGGGCGAGGGCCCCGCCCTGCCGCAGCAGTCGCGGCGGCTGCGCGTCAAGGTGCAGGACACCGGCATCGGCATCGATCCCGCCCAGGCCGGCAAGCTGTTCCAGATGTTCGAGCAGGCCGACAGCTCCATCACCCGCCGGTTCGGCGGAACCGGCCTGGGGCTCGCCATCAGCCGCCAGTTGGTGGAACTGATGGGCGGCAGCATCGGCGTGGAGAGCACGCCCGGCGCTGGCGCCACCTTCTGGTTCGACGTGCCGCTGGAGCGGGGGGTGGCGCCCAGCCGCACGGTCCAGCCCCTGGGCGATCGCCTGCGCGGCCGCCACGCGCTGGTGGTGGATGACACTCCCGTCAACCGCCTGATCCTGGTCCACCACCTCATGACCTGCGGCATGACGGTGGACGAGGCGCCGGGCGGCATCCAAGCCCGCAACCACCTGCTGTGGATCCTGGCGGTGCAGGACGGCAGCCTGACCGGGGCCTGCGCGGAGGGAAGCCGGGCGACACTGCCCGATGTCATTCTGATCGACCACCATATGCCGGACCTGGATGGCCCCGGCCTGGCCACCTGGATCAGGGAGGAGCCGCGGCTGGCCGGGGTCCGCCTGCTGCTGGCCAGTTCGCTGGAAACGCCCGCGGCGGCTGGTGACAAACTGTTCGACGCCGTGGTGCCCAAGCCCATACGCCGGCCCCAATTGCTGGAAGGCCTGGCCCAGGCGTGCGGCCTGCAGGTTGAGCCGGCGCCAGTCGCACCGGCGGCGTCGCCCGCGCCCCAGGGCGGCCGGGGCCGCATCCTGGTGGCGGAGGACAATGTCACCAACCAGACCATCGCGTCGGTGCTGCTGGAAAAGGCGGGCTACCAGGTGCAGATCGCGGAGAACGGGGAACAGGCCGTGCGCGCCTGCCTGCAGACCCGGTTCAACCTAGTGCTGATGGACGTGCAGATGCCCGTCATGGACGGCATCGAGGCGACGCGCCGCATCCGCGCCGCCGACCATCGCACGCCGCTGATGCCCATCATCGCCATGACCGCCAACGCCATGACCGGCATGCGGGAGGACTACCTGGCGGCCGGCATGGACGACTATGTCTCCAAGCCGTTCAAGGCCGAGCACCTGCTGGACATGGTGGCGCGCTGGCTGACGGAGCGGGCGCCGCCGCCCGCCGAGCTGGAAGAGGACACCCTGCTGCTGGAGCCCAGGGTGCTGGCGCGGCTGGAACGGACATTGCCCCCCGAGGAGTTCCGCGTGCTGGTCGATGGCATCATCAACCGCGGCCGGAGCCGCCTGGAAGCCGTCCTGGATCTGGCGGCGGCCGACGCGCCGGCGGCGCTGCGCGACGCCACGCGCGACTTGGCGGCCATGGCCGACAGCTGCGGCCTGGTGCAACTGGCCCGCGAAGCGCGGCGGTTGGGTGACAGCCTGGCCGGCACGGACGCCGGGCCGGGTGGTGGGCCGCATGAGGGAGCCCTTGGAGGGTCAGAGGTCGCCGTCCGGTTGCCACCGCTGGCGGACCTGGGCCATCGCTCCTGGGACGCCTTGCGCCAACGCTTCCTGGGAGCGCCCGTTTCCTGACATCCAGGCTCCCCCGACATACAGAAAAGGGCCGCCCGCAGTGGGGCGGCCCTTCTGACAGTGGAACGGGGAATCAGAAGCGGAACTTGCTCACGAACCGGGCGTCATACCCGATGTAGCCATGGCGGCTTTCGCCCCCCAGTTCCAAGGCGATGTCGGAGTAGCGGTTACCGCCCTGGACGGTCAACCGGGCGATGGGCCCGCCCCCGACCATGGACTGGGGTACCAGGGTGAAGCTGGAGCCACCGGCGAAGCTGGCGGTGGTGTCGCCCGGACCGTCGCCGAACACCTGCTTCCAGCCCACGGTCAGCGCCGGCTTCCATTGGAAATCGCCGCCAAGCTGGGTGCCGAAGGTCAGCGCCGCCTCGGCGTTGCCCTGCTGGCCCGTGCGCTCGCCGATCTTCAGGTTGAAGGCGTCGGTCCCACCGCTTTCCTGGTGGGCGCCGTCGGACAGGACGAAATAGTCCAGCGACGCCGTGGGGCGCAGGAACATGAAGCCCAGCGACTGCTCATACCCCAGGCCGACATGGGCATCGCCCAGGTAACCGGTCCAGTGCGCGCTGGCGTCACGCTCGAATGAGGCGCTGTCGTCGTCCGTGCCGGTGAAGACGCGCGTGCTGGAGAAACGGATATAGCCGGCGTTCAAGCTGGCGTTGGCCATCAGCCCGCCGTAGCGGTCGCGCCAATAGGCGCCCCCGGTGAAGACCTGGCCCTTCACCTGGTTACCGCTGGAGGCATCGGGGTCATTGACCGCCGTGATCATGTAGGAGCTGGACAGGCCGACGATGCCGACATTTTCGACGGACTTTTCATAGCCGCCCATCAGGGCCACGCCGTTGCCGTTGTAGCCCGGACCCTGGTCCCGGTTCTGCGACACGGCGAAGCCCAACTCCTGAACCCAGGCGCCGCGCTTCTCATCAACCATGGCCACGGTGGGGTCGGCCTCGGTACGGGCCAGCGCCATCATGCCACGGTTCAGCAACTGGAACGGGCCGCCGTTATAATCCGGCAGCATCTTTTCATAGAGGCTGCCGAAGGTGCTGGCGCTGGTGGCGTTGAAGAACGCCTCGCCCATCTGCGTGTCCTTGTCGAAGGCGCCGTAGATGGCGTTGAAGGCGCTGGCGCCGACGGTGATGCCCGCCTCGGCCGCGCTGCGGCGCGCCACGTTCACCGTCACCGTGCCGGCCGTGGTGTCGGCGGCGATGCTGGCCTTGTACCAGTAGGACACGTCGCCCAGCAGCGACTGGTCGGTGGTTCCCACACTCAGGCTGCTGGCCTTGATGACCGTGAAGCTGTTGCTGTCGGTGACCTTGCTCTTGAAGATCAGGCCGATCTTGGTGCCCGAGGCCAGCGACGCGGCGCCGGAGACGTTGAACAGCGTGTTGGTGTTGTTGGCCGGGTCGGCGGTGAAGTCGATCTCACCGCTGGAGCCCACGGTCAGCGACCGCATGTTGATGGTGCTGGTGCTGGTGTCGCGCAGCTTACCGTTGGTCACCGTGGCGGCCAGGGTTCCATCGCTGGTCAGCGCGCCGGAGTAACTGGCACCGCCATCGATGGTCAGCGTGTTGGTGCCGCTGCCGTAGGACAGCGCGCCGGTCACGGTACCGCCGGTCAGGTTGACGGTGGCGTCGCCCGAACCCAGCAAGATGTCGCCGGTGATGGTGCCGCTGCTGTCGATGGTGACGCCGCTGGTGTTGGCGCGCAGGTCCAGGGCCGTGGCCGTGCCGGTGATGCCGGTGTTGTCCGTGGATTCGGACACCTTGGCCAGGATGGTGCCGGTGTTGGTGATCTGCGTGACGGTACCGGACGCGTCGTAGATCGCGACCGCGTTGCTGGCGACCGGGGTGGTGGCGCCGGCGAAGCCCGTGGCGTAGGCCGCGACGGTGCCGCTGATGGTCAAAGTGCTGATGGAGGCGCCGCTGGCGATGGAAATGGCGGTCGCCTGCGAGGACTGCGATGAGACGGTGGTGCTGATGGAACCGGACACGGTGATGTTGGGCGCGCTGGCACCCGAACCGACCTGGATACCGGTGGAGTCCGCCTTGTAGGACAAGGTAGTCAGGCTGCCGGCCAAGTCGATGCCGCCATCGATCACGACCGGACCGCCCAGGCCACCGATCTGCACGCCGGTAGTGCTGAAGCCGTCATAGACGCCGCTGGCCACGACGGCGCCCGCCAGTACCAGGCCATAAGTGCTGCCCGGCACGGTGCCCAACTCGACCGTGTAGTTGGTGTTGCCGATCAGCAGCGCGGGAGCCGAGCCGTAGGAGGTGATGGACCCCGTCGACAACAGGTTGAGCCCGCCGGTCGTGGTCGCGGAAATGCGGAAGGCAGCGCCGCCCTGAAGCTCGTCGTTGGCGGTCAGTGCCGCGAAACCGGCGGTGGTGGTGGGGCGCGTGGTCGACAGGTAGCCGGTGGAACTGACGGAACCCGAGACCTGCACCGTCCCTTCCGTCACGCCGTCCAGCGCGACACCAACCGAACCGGTTCCAAGGGCGCTGACGGTACCGGAAATCAGGATGGTGCCGGCGGTGATCGCCGTGGTCTGGATACCGTAGGAGTTGTTGCCGGTGACCGACACCGTGCCGCTCATGGTCAGGCTGCCGTCCATCTCGGTCGCGACCCGGATGCCGGCACTGTCGTTGCCCCGCACCGTGAGGGTGGCCGAGGTGTTGATGTCACCCGTGAACACTCCCGTCCCCGAGACCCAGATGCCGTTGCGCCGCTCGGCCGAAGTCAGCGGGATGGTGGAGCTGACGCTGCTGTCGGTCAGGGTCAGGGTGCCGCTCAGGCTGACGCTGCCGGTGTTGCCCCCCTTCACCAGGATGCCCGTCGTGTCGTCGCCGCCGGTGATGGAAATCGTGCCCGAGCTGCTGACGGTGTTGCTGCTGTCGAGTGTCACCGCCGTCCCGCTGGAGGGACTGACCGTGCCGGTGATGGTAAGGTCACCGGCTGTGGACGTCGCAACCCCGCTGGACCGGGTATCGGAGATCGTCGTCGCCGCGTGGAGGTCGGTCAGGGCGGCGAGGCACAGGGGCGCGGCGGCCACCGGCGCGAGAAGACGCTTCATTTGCTGAGAAATCCTGCCTGTTCAGACGAATTAAGAAGTTCGGGGCCGGCCTTATGGGACACGACCGGTGACGGGTCGGCTGGGGTTGCGGTGGTGGCGCGGGACCCGGATCACGGTACCGGGGGCGCGAGTTACACGCGGCGGCCATCGAATCCCGGCGCGGGTCGGCGAAAAAAATTCCCACATTCGCAAGCATCGGCGTATTTGCCGCAGCCCGGCACGCGGGGCGGGAGGAGCCTTGGAAGGCGATGCCATATCCCATTTGCAACTGGCGGCGGCGCCGGAAGCTGGCGTAAGGTTCCGCGTCCCTGGCCTGTCGGAACGCGAGCGCATGAAGGAACTCCGCTGCATCGTCTTCACCGACCGCGAAGTGGTGAGCGCCATCACCGAACGGCGGCGCAAGCTGAACGAGGCCTTTCCCGAGGGCGAGGTCAGCGCCCTGGAATATACCGTCAACCGCGGCGTCACGGCCCGCGTGTCCGTTACCCAGGAAGGGGTGGCCAACGACGTCGCCATCCCCGAGCAGGAGTTGCAGGCGGCCCTGGTGGGCTATTGCATGTCGCGCAACGTTCCCCTGCCCGTCGTGTCCGACAAGGCGCTGTACGTCATCAAGGGGCGGGCCACCCTGATGATCACCATGAATTTCCGCAAACCCGCCCGCCTGGTCGTTTTGGGAACGGAATGATCCTGGTTTTCTGACGCTGGATGAAATGAAGAAGGGCGGCCCCGCGAGGGACCGCCCTTCTTTGTTGTGCCCGCCAGCCGAAATGGGGGGCCGTCGGAATGGGGGACCGTGGGGATGGGGACTGCGCCCATCCCCACGTCACCGATTAGAACAGCTTCAGGATGGCCTGCTGGCTCTGGTTGGCCAGCGACAGGGTGGTGACACCCAGCTGCTGACGGGTCTGCAGGGTCAGCAACTGCGCGCCGGCCTGGTTCTGGTCGACCTGGACCAGGCTGTCGGCACCGTCCGAGAGGACGTTGTTGAAGGCGTCGGTGAAGTCGGAGCGGGTCTGGATGACGTTCAGGTTGGTGCTGAGCGTCTGGCCGGCCGACCGCAGCTGGTTGGTGGCATAGGTCAGCTGGGCCACCGCGGCGTCGATGTCCGACCGGTCCAGGAAGTTGTTCTGGGCATAGTCGAGGCGCAGGCCCTGACCGTCGGTGGTGACGTTCGTGGACTTCACCGTCAGCGAGTTGGTGTTGGTCTCGTTGAACTGCACCGACAGGTCGTTCTGCGTGTTCGCCGGCGTTTGCTGCGTCGTCGTCATGTTGGCGAAGGCGCTGGCCGATGCCGCCTGCATGATCTTGGTCGGGTCGACGTTGATGCGCACCGTGCCCGTGGTGAAGGACATGGCGTTTTCGCCATCCGCCAGCTTGCCGCTGCCACGGTCATTGGCGCCCGAGCGGGTGATGGACACGCCATTCAGGTCGGTGGCGGTCACGGCGACGTCCACGTCCTTTTCAATGGTCGAGGTGCCATTGCCCGTGGTTCCCAGGGCCTCAAGGGTGGTGCGGTCCACCGTGAACGACACCACCGTGCCTGACGAGAAGGACACGGAAATGTTCTTCGTCAGGGCGTTGGACGCCGAGGTGCCCAGGGTGAAGGTGTTGGCGGTGCCCGTGCTGCCGGGAGCCGTCAGCGTGAAGCTGTTGCTGGTGCCTCCGGGATTCGAAAGCGTGAACGTGGACAGCGAACCGCCGGCGACCGTGGCGGCGTTGATCTTGCCGTACAAACCAGCAGCGATGTTCTTCTCACGGGTGGCGGCGTCCGGCGCGACGACATCACCAGCCGACGCGGTATAGGTGAAGGACGTGCCGTTGACCGTGGCGGTGAAGGTGTCACCCTTGTCGACGTTACCGGTGATGGTGATCGTCGACGTCTGCGGGGTGCCGGACACGCCAGCGGTGGTCAGGGAATTGGAAACCGCCTGGGTGTTGTCGAAGAAGGTGATGGACCGGGATTCGCCACCTTCCGTGATCACGGCGGTGCGGGTCTGGCCGACGGCGCCGCGCATCTCGATGGACACGTCGGAGAAATTGCCGGCGGTCGAGCTGAGCTTGCCGGACACCTTCAGGCCGAACAGGCCGCGGGCGGTTTCGGCCGAGGCGATGTCGCCGGCGCTGCCCGAGATATCACCCGTGCCGGACACGCGGATGGAATAGGTGTCCGACGTGGTCACGTTGGTGACGCGGCTGTTGGACAGGCCGGTGATGGAGTTGATGGTCGCCCGCGACACGGAGGTGGCGTCGAAGGTCTGGCCGCTGCCGGCCAGCAGGTTCTTGCCGCCATAGCCGCTGTCGGCCGCCAGCTTGTCGATCTGGTCCTTGATGGCGTTGAACTGGTCGGCCAGCGACTTGCGGGTGGCGATGGCGCCCGGATCATTGCCCAGGTTGGAATAGGCCGAGGTCGTCAGACCCTTGGCCTGGTCGATCAGCTTCTGGATGGAGGTGACGCCCTGGTTGCCCGCCTTGATGGTGCTGATGGCCTGGCCCATCGCATCCTTCAGGGTGGACAGGTCGCTGGCACGCTGGTTCAGACCCTGCGCGGCGAAGAAGGCCGTGGGGCCATCCAGCGCGCTATTGATCTTGTTGCCCGTGGACAGTTGAGCCTGGAGCTTGTCGATCGAGCTGTTGGTGTTCTGCAGCAACAGCAGGTTCGAACGCATTGCCGAAGAAAGCGCGACTTGAGAGGACATCATTCATCTCCTTTTGAGCTGCCGGAGGGCGGCCGTTTGGGCCGGTCTGATCCTTCTGGCGAGAGCAAGCTGCTGGTCCCACGACACCGAAAGCGCCACCCGCCCGCTGCCGGGGGGGCCTAAGTCCCCGTCTCCGGGCGGCGGCCCCTCCCCGCCGACGCGGCGGGAATTGGTCCGTCCGGGAAAGTCCGGGGGCGCTACGCTGTCATGGACGCCATCAACCTCCTCTGATGGACGGTTAGGTTCGGCTCACGAACCGCAGAAACCGTGCCAACAGCCGGGCGAGATGTTTACGTATCTGTGAATAAAGGGATTTTCGGCCCAAACCGTGGGAAGCGAGACAAGATCGCAAACAATCCGGCCGGCCATATTTTCCCCGCACCCGGTCAAATTTGCCGGGCGCCCCCCATCCAGGGCGGTCGGGATTTCCTGGTGTGGCGCGTCCTTGGGTGCAACCGGGTGGAGCCGGGGCAGGGCGTACCAGCCTTGCCGGCGGGCGGGCCGCTTTCCTGATTGACCATGGGCCCGGGAACCGCGTAAACCCTAGCTCGCGATGGTTTCGGGGCGTAGCGCAGTCTGGTAGCGCGACGGTTTTGGGAACCGTAGGCCCCCGGTTCGAATCCGGGCGCCCCGACCATCGCCCGGACTGGCGCCGGCGGGCGACGTCCGGCTCCCAAGCCGCCCGGCGGCCGTTCAAGCCGGACGGCGGGCACCAAGCGTTGTGTTCAACCGGGGACGATCCAGAGATGCAGGTTCGTATCTATCAGCCGGCCAAGACGGCCATGCAGTCCGGCCGCGCCAAGACCCATTCGTGGATCCTGGAATATGAACTGGCCACCCCCCGCCGGCCGGAACCGCTGATGGGCTGGACCAGCTCGGGCGACACCCTGAACCAGGTGAAGCTGACGTTCGAAAGCGCGGAGGAGGCCATCGCCTACGCGACGCGCAAGGGCTGGACCTACGAGGTCATCACCCACAACGACCGCATCGTCCGGCCGAAGAATTACGCCGACAACTTCCGCGCCGACCGCCCCCGCGTCGGCCGTTTCTGATACCCTGTCGATATCGGGCGTCCCGGCCATGGGGTCGGGACCGCCCTGGGGCCCCATAGCTCAGTTGGATAGAGCAACCGCCTTCTAAGCGGTAGGTCGCTGGTTCGAATCCAGCTGGGGTCGCCATTCCCCAAGGGCTTCTTCCTCCTGTATCCTGGCTCCGCCCATCCCCGCGCCCGGCACCTCGGATCGCTGGGGATTGGACGAAAAGGCCCGCTCGGGCCATACTCGCACTGGCATCCAATGTCGTGGGCGGGCGTCTCCATGAACCAACTCGACCGATCCCTCGACAAGCTGGCAGCGGCAAAAACCATCCCGCAGGTCGCCGAGGCGCTGGGCGCGGAAACCGCGCGCATGGGATTCGAATGGTTTGTTTATGACGTCCTGGTGCATCCCAACGGTTGGACCGGCCAGTTGGTGTGTGGGAACTATCCCCAAGCCTGGGTCGATCATTATATTCAGCAGCGCTATACCCGCGACGACATCGCCATGATCCGGGCGATGCAGTCGGTGGTTCCCAGTGCCTGGGGTGGGCCTGCCACCCACCTGCATCTGACAGAACGGCAACGCATCGTCCTTGAGGAAGGCGCGGAGGCTGGATTGAGATCCGGGGCCATTGTGCCGGTCCACGGCCCCGGCCCCGGCAAAAGCGTGCTTGCCGTCAGCAGTTCCCTCACAGGTGAGGGATTCACCCGCCTTTTCGCCAATCATCGGCACGAGTTGCAGGTGATCGCCACATACGCCCAGGAACAGATCATCAAGTTGGACGTCGGCAAACCAAGGGCCTCCCTGTCGCTATCCCCTCGTGAGGCTGAAATCCTGACCTGGACCGCTGTCGGCGAGTCCGCCCTGCAAATTGCGGGTCGCCTGAACATCTCGTCCCATACCGTCCACCAGCATATCGACAGCGCCCGAAAGAAGCTGGGCGCCCGGAATAAGGCACAAGCCGCCTCCATCGCCATCGCGCACGGCCTTATCCGAATTTAGGGGCAAATCTCCAAAGGTGCATCCCCCTTGGGCGCGAATCTGCCTGCGGACAACCTCACAGGAAGCCGGCTGCGTCCCGCGCCCATGCTCGCCAACCACCGGCATTGCCCGCACCCGATCTTAGGACTGGCCTCCCTAAAAATCGGGATATTGGCCATCATGCATTTCCACGCTAAAATCCACCAAAGAAAACAACAATTAATAATGGCAGGCGTGGGCCATATGCCGGGCCGGGATACTATAACCCAGCATTAATATATTCTTCACCCCACCTGCCGAATTGCATATATCATTTCCTTCGATTAGGGGCAGAAAAAATGTCTTCAGAGAGAAACTTCACAAATCAACAAATATTCTCGGTGGAAAATGTTAGGACGATCCGGGATTACTGTCTTGATAATAACACGATATGCTTTGGCGCCTCCGTCGCTTACATCACCTGCTACCAGCAAGACGGGAGGTTGATGGCCCATTTGGTGGCGAACTGTCTGGTCATCGGCCTAGGCCATGGGAAAACGGGGCTCACCCTTCAACTAGCGGCCCCCCTCGGCGACGGTAACTATATCCGCATGGCCGATACTGAAGTGACCAGCCTCATGGTCGCCCTACCCTGTTTTGAGGACCCAGTCATCGCCTTCGCCGACAACCGTTACATCGAGGCCATCAGAGGCTTCTTCAACACCCTCGGCGACGCCTCGACCGAACCTTCGCCACCCCGCCTGCGGCTCGTGAAGCCATAGATGCCTCCGGCCTTCATTCAGCCTCTACCACGACTCTCGGCTTTTTATTCCGACACGCGACGCCCGACCCGGCACTGGTCAGGGCTGGGGCTCTGCCGCGCCCCCCGTTGGGCCTCTTATTGGGCCCCCTGCCGGGCCAGCCAACGGCCCATCTGGTCGTGCAGAATGTCCATGGGCATGGGGCCGTCGTCCAGCAGGGCGTCGTGGAAGGCGCGGATGTCGAAGCGCGATCCCAGCGCCTGTTCCGCCCGCCGCCGTTCCTCCAGGAACTTCAGCTCCCCCACCTTGTAGGCCAGGGCCTGGGCCGGCCAGGCGATGTAGCGTTGCGTCTCGCCCAGCACGGCGCGTTCCGGCAAGGCCGTGTTGTCGCGCAGGCAGCGGGCGGCCTGGTCCGCGCTCCATCCCTTCCAGTGGATGCCCACGTCCATCATCAGGCGGCAGGCCCGCCACATATCGAAGGACAGGCGGCCGAAGCGTTCATAGGCCGTGCGGTAGACGCCCATGTCCTCGCCCAGTTGCTCGGCATACAGCGCCCAGCCCTCGATGAAGGCGGTGGGCTCATCCTTGCGGCGGAAGGCGGGCAGGTCGGTGCGCTCCTGCCCCAGGGCGATCTGCAGATGGTGGCCCGGCACGCCCTCGTGCAGGATCCAGGCGGGCAGGCCGAACAGCGGGTCCTCGAAGGAGCGGGAGCCCACCACCACCCGGCCGGGCACACCCTTGACCGGGTCACCCAGATCATAGCCGCTGGACGAGCCCTCCTGTTCCGGCGGCTTTTGCCGGATGGTCCAGGTCAGGCGCGGCAGCGTGCCGAACCACAGGGGCAGCAGACCGTCGACACGCTTGCCGATCTCACTGGCCTTTTCCACATAGGTCGCCAAATCCGGGGCGTAGAACTGCTTGTCCGTGCGCAGCTTGGCGATGAACTCAGGCAACGTGCCGGTGAAGCCGGTGGCCCGCATCGCCGCCTCCATCTCCCCCCGGATGCGTGCCACCTCCCGCTCCCCCAGCGCGAACACCGCGTCGGGCGCCAGGTCGGTGGTGGTGGAGCGGCGCACGGCGTAGGCGTAGTAGTCGCGCCCGCCGGGCAGGCTGCTGGCCCCCAGCGTGTCGCGGGCGTGGGGCACATAATCCTGGTCGAAGAAGGCCACCAGCTTCGCCTGCGCCGGCTTCACCGCCTGGGTCACCGCGGCCAGGGCGTCGGCGCGCAGCGCGGCCTGGCGGTCGGCCGGAATGGTGGCGGGCAACGCCTTCAGCGGCCCCAGCAGGGGGCTGGCCTCCGCCGGCTGGTCCGCCGCGATCCTCAGGATGTTCAGCACCGAAGCCGCGGTAGGACGCGGCTGGACGAATCCCGTCTCCAGCCCCCGCCGCATATTGGCGATCTGCTGGTCATAGTAGGCGGGCAAAGCCCTAAGGCGCGCTATCCAGGCCTGAGCGTCCGCCTCCGTCCGGATAACGGTGGTGGCGGCGGCATAGTTGGCCGTGTTGAAGAAGCCGTCGCCGTTGTCGAAGGGGATGCGGTCCTCATCGAACTTGGCCCCCTCCACCAGCACGCCGAGGCGCCAATCCAGCAGACGGCGGGTCAGCGCCTCCTCGCCGTCGGGGTTAGACGGGGGTAAGCTGTCCAAGCGGGCCTTCAGCGCTGCGTAGCCCTGGGCGCGGCGGTCGGCGGCGCCCTTGCTGACGTCCGGCCAACCGGGACCGTCGGTGCCGTCCGTCTGGCGGGCCAGCGCCTCATAATCGGCGATGACGGACGCGACACCGCCGGCGGGGGCCGGTTTGGCCTGCGGGGACGGGCCCAGGGGGCAAGCCGTGGCCAGGATGAAGGCCAACGCCCAAACGGCCCGGTTCATGGTCGCGCCCATATGTTTGCCCCCGTCATCCCCATTTGCCGCCAGCGTCGGTTTCCGGATACCGTATGTCAAATATTTTATCCCCGCTGGCGCCCCACGCCGGGGACACGGAACCAGGTCCCTTCACCGTATAATGGTTCGGGGCCTTAACCCTTCCCCGCCGTCACCCCAGAGTCGCCACAATGCCGGTGCAGGTAAAGGCGACGCGGGATGGGCGCGGGCGGGGCAAGGTCGCCCTGGTGCCCGCCTTTCCCGTGATGCTCAGCCCATGAGGAAGAGATGCGTCTGATCATCCGCGCCCTGGTCCTGGGCGCCGCGCTGGCCGGTTCCGGCCTGGCATCGGCCGAGGCCGTTCAGTCCCCCCACACCCAAGCCGCAGCCAACCTGCCAGCAGCCAACCAATGGGCCGGCGCCACCAGCAGCCGCATACCGGGCACCATGGCCGAGGGGGAGGCCAACCGCCAGACGGTCCTGGACTTCTATGACGCCTTCTTCAACAAGCATGACCTGTCCGCGGCGGATCGGTACGTGGCACAGGACTGCAGACAACATACGCCCGGCGTGGCCGATGGCCGCCGCGCCTTGCAGGACGCCTACGCCGAGATTTTCCAACGCCACCCGGACTCGAAGGCGGAGGTGGTGCGCAGCATCGCCCAGGGCGACCTGGTGGTGCTGCATGTCCATCGCATTCCGGCACCCGGCGACCGGGGTGAGGCGGTGGTCGAGATCTTCCGCGTGGCGGACGACCGGGTGGTGGAGCATTGGTCCGTCAGCCAGCCGGTGCCGGCCAGCAGCCCCGACGGCATGTTCTGAACACCTACCGCTTGACGCCGGAACGGAGGCGGGGCTTAGTCGCCGAATAGCCCGACACCCCCGCACGGCGATCCCCATGTTCCCACCCAGCGCGCCCCCACCCACCCTGGGCGAGGCCACCCGTGTCTGGGCCCGCATCGGTTTGCTGAGCTTCGGCGGCCCGGCCGGTCAAATCGCGCTGATGCATCGTGAGCTGGTGGAAAACCGCCGCTGGATCGGGGAGGCCCGCTTCCTGCACGCGCTCAGCTATTGCATGCTGCTGCCGGGACCGGAGGCGCAGCAATTGGCCACCTATGTCGGCTGGCTGCTGCATGGCCGGCGCGGCGGGTTGATCGCCGGCCTGCTGTTCATCCTGCCGGGCGTGCTGGTCATGCTGGGCTTGAGCACGCTGTACACCCTGTACCATCAGGCGCCGCTGACGGGCGCGCTGTTCCATGGCCTCAAGGCCGCCGTCCTGGCGGTGGTGCTGGACGCGGTGCTGCGCCTGGGCAAGAGGGCGTTGCGCGGATGGCCCGGCCTGGCCATGGCGGGCGCGGCCTTCCTGGCGCTGGCGGTCGGCCATGTGCCCTTCCCCGTGGTGATCCTGGCGGCCGGCCTGATCGGGATGGCGGCCCGCCCGGCGTTCGCGCCCGCCGCAGCCAACACAACCCCTGCCACCCCGGCGGGCGACGCCCTGCTGGACCGGCAACTGGACGCCGCCGTGCCGCCGCATGCCCAACCCAGCCGCCGCCGGGCCCTGTCGACCCTGGCCCTGTGGCTACCCCTGTGGCTGGGGCCGCTGGCGGCCCTGCGCCTGGTCACCGGCGCCGACAGCGTATGGACCCACCTGGCGCTGTTCTTCAGCGGCATGGCGCTGGTCACCTTCGGCGGCGCCTATGCCGTGCTGGCCTACGTGGCGCAGGCGGCGGTGACGGGATACGGTTGGCTGACGCCGGGGGAGATGATCGACGGCCTGGGCCTGGCGGAGACCACGCCCGGCCCCCTGGTGCTGGTGCTGCAACATGTCGGCTTCCTCGCGGCTGCCCACGCCCCCGGAACGCTGCCGCCGGTGCTGGCCGGCTTTCTCGGCGCCCTGCTGACCAGCTGGGTGACCTTCGCGCCGTGCTTCCTATGGATCTTCCTGGGTGGCCCCTATGTCGAGCAGGTGCGGACCCACACCACGATCACCGCCGCCCTCGCCGCCATCACGGCGGCCGTGGTGGGCGTCATCCTGAACCTGGCGGTGTGGTTCGGCGGCCATGTGCTGTTCAGCGGCAGCCGGCCGCTGCACCTAGGCCCCCTCGCCCTGCCCTTGCCCACCGGCCTGGACATCCCCGCCGCCCTGCTGGCGCTAGTGGCCTTCATCGCCCTGCGCCATACCCGCCTCGGCCTGCTGCCCACCCTGGCCGCCTGTGCGGCGGCCGGGTTGCTGCTGGAATAGGCGCCCGGCGGGTCGACGATCGTGTGACGTCTCAGGCCGTGGCCGTGTCCACGCGCCGCTTGCGCCAGGTCTTCGGGCCCAGCACCAGCAGGTTGCCGGCCACCGCCAGCGCCAGGCCGACGAAGGCCGCCGCCGACCAGTGATAGCCTTCGAAGACGGTGGAGATGACCAGCGCCAGGATGGGGATCATCACGGCGATGTAGCCGGCGCGGTCCGCCCCGATGCGCCCGATCAGGGAGAAGTAGGCCAGGAAGGCGATGACCGAGCCGAACAGCGCCAGATAGCCCAGGGAGGCGGCGTAACTGAGGCTGGCCGGAAAGCTGAAGACGGCGCCCCGGGCCAGCGCCACGCCCACCATCAGGACGGCGCCGAAGGCCATGCTCCACGCCGTGGCCGGCAACAGGGGCACGCCGGTGCGGGCACCGCGCTGCACGCAGATGCTGCCCAGCGAGGCGCTGACGTTGCTGAGCATGACCAGCGCCAGGCCCACCGCCGACTTGCCCGTCAGGCCGTCCACCTGCAACTCGGGCAGGAACAGCAGCACCACACCGCTCATACCGATCAGCCCGCCCAGCAGCACCAGGGGACGGATGGGCTGGCGCAGGAAGATACGGGCGTTCAGCACATTCATGAGGCTGAGGGCCGAGCCTGCCACCGCCACCAGGCCGGACGGCAACCGCTCCGTCGCCAGATAGACCAACAGGTAGTTGGTGGAAAAGGTGAAGGCGCCCACCAGGGCGACCTGCCGCCAAGCGTGCCGGGGCGGGATCAGCCTTTGCCGCGTCACCGCCAGCCAACCCATAAGCAGCACCGCCGCCAAGCCGAAGCGATAGGCGACCGACACCGCCGGATCCACGGCCCCCAGCTGGAACTCGATCACATACCAGGTCGATCCCCAGATGAGGACGGCGACGAGGTAAAGGCCCAGGATGGGGGACATGGCGGCGATCCGGCGGCAACGGTGGCGATGCGCCGGTGGGGGACACCGGCGCGGGCGGCAACGGTAGAGCCGTGGGGCCCCACCAGCCAATCCGTTTCTTGTGCCGGTGACATTTTTTGAAAAGCGCCGGCATCCGCCGCTATTGGGCCGCCGCTGTTGGGGAAGGGGTGCCTTCGGCGGACAGCAGGCAGGATGCCGCCGCCGTTGGCATGTTCACGACGATATCACTGTCAGCCGCCCGACTGGCGACTGGAGGAACAAGGGCCACGGCGGCGCAAGCCACCGCGAACAAGGTTTTCCTATTATCTATTTTCTTGCCATATCCTGCCAGGAACAGGGGCTTCGTTCCGTACCCCTCCCCATTCCGACGCGAAACCTTAATAGTGTCACGCCAACCGGCGACGGCGGGGCCCGACGCCAGCCAGGAAACCGTACCGGACGGGACCGGCATTTCCTTCTTCCCTTATTCTTCCGCCCCGCTCGCCCTGCCTCGACCAAAGACGGACACCATGGACGCCGCAGCCCAAGCCCCCTTCATCCAGCCCATCGCGCTCGCCAAGGCGTATCGCCTGCTGAATCACGGCCCCACCGTGCTGGTGTCCGCCCACCATGACGGCACGGACAATGTCATGGCCGCCGCCTGGGCCTGCCCGTTGGACTTCGACCCGCCCAAGGTCACCGTGGTGCTGGACAAGGCCACCGCCACCCGCGCCCTGATCGAGGGCAGTGGCGCCTTCGCCCTGCAGGTGCCGACGCGGGCGCAGGTGCACCTGACCCGGGGCGTGGGCGGCGAAAGCCTGGCCGACAGCCCTGACAAGCTGGTCCGGCACGGGGTGCAGTTGTTCCGCATGGAGGGTCAGGTGCCGCCCTTCGTGGCGGGCTGCGCGGCCTGGCTGTCCTGCCGGGTCGTTCCGGAACCCCACAACCAGCAGACCTACGACCTGTTCATTGGCGAGGTGACGGCCGCCTGGGCCGATACACGCGTCTTCAAGGACGGTCACTGGACCTACGAGACGGCCGACCCCGCCTGGCGCAGCCTGCACCATGTGGCCGGCGGCCACTTCTACACCATCGGCGACCCGGTCGAGGGCTGAGGTCTGCGCGGGCGGGATGGCTTGAGCATCGCGCCTTGCGAAAAATTCACGGCCTCGGCCCCCGCTGTTAGCAACCTGTTTATCTTCCCGGGCGTAAAAATACCGTCATGAGCCGCAACGCACGACTTCCCGCCATAATCCTTCCACAATAAAGGATCAGGTTAAGGGAAGTTCAGGAGTAGGGATCATGACCGCCGTGTTCAATAAAGATCGCCTGGTCACTTTGTGCCTGTGGGTACTACTGCTGGGCATAGCCTGGTCCCTGCCCGTGGTCAGCTACATGCGATCAGAGCATGAGCGGGCGCTGGTCAAGGCCGGCCACTATTACAAGCCCGCCTATCCGGCCGAGTTCTACGTGAACCCGCAGCCCTCCACCCCCGTCACCCCGCGCTGAATACCTGCCGCAGGGGTGCGAGACCTTTAGCCCACGCCTACCAATTCACCCGCACCCCGCCCGAGATGATCCGGCCCGGTGCGATCGCCACCAGGCCATCGACGCGGCGCCCTGATTCCACCGTGCGGTCGAACAGGTTCTCCGCCGTGGCGAACAGCTCCAGAGACTCCCGCACCCGCCAGGCCGCCGACAGGTCCACCGTGACCGTGGGCGCCAGCGGGCGCGTGTTCAGCCCGTCCTCATATTGCTGCCCGCTGGCCTTCACCCGCAGGGCCGTGGTGACGGCGGCCACCGGTGTCCAGGTCAGGTCCGCCGTGCCGGTGTGCAGCGGGCTCTGTGACAACCGCTTGCCTACCAGGGCCGGCAGGCCATCGGCACGCAGCACGGTGGAACGGCTCCACAGATAACCCAAACCAGCATCCAGCGTAGGATCCAGGGCCCAGGTCGCCCGCATCTCCACCCCCTCGGCCCGCACGCGGTCCAGGTTGCGGCGCTGGGCGAAGGTGCCGCCGGCGGGCACCACCACGCCGAAGCCCGGCACGGTGCCTGGCCGGTCGGTAATCTGCACATTATCCACGGCGTCGGTCACGCCGTCATGATAGGCGGTCAGGCTGACCGTCGGCCCCGTGGCGGGCGCCCAGGTCACCCCGGCCTCCACCCCCGCCAGGCGCTCCGGCTTCAGCCGGGCGTTGGCCTCGACGATATCGTTGCCGACGCGATAGGGGCGGTACAGCTCATTGATGGTGGGCAGGCGGAAGCCGGTGTAGGCGGCGGCGCGTAGGGTCCAGTCGCCCGGCTTGCCGAACAGCTCGGGCCGCCAGTCGGCCCCCAGCCGCGCCGTGGGCAGGGCGCCGCCCCGGTCATCGTAATGGTCGTTGCGGGTCACGACGCCGGTCTGGCCCCCTATCGGGACCAGGGAGCGTTCGACCCGATGGCCGTCGCCGGTGGCCCAGCCATCCAGGCGCACACCGCCGTGCAGGTCGATGGTCTCCGCCAGCGGCCAGGTCTGCTCGGCATAGACGCCGCCCACAACCTGGTCACCGCCGGCGTCGCGGTCGCGCTGAAACACGCCGGCCACGGGCTGGAAGCGCTCATGTGTCGCCCCCTCCGCCCAGCGCAGGTCGGCGCCCAGCACGGTGCGGCGCCCGCCACCCTCCTCCACCGTGGTGGACAGGGAACCGCCGGCGGCCGTCGCCGGCACGCGGTACTGGTCCAGGGCTGGCGTTTCCGCCGTGCGGGCGGCGTTGACGGAGGAGAAGCGGTTCTTGAAGACGTAGCGCCGCAGGTACAGCGTGCCGTGCCAGAGCAGGCCCAGCGGGCCGTCGGCGGCGCTGAAGCGCAGGCTGCCCTCCAGCGCATCCGTGCCGTTCTCCTGAAAGGGCGTGCCGTTGCCGCGATGCTCGTGAAAGGCGGAGACGGTGCCGGCCAGCGCCAAGGGGCCAGCCTCCCCTTGCGCCTTCACATCCACCCAGGCGTCGTCCCAGCCCGCCTGGGTGTCGATGGGGCCGCGCTGGTCGGAGCGCACCAGATAGCTGCCGTCGCTGCGGCTGGCATGCGCCAGGATGGAGACACCGCCGGCGGCGGCACCGGCGGTGCCTTCCACCAGGCCATTGCTGCCGGCACGCGCCTCGCCCCCATTCAGGGGCTTGGTGGTGATGCGGATGACACCGTCCAGCGCCTGGTTGCCCCAGGGGCCGGCGCCGCTACCCTCCGTCACCGCCACGCTGGCAATGGCGGCGGTGGGCAGGCGGCTCCAGTACACCCAGCCACCGAAGGGGTCGTTGACCGGAATGTCGTCCACCAGCACCAGGGTGCGGCCGGCGCCGTTGGGTCCCAATGAACGAAGCGAAACGCCCTGCGCGGTTGGATGGGCGCTTGTGCTGCCGGTGCGGCGGAACAGGGAAAAGCCGGGCACGCTGCGCAAGGCCTCATCAAGGCGCCGTTCCGGCGCCGCATCCAGCCAGGGCCCGTCCAGCTGGATGGTGCCATAGATGCGTTCGGTGGCGGCGTCGGGCGGCACGCGGCCGGTGATGATGATGGTGGGCAGTTGGTCCACCTCCGCCGCCGCCCATGCAACCGTCGGCAGCAAGGCCATCGCCAGCGCCATCCCCGCCCGCCTCATGACACGCATCCTCCCCCCCATGCCCCGTCTTATATCCGCAGGATGCCCTTTGAACCGCCCTCTGGAGCGACCCTTGACTTTACCCCGCCGGTTGGCGTCCAAAAACGCCATGGCACCTTATCATGTTCCCGAAACCGCCCCGGGCGCTACTTTAGAACCATTCCAAGATGGTTCGGCCGGTCAACCGTTGCCGCCCAGCCTGGCCGCCGCGGCCGTAACCGTGCTGACCACGGCGGCACCGATGGAGAAGGTGCGGCTGACGCGGACCTTCGCCGCGGCCTGGCGCGCCGGTTCACTGCCAGACCGTCCCGGCGATACGGTCCCACCGGATCGGCCGGCGCGGCCCGCGCGGCCGGAGCTGAAGCTGCCGCGCGACATGCCCAAGCGGCGCAAGGCCGGCAGCGTGGCGGGACGGGTGGCCCTGCTGCACGCCCTGGCCCATATCGAGCTGAACGCCATCGACCTCGCCTGGGACATCGTCGCCCGCTTTCCCACCTTCCCCGACGGCACCCCCGCCCCCAGCACCTTCAAAGATGATTGGGTGAAGGTCGCGGATGAGGAGGCCAAGCACCACGCCCTGCTGGCCCAGCGCCTGGCGGCCCTGGACGCCGCCTATGGCGACCTGCCGGCGCATGACGGATTGTGGCAGGCCAGCGAGGTCACGGCCCACGACCTGGCCGCCCGCCTGGCCCTGGTGCCCATGGTGCTGGAGGCGCGCGGCCTGGACGTCACCCCCATGATGATCGCCAACCTCAAGAAGGTGGGGGACGAGGACAGCGCCGCTGTGCTGCAGATCATCCATGATGAGGAGATCGGCCATGTCGCCGCCGGCCGACACTGGTTCGGCGTGATCGCGGCGGCGGCCGGCAACGACCCGGCGGCGCAGTGGCGCGCCCTGGTCCGCCAGTACTTCAAGGGCGACATCAAGCGTCCCTTCAACGATGCCAGCCGCGCCAAGGCCAATTTCCCACCGGACTGGTACGAGCCGCTGGCGCCCCTGGAAACCATTTTGGCCGGGCGGGACGCCGAAATGGAGGAGGCGGACTGATCCGCCCGGTTACCGTTCGGTAACAAACTGATCTTGGGCCCGTCGCTCCGCCCTTGCTACCATCCCCGCCAACTGTCCGCCCCCTGGGCGGCGCCTTCCCCTCTCCGCTGCCCCGCCAGCCCTGACCATGGTACCCGAACGCCCATGACCGCCTCTTCCTCCGGTGAAACGATGTCCCGCCGTACCCTGGTGCGCCGCGGCCTGATGGCCGGCACCGCCCTGGTCGCCCTGACCGCCCTGCCCGAGCTGGCGCCCCGGCCCGCCCTGGCGGCCCCGTCCCCTACGGCGGAGCCGTCGGCGACGGAGAAGGCGCTGAATGCCTTCTTCGAGGATTGCTGGAATGAGGATCTGGCCCGCGACCCGCAGCAACGCACCGTGCTGGGCCTGCCGGGCCCGCACGACAAGTGGACCATCCCGGACGACGCCCGCCTGCTGGAGAGTTTCCACCTGGCCGAACAGCGCTTGAAAACCCTGAAGGGCTTCAAGGAGGCGGACCTGTCGCCCAGCGCGCTGGTCAGCAAGCAGCTGTTCGAGAATGAGCTGCAGCAGACCATCACCCAGTATCCCTGGCGCAACCATAGCTATGTGATCAGCCAACTCACCGGCCCCCACACCGACATCGCCAGCTTCCTGATCACTTACCATGCCGTGGGCGGCGTGCAGGACGCGGAGGACTACGTGGCCCGCCTGGTGGGCATCGCCCCGCTGATGGACGCCTACCTAGCGCGCATCGCCAAGCAGGCGGACATGGGCGTCCTGCCGCCGGCCTTCGCCTTCAAATCCATCCTGGAGGCGGCGCGCAACGTCATCACCGGCAAGCCGTTCACGTCCAATGGCACCGCCAACGCCACGGAAACCAGCCCCCTGTTGGCCGACTTCACGGAGAAGGTGACGGCGCTGAAGCTGCCCGAGGCGGATCAGGCCCGCCTGCTGGCCGCTGCGGAGAAGGCCCTGACTGGCCAAGTCCAAGCCTCCTTCCAGAAGCTGATCAGCACCGTGTCGGCGCTGGAAACCAAGGCGACCGCCAGCAACGGCGTTTGGGCCCTGCCCGATGGCGAGCGCTTCTACCGCGCCCAGGTGCAGTTGATGACCACCCTGCCCCTGGACCCGGCGGCCGTGCACGTGCAGGGGCTGAAGGAGGTGGCGGCGCTGCAGGATGAGATGCGCGGCATCATGACCAAGGTGGGCTTCAAGGGCGACCTGCGCGCCTTCTTCGACTATCTGCGCACCGACAAGCGCTTCTACGACCCGGCCACGCCGGAGGGCCGCGCCACCTATCTGAAGCGGGCCAGCGACCTCATCGACCGCATGCGCTCCGACCTCGACCGGTTCTTCCTGACCAAGCCAAAGGCCCCCATCGTGGTGAAGGCGGTGGAACCCTTCCGGGAGAAGGCCACGGCCAGCGCCTTTTACGAGCCGGCCTCCCCCGACGGGTCGCGGCCCGGCGTGTTCTACGCCAACCTGTACGATATGTCGGTCAACCCCATCCCCATGCTGGAGAGCCTTTGCTATCACGAAGGCATTCCCGGCCATCACATGCAGATCGCCATCGCGCAGGAGATGGCCAACCTGCCGACCTTCCGCCGCTTCATCTGGAACAGCGCCTATGGCGAGGGCTGGGCGCTATACGCCGAGCGCTTCCCCAAGGAGTACGGCTATTACCAGGACCCGTATTCGGACGCCGGTCGCATCGCCTCGGAACTGTTCCGCGCCGCCCGGCTGGTGCTGGACACCGGCATCCACCTGAAGCGGTGGACGCGCGAACAGGCCATCACCTACATGAACGAAAACACGGCCAACCCCGAGCACGACAACATCACCGAGATCGAGCGCTACTTCGTCTGGCCCGGTCAGGCCCTGGCCTACAAGATCGGCATGAACAAGATCCTGGAACTGCGTGAGGCCGCCAAGGCCAAGCTGGGCGCGAAGTTCGATATTCGCGCCTTCCACGACACGGTGCTGACCTCGGGATCGGTCAACCTGCCGGTCCTGGAAGTTCTGGTGCAGGATTGGGTGAAGCGGACGGCGGCCTGATCCCCCGCCCCCAATTCCAGATCCAAGGCGGCGCGCGTGCCAGGCGCGGCGCCGCCAGCGCCATAGCGGGTATGCGTTATATTATCACATAAATCTGTGGCCGTCGGCGACGGGTCCGGGCAGGGTACCGCGTATCAAGGTCAAGGGCAGCCCAACCCAAGGTGGCGCCCGTCCGAACGAGAGCTTTGGCAGTTCACGTATGTGCGGGGGCGGCGTCCTGGCGGGTGCCGCCCTTTTCACGTTTTCAGGCCGGGTCGGCCCGGAACACCAACCGGCCCTGGAATAGACCTCTCGCACAGGCGTTTACGCCAAGGCTGTCTACACGCTATCATGGCAATGGCAAGGAAAGGACGGCGCTGGACGGCCATAGATGAAACTGCATGCCATACTGATCACACGCAATGACGACCTCATCATTGGGGATTGGCTGCGGCGGCATCACGGCTTTTTCGACACCATCGCCGTCGTCGATGGTTCCGATGGCACCTACACCCGCACCCTGTGCGCCGACTATGCCAACGTCCGCTATGACCGCGACCCGCCCGGCCCCATCACCGACCAGACGCTGCGGCACCGGGGGTACGAAATGCTGCGGGACGCGGCGACGGAAGGGGACTGGTTCTTTGCCGCCCACCCCGACGAGTTCCTGATCCACGACCCGCGGTCCTTAATGTCCATCACGGCCAACGTGGTGATGTGGTTGCCGCTGCACATCCTGCCGCACACGACGGAAATCGAAGCGTGGCGGGCCGCCGAAGGACGCCATCCCACCACGCTGTTCAGCCACTTCTGGTGGCGGCGCGGCGCCGTGCCCCACTGTGAATACCGTATGTGGAAACTGGTGCGCGAGCCGGTGTGGGATCTGGTCAGCACGCAGCCCAGCACGACGGTGATCCCCATGAACTACATGGGGGAAGCCATCCCCACGCTGGTGCCGATCTATCTGCACTACAAGTGCTACAACCCCCGCCCCGACCTGTATGAGGCCGACGGGCGGCTGAAGAAATCCAACCTGAATACGGGCATGCCCACCGCCGGCCAGGGCGAATACTTTTTCGACGATGACCACCCCTACATGGAACAGGGCGTGGCTTGGAACGTTGCCCGCTTCACCACGCCCGCGGATCTCGTGGCCCGCTTCGGCAACCCGCCTCGCTTGGTTCAGGTCGGGAACGAGTTGACGATGGTCAACGACGAGGGCGCCATCGTCCATTGACGGACGGCACTCCATTCCCTCCACTGCACCGATGCGGGAACCCGCAGCACCCTGGGAGGGGAAGATATGGATCAGCAAACGCTTGCCGCCTACGACACCGCAGCGGGCTCATATGCCGAGGACTGGCACAGCCAACCACCCCCGTCGGACCTGCATGAGTTGATCCGGCGGTACTTCACCCCCGGCGCGCCCACAGTGGACATCGGTTGCGGCAGCGGGCGGGAGGTGGCGTGGCTGGTGGCCAACGGCTATCCCACGGTGGGGTATGACGCCTCGGAAGGGCTGCTGGTGCAGGCGCAGGCGCGCTATCCCAGGCTGACCTTCCAGACGGCCGCCCTGCCCGACTTGGCCGGCCTACCCGAGCATGCGTTCACCAACGTGCTGTGTGAGACGGTGATCATGCATCTGGACGCCGGGTTGATCGGCCCCTCCGTCCGCCGGCTGGCCAACCTGGTGCGACCTGGCGGCACCCTTTACCTCAGCTGGCGGGTCACCTTGGGCGCCAATCTGCGCGATGGCGCTGGACGCCTTTATGCCGCCTTCGACAGCGACCTGGTGCGGGATGCCCTCGCCGGCGCCCCCCTCCTGCTCGACCAGGAGGCGACCAGCGCCTCCTCCGGCAAGACCATCCACCGCCTGGTTGCCCGCTTCTGAACGATGGCTCCGAAAGGACAAGGGCCGGCGGATCATCCCACCGCCCCCCATGACACATACAGAACAATAGAGCCGGGCGCGGGCTTATGTCTCCACCTTGTCGCCCTGGCCTTTGCGGCTTGGCGCCGCCGACCGGATCAGCGCTCCATTATTAAAGATGCCGCGCTACCAGAATTGGTATAATGGAAAATAGCGCGGCAGTCCGGTATCCACTCCTGAAATATTTTAAATATTGATACTGCCCGACCTGATCGCGCGCGAGCACGTAAGAATTAATTAGAATTATGGGCAGTCGGAATGCAAACAGCGCTGAACGTCGCAGATTCAAAAAGAATCTCACAGATTGTGTGGCTGAAATACGAGCAATGGATCGTGGGTCTGGCCAACCTGCTGATTCTCGGCGCCGTCATGGTCGCGGCGGGGAGGCCGTTCACCTATCCCCTGGACGACACCTACATACAAATGGCGATCGCGCGGACATGGGGTGACAGCGGCGTCTGGGGAATAGACCGCCTCGATCCGGCCGCCGCCTCCTCATCACCCCTGTTCGTCCTGGTCCTGGCGGCGGTCCACCTGCTGTGGGGGGCGCGGACGGGCTTCGAGCTGGTGCCGCTGGCGATCAACGCGGCCGTCATGATCGGCTGCGTGCTGGCGTGGGATGCCATCCTGGATGCCGCATCCGCGGCGGAAGGGGCGAGATCACGGCCAACCCCGCGCTTTCGGTCCCTCATGCGCGTCGGCATGCTGATGGCGCTGTCCGCCGCCACCCCCCTGTTCGTTACGGCCATCATCGGCATGGAGCATACGCCACAGGTGCTGGCCTACAGCCTTTTCACCTATCACGGCAGCCGGGCGGTGGCGGACCGCCAGGCGTGCCCTGACCGCACCATCATCCGCCTGGCCATCGCCGCCTGCGCCGTCGCCGCCCTGCGGTATGAGGCCGTGCTGATCATCGGGCCGCTGTGCCTGGTCGCCGTGATCAATGGCCGGCTGCGCCTGGCGGCAGCCCTGGCCTTGGGCGCCGCGGTGCCCATGGCGGCGTTCGGCCTGGCCTGGGTCGCGGATGGCGGATGGCCGGTTCCGAATTCGATCCTGATGAAGCTGATGTTGCATGATCAGGACGGTCAGCATGTCATCCAGTTCTTTCCGGCGGCCTGGACCCTGTTCGGGATCATGACCATCACCGCCGGCTTGGTCGCCCTTCGCGCCCATAGGCGTTGGTGGGGCCTCGGCCTCGGCAGCCTGCGTCACGACTGGGGCCTGGTTCTCGGCGGGATCGCCCTGTGCTGCGCGGCCGCCCAGGTCGTGCTGGGAATGGCGGGTTGGCTTTACCGCTATGAAGCCGCCGCCATCGCCCTGAACATGCTGGCCGCCTTCGTCATCCTGCTCCAGGACCATCGCCTGCGGGTCCAAGCCCTGGTGCTGCTGGCCCTGGTCGCGGTGGCGAGCTACCGGACAGCGGATGCCGTCACGCTGGCGACCGCCGCCCCCCACGATAGACGATGGGAACATGTCGAGCCCGCCGCGTTCGTGGCGCGCTTCTATGGGACGTCGCCAGTCATCGTGAATGATATCGGCGTCATGGCCTGGCTCGCCCCCCAGGCGCGGGTGCTGGATCTGGCGGGCCTCGCCAACAACGACATCGCGCGACAGCGGCTATCGCCATCCGGCTTGTCGTGGCAAGCCGTTGACGATTGGACCCGGCGGACCGGGGCGCCGTTGGCCGTCATCCAGATTTGCTGGGACCCCATCGCGCATGTCCTGCCGGACGGCTGGCGGATCGTCGCTTTGTGGGTGGGACCGCGGAACGTGCTGTTCGGCGACCGGGTCGTCGGTATTTTCGCCACGTCCCAGGCCGAAGCCGCCCCATTGGCGGCGAACCTGCGCCGGTATGAGACAACCGGCGGCCGCCTAGTCTACTTCGACGATCTTCCCCAGTCCTATCACATGGCGTTCATGCGGAAACTGCGGCAAACGGGCTGCTCCGCGGTCAAGGACCTGGCGACGGCGGCCCAGCGTTGGCGGGTCCAAGCGCCGGGACCCGGCGCCCGTTGACAGGCGGCCGGGGCCCGGCCAATGAAAAAGCCAGGGAGTCACCCCTGGCTTTTCATTACAACATCAAAACGATCGGGGCGCCCGGTCAGGCGTCCGCCTCGTCGCCCTGACCCTTGATGCGATGGGCCAGCGCCGCCTGCAGGAACTCGTCGATATCGCCATCCAGAACAGCGCCGCTCTGGCTGGTTTCGACACCGGTACGAAGGTCCTTCACCATCTGGTAGGGCTGCAGGACGTAGGAACGGATCTGGTGGCCCCAGCCGATCTCCGTCTTTTGCGCTTCCAGGTTGGCGGCGGCCTCCTCACGCTTGCGCAGCTCCATCTCATAGATGCGGGCGCGCAGCATGTCCCAGGCCTTGGACCGGTTCTTGTGTTGGCTGCGCTCCTGCTGGCAGGCGACGACGATGCCGGTGGGCATGTGGGTCAGGCGGACGGCCGAGTCCGTCTTGTTGACGTGCTGACCACCGGCGCCGGAGGCGCGGTAGGTATCCACCCGCACATCCTTCTCGTTGATCTCCACCACGATCTTGTCGTCGATGACAGGCGTGACGGAGACGCTGGAGAAACTGGTGTGCCGGCGCGCCTGGCTGTCGAAGGGGCTGATGCGCACCAGACGATGCACACCCAATTCCGTCTTCAGCCAGCCATAGGCGTTGTGGCCCTTGATCTGGATGGTGGAGGACTTGATGCCCGCCTCTTCACCGTTGGTTTCGTCCAGCAGTTCCACCTTGAACTTATGCTGTTCGGCCCAGCGGGTGTACATGCGCAGCAGCATCAGGGCCCAATCCTGGGCCTCGGTGCCGCCGGCGCCGGCGTTGACTTCCAGATAGCAGTCGTTGGCGTCGGCCTCGCCCGACAGCAGGCTTTCCAGCTCCAGGGCCGCCGCGCGCT
The DNA here is from genome assembly GCF_036348415.1 of Nitrospirillum karajorum. Lineage (NCBI taxonomy): Bacteria > Pseudomonadati > Pseudomonadota > Alphaproteobacteria > Rhodospirillales > Azospirillaceae > Nitrospirillum > Nitrospirillum karajorum. Next base: position 428,578 of record NZ_JAZBQB010000001.1, read on the forward strand.
TCTGCAGGGCGACCAGGCCCTGCTCGGCGTCGGCGATGATCTCCTGGTCGCCTTCCAGCTCACCCATCTCGATCAGCTCGATGCCGTCGTTCAGGTCGCGCTCCAGCGCGCGATAGCCTTCGATGGCGGTCTCAAGCTGGGTCTTTTCCCGCATGATCTTCTGCGCGCGGTCGGAATCGTCCCACAGCTTGGGATCTTCCGACAGGGCGTTCAGTTCGTCGTAGCGGCGGAGGGCATTCTCCCAGTCAAAGATGCCTCCTTAGCAGCGTCAAGGACTGTCGCACAGCCTCGACGACCGCCTCGATCTCGGCCCGCATCGCGGTCCTCCTCGTCTCGGGTCATGAAATGGTCTTGTAACGGACCGCTTAGATACCCGCTCAGGGCCTTGATTTGAACCCTGCATTTCGAAGGGGGGCGTTGCGGGGCGCAATACATCCGCATTCCGGGAGCACAGGTGCACGCGTGAAATCAACCCACCATGGCCATCGACGCGTCGCTGATCCGGCGCGTCAGGTCGTCGGCGCCCTGGGTGGCCTCGGCGATCTTGCTTAGGCTTTCGCTGATGCTGGAAACACCATCCGCCGCGGTCTGCATGTTGCGGGAGATGTCATGGGCCACCGCGTTCTGTTCCTCAACCGCCGCCGCCATGGCCGTGGAGATGGCGTTGATACGGGTGATGATGCCACCGATGCCCTGAATGGCGCGGGCCGAGTCGGTGGTGGCCAATTGCACCGTCCCGATCTGTTCGGCGATTTCACCCGTGGCCTTTGCCGTTTGGTTGGCCAGGGCCTTGACCTCGCCAGCGACGACGGCGAAGCCCTTGCCCGCCTCACCCGCCCGGGCCGCCTCGATGGTCGCGTTCAGCGCCAATAGGTTGGTCTGGCTGGCGATGTCGCTGATCAGCTTCACCACTTCACCGATGCGTTGGGCGGCATTCAGCAGGCCGGTGACGGAGCTGTTGGTCAGGTCGGTCTGATGAACGGCATCCTCTGAAATTTTGGACGCCTCAGCCATCTGGCGGCTGATCTCCTCGATCGAAGCCACCAGTTCGGTGGCGCCGCCGGCGATGGCCTGCACATTGCCGGACGCGATCATGGCCGCGTTGGAGGCGTGACCAACCTGCCCGTTGGCGATCGACATGGCGCCGGCGAGGCCCTTCAGGTCCTGGGCGATCGCCTTTTGCGTGGTGGCGCGCTGCTCACGGGCCTCTACCTGCGCGGTGATGTCGGTGGCGAACTTCACCACCTTGTAGGGTTTGCCGTTGATATCGAAGATGGGGTTGTAGGTCGCCTGGATCCAAATGGCCCGCCCGCCCTTGCCCAGCCGCTTAAATTCGGCGGCCTGGAATTCGCCGGCGCCCAGCGCCGCCCAGAAACGCCGATAATCCTCGCTGGCCTTGAAGGCCTCCTCCACGAACATGCTGTGATGCCGCCCCTGGATCTCTGCCAGACTGTACCCCATGGCTTTCAGGAAATTCTCGTTCGCGGTGAGAACGGTGCCGTCCATGGCGAACTCGATGACCGCTTGGCTGCGGTGGATGGCGTCCAGTTGACCCATGACATCAAGGGAGCGCCGTTTGGCCGCGGTGATGTCGGTGGCGAATTTGATGACCTTCACCGGCCTGCCGCTGGCGCCGATCACCGGGTTGTAGGTGGCTTGCAGCCAGATTTCCCGGCCACCCTTGGCCAGCCGCTTGTACTCCGCAGCCTGGAATTCACCCCGGCCCAGCGCCGCCCAAAAGCGCCGGTAGTCGTCGCTTATCTTGAAAGCCTCATCCACGAACAGGCTGTGGTGCCGGCCCCGGATTTCGTCCAGCGTATAACCCATGGTGTTCAGGAAGTTCTGGTTGGCGGTCAGGATGGTGCCATCCATCGCGAACTCGATGATGGCTTGAGAACGGTTGACGGCAGCCAATACGGCCCGCGAATCCGAACCCGTGCCCTGGGAAAAGAAACCGTTTCTCATAATTACCCCCTTCCATGACCATTTGGATAGGCCAGAAGCAGCGCCGGCCACACCCAAAGGTTATAATTGCATCCTTAAGTTTTCCTTAATGTCAACTCACCACCAAAATATATAAACTCTTTAATTTCAATGTATTATGACGCATTTACATGTCGTTAATTGCCGCCGCCAAGTATTAATTCGCCGATGGAAGTCCACCATTCCGCCCGAGGCCGTAGCCGGAATTAAAAAGGCCGCTCCACCAGTGGCGGAGCGGCCCTTACAAAGGCTCTTGCGGGAGCGTCAAATCTTAGAAGCGATACCCGACACCGAAGCCGACCAGCCAGGGGTTGATGTCAACGTCAGCCTTGATGGGCGTGCCCAGGCCGGCGTTCACGGTGGCAGTGGTGTTCAGCATCAGCTTCTTCAGGTCCACGTTCAGGGACCAGTGGTCGTCCAGCTTGTAATCGACGCCGGCCTGGAAGGCATAGCCGAAATTGTTATCGTACTTCATGGCCAGGGCATCGCCCTTGTCAATGCCATAGAACAGCGTGTAGTTCACGCCGACGCCGATATAGGGGCTGATCTTCTCATGCGGCATGAAGTGGTACTGCAAGGTCAGCGTCGGCGGCAGCAGCCAGACATTGCCCAGGTCCACCTTGCCCAGCGGCGTGCCCGACGCCTTGACGTTGTGCGGCGTGGTGCCGGCGATCAACTCGGCAGCGATGCTGTCGGTGAAGAAGTAGCTGAAGTCCAGTTCCGGGACGATGGCGGTGCTGATGTCGGTGTGACCGGGGATACCGGCACCGCCCAGGGACAAGGAACTGCCGACGTCCGGGGCCACTACCAGGGCACGGCCCCGGATCAGGAAATCGCCCGCGTCGGAGGCGCGCGCCGTCGAAGCGGCACCGTAAACACCAGCCAGAAGCGCAACAGCGGCTGCCGTGACGGACAAGAACTTCATCACTTACCCCTCCTTGAATAGTGAGGCCGGCGAATGTTCCACCGCCTTGGCGCCACACTTATTTCCAATGAGAGGTGTTTTATTGCATCCTGATGGCCGTATCCCTGACCTGCATCAATCAGCGTCTACAAGCGACGCAATGCGGACCGGCGGAAAGGCCATGCCGGTTTGATCAGGGTCATGTCCGCCAACGGCCAGCGCGATGGCGTCCAGGCAGGCGCCATCCAGCCGCGTCAGCCCCACGGGCAGGCTGAGCCCCCACCCCATGGCTGCCAGTGCCCCATCTAGGACAGCGGCTAGCCGCACCGGCCGCGACGGCAGATAGGCCACCGGCAGGCAGGCCCAGTCACGCCCGGCGGCGTCACGCTCGTCATACATCGCCCCAGGCAGGACGTGACCCACCGTCAGGAACGCGGCGCCCCCCATGGCATCGGGGGCGAAACAGGCCACGCGGTCCCCCACCCCCAACCGGCGCAGCACCCCGCCATGACGCGCCGGCAGGCGCACGTCCCCCGCCTCGCGGCCCTGCCCGATGGCGCCGACGGAGGCCACCCACACCCAGCCGGCGGCACCGGTGGCGCAGCACAAGGAGAAGGACGGCGGCAATTCAGATGTGAAGGCGGCTTCGGTGGACATGACAGCGGCTCCATCAGACGAAGCCGCATCTTGCCCCCGCCCCCTGACAAGTCCTGTCAGCAGCATCGATGCCCTCGCCAAACCTTTGCCCAAACGTTAGTCTGCCGGCCTTTCGCAAGCCCCCGCCCGGAAGAACAGCATGCTTTTCAGGATCCTCGTACTGGTCGGCCTTGTCGCCGCCGCCCCGGCGCGGGCCCATGATTGCCAGCCCTACCAGCCGGAGCCTGTGACCCTGACCGGGGAAATCACCCTGCAGCACGGCACCCGCAACGGCCCCAAGGGCGTCACCCGCGAGGATTATTATGTGCTGACCCTGCCGCAGATGATCTGCATCGCCGGCGGCACCGCGGAGACGGATGAGGACGTGGAGTCCATCGACGCCCTGCAATTGAAGCTGCCCCAGGGCGTCAAGCCGCCGCTGGGCCGCCGCGTGGCCGTGACCGGCACCCTGTTCCATAGCGTGGGCGATGGCCATACCGACGTACTGCTGACCTACGACAGCGCCAAGCCGTCGCCTTAAGGCACCTTACCGGACTTGGCAACGTCCGACTGGGCGGCCTTCATCTCCGCCCGCCAGTCGGCCAGCAGGGCATGGCGCCGGCGGGGATAGCGCTCATCCGCCACCGCCACCTCGACGATGCGGTCGGTGCGGAAATGGCGGAACGCCTGCCGCGTCTCGCACCAGGCGGCGACCATGCGGATGCGCTCGAAAAAGGCCAGGGCGAAGGGCCAGATGACGCGGTCGCTGGCCCGCCCCTGGCCGTCGGTGTAGGCAATGCGCAGCTTTCGTTCCGTGCGGATGGCGCGGCGGATTTCCGTCAGGTCGCGCGGTTCGGCCACGCTGGGTTGGAGGGAGACGGGCAGCAGGCCGCTGTCCTCCGCCAGCGCCTTCAGGTCGGCGGGCAGCACGGCCATGATCTTGGCGGCCGCGTTCTGCGCCGCCAGCCCCAGGGGGCCGTCGCCCCGCTGCGCCACCCAGCGCAGGCCCAGCACCAGGGCCTCGATCTCATCATCCCCAAACATGAGCGGCGGCAGCATGAAGCCGGGCCGCAGGACATAGCCCAGCCCCGCCTCCCCCTCCACCGGCACGCCCTGGCCCGCCAGGGTGCCGATGTCGCGGTAAACGGTGCGGATGGATACGCCAAGCTCGGCCGCCAGTTCAGCGGCGGTCACCGGCCGCCGGTGACGGCGCAGGGCCTGGATGAGGTCGAGCAGGCGGGCGGAGCGGGACAAGGGCGGCAGGTCCGGGCGGATGAAGCTTGCCGGAGGATAGCCCGCGGGCCCTCACGCCGTCTCCACCAACCCTTCGGTCACCACCGGGAAATTGACCGAGTTGGCGATGAAGCAAAAGTGGTGCGCCTTGTCATGCAGGGCCTGGGCCAGTGCGGGGTCCCCGCCGGCGGCGATGGTCACGACGGGGCGCAGGGTCACGCCGGTGAAGTGGCCGTTGCCGTCCGCCGTTTCCACCATCGTGCCCTCCGCCGCGTCGCGGTAGCCGGTGACCGTCAGCCCGGCCGCCGCCGCCAGGTGCAGGTACCAGAGCTTGTGACAGGCGGAGAGCGAGGCGACCAGCATCTCCTCCGGGTTGTAACGGGTGGCGTCACCCAGGAAGGCGGGATCGGAGGAGCCGGGAATGACCGGCTTGCCCGCCGCCTGGATCTCATGGTCGCGGGTGTAGGCGCGATAATGGGCGGTCCCCTGCCCCGTGTTGCCGGTCCAGGTGACGGTGACACGGTAAGTGTGCTGCTTGCCGGCCATGCGGTCGCTCCCTTCATTGATGATCGTTTCGATGATTGGAGGGGAGCCACTCCGGCAACGCCAGGGGGAACCATCGCACAACGGACATGCGCTAAGGCCGCGCCCGGTGTACGTTTCCGGACAGTACCCTGGAGAGCTTGCACCCATGACACAGAAAAGCGGCCGCATCCTGATGGTGGACGACGACCAGGACATCCTGGTGGCCGCCCGCCTGCTGCTGAAGCGCGAAGGTATCCTGGTCCATACCGAAAGCCAGCCGGACCGCATCCCCCTGCTGCTGAAGGATGAGGCGTTCGACGCCGTCCTGCTGGACATGAACTTCGCCATCGGCGCCAACACCGGCCGCGAGGGCTTCCAGTGGCTGAAACGCGTGCTGGAGATCGACCCCACCCTGTCCGTCATCCTGATGACAGCCTATGGCGACGTGGGCACGGCGGTGGAGGCGATGAAGCAGGGCGCCTGCGACTTCGTGCTGAAACCCTGGTCGAACGAGCGGCTGGTGGCCACGCTGATGAGCGCCATGACCCTGACCGCCTCGCGGCGGGAGGCGGCGCAGTTGGGCGCCCGCAACAAGGAACTGGCGGCGGCCCTGGACCAGCCGGGCCAGACCCTGATCGGCGACAGCCCGGCCATGGCGCGGGTGCTGACCCTGGTGGATCGCGCCGCCCCCACCGACGCCAACGTCCTGATCCTGGGCGAGAACGGCACCGGCAAGGAGGTCATCGCCCGCGAAATCCATCGCCGGTCGCGTCGCGCGGACCAGGTGTTCGTCGCCGTGGACCTGGGCGCCATCGCCGAGAACCTGTTCGAAAGCGAGCTGTTCGGCCACAAAAAGGGCGCCTTCACCGACGCCAAGGAGGACCGCGTGGGCCGGCTGGTGGCGGCCAACGGCGGCACCCTGTTCCTGGATGAGATCGGCAACCTGCCGCTGTACCAACAGAGCAAGCTGCTGTCGGTGCTGGAACAGCGTGTGGTCATTCCGGTGGGGGGCAACCGGCCCATCCCCATCGACGTGCGCCTGATCTCCGCCACCAACATGCCGGTGGACCAGCTGGAAAGCCCGGACACCTTCCGCCAGGATCTGCTGTACCGCATCAACACGGTGGAGCTGCGCCTGCCGCCCTTGCGCGATCGGGCGGAGGACATTCCGGCACTGGTGGCCCATTTCATGGCGCTGTACGCCCGCAAATACGCCATCCCGCCCCGCCGCCTGTCGGAGGACGCGTTGCGGCGGCTGAAGTCCTATCACTGGCCGGGCAACGTGCGCGCCCTACGCCACGCGGTGGAACGGGCCATGATCCTGGGCGCCGGCGACGTCCTGGAGGCGGAGGACTTCTCCCTGCCGTCGGCCCCCGGCGGCGCGCCCCGCCCCCCGGCACCAGCGCCCGCCCCGGGCGGCGGGGGCGGCGATGCGCTGACCTTGGGCACCCTGGATCTGGAGACGGTCGAGGCGCAGGTGATTCGCCGGGCGCTGGACAAGCACCAGGGCAACATCAGCCACGCGGCTGCGGAACTGGGCATCACCCGCACCTCCCTTTACCGCCGGATGGAGAAGCATGGCCTTTAAGGCATCGTTCAGCACGGCGCTGACCCTGCGGGTCACCCTGCTGTGCCTCAGCTGCGTGGCCCTGGGCCTGCTGTTGCGGTCGACGGACTATCACGCCACCGAACTGCTGGTGCTGTTCCTGATCGCCTTCCAGATCGGCGGCGTCGTGCGGGTGGTGAACACCACCAACCGCGAGTTGGCCCGATTCCTGAACGCGCTCAGCCACTCCGACTTCACCCAAAGCTTCAGCTATCGCGCCATGGGCTCCAGCTTCCAGGAGTTGGGGCGCGCCTTCGCCGGGGTGTTCGACAAGTTCCGCGCCGCCCGCGCCGATGCCGAGCGCAAGGCGGACTACCTGAATGTGCTGGTGGAGCATGTGCCCGTGGCCCTGGCGGAGGTGCATCCCGATGGCCGGGTCAACCTGCTGAACAACGTCGCCCGCCGCCTGATCGGCCATGACGACCTCAACCGCCGCCTGGTGGACGGCGGCACGCTGGACAGCGCCCTGCGCGTCCTGCAACCGGGGCAGAGCGCGCTGCTGAAAGTGGCCGGCGGCGTCACCCCCCTGCACCTGACCGTGCGCGCCACCCAGCTGACCCTAGCCGACGGGCCGCGCCTGCTGATCTCCTTGCAGAACATCGGCGGGGAGCTGGAGGCGACCGAGGTCAAGGCCTGGTCGGACCTAGTGCGTGTGCTAACGCACGAGATGATGAATTCGCTGACGCCCGTCTCCTCCCTGGCGGGCACGGCGCAATCGCTGCTGGCCGATTTGCGCGCCCAATTGGCCGCCATCCCCGACCTGCCGCCCGCCGTGCTGGTGGACGCGGCGGACGCGGGCGAGGCCATGGACACCGTCACCCGCCGCGCCGGGGGGCTGCTGCGCTTCGTCGAGCGCTACCGCCGCTTCACCCAGATGCCCCGCCCCCAGGTGGAGCGTCTGAAGGTGCGCGAGCTGTTCGCGCGGGTGGAACGGCTGATGGGTCCGGCCCTGGCCGAGCATGGCGTGGCGCTGGAGGTGGTGGTGCTGCCGCCCTCGCTGGAGATCAGCGCCGACCCGGACCTGATCGACCAGGTGCTGATCAACCTGGTCAAGAACGCGGTGGAAGCCCTGGATGAGTGGAAGACCAGCGGCACGGCCAACCGAGCGCCGGCCATCACCCTGGCGGGCCACCTGGACGTGACCGGCCATCTGAACCTGCTGGTCCGCGACAACGGCCCCGGCATCCCGCCCGACGTGGCCGACAAGATCTTCGTGCCCTTCTACACCACCAAGCGCGAGGGCAGCGGCATCGGCCTGCCGCTCGCCCGCCAGATCATGCTGGCCCACGGCGGCACCATCGCCGCGTCCCCGGTGGAGGGCGGCGGCACGGTGTTCACGTTACGGTTTTGAACCTGCCCCAGGGCCGCCAGCCCACATGCTTCACCAGATAGCGCACCCCCACCAGCGCCGCCACCAAGCCAGCGGCAGCGCCCACCCCCAGGGCCCAGCGCGGGCCGGCCACGTCGGCCACCCAGCCGACGACAGGGGCGCCCAGGGGCGTGCCCCCCACGCCGATGGCCAGCAGCAGCGCCACCACCCGGCCGCGCATGGCGCTGTCGGTCGACAGCTGCACCAGGCTGTTACTGGAGGTGGTGAAGGTCTGGGCCGCCACGCCGATGATCACCAACACGGTGCCGAAGGTCCAGGTGGTGGGCATGACCGCCGCCAGGGCGCATCCCGCGCCGAACAGCAGGGCGGCACCGATCAGCAGGGGCACGGAGGGGGCCGCGCGCCTGGCCGCCAGCAAGGCGCCAACAACGGAGCCTATGGCCATGGTGGAACTGAGCACCCCGTACTCGCCCGACCCGGCTTGGAAGGCGTGCACCGACATGGTGGAGATGAAGATGGGGAAGTTCAGGCCGAAGGCGCCGATGAGGAACAGCATCAACAGCACGGCCAGCAAATCCGGCCGGCGCCAGACATAACGGAAGCCGTCGACGAGGCTGCCCCGGCTGCGCACCGCCCGCACGCGGGAGTGGAAGTCCGCCGGCCGCAACAGGCAAAGCGACCCGATGACGGCGACGAAGGAGGCGGCGTTGATCAGGAACACCCAGCCCGTGCCCACCGCCGTGATGAGCATGCCCGCCACCGCCGGCCCGATCATCCGCGCCGCGTTGAAGGAGGTGGAGTTGAGCGCCACGGCGTTGGCCAGGTCCGCCTCCCCCACCAGCTCACCGATGAAGGTCTGGCGGGCGGGGGAGTCGAAGGCCGCCACGCAGCCCAGCAGGAAAGCGAAGATGTAGACGTGCCACAACTGCACCAGGCCCAGCACGGTCAGAAGGCCTAGGCCCAGCGCCAGCAGGCCGGAGGCCGCCTGGGTGCAGAACAGCAGGAGGCGGCGGTCGAAATAGTCGGCGGCGAAACCGCTGAAGGGCAGCAGCAGCGCCAGCGGCCCGAACTGCAGGGCCATGACGACGCCCACGGCGGAGGCGCCGTTGACATGCGCCAGCTCCGTCAGCACCAGCCAATCCTGGGCCGTGCGCTGCATCCAGGTGCCCACGTTGGACACGATGCCGCCCACGGTCCACAGGCGGAAATTATGGTTGGCCAGGGCGCGGAAGGTGCCGGTGGAGGCGGTGGACGCGGTCATGCGCTCCCGTCCAGCAAGGATAGGATTTCCGCCGTGGTTCCCGTCTCTCCCAGGCGGGGGAAGATGCGCGTGACACTGTGGTCATGGGCCGCGGCATCGCGGTCGGCCATGGCGTCGACCGCCAGCGTGACGTTGTAGCCCAGGGCATGCGCCTCGCGCGCCGTGGATTCCACCCCGATGCCGGTGGCCACACCCACCACCACCACCTGGGTCACGCCCTGACCCTTGAGGTGGGAATCCAGGTCCGTGTGGGGAAAGGCGCCCCAGGTGCGCTTGGTCACGCGGTGGTCGCCGGGCTGGGCGTTCAGTTCAGGGATCAGCTCGGCCCAGTCGGGCGGCAGGGCCTGGGGGAGGCGCCCCTGTTCCGTCCGGCCGGGCGCGCCGCCAGCCACGGTGACCAGCACCACCGGCAAGCCCTTGCGGCGAAAGGCGGCGGCCAGATCGGCGGCGTTGCGTACCAGCCCGCCCAGGGGCGGCAGGCCAGGCATGGCCAGCAAACCTTTCTGCAGATCGACGATGATCAGGGCGGTGCGGGCATCCAGGGTGGTGACGGCCATGGCCGATCTCCTAAAATTTGGGACTGTCAGTCGTTGACCAGACGCTTCAAAAGATCGACGGCTCGGCCCAGTTCGGCCCGCTCCGCCGCCGACAGGCGGGCGTTCATGGCGCGGAACAACCAATCCTCCCGCGCGGCGCGGCTTACCCGCAGCCACTCCCGGCAGGTGGGGGTCAGTTCCCACAAGGTCTGGCGGCCATCGGCGGGATCGGGATTGCCGGCCACCAAGCCCGCCGCCTCCAAAGCGGCGACCGTGGCGCCCAAGGACTGGGAGCGCACCCCCTCCGCCTTGGCCAGGGCCGTTACTGTGGCCGGCCCGCCGTCCAGCCGGCGAAGCACGGCGATTTGCGAGGGCGTCAGATCGCCGGCGTTGGCCTGCTCGCGCAGCCTGCGCCGTAATTGGCCCAGCACCACGCGCAACTCCACCGCCGTCGCCATGACGGCCGGGGCATCGGGGTCGCCCGCGTCGGGCCTGTCCAAGGGATCGCTCATACCGATGATGTTGCCAGATACGAAGTCAAACTGTGAAGGCTAACTTCCTATATCAGCCCCGCATGACGATTAGGGGGTATTTGGCGTCCGCCACCACCTTATTGCGCCTCGTTGTTTGGTCATTCCCTCAATAGGTGTGTCGCGATAGATTTACCGCTCTCAGGCGAGGCCTTGCGGTTGGGGAGGGGCATGGTGCGCAGGATGTTTCTGGTGACGGCGTTGCTGGCGCTGCTGGGCGCCGGGTTGCACATGATGGCGGTCCCGGCGGACGCGCAGACTTCGGACGCGCAGATGGCGCCGCCGGGGACCGTGACCGAGACGCCCATCACCACCGCGCCCACCCCGGACGCTCCCCCCGGCGCCGTTCCCCGGACGGTAATCCGGATCGACGATGGCAGCGGCGCGGCAGCGGCAAAGGCGGCCCGGGATGCCAGCCTCGCGCTGGCCTGGAAATCCCTGCCGCAAAGCGAAAAAACCCTGGCGGTGGGCAGCGTGCTGCTGCTGGTGGCGGTCACCGCCGCCCTGCTGTACCTGGCCATGTCCACCGACATGCTGCGCGACAACGCGCCCGCCACCTTCGCCGGCGTGACCGGCGCCCATGGCAAGCCGTTGCGCCGGGCCTTCAGCCTGGCGCAAAGCCAGATGGCCTGGTGGTTCGTCATCGTGCTGGCTGCCTATCTCTACCTGTTCCTGGTGACGGGGGAGCTGGACACCCTGACCGGCCAGGCGCTGTGCCTGATGGGCCTGGGCACCGGCACCGCCATGGGGGCGGCGATGGTGGAGCAGAACAAGACCAACCCCATCCTCGCCGCCTACCAGGGCGTGCTGGCGCAGGTGGCGGACCCGGCCACACCACCGGCCGACCTGCCCACGCTGACCGCCACCCGCGACACGCTGGCCCGCCAGCTGGCCTCCCGCGACTTCGTCCACGACATCCTGACCGACGCCAACGGCATCAGCCTGCACCGTTTCCAGACGGCGGTGTGGACGGTGGTCATCGGCGTGCTGTTCCTGATCGAGACGGTGGTCCACCGCAAAATGCCGGACCTCGACCCCTACAGCCTGGGCGTCCTGGGCATCAGCGCCGGCACCTATCTGGGCTTCAAGATTCCGGAACAGCCGAATTGAGAAGCCCGCGCCCCCTTTCCCCGTCGAGCGCCTGGACTGGTTGCGCCTGACGCGCACGGAGTCGGTGGGGCCTATCACCTTCCACCGGCTGATGGAGCGCTTCGGCACCCCGGCGGCGGCCTTGGAGGCCCTGCCCGACCTGGCCCGCCGGGGCGGCCGCGACCGTCCCCTGAGCATCGTTCCCCGCACGGCGGCGGAGCGGGAACTGGTGGCGCTGGAGCGCCTGGGCGCCCGCCTGCTGTGCTGGTGCGAGCCGGACTATCCCGCCCAGCTGGCCGCCATCGAGGACGCGCCGCCCGCCCTCACCGTGCTGGGCGACCCCGCCCGACTCAGTCGCCCGTCCGTCGCCATCGTGGGCGCCCGCAACGCCTCGCTCACCGGGCGCAAGCTGGCCGCCATGATCGCCCGCGACCTGGCGGAGGCCGGCATCTCCGTCGTTTCCGGCCTGGCGCGCGGCATCGACACGGCGGCGCACGAGGCGGCCCTGCACCGCTGCACCGTCGCGGCGCTGGCCGGCGGCGTCGACGTCATCTACCCGCCGGAGAACGCGGAACTGCACCGCCGCATCGCCGACCAAGGCGCCCTGGTGGCCGAATCGCCGCCGGGGACGGAACCGCAGGCACGCCATTTCCCCCGCCGCAACCGCCTGATCTCCGGCCTGTCGCGCGGCGTGCTGGTGGTGGAGGCGGCGCTGAAGTCCGGGTCGCTGATCACCGCCCGCCTGGCGCTGGAACAGGGCCGCGACCTTTTCGCCGTGCCGGGCTCACCCTTGGACCCGCGCGCCCAGGGCTGCAACCGCCTGCTGAAGGAGGGTGCCGTGTTGGTGGAGACGGCGGAGGACATCCTGGCCTATCTGGGGCCGCAGGGCTTGGCGTCGTTCCACGCCCCGCCACCGGGCGGCGGACCGGTCCCGCCACAGCCCGATCCTGGCGAAAAAGAGATAGAGGCGGCCCGCCCACGGGTGACCCTGTGCTTAAGCCCCACCCCGGTACACATTGACGAAATTGTCCGGGACTGCCAATTGTCTGCGGCGGTGGTGCTGACCATCCTGCTGGAACTTGAGCTGGCGGGCCGTCTGCACCGCCATCCCGGCGGCCGGGTCAGCCTGGCGTGAAGCTGGCGGTCCCGCCGCGGGGGAGCGTTTCGGAAAGCATCGCCACCTATTGCAGTGCGGGGTCCCCTTGTCGGGCAGCAACGTCCTCATCGTCGAATCGCCGGCCAAGGCGAAGACCATCAACAAGTACCTGGGCGATGATTTCACCGTTCTCGCCAGCTACGGCCATGTGCGCGACCTGCCGGCCCGCGACGGCTCGGTGAAGCCGGACGAGGACTTCGCCATGGAGTGGGAGCTGGGCGACCGCTCCAAACGCCATATCGACGACATCACCAAGGCCGCCAAAGGCGCCACCCGCATCTACCTCGCCACCGACCCGGATCGCGAGGGGGAGGCCATCGCCTGGCACGTCAAGCAGCTGCTGGACGAGAAACGCATCACCGGCAAGGTGGACGTGAAACGCGTCACCTTCAACGAGATCACCAAGAGCGCCGTCCTGGACGCCATCGCCCATCCGCGCGAGGTGCATCAGGAACTGGTGGACGCCTATCTGGCACGCCGCGCCCTGGACTATCTGGTGGGCTTCACCCTGTCGCCGGTGCTGTGGCGCAAGCTGCCAGGCTCACGCTCGGCCGGCCGCGTGCAGTCCGTGGCCCTGCGTCTGATCTGCGAGCGGGAATCGGAGATCGAGGCCTTCCGCCCGCAGGAATACTGGACCATCGAGGCGGAGTTCCGCACACCGGCCGGGGCGCCCTTCACCGCCCGCCTGGTGGGCCTGAACGGTAAGAAGCTGGACAAGTTCACCCTGGGCAACAAGGGCGACGCCGACGCGGCCCTGGCCACCATCCGCCCGCTGTCCTTCATGGTGCGGGCGGTGGAACGGCGCCAGGTGCGCCGCAACCCCTTCCCGCCCTTCACCACCTCCACCCTGCAGCAGGAGGCCAGCCGCAAGCTGGGCTTCGGCGCCACCAAGACCATGCGCATCGCCCAGAAGCTGTATGAGGGCGTGGACATCGGTGGCGAAACGGTGGGCCTGATCACCTATATGCGTACCGACGGCGTGCAGCTGTCGAACGAGGCCATCGACGGCGCCCGCCGCCTGATCTCCTCCGCCTTCGGCAACGAGTACCTGCCCAACGCCCCGCGCGTGTACAAATCCAGCGCCAAGAACGCGCAGGAAGCGCACGAGGCCATCCGGCCCACCGACATGTTCCGCCGGCCGGACCAGATGGGCCGCTTCCTGGACAAGGACGAGCAGCGCCTGTACGAGCTGGTGTGGAAGCGCACCGTGGCCTGCCAGATGGCCAGCGCCGAGTTGGACCAGGTGTCGGTCGACATCGCCTCGCCCAAGGCGGAGGCGCAGTTCCGCGCCACCGGCTCCATCGTCACCTTCGACGGTTTCCTCAAGGTCTATCAGGAGGACCGCGACGACGCCGGCGATGAGGAGGAGAAGGACACCCGCCTGCCCGCCATGAAGGACGGCGACGACCTGGCCAAGGGCGAGGTCAAGTCCGACCAGCACTTCACCCAGCCGCCGCCGCGCTATACCGAGGCCAGCCTGGTGAAGAAGATGGAGGAACTGGGCATCGGCCGCCCCTCCACCTACGCCAGCATCCTGCAGGTGCTGCAGGACCGGAACTACGTCCGCCTGGAAAAGCGCCGGTTCGAGCCGGAGGACCGCGGCCGCCTGGTCACGACCTTCCTGGAGAACTTCTTCAACCGCTATGTCGAGTACGGCTTCACCGCCGACCTGGAAACCAAGCTGGACGACATCTCCGGCGGCCGCATCGACTGGAAGACGGTGCTGCGGGATTTCTGGCGCGACTTCTCCGGCGCGGTGGACGGCACCAAGGACCTGACCATCACCCAGGTGCTGGACGCCCTGGACGAGGCGCTGGGCCCGCACTTCTTCCCGGCCCCGAGCGAGGGCGGGCGCGACCCGCGCGTCTGTCCCGTCTGTGGTGAGGGCCGGCTGTCGCTGAAGCTGGGCAAGAACGGCGCCTTCATCGGCTGTTCCAATTACCCCGGCTGCAAGTACACCCGCCCCCTGAGCGTCGAGGGCGGCGAGGAGGGCAACGCCGACCGCGAGCTGGGTAACGATCCGGAGACGGGCTACCCCGTGTCCATGAAGCGCGGGCCTTATGGCGTCTATGTCCAGACCGGCGCGCCGGATGAGCCCAAGCCCAAGCGCGTGTCGCTGCCGCGCGCCATGAACCCGCAGGACGTGGACCTGGACATCGCGCTGCGCCTGCTGGCCCTGCCGCGCAGCTTGGGCCCGCATCCCGAGACGGGGCAGGAGATCACGGCCGGCATCGGCCGCTTCGGCCCCTATCTGAAGCATGGCGACGCGTACAAGAACCTGACGCCGGACGACGATGTGCTGACCATCGGCCTGAACCGGGCCGTGGTCCTGCTGGCCGGCGTGGCCACGCGCAAGACGGTGGCGGGCCGGGAACTGGGCAACCATCCCAAGGACGGCAAGCCCATCACCCTGGGCAGCGGCCGCTTCGGCCCCTATGTGAAGCACCTGAAGCTGTTCGCCAGCATCCCCAAGGCCATCAACGCCGACACCATCACCCTGGAACAGGCGGTGGAGCTGCTGGCGGCCAAGGCGGCCAAGGACAGCGGCAAGAAGGCGGCAGCCACCGCGGCTGATGGCGAGGAGAAGCCGAAGAAGGCGGCGGCCAAGAAGGCGCCGTCCAAAGCTGCGGGGGCCAAGACGGCGACCGCCAAGGCGACGGCGGAAAAGAAGGCCGCCGCGCCGAAGAAGGCCACCACAGCCGCGAAGAAGCCCGCAGTGAAGAAGGCGGCGGCGGGCGACTGAGCCCGCCGACCACCACGAGCTTAAGGAAGTACCATGCCGAAGCGTCCGGAGGGCCCCCGGCGGGCTTTGCCCAGGCCGGTGCCGGCCCGCCGTGCGGCCGACGCCCCCTTCCCCACCCGGGAAGAGATCATGGACTATATCCAGTCCAGCCCCGTGCCCGTGGGCAAGCGGGAGATCGCGCGCGCCTTCAACATCACCGGCGACGGCCGCATCGTCCTGAAGGAGCTGCTGAAGGAGCTGGAGGGCGAGGGCAGCATCGAGAAGGGCGAGGGCCGGCGCGTGGCCGTGCCCGCCGCCCTGCCCGAGGTCGCGGTGCTGATCGTGGCGGAGGTGACGCCGGATGGCGAGGTGCTGGCCCGGCCGACCAGTTGGGCGCATGAGGCGCCGCCGCCCCGCATCTACATGGCCGCCGAGAAGCGCGGCCATCCCGCCCTGGCGGTGGGCGACCGCGTGCTGGCCCGTCTGTCGCGGCAACCCCAGCCTGGCGGGGAAGAAGACATCTACGAAGGCCGCACCATGCGCAAGCTGGACGGCGGCACGGCCACCCGCATCGTCGGCATCTATGAGCGCGCCCGTGACGGCGGCCGGCTGAAGCCGGTGGACCGCCGCGCCAAGGCGGAATTCGCCGTGGCCGACGCCAACGCGGAAGGCGCGCAAGCTGGCGAGCTGGTGGTGGCCGAACTGCTGCCCTCCTCCCGCCTGGGCCTGAAGCAGGTGCGGGTGGTGGAGCGGCTGGGCAGCATCGAGGAGCCGCGCGCCGTCAGCCTGATCGCCATCGCCCAGCACGCCATCCCCACCCAGTTCGCCAAGGCGGCGATCGAGGAGGCGGAGGCCGCCCCCGAGCCCACGGTGGAGGGGCGCACCGACCTGCGCGACATTCCCCTGGTCACCATCGATGGCGAGGACGCGCGCGACTTCGACGACGCCGTGTTCGCCGAGCCGGACACCGACCCCAACAATCCCGGCGGTTGGCACCTGCTGGTGGCCATCGCCGACGTCAGCTTCTACGTCCGTCCCGGCATGGCGCTGGACCGCAACGCCTTCGACCGGGGCAACAGCGTCTATTTCCCCGACCGCGTCGTGCCCATGCTGCCCGAGGCGCTGTCGAACGAGTTGTGCTCGCTGAAGCCCGAGGTCAACCGCGCCTGCCTGGCGGTCCACATGTGGATCGACGCGCACGGGCGCCTGAAGCGTCACCGTTTCGTGCGCGGCCTCATGCGCTCCGTCGCGCGTCTGACCTACACCCAGGTGCAGAAGTCCCGGGATGGGGCGCCGGATGACCTGACCGGCCCACTGATGGAGCGGGTGATCAATCCGCTGTACGGCGCCTTCGCCGTGCTGCAGAAGGCCCGCGACGCCCGCGGCACCCTGGAACTGGACCTTCCCGAGCGGGTGGTGAAGCTGGATGAGGCCGGCACCATCCAGAGCATCGGCGTGCGCCCCCGCCTGGACAGCCACCGCCTGGTGGAGGAGTTCATGATCGCCGCCAACGTGGCGGCGGCGGAGGCCCTGGAAGCCAAGCACAGCCCCTGCATGTACCGCGTGCACGCCGAACCCGCGCGCGACAAGCTGGAGGCGCTGCGCCAGTTCCTGGGGTCCCTGGGCTACACCCTGGCCAAGGGCCAGGTGATGAAGCCCATCCTGTTCACCCGCATCCTGAACAAGGCGGCGGAGACGCCGGAGGCGGACCTGGTGAACACCGTCATCCTGCGCAGCCAAAGCCAGGCGCTGTACCAGCCGGAGAACATCGGCCATTTCGGCCTGGCCCTGCCGCGCTACGCCCACTTCACCTCCCCCATCCGGCGCTACGCCGACCTGGTGGTGCACCGCGCCCTGGTGAAAGCCTACGGCCTGGGGCCCGGTGGGCTGGATGAGGAGGAAGCTGGCCGCTTGGTGCAGGTGGGGGAGCATATCTCCGTCACCGAGCGCCGCGCCGCCACGGCGGAACGCGACGCCCTGGACCGCTATGTCGCGGCCTATCTGTCGGACAGGGTGGGCGGCACCTTCACCGGCCGCATCGGCGGCGTCACCCGCTTCGGCCTGTTCGTCACCCTGGATGAGACGGGTGCCGACGGGCTGGTGCCCATCTCCACCCTGCCGGACGACTTCTACGACCATGACGAGGTCAACCACCAGCTGGTGGGCCGCCGTTGGGGCCGCACCTACCGCCTGGGCACAATCGTCAAGGTCCGCCTGGTCGAGGCCGACCGCATCTCCGGCAGCATGGTCTTCGCCCTGCTGGGCGAGGACACCGACGACGCCCCCTGGCTGGCTGGCGGCAAATCTGATGGCAAGGGCGGGCGCGCCCGACTGACCAAGAAGACGGCGGCCAAGCCCCAGAAGGCCCACAGCAAGCGCCCCCCGCTGAAGAAGGACTGACCATGGCCGACCCCCGGCAATTCATCGGCGGCGTCGCCCTGGTGGTGCGCGATTATGACGAGGCCAAGGCCTGGTACCGCGACGTGCTGGGCTTCGACGCCGTGGAGGATACCGACCTAGGCGGGGGTAAGCGCTGGGTGGTCATGGCGCCGCCGGGCTCTGGCGAAACCCGCTTGCTGCTGGCCAAGGCGGCGGGGCCGGAGCAGGAGGCCGCCATTGGCAACCAGGCCGGGGGCCGCGTCTTCCTGTTCCTGCGCACCGACGATTTCTGGCGCGACTATCATCGCATGACGGCCGCCGGCGTGACTTTTTGCGAGGAGCCCCGCGTCGAGTCCTATGGCACCGTGGTGGTGTTCCAGGACCTCTACGGCACCCGCTGGGACCTGTTGCAGCTCAACGTCTGATTTCGCCGGCTCACAATTCGCGCAAATCACAACAGGTGTGGACGGCAAGGCTGAGGTCTGGCAAACGCGCCTGGACCATGGCTCCATCCATACCCATCATCTAGGCCATGACGACCGACCCCGTTCCCCCCGATAATCCCATCCGGGTGACGCCGAGGCCCAGTGTCGCCGGTGATAGGGAGGATGCCTTGACGGACACTCAGGAAGAGATCGTCGCCCCGCCCAAGGGCATGGTCGGCACGGCCATGATGCGCGGCATGCGCCGCTGCTGCCCCAACTGCGGCGCCCACACCCTGTTCGTCGGCTATACCAAGGTGGCGCCGGTCTGCACCAATTGCGGGCTGGAAACGGGTAATTTCCGCGCCGACGACGCGCCGCCCTACTTTACCATCTTCGTCGTCGGCCATATCGTGGTCGGCGCCGCCCTGGCGGTGGAACAGAATTTTCATCCCCCCCTGTGGGTGCATGCCGCCCTGTGGGGACCGTTGACCCTGGGCCTGTCGCTGGCCTTGCTGCCCCTGTTCAAGGGGGCGGTGATCGGCGTGCAGTGGGCCATGGGCATCCGCGGCTAAGGGAAAAACAAACCGGGAGGCGCCGTGGCCCAGGCCACCTGCCGGGCGGACCACGCCCGGACCACCAGTTTCAGGCCTGCGCATATCCGCCGGGGCGCCGCCCTGGCCCGGAGCCTGTCGGCGCTTGTCGGGCTTCTCGCCCTCGCCGCCTGCGCTGGCAGTCCCGGCGGGAAGGGCGTCACCGCCGAGCAGTTCTACCAGAGCGCCTACGGCAAGATCGATGAGCTGTACCTGGACCCGGTGGACATGCGCCGCCTGGTGCTCGATGGCCTGATCCACGCGGGCCGGGTGGTGCCGGACCTGACAGTGACCGTGCCCCCCGACCAGGCCACCGTGACCCTGGCGGTGGGCAAGCGGACGCCCCGCACCTTCGCCCTGCCCCCCAACGGCTTGCCCCAAAGCCAAGACGCGGCGCCCTGGGCGCACCTGGCCGCCAGCATCACCGATTGGGTGGTGGCGCAATCCACCGACTTGGCATCGGCCCAGCAGGACCGGGAAACCCTGTTCCGCGCCCTGCTGGAGGGCGCCACCGCCGACCTCGACCCCTACAGCCGCTATTCCGTGCCGGCGGCGGCGCGGACGGAACGGACGCGGCGCGAGGGCTATGTCGGCATCGGTGTGACGCTGGAGGAAACGCCGCGCGGCTTTCGCATCCTCGCCGTGGCGCCCGGCAGCCCGGCCGCCACGGCTGGCCTGCAGGCGGGCGACGTCATCGTCGCCGTGGGCGGCCTGCCCGTGGATACCACCGGCGGGGGCGGCCCCACCCTGACGGTCGAGGCGGTGATGAACCGCCTCAGCGGCCCGGAAGGCACCGGCGTGCCGGTGCGCGTCGCCCGTACCGGGGGCATGGTGACGCTGCTCATCAGCCGCCAGCGCATCATCCTGCCCACGGTGATGGCGGAGCGGACGGGCGCGGTGGGCGTGCTGCATGTCAGCCGGTTCAACGCCGGCACGGCGGACGCGCTGGCCGCAGCCGTCCGCCACCTGCGCGACACCGCCGGCACGGCGGGCCCGCCCACGGGCTGGGTGCTGGATCTGCGCGGCAACACCGGCGGCCTGCTGGACCAGGCGGTGGCCGTGGCCGACCTGTTCATCACCAGCGGCCCCATCCTGAACACCGTGGGCCGCCACCCCGACAGCGTGCAGCACTACGACGCCACGCCGGACGACATCCTGGACGGCGCCCCCCTGGTGGTGCTGGCCGATGGGCAGACCGCGTCCTCCGCCGAGATCGTGCTGGGCGCCCTGGTCGACAGTGGGCGGGCGCTGGACGTGGGCACCACCAGCTTCGGCAAGGGCGTGGTCCAGACCGTCGCCCCCCTGCCGAATGGCGGGGAACTGTTCATCACCTGGTCCCGCATCCTGACCCCGGCCGGACACATGTTCGACCATAAGGGCCTGGCGCCCGCCATCTGCACCGCGGGGCTGACGGACCCCGCCGCCATCCTGGCCCCCTTGCGCGCCCAGCCACGGCCCATCGGTACGCCCACCGCCTGCCCGGCGGAGCGCAATCGTCCGGCGCCGGTGGACCTGACGGTGGCGGAGGATCTGCTGGCCAACCCACCCCTGTTGCGCCGTGCCCAACTGGCGGGCCAGCCCCTGCTGGCCGACCAGCCAGCGGCGGGGAATGATCCCTGACGCGGCCGGGACCGTTATTCCGTCGCGGGAGCCGGCGGCGCCCCGCCTTCCATTGATGTGCCGGTTGATTCCGCCATCGTCTGAAACAGCTCGCCTTCGGCCTGGGCGGGTGCCTCGCCCACGACCTTCACGTTGCTCTGCGTCACCGAATCAGTGATCTGGCTGTTCACGACTGTGGAAAAGGCCATGGGGGCTTCTCCTGTCCGGCACCGTGCAACGATCACGCGGAAGGCGTTCAGAATAGTCCATTCAGCGGCGTCGGGGCGGCCTGCGGCCGGCCACCTGGGGTGGCGCGGCCCCATGCACGGCGCGCATCCCCCGCCGCAGCGCCCGTTCCCACGGCGTATGGCTCTTTGGCCTTGACTCTCAGGGCCCGCTGACTAAAGTGCCGCGACGCCGTGCCCCAGAGGGCCACGGTACGGAATTGTTTTTGACCGCCCCCGACCCGCCAGAGTGGCGACCGAACGGGGTTGTCGTAGGTGGGATTAAAGGTCATGGCCAAGCAGAATACCGTGCTGATCCGTCTGATCAGCTCCGCTGAAACCGGCTTCTTCTACGTGAAGAAGAAGAACCCGCGCAAGACGACCGAGAAGCTGGAGTTCCGGAAGTACGATCCGGTGGCTCGCAAGCACGTGCTGTTCAAGGAAGCCAAGATCAAGTAAGTCCCGCGCGCCCGCTCGGGCGCGCCGTTCCGGCCCTATGCCCCGCCCCCACGGGCGACAGAATGCCGGAACCGTTAAGGACACTGGTCAGGCGAAGGGCCGCTCCTCGAGCGGCCCTTTCCTATTGGCATGTCTGGCGGCTGGGGTATTCTCCCGGCGCGCCAGAACCTTGGGAACACCGCTTCCGTGCCTTCCAGCCCGACACTCCCGTGCCCCGTCTTCGTCATCAATCTAGAGCATGACGGGGTGCGGCGCGCGCATATGACCGACCAGTGCGCGCGCCTGGGGCTAGCGGCGGAGTTCGTGCCGGCGGTGAACGGCCGTGCCCTCGGCGACGCCGACCGCGCCGCCTATGACCGCGCGAAGGCGCTGCGCGTCTATGGCGTGGAGATGCTGGACACGGAGATCGGCTGTTACCTCAGCCACTATCGCCTTTATGAGCGCATGGTGCGGGAGAACATCGCCGCCGCCCTCATCCTGGAGGACGATGTGGAGCTGAGCCCCGCCCTGCCCCGCATCGTGGCCGATCTGCTGGCCGACCCCGCGCCGGAATGGCAGGTGGTGCGGCTGGAATCCTTGCGCCCGCGCGTACGCGAGCCCAAGTCCCCGAAGTTCCGGGGACGCACCGTCAAAACCCTGCGCGATGGCGAGCTGGTGCGCCTGGGCACCCACGTATTGGGCTTCGGCGCCTATCTCATCCGCCTGGAGGGGGCCAGGCGCATGCTGGACTACGGCCGGCGCATCTTCATGCCGGTGGACCAAACCATGGACCGTTACTGGGACAACGGCATCGCCCCCTATCTGGTGCGCCCCATCCCCGTCCGCCAGCGCACCGACATGGATTCGCGCATCGGCGCCCGCCCCGCCGGCCGGCACGAGGGCCAACCCCTGGCCATACGGTTGGCCCGCCGCTGGCAGCGCCTGTCGGACAGCGTGCGCAAGCGCCTGTACCGGGGCTGATGGCGGCTGATAGGCGCAACGCCTAAGGAAACATCACCCAGGCAGGGTGAGATCCGGCGTGTCGGCGGCATGGGCCAGCGGCGGCGCCTCCAGGCTGCTGTCGGTCACGACGCGGTTGCGACCGGCGCGCTTGGCCTCATAGAGGGCCATGTCGGCCCGGCGCAGCAGGCTGTCGCCCGTTTCCATGCGGCCATCGCCCAGGGCGCCATCGGCCACGGCCACGCCGACGGAGATGGTCACCGTGATCTCCCCGCCATCGACGCTGACCTTGAACGGCGTCTCGGCGATGCGGCGGCGCAGGCGTTCCGCCACCAGGACACCGGCGGCGAGATCGGTGTCGGGCATGACGACCACGAACTCCTCGCCGCCCAGCCGGGCCACCAGGTCGAAGTTGCGCAGGTTGCGGCTGGCGCGCTGCGCCACCTCCTTCAGGACCTCGTCCCCCACGCCGTGGCCGTAGGTGTCGTTCACGACCTTGAAATGGTCGATATCGAACAACAGGGCAGCCACCGGCTTGTGGTTGTCGCCGCCCCGGTCCAGCAGGCGCGGCAGGTGCGCGCTCAAGTAACGGCGGTTGAACAGGCCGGTGAGGCTGTCGGTCAGGGCCAGGGACAGGCTCTGCTCATAATTCGCGCGCAACCGCTCCTGATAACGCTTGCGGCGAATCTGGGTACGCGCCCGGGCCATCAACTCGTTCCGGTCGATGGGCTTGATCAGGTAATCGTTGGCGCCCAGTTCCAGGCCCTTGGCCACGCGGTCGATATCCGTTTCGTCCGCCACCAGCAGGACCGGCACCTGGCGGGTCTTCTCCTGCGAGCGCAGCTGGGAGCAGAGGCGCAGGCCATCCTCCCGCATCAGCGTCAGGCTGATGACGATGAAGTCGAAATCACCCGCCAGCGCCTGCTCCAGGCCCTTGGCGCAGGTGTCGGCCGCCGCCACCCGGCCGCGGTCACGGCACAGCGTCTCGGTGATCTTGTCCAGGTCGATGGAGCTGTCCTCCACCACCAGGACGTTGGCGCCCTCGGCCGACTGGTTGTGCATGCTGTCGGTGGACACCAGCATGCCCAGCTGGCCCGAGGTGCTTTCGCGCAGGCGCCATTCGTCCATCATCATCTTGAGACGGACCAGGGAGCGGACGCGGGCGAACAGCGCCACATCGTTGACGGGCTTGGTCAGGAAATCGTCGGCGCCAGCCTCCAGCCCCCGCACGCGGTCGGCGATGTCGGACAGGGCGGTCACCATCACGACGGGGATATGCATGATGGCGGGGTCGCTGCGGATGCGCTCGCACACCTCGAACCCGTCCATGCCGGGCATCATCACGTCCAGCAGCACGATGTCGGGCGCGTGCGCCTTGATCTTCTCCAGTGCCTCCGGCCCGCTGCTGGCGGTGATGACGTCGAAATACTCGCGCGTCAGCTTCGCCGCGAGCAGCTTGACGTTGGGCAGGACATCATCAACGACCAGGACGCGAGCCGACATGACACCACTTATTCCGGCGGCGGCGGAAACGCCACAGCTTGATCAAAAGGCACTACCGCGCACCCTAATCCAGAAAGCGCCGAACTGTCCGGATGAAAGTGGCGACTGAGATGGGTTTGGCGATGTAATCATCACAACCGCCTTCCCGGATACGCTCCTCATCGCCCTTCATGGCAAAGGCCGTGACGGCGATGATCGGGATCGACCCCAGCTCCTGATCCTCCTTCAACCAGCGCGTCACGTCCAGACCGGAAAGCTCCGGAAGCTGTATATCCATAAGGATAAGGTCAGGACGGTGCCGCCGCGCCAGCTCCACCGCCATGACGCCATCGCGGGTCTGCACCGTGCGATAGCCGTGCGCCTCCAGCAGATCATTGAAAAGCTTCATATTAAGTTCGTTGTCCTCAACGATGAGGACACATTTTTTGGCGGCGGCAACCGTGGCCATGAGGCGGTCCGTAGCGATGTGGGGGCTACACTAAAGGACAAGTCGGGCGGGTACAACCGTTATGGGGCGCGCCCGCAGGTTATGCGCCGCCGGTTCGATGTCGCGCTACCATCCGTGCCTGCCAACCCTTGTTATAGGCCCTCTGGGTAGCCCTAAGGCGCCCACCTCATCCGAACAGGTAGTCCGCGATTAACGTTGGACTAGAGGGAATTGAGCGGAATATCGCCGCGCGCGATAATTTTCAGTCCGGGTGCGTCCCGGCCAATTGCCGGCACCAGGCGGCGAGGTCCAGCAGACCGCGGCGCCGCGGGCCTTCCGCGTCATCCGCCGCCACCTCCAGCCGGCGGCCCGCCCGCCGGGCGAAGGCGGAGAGGCGGGGCGGGTCCTCGATCAGCCGCCCCAGCGCCAGCATGACCAGCTCGGCCCGGCGGCGATCCTGGGGGCCAAGCCCGGGGAGCAAGCCGCGCATGGCGATCAGCGCCCGCCCGACATCCATGCGGGCGCGCGCCTGGGCCAGGGCGCCGTCCCCATTCCCGGCCACCCCGCCGCCGGAGGCCACCTCCCAGACCGCCAGCCGGGCGAGGCGGTGATGATGGCGGTATTCCCACGCCTTGCCATCCGACGCCGCCGCCCCGGACGCCAAGGCCCGGACGCTGGCGGAGAAGCTGACCAGCAGGCGGCGCACCTCCCCCTTCCCGTCCACCGGCAGGATCAGCCGGTAGGTCAGCAGAATCCATATGGCGGCCAGCACGATGGCGGCGGCGGCGTTGAGGAACGCCTGCAGGTCGTAATTCATGGGGTTGGTGGGGGCCACCAGGGTCAGGAACAGCAAGGGCATGAAGCTGCCGAAATCCCCCCGCCCCGGTCGTTGCGACATCAGGGCGGCGACCACGATGATGGGCGCCAGCACCAACGACAGACCCCAGAACTCCGACAAGGCGGGCAGCAGCAGGAAGGTCACGGGCAGGCCCAGCAGCCCCGCCCAAAGGGCGGCGCGAAAGACCTGGATGCTGACCTGCTCCGGGTTGGCTCGGCTGGCCAGCAGGGCTCCGAAGGCGCTGGTCCAACTCAGCATGATGGTTCCGGCCGGCCATTCGGTGGCGACCCAGAAGCTGGCGGCCAGGCCGACGGAGATCAGCGTGCGGAGCGCCGCGATGACCGCGCTGCCCAGCGGGCCGTCCGCCGGCTCGGGCAGGGTGAAGGCCAGGCGGCGGGCGGGGTCGCGCGCCACCGCCACCTGAACCAGAAGGTCCAGCACCTCCCCCAACTGGTGCGCGGCCGTCAGCGCGGCGGTATCGCCGGCCCGATGGGCCAGGTGCAGCGCCACCCTCAGGCGGCGCCGCGCGGCGGCGGCGGCGATGCGGAAAGCCGGGCCGTCGCCCTCCCCCAACGGTCTCAAGCAGGCCAGCAAGGGCTCAGCGGCGGCCGGCAGCGACGCCAGCGCCCGGCGCGCGGCGTCCATGCGGGCCAGAAGACCGAACAGCGCGGCGGCGGCCACCCGCGCGCCATCGGACTGCCGCCGAAACGCGGCCGATTCCACCGCCGCGTACGTCGCCAGATCATCCAGGCCCTGCAACTCGGCCAACAGGTCCCGGTGCCGGCGGCCGGGCGTGCCCGCCCCGGTCAGGTCATCGGCCAACGCCCCGATCACCGCGGCGGTGACGCGGGCCACCCGGCTTTCCAACCGCTGGGCCGCCGTCACCGGCCACAGGATGCCGGATACCGTCATCTTGGCCAGCACGCCCACGACGATGGCCGCCACCCGGGCGGCGGCGATGTCGAAGGTGCGCAAGGGATCATCCACCGCACCCAGCGCCACCAGAGCCAAGGTGTAGCCAGCCAGCACGGCCGCGTACGAGCGGAAGCGGCGCAGCCGGTTGGCCAGCGCCACGCAGCCCGCCAGCCACAGGCCGTACAGCAGCAGGAAGGCCTCCGGCGACTGGCCGAAGCCCGCCATCAGCGCCAACGCCGCCGCAGCCCCCACCAGGGTGCCGCCGATGCGCCACACACTCTTGGCGATGACGGCCCCGCTCATGGGATGGCTGACGATCAGCACCGTCACCGCCGCCGTCTGCGGGCTTTCCAATTGCAGCGCGTAGGCGAGGTAGAGGGCCAGCAAGGTGGCCAGCGCCGTGCGCACGGCGTGCCCCACCGCCCCCCGGCTGGGCATCCATTCCCCCATCCGCGGCAGTCCAAGCCCCTTGAGGACGGGAAGCGAGGGGGCGACGGCGGGGGCTAGGCTTGGGGAGGACACGGGGGGAAACGCCACGCGGAGTTGGGGCCCGGAACCGCCCATGAGCGGAACGCCAGCCAGTTCATCGATTTGCATGATGCTCCCCACCTGGCCTACAGTCCAATATATCACCCACCGCTTTTCGATATCCAAAACACATAGGTACGCCGTCTTGGACATCCGTCACCTGCGCTATTTCACCGCCGTCGCCGAGGAACTGCACTTCACCCGGGCGGCGGAAAAGCTGGGCATCCGCCAGCCCCCGCTGAGCCAGCAAATCCAGCAGCTGGAGCGGGAGATCGGCAGCCCCCTGTTCCACCGGCTGTCCCGAGGGGTGGAGCTGACGGCGGTGGGCATCAGCTTCCTGAAGGACGCCAAGGCCATCCTGGCCCAGATCGATCAGGCCCTGGCCAGCGCGCGCCAGGTGGCGCGGGGGAAAAAGGGCGCCTGCGCCTGGGGCTCAGCATGTCGGTCACCGCCCATCCCTGGATCGCCCGTCTGATCCGCGACTACCGCGCCCAGCATCCCGGCGTGCAGGTGACCCTGGAACTGAACGATTTCGGCCAACTGACCGACGCGGTGCGCGACGGCGCGCTGGACGTGGCCCTGGTGCGTGGCCGGACGGCGGAGATGCCGGGCCTGACCACCTATGCGGTGGTGGAGGAAAAGTTGCTGGCCGCCCTGCCCCTCGGCCACCGCCTGGCGGACGCCGGCACCCTGGATCTGGCGGAGTTGGCGGATGAGGATTTCCTGATCATCCCGCGCACGGCCGGCCCCAACATCTACGACATCATGATCGCCGCCTGCCGCAAGGCCGGGTTCAGCCCCCGCATCGTGCAGGAGGTGCCGGCCTTCCCGCCGCTGCTGAACCTGGTGGAGGCCGGGCTGGGCGTGGCGCTGGCACCGGACAGCATGCGCAACATGGGCCAGGAGGGCGTGCGGCTGCTGGATTTGAAGGGCGGGGATGACACCGCCCCCATCATGCTGGTCTACCGCGCCAACGAGGGGGCCGCCGCCGCGCGCGCGCTGGTGGCCCAGGCCCGCCGCGCCGCCGCCATCCATAGCGCGACCACCAAGGCCTGAGGACATCATGCTGGAACTGAAACTGCTGCGGTCCTTCGTCCTGCTGGCGGAAGAGTTGCACTTCGGCCGGGCGGCGGAGCGGCTGCACATCGTGCAGCCCGCGCTGACCCAACAGATCCAATCGCTGGAACGGCAGATCGGCACCCCGTTGCTGAACCGGACGCGCGGCCGCATCAGCCTGACCGACGCCGGTGTCCTGGTCCTGGCGGAGGCCCGCAAGACCTTGGAGCAGGCGGCGCGGACGGAGACCATCGGCCGCCTGGCCGGGCGGGGCGAGGTCGGGCGGCTAGAAGTGGGCTTCGTCGGTTCCGCGGGACTCAGCGCCCTTATGCCGGCCGTCCTGCGCGATTTCCGGCAGGCTCATCCGGGTGTGGACCTGAACCTGGTGGAAATGGCGGTGGGCCCGCAACTGGCCGCCATCGCCGCCGGCGATCTGGATGTCGGCTTCATCCGCCTGCCGCCGCTCAGCCTGCCGGGTGGCGTGGCCGTGTTGCCGCTGCGGCCGGAGGGGCTGGTGGTGGCGTTGCCGGCGGGCCATCCGCTGGCCCAGTTGCCGGCCGTCCCGGTGGCCGGTCTGGCGAAGGAGCCCATGGTGCTGCACCATCGCGCCGCCGCCGCCGAGCTGCGCAGCTTGATTGACGAGCTGTGCGCCCGCCATGGCTTCGCACCACAGGTGGTTCAATCGGTGCCGCAGATCTCACTGACCATCCGGCTGGTGGCGGCGGGCCTGGGTGTTTCCCTGATGCCGGAAACCATCGCCTGCATGGCGGTGGAGGGCGTGGTCTATCGCCCCCTGGCCGACGACGACATCCACTACACCCTGGCGCTGGCCCACCGGGCGCAGGACGCGGCACCGGCCGTTCGGGCCTTCGTCGCCTTGGCCGGCACGCTGGCGGAACCCTAATCGGCGGGGGCGTCAACGGTGGCGGCGTCCAAATCCACCCCTTGCCAGCCGCCGCCCAGCGCCTTGTACAGGGTGATGACGTGTTCCACCCGGGCCAGGCGGCTCTCCGCCTCCCGGTCCTCCGCCTGATAGGCCTGGCGTTCGCTGTCCAGCACCTTCAAGAAATCGGTGAGGCCGGCGCCGTAAAGGCGGGTGGCATGATCCAGGGCCTGGGCGGCGTCGACACGAGCCGCCGCCAGGCTCTGCTGCCGGTGGGTTTCGGTCTGGTAGTTGACCAGCGCGTCCTCCACATCGCGCAATGCCTCCTTCACCGTCCGCTCGTAATCGATGCGGGCGGCCTCGGCATCCGCCTTGGCCATGGTGATGCGGGCGTCGTCGCGGCCACCGTTGTAGACGGGCCCGGCGACCTGCGCGCCCAGGGAATAGGTCAGGCTGGCCAGACTGAACAGCTTGCCCAGGTCCGCCGCCTGGGGCATCAGCGTCAGGGGGATGGCGAAGTGGGGCAGGCTGGCGGCCGTGGCCACGCCGATACGGGCGTTGGCGGCGGCATAACGCCGGTCGGCCCGGCGGATGTCCGGCCGGTTGGCCACCACCTCCGACGGCAGCGACACCGGCAGGCTGGCGGGAACGGTCAGCAAGGGTGCCGGCCGCGACAGCTCTGCCTCCAGTTCCCCCGGATAGCGGCCCAGCAGGATGGCGATGGCGTGGCTCATGCGCGCCACGGTGGCCTGCAGCGGCGGAGTGGCGGCCTGCACCGTTTCCAGCTGTGACTTGGCCTGCGCCACATCCAACAGGGTGCCCAAGCCGCGCTGATAGGCCCGCTGGGCCAGGTCCAGGGCCTTGGCGGCGACGGCGATGTTGTTTTCCGCGATGGTCAGGCGTAGCTGGGCCGCGCGCAGCCGGGCGTAATCCGTTGCCACCTCCGCCAGCAGGCTGACCAGGATGGCGCGGCGCCCCTCCTCCGTCGCGGCGATATCGGCGTCGGCCGCCTCGACAGCGCGGCGTGTGCCCCCGAAGACGTCGATCTCCCACGTGGCATCCAACTCCGCCTGCCACGTGTGATAGCTGCCGATGCCCGCCGGCCAATCCACGCTTTCACTAGATCGTTGCAGGGCCGGATCAATACCGAGGCGGACATCGGGCAGGTCGGCGGACTTGGCGATGACACGGGCGGCGCGGGCCTGCACCAGGCGCTGGCGCGCGATCTTAAGGTCTTCGTTATCGGCGATGGCCGCCTGGACCAGGCGGCTGAGGGTCGGGTCCTGGAAGCTGTCCCACCAGGCGCGCATGGCGTCCACGCCGGCCGCCGGGGGCAACTGCTCCGTCCAACCCTTGGGCAGGTCATCCAGGGGAATCGGCTTGTAATCGGGGCCCACGACGGTGCAGGCCGATACCACGCCCCCCAGCAGCAGCGCCGCCAGGGCTTTACAGCGGGTCATGGCTCAGATCCTCGATTCCAGGCGGGCCAGGACGCGGCCCACCAGACCCTGCGGACGCTGCGCCTCATCGCCGACCGACACCGTGCAGGTCATGCCAGCGGCCAGCACCACGCCCGGCGGAACGGTATCGATGCCCACGCGCACAGGTATGCGCTGGGCCAGCCGCACCCAGGTGAAGACGGGATTCACGTCCTGCAGGCCATAGGCGTTGGGCGCGCTGTTGCGATCGTTGATGCCGCGGGCGATGGTCTCGACATGGCCGGTCAGGGGCGGGGTGTAGCCCATCAGCTTGATGCGGGCGGTGTCGCCCTCATGGATGCGGGCCAGCTTCGTTTCCTCGAAATAGCCGCTGACCCAGAAGCTATCGGTGTCGATGACCGCCACCCGGGGCTGACCGGTGGTGGCGTAGTCGCCCACCCGCAAGCGCAGGTTGGTGACATAGCCATTGACCGGGGCCCGGATGACGGAGCGCTCCAGGTTCAGGTTGGCCAGGTCCAGCGCCGCCTCCGCCGCGTCCAATTGCGCGTTGGCCACGCTGGCGGTGCTGCGGAACCGTTCCTGCTCCGCATCCGACACCACGCCGGCCAGTCCCTGCCGGCGCTGGGCGTCGCTGAGCTTCAAGGCGCGTTCGTCCCGGGCGGCGGCGACGGCGGCGCGGGCCTGGGCTTGGGCTATGCGGAAGCGCACGGGGTCGATGACGAACAGCACGTCGCCCTTGCGCACCAGCTGGTTGTCGTGGACGGGTATGTCGACGATAGTGCCGGCCACCTCCGGCGCCACGTCAACCACCTCCGCCCGCACGCGGCCATCCCGCGTCCACGGCGCCAGCATGTAGCGCTGCCACAGGGCGCCGATCAGCAGGATGGCCACGCCCACCATGGCCAGAGTCGCCCCACCCCGGCCCAGGGCCCGCAGAAGCGGCGCCAGACGGGCGTTCATAGCAGCACCAGGCCGGACAGCAGGATAGAGAACAACGCCGCTTCGAACAGGGCGGGGTGCCAGATGATCCGCCAGAAACCCAGCTGGGCCAGCAAGCCGCGCAGGATCAGGAACAGGACCAGGGTGACGGCACCATAGCCGACAATGGGGGCCATGAAGATGCCAGCGACATCCAATTCGGCCATGACGAAAAAAACCTCAGGTTGGATTGATCCGGAAAAGAAAAGGACGCGGCCCGCAGACCACGTCCTTTCCTATGCGTGACGGCTCCCGGCAACCCGATGGGAGGAGGGCGGACAGGCGCCGTCACGTGAGGGGCGGAGGGGGTGGAACCGGATCAACCACCGTATCCCCCCGCCCCAAAGGCTTTACCGTGGAGGCCTCATCAATTGATCGACAGGGTCTGCGCCGTCAGCGCGGCGTCCAGATTGTCGACGCAAGAGGCGAAGGCGGCGGAGCCGGGAGCGGCACCCGCCATGGCACAGGCCTTCTGTTCACGGCCGACCTGGGGCGAAACCTGGGCGTGTTCGCCCTTCACATGGGTCAGCACGGTGGTGCAGGCGGCGAAGTCGGAATTCGCCGGGTTCAGGCCCATCGCCTCGCAGGCCTGGTGGACGGCCGGGGTGATCACCACCTCCGTCCCGGTGCCGGCACAGGCCACCAGCGGCGCGGACAGCGCCAGGGCGGACAGGGCGGCGGCAAAGGCATAGGTGCGGGACGAATTCTTCAACGGGGCGAACATTCCATCATCTCCATCAATCAACCGGGCCGCGTCCTGTGAGGTCCAGCGCCTGCAGTCGGCGCGGTCGTTGGTGAGATGAACTATGCGCCCGCTTCCGGCCGTTGGTCTAATATATCGGAATGGCGTCTTTGATATCTTATTGATATGGGTCGGCCCCGACCCCGCGATCAAAATCCATGATCGTTGCGCCTGTGAGAAACTATTGGAGGGGTGGGGGTGCCGGGTCCCAAATATTCGGTGCCCGCACCCCGAAGGGACCACAATGACCAGGGCCCGCCAGGACCTCCGGTCATCAGTCCCTGGGACCGCCCCCAGGGGACGGTGCCGAACAACGGACAAGAACATGGTTAGAGAGCGAATTCGTCTGAGCAGCCTGCATGATCGCATCATGACCGCCGAGCAGGCGGCCGCCCTGATCCAGGACGGCATGACGGTGGGCATGAGCGGCTTCACCCGGGCCGGCGATGCCAAGGCCGTCCCCCTGGCCCTGATCAATCGCGGCCGGGCCGAGCCCCTGCACATCAACCTGTTGACCGGCGCCTCCCTGGGCAACGACCTGGACGGCATGCTGGCGGACGCCGGCATGCTGAAGCGGCGCCTGCCCTTCCAGGCCGACGCCCGCCTGCGCGCCGCCATCAACCGCGGCGAGGTGATGTTCATCGACCAGCACCTGTCGGAGATGGTGGAGCAGCTGCGCTCCGGCGCGCTGGGCCACCTGGACTGCGCGGTGATCGAGGCCACGGCCATCACCGAGACGGGCGCCATCGTCCCCACCACCTCGGTCGGCAATTCCGCCAGCTTCGCCATCCTGGCCGACAAGGTGATCGTGGAGATCAACCTGGCCCAACCGGCGGACCTGGAGGGGCTGCACGACATCTACATCCCCAAGCGCCGCCCGGCGCGGGAGCCCATCGAACTGACCAAGGCGTCGGACCGTGTGGGCACGCCGGCGGTGCAGATCGACCCGGCCAAGATCGCCGCCATCGTGGTGACCAACCAGCCGGACAGCGCCACCACGCTGCAGCCGGCGGACGCCGACACCACCGCCATCTCCCGCCACCTGATCACCTTCCTGGAGCAGGAAGTGCTGGCGGGCCGCCTGCCCCGGCACCTGCCGCCCTTGCAGGCCGGCATCGGCGCCATCGCCAACGCCGTTCTGGCCGGCCTGAAGGACAGCCCCTTCACCGACCTGGAACTGTACAGCGAGGTGCTTCAGGACAGCGCTTTCGACCTGTTCGACGCCGGCAAGCTGGCCTTCGCCTCGGCTTCCAGCATCGTGTTGACGGCGCCGGTGATGGCCCGCGTCATGCCCAACATCGCCAGCTACCGCGACCGGATCATCCTGCGCCCGCAGGAGGTCAGCAACCACCCCGAGGTGGTGCGGCGCCTGGGCCTGATCGCCATCAACACCGCCATCGAGTGCGACATCTACGGCAACGTGAACTCCACCCACGTCAACGGCACGCATATGATGAACGGCATCGGCGGGTCGGGCGACTTCGCCCGCAACGCCCAGCTGTCGGTGTTCGTCACCAAGTCGCTGGCCAAGGACGGCCGCATCTCCAGCATCGTGCCCATGGTCACCCATGTGGACCACACGGAGCATGACGTGGACGTGATCGTCACCGAGCGCGGCCTGGCCGACCTGCGCGGCCTGGCCCCCCGGGAACGCGCCCGCGCCATCATGGAGAACTGCCTGCACCCCAGCTATCGCGAGCAGATGGCCGACTATGTGCGCCGGGCCGTGGCCCGGGGCGGCCAGACGCCGCACATCCTGGAAGAGGCGTTCAGCTGGCACATCCGCGCCCGCGACACCGGCAGCATGCTGGCCGAGCCGGCGCCGGCGGCGCTATCGGCGTAACGCCACCCGGTCCTCAGGGGCGCTGGTCTGGTTCAAGCGCCGGATCAGCGCCCGGTGCGCCGGCAGGTCGCGGATGGCATGGTCGCCATAGGTCTGGACGCGAGCGAAGATCTTGCGCGCCGCTTCGGCATCGGGATAGGCGCCGCGTGCCGCCGACAGGTCGGTTTCAAAGCCCATGCCATACAGGATGTATTGGTAATTGAAGTAGGCGAACGCTTCGAGGTCCAGCGCGAAATCGAACCGGCTGGGCGGACGGGTGCGCCACCGCGCCAGCAGGTCGCGCAGTCCGGGCGGAATGGTCGCGGGGTCACGGTTGTCCCGCCAGAACGGCTCTTCCCGCCGGCTGAGGCAATAGTGCAGCTTCAGGAAGGCGACGATGTTCTCGAACCGCCGGGTCATCAGCTCATTGAAGCGGGCGGCCGGCGCCTGCCAGTCGCCGTCATGCGGGAACAGCTCGGCCAGCATGCCCACCGCCACCTCCACCAGCACCACGCTGGTGGATTCCAACGGCTCCAGGAAGCCGGCCGACAGGCCGATGGCGACGCAATTCCGGACCCAGGGCGTCTCACGATAGCCGGGGTCGAAGGCGATGCGGCGGAAGGGCGGCGGGGCCGCGTCCCGGCCCAGCAGCGGGGCCAGATAGGCGCGCAGCGCGGCCTCGGCCGCGTCGTCCGACATATGGTCGCTGGAATAGACGCAGCCTATCCCCCGCCCGCCTTCCAGCCCGATATCCCATGTCCAGCCCGCGGCGTGGGCGGTGGCTAGAGTGACGCTTTCCAGCGGCGCGTCCGGCATGCCATGCGGCACCTTGCAGGACAGCGCGCGGTCGGTGGCCAGGATGGGCTTCACCGGCTTTTGCGGCACACCCAAGGCGCGGCCGATGAGTTCAGCGCGAAATCCGCTGCAATCAAGGTAGAAGTCGGCGGAAAGGGACCCTTGCTCCCGCGTGAGCACATGATCGATGGCCCCATCCGGCCCCAACGCCACGTCCGTCACGGTGCCCTGAAGGTGCAGGACGCCCAGGTCGCGGGCACAGCGGGCCAGCGCGGCGGCGGCCTTGGCGGCATCGAAATGATAGGCGTAGTTCAGCGGCGCCTCGAAATCCCCCTCGGGCCCCCGCTTGGGCGCGCGCCGGGCCTCCGCCACCCGGGGCTGTAAGGTCATGGCCTGGGCGAAGGGCGGGCGGGCGTCCCGCTCCTGCAACAGCCAGTAGGGCACCAGGCCGGCACCCTCCATGGGAAAGGGCGCCTCGAAGGGATGGAAGAAGCTGTCATCCTCCGCCCCCGTCACCCAACGGTCGAAGCGGATGCCCTGCTTGAAGGTGGCGGCGGTTTCGCGCATGAACCGCGCTTCATCCAGGCCCAGGAATTTCAGGGTGTTGCGAATGGTAGGGAAGGTCCCCTCCCCCACCCCGACAATGCCGATGTCCTGCGATTCCAGCAGGGTGATGCGGATCGGCCCATCCTCGCGCACGCCCAGGTACCGGGCGAGGTAGGCGGCGGCCAGCCATCCGGCCGTGCCGCCCCCGACGATCAGGATGGTCCGCGCGCGCGTCATGGGGCCCGCCTCAGGCTCGTTCCGGTACCGCCCCCAACTCACCGCTGGCCCTCGCCTTACGGCCATAGACCAGCTCGAACAGCGGGGACGCCATCATCGTGGTGACGATAGCCATCAGCACCAGCATGGAGAACAGCGTCGGCCCGATGATGCCCTTTTGCAGGCCGATGTTGATGATGATCAGTTCCATCAGCCCACGGGAGTTCATGAGGGCGCCGATGCCCAGCGCGGTGCGGTTGTCCTCCCCGCACAAGCGGGCGGCGGCATAGCAGGCGACCCCCTTGGCGACGATGGACGCCACCAGCACGCCCAGCGCCATCAGCAGCAGGGAGGCGGAATTCACCATGTCCATGCGGGTGTTGAGGCCAGAATAGGTGAAGAACATGGGCAGCAGCAGGACCACGGCCACCGGTTCCACCTTCTTCTTCAATTCCTCCACGAACAGGCCGCGCGGCATGGCGGTGCCGACAATGAAGCCGCCGAAGATGGCATGGATGCCCACCGCGTCCATGACGAAGGCCGACAGGCAGAACACGGCCAGGGTGATGGCCAGCACGGTGTGCGTCATCTCCCCCCGGCGTTCCACCGCACGGCCCAGCGGCGCCAGCAGTCGGCGGCCGAAGACGATGACGAACAGAGCGAAACCCACCCCGCCACCGATGGCCAGCACGGCGACGCCCGGCCCGGCGCCGAACACGGCCAGCACCACAGCCAGCACACACCATGAGGCGGCATCGTCGAAAGCGCCCGCCGTCAGCGACAGGGTACCCAGCGCGCTGTCGCTGAGGCCGCGCTCATGGATGATGCGGGCCAGCATGGGAAAGGCGGTCAGGGCGATGCAGGCGCCCAGGAACAGGGTGGCCTGGGTCCGGGGCAGCCCGTCGGCGAACAGGCCGGGCACATTCAGCAGCATGGGTGTGATCAGCAGGGCCACCAGGAAGGGTGCCAGGATGCCGGACAGCGACACGGCGAAGGCGCTTTTGCCGTTGGTGCGGAAATGGTCGCCCCGAAACCCTGTGCCCACCAGGAACATGTAGAGCCCGACGCCGAACTGGGCGCCGACATACAGCACGTTCTTGGTTTCCTTGGGAAACAGCTCCGCCGCCAGGCCGGGGAACAGCAGGCCCAGCAGCGACGGCCCCAGCACCACGCCGGCGATCATCTCCCCCACCACCTGGGGCTGGGCCAGCAGCTTCTGTCCCAGCCAGCCGACGACGCGGCAGGTCAGGATGATGGCGGACAACTGCAGGAAGAAATGGACGCTGAAATCCGTCGGTGTCATGGCCCCGTTGGGCCCGTGCGGCGACAACAGGTGTGACGCCGTGTCGACGATGTTCTGCACCGTGTCGGCTGAAAAAAGGTCCGAAGCCATGACGCGATCCCATCCCGCTTTTTGGGCCGTTTCCCGGCCTTGCATTTGGTAGCGATATCAGGCTTAAGGGCGGGTGGCGGGCGTTGTCAAAGAATAAAAAACGTAGGAATGTAGCAACATCTTTGGCCCCGGGAACGTAGCAACATGACTACAATGAGCAGTCGGGATTTCAACCAGGACGTGGGTGGGGCCAAGCGGGCCGCGCTGAATGAGCCGGTGTTCATCACCGACCGGGGCAAGCCCACCCACGTGCTGATGAATTTCGAGACATTCCTGAGACTTACCGGCGACGGGCAGAGCATCGTCGACCTGCTGGCCATGCCCGACGACCTTTCCCCGGACAAGGCCGCCCTGCTGGACGCCACACGGATGGACATCGGCTGATGTACCTGCTGGATACCCCCGTCGTGGTGGAACTGCGCGGCGGCAAACCGGATGCCGGCGTGCGCGCCTGGGCCGCCGACGTGCCCCGCCAGCAATTGTTCCTGTCGGCCCTCAGCCTGATGGAGTTGGCGGAGTCGGTCGCCAAGGCGGAGCGGGCGGAAAAGGCGGCGGGCGCCGCCCTGCGCGCCTGGCTGGACGACCGGGTCATGGTGGCGTTCGAGGGGCGCATCCTGGCGGTGGACGCCGCCGTGGCCCTGCGCCGCGCGGGTGTGGGTCTGCCCAACAACCGCGACGCCCTGTTGGCTGCCACCGCCCTGGTGCACGGCCTGACCCTGGTGACACCCAACGCGTCCGCCTATCGAACGGGGCGCCTGAAGGTTTTCAACCCCTGGGGCTACGCCGGCGGGGCGGACGAGGACATCGCCGACTGGCGCCAGGCGGCCAAGACCAGCCCGGTATGGCTGAAAAGCCTGTTCCTGCGGTTTTAGGCGGGATTCGGTCGCGGTTAGCAGGCGGGCTTGGGCAGCGGCTCCAGCGCCACCAGCTCGGCCCGCACCTTGAAGTCGCCGTAGTCGATCAGCATGGACTGAACGATGCCGTTGTCCATCAGCATCATGGCGGTATCGTAGTCCGGCAGGGCCTGCTGGTCGTCATTGGCGAAGAATGCCAAATGGACGGGCCAGGCCTTGTCCTTGTGCAGGGCGGCCACGACAACGGCGTCCTTGGCCAAGGGCTTGGCCTGGCCGATGACGGCGGAGACGGGCCCGGCCTCCTCCGCCTCCGACCCATCGAACACGGGGCGGACATAGACGGGCGTGTCGCCGCGACGGGCCTGGTCGATCAGCAGTAGGGTATGCGCGGTGGGGAAGACGGTGCCGGGCGCCAGTTCCACATCCAGCGGCTTGGGCCTTTCGAAATGGGCGACACCGCCCGCTTCGCCGTTCAGGGTGGCGACGCCCTTCATCTCCTCATCCGGCTGGCCACTGGTCTGCTTGCGGACGTTGAAGCGGTAGACGCTGCCGTCCTTGGCCTCCCACGTGGTGTAGCTGGTGGTCATCTCCTGGTCGTCGGCTTCCGAATACAGGAAGCGGATCTGGAAGCGCTGCTCCGTCGTCCAGCCGCGGCAGACGTCGTTCCAGGCAAAGTTCATGGCGCCGACCACGCCGGTCACCCGGCTGCCTTCCCGCGACGAGGCCAGGGTCAGGCGATAGGCGGCCCGATGCGGCGACATCTGCGCGCCCAGGGCCGTCACCGTGGCGGCCATGGGGCCACCGCTGGACGGCGGCGGGGGGGCGGATGGCGCGGCGGTGGGCGAAGTGGTCGCCGGCGCCACCGGGGGGGCGGCATCAACCGCCGCCGGCAAGGCCAGAACGGCCAAGGACGCCAAACCCATGCTCACCAGACGTGTGCGCATTCTTCCCGTCACTTTCGCTACCTCGATCCGGGCCGCTGCCTTGATCCGGGCATCGTCCCGGCACGGGCAGACCCGAACCCGCAGCATGCCGTGTCCGGGGGGCGCTCGCCAAGCCTTCTTGTCGTCACAGGGGGCGGCCCCACCCCCGTATCATACATCTGCATGATACGACCGGCGCCAGCTCCGCCGTCGCCCCGCCCAGTCCCGACGCCGGGCAGACATTGCCGGTGGGGTCTGCCGAAAGGGGATCGGCAAAAACTGCCCCACGCGGGCCGGACCCCCTGTTGCAAATCGCAAGTCCCTTTAATATCAGCAGCTTACCTAGCGGCACAGCCCTTGCGATCTCCGCCTTGCGTCAGCCCCCGACGCCCCCAACGGAGTAGCGCCAATGACCCCGCCGGACACCGCCCTGCCCCTGATGCCCGCCATCAACCTGACCCTGCCCCGGGGACATATGCCGGTGGGTCTACGGGGTCCGGAAGCGGCGGCCAGCCTGAACCAGTTGCTGGTGCAGGAACTGGCCATGCGCCTGGCGGACGCGGAGCGCATCATCACCGAGCAGCGCGACCGCATCGACTACCTGGAAACGTTGAGCACGACGGATGAGCTGACCGGCCTTCTCAACCGGCGCGGCTTCCAGGTCGCCTTCCGGCGCGAGCTGGCGGGCGCGCGGCGCGGCAGCCGGGGCGGCGTGCTGGTGATGGTGGATTTGGACAGCTTCAAGCGCATCAACGACGTTCACGGCCACCAGGCCGGCGACGCCTATCTGCGCCTGGTGGCCCGCACCTTGGCCGACCATGTGCGCGCCCACGACGTGGTCGCCCGCCTGGGCGGTGACGAATTCGCCGTGCTGCTGACCCGGGTGGCCCCCGACCAGGGCATGCAGCGCGCCCAGGCCCTGTCGGAAACCCTGCACCGCGCGGCCCTGGATTGGCAAACCCAGCGCCTGCCGCTGAAGGCCAGCTTCGGCTGCCAAGCCTACGGCGCCGACGACCGCGAGGACGAGGTGCTGCACCGTGCCGACGTGCTGATGTACCAGACCAAGGCGGCATCCAAGGCGGCTTGACGCCGCCCATACCCTGCGGGCGGCCGCAGTCGCGGGCTAGTCGCCTCGCTCCCTTGTGCCTACCCCTGCCGCCGGTAGGTGCCTTTGAGGAACGGCATCCAGGTCAGGCCGCCGTCGGTGGAACGATCGATGGCGGTTTCCATGTGGTCGGGCACGGGCCACCAATAGCGGTGGCGCGCGCGGCCACGGGGAGACGTGCGGATGAAGGTGTAGCCTTCCGCGCCCAGCTCTTCGGCCCCCTCCACCGGCCCCCACAGGCCCGGCGCCGGGTTGGCTGGCACATAGCCCATGTCATCGAACCAGAACAGCAGATGCACCGCGACGTCCGGGTCCCAGGTCAGGACGCCGTGGGCGGCGAAGGTGCCGTCCGCGCCCCGGTCGAAGACATAGTCCAGCAGAAGATGGTGGCCGTTCAGGGCGGGACGCACGGTCATGCGCCCCTGGCCCACACCGTTGGCACCCGCGGCGGGACCGGACTGTACCGCGTCCGTGCCCACCCAGTCACCGGCGAAGGCGGCGGTCAGCCGCCGCATCTCCTCATGCATGGCCCCAGACCTCAGGGCTGCTTGGGTGCGCTGGGCGCCTTGGCCTTGCCTTCATCCTTCTTGGGCGCGGCCTTCAGGCTGCCGCTGTCCAGGTTCACCTGGGCGGCGGGGATGACCTCCACCTTGGGGTACTTCTGCTTCAGCGCGGTCAGGAACTGGGCGCTGTCGCCCACCACCACCAGGCTGCTCTGGCTGGGGGACAGGGTGCGGGCGGCGGCCTGCCGCACCTCGGCCGGGGTCACCGCCTGGATGCGGCCGATGTAGCGGCCGATTTCGCCCAGGTCGACGCCCTGCAACGCCAGGCTGCCGACCAGGCTGGCCACGCCATGGGTGGTTTCCACGGTGCGGCCGAAATTGCCGATCAGCACGGCCTTGCGGCCGGCCAATTCCGCCTCGCTGGGCGCCTGGGTGCCCAGCTTGCCCATCTCCGCCATGATCAGGCCGGCGACCTCGGGGGCGGAGGGGTTCTTGGTCTGGGTGCTGGCGACGAAGGGGCCCGGCACGCGGCGGAAGTCCAGGGCCGACCCAGCACCGTAGCTCAGACCCCGCTTGATGCGGATTTCCTGGTTCAGGCGCGAGGAATAGCCCACGCCCAGCACGGCGTTGGCAACGGAGGCGGGGTAATAGTCCTTGTCGGACCGGGCAAGGCCCGGCCGCAGCACCAGCACCGCCGCCTGGCCGGACTTGGGCAGGTCGATCACCACGGCGCGACCGGCCGGCTGGGCCGGAGAAGACGGCAGCGCCGGAAGGGCCGCCGCCGGCTTGGCCCAATCGCCGAACAGCTTCTCGGCGATGCTGAAGCCTTGCTCCGCCGTCAGCGGGCCGGCCAGCACCAGGGTGGCGTTATCGGGGCGCCACCAGGTGTGGTGGTAGGCGGTCAGGTCCGCCGGCTTCAACGCAGCCAGCGACTTCGGCGTGCCGGCCAGCGGGTGGCCATAGGCGGCGTCGGCGTAGAGCACGCGCGGCCCCACCAGCTTGGCCAGGCCGGCCGGGTCCTTCAGGGTCACGGACAGGCCGTCCAGCGCCTGGTGACGCTCCCGGTCCAACTCCTCCTTCTGGAAGGCGGGGTTGCGGGCGACATCGGCGAAGATGTCCATGGCCGGGTCCAGCACATCGGCCTTGACCATCAGCGACAGTTCCGAGCCGTCCCAGCCGGCGGCGGCGGCCAGGCTGCCACCCAGCGCCTCGACATCCCGGGCGATCTCCGGCGCGGTACGGGTCTTGGTGCCCTTGGTCAGGACGCTGGCCGTCATGGCCGCCGTACCGGGCAGGCGCGACGGGTCCACCGCCCCGCCGCCGCCGATGCGCAGGCTGGCCTGGATCAGCGGCACGCCGTGGGTGGGCGCCACGATGACGCGCAGGCCGTTGGCCAGGCGCTTTTCCACCGGCTGCGGCAAGGCCGCGTCCACGGCCGGGCCGGCGGTGGGCGGGGCCTGGCGCTGATCGGCCGGGGCCGGTTCCACCACCTTCAGATCGGCCGGCACCACCAGGGGCGCCGCGTCGATGGCGGTGGAGGTGGCGACCGTGTCCGTCCCCTTCTCAGGGCTATCCGCCGGAACATAGCGCACGGAAATCTTGGTCTCGGGCTTCAGCCAGGTGGCGGCCACCCGCTTCACATCGTCGGCCGTCACCGCCTGGATGTCGGCCAACAGGCTGTCGGCGCGCTTGGGATCACCGAAGATGACGGCAGCGCGGGCCAGCAGGCTGGCGCGGCCGTTGGCCGTCTCCCGCTCCTGCAATTCGTCGGTCACCAGCTGGTTGCGGGCGGCGGCCAGCTCGGCCGCCGTCACGCCATCCTTGGACACCTTGGCCAATTCCTCCAGCAGGGCCTTCTCCCCCGCCTCGGCCGTGGCGCCGCCGGCCAGGATGGCGCCGATGGCGTAGGCCCCCGGCTGCTGGTTCACCTCCTGGAAGGTGAAGACCTGGCTGGCCACCTGCTTCTCATAGACCAGGGACTGGTTCAGGCGGCTGCTGTCACCATGGCCCAGAATGCTGTCCAGCACGATCAGCGCCGGCAGGTCCTTGTCCGTCGCCTTGGGGAAGGGATAGCTCAGCAGCACGGCCGGCAGGGGGGCATTAGCCTCGGTCACCGTCAGGGTCTGCGGGGCGGTGCGCGCCGGCTCCACCGCCGTCACGCGCGGGATGGCGGCGGCCGGATGGGTCAGGGGCCCGAAATACTTGTCGACCCAGGCGTTCAGCTCCTCCGGCTTGAAGTTGCCCACCACCACCAGGGTGGCGTTGTCCGGCCGGTAATAGGTGGCGTGGAAAGCCTGCACATCCTTCAGCGTGGCGGCGTCCAAATCCTCGATGCTGCCGATGCCGGGGCGGCCGTAGGGGTGCACCTTGAAGCTGACCTGCGGGAACATGAGGTAGA
The DNA here is from genome assembly GCF_036348415.1 of Nitrospirillum karajorum. NCBI lineage: Bacteria > Pseudomonadati > Pseudomonadota > Alphaproteobacteria > Rhodospirillales > Azospirillaceae > Nitrospirillum > Nitrospirillum karajorum. The sequence goes on from NZ_JAZBQB010000001.1 coordinate 470,568, forward strand.
ACAGCTTGCCATAAGGCTGGGCCAGCACCCGCTGGCGCAGTTCCTCCTTCACCACGTCGCGTTCGGACTTGAAGTTCTCCTCATCCACGACGAGGGAGCCCATGCGCTCCGCCTCCGCCCACAGGATGCGCTCCAGGTGGTTGGCGGGCACGGTTTCGAAGTAATCGGTGTAATCGGCGTTGGTGGAGGCGTTGTTGTAGCCGCCCACATCCTCCGTCAGTCGGTCGAACTGCTCCGCCGCCATGTCGCGCGTGCTCTTGAACATCATGTGTTCGAAGAGGTGGGCGAAGCCGCTGCGCCCCTTGGGATCGTCCTTGGACCCCACGCTGTACCACACCTGCACCGACACGGTGGGCGTGGAGGTGTCCGGCAGGGCGATGACCTTCAGGCCGTTGGCCAGCGTGCGCTCCGTGAACGCCAGCGGCGGCACCGACACCTTGCCGCCCTCAGCCCCCGCCATCGGCGCGGCTGGGACATCGGCGGCCCCCATACCGGCCGCCCCCATTCCGACCGCCAGCGCGGGCAGGCTGGAGGAAAGGGCCGTCGTCAGGGCCAGGGCCGCGAGCGTGCGGGTGAAGCGCGTCATGGGTGCCGTCTTCCTTCTTGGGCTGACCGGCGCGACGGGGCCGCGCCGGAAATGGGCTGCTTCCTAAATAGCCCAAAACCATCCGGTTGCGACGGGGCATTTGGTTAATTCCTTGTAACGAAACGCCCACCGCGCCCCCGGGCCACCCCCTAAGCCGCTGCGAAGCACCATAGCGCGCCATACGCCTCGGGGAGGGCTGCCATGCCGAAATGAAAGTCACTTGCATTCACATCCACGCCGCCTTAACCATCGCCGCAAAGTGATAATAATTATCAGTTGCTGGAGTCTCTCCATGTCCAACCTGCGGCAGTCTGTGTCCCCTCTGGCCTCCTCCCGCCTGGCCCTCCCCCGCTTGGCGACCACCTGGGCCCTGGCCTGCGCCGTGTCGGCGATCGCCCTGGTCGCTGGCCCCGCCTGGGCCGATGACGCGGCGGACGCCGCCGCCCCGTTAAACGACGTGCTGGTGATCGGCGAGCGCTCCCCCACCGACGCGGCCAGCGCCTTGAAATCCGCCGCCCCTTTGGTCGAAACGCCGCAGTCGGTCAGCGTGATCACCCGGGATGAGCTGAACCTGCGCGTGGCCGAGAACCTGAACGACGCCCTGAACTATACGGCCGGTGTCGCCACCGACACCCGCGGCAACACCGCCGGCCGATATGACCTGATGACCGTGCGCGGCTTCAACGCCGACCAGTATCTGGACGGCCTGCACCTCATCAGCTCCGTCAACGGCTACGCCACGCCCCAGATCGACACCTCCTTCCTGGAGCGGATCGAGGTGGTCAAGGGCCCCGCCTCCGTCCTGTATGGCAACGCCAACCCGGGCGGCATCGCCGCCCTCACCAGCAAGCTGCCCACGGGCCAGACCTTCGGCGAGGTCAGCGTGACCGCCGGCAGCTATGGCACCGTGCGGGAGACGGCGGACATCGGCGGCACCCTGGACCCCAACGGCGTGCTGAGCTATCGCCTGGTAGGGGTCAACGACCGGTCCGACACCCAGATCAGCCACACCGAATCCCAACGCTTCGGCGTCAGCCCCAGCCTGACCTACCGCCCGGACGACAAGACCAGCTGGACCGTGCTGTACGTCCACCAGCAGGACCCCAAGAGCGGCGCCTATGGCGCGGTGCCGGTCCAAGGCTCGCTCCTGTCCAACCCCAACGGCCAGATCCCGCGCGACTTCTATGATGGCGAAGAGAGTTTCGAGCGGTTCAACCGCACCGAAAACATGGTCACGTCGCTGTTCACCCATAAATTCGACGATGATTGGGCGGTGCACCAGAACACCCGCTACATGCATCTGACCACGCTGTACAACAGCGTCTACAACGCCGGTTATTTCACCGACACCAACGAGACCAAGCTGGCCCGCGCCCTGGCCGTGGCCAAGGAAGAGCTGAACAACGTCACGCTGGACAACAATGTGACCGGCGTGGTGCGCACCGGCGCCCTGACCCATAATCTGATCTTCGGCGTCGACTTCCAGAACACCGTGCAGACGGAGGCGGCGGGCTTCGGCGGCAGCGTCGCGGACCTCGATGTCTTCCACCCCGTCTATGGCTCCGCCTACACCCTGCCGGCCACCAGCTTCGACGTGCGGCTGCACATGAGCCAGACGGGGGTCTACGCCCAGGACCAGATCTCATACGGCGGCTTCCGCCTGGTGCTGAGCGGCCGCAACGACTGGCTGGACATCAGCCAGTTGGACCATTTCAGCAACGGCACGACGTCGAAGGATGAGAGCAAGTTCACCGGCCGCGCCGGCCTGCTCTACCTGTTCGACAATGGCGTGGCGCCCTATGTCTCCTACGCCACCTCCTTCCTGCCGCAGACGACGGTGGACCGGAACGGCAACGTGCTGGCCCCGACGGAGGGCAAGCAGGTCGAGGTGGGCCTGAAGTACCAGCCCAAGGTGTGGAACGCCCTGCTGACCGCCAGCCTGTATGAGCTGCGTGAGACCAACGTCGCCACCACCGACCCCAGCTTCCCCACCGCCTCCATCGCGGCGGGTGAGGTGCGGTCGCGCGGCGTGGAGCTGGAGGGTTCCGCCCACCCCATCACCGGGCTGACCGTGCATGCCAGCTACACCTACATCGACAACATGGTGACCAAGGATAATTCGGGGCTGGAAGGCACGCGGCCCTATGCCGTGCCCCAGACCACGGCCAACGGCTACGCCAACTATGTGATGCAGGAGGGGCCGCTGGCCGGCCTGGGCTTCGGCGGCGGCGTGCGCTACATCGGCCGCGGCTACAACGGGGTGGCCGGCAGCGGCAGCCTGACCATTCCCGGCGCCACCCTGTTCGACCTGATGGGCAGCTACGACTTCAAGCACCTGGCCCCGCAGTTGGACGGCCTGACGTTGAACGTCGACGCCAGCAACCTGCTGGACCGCCGCTACATCTCCTCCTGCTACAGCACCATCTGGTGCTGGTACGGCCCGGGCCGGGATGTGAAGGCGAATGTAAGCTATCGGTGGTAATGGGTGCCCTCCCCGGCCATCGGCCGGGGAGGTTTTGGGGCGAAGCGGCGCGCGGGGGCGGGCATCATGAGTGGTCTGTGCGGTTCACGGTTCCTGGGCGCCGCCGCGGCGGCGTGCCTGATGCTTGCCCCGGCGGCGCATGCCGCCGGCGACGAAGGCGGGGCCGGCGACGGCCTTGACGACATCACGATCACCGCGCAGAAGCAGCCCTATCGCGGCGACGTGCCGCTGCAGTCCATGCCGCAGAGCCTGCAGGTCATTTCCAGCGAGTTGCTGGCGGATATCGGCGCGACGCGGCTGGACACCGCCCTGGACATGGCGGCGGGGCTGGCGCGGCAAAACAATTTCGGCGGCATGTGGGACAGCTACGCCGTCCGCGGCTTCGCGGGCGACGAGAATTTCCCCAGCGGCTATCTGGTCAACGGCTTCAACGCCAGCCGGGGCTTCGGCGGCCCGCGCGACGCCTCCAACATCGACCATATCGAAATCCTGAAGGGTCCGAACTCCGCCCTGTTCGGCCGGGGGGAGCCGGGCGGGACCGTCAATATCCTGACCAAGAAGCCGCAGTTCGACCCGCAGGGCAGCGTCACCCTGACGGCGGGAAATTACGCCGACCGGCGGGTGGAGGCGGATGTGACCGGCCCCGTGGCCGACACGCTGGCCCTGCGCCTGAACGGCGCCTATGAGGACGGCCACAGCTTCCGCGACACGGTTCACACCAGCAAGTACACCCTGACGCCGTCGGCCTTCCTGCGGCTGAACGACCAGATGACCCTCAGCTATGAGATGGAGGCCGTGCATCAGGAGGTGCCGTTCGACCGTGGCGTGGTGGCGGTGAACGGACAGCTGGGCACCATCCCCGCCTCCCGCTTCCTGGGGGAACCGGGGGACGGCGCCATGGACATCGACGGCCTCAGCCACCAACTGCAATTCGAGGACAATTTCGCCGGGAATTGGACCCTGCTGGTCGGCCTGTCCTATCGGGAAACCGCCCTGAAAGGCTATTCCAGCGAGGCGGAACTGACGGCGGCCCGCCAGAAGCTGTACATCGACGGCCAAACCCTGTCGCGCCAGCGGCGCTACCGCGATTATGAAACCGGCGACCTGGTCGGTCGGACCGAGCTCAGCGGCACGTTCGAGACCGGCACCCTGACCCATCACCTGCTGGTCGGCGCGGATTGGGACCGGTTCAGCTATGACCAGGTGCAGCGGCGCTTCCGCCCCACCCTGGCCAATCCCAACGGAATCAATATCTTCAACCCCGTCTATGGCGCGCAGCCGGCCGTCGGCAATTTCATGAACGCGCTGGAGATCGACAATTCCGGTGGCGTCTATTTCCAGGACCAGATCGACCTGACCCGCCATTGGAAACTGCGCGTCGGGGCCCGCTACGACGATTACAGCCAGGATATCCTCAACCGGCTGACAGGGGGCCGCACCACCCTGTCCGACACCGCCGCCAGTCCGCAGGCCGGCCTGGTGTATGAGGTGGACGACAGCCTGTCGTTCTACGCCAGTTATGGCCGAGGCTTCCGCCCCAACACCGGCACCGATGCGCATGGCAACGGCTTCAAGCCGGAGGAGACGGAATCGCGGGAGGTCGGCGCCAAGCTGTCGACGCCGGACGGCAAGCTCAGCGGCACCGTCGCGCTGTACAGCATGACCAAGAGCAACATCATGACCGCCGACCCGGTCAACGCCGGCTTTTCCCTGGCCATCGGCGAGGCGGAGAGCAAGGGTGTGGAGGTGGATGTCAGCGGCACCCTGCCGGGGGATTTCAAGCTCTGGCTCTCATACGCCTACACCGACGCGGAAGTGTCCAAGGATTTCCTGGACCCCAACTTCGGCCTGGCCATCCACAAAGGCGACCGGCTGATCAACATTCCCAAGCATAGCGGCAGCGTCCTGCTGACGCGGGACTTCAGCGTCGGCGGCGACGGCGTGGTCACCCTGGGCGGCGGCGTCAATTATGTCGGCAGCCGCCTGGGTGAGACGGGGACGGGCTTCACCCTGCCGGGCTATACCCTGACCCGGCTGATCGCCGCCTATGCCCCGACGGCGAACTGGAAGATCTCCGGTGAGATCAACAACCTGTTCGACGAGACCTATTACCCCTCCTCCTACTCCCGCCTATGGGTGACACCGGGCACCCCGCGCACCTACCGGCTCCACGCCAGCTATCGGTTCTGATCGCCGGACGAAAGGGGCCATACCGGCCCGTCAGCCGTGCAGCGTGGCCAGGAAGGCGATGATGTCCGCCCGCTCGGCCGCGTCCTTCACGCCCTGGAACTTCATCACCGTGCCCGGCATGGCGGTCTTGGGCGCGGCCAGGTAGGTGTCCAGCGTCTCCGGCGACCAGACCCAACCGGCGGCGCGGTTGGCATCGGAATAGGCGAAGCCCTCGACCGTGCCGGTGCGGCGCCCCATCAGCCCGAACAGGTTGGGCGCGCTGCGGGAACCGCCGCCGGCCCGCGTGGTGTGGCACTCGCCGCAGTAATTGTCGAACAGGTCGGCGCCGCGGGTGGCGTCGGCCGCCCGACCCACCGCCGGCAACCCAGCCGCCAGCAGCGCCATAGCGGCCAGGATGCGGCGCCGCCGCGCGCATATCGGGAAATGGGTCATCAGAAAGCCAGCCATGTCAGCAGCCATAGGGTGTTGTTGTCCGACGCATTGCGGCCAGTACCATCGTAATTGCGGCTGGCGCCGTTGAACTGGGTATAGCCGGTGTATTGCAGCGCCAGGCGCAGGTTGACCCAGGGGGCGGCCCAGGAGTCCGTCTTGCCGAACGGCGTCCAGTCGGCCTGCAGGATATAGCCGCTGGAGTTCGGCTTGCCGTTGGCGCTGCCGGTCAGGGGGTCCGATCCATAAAGGGCGGCATCGCCCGAGCCTGTGCTGCGGAAGACGCCGGCGGTCAGGCCGTAGGTCTGTTGGAAGGTGTAGTAGGCGTTCAAGCGGTAGCTGTTGAGATGCCCGGACGCGCTGTCGGCCAAGCCCAGGACCACGCTGGCCGGCAGGCTGTGTGTTTCCAGGATGGCGGTGGCGTTGGCCCCCAGGGTGTGATTGCGGTTGGGATGCCATTGATAACTGGCGTCCACGCCTACGTCCGTATAGCGGTCGGTGCCGGCGCTGCGGTCGTTGTTGGGGAAGACATGGGTGGAGAGCCCGAACACGCCCAGGGCCGCCGACTGCTGCAAATCCTCATGTTGCAGCGCCAGCCGGGCATAGGGGGCGGTGCCGTCCACCACCGGGCCATCGGCGATCGCCACGCCCAGGGTGTTCAGCGGACCGCTGGCCAGGGCGCGGTAGCCGCCCGCCTCGACATAGAGCAGATCCGCGAACAGGCCGTAGGCGGTCATCCCCACCACCCGCTGCGCCAAACCACCCTCGATCAAAGTGGCGGCGGCCGGATGGGGCGCCAACTTGGCCGCGGCATAGGGGAAGCCCCAGGCCGGGGTGGTGTTGTAGGGGTCGGAGACGGTCGGGCTGTTGTTCACCGACAGGCCCAGGATGCTCTCCAGCCCCGCCAGGGTGGCCTCGCGCCCATAGCGCAGGTCGGTGTTGTCCCAGGCGATATGGTGGCCGACGCCGTCCCAGGTGGTTTGCGAGAAGACACCCAGATGATCATAGAGGCGGCCGGCGACGAAGACGCTGACCTGATCCACCGCCCCGTTGTTGTTGGGCCCGAAGCCGGAGGCGGCGCCCCCGTCTTGGCCCTGCGTCGTGTGGGTGAGCGACAGCTCCGCCATGCCGGACACCAGGGGAAACTGGCGTGACGCCTGACCGTCGGCGTAGCCGGTCAGCTTGAACGCGCGGCCGTGCGCCGTCAGCTGCGGACCAAAGGCACCGACATGGCAGGCGCTGCACGCCTCCCCCGTCTGGTCGGAGAAGGACGGGACGGCGCGGGCGGGCATGGCGGCCAGGACACCCAGCAGCAGGGTGGCGACCACCAGGGCGGCGCCGCGACCACCGTGCCCGTGCGGTTTGGATAGAAGGACCATGGGGCAACCTCGGCTGGTCAGGATTCGGGAACGGTGGACGGGCGGGAAAAGCCCCGCCCGGGGGGACGCATGCGATCCAGGGTGCCGTCCTTCAGGACCACGGCATGGGCCAACGCCGCGCCGGCGTGCAGGGCGACCAGCGCCAGCAGGGCCCAGGAGAGGGAGGCATGCGCGAGGCCCAGCCATTCCGCCCGCTCGGCATCCTTGGCCATGAGGGCGGGCAGCGGCAGCCAGCCGAACAGATCCAGCGCCCGCCCCCGGGCGGACGCCAACAGCCAGCCGCTGGCGGGCTGAAGGAACAGCAGGAGGTACAGGCCCCCATGGACCAGGCCCGCCACGCGATGCTGCCACACCGGCATGCCCGGCAGCGGCGGCGGGGCCGGCCGGGCGAGGCGCAGGCCCAGCCGGACCAGGGACAAGGCCATGAGGACAAGACCGACCAGCCGGTGCCAATCCAACAGCAGGCGGCGCAGGGCGGTATCCTCGACCCCCTCGCGCACCCAGGCGCTGGCGAACAGCGCCGTCACCAGCGCGGCACCGGCCCAATGGGCGTAAATTTGCGCCGCGCTGTACGCGCGCCGATGAACCACCATCACCACCCCCGCCATTAGTCCTGGTCGCAATGGTGCGGCGCGGAATTCCTGCCGCACCGCACCTAAAGACGCGCCACCCTAAAGGGCCGGCGTGTGGAGTTGTTTGGAGTTACGCCCCTGCCGCGTTGAGTGTTTTGCAGGAATCCAGCCCCTTGCCACAGGCGGCCACAGCGCAGGCCAGGCGGGGCATGCCCGACGTGTCCGCCATGCCGGACACCGGCCCGGACAGGCGGGTCTACGGGCAGAGCCTTGTGATTCCTTGAAAAATCTTGTGGCCCGGAATCTGCTGTGCGCCGCAGCCGGCATGTTGGCGGCCCTGTGCGCCGCACCCAGAAGGAAAACGATTATGAACGCGACCCTCGACGCCATCAAAAGACACCAAAGCCGGATCGGCAGAAGCGCCAGCATCAGCGTCGGCTATGCGCAGGCGGATGTCTCCGGCGGCGGCCTGATCATCGACCTGGGCTTCACGCTGGAAAACATGCCGACCCAGGACACGCCCTGCTGGATCCTGTTTTCCGAGGAACGCTCCGGCAAGGATATCGGCAGCGGTTTCCTGGTGTGTGCCGACAGCTTCAAGGCTCCGGAAACGGGCGTGGGCTATGACCTGTCGTATTACTGCCTGTTCTCCGTCGCCCATGACTTCGGCCTGAAGCCCCGCGACGTCGTCTGCGCCACGATTTCCTTTGGCGAGAACGGCATCGGCGCCCAGCTGGAGGGCAACCCCATCCGTATCCCCATCACGGTCCTGTGATTGAGCCCTCACTGAGGAAGGGGCGTGTAGGGGGCAACCCTGGCGCGCCCGCCATCCACAATGGTCCTTTCAAGTCCAAGGCCGAACTGGCTACAGGTGCTGGGAAAGATCCATGTGGGCGTGCAGGACGCGGATGACCAGAATGCCATTCGCGGCCTTGCGATAGAACACAACATGGCTTCCGCTCTCAATCCGCAGATAGCCCGGACGTATCCCCCCGGCATCACGCCCCAAGTCGGGGAACCTGACCAGCCGCCCGAACAATTCGTGCAGCCCGTATGTGTAGCGCTCCGCCTGGGCCGCGCCCCATAGCGTCAATAACTCTCGGGCGATGCTCTTCAGGTCATCCCTAGCCTTGCCGGAAAGCGCGTACTCACCCATTCCCGGCTTCGCCCGCCTCAGCCTTCACCTCAGCCCAGATATCCAGGACGTTCTGGCTGCTGATGCCGCTGGCCTCCCCCTCGTCCAGGGCCGCGCGGAGGGCGGCGAGTTTGGCCTGACGCTCTTCCAGCAGACGAAGGCCCGCCCGCATGACGTCGCTGGCGCTGCCGTAACGGCCTTGGGCGACCTGTGTTTCCACGAAGCGGGTGAAATGCTCACCCAAGCTGACCGACGTGTTCTTGCCCATGATCGGCACCTCCGGCGGGTATTTCACCAAAAATTGGTACTGGCGGGCGACCTCTCAGGCAATCCCCGGCCATCCAAACTGGCTCCCTCCGCACAGCCGCGTCCGGCCCCTCCCTTCCGGGCCGGTCGATGGTATGCGCCTACCTAAGACATAACGCGGGGGCGGCGGCATGGACAGGCGGCGATTTCTAGGTAACGCGGTGTTGGGCGGGGCCATGGCGGGTGTGCCCCTCAGGGCGTGGGCCGATGCTTCACCACCCGCCGCCGGGGCGCCGGCAGCCGGCGGCGGCGTGGCGGCCTATGTCGCGTCCCAGGTGGCGGAGACGGGCTTCAGCGGCACGGTGCTGGTGGAGCACCAGGGTGCCGTGGTGCTGCATGAGGCGTACGGCCTGGCCGAGAGGTCCTTCCAGGTGCCCTGCCTGCGGGACGGCCTTTATCGCATCGCCTCCATCACCAAGCTGTTCACCGCCACCCTGGTGATGCGCCTGGTGGCCCAGGGCCGGCTGTCCCTGGACACCGTCATCCGCGCCTATCTGCCGGCGTACAAGGGGCCAGCAGCGGACAGGGTGACGCTGCGCCAGTTGCTGACCCACACCTCGGGCATCGAGAATTTCGACAAGGGGCTGACCAGCTACACCGACGCCGCGCGCACCGGCATGCCGGCCTATCAGCTGCCCCATGACAGCACCGACCTGATGGACCGCTACGCCAGCGGCCCCCTGGCGAAGGCGCCGGGCAGCGCGTTCGACTACAACAACGCCGACTACGTCATCCTGGGCAAGGTCATCGAGGCGGTGACGGGCCAGCCCTATGACCAGGCCTTGCGCCGGGACGTCCTGGACCCGCTGGGCCTGACGCAGACCGGCCTGCTGCGCCAGGATCTGATCCTGCCCAACCTAGCCGCGACCTATTACAAGGACGGCGACGCGGACCTGGCCCACGACATGCCGGTCTACATGCAGAACTGGTACGCCGCCGGCGGCCTTTATTCCACCGCCCCCGACCTGGCCGCCTTCGCCCGCGCGCTGTACGGCGGCGACCTGCTGGCCCCCGCCCAGCGCGCCCAGCTGCTGACCCCGGCGCTGGAGGAATACGGCTTCGGCCTCTGGGTTTCCGACCTTCAGGCGCGCGGCCGCCCCCACCGCTACGCCCAGCGCCCCGGCCGCATCATGGGTGCGAACACCCTGCTGCTGCGCTTCCTGGACGACGATCTGACCATCATCATCCTGGGCAACACCAACCTGGCCGACACCGACCGGCTGGGCTTCCGCATCGCCCGGAAATTCCTGGGGCCGAAGGACTAGCCTCCCTTGCCCGGCATTCTTCCATGGTATATATTTTTGATAGATATCAATGGAGAGGGCCATGGATACCGCCAAGCTCTTCTGGTCCGGCCGCTCACAGGCCGTGCGCCTGCCCAAGGACTTCCGGTTCGAGGGCGATCAGGTGCGCATCCGCCGTCATGGCAACGCCGTGATCCTGGAACCCATCGCCGACGGCTGGGATTGGCTGGTGGAGGTCACGGGGCCGGTGGATGAGGACTTCGCCAAGGCCGCCATGGACCGGCCGGCCGAGCAAGAGCGCCCGGCCCTGGACTTCTTCGAGTGAAGTTTCTTCTGGATACCAACGCCGTCATCGCGGTGATGAAGGGCGATCCCGTCTTTCTGAATCGGATGCGGCAGCACAGGCCGGAGGATTTCGGCCTGCCCACCATCGTCGCGCATGAACTCTACTTTGGCGCGGCCAAGAGCCAGCGCGCGGCGGAAAACCTGGCGCGTGTCGAGGCCCTGCGCTTCCCTGTCCTGGACCTCGACCGGGAGGATGCCCGGCAGGCGGGCCTTATCCGGGCGCACCTGGCCGCAGCCGGCACGCCCATCGGTCCCTATGACGTGCTGATCGCGGGCCAGGCGCTGGCGCGTGAGTTGATCCTGATCACGCACAACACGCGGGAATTCCAACGCGTACCGGGGCTACGCCTGGAAGACTGGCAATAGGCAGTATTCCCCTAGTGACGTGGCACTTCCATCTGATCTGCGATCGTTGATAGAAAAGCGGTTATGATAATTTGTTTGGGGCACGGCCCCTCCCATTGATCAAACCTAATATAATATTTTATCGATCCCGCTGAAAAGAAATTATAATTGTCACCCACCCCATGCTTTTCACTGAAGTCCCAATGATGCGCATATAGCGTAACGTATTTGTTATCGCCGTGGTATCTTTTACTAACGTCCAGATCTAAATCGCAGAAATTGCGCACCAATGGCTCACCTAGTGGGTGCAATGGAAAGTAATGTTGTATTTCCAATTGATACAGAGGCTGCCATAGGCCGTTGGGCGCTTCGCAACCCACTTTGGTGGAAGATGCGCGAAAATAAAGGCTATCAAGCCCAGTAATGTCACCGCCTTTCATGGTCAGGTTATAGCCGCATGACGCGACCCTCTTTTCGAATATCTCGGCGCCGTGCAGACCGCCAAGATATGCGATCATCGCCTCTGGATCGGCCATGTCGATATGAGCCGGCATCTGCTCCAGCATCTCAAGAAACGTGCTGAATCTAGATGCGGTAAGCACGCCTGGGGCGGGGCCCGCATGCGCCACTCCTGAATGAACAATCGTGCCCAGAGCCACCGTCATCCAGCACCATACGCGCATATTGCCCCCCATCATTGCTGACAGAATGACCGCCAACTCACTGATTGGGTCAAGCCCCGATACCAAAAACAAAACTGGCGGCACCCTTCGGCGCCGCCCGCTTTAATCCTCAGCTGAAGCCGAAACCCCGCCTCAGCCTTCCTTGGCCTCGGTAGTGATCTTGGGTTTGGGCAGGTCGAGCTTGATGTGCAGTTCCTTCAGCCGCGCGGTGTCCACGGCGTTGGGGGCTTGCATCAGCAGGTCTTCGGTGCGCTGGTTCAGCGGAAAGACGATGACCTCGCGGATGTTGGGCTCATCGGCCAGCAGCATGACGAAGCAGACCGTCCATTACCGCCCAGACGAAACCTCCGGCCCCAGCAATAAAATGGCATCGTTCTGCGCATCCGACCGAAAAATATACCCGGCCCCACCCACATCCAGCGTCCAGCGGTAGGTCTTCCCGTCCTTGGCCTTCAGGTTGCCCCGGAACACGCAGCCGGTCTCCGTCGCCTTTTCATGGAAGCCCTGGCGCGGTTCCTCGTGCGCCTTGCGGAACCACTTCAGCGCCTGGGCGTCGGTCAGCGTCTGGTGGACGCAGGCGTCGCTGTAGACCTTGTCCTGGTCCTTCCCGTCGAAGGTGGCCGGCGTTTCGACGGTCACCGACTTTATGGCGATGCTGGTCACCTTGGCCTGGGCGACGGCCGCGCCCAGAAGGGCGATCATAACCAGGGCGGCGGCTGGCTTCAGTGCCCCGTCTTTCAGTGCCACGTCGCGGTCTCCGCCTCATGGATGTTCTTGAACGACACATCCGGGTGTCGATAGATCTCGATGGCCGGAAAGCGCAACAGGGCCTTCAGGCCGGCGATCATCCAGTCCAGGGCGGCGTTCTGCTCCGGAGTCACTGGCTCGAACGTGGTGCCCTTGGGCTCGATGATGTTGTCCGAGACGATTTCTATTCCGATGGAATCATCATTCATGGGAAAGCGGTCGGGGAAGGCCTTCTGTCGTTCGATCTCATGCACCTGCGCGACGCGCCAGCCGGTGATCAGCTTCACCTCCGTCGCCGGGCAGCTGTGCTGCAGCAGGCAGCGCGGCCGCAGCTTGCCGACGTGCCACAGCTTCCAGGTCACGGATGCGGTCTGGTAGACGTCCCCGTTCTTGTCGATCAGGAAGTGCGCCCCGTTGGGCGAGGCCCCCCGATAGCTGTTGAAGGTGGCATCCCGGCTGGGCGATCCCGTTTGGTGGACAATGATGCCGTGGATCGCGGCCATCGTGCCGTGCTTGAGGTTGGGGAATGGTGACTTGGTCACCTTCGAGTCCACCACCCAACCATCCGCATCCAACTGCATGAGCATCCTCCGCTCCCTTCTCTCCAGGGATATCGGTTGGCAGTGAGATACGGCAATGGTGTACAGCCGAAGGGGTAGTCAAGGCTAAGCTCGGCGCCCACGAACCCCTCAAAGACAAAACGGGCGGCGCCCTTCCAGACGCCGCCCGCTCTGATACTCCACCTCAGCGAAGACCCCGCCTCAGCCTTCCTTGGCCTCGGTGGTGATCTTGGGCTTGGGCAGGTCCAACTTGATGTGCAGTTCCTTCAGCCGCGCGGTGTCCACGGCGTTGGGGGCCTGCATCAGCAGGTCTTCGGCGCGCTGGTTCAGCGGGAAGACGATGACCTCGCGGATGTTGGGCTCATCGGCCAGCAGCATGACGATGCGGTCGATGCCCGGGGCGGAACCGCCGTGCGGCGGGGCGCCCAGCTTGAAGGCCGAGAGCATGCCGCCGAAGCGGGTCTCGAGATCCTCGGCGGAGTAGCCGGCGATCTCGAACGCCTTGTACATGATCTCGGGCTTGTGGTTGCGGATGGCGCCCGAGGACAGCTCGATGCCGTTGCAGACGATGTCGTACTGGAAAGCCTTGATGTCCAGCGGGTTCATGCTGGTCAGTGCCTCCAGGCCGCCCTGCGGCATGGAGAAGGGGTTGTGAGAGAAGTCGATCTTCCCCGTCTCCTCATCCTTCTCGTACATCGGGAAGTCGACGATCCAGCAGAAGCGGAAGGCGTCCTTCTCGATCAGGTCCAGCTCCTCACCGATGCGGGTGCGGGCCTGGCCCGCCAGCTTGGCGGCGGGGCCTTCCAGGTCGCAGACGAAGAACACGGCGTCGCCGTCCACGGCACCGGTCAGCTCACGCAGCACGACCTGCGCCGCCTCCGGCACGAACTTCGCGATGGGGCCCTTGCCGGCGCCGTTCTCGAACAGGATGTAGCCCAGGCCGGGGGCGCCCAGGCCACGGGCCCAGTCGTTCAACTTGTCGAAGAAGCTGCGGGGCTTGTCGCCCACGGCCGGCGCCTTGACGCAACGGACCACGCCGCCCTTGTCCAGCACGCCGCGGAAGGCCTTGAACTCCACGTCGTCGCGGCGGAACACGGCCGACACGTCGGTGATCACCAGCGGGTTGCGCAGGTCCGGCTTGTCGTTGCCGTACTTCAGCATGCTCTCGGCATAGGGAATGCGCGGGAACGGATAGGGGCTGACGGTCTTGGCGACGCCGGTGAAGTCGCGGAACTCGGTGAAGATGCCGTGGATGACGGGCTCGATGGCGGCGAACACGTCGTCCTGGGTGACGTAGCTCATCTCGAAGTCGAGCTGGTAGAACTCGCCCGGGCTACGGTCGGCGCGGCTGTCCTCGTCACGGAAGCAGGGGGCGATCTGGAAGTAGCGGTCGAAGCCCGCCACCATCAGCAGCTGCTTGAACTGCTGCGGCGCCTGCGGCAGGGCGTAGAACTTGCCCGGGTGGTTGCGCGCCGGGACCAGGAAGTCGCGCGCACCCTCGGGCGAGGACGAGGTCAGGATGGGGGTCTGGAACTCGGTGAACCCCGCCTCGATCATGCGGCGGCGGGCCGAAGCGATGACGTTGGAGCGCAGGTGGATGTTGCGGTGCATCTTGGTGCGCCGCAGGTCCAGGAAGCGATAGCGCAGGCGGATGTCCTCGCCCGCGTCCTGGTCGGAGTTCACCTGCAGGGGCAACTGGTCGGCCAGGCTCTGCACCACGATCTCATCCGCCTTCACCTCGATATGGCCGGTGGGCAGCTTGTCGTTGATGGTGTCGGCCGTGCGGGCCACCACGCGGCCGGTCACGGTGATGACCGATTCCAGGCGGGTGGATTCCAGCACCTTGAAGCCGGGATTGTCGATATCGATCACGCACTGGGTCAGGCCGTAATTGTCGCGCAGGTCGACAAACAGCAGTTGGCCGTGGTCACGCTTGCGGTGGATCCAGCCGGAGAGGCGGACGGTCTTGCCGGCGTCTTCCAGGCGCAGGGCGCCGCAGGTGTGGGAACGATAGGGATGCATGGGGCCGGACCTTGACGAGTGCGGGTTGGGCAATAGCGCCGCCGGCCCGCGAAAACGCGGGACTGACGGACCGGCGGACACTAGGGCCGGACGGGGGCGGATTGTCAAGACGGCCGGGCACTCCCGCCCCCGGGCGATGCGGGTTTTCCATGCCGGCCGCGCCTCAGAGGCCCTATGCACGCACGCTCAGCTATAGTATGTGAAGAACCCCATGACGCTGATCACCAATACCGCCGACCTCTCCGCCTTCTGTGACCGACTGGCCACCGCCGCCTACGTCACCGTCGATACCGAATTCATGCGGGAGAAGACCTACTACCCGCAGCTCTGCCTGGTGCAGGTGGCCGGCCCCGACGAGGCCGCCGCCATCGACCCGCTGGCCGATGGCATCGACCTGTCGCCGCTGTTCGCGCTGCTGGCCAATCCCGCCGTGCTGAAGGTCTTCCACGCCGCCCGCCAGGATTTGGAGATTTTCTTCAACCTGACCGGTGCCGTGCCCGCCCCTCTGTTCGACACCCAGGTCGCGGCCATGGTCTGCGGCTTCGGTGACAGCGTGGGGTATGAGACGCTGATCACCAAGCTGACCAACGCCCGCATCGACAAGTCCAGCCGCTTCACCGACTGGTCCAACCGGCCGCTGACCGACCGGCAACTGACCTACGCGCTGTCGGACGTGACCCACCTGCGCCCGGCGTATGAGAAGATCCGCCGCCGCCTGGACAAGACGGGCCGCGAGGAATGGCTGGCCGATGAGATGGCCATCCTGACCAGCCCGGACACCTATCGCCAGGACCCGGACGAGTCCTGGCGCCGGCTGAAGCCGCGCACCGACAAGCCGCGCTTCATCGCCGTGCTGAAGGAGCTGTGCGCCTGGCGCGAGCGCGAGGCGCAGCGCAAGGACATCCCGCGCAACCGCGTGGTGCGCGACGAAACCTTGATGGAGATCGCCGCCCACACCCCCAGCACGGTGGACGACCTGGCCCGCACGCGCGGCCTGGGCCCCAGCATGGCCGCGGGTCGTTACGGCGCCGAAATCCTGGCGGCCATCGAGAAGGCGCGCAGCCTGCCCGACAGCGCCCTGCCCCGCGCCGAACCGCGCGCTGAGCTGCCGGCCGGCATCGCGCCGACGGTGGAACTGCTGCGCGTGCTGTTGAAGCTGGTGTGCGATGACGAGGATGTGGCCAGCCGCCTGGTGGCTAACGCCGCCGACCTGGAGGCCATCGCCGCCGATGATCATGCCAAGGTGCAGGCCATGTCCGGCTGGCGCTTCGACCTGTTCGGCCGCCAGGCCCTGGCCCTGAAGCATGGCAAGCTGGCCCTGGCGATGGAGAACCGCAAGGTCAAGCTGGTGCATCTGGACTGATGCCGGCCTGACGTGCCGGCTTGACGACAAGGCCAAACGCCGCCCCGGGGCAACCCGCTGGGCGGCGTTTTTCATGAGGGCTCCTGGTCCTTAAGCCGCGACGGAGCCCTGCAACTGCGCCATGAAGGCCAGGGCGGACCCGCTGAGCATCGTGCTGGTGTCGATGGTGACACCATCGATGGTGATGCTGCTGGTGCCACTGCTGGATGTACCGCTGGTGGATGTACCGGAGTCGCTGGCGGTGGCGGTCGAGGACGTGCCATCGCTGGACGACGATGAGTCGCCCATATCGAACCCACCCGGCGGCGGCGGCGGGCCCATGCCGTCGGCGCCCTGGCCGCCCGATAGCGATTTCAGCGCCGACTGCGCCTCGGACTGGCTCAGCGTTCCGTCGCCATCGGTGTCGAGGCTGGAGAAGACCTTGTCCGCCAACTCCTTGCTGCCCGTTCCGCTGCCGAAGGCGGATTCGAAGTCGCTTTCGCTGATGCCGCTGCCGGATGACGTGGTGGTGCTGGTCGTGGCGCTGCTGGAAGACGTGGAGTCCGTGCTGGTGGAACCGCTGGAGGAGGACGTGCCGCTGGCGGTCTGCAGCAGCAGGTTCAGCAGGGCATCGCCCGCACCACCGTTACCAGAGGCGGCCGTCGTGGCGGTGCCATCGGTGCCGTCACCATCGCTGTCGCCGCCGATGCCCTGCAACATGCTCAGCAGGCCGCCATCCATCTGGAAGCCACCCATCTGAAAGCTGGGCGCGCTGGAGGCGGCGGTGGTGCCGCTGGTCGTCGTATCAGTGTCATCGGTATATGTGGCGTCAGCCGATGTGCTGGTGGACGCCGTCTGTATTTGGGCGAGCCAGGCGCTGTAAAGCGACTGGGACGAACCCGATGAAGAGATGGAGGAGGTCATGGGGGCTGCGCTCCGTTCAGGGGACCTCGGGCCACGGCTTCCCCCAACCGGTCACCGCGCTTCCCAAGGGCGCGGCCCCGCGACCGCGCGTCCGCCCCGATCGCAAGCGTCGTTCCAGGCAGTCGCGCAACGATCGCCCCGCCGACAGAACGGCAAGGAACCGGCGGCGGGGCATGTTTCATGCCGCCGCTGCGGGTTTGGATGCACACGTCGGACGCCCCCCTGTTTCAGAGGCCGGCGTCCCCGGCTCAGGCCGCGGCCAGTTGGCCTTGCAGCTGTGCCATGAAGGCCAGCGCCGATCCGCTCAGCATCGTGCTGCTGTCGATAGTGACGCCATTGAAGGTGAAGCTGGTGCCCGAAGCGTCGCTGCTGGACGAGGCGGTGGCCGTGGTGGCGCTGGTGGTGGAGGTTCCGGTGGTGGCCCCGGTGGTTGAGGTCGACGACGTCCCGTCCAGGGCACCCAGAATGCTGGCGGCCGAGGTCGGGTCGCTGTCGTCCGTGCTGGTGTCACTCAGCAGGGTGGATGCCTGCTGGCTGGAAGACGGACCGCCGACACCGCCGCCCCCGCCGTGGTGGTGGTGACCGCCGCCGTGATGGCCGCCGCCCGCCTGCTTCAGCGCGCTTTGCGCCTCGGACTGGCTGATGGTGCCGTTGCCGTCGGCATCCAGCTTGGAGAACACCTTGTCCGCCAGCTCCGTGGCCCCGGTGCCGGTGCCGAAGGCGGATTCGAAGGCCTGCTTGGAGATGCCGTCGGTCGTCGTCGTGCCCGTGGTCGTGGTGCCGTCGGTGCTGGTGGTGCCGGACGTGCCGAAAGCCGTCTGCATCATCAGGCTCATCAGCGGGTCCATGCCATCGGCGTTGTTAGCACCGCTGGCACTGGAGCCGTTATCCCCTGGCGGCGAACCCGGAGGCGGACCCGGCGGGAGGCCGCCGGCCGTGCTGCCGGCGCTGGAATCGGAACCGCCGTCGACACCCTGCAGCAGGGACAACAGCCCGCCCATTTGCAGGGCGAAGGGGCTGCTGGAAAGGGCGCCGACACCACCATCCGACAGGGCGCCATCCAACAGGGCGGAGGTAGCGTCTGTGGACGATCCGGTGGCGGTGGTCGAGGTTGAGGAACTGGCGTCGTCGGTGCCGGCCGAGGCCTGCGTCCGCGACGCCCATTGGGCCTGCCAACCGCTGTACAGCGACTGGCTGGAGCCCGAGGCGGCGATGGAGCTCATGGGTTAAGGTCTCCCCCGATGAAGAAACCTTGGACGAGGCCGCCTTGGATTTCCCCCGGCCCCCTCCAAGGGGTGCGCACGCGCGCATCGGCTGCCATCGCAACCGGGGGACCAACCCTTACTGAACTGTAATCATTGATTCTTTACAGAACTGGCCGTCAGTGCGGAACAGCTGTGCAAATAAATCGGCAAATTCGGCCCGGCATTTCATGCCCAGCGCCCGGCGGTTATTGCCGACTTTGGTGCAAAATTGTCTAGTGCGATTTTGCAACCATCTGTTTTTATTGCGCTTTTATTCTGGCATGCCGGTTGCCCATGGGCGCCGCCCCGGACAACCGGCAGCCAGATACGGTCCTTTACTCCGCCGGAGCGGCCGGGGCGGCGGAGCCGTCGGCCGGCGCGGGCCGGCGCAGGCTCTTTTCGCCCAGGAACAGCAGGATGGGGGCGGCGATGAAGATGGACGACGACGTCGCCAGCACCACGCCGAACAGCAGCACCCAGGCGAACTCGCGCAGCTGCTCACCCGCCAGCAGGGCCAGGGGCACGGTCACCAGGAAGATGGCCAGCGAGGTGCCGATGGTCCGGCTCAGCGTCTCATTGATGCTGCGGTCGATCAGTTCACGCAGAGGCATCTTGCGGTAGAGACGCAGGTTCTCACGCACACGGTCATAGACCACGACCTTGTCATTGATCGAATAGCCCATGATGGTGAGGATGGCGGCGATGGAGGTCAGGTTGAACTGCATGCCGGTGATGGCGAAGAAGCCCACGGTCTTCGTCACGTCCAGCAGCATGGTGACCACGGCACCGATGCCGAACTGCCATTCGAAGCGGAAGGTGATGTAACCCAGCATGGCGATGGCCGCCAGGCCCAGGGCCAGCATGCCGTCGTGGAACAGCTCGGCGCTGACGGAGGCACCCACGGCTTCCTGGCGGCGGATGACGGCACCGGGGAAATCCTTGTTCAGCTCGTCCTGGACGGCCTTCACGGCCCCCTGCTGGGCGGCGTCGCCGCCGGCCTGCTGCTCCAGCCGCATCAGCACGTCGGTGGGGGAGCCGAACTGCTGCAGCTGGACGGGCCCCAGGTGCAGGGTTTCCATCTTGGAGCGCAGCTTGGCGAAGTCGGCCGGGCCTTCGGTGCGGATCTCGATGACCACGCCGCCGGCGAAGTCCACGCCGTAATTCAGGCCGGGCTTGAAGAACAGCACCACCGAGGCGATCGACAGCAGCACCGACAGGCCGATGCCCATGTGGCGGCCGCGCATGAAGGAGATGTTGGTGTGGTCCGGTGCCGGGCGCAGGCGTGTGCCCACGGTCAGCGTCTTGGGCCGGAAGCGGCGGAACCAGCTGGCGGTGATGGCGCGGGCCACCACGGTCGCCGTGAACATAGAGGTCATGATGCCCAGGCTGATGGTGACGGCGAAGCCCTTGATGGTCCCGGTGCCGACCGAGAACAGGATGGCCATCTTGATCAGCGTGGTCAGGTTGCTGTCGGTGATGGTGGCGTAGGCTTTCGAGAAGCCGGCCTCCAGCGCCGCCAGGGGGGTCGCCCCCTTCCGCAGCTCTTCCCGGATGCGCTCGTTGATCAGGATGTTGGCGTCGACGGCCATGCCCAGGGTCAGCAGGGCGCCGGCGATGCCGGGCAGGGTCAGCGTGGCCTGCAGGATGCCCAGCAGGGCCAGGGTCAGGAACAGGTTGCACAGCAGGGCGATGTTGGCGAACACGCCGAAGATGCCGTAGCTGACGATCATGTAGGCCACGACCAGCACGAAGCCCACGGCCACGGCGGTCAGGCCGGCATGGATGCTGTCGGCGCCCAGCTCCGGCCCGATGGTCCGTTCTTCCACCACGGTCAGCGGCACCGGCAGGGCGCCGGCGCGCAGCAGCACGGCCAGGTCGTTGGCCGTCTGGGCGGTGTAGCTGCCGCTGATCTGGCCACGACCGCCGGTGATGGGCTCCTGGATGACCGGGTCGCTGATGACCTTGTCGTCCAGCACGATGGCGAAAGGCTTGCCCACATTGTTCGTGGTCGTCTCGGCGAAGCGGCGGGCGCCGATGCTGTCGAAGCGGAAGCTGACGACCCAGCGGCCGTTCTGGTCGGTGGTGGGGCTGGCGTCGGTCAGGTTGGCGCCATCAACCTCCACCTTCTTGCGCACCAGGATCTTGCGATCACCCCGGCCGTCCGCGACGGACATGATCTGGGTGCCCGGGGGGCGGCGCCGTCGGCGCGGACGGGCTCATCCGTCACCACCAGGCGGAAGGTCATCTTGGCGGTGGTGCCGATCAGCTTCTTGATACGGCCGGGATCGTCCACACCGGGCAGCTGCACCAGGATGCGGTCGCTGCCCTGGCGGGCCACCACCGGCTCGTTCACGCCCGTCTCGTCGATACGACGGCGGACGATTTCCTGGGACTGCGCCATCGCCTTGTCGATGCGGTCCTTGAAACCGGCGTCGGTCAGGGTCAGCGTGATGGTCTGGCCATCGGTGCGCAGGTCGATTTCCGGGACACCGCCACCGGTCGTGGCGGTGGCGATGGGGCCCAGGGCCTTGCGCGCCGCGTCGACGTCCGCCCCTTCGGGCAGGGCGATGGCGATGGACCGGCCGGCCGGCGTGATGCCGCTGACCTGTATCTTGGCGGCGCGCAGGGCGGTGCGCGCCTCATCGGTCAGGCTTTCCAGGCGCGCCTTGGCCACCGCGTCGCTGTCCACCTGCAACAGCAGGTAGGAGCCGCCCTTCAGGTCCAGGCCCAGGTTCACATGCCGGTCGGCCATCCAGCCCGGCAGGTAATCCTTGCTGATCAGGCTGGGCAGGGAGAAGACCACGCCCAGGAAACAGACCAGGGCGATCAACGCGGACTTGAGCGGTGAAAAGCGCAGCATAGGGTACGACGTCCTTGGGAACCCGCATGGGCGGCCCACCATGAAGGAGAGCCGCCGCCAGGAACAGGCGGCCCGGGTGGAACACCCACCACGGGCCGGTTAAACCAAGCGCCTTGAATACCCGCACCCCCGCACGCTTCCAACCAAAAAAGCGAAGTGGCCCCGTCCGCGCCGGTCCATCCGCCCCCGACGGCGGCGGGTCCGGCTCAGGCCACCGCCGCCCGCACCGCAGCCAAGCGGGCCAGGGCGGCATGCTCAGTGGCGGCCAGGGTGGTGCTGCCGGGCATGGGCACCCGACCGGCGGCGGTGAGGAAATGGCCAATGATGCGACGCCACAGCACCGGGCCCGCGGCGCGATCCTCCATGCCCACATCCAGGTTGGGATTGTCGTTCACCTCGATCACCATGACCTCCCCGGTCGCCGTCTGTTTCAGATCCACGCCGTACAGGCCGTTGCCCATCAGCCGGGCGGCCTTCAGCGCGGCGGTCAGCACGGCCGGCGGCGTGTCGGCCACGGCCACGGCGCGCGTGGCCCCTTCCTCATGGCTGCCGTCGGCGCCATGGCGTACGATTTGCCAATGCTGGGGACACATATGGTATTGGGCCACGAACAGCACCTGCCCCCCCAGCACGCCCACGCGCCAGTCGAAGGCGGTAGGCACATAGTCCTGCGCCAGGATGATTTCCGACCGCGCCAGCAGTGCCGCGGCCACGCGGTGGAAGGCGTCGGGGTCCATCACCCGCTCCACCCCCCGGCTGAAGGCGCCATCGGGCACCTTCAGCACGGCGGGGAAGTTCATCGACGCCGCCACCTCCGCCACGGTGGCGCGGGTGACCAGCCGGGTGCGCGGCGTGGCCACGCCGTGGCCGGCCAGCGCCTCCGCCAGGAAAACCTTGTTGGTGCAGCGCAGGATGCTGGTGGCGTCGTCCACGACCGGGATGCCTAGCGCCTCCGCCTTGCGGGCGAAGCGGAAGGTGGGATGGGTCACGGCCGTGGTCTCGCGGATGAACAGGCCGTCGAAGCGCGCCAAGTGGCGATAGTCGCGCCGGCCGATCACCTCCACCCGCACGCCCAGATCGGCGCCCACCCGCGCCAGATGGTCCAGCGTTTCGGCCTTGCTGGGCGGCAGGGGGTCGGCAGGGTCATGCAGCACCGCCAGGGTGAAGGCGGGCGCCACAGGGCCCCGGGTCCGCAGCCAGCGCCGGCGGGCATGCACCTCCAGCGCGTTCATGAACTCCCGGTCGTGGGCCGGCGGCACCGCGTCCAGCCCCAAGGGCGCCACGCCGGCGATGCGCCAGCCCCGGCCATCGGCATGCACCAGCGTCAGCCGCATCAAGGGGCAGTCCAGCCGCTGGAACACGCGGGCCGCGACATCGCCCAGCCCCGCATCGGGCGTCCGGCCGAAATAAATGTTGGCCGTGTGTTGGGTGATGCCGGCCGGCGGGGGCGGGAGATGGGCAAGACCGGCATTGAAGTCGGCCAGGCTGTCGGCCAGGTCATGCCGATCCGCCAGATCCACCAGGGTGCGCAGCGCGGGCATCACGCGGTCGCCGCGCGCCTCCGCCAAGAGGGACGTATAATAGCCGGCGGACAGGTAATCGACATGACGGCAGAGGTTGATGACGCGGCAGGGGCGCCCCGGTCCGGCGGCGGCATAGGCACCGGCGGTCATGATGCGGCCGCCGGGATCGGGCCAGCGGAAGTCGCACCGCCGTTCCACCACCAGGATCAGGTCGGACGCGGCCAGCACCGGGGGGCGGGCCGGGACGGGCCTGGGGTCAAGCTGTCTGGAAGCCGCTGGGGAACAGTCCGGCATGGCACCCCTCCCCCTAAAACCGGCTACTGGGAAAGCGGGGGGCGGCCCAACGCGCCGCACCGGCGCCAGGGCCCGCACCGGCCCCGCCGGCGCGCAGCAGCACGGTGGGACGGTCGGGCTGGAATATGGCGAAGGCGACCGCGGCCCGCCGCTCCTTGAAGACGCCGCCGATGAGGCCGGCGCTGTCGTGGGCGGCCCACAAGCCGCCGGGGCCGCGTTCGATGACGATGGTGCGTGCCATGATGCGTTCCTCTGGAAAGGCCACGGCACAGAAGGCCGCCGTGGTGTCCCCAGTGTCCGGGCGACCCGCATTAAATCTCCATGGCAATGCCGGGGACGGAAGATAAAGGGTTTTTGATTAGGCCCCGCGACGCCCCCTCCCGTACCTTGGGCCCCACCATGACACCCTCTGCTTTCCCGGTCCCCTTTCCAGCCCCTCGGCCCGCCATCCCGGCCGACCTGGAGGCCCTGCTGGCGCTCGAGGCCCTGTGCTTCGAGTTCAACCGCATGGGCCGGCGCAGTTTCAAACGCCTGCTGGAGCGGCCGTCGGCCCGCATCCTGGTGATTGATGGTCAGGATGGCACCTTGGCGGCCAGCGCGGTGCTGCTGTCCCGCCGGGGCACCCAGGGCCTGCGCGTCTATTCCCTGGCGACCCATCCCGCACGGCGCGGCCAGGGCCTGGCGAAGGCCATGATGCAGGCCGCCCTGGACCACGCCCGCGCAACCGGCCACCACTGGCTGTCGCTGGAGGTGCATCCGGAGAACGGCGCCGCGCGCGCCCTGTACCACCGCCTGGGCTTTCACCAGACCTCGGTGGAGGAGGATTACTACGCCGACGGCTCCCCCGCCTTCCGGCTGCGGCGGTCGGTCGATTAGGGCCTAAGCGCCGGCAGGCCGGGCGCCCGCCGGGGGGCCTCCTGCTCCAGCGTCGGCGCCGGTCCCCGCCGGCCGGCCAGGAAGTCCAGCAGGGCGTCAACCCCGCCCTTGTCCCACAGGTCGTCATGGCCCGCGCCCTTGATCCAGGCGGCCTGCTTGGGCTCCGGCGCCACTTGGAACACCACCCGCCCCATGGCCGGCGGCACGCTGCGGTCGGCCAGGCCGTGCAGCACCAGCAGGGGGCAGGCGGGGGGCGCCACCGTCAACCGGCGGACCACGGCCAGGGGATTGGTGGCCATGCCGGCCAAGGGCGACAGATGCCATCGGCCAACCAGCAGGTCGGCCCCGGACGTCGGCGGGGCGGCCAAAACCAGGGCGGCCGGCCGGCGTTCCCACGCCATCTGCAAGGCTAGGGCCGCCGCCGCCGACACGCCTAGGACAACCAGGCGGGAGCCGGAGACGCCCCGGGCCGTCAGGTGATCCAAGGCGGCGCGGGCATCGGCCAGCAGGGCGGCCTCCCCCCACTCCCCCGTTATCAGGGAGGCCGGGCGGCGGCAGGTGAGCATCACGCCATAGCCGTGCGCCACCAGGGCCGACGCCAGGCCCGCCAGGTCGGCGCGGCGCTGTCCGGGGCCGGCCAGGATCAGGACCAGGGGCCGGGCGCCCGTGGGCTCCGCCGTCCACGCGGTCAAGGTGGCGCCGTCGGCGGTGGGATAGGCGACGGCGCGCAGGCCGGCCCCCTCCGGCGGGGCGCCGGGGTCGGGCAGGCGCGGATGGACGAACAGGGCGGCCCCGCCCTCGCGCGACAGGGTCATCAACAGGCTGCCGAGAAGGACCACGCCGATGACCAGGGCGATCAACACGACCATGAAGACCATGTTCGTGACCGCCCCGGCCGCCATCGTCCGCCCCTCAGCCCGCCGCCGACAGGGCGCCGGCCGCCGTCACCGGGGCCACGTCCAGTTCGGCCACAGGGCCATGCCCGCCGCCAGCCTGTAAGGCATGGAAACGGGCGTAGGCACCGTCGAGCGCCAGCAGCTCGTCATGCGTGCCGGATTCCACCACCCGGCCGCCATCGATGACATAGATGCGGTCGGCGTCGATGATGGTGGACAGGCGGTGGGCGATGACCAGGGTGGTGCGGCCCTGTTGCAGCCGGCGCAGGGCGTCCTGCACCAGGCGCTCGGACTCGCTGTCCAGCGCCGAGGTCGCCTCGTCCAGCAGCAGCACGGGGGCGTTCTTCAGCATGGCGCGGGCGATGGCGATGCGCTGGCGCTGGCCGCCGGACAGCTTCACGCCGTTCTCGCCCACGCGCGTGTCATAGCCCTGGGGCAGGCCCAGGATGAAGTCGTGCGCCGCCGCCGCCTTGGCCGCGGCCTCGATCTCCTCCGCCGTGGCGCCCATGCGGCCGTAGGCGATGTTGCCGCGCACCGTGTCGTCGAACAGACCCGTTTCCTGGCTGACCAAGCCGATGGCGCTACGCAGCGAGGCCAGCGTCACGTCGCGCACGTCCTGGCCGCCCAGGGTCACGGAACCGCCGGTCACGTCGTAGAAGCGGGGGATCAGGTTCAGGATGGTGGTCTTGCCCGACCCGCTGGACCCTACCAGGGCCACGGTCTTGCCCGCCGGCACCTCCAGCGAGACACCGTCCAGCGCCACCGTTCCGTCCTGATAGGCGAAGCGCACGTCCTGGAAGCGGATGGCGTGGGAGGCTACGGCCAGTTCCCGGGCGTCGGGCCGGTCCACGATGCGGGGCGGCGTGTCCAGCAGCTCGAACACCCGCTCCGCCGAGGCCAGGCTGACCTGCAACTGGGTCTGCAGCTTGGACAGGCGCTTCAGCGGCTCGAACGCCAGCAGGAAGGCGCCGGTGAAGCTGGTCAGCGTGCCGGCGGTGGCATGGCCGGCCGCCGCCTCCAGCCCGCCATAGATGATGACGCCGACGAAGATGACGCCGCTCAAAACCTCATTGATGGGGATGAGGGAGGAGGAGACGCGGAACGACTTGTTGGTCAGCTTGCGCAAATCGTCGGCGATGGTGGCCACGCGCCGCATCTCATACTCTTCCATGCCATAGGCCTTGACGTGGCGGGCGCCCTGGAAGGTCTGGGTCAGGATGCTGGCGAAGGTGCCCAGCGCCGCCTGCGTGCGCCCCGCCACCCGGCGCAGCCGGCCGGTCATGCGGCTGAGCATCACGGTGGTGAAGGGCACCACGGTCAGCGAGATGGTGGCCAGCAGCCAATCCTGCTGGAACATCACGCCCACCAGGAAGATGAGGGTCAGCACGCTCTGGCCGTAATTGGTCAGCACCTCCGCCGTGCCCTGGCGCACCTGGTTCACGTCGTTCACCAGGCTGGAGACCAGCTGGCCCGACGGCAGGGAATGCAGGTAGGCGAGGTCGGCCTGGATCAGGTGGTTGTAGAGCTGCTTCTGCAACGCCGCCACCAGCCGCTGGCCCACGTTGTTCATCAGCACGGCCGAGAAATAGCCCGAGAAGCCGCGCACCACGAAGGTGGCGAAGACGATGATGGCGAAGGTGCGCAGGTAGCCGGGGTTCTTGCCGCTCAGCACCTCATCGATCAAGGGCACCAGCTTCTGCGCCAGCACGGCGGAGCTGCCGGCATTGACGGCGATGAGGATGCTGGCCAGCAGCACCATGCCGATGTAGGGCCGCAGGTAACTGCCCGCGAGGCGCCTCACCAGCGGCAGGGTGGCGGTGTGTCGCGGCTGGGACGTATGCTTCTTGGACAAGGGACCGGCGAACCTCGGACTGCGGCGGGGTGGGCACCCCCGCGAGAAACGGACGGGCCATGCTTAACACGAAGGCGCTCCCCCAGCCAGAACCGGGCTGTCCGGCGCGGCCAGACCGCGACAATGCCGGGCACCGGCGCGGCGCCCCCTCGCCGGTTGATGATCTTTCAGATGTTAAACTCTTGGATTGCGGCGATCTGACACGTCCGTTGCCCCGGACATTTATGCACTTACCAAGCCTTTTGGAGTAGTCTCCAGCCCGAGCCCGTACCCGAGCGACAGAGATCACGCTCAAGCCCCCGCGCCATGGGCCTTACTCATCTTCAGGCGCCGGTTCGACCATCAAAATTCCGCCGATACCCAGAGTACGCCTGCCCGGCGGCGCGGCGGGAGCTTGCGAAAAAGACGGAGCCCCATGTCGATTGCACCGGAAGCGAGACGCCAGCCCTCCCCGGCCCGGAACCTGGCCCAGCTATGGCGGTCGATGCGCTTCATGTCGCCCGCCGATGTGCCCCTGTTCCTCCAGAGCGCGCGGACCGACAAGGCGATCAGCCGCCTGCGGACCACGGTCGGCGAGCGCGGCGCTTTCGAAGCGGTCTATGTCGAGACCGGGGACCCTTGGGCCTCCGCCGACAGCCGCTATCGCTACCAGGCCTGGAAATACGAACGCATCGTCGCCTGCCTTCCCGCGGGCCAGCGCTTCACGCACGCCCTTGACCTGGGCTGCGGCTTGGGCTTGCTGAGCCAGCACCTGGGCAAACGCGCCGATCAGGTGCTGGGAATCGACATCGCCCAGGCCGCGGTGGATCGCGCCGCCGCGCGGTTCGGCAGCCCGGCGATCAGCTTTCGCCAGGGGGACGTGCTGGACCTTGACCCCGGGCTTGACGGCGGCTTCGACCTCATCACCCTCGCCGACACACTCTATTACCTGCCGCCGCCCATCGGGGACGATCTGCTGAAACAGGTGGCGGCCCGGATGGCGCGGCTGCTCAAGCCCGGCGGCCTCTGCCTGTTGGCCAACCACTACTTCTTTTCGGCCGACCCTGAATCACGGCTGTCCCGGCGCATCCATGACGCGTTCGCCTGGTCCCCCCTTTTCACGGTGGCCAGCCAGGCGCGGCGCCCCTTCTATCTGGTCACCATCCTGCGACGGACCTGACACGGCAACCGCCCAGGGTTCGCGACCGCGAAGAGCCCCTGGCGCCGGGCGCCTCACGCGCGGTCGGTGATGCGCAGAGACAGGTCGGGCAGGCCGTCGACATGGGCGGTGATGACATCGCCCGGAACGACGGGGCCGACATTCTCCGGCGTGCCGGTATAGATCAGGTCGCCCGGCAACAGGGCGAAGGCGCGGGACAGGTTGGCGATCTGCTCCGCCACCGACCAGATCATCTGATCCAGGGTGGAGGACTGCTTCACCTCGCCGTTCACCGCCAGGGTGATGGCGCCCCCCGCCGGATGGCCGACCAAGCCCACCCGGTGCAGCGGGCCGATGGGGGCGCTGCGGTCGAAGGCCTTGCCGATCTCCCACGGCTTCTTGATGTCACCCATGGCGCGTTGCAGGTCGCGGCGGGTCATGTCCAGGCCGACGGCATAGCCCAGGACATGGTCCAGCGCCCGGTCCGCCGGGATATCGCGGCCGCCGATGCCGATGGCCGCCACAAGCTCCACCTCATAATGATAGTTGCTGGTCAGGGTGGGATAGGGATGGTCGGCCACGGTGCCGGGCATCACCACCTGCACGGCGTCGGCCGGCTTCTGGAAGAAGAAGGGCGGCTCGCGGGTGGGGTCGGAACCCATTTCCCGCGCGTGCGCCGCATAGTTGCGTCCGATGCAATAGATGCGGTGCACGGGGAAGACCGCACCGTCACCCACCACAGGCACCACGGGCCGGGGCACAGGGAACAAAAGCGGGGGCATGCCGGTCATGGCGGGGGCTTTCCAGGCTGGAGGCGGGGGCGCCACCATAGCAAACCGGATCGCTGGCGCCAGCCCGCGACCTTTATGCCACCGCCGGCCGGCCCCACCCGCGCCACTTTCACCGCTCATCAGAAGCCGGTACTGTGCCTTCCGGCCGCGCCACCTACATTAGTGCCAGGCGCCCCCCCTTGGAGTGTTCGACCGCCATGCCCGACCGCCACGCCGACCGCCATCCGCCCCGCCCCACGCTCGGCCTGGCGCTGGGGGGTGGGGTCGCCCGGGGATGGGCCCATATCGGCGTGCTGCAGGCCCTGGCCCAGCACGGCATCCAGCCGGACGTGGTGGCCGGTTGTTCCATTGGGGCGCTGGTGGGCGGGGTCTACCTGGGCAACCACCTGGAAACGCTGGAGCAGTGGGCGCGCAACCTGACGAAGATGCGCATCCTGGGCCTGCTGGACCTGCGGCTGCGCAGCGGCGGCGGCCTGATCGGCGGCGAAAAGCTGCTGACCGAATTGAACCAGCACCTGGGCGATTCCACCTTCGACGACCTGCCCAGCCCCTTCATCACCGTGGCCACCGACCTGGCGACGGGCAAGGAGGTGTGGCTGCGCCGCGGGTCGGTGGTGGAGGCGATGCGCGCCTCCTACGCCATGCCGGGCATCTTCCCGCCCTCCCATGTGGATGGCCGTTGGCTGGTGGACGGCGCCCTGGTCGACCCCGTGCCCGTAGCCGCCTGCCGCGCCATGGGCGCCGCCATGGTGGTGGCGGTGGATCTGAACGCCGACATCATCGGCCGCACCCGCAGCCGCCACGACGCCGAAGCCGGTGCCGCCGCGCCGCCCGACGCCGCCCCCGCGACCGAGGACATGGAGGCGCCGGCCGAGGAAGCGCCGGGCATCCCGCAGAAACATAACTTCGAATTCCTGTCGACCTTCCTGCAATCCCGCCGCGCGCGGCCGCAACCCCCCAAGTATGAGGGGCCCAGCATGTTCGGCGTCATGGCCACCTCGCTGGGCATCGCGCTGGACCGCATCACCCGGTCCCGCCTGGCGGGCGAGCCGCCGGACATCCACCTGAAGCCCCGCCTGGGCCATATCGGCCTGCTGGAGTTCGACCGGGCGGACGAGGCCATCGCCGAGGGCAAGGCCGTGGTGGAGCGGGCCCTGCCGGAATTGCGCGAGGCGCTGCGCGTCTTCGGCATCGGCACGCGGATGGCACACTAATATCGGACAGCGCGCGGGCGGCCTATGCCTTTAGGCCGAAAGGCCGCTCCGGTAATATGTATCCACCATACTTTGTTACCCATCAGGACAAGCATTCGAGCACTTTAAGTATTGTTCGGATTTTCTTGCTTGTCCTCCGGCGCCTTGGGTTTCATGACTATGGTGTCGAATTTGTCGCGGAGCCCTGCCCGGTCCACCGGTTCGCTCCCGTCATGTTTGACGCCGCCCCCTTGGGGGCGGACGACACCGGACCGGGAACTACCCCCTCAAGGAGACACCATGTCTATCGGCACCGTTAAGTGGTTCAACAGCACCAAGGGTTACGGCTTCATTCAGCCGGAGGACGGCACCGCCGACGTCTTCGTGCACATCAGCGCCGTCGAGCAGGCGGGCCTGCGCTCCCTGAACGAAGGCCAGAAGGTCAGCTTCGACCTGCAGCACGACCCCCGCAAGGGCAAGTCGGCCGCCGGCAACCTGCGGACGCTGTAATACGGACTTTCGAACCACGTTTGTCCTGATCGAAACGGGTGGCCGCCTTCGACGGCCGCCCGTTTCTATTTTAACTCATCCATTGGGGTAGGACGCAGCGCTATTGATCCTGGTCAATGCCGGGGTGGGTCGGACGGATCATGGTGGGGGCCTGAAAACAGTTATGTGGGGGTTCCATTCCATGCCCGACGCCCTTGCCCATTTCCGCGCCGAAGATGCCATCGCCTTGTGCGTCATCGACGTGGCCAACGCCCTGGTGCGCCATAGCGAGCCCCTGCTGGAAGAGGCCGGATTGACCGCGCCGCAGTGGACCGTTCTGATGAACGTCGCGGGCGACCGCAACTTCAACGACGGCCCGTCCCAGCCGGCCAACGATCCCCACGCCGACGCCTATGCCGGCGCCGACCTGGGCATCGGCCGCCAGGGCTGCATCTTCTCGTCCGAGATCGCCGCCGCCCGCGGCCTGTCCCGCCCGCACATCAGCGCCACGGTGACCGAGCTGCTGCGCAAGGGCCTGATCCGGCAGGAGGACGACCCCAGCGACCGCCGCCGCAAGCTCTTGTCCGCCACGCCCGAGGGCCTGGCCGTGCTGCGCCGGCTGCAGCCCCTGCGCCAGGCGGTGAACGACCTGCTGCTGGCCGACCTGGACAGCCACCAGCGCCGCACCCTGCTGGAAGCGTTGCGCATCATCCGTGACCGCTCGCGCCGGGCTGAGCACATCCGGCCCTACGCCGATCGTCCGCACGCCCTGCGCCACGCCTCCTGACGCATCGTCGACGCTGACGCCCGCCGTCAAAGCGCGCCCCGCCGTCATCGGCCGGGCGTGCTTTGTCATGGGCGCCCAAAGCCAGGGCGCGCTCATAACCGGGGCGCAGTCAGGGCCGCAACCTGGCGCGCGATGTCCGCGATGATGTCCTGATGTCCCCGGGCACCGGCGCGGAAGATCCGCATCGAGGGGAACCAGGGCCGGCACCCGGTGCCCAGGCAGGTGACATCCAATTCCCCGGCCAACCGCCAAACGGGCACACCCAGCGCGCCCGCCAGCTCCCCCGTCGCCGTCGGCACGGTGACCACCAGGTCCAGCGCGGACAGCAGGGCCGCCAGCCCTTCCAGGTCATCGCGCTGGTCCAGGTCGGGAAAGTGATGGGGCGCCCTGGGTCCCAGGGCCGCGCGCTCCTCGCCCGTGTCCACGTACATCAAGGTCACGACCGTCACCCCCGGCAGGGCCAGCAAGGGCGTCCAATCGGCTAGGTTCGGCTGGCGTCCCGCGCGGCTTTCGACATCCAAACCGCTGCGCCAGCACAGGCCGACCTTCAACGTGGGGGGACCGGCGCCGTCCAGCGCCGCCAAGCGCCGCCGCCAGTGCACCACCAAATCCGGCAGGGCCCACAGATAGCCCGCCCCGTCGCCGGAGCCCTCCTTGGCGAAGTCCGCCAGCCGTTCACGCAGCAGGCCGGGCAGCGAGCCCGCCGCCACCTGGGCGACCGCCGCCCCCACCGCCAGGGCGGGGGCATCCGCCCCGGACGCCTGCGCCACTACCTGGGCGTCGGGAAAGGCCCGGCTGAACAGGCCCGTCAGGCGGGGATCGCAGCGCACCACCGCCGACCCGGCGGCGGCGATGGCGGCGTCATAGCAGCTGGCGAACATCAGCTCATCGCCCAGGCCCTGTTCCCGCCAGATCAGCAGGGGGCCGTCCAGGCGCTTCCCCCGCCAGGCCGGCAGGGCCGGCGGCGGGCGGAAACGCTGCGGGTCGGCGGTCCGGCGGGCCTCATAGCCGGCCCAGCCGGCGGCCAGGTCGCCGCGCGCCAAATCCAGGTTGGCGCGTCCGAAGGCCAGGCGGGCGTCCTGCGGGTGGGCCGCGACGCCAACGGCCCAGGCGTCGGCGGCGGCCGCGACATCGCCCAGCGCCTGCAGGGCGGCGGCCTGGGTGTAGAGCGCCTCCGCCTGCGCCCCCTCCCTGGCGAGGGCCTGGCGGCTGGCGGATAGCGCCCCGTGGAAGTCACCGCGCGCCATGAGGATGGAGGCCAGGTTGACATGCGCGTTGACCAGGTCGGGGTCCAGGTCCAGGGCGGCGCGAACCTCGTCCTCCGCCTCCCCCAGCCGGTCGAGCACACGCAGCACGGCCGCCAGGTTGCTGCGGCACACCGCGTCCGTCGGCGACAGGCGCACGGCCATGCGCAGCACCGGCTCCGCCTGGGGGACGCGTCCCAGCCGGCGCAATGCGACACCCCACAGGGTGAACAGGCCCAGGGTCGTCGCCTCGGCAACACCGGCGGTGCCGGCCGCCAGGGCCAGCACGGGCTCGGCCTCCGCCGGGCGGTCCAGGGCCAGCAGCGCGCGTCCGGCCAAGGCCAGCCAGGACGGGGTGCGCAGCCCCGCCGCCAGGACCGGGCGGCACAAGGCCCAGGCCGCGTCCGCCCGGCCAGCCGCCAGCAGGGACGCCGCCGCGGCCTGCGACGGATCCTCCCCCGGCTCCAGCGTCTGGTCATACGGCTGCGTCGCGTTCATGGGATGGCGCCCCTTTCATCAATACCTTCCTCACGCGCGGCGGCGGGCAAGCCGTCGCGCGTGAGGGCGCCCCTGTGCGGATGGGCAAAATCTGCCGGCCAGGGTCCGGTGTGGCGGGGACCCATCAACCCAGCGTTTCCGCCATTTTTGCGAATGTCCCCCACCCCGCGCTGAGGCCAACTAGGAAGAAACTGCCTATCGGCAATACTGAACCAGTAAAAAATTGCCTACCTAAATATTGATGATCTTGCTTTCTGAGAACAGCAATGACCGTTGGAAGCATATACGCCGACCCACGACTTCATGGCCCGGAACTTTTTTTTGGAAATGTCAAAAAAAGTGCGCCCGCTTCTGTAAGGGCCGGCGTTGAACCGATCGAAAGCCAATTCCGGCCCGGGGTCCCGTTCCAGGATCCCTGACGCCGCCGGAGGATGCAGGGGTCGGATCATGACGTCAGTGAGCAGCACCAGTTCCAGCAGCACCACGAGCACGAGCACCACCGCGTCCTCGACGTCCTCCAGCACGCTCGGCGACTTCAACAGCATGATGTCGCTGCTGCTGAAGGAACTGGAAACCCAGGACCCGACCAGCCCCATGGACACCAGCACCTTCACCACCCAGCTGGTGCAGATGTCCAGCCTGGAGGCGCAGGAGGCGTCCAACACCTATCTGGACGGCATCAGCAGCACGCTCAGCAGCTTCACCAGCAGCTATCCGGCCTACAACTACCTGGGCCAGACGGTGTCGACCGACAGCGATGAGGCCCCCCTGCAGGATGGCTCCGCTATTTGGAGCTACACCCTGCCGTCGGCGGCGGACAGCGTCAGCTACACCGTCAGCGACAGCAGCGGCAACGTCGTCTACTCCGGCAGCGGCAGCACCACCGCCGGCACCAACTACATCACCTGGAAGGGGACCGAGACGGATGGCGGCACCGCCACCTCGGGCACCTACACCCTGTCCATCACCGCGACCACCGACAGCGCCGCCAGCAGCGTCACCGCCTACGGCGTCGGCAAGGTCACCGGCGTCGACACCTCCACCGGCACGGCCAAGCTGTCCCTGGGCTCTTACGAGATCAGCATGGACGACGTGACGTCAATTCTTTGATCCCCAACGCGTTTATCGAGGTGGCGGCCGCATCGGCAACCGCCGTTTCTGATCCCAAGGAACCACGGCCATGAGCATCTTCAGCGCCCTGAACACCGCCACCTCGGCCTTGTACGCCCAGTCCAAGGCGTTCACCTCGATCTCCAGCAACATCTCAAACTCGTCCTCCACGGGCTACAAGGCGACCGACACCTCGTTCACCGCCCTGCTGACGGACAGCCAAAGCAGCTCCGCCGACTATGGCGGCGTCATCGCCAGCACGACCCAATCGGTTAGCAGCCAGGGCGACATCACCTCCACCGACGTCACCACCAACCTGGCGCTGGATGGCAACGGCATGTTCGTGGTGAACGACGGCACCAGCAGCCAGTCCTATTACACCCGCGACGGCAGCTTCAGCGAAGACAACAGCGGCAACCTGGTGAACACCGAGGGGTATTACCTGGAGGGCTGGGCCACCGACGACAGCGGCAACATCCTGGCCACCAACCGCAGCGACACCGCCAGCCTGGAGAAGATCAACCTCGACAACATCTCGGGCTCGCCCAAGGCCACGACCAAGGTGACCAGCAGCCTGAACCTGCCGTCCGACGCCACGGTGGGCAGCAGCTACACCACCGATACGGAGGTGTACGACAGCCTGGGCAACAGCAGCACGGTCACCATGACCTGGACCAAGACCGGCACCAACACTTGGGAACTGGACGCGTCCAATCCCGTGTCGGCCACCGATGGGTCCACCGTCACCGGTACCAGCAGCGGCACGCCCGTCAGCCTGGTGTTCAACAGCGACGGCTCGCTGGCCTCGCCCACCACGGACATAACCTTGAGTATCTCGGGGTGGAGCAGCGGCGCGACCGACAGCTCCATCACCCTGGATTATGGCGAGAACAGCGGCAGCGGTTCCATCACCCAGTATGCCAGCGGCTCCACCACGCCCAGCATCACCACCACCGGCACGCCCAAGCAGGACGGCTATGCCAAGGGCACGCTGACCAGCGTCGACATCAACACCGATGGCAGCGTCGTCGCCAACTTCGACAACGGGCAGTCCAAAACGGTCTACAAGATCCCGGTGGCCACCTTCGCCAACGCCGACGGCCTGACCGCCGTGTCCGGCCAGACCTACGCCCAGTCCACCGCCTCTGGGGCCTATTCCCTGAAAGAGGCGGGCAGCGACGGAGCCGGCACCATCGAGTCCAAATCGCTGGAAAGCTCCAACGTCGACACGTCGGACGAACTGAGCCGCATGATCTACGCCCAGCAGGCCTATTCGGCGGCGGCCAAGGTGGTGTCCACGGCGCAGGACATGATGGACACCCTGTTGCAGGCCAAGCGGTGAGGACCCAGCCATGAACCACCTCGCCCTTCTCACCGCCCAATCCATCACCCCCGCCGCCGCGCCCGCGGCCCCCACCCCTGTCGGCCCTGCCCCCGTCGGTCCCGCCTTCGACGCCAACCGCCTGGAGCGCCTGCTGCGCGAGGGCAAGCGGCTGAACGCCGCCGTGCGGTCGGCGCTGACGCCCGGCGTGCGGGTGGGTGGCCACATCCGCCAGGCCGCCCGGCTGGCCCTGATCGACGACCTGATGCGCTACCAGGAGCGGCTGGAGCAGGCGCTCGCCGACCTGCGCCCCCTGGTGGAGGCGCAGCAGCAGCGGGCGCGGGCCCTGACCCTGTATTCGCGGGCGCTCAACAACGCCTACCTGCCCTCCTACCGCCGGGGTACGCGATGACCAGCCTCTTCTCCCGCCTGTTCGGCACGCCCGCACCCGAACCCACCATCGCCGTGGCGCCGGCACCCCAGCCGGAGGCCGTGACGCTGCCCGCACCGCCGCCGGGCGGGACCCAGTTCCCGACGGCGCTGATCGAGGCCTTCGCCGCCTTCCAGGCCGCGGCCAGCCAGCCGGAGGCCAGCCTGGACCGGCGGCGCGCCATGTACACCGCGCTGAAGCACCTGCGCGAGGCGGAGGCCGTGGCCCGCGTCACCCTGTCCCGCGCCGCCCAGGGCGGCGCGCAGGGCCGTGCCGCCACCGGCCAGCACTGGGCGCCCCAGCTGCAGGGCCTGATGGCGGAGATGGCGGCGCTGCAGGCCGGCATGGCGGCGGAGCTGAAGGGCCGGCGGTCCCGCCTGCAGGGCCTGCTGCATGTGACGCGGGAACGGGCGCAGGACGTGCGCGGCTATTACCCCGCGCGGGGCCGCCAGGTGCGCGTCGACAGCCACCAGGCGCGCCACTGCGTGCAGCTGACCGCCTGAGGAAGGGGCCCCGCCATGTCGCTCCGCACCGCCGGTTCCATAGCCCAGTCCGCCCTGACGGCCACGCAGACGGCCATCACCGTCACCAGCGCCAACACGGCCAATTCCAGCACCGACGGCTATACCAAGAAGACGGCCAACGAGACGGCCGTCACCGTCAACGGCCAGGCGTCCGGGGTCAGCGTCAGCAGCGTCACGCGGGATGTGGACCAGTACCTGCTGCGCCAGGTGGTGTCCTCCACCTCGGCCAGCAGCCAGGCCAGCGTGATCAGCAGCTACATGGCCAATGTGGACACGGCTTACGGCACGGTGTCGGGCAGCACCTCCATCGCCGACGTCATCGACACGGTGACCAGCGACCTGTCCACCCTGGCCTCGGGCAATGGCACCGACACGGACAAATCCTCCACCGTGACCGCGCTGGAAACCATGGCCAGCACCCTTTCCGAGGCATCCAGCACGGTGCAGGGCCTGCGAGCCCAGGCCGACAGCGACATCGCCAGCGACGTGGATTCGGCCAACACCGCCATCACCACCATCGCCAGCCTGAACAAGCAAATCGTCGCCGCCAAGGCCGCCGGCCAATCCACCGCCGATTTGGAGGATCAGCGCGACAGCCAGCTGAAGACCCTGTCCAGCTATCTGGGCGTCAGCTACACGGTGGACAGCACCGGCGCCATGCAGGTGTCGACCACGTCCGGCCAGGTGCTGGTGGGCAGCACGGCGCACACGCTGAGCTACACCGCCGCCGGCAGCGTCGACGCCAGCACGACCTACCCCACGGGCTTCAGCGCGCTGAGCGTGGATGGCACGGACATCACCGGCAGTGTCAAGTCCGGCGCCATCGGCGGGCTGATCACCCTGCGTGACGATACCCTGGTGGACCAGCAAAGCCGCCTGGACAACCTGGCCAGCACCCTCATCACCACGGTCAACACCGTGTCCAACCAGGGCACCAGCTATCCGGCCGCGACCTCGCTGACCGGCACGGCGACGGTCAGCGCCAGCGACAGCCTTTCGGCCACCGGCACGCTGCGCCTAGTGGCGGTGGACAGTAACGATGACACGGCGGCCGTACTGGATGTTGATCTCAGCGGCGTGTCCACCGTGCAGGATCTGCTGGACACCATCAACGCCAGCGGCACCTTCACCGCCAGCATCACCAGCGACGGCCACCTGACCATCGCCGCCGCCGACAGCAGCGACGGCATCGCCGTGAACGAGATGGACAGCAGCGTCGGCACCGACAAGGAAGGGGCCTCGCTCTATTTCGGGCTGAACGATGTGCTGACCGGCACCGACGCCAGCGATATCGCGGTCAAGGCGAGCCTGTCGGCCGACAGCTCGCTGCTGCCCACCGGCACCCTGTCGGACAGCAGCAGCCTGGCCGTGGGCGACAGCGCCATCACCTCGGGCGACGTCAGCACCATCACCGCGCTGGAGGACGCCTTCACCGGCAAGCAGAGCTTCAGCAGCGCCGGCGGCCTGGCCAAGGCCACGACCACCCTGTCGGGCTATGCCTCCACCATCATCAGCAGCGCCGCCACCGCCGCGTCCACCGCCAGCACCAAGGCCGACACCGCCAGTTCCACCCTGGATGACGCCACCACGGCGCTCAGCTCCCAGTCCGGGGTCAGCCTGGATGAGGAGACGGCCATGGTCTCGACCCTGGAGCAGGCCTACCAGGCGGCCGCCAAGATCATGTCGACGCTGCAGGAAATGTTCACCGCCACCATCGAGATGGTCAACTGAGGGGCCCACCGATGAACCGGATATCGACCGCCGGCGCGCACAGCGCCCTTGTCCAGTACATGCTGAAGAACGAATCCGCGCTGAACAGCGCGGAGGTGCAGGAATTGACCAGCGCCAAGTCCACCACCTACGCCGGCCTGTCCACCGCCGGGGGCAACGTCAAGCTGCTGGTGAACCTGGAAAGCGAGGTCAGCTATTCCAGCACCCTGATCACCAACGCCGACAACGCCGTCACCAAGATCGACGCCATCTCCTCCGACATCACCAGCATCTCCAGCATCGCCACCAGCCTGAAGACGGCGATCAGCGAGGCCATGTCCACCGACCAGACCAGCCGGTCCACCTATCAGGAGGAGGCGTCGGGCTGGCTGACCGATGTGGCGTCCATCCTGAACGACACCTATGGCGGCCAGTACCTGTTCGGCGGCAGCGACACCAACCACGCGCCGGTGTCGGTGGACAGTTCGACATATCCCGCGCAGACATCGTCCAGCAGCGCCGACACCAGCTATTACAGCGGCAACGACACCCTGGCCACGGTGCGCCTGTCCGCCACCCAAAGCGTCAGCTACGGCGTCACCGCCAACGACCCGTCCATCGAGAAGCTGATGCGGGCCTTGAACATGGTGAGCAACACCAACCCGCTGGACGACACGACCCTGACCACCGCGCTGGATTTGGTGAACGACGCCTCCGACGGGTTGAGTGACATCAGCCAAACATTGTCGGACACATCGTCCAGAATACAGAAGGCATCCAGTCACCTGTCCGATATAAATTCCTTCGCCAGCACCCAGAGCAGTGACTTGAAAAGTGTCGATCTGGCGGAGGTGTCAACAACAGTGACAACGCTACAGACGTCATTAGAGGCGACGATGCAGGCTATTGCGGCGTCGCAGAAGATGAGCCTGGCGAACTACATGTGACGGCCCTGAACTTTTCGCAAAATAGCGAAAAAAAGTGCGCCCGCTTTCATCTGACCTGCCGTTGAACCGTGTGAGGGGAAGTACGGCCCGGCCGCAAAAGGCGGCCGCCCCACGAACCTCTCGCCAACCACATGGAGGTCCATGATGCCTGTCGTCACCACCAACACAGCGGCGAACTCCGCCCTGCGTTACTTGAACACCAACTCCGAGGCGGAATCGTCCTCGGTTTCCAAGATCGCGTCCGGGTCCCGCATCACCAAGGCGTCGGACGACGCCGCCGGCCTGGCCGTCGGCACCAAGATCCAGTCCGACGTCACCATGCTGAACCAGGCGTCGACCAACGCCTCGAACGGCCAGTCCATTCTTCAGGCGGCGGACGGCGGCATGGCCCGCATCTCCGACATCCTGCAGCGCATGGAATCGCTGGCCACCGAATCCGTCTCGGGCACCGTGACGGACACGGAACGCGGCTACATCGACGCCGAATACCAGCAGCTGACGGACGAAGTGGACAGCATCTCCACGGGCACCCGCTTCAACAGCCAAAGCCTGCTGGACGGCACCGGTTCCTGGTCCTCGGGCGTCACCTTCCTGGTGGGCACGGCGACCACGGACACCATCACCATCACCCTGACCACTGTGGACAGCAGCTCGCTGGGCCTGACCGGCTCCAGCGTGTCGACGTCCGATGGGGCCACCTCGGCCATCACCACCATCAAGTCGGCCATCAGCGCGCTGTCCACGGCCCGCGCCAAGGTGGGCGCCCAGATCTCCCGCTTCGAGTACCAGGGCGAGATGATCTCGACCTCCATCGAGAACCAGGAAGCGGCGCAGTCCGCCATCATGGACGTCGACGTGGCGTCGGAACAGACCAAGCTGTCCAACGAGGACACCCTGGTCCAGGCCGGCATCAACGCCCTGGCCAAAGCCAACCAGCTGCCGTCCGAACTGCTGAAGCTGCTGCAGTAAGGCTGAGCGACGGGGGCGCCTGGCGACAGGCGCCCCCGGTCCGCGGGAAAGGAGAAGGTTAGGCCAGGGGATCGATCATGGCGGTGTCCACCATTTCCGGCAGCACGTCGAGCACATCGACGGCCAGCACATCCTCCTCGGCCTCGTCCGTCACGGGGCTGGATTATTCCGCCCTGGTGGCCGCGGCGGTGGCCGCGAAGGAGGCCAGGGCCGACACCATCGACAGCGAAATCTCGGACAACGAGTCCAAGATCTCTGCCTATGAGGATTTCCAGGGGCTGCTGAACACGCTGGCCACGGCGGCGGAGGCCCTGTCCAACCCGGTGGACAGCTCCAGCACCAACCTGTTTTCCGAGCGCACGGCCTATCTGTCCGGCGGCAGCTCCACCGTTTCCGCCAGCGACATGCTGGGCGTGTCGGTGGATGACGGCACCGCCACCGGCACCCACACCATCGTCATCAAGCAGTTGGCGACGGCGGAAAAGCTGGGCAGCAGCACGCAAACCAGCCAGACCGGCGCCCTGAACCTGTCCGGCACCTTCACCCTGGGCCTGGCCGACGGGTCCACCGCGACAATCAGCGTCGCCAGCACGGACAGCCTGAAGGACGTCGCCGCCGCCATCAACAAGCAGACCGACACCACCAATGTCTCCGCCAGCATCATCCAGGTGTCTGACAGCGCCTATGAACTGGTGCTGACGGCCACCGACACCGGCAAGGCCATCGAGTTCAGCAACGACAGCAGCGGCATCCTGACCTCGCTGGGCGTCACCAGCAGCGACGGCAGCTATGCCGACGAACTGACGGCCGCCCAAGGATCGGAGATCGAGGTCGACGGCATCGACATCCAGCGCTCTAGCAACGTCATCAGCGACGTGCTGTCCGGGGTGACGCTGGACCTCTATTCCAGCGATTACGACAGCAGCACCGGCACAGGCTCCACCATCACCATGGAGCTGACGGCCAACCTCAGCGCCATCAAGAGCGGCATTTCCACCTTCGTCACGGCCTACAACGCCGTCCGCAACTTCATCTCCACCCAGCAGGCCACGGGCACCGACGGCGGCCCGGCCAGCTCCGCAGTGCTGTTCGCCGACAGCCAGGTGCGCTCCATCTCCACCGCCCTGCAGAACGCGCTGAACCTGACCGACGGCACCTATTCCATCTCCTCCCTGGGGCTTTCCTTCAACAGCGACAACACCTTGGCCATCGACAGCACCACGCTGGACAGCGCGCTCAGCGACAATCTCGACGATCTCGAGACCCTCCTGGGCTTCAACTATTCGACCTCCTCGACCGAACTGTCGATGCTGCGGTCCCCCGACAGCACCGACAGCCTGAACTTCAACCTGGACATCACCATGAACGCCGACGGCAGCATCGCGTCCGCCGGCGTCGGTGGCGACACGTCGCTGTTCACCATCAGCGGCACCCGCATCATCGGCAAGGATGGCACGGCATATGCAGGCATGACGCTGGTCTATCTGGGGTCCCAGAGCGAAACGGTCAGCGTAAGCACCAGCAGCGGCCTGGCCGACCTGATCTACAACACGTCCGACACCGCGGGGGACAAGGACACCGGCACCTTACAGAACCTGATCGACAACCTGACGGACTACGACACCACCCTGACCAGCAACGCGGCCGACATCCGCAGCCAGGCGGAAGCCTATGGCACCCAGTTGGCGACCTACTACGCCCAACTGGAAGCGCAGGCGCAGACGGCGGCCACCTTGCTGAAGACCCTGAAGGCGTATTCCGACGCCAGCAACAGCAGCAGTAGTTGACGCCCGCGATCCCGCCGGCGCCAGCCCGGGGGGCATCGGACATTCCCTTCCTCCAGAGAGTTGAAAAGAGCGGCCATGAACCACACCGCGTTCCAGCGCGCCACCAGCGCCTACGGATCGGCCAAGCAGACCCTGCCCCCGCACAAGCTGGTGGAGGCGCTGCAGGACCGGGCGTTGCAGTTGTGCACCTCCGCCGAGCGCCACGCCGCCGACGGCCAGTTCGACCAGTTCCATGCCGACATCGTCCACGCCATCCGCATCTACACCGGCCTGCAGGTCGTCATGACCAACCAGGTGGGCGGTCCCAGCGGCAAGGCGCTGAGCCAGCTCTATGGCGCCTTCATCATGGCGCTGGGCCGGGCGGCCGGTGGACGCGACGTGCCCAACCGGGTGCGCCGCATCCAGGAGCGGCTGGCGCTGCACCGCCGGCTATGGGCGCGTCCGCCCCGGACCTGAGAAAATGAAGGGCGGCATGCGGTCACAGGGCCAGGTTTCAGGAACAGGTAACGGCTTCTGTACCGTTTAATACACATCGTCCGGGGATCTGCGCGGGGCGGGATCGCGGGACGAGGCCCGGGCGGGGTGGGGACCGTCCTGGGGCCAGCGTGCAAATTCCATGAGAATCCAGGGCGACGGCAGCGCCCTCGGAGGGGCCAAGAAACAGATGGCGGTGATTATGACGAGCTCCCCTTACTCGCACGGCATCCCCGCCGGGGCGACCCTGGACGCCGGGGCACGGGACACTCGCGGCCTGGCCGCCGGGGGTGGAGCCAGCCTTACGGTGCTGGCGCCGGTGTTGACCCCCATCCTGGACGGCGCCGACCTGGCCAACGCCACGGACGAGATGCTGATGGCCCTGCTGAAAACGGGGAACGTCGACGCCTATCGCCTGCTGATCCGCCGCTATTTCCGCCGCCTGTACGCCGTGGCCCGCCGTATCCTGCCCAACGACAGCGACGCGGAAGACGTGGTGCAGGACGCCTTCCTGCAGGTGTGGAACCACCGGGAAACCTGGCAGCCCATCAGCGCCAAGTTCACCACCTGGATCCACCGCATCGTCATCAACCGCTGTATCGACTACCGCCGCCGGCCGGCGGAAAATACATTGGAACTGACCGAAGACATCATGGACGACAGTCAAAGCTTTGACGAAATCGTCCTGGAAAAGGAATTGGCCACAGTTCTGCACACAGCCCGGCAACGACTTCCGGCTAGTCAGCAGGTGGCGCTGGCCCTATATTACGACCAATCGATGTCCGCAGCCGAAGTGGCGGCGGCCATGAACACTACCGTCGTGGCGGCGGAGGCCCTGTTGAAGCGCGCACGCCAGCGCCTTCGCTCCGCTTTCCGCAAGACCGCGATACGGCCGCGGGATGCATTTGATGACGCCTGAGGAACTCGACGACCTGCTGTGCCAGTACGGGGCGCAGTTGCGCGCATGGCCGGTCGAGCAGCAGCGGGCTGTCGTGGCGTTCCTGCTATCTTCCGCCGAGGCGCGGGCCCGTGTGCGCGAGATGCGCCGCCTGGAGCGGCTGGTCGCCCAGGATGGGCCGGAGCTCGAGCCGCCACCCGGCATGATGGAGCGGGTGGAGCGCAGGCTGGTCGCCGCCGCCCTGAAGGATTGGCCCCCCCACCTGACACCGCGCCGGATCGGGTGCCCGCCCGGCCGCCGGTCGTTTTTTTAAGCCGGTTTCGGCACCACCCGCCCAGCCGGCATCGCCCGCCGCCGCCAACAGCGACACGGAGCAGGCCCCGTCCGCCCGAGGGCGGCGGCAGGTCCCCGAACCCCATCGCGACTGACATTCCCGGCGCTTCGGTGGCCCATCCGCCCGGCCCTCTCGCCACTGGCCGGTCGGTGGATGCCTCCGTCGCGCCCGGGGATCGCCTGGATGGCACCCGGACGGATATGGAACCCCAATTTGGGAGAAGGAGAGGAAGCCCGCGCCTTTGCGCTGGGCTTTGAGAGGGGCGGCCGTTTTTCGGTCGCCACACCCCTTTCACGCGCGGACGGCGCCAACCTGTCGCCGCTTCCTGACATTTTTTTAATGTCATGACAGAATTTTAATCTTGGGCCGGACGGAAGGCGCGGACGGCCCGATGGTCACCCCACCCGATTGTCACCCCAATTGTCACGTTGACGGCCCGGGAACGGAACGGCACCTTTCGCCGCAACGAATATCCAAAATCCAAATCGACAGGGGTTCTCCGCATCATGTCCAATCGCACGACCGTTCCGAAGTCCGCCTGGCCGAAGCCCGCCCGGCGCCTGATGGCCGGCCTGGGCGCCTTGGCCCTGGGCCTGCTGGCCACCGCCGGCGCCGCCCAGGCGGAGGCGGTGCTGGTGACGGCGGATCACATGGTGGACGTGCTGTCGGGCAAGGTGGTGGACCGGCCGGCCG
This sequence comes from Nitrospirillum karajorum, assembly GCF_036348415.1. Lineage (NCBI taxonomy): Bacteria > Pseudomonadati > Pseudomonadota > Alphaproteobacteria > Rhodospirillales > Azospirillaceae > Nitrospirillum > Nitrospirillum karajorum. The sequence goes on from NZ_JAZBQB010000001.1 coordinate 514,741, forward strand.
TGCTGATCGTCGATGGCCGTATCGCGGCGGTGGGCATTCAGGGCGCGGTGACGGCCCCGGCCGACGCGCGCACGGTGGCGCTGCCCGGCCTGACCCTGCTGCCGGGCCTGATCGACATGCACACCCACCTGACCATCCAGCCCACCTGGAACGGGTATGAATCGCTGGGCGTGAGCACGGCCGACAAGGCCATCGCCGGCGTGGCCAACGCCAGGCTGACACTGATGGCCGGCTTCACCGCCGTGCGCAACGTGGGCGCCGACGGCTTCACCGACGTGGCCCTGCGCAACGCCATCGACAGCGGCCTGGTCCCCGGCCCGCGCATGAAGGTGTCCGGCCCCCTGCTGGGCGCCACCGGCGGCCATTGCGATGAGAACCTGCTGCCCGCCGATTATGGCCGCGTGGGCGAGGGGGTGGCCGACGGCCCCTGGGCCATGGTGCAGAAGGTGCGCTGGGTCAAGAAGTTCGGCGCCGACCTGGTGAAGGTCTGCGCCACCGGCGGCGTGCTGTCCAAGGGCGACAGCCCCGGCGCCCAGCAACTGACGCAGGAGGAGCTGGACGCCATCGCCAAGGAGGCCCACGCCCTGGGCATGAGGGTGGCCGCCCACGCCCACGGGACCGACGGCATCAAGGCCTCCATCCGCGCCGGCATCGACACCATCGAGCACGCCAGCCTGATCGACGACGAGGGCATCGAGATGGCCAAGAAGCGCGGCACCTGGCTGGGCATGGACATCTACGATGACGACTACATCCTGGCGGAGGGCGCGAAGGCCGGCATGCTGCCCGAAAGCCTGGAGAAGGAGCGCAAGATCGGCCGCGTGCAGCGCGAGAACTTCGCCAAGGCGGTCAAGGCCGGCGTCAAGATGATCTTCAGCACCGATGCCGGCGTCTATCCCCATGGCGACAACGGCAAGCAGTTCGCCAAGATGGTGCAGTGGGGCATGACGCCGCTGGAGGCCATCCGCACCGCCACCCGGAACGCGGCGGAGGCCATGGGCACCACCCAGGACATCGGCGCCGTGGCCGTGGGCCGCTATGGCGATCTGGTGGCGGTGAAGGGTGACCCGCTGGCCGACGTGACCCTGCTGGAACACATCCCCGTCGTCATCAAGGGCGGCGAGGTGGTGAAGGACCAGCGCTGAGGGCCTGTCAGTTCCCTCAGGCGGCCGGCGCCAGCTTGTGAACCCCGGGCCGGCGGTCGCCGGCCTTGTCGCTCGAGAATCCATTGACGTAAGCAGATACTGGAACCGGACGGGGGAATGGGGGTAGCTTCACCCCGACCTTTCCGCCCGTTCCCATGACCGGAGCCCCCCATGCTGACCCCCCGCCCCCTGACCGACAGCCTCAGCGTCGCACCGCAAATCGAAGAGGCGGATATCGCCCAGGCCAAGGCGTTGGGCTTCCGCACCATCATCAACAACCGCCCCGACGGCGAAGAACCGGGCCAGCTGACCTCCACCCGTGCCGCCGAGTTGGCCAAAGAGGCCGGCCTGGACTACGTCTACCTGCCGGTCAACAACATGAACCTGGGCCCGCAGACGGCCGCCGCCTTCGCCGAGGCCCTGGCCAAGCTGCCGGGCCCCGTGCTGGCCCACTGCCGGTCCGGCACGCGCAGCACCATCCTGTGGTCGCTGGGCGCCGCCGCCAGCGGCACCCCGGTGAACGACATCATCACGGCCGCCGGCCGCCAGGGCTATGACCTGAGCCCCTATGCCCACGCCCTGGAGAACCTGGCACGGGAAAACCTGGCGCGCGGCTGAGCGTGATTCCATCCGCCGACTCATCGTCAACATTGATCAATCTATCGACATGACCCGCCGCATCACCCTGGCCCTGGCCGCCCTGCTGGCCGCCACCCCCGTCATCGCCACCGCCCTGCCGGCGGCGGCGCAAGGCCCCGCCTGTACCCGCCCCGACCGCCCCAAGCTGCCCCCCGGCAAGAAGACCAAGGGGCCGGAAATGGAGGCGGCGGAAAAGAAGGTGACCGACTACACCACCAAGATGACCGCCTACCTGAAGTGCCTGGACAAGGCCAAGACCGACGCCATGACCGAGCACAAGGGCGTGATCGAGGAATGGAACGGCGTCATCGACGCCTACAAGAAGAACCCGGGCTGACGAACCGCCTCGGTCCACAGTAGATTGTTCTGTTTAACCGAACGGTACAACGCAAATTGAGCGTTGGATAGATCGGTTGTTCTCCGTCTCAATGGGGGCAGCATCCAGGCCGGGACCGATGGTTCCGGCCATGGCGCCACCCAATTGAGGAGGTCGGGACCATGGGCCACGGCTATCGGTTCCCCATGATCGGCAGACGGGGATTCATCGCGGGCGCGGCGGCCCTTGGGGCGCTGCCGGCCTCCGGGGGTGCGCTGGGCGCCCTAGCCCGTGAGACGGATGACACCGTCTTCACCTCCGCCTTCCCGCAAAAGGGGCGGATGATCCTGCAGCGGACCCGCCCACCCCTGCTGGAGACGCCGTTCGAGGTGTTCGACCAGGGTGTCTTCACCCCCAACGACCGCTTCTTCGTCCGCTGGCACTGGGCAGGCATTCCCGAGCAGGTGGATGTGGCCACCTTCACGCTGACGGTGCACGGCCATGTGGACCGCCCCCTGACCCCAAGCCTGCGGGACCTGCTGGCCATGCCGCGCATCGAATACGCGGCGGTCAACCAATGCTCCGGCAATTCGCGCAGCCTGTTCACCCCCCGCGTCGCCGGGGCGCAATGGCGACATGGGGCCATGGGCAACGCCCGCTGGGTGGGCGTGCCGCTGAAGGCCGTGCTGGACCGGGCCGGCGTCAAGGCCGGCGCCGTGGCCATCCGCGCCCGGGGGTTGGATGAGCCGGTGGTGCCCGACGCCCCCGCCTTCGGCAAATCCCTGGCCATCGACCACGCCCGGGATGGCGAGGTCATGATCGCCTTCCAGATGAACGGCGAGCAATTGCCCCTGCTGAACGGCTTCCCCCTGCGGCTGGTGGTGCCGGGCTGGTATTCCACCTACTGGGTCAAGATGCTGTGCGATATCGAGGTGCTGGCCAGCGCCGACGACCAGTACTGGACCAAGGTCGCCTACCGCATCCCGGACACGCCGCACGCGTCGGTGACGCCGGGGGAAACGGGCTACGCCCAGGTTCCCATCAACCGCATGGTGCCGCGTTCCTTCATCACCAACCTGATGGACGGCGCACGGGTGACCGCGGGCAAGCCCCTGGCCCTGCGCGGCCTGGCCTTCGGCGGTGACCAGGGGGTGGCGGCGGTGGCGGTGTCGGCCGACGGCGGGGCCACCTGGCGCCGGGCGCACCTGGACCGGGACGAGGGGCGCTACAGCTTCCGCCAATGGCACCTCACCGCCCCCGGCCCGGCCGCTGGCCCGGTGCGGCTGATGGTCCGCTGCACCAACACCGCCGGGGAGGCCCAACCCCTGGAGGCCAACTGGAACCCCAACGGCTTCATGCGCAACGTGGTCGAGACGACCACGTTGACGGCCGCCTGACGGAGAAGGTCGCACCATGACCCGCGCCTGGATTCTTCTGGCCATCGCCACCGCCGGCCTCGCCACCGCCAGTATCGCCACGCCGGCCCTCGCCGCCCCGAAGACCAGCACGGTGACCGGGCCCGGGGGTGTCACCCTGCGGTCCGTGACCGTGGACCTGCCGGAATCAGACCGGGAGTTTCCCGGCGCCAACGCGGCGGCCATCAACAACAACTGCCTGACCTGCCATTCGGCCGGGATGGTGTTGAGGCAGCCCCCCTTCCCGCGGGCGAAATGGGCGGAAATCGTCAACAAGATGATCCAGACCTACAAGGCGCCCATCGACGCCGGCGACGTTCCGGCCATCGTCGACTATCTGGCCAAGCGATAGGGGCCCAGGCCCAACGATCCTGTGGCAATCGCGGCCGTTATGCCTGATCTTGTCGGCCCCGCCGACGACGCAGGTTAACCCCGTCCCGTGATCCGACACCGTGTTCTGCCCGCCATCGCCGCCGCCCTCCTGCTGGCGCCATCAGCCTTGTCGGCTACCCCCTGCGTCACGGCGGTCAAGCCCACGGACCGCATGATCTGCGCCAGCCCGGCGCTGCGGGCCGAGGATGCGGAGATCATGCGGTTGTACAGGCTGGCCGTGGCCAAGGCGGGCGCCCACGCGGCGGCCGTGATCGCCGAGCAGGCACGCTGGCTGGCGACACGCGACCGGCTGTGCGGTGACCTGACCCCGGCGGATGACGAACGGGCGCGCACCTGCCTGGCCCGCGCCCTGCCCTTGCGCCGCGCGGCCCTGGCCGTCCAGGCGGCCAAACCGGACCAGCCCTTCTGCGAGCGCGCCGCCGCCACCCTGGCCGACGCGCGCAGCCTGGACGGCGGCCCGCCCGTGGGCGATCTGGATGAGCAGCTCATCGGCGCGGGCCTGCTGACCCCGGCTCCGGAGCAGGAACTGACCCAGGCGTGGCGCGACCGGCTGCCGCCCGAGGCGACCCAGGACGCCGGCGACCAGATGGCCGTGGTGCCCTTCGGCCGTGCCCATGTGGCGGTGACGGCGCTGGACGATGCCGCCTCCTGCACCAGCTTCAGCGTCCATTGGCTGGACACGGCCGGCAATGGCGGCCCCGCCCTGCCGCCGCCCGAGCCGCACCCGGCGGACAAGCCGGCCTATTGCTGGTCGGAAAGCGCCGGCTTCGGCCTGGACGCCACCGGCATCCCGGTTTTCTTCGCCCAGGATTCCGGTCCCAGCCGCCCCATGGCCCGCCCCATCCGCGCCGAGATCCGCATCCACCAAGTGCACCGCGACCGCTGGGGCGCGGCCTGCCGCATCGAGGCGACCTACCAGACCGAGTTCCGCCTGGGCGACGGCCGTTGCGCCGCCGACGCCGCCACCTGCAAGGCGCTGACCGAGGCGGCGCCGCGCTGGGCCACCGCCCTGGCCACCAGCCCCTGGTCCATCGGCGCCGACCATCCGCCGGGCCGCCCCGACTATCCCGCCCTGGACGGCCTGGCCCCCTACACCGGCCCCTTCGTCCCCGCCTTCCTGACCATTCCGCGCGTGAAGGGCTGGACCTACACCGGCCTGCCCAATTTCGAGGAGGAGGCGCCGCCGCTGGTGTGGCACAGCCCCGGCGGCCCCCTGATCCTGCGCCTGTCGCCCGGCATGCTGAACTGGCGCCCCGGCCCCATGATCCTGGGCGCTTGGCGGCGGGAGGGTGGGACACTGGTTCCGGTGGCCGCCTACACCATCAACCAGGTGCGGGTGGGGGTGCCGGCGGTGACGGTGGCGGCGGGGCCCTGACATCCGCCGCCAACATCCTATGGCGTTCCTGGCGGGGATGCTTAATTCTGGCGACACCCTCCACCGCCGGTTGCCTGCCACCATGACCCGCCTGCCGATTTTGAGCGCCGCCGCCCTGTTCCTCTCCGGCATTGCCCAAGCGGCCACCAGCGGCCCCAGCTTTGACTGCGCCGCCGCCAAGACGTCAACCGAACGGGCGATTTGCGCTGATCCGAAGTTGGCGGCCCAGGACAGGGAGGTCGCGCGGCTTTACAGGCAGGTGTTGACCCAGGCCGGCCCGGACGTGGCGGCACTGGCCGGCGAACAGCGCCGCTGGCTGGCCACACGGGACCATCTGTGCCAAGGACCCGCCAAGCCGACATCGCCCCTGACGGTGGGATGGTCGACCGAGGCGGAGTGCCTGTCCCAGACCATGATCCTGCGCCAGGCGGCGCTGACAGCCCTGAGCGAAGGGGAAGACAACCCGTCGCTTTGCCATCGCGCATCGACGACGCTGACCCTGGCCCGCACCGCTGACGACGCCCCCCTGCAAATTCCCCTGGATCGACAGATGATCGCGGCCGGGCTTGTGTTTCCGGCGCCGGAGGAAAAGCTCAGCCCCGCTTGGCGCCATCGGCTGCCGGCAACGGCGGTCCAGCGCCGGGGCGACGCCATAGCCATCATTCCCTTCGGCGCGTCGCATGTGGCGGTGACGGCAACGGGGGGCACGGCCAATTGTGTCAGCGTCACCGCCTTTCCCTTGGACGCCAACGGGAAAGCCGGTCCCGCCCTGCCGCGGCCGGAAAACCGCCCCCAGCCGTACTGCTGGACGGAAACCGTCGGCTTCGGCACGGACGGCAGCGGACGGCCCCTGTTCTTCACCCAAAACGCGGACAGCGTCCGGTCAGAGGCCGGCCCTGAACGCTCAACCCTGTTCATCCGACTGGCCGGAAAAAGTCGCTGGGGCGATTCCTGCAACATCGAGGTGACCTATCAAGCCGCCTTCCGCCTGGGCGAGGGCTCCTGCACTGCCAGCGCGCCCGTCTGCCAAGCCCTGCGGGAAGCGGCGCCCGGTTGGGCGGCCACGGTGGGCGCCAGCCCGTGGGCGAAGGCCGGCCCCTTTCATCCGGCTGGCGGGCCCGCTTACCCCGCCCTGTCCAATCTGACACCCCAGGAGATGGACGGCGCGGGGCCGGAAGGGACCTATGATGTGCCAGACTTTCCCGGCTGGCATTATCGTGGTTTCTTGGCGTTCGAGATGTCGTCGCCATTGATGACCTGGCAAAGTCAGGACGGGCCGCTGACCGTGCGCGTCGCGCCGGGCACATTGGGCTGGCGGGTAGGTGCCATGATCTTGGGCGTCTGGCGGCAGCAAGGCGACTCACTGATACCCGTGGCCGGCTACGTCATCGACCGGGTGCGCATCGGCCACCCCAGCATCAAGACCGTCTCCGCCGTCCAAGCCGACTGATGCGAACCGGCCAGCGGAACTGAACGCCCCCCAACCATTCCCCCACCGCCCCATTTTCCCACCCATTGACACCCGCGCCCCAGGGCGCGCACAGTGCGGCCTTCGTTCCAGGGGTGCGCCGGAGGGCGCTGAGATCCGCGGAGAGACGCGGGGACCCTTTGAACCTGATCCGGATCGTACCGGCGTAGGGATGGGAACAGGGGCCTTCGCGTATCTGCCCGGCACCGGGATCACACGCGCATCCGCCCTGTAGGCCGCGAACCGCAAGCGGCCGTCTTCCTTCCTCCCCATCGTCGTTGCCCCGGGTTGGCGACATGTGACGTGCCGGACGCATCATTGGCCAGAGAGCCAAGGGCGCCGGACTACGGAGGAGCACGACCCTATGCCCGACACCCTGACCCCGGCCGCGATTCCGGGAAGCGACGGCTTCGCCGTCACCACCGGGCCCCTGCCCGCCTCCCGCAAGGTCCATATCCCGGGCACCCTGCACCCCGACCTGCGCGTGGCCATGCGCGAGATCGACCTGAGCCCCAGCGCCAATGAGCCGCCGGTGCGCGTCTATGACCCGTCCGGCCCCTACACCGACCCGGCCGTGACCACCGACATCCGCCAGGGCCTGGCCGAGCTGCGCCGCCCCTGGGTCGAGGCCCGGGGCGATGTGGAGCGCTATGACGGCCGCGCCATCAAGGCGGTGGACAACGGCCTGAAGGAAGGCGAGAGCAGCCCCGTGCCGGTGTTCGACCGCGCCGGCCGCCTGCCCCTGCGCGCCAAAGGTGGGAAGGCCGTCACCCAGTTGGCCTACGCCCGCGCTGGCATCGTGACGCCGGAGATGGAATACGTCGCCATCCGCGAAAACCTTGGCCGCCAGGCGCTGAAGGAACAGCTGGAGCGTGATGGCGAGAGCTTTGGGGCATCCATCCCGGACTTCGTGACCCCTGAGTTCGTGCGGGATGAGATCGCGCGCGGCCGCGCCATCATCCCCAACAACATCAACCACCCGGAATCGGAGCCGATGGCCATCGGCCGCAACTTCCTGGTCAAGATCAACGCCAACATCGGCAATTCCGCCGTCACCTCATCGGTGGCGGAAGAGGTGGACAAGCTGGTGTGGTCCATCCGCTGGGGGGCGGACACGGTCATGGACCTGTCCACCGGCCGCAACATCCACACCATCCGCGAATGGATCATCCGCAACAGTCCCGTGCCCATCGGCACCGTGCCCATCTACCAGGCGCTGGAGAAGGTGAACGGCAAGGCCGAGGACCTGACGTGGGAGGTGTTCCGCGACACCCTGATCGAACAGTGCGAACAGGGCGTGGACTATTTCACCATCCATGCCGGCGTGCGCCTGGCCCACATTCCCCTGACCGCCAAGCGCGTCACCGGCATCGTCTCGCGCGGCGGGTCCATCATGGCCAAGTGGTGCCTGGCGCACCACAAGGAGAATTTCCTCTACACCCGCTTTGAGGAAATCTGCGAGATCATGAAGGCCTATGACGTGGCCTTCTCCTTAGGCGACGGCCTGCGGCCCGGCAGCATCGCCGACGCCAACGACGCCGCCCAGTTCGCCGAGCTGAAGACCCTGGGCGAGCTGACGCAGATCGCCTGGAAGCACGACGTGCAGGTGATGATCGAGGGCCCGGGCCACGTGCCCATGCACAAGATCAAGGAGAACATGGACCTGCAGCTGAAGTGGTGCGGCGAGGCGCCGTTCTACACGCTGGGGCCGCTCACCACCGACATTGCGCCCGGCTATGACCACATCACCAGCGCCATCGGCGCCGCCCAGATCGGCTGGTTCGGCACCGCCATGCTCTGCTACGTCACGCCCAAGGAGCATCTGGGCCTGCCCGACCGTGACGACGTGAAGGTGGGTGTCGTCACCTATAAGATCGCGGCGCACGCGGCGGATCTCGCCAAGGGCCATCCCGCCGCCCGCCTGCGCGACGACGCGCTGAGCCGCGCCCGGTTCGAGTTCCGCTGGCGCGACCAGTTCAACCTGTCGCTGGACCCGGAAACGGCGGAGAAGTTCCACGACCAGACCCTGCCCGCCGACGGCGCCAAACTGGCGCACTTCTGCAGCATGTGCGGGCCGAAGTTCTGCTCCATGAAGATCAGCCAGGAGGTGCGCGACCTGGCCGGCGTGGAGGGAAGCTTCGTGGAAGCCGAGAAGGGCATGGCCGAGATGTCGGAGGCCTTCCTGGCCCAGGGTGCGGAAATTTATCACACGCCCTGAGTTCCTTCGGTCCCCGCCGGTCCCAAGCCGGCGGGGACTCCTTATCGCACCGTCCCGATCCCCGCCAGGATGAGGTCGACGCCGGCCAGGAATTGGTCACGGTCGTCGTGCGCGCCCAGTTGCGGCGCCACCTGACGCAGGAAGGGGTATTCGGCCGCATCCAGCCGCGACCACCCCCCGGCGATGTCGGCCAGCGCCGCCGATCGATCCGTCCCCGGCGCCTGCATGCGCGCGTTCGCCGCGTTCTGCCCGGCGGCGCCGAAGATAAAGGTCACCAGCGCCGACCAGGCGTTGAACCAGGCCCTTTCCGGCACGCCGAGCTGCCCCAGCCGCGCGCCGATGGCCTCAAAAACCCGCAGCATCGCCGGCTGCCACGGCGCACGGGAAAACTGGGCGCCCACCCAAGGGTGCGCGTCGATGGCATCGAACATCCCCAGCGCGATGGTTCGGATCGCCGCACGCGGTTCCGCCCCGCCGGCCTCAATCGCGGACATGGCCCCAGATACGGCCCCCGCCATGGCCCGCGTGACGACATGGTCGGTCGCCGCCGCCAGCAATTCCCCCTTGTCGGCGATGTGCCAGTAAATCGCCCCGCTGCCCGTCGCCAGGCGGCTGGCCAGGGCGCGGAAGGTGAGCCCCCCTTCCCCCTCCGTATCGAGAAGGAGGATAGCCGCCGCCACGATCTTTTCCTTGGAAAGCGCGTCCGCGCGCCGCTCGGTCCGTTTTGTCATGGGCGCCATCTTGACATTCATGGAACATCGTTCCAATTGATATCTGTGGAACGCCGTTCCATTAACTTGTTCTCCCTGAAGGAAGCACGATGACGCCATCCGTCACCATCGTCGGCGCTGGCCTGGGCGGCCTGGTCCTCGCCCGCGTCCTGCACCTCAACGGCATCCCCGCGACCGTCTATGAGGCGGAGGCGTCGGCCGGCGCCCGCACCCAGGGGGGCATGCTGGATATCCATGAACGGGATGGGCAGATGGCGCTGAAGGCCGCCGGCCTGTTCGACCAGTTCCGCGCCCTGATCCACCCGGGCGGGGAAGCGTCGCGGGTGTTGGACCCGCAGGGGCGGCTGCTGTTGGACCAGCCGGACGACGGCACCGGCGGCCGGCCCGAGGTGCTGCGAGGGGAACTGCGGCGCATCCTGCTAGACAGCCTGCCGGCAGGAGCCATCCAGTGGGGCCGGAAGCTGGCGAACGCCAAGGGCCTAGGCGACGGCCGGCACACGCTGACCTTCACGGACGGGTCGACCGTCACCACCAATGTGCTGGTCGGGGCCGACGGTGCTTGGTCCAAGGTCCGGCCGCTGCTATCAGACGCCGCGCCCGTGTATGTCGGCGCCACCTTCATCGACACCTATCTGTTCGACGCCGACACGCGGTATCCGGCGACGGCTGAGGCGGTGGGCGGCGGAGGGATGTTCGCCCTGATGCCCGGCCAGGGCATCTTCGCCCACCGCGAACCAGGCGGCACCCTGCACGCCTACATCGCCCTGAAGCGCCCGGCCGAGTGGATCACCGCCATCGACTTCGGCGGCGACGACGCCAAGGCCCGCATCGCGGCCGAGTTCGGGGGCTGGGCCCCGGCCCTGACCACGCTGATCACCCACAGCGACACCCCACCTGTTCCGCGCCTGCTCCATACTTCGCCCAGCGATCACCGTTGGCCTCGCGTGCCGGGCGTTACGCTGTTGGGGGACGCCGCCCACCTGGCCCCGCCCGCCGGCGACGGCGCGAACCTGGCCATGCTGGACGGCGCCGAACTGGCGCAGGCCATCGTGGCGCATCCCGATGACACTGAGGCGGCGCTGGCCGCCTATGAATCCCTGATGTTCCCGCGCAGTGCGGCGGCGGCCGAGGGTGCGCACCACATCCTGGATCTCTGCCTGGGCGACAGCGCCCCCTTCGGCCTGCTCGACTTCTTCACCAGCGCCTTTTCACAGGGCGAACCATCAGGCGGGGACTGATAGTTCCTCCTCGATCCGGCGGCAGAGCGCGGCGATGGCGTCGTAATCCACCCCGGGCGTGCGGCCGGGGGTGGGCTCGCCCACGCGGGTCAGGGCGACATAGCCGCCCTGGCGGATGCCGTTGGCGGTTTCATCCAGCACGGTGCTGCCGAACTGGGTGGTGGGTTCGATCTGGCTGCGCTGGCGCCAATGGTTCCAGCTGTCGATGAAGACCAGCCGCTCGTCCTCCGGGAAATGCTGGGCCACATAGGTCAGGGCCCCGGCCAGGAAGCGGCGGTACAGGGTGGGGGACGTGCTGGCCAGCAGGGTGGCGCCCCCCTGGGGATGGTCGGGCCAGTCGGCATAGTCCAGCACCACGCGGGGCAGGACCTTGCCGCGGGAGGGCCGGTCCACCATGCGGCTGTTCACGAAATGGGCATAGGTCATGATGGTGTCGTCGAACATGCCGCCATCGGCCTGCCCGGCCTCCGCCTGCAAGAACGTGTAGCCGTTCAGCAGATCCGCCGGCTTGCAGGAGCGCCACTGCGCCGGCCCGGGGTCCAGTAAGGCGTCAAAGCCGGCATCCAGCAGCCCGCCGCGCGCCTCCGCCGCCGTGGCGACGAGGTAAAGGCCGCCCAGTCCGGCGACGCTGGCCACCTGGCGCAGCAGGGCCACCGCGCCCGCCGGATCGGGCAGGCGGTAGGGCTCATTCACCACCAACACCTGGCGCCCATCGGCCAACAGCGGGCTGAACCCCGTGATGGCCGCCATGAGGGCGGCGGCGTCCGCCGCCGTCACCGGCCCCGCCGGCGGGGTCCAGCGGAAGGCCAGGCCGAAATTGTCATCGCACCAGGCGTCCAGGCACTCCGCGCCGGTCAGGTACTGGTCGCCGACACGGTGGCAGTCCAGGACGAAGCCGCCGATGCCCGTGGCCCGCGCCACCGCCACCACCCGGCCGGCGCTGGCGGCATCGGCCAGGTCATAGCGGCCCAGCGCCTTGCCCGGCTGCAACAGGGGGCTGTGATGGCGGCGGGCGGGATAGGCATCCAGGGCCCGCGCCCAGGGGTCGCCGCCGCCGCAGGCCTGACCCAAGGGACCGGACTGGAAACGGGCGTCGAAGAAGGCCAGGACGCGCAAGCTCAGGGGCGGGATCATGCCGCGTCTCCTCTTTGCAGGACGGCGCCGCCGTACGCCTCCGCCGCCACCTCCAGGATGGCCGCGACCAGGTCGGCGGGTGGGGGATGGTTGTGGCACTCCGGCCCCTCATCCAGCGGGCAGGCCTTGTAGCCGCCGCAGGGGGCGCAGGGCAGCGCCGGCGATGGAACGCGATAGCCCAGGCGGCGGGGCGCATCGGAATTGCCGGGAAAGGTGGGACCGAACACCGCCACCGTGGGATGACCCAGCACCTGGCTGGCGAAATGCAGGGGGAAGCTGTCGACGCTGAGGACGACGTGATGGTCGCGGATCAGGGCGGCCAGCCGGTCGGTGCTGCCCGCCGTGGCCGGGGTGGCGCCCGCCGCCACCAGATCCGCCGGCGCGTCCAGCACGGTGACGGCGCAACCCAGCCGCGCCAGCGCCTGGATCAGCACCCGGGCGGGACGCGCCGGATAGGCCTTCAACGGCCAGCCGCCCGACAGCTGCATCAGTACGCGCAAGGGGGCCGGGGGCCGGGCGCAGCGGCTGTGCCCCAGGGGAAGCCGAGCCGCGGCCCGGCCATACAGCGTGTCATCCAGGGTCGCCACTGGGTCGCCCAGGGCGAAGCGCGCCTGGTCCAGCAGGTTGAACGGCGTCCGGGAATAGGATTTGGAAAAGCGGCAATAAACCATGAAGGTGCCGGCCCGCACCTGGGGATCGATATGCGCCAGGCTGTCCAGGTAATAGCGCCCATCCGAGACGTCGCCGGTGCGGCTGACGGGCGGGATGTCCAGCACGATGGGGTCCAGCCGGTTGCCGCAGTCCCGGAAGATGTCCAGGTAGGTGCGGCATACCACCTGGGCGCGGAAGGCCAGGCGCTCCGGCGGCACCAGGCGCGACGCCAGGCTGAAGAACAGCACATCGCCGGCATGGCCCGGATGATGGGCCGCAAAGGGCAGGTCGCGCCAATCCGCCCGCGACCGGATCAGCCGTACGGCGTCGGCGCACTGCGTCTGCCAGGCTGCCAGATTGTCGCCCAGGATATAGCCCTGCGCGGTGATCTTCGGCAGGGGCGCCAGGGGCTTCAGCGGCGTCTGGCGCCGGGGGACGATCTGCCCCGTCAGCTGCGACAGCAGTTGCGCGTCCGTCGCCGCGCGGTTGGCGGAAAGCAGGCAGAGGAAGCGGCCCAGCCCCTGGTCGAACAGGGTGCGCGGCAGGACGTAGGCGACGGGGAAGGTTTCGGCATCGGTCAGCACCGCCGGGCAGCGCAGCGTGTCGCCACCGCGCAGCAGGTCGGCCAGCCGGGCCCCGCGCGAGGCCAGCAGGGGGTTGCTGACCACCACCGCGTCGGCCTGGGGCACGCGCGCCAGGGTACGGCGCGCCACCTCCCACACATAACGGCCAGGGGGCGAAGTGGCGCTGTCCAGTAATTCCCCCGGGGACAGCGGGCCCATGGAAAAACGGAAGTCGAACGCTTCCAGTCGTCCACCGGTGATCGCGATACCGCCCAGCATCGGTCCCCTCCCCCGTCTACGCGGCGTCGCCCAGGCCCGGCGCCACGCCGGTCCCGGCGCCATAAACCTCCGCCGCCACGTCCAGGATGGCGGCCACCAGCTGCGCGGGGCGCGGCTGGTTGGTGCATTCCCGGATCATCAGCACGGGGCAATAGTCCAGGCAGCCGCAGGGGCCGCAGGGCAAGGCGGGTGCCGGCAGGCGGTAGCCGGCGCGCCGGGGCGCGTCGGAATTGCCGGGTGCCGTGCAGCCGAAGATGGCCACCGTGGGGTGGCCCAGGATTTGGCTGGCGAAATGCAGGGGGAAACTGTCGACGCTGAGGAAGACGTGATGGTCGGCCAGCAGGGCCTTCAGCGCCGCCGTGCTGCCGGCCGTGACAACCGTTGCGCCGTCGGCGGCGGCGTCGGGCAGGTCGATGACCGTCACGGCGCAGCCCAAATCGATCAGGGCGCGGATCAGCACGCGGCGCTCCTTGGCCGGATAGGTCTTGAGGTCCCAGCCGCCAGTCAGCTGCATCAGCACCTTGAGCGGCGCGTCCGGCGTCAAAGGAGCCGCCTGACTTGCGGCGGTATGATGGGGGAGCGGGGGCGGGCGCCCATAAAGCGTATCGGCGAAGGTGGCCACCGGGTCGCCCAGGCTGAACCGCGCATGGTCGATCAGGTTGAAAGGCGACTTGGCGTAGGCCTTGGAATAGCGGGAGAAGACGATGAAGGTCTCCTCCGCCACGCCGGGCGGCAGGTGGGCCAGGCTGTCGATGAAATACTGCCCATCGCCGACGTCGGTGTTGCGGGGGGCCGGCGGGATGTCCAGCACGATGGGCGCCAGCCGGTTGCCGCAATCATGGAAGATATCCAGGTAGGCGCTGCACACCACCTGGCTTTGAAAGGCCAGATGCTCATCCCGCACCAGGCGGGAGGCCAGGCTGAAGAACAGCACGTCGCCGGCGTGGCCGGGATGGTGGGCGGCGAACGGCAGGTCGCGCCAATCGTCGCGCTGGCGCATCAGGGTGACGGCGTTGACGCACTGGACCAGCCAGGCCTGCAGATTGTCGCCCAGGACATAGCCCTGGGGCGTGCTTTCCGGCAGGGTGCCGATGGCGCGCAGGGTGGTGGGCCGCCGGGGCACGAAGCCACCCCCCGTCAGGCGCGACAGCAGCTGGGCGTCGGCGGCGGAGCGGCTGACCGACAGCAGGCAGAGGAAGCGCCCCAGCCCCTCGTCCAGCAGCCGGCGCGGCAGGATGTAGGCGATGGGGAAGGTGCCCTCGTCCGTCAGCACCGCCGGGCAGGGCAAGGGCCCACCCGCCAGCGCCAGCTTGGCCAGGCGGCTGCCGCGAATGGGCAGGATGGGGTTGGCGACCACCACGGCATCGGCATCCGGGCAAGCGGCCAGGGTGCGGCGCGCCACCTCCCACACATATCGCCCCGGCGGGGTGGTGGCGCTGTCCAGGATGTCGTTGGGGGTGAGCACGCCGCTGGAGAAGCGGAAATCGAAGGACTCCACCCCGGCTCCGGAGATCGCCAGACTGCTCAGCATCGCCGCCCCCACCCCCTGCCGGCAACTCGGAGCACTGCCCCGCCCCAACCGGCAAAAATAGATTCAATTTTAGCTACACGGATGAGGACGCCAAAGCTGGCGCGGTATTTCCGCAAGGGGCGGGCGCCGCCCCGCCGGTGGTGGGCCGCCCCCTTCTCGCCACACTGCAAGCATCGGGGGAATTGGGGGCAGCGACATGACGGCGGTATCCAAGGAACGATTGATGGTATCGCCGGAGCTGGCGGCCCTGTTCGGGCAGGCGCAGCATCATGACCGTGCCGGCCGCCTGGATGAGGCGGAACGGCTGTGCCGGATCATCCTGCACCGCCTGCCCAATGAAACGGCCGTGCTGCACCTGCTGGGCGTCATCCTCTGTCGGACCGGACGGCTGGTCGAGGGGGCGGAGATGCTCTCCGGAGTGGCGGCGGCCCAGCCGGGCAACGTCGCGGCCCTGCGGGCCCTGGGTGACGCCTTCCATGCCCTGGGGCACCTGGCCGACAGCGTCATCGCCTATCAGCGCATCCTGTTCCTGCAACCGGGCGACGCCGACGCCCATCTGCGCCTGGGCCTGTCGCGCCAGGGCATGGGCGAGCTGGCCGGAGCCATCGCCGCCTTCCGCATGGCGGCGGCGCTGGCCCCCGGGGACGCCGATATCCGCGTCACGCTGGGCATGGCCCTGGAGGGGGCGGGTGACAAGGCCGCCGCCCTGGCGGCCTATGCCGACGCCATCCGCCGCGACGCCGACAACGCCGCCGCCTTCCTGGGCCTCGGCAACGTCCTGGCCGACCAGGCGCGGCGGGCCGAGGCCAAGGCCGCCTATGGCCGCGCCCTGCGTCTGCATCCCGAGTGGCCGGACGCCCTGACCAACCTGGGCCTGGTGCTGCAGGCGGAGGGGCAGCTGGAGCAGGCGCTGGCCCTGCACCGGCGGGCCGCGGCGCTGGCGCCCGACGCCGCCAACGTCCATGTCAATCTGGGCACAGCGCTGCAACTGGCGGGACACGGCGCGGCGGCGGTGGAGAGCTACCGCCGCGCCGTCGCCCTGGCGCCCATGGACGCGACCTATCTGTCCAACCTGGGACAGGCCCTGGCGGAACAGGGAAAGGTGGAAGAGGCGTTGGCCGTACATGCACGGGCCGCCGACCTGGCGCCGGACAATGGCGTGGTGCGCTTCAACGAGGCGCTGGCCTGGCTGCTGGCCGGCGACGACGCCCGGGGATGGTCCGCCTATGGCTGGCGCTGGCGCGGTGGGGTGGAGGATCTGGCCGACCGGGGATTCACCGTGCCGGAATGGCAAGGGGAGGATCTCGCGGGCCGCACCCTGCTGGTGCATGCCGAGCAAGGGCTGGGTGACACCCTGCAGTTCGCCCGTTTCCTGGCGCGTCTACCCATCGGTGACGCCGGAAGCGGAAGGGTGGTGCTGGAGGTGCAGCCCCCGCTGCTGGCCCTGCTGCGCGGCGGACTGGCGGGGATGGGGGTAACCGGGGTGGAGGTGACGGCGCGGGGGCGCCCCTTGCCGGCCTTCGACCTGCACGTGCCGCTGATGAGCCTGCCGGCGGCGCTGGGGGTACGAAGTGCCGAGGACCTGACGGTACCGGCGCCCTACCTGGCCGCGGACCCCGACCGGGTGCGCGCCTGGCGCGGCAGGTTGACCGCTGGGACGCTCAACGTCGGCCTGGCGTGGTCGGGGAACCCGGCGCACCGGGCCGACCGGCTGCGCAGCATCCCTCTCGCCGACCTGGCCAGCCCCTTGGCCGCCATGTCCGACATGGCGCTCTGGCCCGTGCAGACGGATCGGCGGCAGGGGGATGAGGAAACGCTGGCGGCGCTGGGCATGGCCGACATCGCGCTGGACGGCTTCACCGACACGGCGGCGCTGCTGGCGGCGCTGGACCTGGTGATCACGGTCGATACGGCGGTGGCCCATCTGGCGGGAGCGCTGGGCCGACCTGTGTGGCTGCTGCTGCCGTTCGCGCCCGACTGGCGCTGGCGCCTGGATAGCCAGGACACCCCCTGGTATCCCGCCACCCGCCTGTTCCGCCAGCAGAGGCAGGGCGACTGGGCGCCCGTCATCCAGCGGGTGGTGACGGCACTCCGGGCGCGGCACGCGGAAGGGCGGGCGGCGTGAGGGGCATGCCGCGCCCCTCCCCCTCTCAATGCTCCAGCTTGTGGGCCTTCGCCGTCAGGTAGTCCATCAGGGCCAGCAGCACGCCGGACATCACGAAGACCACATGGATGAGGGTCGACCACATCAGGTCGCGGTCGCTGTAGTCGCCGACGCTCATGAAGGCGCGCAGCAACTGGATGCCGGAGATGGCGACGATGGAGGCGATGAGGCGCAGCTTCAGGCCGCCGAAGTCGACCTCACCCATCCATTCCAGGCGGTCGGCGTGGCTGGCGACGCTGATCTTGGAGACGAAATTCTCATAGCCCGCGAAGATCACCATCAGCGCCAGGTTGGCGATCAGCGACAGGTCGATCAGCGACAGCAGGCCCAGGATGATTTCATGCGAGGTGGCGGTGAGCAGGTGGTTGACCAGCAGCCACAGCTCATGGACGAAGCCGGCGAGCGGCAGCAGCAGGGCCACCACCAGGCCAATGTAAAGGGGGGCAAGCAGCCAGCGGCTGGCGAACAGCACGCTTTCGATCCACCGGTCCATGAGCATCCTTCCGAGGGGCTGACCGCCGGCTGGCGGCGGAGGGCATGATGGGGCCAAAGCCTTGTCGGAAAGGACCTTAACCGATTCCGGCGGCCGATTTCGACCGCCTTCATCGGCTGACGCGGGATGGTCACATACCGCCGGGGCCACCCCCCATACCGCCACCCCCCATGCCCCCACCGCCGTGACGACCACCGCCCATGCCCCCACCGGGGCCGCCGCCGGGGCCGCCCCGGCCGCCACCACCCGGTTCCTGCACCGTCAGGTCGACCTTCTCGATCTCCTCCAGCGTCAACTGGCCATCGTGGTTGGCATCGATGACCTCGAACAGGGCCTGGGCATAGGCGCGGAACTCTTCCCGGGTCACCCGGAAATCCAGGTTGGTGTCGGCGGCCATGATGGGGTCGACCCCGCCCCGGCCACCACCCATGCCGCCGCCCCGGCCACCAGGCCCCCCCATCCCGCTTGGCATCCCGCTTGGGCCGTCCTCGGGCGGCGTTCCATCCGGGCCGGCGCCTTGCGGATTGCCGTCAGGTCCGCCACCAGGCCCTCCCCGCGGCGGCCGGCCGTCCTGGCCCATCATGGCCATGCGGTCGGCCTGGCGCACCTTCTCCAGTTCCGTCACGTTCAGGGCGCCGTCGCCGTTCAGGTCGTAATGGGCGAACACCGCGTCGGCCTCCGCCTGGAATTCCTCACGCGACAGCTTGCCATCCTGGTTGCTGTCCACGCGGATGAACCAGGCGCGCAAGGCCACCTTGGCCGCATCCTCCGACGGGGTGCGGCCCAACGTCTGCCCCAGCGGCGTGGTGACGTTGTAGAAGGTCTTATGGCTGGAGCACGCCGCCGTCAGCGTCAGGACGCCGAGCAGGGCCGGACGAAGGAGGCGATGGCGCGGCGCGGGATGGCGATGCATCGGGTGTTCCTTTATGTTGCGCGAAGCGCGCGGTCTCAACGGTGCGGCGTGGCTGCTTTTCCGCCCGGCACAGCCGCGTAATCGGCTCTTTTACGCCCCCTGGCCGCGCAAACTGTCGCAGCCTGGGCCGTGAAACCCGCCGGCGCCCAGCATGGTTGGCGCTGCCCCGTTGGTAAACAACACTTTTACAACGCCCCCCAAATGACAAAGCCGCCATGCGCAGGCGGCAACAGGGCCGCAAATTTTCCCATTTGGGCCTGGCCGGCGCCCCGTTATGGTTGAGTTTGGACGGCATGACAGGTTCTGGCCGTTCCATCCGTATGGAGCATGGGCCCGCGTGCCCAGGCCAGACGGCATCCCACCCCCGGCCGGTTCCGGCCTTTCCTATCCCGTTGCTGGAGGCATCCCCCCGATGCTGCGTCCCGGTTCCACCACTGTTCCGTCCACCCCCCTGATCGCCCCGTTGGCCGCCCCCCGGGCCGTCCGGACCCGCCGGCCGGGCCTGAAGGCCACCGCCCTGGCGGGCCTGCTGGCGCTGCCCCTGCTGCTGCCGGCCGCCGGTCGTGCGCAGGAAACAACGGCGGCGGACGCCAGCCAGCCCACCGCGCCGGCGGCCGATGCCGCCGGCGGCGAAGCCCGCACGGAGGTGGCCGAGGCCAAGACGGCCGAGGCGCGCGCCGCCATCGCCGCCGCACAGGAGGAGGACGCCAACGACCCGCTGGAGGGGATGAACCGCGCCATCTTCTGGTTCAACGAGGGCGTGGACACGGTGCTGTTGCGTCCGGCCGCCAAGGTCTACCGCACCGTGATGCCGGACTTCGCGCAGACGGGCATCCGCAACGTGCTGTGGAACCTGCGCTCCCCCCTGACGCTGGCCAACAAGCTGCTGCAAGGCGACTGGGACGGCGCCAGCGTCGCGACCGAACGCTTCCTGATCAACTCGACCATCGGGCTGGGCGGGCTGATCGACGTGGCGGGCGATCACGGGCTGACCTACGAGTATGAGAGCTTCGACCAAACCCTGGCCGTCTGGGGCGTGCCCGAGGGCTTCTACCTGGTGCTGCCCTTCCTGGGGTCCAGCACGTTGCGCGACGCCGTCGGCTTCGGTGTCGAGGCCTATGGCGACCCGGTGTCGCGGTACCTGAGCAACACCCATGACGACTGGGCCAGCTACACCCGCGCCGGTGTGTACGCGGTCGACCTGCGCGCCCAGTACCTGGATGTGCTGGACGACATGAAGCGCAACAGCGTGGACTATTACGCCACGATGCGGTCCCTGTACCGCCAGCGGCAGAACAACTACATCCGCAACGGCAAGGTGGACCCGGACCAGTTCCCGTCCATCCCCGACTACGACAGCAAGTAAGCCGGCCCCTGGGCGCCATCATTCTCCTCGCAAGACCCGGTTCGCACCGCGAACCGGGTCTTGTGCATTCCGGGCCATGGTGCCAAGGTCATTGCGATCACAAGCCTGGACGGGGTTCGGCCCCGGCCTGGTGTTCGTGGGAACAAGACCCCCCGAAGACGGGGTCGCGCATGAGGACAGGACCCACCATGCCCCCTTCCCGCCCGCAGCCGGTGGCGCTGCCGGTCAACGACCTGACCTTGGACATGGGTCCCAAGCTGGACATGGACCGCTATGTTCCGGCCTTTCTGAACTCCATCGCCAACAAGCTGTCCAGCGGCGCCTCACGGCTCTACTTCAAGCATTTCGGCATCGGGGTGGTGGAATGGCGCATCATCGTCCACCTGGTGGCGGAGCCTTGGTGCACCGCCGCCCGCATCTGCCAGATCATCGGCATGGACAAGGCGGCCGTCAGCCGCAGCTATGCCCTGATGGAGGATCGTGGCCTGATCCAGTTCCGCCCGGCGGAACCCCGCGGCCGCGAGGCAGCGCTGACCGTGGCCGGCCGTGACCTGCATGACCGCATCCTGGTCATGGCGCTGGAGCGGGAACGGCGGCTGTTGGCGGACCTCAGCCCGCGCGAGGTCGACACCCTGATCAACCTGCTGGGCCGCCTGCTGGCCCGCATTCCCCACGTCAACGCCTATGACCCCGCGGCGGAGGATGTCGGCCCGGCGGCCTGACGCCGGACCACGGTGGGAAATTTCCGGCAGGGTTGTAACAAACAAGCCCCATCACCATCCAGATTCGGCCCAACGGTGGACACAATCCGGCGGCATCAATAACCGCAGGGCAGCTTTACAGTATTCCCCCCGCCCACACATTGAACCGCCAAGTTTCACCGATGGCCGATCCAGGTTCACGGCTGATGTCGCCGCCAGCCCGCGCCCCATAGCGTGCGGGAACCCTCCCCGTCTGTTTGGGGTTTGGTATCAGGCGGCGCGCCAACCTGGATCAGGCCGATCGAACACGAAGGAGATGGACATGCGGATGCACCTGCTTGCGGCCACGCTGTTGGCCACTGGTCTGATCGGCGGCACGGCCCTGGCCCAGACCGGGGCCCCGACCGCGAACGACCCCAATGACACCACCATGGCCCCGCCCGAGGCCAACGCCCCGCCGCCGGCCCCCATGGGTGACGAGGGGGCCATCGGCCCGGCCACGACGACGAGCACGTCGTCGTACAGCACCGAAACCCGCACCTACATCATCCGGCCGCAGGGCATGATTTCCACCGGCACCGGCAAGGTGAACACGGCCATGAAGCCGGGCGACACCGTGCCCAAGCCGGTTTGCCTGGAAGGCACCGAGCCCCGCGTGTGGACCGCCCCGGTGGTGTTCGGCATGCCGCAGGGCAAGGGCCGTGTGGAAGGTATCGACACCTGGGTTGAAAGCCAGGGTGGCCAGTGGGTCATCAAGTCGTCCATGCGGGCCGGCGAGGGTGACGCCCCCGTCAGCGACCAGGGCCAGGGCGGCTGGGTGCAGGTCAGCACCATGTGCGCCACCCCGGGCATCCCGGACAGCGAGCGTGCGGCCGGCGGCATGCAGGGCGCGATGAACTAAGGCGCCACCGCCAGGCATGAAAGGGCGGCTCCCATCACGGGAGCCGCCTTTTTTCGTTTGGGCTCAGATATCCTGGACATCGATCACGCCGGGAATGGAGCGCAGGGCGGAGCGGCTGGCGCTGCTGATCTGATAGGCTTGGGGCAGCACCAGTTCCACCTCCAGCCGGTCGACCTCCACCATCAGGTGGATCTTGCCCCGGCCCGCCGGCAGGCGCTTCAGCACCGTCTGCAAGCCTTCCACCGGCGTCTCATCCTTCACGGTCACGCGCAGGCCAGACGCCACCTTGGCGACCTCATCCTCCAGCAACTGCACGCCGCTGCCGGTGAGGCGCAACTCCTCCCCGTTCTGCTGCACGTCCACCGTCATCAGCACGGCCTTGCCCGGCTCCAGATGCTCGCGCGCCGGGGCCAGCGCCTCGGAGAACAGCGTCACCTCGTAAACGCCTGACGCGTCGGACATGCCGATGAAGGCGAAGCGGTTGCCGCTCTTGGCCGTACGCTCCTGCCGGGCGACGACGATGCCGGCCATGCGGAAGCGGGTGGACCCGCCACCGCGCGCCACGATGCCGGGCAGGTCGGCGAAACGCACCACCTTCAGCTTGGCCAGAGGGGCGGCAAAGGCGTCCAGCGGGTGGGCCGACAGGTAGAAGCCGATGGCCTCGAACTCGTGCCGCAACTTTTCCAGCGGCTCCCAATCCACCACGCGCGGCAGCTCCGGCGCCTTCAGCGGCGCCGACGCGCCGAACAGGCTGTTCATGCCGCTCTCGCGCTCCGCCGCCTCCGCCTGCGCGTAGCGCAACATGATTTCGATGGCGGAATGAACCTGGTGGCGGTTGGGCACCAGGCTGTCGAAGGCGCCGGCGGCGGCCAGGTTCTCCAGCTGGCGCTTGTTGATGACCTTGTTGTCCAGGCGGCGGGCGAAGTCGAACAGGTCGCGGTAGGGGCCGCCCGCGTCCCGCTCCGCCACCACCGCCGCCATGGCAGGGCCACCCACCCCTTTGACCGCCGCCAAGGCATAGCGCACGGCGCGATCGCCGTTGGGCAGGTCCTCCACGCGGAAGATGTCGCCCGATCTGTTGATGTCCGGCGGCAGCAGCTTGATCTTCAGCCGGTCCAGTTCCTGGCGGAACTGGTTCAGCTTGTCGGTGTTGCCCAGATCCAGCGTCATGGACGCGGCCATGAACTCCACCGGGTAATTGGCCTTGAGGTAGGCCGTCTGGTAGGCGACCAGGGCGTAGGCGGCGGCGTGCGACTTGTTGAAGCCGTACCCTGCGAACTTGTTGACCTGGTCGAAGATCAGGCCCGCCTGCTCCGCGTCCACGCCGCGCGCCGTGGCGCCGTCGACGAACTTGGAACGCTCCTTCTCCATCTCCTCCTTGATCTTCTTGCCCATGGCGCGGCGCAGCAGGTCGGCGCCGCCCAGGCTGTAGCCCGCCAGCACCTGGGCGATCTGCATCACCTGTTCCTGGTACACCATGATCCCGAAGGTCTCCTTCAGGATGGGCTCCAGCGAGGGATGCATGTAGTCGGGCTCTTCCTGCCCGTCCTTCACCTTGATGTACTTGGGGATGTTGTCCATCGGGCCCGGCCGATACAGCGAGACCAGCGCGATGATGTCCTCGATGCGGTTGGGCTTCATGCGGCGCAGCACGTCGCGCATGCCCGAACTTTCCAGCTGGAACACGCCCGACGCCTCGGCCCGGCCCAACAGCCTGTAGGTCTTCTCGTCGTACAGGTCGAGGTTCAGCAGGTCCAGGTCGGGGTTGAGCGGCCGGATCAGCTCCACCGCCTTCTGCAGTACCGTCAGGGTCTTCAGGCCCAGGAAGTCGAACTTCACCAGGCCGGCCAGTTCCACATACTTCATGTTGAACTGGGTGACCGGCATGTCGGACCGCGGATCGCGGTACAGCGGCACCAGCTGGTCCAGCGGGCGGTCGCCGATCACCACGCCGGCGGCGTGGGTGGAGGCGTGGCGGTACAACCCTTCCAGCTTCAGCGCCACGCCGATCAGGCGGTCCACCGTCTCATCCTGGCGGCGCATCTCCTGCAACAGCGGCTCGCCGTCCAGCGCCTCCTGCAGGGTGACGGGGTTGGCCGGGTTGTTAGGCACCATCTTGCAGATGCGGTCGACCTGGCCATAGGGCATCTGCAGCACGCGCCCCACGTCGCGCAGCACGGCGCGGGCCTGCAGCTTACCGAAGGTGATGATCTGGGCGACGCGGTCGTGGCCGTACTTGGCCTGGACGTAGCGGATGACCTCGTCGCGGCGGTCCTGGCAGAAGTCCACGTCGAAGTCGGGCATGGACACGCGTTCCGGATTCAGGAAACGCTCGAACAGCAGGCCGAAGCGGATGGGGTCCAGGTCGGTGATGAGCAACGACCAGGCGACCAGCGAGCCGGCGCCCGAGCCACGGCCCGGCCCCACGGGGATGCCGTTGTCCTTGGCCCACTTGATGAAGTCCGACACGATGAGGAAGTAGCCGGGGAACTTCATCCGCTCGATGACGGACAGTTCGTAATCCAGGCGCTCGCGGTAGCGC
This sequence comes from Nitrospirillum karajorum, assembly GCF_036348415.1. NCBI lineage: Bacteria > Pseudomonadati > Pseudomonadota > Alphaproteobacteria > Rhodospirillales > Azospirillaceae > Nitrospirillum > Nitrospirillum karajorum. The sequence continues at coordinate 538,917 of NZ_JAZBQB010000001.1, forward strand.
TTCTCCGTGTCCGCCTTCTCCTCCTCCGTCATCTCCGCCGTGAAGACGTAGCGGTTCAGGCGGAAGGTCAGGCCGTCATGGGCCTGGGCGCGCAGTTCCTCCGCCTCCGTCCGGCCTTCCACGGTGGGAAAGTTGGGCAGGATGGGGTTGATCTTGCGCGGCATGTAGGCGCAGCGCTGGGCCACCACCACCGTGTTGTCCACCGCTTCCGGCAGGTCGGCGAACAACTCCCGCATCTCCTTCGCGCTCTTGAAGTAGTGGTCGGGGGTCAGGCGCCGGCGGTCGTCCTGCATGATGAAGGCGCCGTCGGCGATGCACAGCAGGGCGTCGTGCGCCTCGTACATGTCGGCGGTGGCGAAGTAGCAGTCGTTGGTGGCGACCAGCGGCAGGTCGTGGGCATAGGCCAGATCGACCAGCGCGCCCTCGATGCGCCGCTCCGCCCGGCCGATGGCGGTGTCCTTGTCATGCCGCATCAGCTCGACATAGAGACGGCCCGGGAACAGGCGCTTCAGTTCCAGCAACAGCTCGGTCGCGGCTGGGGCCTGGCCTTCCAGCAGCAGGCGCCCCACCCCGCCATGGATGCCGCCGGTCAGCGCGATCAGGCCGTCGCTGTGCCCGTCCAGCGCCGCCACGGACACCTGGGGTTCCAGCCCCGGCTCCGTCTCCATGTACGCCTTGCTGATCAGTTCCATCAGGTTGGCGTAGCCCTGGGCGTTCTGGGCCAGCAGCACCAGTTGGTCCGCGCCGAAGGTGCCGGGGCGCTGTGGCCCGCGCGTGGTTGCCGCCGGGCCCCAGCGGCCGATCCACATCTGGCAGCCGACGATGGGCTGCACGCCCGCGTCGGACGCCGCCATGGCGAATTCCAGGCTGCCGAACAGATTGCCGGTGTCCGTCACCGCCACCGCCGGCATGGCGTTCTTGGTGCACAGCTTCACCAGCTCCTTCACCTTGATCGCCCCCTCGGACAACGAGTAGGCGGAATGGGTGCGCAGGTGGATGAAGCCGGGATGGGACATGAGGTGGAATAGTCCGGATGGGGGGTCAGGCGGGCAGTTTAGGGACGTGGTGGCAGGCCCGTCACCTGTCCTCTCGGCAACCCCGATTCCCCCAATAAAAACGCCCACCTGGAGAGGGCGCCGGACCGGTCCGGCGCCACCCCAGGTGGGCGCTGTACTTGACGCGGGTGCGACTCAGGCGGCCTGCACCGACGACCGGATCAGGTGGTCGAAGGCGCCCAGGGAGGCCTTGGCCCCCTCGCCCATGGCGATGATGATCTGCTTGTAGGGCACCGTGGTGACGTCGCCGGCGGCGAAGATGCCGGGGACGGAGGTTTCACCATGGTGGCCGACGATCACCTCGCCGCGCTGGGTCAGTTCCACCGTGCCGCGCAGCCAATCGGTGTTGGGCAGCAGGCCGATCTGCACGAAGATGCCTTCCAGCGCCAGGCGGTGCGTCTCGCCCGAGGCGCGGTCCTTATAGACCAGGCCGTTCACCTTCTGGCCGTCGCCCGTGACCTCGGTGGTCTGGGCCTGGGTCAGGATGGTGACGTTGGCCAGGCTCTTCAGCTTGGTCACCAGCACAGCGTCGGCGCGCAACTGGCTGTCGAACTCCAGCAGCGTGACGTGGGCGACGATGCCGGCCAGGTCGATGGCCGCCTCGACACCGGAGTTGCCGCCGCCGATCACCGCCACGCGCTTGCCCTTGAACAGCGGGCCGTCGCAGTGCGGGCAGAAGGCCACGCCCTTGGTCTTGTACTGCTCCTCGCCCGGCACCTTCATTTCGCGCCAGCGGGCGCCGGTGGCCAGGATCAGGGCCTTGGCCTTCAGCTTGGCGCCGCTTTCCAGCGTCACCTCGTGCAGGCCGTCGACCGTGGCCAGGGCCTTGGCGCGCTGCTGGTTCATGATGTCCACCTCATAGCTGCGGACATGCTCTTCCAGGCTGCGCACCAGCTTGGGCCCCTCCGTCGCGGTGACGGAGATGAAGTTCTCGATGCCCAGCGTGTCCATGACCTGGCCGCCGAAGCGCTCCGCCACGATGCCGGTGCGGATGCCCTTGCGGGCGGCGTAGATGGCGGCCGCGGCGCCGGCGGGGCCACCGCCCACCACCAGCACGTCGAACGGGTCCTTGGCGTCGATCTTGGCGGCCTCACGGGCGACGGAGCTGGTGTCCAGCTTCGCCAGGATCTCCTCCAGGTCCATGCGGCCCTGGCCGAAGGGTTCGCCGTTCAGGAAGATGGCCGGCACGCCCATGATCTGGCGCTTGGTCACCTCATCCTGGAAGACGCCGCCATCGATCATCTCATGGCGGATGCGGGGGTTCAGCACCGCCATCAGGTTCAGCGCCTGCACCACGTCGGGGCAGTTGTGGCAGGTCAGCGAGATGAAGGTCTCGAAGTGGTAGTCGCCCTCGATGGCCTTGATCTGCTCGATCACCTCGTCGCTGACCTTGGGCGGATAGCCGCCGGCCTGCAGCAGCGCCAGCACCAGCGAGGTGAACTCGTGGCCCATGGGCAGGCCGCTGAAGCGGATGCCGATGTCGCCGGCCGGACGGTTCACGGTAAAGGACGGGCGGCGGCCGGCGCCGTCCACGTTCTCGTTGATGTTCACCAGGGTGGAGGCTTCGGCGATATCGGCCAGCAACTCCATCATCTGGCGGGAGGTGGCGCTATCGTCCGGGTAAGCAACAATCTCGATCGGCTGCTTCACCCGTTCCAGGTAGGCCTTCAATTGGGTCTTGAGATTGGCGTCCAACATCGGGGCGGGCTTTCTGGCGGAGAGGGAGGGGAAGGGCGGGCAAAGAGGGGGCGGTCACCGGCGCCATGCGGCGGCCAGGTGCGCATTTTGGAAACGTAATATCGCAGGCGGACTGTTCAAGCGGGCGCGCCACCCATAGCGTCACGGCGGCGTCACGGCCCGGACCTAAGCCTCCAAGGGCGCAGGGCCCGGAGGCATCCGGGGACCCGAGGGCCCCCGGACAGGGACCGGGACGTCACCGTCCCGGTCCGGCATCAACCAGCGCGGGATCAGATCTTGCCGACCAGATCCAGCGACGGCTTCAGGGTCTCGGCACCCTCGGTCCACTTGGCCGGGCACACTTCGCCGGGGTGGCTGGCCACGTACTGGGCGGCCTTCACCTTGCGCAGCAGCTCCGACGCGTCACGGCCGATGCCATTGTCGTGGATCTCGCACAGCTTGATCTGGCCTTCGGGATTGATCACGAAGGTGCCGCGCAGGGCCAGGCCCTCTTCCTCGATCAGGACGTCGAAGTTGCGGGCCAGCGTGGCGGTCGGGTCGCCGACCAGCGGGTACTGCACCTTGGCGATGGTGTCGGAGGTGTCGTGCCAGGCCTTGTGGGTGAAATGGGTGTCGGTCGACACGCCGTAGATCTCCACGCCCAGCTTCTGGAACTCGGCGTAGTTGTCAGCCAGGTCGCCCAGCTCGGTCGGGCATACGAAGGTGAAGTCGGCCGGGTAGAACACCACCACGGACCACTTGCCCTTCAGGTCGGCCTCGGTAACGGGCACGAACTTGCCGTTGTGATAAGCGGTCGCCTTGAAGGGCTTCACTTCGGTATTGATGAGGGACATCATTAATTCCTTGGCTGGTTGAAATTGGTCAGTCGCGGATTGGCAATCGCGTTGTTTTCGGTGGGGCGCACCGGCCGCGATCCCCATCCGGGGCCCTGCGGCGTTCGCCCTACCGACGAACAGGACCATAGCCGCATCTTAGAATAATTCCAATTATAAAAATTGAGAGCCGTTTGCAGTCGCAGCATGCCAGCGTCGCGGTCGACGACGGGGCCGCCCCCTTGGCATTCAGGGGGGTCAGGGCCACCCGATAGCGGGGCGCGCATGGGGCGGATCGAAACGGCGGGGGCACTTTACTGGCGATGTGGCCGGGACGCCAGCCGCTCATAGGGCGAATTGCCACCAGGTGAGGACGCCCCCTGGGGATTGGGCGGCGCCGATGGGCACCGCCCCCTCTTCGGTGCAGGATCAGCCTTGGGGCACCGTCAGGCCCTCGCCCTTGCAGGCGGCGGCGAAGTCATTCATCACCTTGCCCAGGACGGGCGGCAGCATGGTCTTGGACTTGGCCATGGTCTGCTGCAGCAGCGCCGGCATTTCGGTGAGCAGCTTGGCCCCGGCCGGCGTGTCATAGAAGGCCAGGATCTGCCCGAGTTCCGCTTCCGTGAAATGGTCCGCATAGGTCGCGGCGACGGCGTCGAAGAACGGAACCATCGCCGTATTGAAATCGGGCAGCAGGCGCTTGTCCACCAGGGCCTGCACGTCGGCCTCGCGCCCCGGATTGACGATCTTCAGCTTTTGCACCACGGGTTCGATGACCGTGGGGATGAGCTGCTGCATCAGGTTGGCGGCATTCGTCTTGGCCACCAGTTTATGCGCCAGTTCCAACGCCTTGGGTGACGGCGGCGCGGCGGTCTGGGCATAAGCCGGCACGGCGGCCATGATGCACACGCCGATCAAACCGGCGGCAATTCTCTTAAACACCCGCACTCCCCTTCTGGCCTCACGGCCACTTATGATGGTGGATTGAGTGCGTCAGGGTAGCGCAGCGGCCGGCCGACGAACATCATCCACCACCACTCTGGGCTGAATGTCGCAGGGGGGCTTACATCGGTAGCTCTGGTCGGGCCGACGCCCCCTCACCCCTGGGGGATGGCCAGGCCCTTGCCCTTGCAGGTGGTGATGAAATCGCTCACCACCGGCCCCAGGGCCTGGGGCAGCAGGGCCTGCGCCCGGCCCCGGCCGCGCTGCTGCACCACCGGCATTTCCTTCAGCATCTTGGCGCCCGTGGGTGAGTCGTAGAAGTCCAGGATGGTTTTCAGCTCCGCCTCGGTGAAGCGCGCAGCGTAGGCCTGGGCATAGCTGTCGATGACCGGCGCCATGGCCTTACGGAACGCCGGCAGCAGCGTGTGCTCGAACAGGGCGTCCACTTCGGCCTCCCGCCCCGGATTCGCGGCCTTCAGGTTGAAGGTCAGCGGCTGCACCGTGGCGGCCAGCACCTGTTGCATCAGGTCGTCGGCGTTGACCCTGTCGGCCAGCGCCCGTGCCAGTTCCAATGCCTTGGGGGTGGGCGCCGGGGACTGCGCCAGCCCTGCCCCCGCCCACAGGATCGCGGCCACACCCAGGCCGGCCACGCCGGCAAACAGTCCCTTGCGCACGTCCATCCCCTTCCCTGTTGCCACTTCCGTGGCTTTAAGCCGATGACAGTACCGTTGGGACGGCAGGATGCGGAAGAGGCGCGGCGGCCCTCTACATCTAAATGCCAAACGCCGCCGCCCGGCATCCCGGACGGCGGCGCGCTTGGCACCGAAGTGAAGGGGCCGGCCTCAGCCCGGCTGGTACAGTTGGTCGAAACTGCCGCCATCGGCGAAGTGGGCCTTGTGGGCATCGTGCCAGCCGCCGAAGGTGGAGATGTCGAACAGTTCCACCTTGGCGAACTTGTTCACCACCTCTTGCAGCACCACGGGATCACGCGGGCGGTAGAAGTGCTTGGTCGCCAGAATTTGCGCCGGCTGGGTGTACAGGGTCTGCAGGTAGGCCTCCGCCACCCGGCGGGTGCCGTGGCGGTCCACCACCTTGTCCACCACCGCCACCGGCGGTTCCGCCAGGACGGAGACGGACGGGGTCACCAGCTCGAACTCGCCCGGGCCCAGTTCCTGGATGGCGAGGTAGGCCTCGTTCTCCCAGGCCAGCAGCACGTCGCCCAGACCGCGCTGCACGAAGGTGGTGGTGGCGCCACGCGCCCCGGTGTCCAGCACCGGCACCTTCTTGAACAGCGCCTTGATGTAGTCGCGGGCCGCCGCGTCACCGCCCTTGGCGCGGGCATAGCCCCAGGCCGCCAGATAGTTCCAGCGGGCGCCGCCGGACGTCTTCGGGTTGGGGGTGATGACCTCCACCCCCGGCTTCAGCAGGTCCGGCCAATCCTTGATGCCCTTGGGGTTGCCCTTGCGCACCAGAAACACGATGGTGCTGGTGTAGGGCGTGGAGTTATAGGGCAGGCGCTTCTGCCAATCCTTGTTGATCAGGCCGCCATTCTCGACGATGGCGTCGATGTCGTAGGCCAGCGCCAGGGTGACGACGTCCGCCTCCAGCCCATCGATGACGGCGCGGGCCTGCTTGCCCGACCCGCCGTGGGAGGTGTTGACGCTGACCTGGTCGCCGCCGGACGCCTTGGCCCATTCCTTGGCGAACAGGTCGTTATATTCCTTGTAGAATTCCCGTGTCGGGTCATAGGACACGTTCAGCAACTGCGAGGCGGAGCGCGCGCGCACCGACCCCAGCATGGCCACGCCGGCGGCACCCGCCATGGCGGTCAACAGTGTTCTGCGATGCATTCGGTATCCCCCTCAAGCGTTCGGGCGAGGCCCGGTGGCCCACCCCGGCGGAGCGAAGGCACCCCCTGTGACAGGATGGCGCACCCCTTCCGTGTTGTTGACGCCCATGACAAACGACACCGCAATCTGTGTCAACCGAAACATTAATAACAGTTCATTGATGTTATTATGAGGCGCGCTGATAACCTGGCTTCCCAGACCCCAGCCGAGCCAAGGCTTTGCCTGCATGACGGCGGATTAACCACTTCCAGCGCGTGAAATAATCCAGCCACAACACCGGCGCCATGCATGGCAGTATTGCGACGCGGCGCCGACCTGCGCGCCGCGGAAGCCGCCAGGCACCTCAGTTCGTTGACATACCGTGGTTTTCCATAATGGACCCGGCTGGGGCGGCCGCGCCACAGGCCGCCGCCGTCCATGGAAACGCCCCCCGCTTCAACCTCGACAAATATGCTGTTTACGAACACATTAAGAGGGAACGTCAATGCTTTCACATGGTGTTTTTGTATAATGTCGTCCGCCTTCCCCCTGTTCCTGACGCTGACTGGCCAGACGGCGCTGATCGTCGGTGGGGGGAATTGGCCCTGCGCAAGGCGCGGCTGGTGGCGGGGTCCGCCGCGCAAGGCCGGGGCGCCCGCTTGGTGGTGGTAGCGCCCGAGGTGCATCCCGACCTTGCGTCCCTGGCCGCCGAGGTCCGTCACCGCCCCTTCACCCCCGACGACCTGGACGGCGTGACCCTGGTGTTCGCCGCGGGGGAGGATGAGGACGAGGCCGCCAAGGTCGCGGCCCTGGCCCGGGCGCGCGGCCTGCTGGTCAACGTGCCGGACCGGCCGCACCTGTCCACCTTCATCATGCCGGCTATCGTGGACCGGGGGCCGATCACGGTGGCCATCTCGACCAATGGCACCTCCCCCGTCCTGGCCCGCCGCCTGCGCGCCCGCATCGAGGCGGCGCTGGAACCCGGCCTGGGCCGCCTGGCCACCTTCCTGGACAGTTTCCGGGGCGCCGTCCGCGCGGTGAAGTCGGACGAGACGGCGCGCCGCCGCTTCTGGGAACGGGTCATCGACGGCCCCATCGCCCAGCGCTTCCTGGCGGGGGATGAGGCCGGCGCGCATGAGCAGCTGGTGAAAACCCTGAACACGGACGCGGCGGCCGCCGGCGACGCGGCGGAGGGGGGATCCGTCGCCCTGGTGGGCGCCGGCCCCGGCGATCCCGACCTGCTGACCCTGCGGGCCCTGCGCGTGCTGCAGAACGCCGACGTCGTGGTGCATGACAAGCTGGTCGACGACCGCATCCTGGACTATGTGCGCCGGGACGCCCGCCGCATCTATGTCGGCAAGGCCAAATCCTGCCACACCGTCAGCCAGGACGAGATCAACGCCATCCTGGTGCGTGAGGCCCAGGCCGGCCACCGCGTCGTGCGCCTGAAAGGCGGCGACCCCTTCGTCTTCGGCCGGGGGGGTGAGGAAATGGCGGTGCTGCGCGCCGCCGGCGTGGCGGTGGAACTGGTGCCCGGCATCACCGCCGCCGCGGGCTGCGCCGCCGCCACCGGCATTCCCCTGACCCACCGCGGCCTGGCCCAGGGCATCACCCTGGTGACCGCCCACGGCGCCGCGCACAGCGGCCCGGGTGCCGACGGCAGCCCGTCGGAGCCGGCCATCGACTGGACGGCCCTGGCGCGCCTGGACCACACCCTGGCCATCTATATGGGCCTGAGCAAGGCCGGCCTGGTGGCCGATCGCCTGATCGCCGCCGGCAAGGCGCCCGACACCCCGGTCGCGGTGATCGAGAACGGCACCCGGCCGGACCAGACCCTGATCGTCGGCACGCTGGACCGGCTGGGGGCCCTGGCCGCCGGCCTGGCCGGTCCCGCCCTGATCCTGGTGGGCCAGGTCGTGACCCTGGCCCACCCCGCCAAAATCGCCGCCGATATTCTGACCACCGTCCCCGTTCCGGGCCGCGATGCGGACACGACCCCGGGCACGGGTTTCAAAGCCGCCGTCTGAAGAGGATAGTCCCATGGCCCGCGTCACCGACGCCCCCAAGGTCGTCACCGCCAACCGCCTGCAGGACGGCGCCGTCGTCTGGCTGACCGCCGCCGGCGACTGGTCGACCCGCATCGCGGACGCCCAGGTGCAGGCGGACGCCGCCGGCGCAGAAGCGGCCCTGGGCATCGCCCGCGCCTCCGCCGCCCGGCAGGAGGTGGTGGAGCCCTACGCGGTGGATGTGGCAGCGGAGGCCGGTGGCCCCCGCCCCCTGAAGACACGGGAATGGATCCGCGCCGCCGGCCCCAGCATCGACGCCATCCCCACGGCGGCCTGAGTCGGCGCCCCTCCTTACCGCATGAATAAAGACCACATCGAGCTTGCCGTCATGAGCCCCACCGCCGCCGCCCGCCAGATCGACCCACCCGCCAACGGCCTGCCCAGCCACGCCGGCATCTACCACTACGACCAGGTGGACCGCGATTTCCTGAAGCAACGGGTGGAGCAGTTCCGCCGCCAGGTGGCCCGCCGCCTGGCCGGTGAGCTGACGGAGGACGAGTTCAAGCCGCTGCGCCTGATGAACGGCCTGTACCTGCAGCTGCACGCCTACATGCTGCGCGTCGCCGTGCCCTATGGCGTGCTGACCAGCCGCCAGGTGCGCCAGTTCGGCCGCATCGCCCGGCAGTACGACAAGGGCTTCGGCCACTTCACCACCCGTCAGAACCTGCAGTTCAACTGGATCAAGCTGGTGGACGTGCCGGCCATCCTGGATCTGCTGGCGGAGGTGGATCTGCACGCCATCCAGACCAGCGGCAACTGCATCCGCAACGTGACCTCGGACCAGTTCGCCGGTGTCGCCAGCGACGAGGTGGTGGACCCGCGCCACTATGCCGAAGTGCTGCGCCAATGGTCGACGCTGCACCCCGAATTCTCGTTCCTGCCGCGCAAGTTCAAAATCGCCATCACCGGCAGCAGCGCCGACCGCGCCGCCATCTGCATCCACGATGTGGGGCTGATCGCCAAGCGCGACGTGGAGGGTAAAGTTGGCTTCGAGGTCTATGTCGGCGGTGGCCTGGGCCGTACCCCCTTCATCGCCAAGAAGCTGCGTGACTGGCTGCCGGAAGATCAGCTGATCGCCTATCTCGAGGCGGTGCTGCGCGTCTACAACGCCTATGGCCGGCGCGACAACATCTATAAGGCGCGCATCAAGATCCTGGTGCATGAACTGGGCATCGACACCTTCCGCGACGAGGTGGAGGCCGAGTTCGCCCGCATGCCGGTGGCCGAATACCGACTGGAACCGGCCATCATCGACGGCATCCGCGCCCGCTTCGCCAGCCAGCCGTACGAGGCGCTGGAGCCCATCTCCGGCGTCCTGGCCCGCACGCGGCTGGAGGACCAAGCCTTCAACCGCTGGGTCCGCACCAACGTCGCCGCCCACCGGCAACCCGGCTACGCCATCGCCACCATCACCCTGAAGCCGGCGGGCGGCATCCCGGGCGATGTCTCGGCGGACCAGATGGACACGATCGCCGACCTGGCCGACCGCTACAGCTTCGGCGAAATCCGCGTGACGCATGAGCAGAACCTGGTGCTGGCCCATGTCCGCCAGGACGACCTGCCCGCCCTGTGGCGGGCGCTGTCGGCCATCGGCTTCGGCGAGGCCAATTCCGGCCTGATCACCGACATCATCGCCTGCCCCGGCCTGGACTACTGCGCCCTGGCCAACGCCCGCTCCATTCCCCTGGCCCAGCGCATTTCCGAGCGCTTCGCCGACCTGGACCGGCAGCACGACATCGGCGAGCTGAAGATCAAGATCAGCGGCTGCATCAACGCCTGCGGCCATCATCATGTCGGCCACATCGGCATCCTGGGTGTCGATAAGAAGGGTGTGGAGGCCTACCAGTTGACGCTGGGCGGCTCGGCGGCCGAGGTGGGCGCCATCGGCGACATCATGGGCCCGGCCCTGTCGGCGGATGAGACGGTGGACGCCATCGAGTCCGTGGTCGGCATTTATCTGGAACAGCGCCAGGATGGGGAACGCTTCCTCGACACCCTGGCCCGCATCGGTCACACCCCGTTCAAGGACAAGGTCTATGCCTCTCATTGACTCCGGGAAACTGGTCGACGACGCCTGGGTGCGCCTGGGTGACGACGACGCCCTGCCGGCGGCGGACGTGCCCGTCATCGTCAGCCTCGCCCGGTTCCACAAGGACCGCGCCAGCCTGGCGGGTCGCAATGGCGGCCTGGGCGTCTGGCTCGCCAGCAACCAGCACCCCAAGGACATCGCGGACCATTTGGCGGATTTCGCCCTGGTGGCGCTGGACTTCCCCAAGTTCCGCGATGGCCGCGGCTTCACCATCGCGCGTGAACTGCGGGAGCATTTGGGCTATCGCGGCGTCATCCGCGCCACCGGCCACACCCTGCCGGACCAGTACCTGTTCCTGACCCGGTGCGGCGTCAACCAGGTGGAAATCCCGGAAGGCCGCGACCCCGCCCTGTGGGCGCACGCCCTGACGGAGATCGACACCGCCTATCAGGTGTCGGTGGCCGGGCCCCTGTCCATGGCGCGCCTGGCGCGCCACAAGACGACGGAGCACGCGGCGTGACCGGGGTGGGCGACCGGGCGGCCGATTTGGCCCGGACCTACGCCGGCCTGACGGGCCCGGCGCTGCTGGAACCCCTGCTGACGCGGGAACTGAAGGGCGAGATCGCGCTGGTCTCTTCCTTCGGGGCGGAGTCCGCCGTGCTGCTGCACATGGTGGCGGCGATCGACCCGGCCACGCCCGTCCTTTTCCTGAACACCGGCAAGCTGTTCGGCGAGACCCTGCGCTATCGCCGGGAGCTGGTGGCCAAGCTGGGCCTGACCGATGCCCGGGAGATCAAGCCGCTGCCCGAGGATGAGGCCGCCCGCGACGCCGACGGCCTGTTGTGGCGCGCCAACCCGGACGCCTGCTGCCGCTTCCGCAAGGTGGAGCCGCTAAACCGCGCGCTGGAGGGCTTTGGCGCCTGGATCACCGGCCGCAAGCGCTTCCAGGCCGCCACCCGCGCCGACCTGGTGATCATCGAGGCCACCGAGGGCCGGCTGAAGATCAATCCCCTGGCGGACTGGGGCCGCGACGATTTGGTGGCCTACATGGACCGCCACGACTTGCCCCACCATCCGCTGGAGGCCGACGGCTATCTGTCCATCGGCTGCATGCCCTGCACCGACCGCGTCGCCGCGGGCGAGGACGGACGGTCCGGCCGCTGGGCCGGTCTGGGCAAGACGGAATGCGGCATCCACCTGCCACTGCCCGCCGTGGCGGCCCCCTCCGCCTAAGTCCGGCTCAACCCTCCGCCACCTTGGGGGCCGCCTGCCGATGGGCGGCGGGCACAAGAGTAGCGGACCCAAGGGCGGCAGGGCGCGGGGCGGTGTCGCGCGTCTTGAACACGTCGCGCAACTTGTCGACCGCGGAATCGAACATGGTGAACACCGCCTCCACGCTATAGCCCGCGAGGAAGGCGGCGCCCAGCAGCGAGATTTGGGCCGAGGCCGTGGGTTCGATGGTGGCGACCACGCTCTTGTAGAAAAGTCCGGTGGACAGCCCCAGGGTCAGGCCCAGCGCCCGGCGCAGCACCATGCGAAAACCCAGCTGCGGCAGGAGGGAGGCGTTGACCACCGCGTCCGTCAGCACCCGCGCGATATAGGCGCAGGCGCCCAGCAGGCCGAACAGGGCCGGCAGGACGTAGAGGGTCAGCGCCGTGCCGGCGCTCCAGGCCAGTTCCACCGTGTGCAGCAGGATGGTGTCGGCATCCTCCGGGGAGGCCACCACAGGTGCCGGCAGGGAACCTGCCGACGGCGCCGTCTCCCGCCGCTGGCAATAGCCATGGGCGTCGAAGCTGAGCGTGACGACGCGGGACAGCGGATGACAGATCCACGGCGCCAGCAACTGCGCCGCAGCATGCCGCCGCAGCTGGACCAGGGGCTCCTCGGCCGCCGGCTGGGTGGGACCGCCGCCAGCGGCGGCCGTATCGTCCATGGGCCGCTGCGCCACCGCGCCCTCGATGAACAGCAGCTTGCGCACGCCGGTCTGGGTCAGGAGGTTGGTGCCGTTGACGGCGTGTATCTGCACGATGGCCGTCACCAGCGCCACGCCCACCAGCCAGGCGACGCCGCTGCGGATGGTCCGTTGCACCAGGCCCGCCCGCGTCAGCGAGCGCCACCAGCCGGCCAGGCCCATGTCGCGCCGAAACTCCCGCAGATGACGCAGGCTGGCGCTGGTGGCTGGTGCAATCACCACCGACAGTGCCTGGTAGGCCACCCAAAGCTCCTGCTTATCTTCCAGGCTCAAGCGCTCCGGCGGGATGGCGGTGACGCGCACCGCCGTGTCGACTACCGCCCGCTCCAGCGCCAGGCCCCGGCCGGCGGCGTAGCTCAGCATGATGCGCAGGTCTTCCTGCCATTCATCCCACCGCTGGTGGTCGCGCGCATCCATCGCGGCCGGCGCCGCACCGGTCCCCTCCGCGTTCGTCCCATCGGTCATGGCCGTCCCTCCCCATCCCAAGAACTCAATTAAAGAGACATGCGCCAATAAAGTCTTTCTCTTTTTTATAATCTTGGCATTCCGGTTACGGGCCGCCATGCTTTCCCAACCGGGGACACCCCCGCCCCTTCACACACCGGAGAACCCCCGTGGCTTGGCTATGGTTGCTGATGGCCGGCCTGTCCGAAGTGGGCTGGGCCGTGGGCCTGAAATACACCGAGGGCTTCACCCGCCTCATCCCGTCCGTCCTCACCCTCGCCGCCATGGGCGTCAGCCTCGGCATGCTGGGCCTGGCCCTACGCACCCTGCCACTGGGCACGGCCTACGCGGTGTGGACGGGAATCGGCACCCTAGGCACGGTCATCGCCGGCATCGTCCTGTTCAATGAGCCGGCGACCGCCCTGCGCCTGGCCTGCATTGGCCTGATCGTGGCCGGCATCGCCGGGCTGAAGCTGGCAACGCATTGACGGCGGGGCGAGGGCGGTGAGCTCACCCGCGCTGATTGGAAAAATCTGGGCACCACATGCCATGGGTAGACATGCCGCCCCAAATCCCATAGCCATCATGGGATGAGCCGCCGTCCCACGCCCGCCGAAGCCCCCACTCCCAACGCTGCGATGCGTGCCACCATCCGCCGTGCTGTCGAGTATTGGCGTATCGTTGAATGCTTCAACATCAACGAACTGCCGGCCCCATCGGCCAAGGGTCTGGTGCGCGACATCACCAACGACGACCAGTGGCCCTGGCTGAATCAGAAATACCATCCCATCCTGGACCAGGATGGTCGGCCCCTTCTGGACAAGGACGGCTATCAGGTCGACTGGTTCCACATCGTCTATTTCGGGATTTACCCCGCCCCGCAGGTTCAGAAGGACATCTTCGCAGTCTTCGAAGAACCGCTGGAGGATCGGGGTGGTCGGGCGCCCAAGGGGCATATCGCCTTTGCCGCCGCTGTCATCGACGGCAGTGGCCACCTCTTTGACCTCAATGCCGACAAGCGGGATACCCTGCGCCGCGAAGCCGCCGCAGCCGGCCGGGGCATGCCCGAGGTGCCGGCCCGCTATCTGGAGCTGGCGGCCCTGCCTTGGGCCATGGGCGGCGTCGCCAAGGCCGACAGGCGCCAAGGATTGCCGGAACTGGGATCCTTCGATGTGATCGCCGATGCGGCCCGCGATAGGCTGGAGAGCCTACTGGCGGGGAACGGCGACGGGGCGGAGGATGAGGCCGATGCCGAGGATGCGGGTCCTGCGGACGACACCCCCCGGGTTCCGCTTACCCTTGCGACGGCACGCGCGGTGGCGCAGGGCCTGCTGGACCATTTCGGGTGGCGACCCAGCGGCCAATGGGACATCGCCAGGACCCACACGGTCAAGCGACGCACCAAGCCCGGTAAGAAGCGCAAGCCCGTAAGCCCCGATATGCTCAACAGCTTCCTGTTGGACGACCTGGCGCGGGTGCGGCTCGCCCTGGATGACTGGAACATCGGGGCGGGGTTGGAGCATTATCTGCGCGCGCCGCTGGAAAAGCCGCCCGACGGCGTCCGGCGTGATGTCATCGCCAACCCCAGCCATGCCGAACGCCTGCTGCACCCTGGTCTTCTGCCAGGCGGAACCTGGCCCGCCAAGGGTGGCCACACCCTGGTCTATGCCCAACAGATGGCGGTCAACGCCGTGTTCGACCGCCTGGCGGCTGAGAGCGGCCTTTTCTCGGTCAACGGCCCGCCGGGAACCGGCAAGACCACGATGTTGCGGGACTTGGTGGCTGGCATCGTGGTCCAACGGGCCCAGGTACTGGCCGAGCTGCCGAAAGCGCGAGACGCCTTCGCCCCGAGGGTCCGGTTGGCGGACAAGATCTACGTCCATCCCGTCATCGACGCGCTGAAGGGCTTTGAGATCGTTGTCGCCTCGGCCAATAACGGCGCCGTGGAGAACATCTCGCGGGAGCTGCCGGCCGCCAAGGAAGTGGACGGCTCGTGGCTGGCCGCCGCCAATGCCGAGACGGGCGCTGCGGACCCCCTGGCCGAAATCGCAACCAACCTGCTGATGCCCATCGAGCCGTCGGACCTGGAGGCGGCCCTGGAAGAGGGGGATGAAAGCACCGTTCCCCTCACCGACACGTCCACCGACACCCCCGCCGACGGCGAACCCGCCTGGGCCTTGATGAGCGCCGTGCTGGGCAATACCCGCAACCGCAACACTTTCGCCTCACGGTTCTGGTGGGGTCGGAAGGCGACCGCCAAGCGGATTGGCTTTACCGGACTGCCGGAACTGATCGGTAGGCGGGGCACCGCCCGCGCGGCGGAGGAATTCACCGAGGCCCAGCGGAACTTCAAGGAAAAGCTGGTCCTGTTCGAGGCACTGAAGGCGGAACTCACCACTTGGGCGGACCAGGCGGAGGAACTGCCGGCGCTGCGGGCGGCGTGCCAACAGGCGGAAGAGGCCGTCGCCGCAGTCCGGCACCGGCTGGCCGATGCCGAGGCCCAGGACCAGCAGGCGACCGCAACGCTGCGGGACAAGCGGGCGGCCCTGGCCGCAGCCGCACCGGCCCTGCGGGCGGTACTGGATGCCTACGCCGAGGCCCTGGCCGCCCAGCAGCGGGAAACGGCCGCCCGTCAAGCCTTGCAAGCCGGAGAACAGACCATTCTCAAGGCGCGGGAGGGGCTGCGGAAAGCGGAGAGCGACGCGGCGGTGGCACAGGCGGCGCTGAATCTGCGAAAGGAGATACAGGCGCTGGAACTGGGGCGCGCCCCCAAGGCCTGGATTCTGTTCATTAACACCGGCGCCCGGCAGGAATGGTACGCCCGGCGCGATGCCATGGCCGCGGCCATCATACATGAAGGGGAACGGCTGGCCATGGCGACGGCCTCCGTCGCCTGGCTGAAAAGGGCGGCCGAACAAGAGGCCGACGCCTTGGCGGAGGCGACAGCCCAGCTGGACACTCTGACCGAACGCCGCCATAGCATGGCACGGCGGGTGGTCGAGCTGATGGCGCCGCAAGCCCCTGGCCGCTTTCTCCGCGACGCCGAGGAGGCAAGCCAAGCGGCGATGCAGGCGCTGGCCAGTTACGAGATCAGCGTTGCCGAGGCCGAGGCCGATGCGCAGGCAGCCCTGCAACGGCGGCAGGTGGCGGAAATCGATCTCCGAGAATGCCAGACCGCCCTGAAGGCCGTGCAGGCGCGGGAGGCCAAACTGGCCGCCCTGCTCGCTCAGATTCCCGGGGAGGTCGCCTGCGTGGATGATCGTTTCCGGGCACGGTCAACAGCGGAACAGCAGAAATCCTCACCCTGGATGCACGCCGCCCTGCGGGATAGCCGCACGCAGCTGTTCCTGGCCGCGCTCCGCCTGCACCGCGCCTTCCTGTTTGCCGCCTGGACGCAGATGCGGACCAATCTGGGTTTGTTCCTCGACATCCTGAAGCAAACGCAGCCGCCAGAGACATTGGAATATCTGGGGGATGCCTGGACCTCCCTGTTCCTGGTCGTGCCCCT
Source organism: Nitrospirillum karajorum (assembly GCF_036348415.1). Taxonomy (NCBI): domain Bacteria; kingdom Pseudomonadati; phylum Pseudomonadota; class Alphaproteobacteria; order Rhodospirillales; family Azospirillaceae; genus Nitrospirillum; species Nitrospirillum karajorum. The sequence goes on from NZ_JAZBQB010000001.1 coordinate 555,272, forward strand.
GGTTTCCACCACCTTCGCCTCATGCGGACGCCTGTTCGCCGGCCTGGGCCGGGAAAGCCTAGGCTGGCTGTTCGTGGACGAGGCGGGCCAAGCGCCCCCGCAAGCGGTGCTGGGCGCCCTGTGGCGGGCACGACGGTCGGTGATCATCGGTGATCCGCTGCAGATCGAACCAGTGGTGACGGTGCCGCGCAAAGCCCTGACCATGATGGCCAATCGGGCGGGCCTGCCGCCCGGCTTTCTGCCCGGCGACGTGTCCGCCCAGCGGCTGGCGGACTTGGCCAACCCTATCGGCGCCTATCTGGGTGGCGACGCCGCCACCGGCGGCGCCCAGGACAATCCCAACGACGAAACCAAGGGCATGTGGGTCGGCAGTCCCTTGCGGGTGCATCGCCGTTGTGACGACCCCATGTTCCGCGTGGCCAACGCCATTGCCTATAACGATCTGATGGTCTGGGGCCGCGGCAAACGTGAGGGGTTCCCCGCCCCCCTGGGCGACAGCGCCTGGGTTGACGTGGCGGGAGCAGCGACGAACGGGCACTACATCGCGGCGCAGGGCGCGGTCGCGCTGGATCTCGTGGCCCGCATCCGACGCGACCAGCCGCAGCAGTCCATCTTCGCCATCTCGCCCTTCCGAACGGTGGTCGAAGGGTTGCGATCCCAAGCCCGCAGCGGCACCCTGCCGGACGCGGAGGAGTGGGCGGAGAAACATGTCGGCACCGTCCATACCTTTCAGGGCAAGGAGGCCGACGTCGTCATCTTGGTCCTGGGCGGCAACCCGGACAGCCCAGGCGCCTTCACCTGGGCATCGTCACAGCCCAATCTGTTGAACGTGGCCATCACCCGGGCGCGGGAGCGGCTGTACGTGGTTGGCAGCCATGAGCTGTGGGGCGGCCACCGCTATTTCTGTGATCTGGTCGACGCCCTGGGACCGCCCGTGGACCCCGCCGTCTTGCTGCGCCCCGGGGAGTCGCCGCCCACGCGGCGACTCCCCGGGCGGCAATCATGGCGGCGGCGATCACATCACCCAGGTGACCACCATGGCGGTGTCGACCACCGCCATCGCGGCCATACAGGCCCAGCCCAGGGCGCGCAAGGCCGGCGGCAGGACGAAGTCGCCCATGATCTCGCGCTTGGTCGCCATACGCATCATCATGACGATGACCGGCACCGCGACCAGGCCGTTGACCACGGCGCTCCAGAACAGGGCCTTCACCGGGTCCATGTCGATGACATTCATGACCGAACCCACAGCCATGGCGGCCAGGATGGCGCCGTAGAAGGCCTTAGCCTTGTTCCAGGGCCGCGCCAGGCCCACCGGCCAGCGCCGCGCCTCCCCCAGCGCATAGGCCGCGGAGCCCGCCAGCACCGGCAGGGCCAGCAGGCCGGTGCCGATGATGCCCAGGGCGAAGATGGCGAAGGCGAAGGTGCCGGCGATGGGCCGCAACGCTTCCGCCGCCTGCGACGAGGTTTGGATGTCGGTGACGCCGTGGGTGTGCAGGGTGGCGGCCGTGGTGATGATGATGAACAGGGCCACACCGTTGGACAGCAGCATGCCGATGTAGGTGTCGAGGCGGATGCGCCGCAGTTCCTCCGGCCCCTGCTCCGGCGCCTTTTTCAAGGGTTGGGCGGCGGGGTCGTCCTTTTCCTCCTCCACCTCCTGGTCGGCCTGCCAGAAGAACAGGTAAGGGCTGATGGTGGTGCCGAAGACGGCCACCACCGCCACAAGATAATCGGGAGAGGTCCAGGCGATGTGCGGCCGCGCGATGGCCCGCCCCAGCTCGCCCCACGGGATGGGCACCACCAGCACGGTGGCGACATAGGCGAACAGGGACAGGGTCAGCCATTTGAGGATGGAGACGTAGCGGCAATAGGGCACCAGGATCTGCAGGGCCGCCGACGCCCCGCCGAAGGCGATGACGTACAACCACTGCGGCCCGCCAATCAGCAGGCCCAACGCGGCCGCCATGGCGCCCAGGTCGGCGCCGATGTTGACCACGTTGGCCGCCACCAGCAGGAAGACGATGGCGTTGATGGTCAGCGGCGGGTAATGCCGGCGCAGGTTGCCGGCGATGCCGTGGCCCGTCACCCGGCCGATGCGGGCGCTGATCTCCTGGATGGCCGCCATCAGCGGATAGGTCAGCACCAGCGTCCAGGCCAAGCCATAGCCGAACTGGGCGCCCGCCTGGGAATAGGTGGCGATGCCGCTGGGGTCGTCGTCGGAGGCGCCGGTGACCAGTCCGGGGCCCAGGCACTGCCAAATGGTACGGGGCTTGCGCGGGCCGGTCGCGGTTGCGGATGGCGCCGAATCCGGCTCCAGCGTGTCCAAGGCGTGCCTCCCCGCTCAGTGTCGAAGCCGGGATGGGCCACCCGCCTACCGTGCGGCCTATCCCCGCCCCTAAAGATGCAGGGGCGATACCTTGTTCCGTTCAGACCAAGGTGCGCTGACCCGGGCCATGGCCAAGCTCCGCGTCCTCACGCGCCGGCGATGACCGGCGGATCACACTCGTCACACGCCTCCCTCAGCGCGGGCTCGGCCAGGCGGTCGAGGATCTGCTTCAGGGTGGCGAGATCGGTGGCGCAGCCCTGGGCCTCGGCCAGGATGCTGTCCATGATCTCGAAGCCCAGCGACCGATAGCTCTCAAACTGGCTTTCGGAGAACCACTGATCGGTGGTGGACTCGTGCGGGAAGGTGGGGTGGCTGTTGGCATAGGCCTTGACCCCGGCGCTTTCCTCGCAGTTGTGGAAGCTGGCCTTGACGTACAGCAGGATGCCCGGCTTGGCGGTCGGGCCGTCGGCGGCCGCGTAGTCGATGATGCCCATGGCGTGATAGGGCACGTTGGCCAGCACCTCCGCCGGGTTGGCCGGGCGCGGCTTCATGGCCTGCAACTCATGGAAGCGGACGGGAATGCCGAAGTCGATGCCGATCTTGCGCACCGTGTCGCCCAGATCGCTGTAGGTGAAGGTCGGGTCGCAGCCGGCGTCGCTGACCACGATGTAGCGGCAGCGGCGCCGCACCATCTCATACAGTCCCAGGTTCTCGAAATGGCCGCCATCCGACAGGTTGACATAAGGCTGCGTGTCGGTGGTCAGGCCGAACGCGTCCTTGACCAGCGGCAGGGCGGCCGTGGGCGGCCCGTTGCGGTACCAGGACTTGTCGCCGACCGGCGACGGGTTGCCCAGCCACCAGCCCAACCGCACGTTCAGCAGCGTCAGCAGCAAGGACACGGTGGGGGAGGAGTGATAGCCCATGTTGGGGTTCACGGCGGCGCCGGAAATGGCCATGGCCGTACCCAGCGTGATGCCGGTGTTCTGCTCATCCTCCTCCACCGGGCGGCGCGCCTTGCGCCACAGGAAGGGCCACAGGATCCACTGGCGTCCGCTGTGCGAGGCGCCGCCGTACTTGGCGGACGGGCGATAGGCGCCGCGGTAGGTCGCCAGCGTGCCGCCTGGCTGGTCCAGCAAGGGGCACAGCGACGCAGCCCCGCTGTGCAGGGGGCTGATGGTGAAGGGCATGGCCTTGCGCTGCTGCCACGCCAGATTGCGGGTGGACACGATGTTCAGCGTGGTGGTCAGCACATGGAAAGGCCGCCACAGGTCGCCCGTGCGCCGGGCCCGGTCCTTGGGCCACAGCGCCGCCATGGGCGGGTTGTCGTCCATGTCGAAGCCGGTGAAGCGGTCGGGCTTGCGCCCGATGTGCGAAGCGCCGAGGAAGGCCCGGACCAGCCGGTTGCGGTACAGGCCGTGCAGGGAAAAGCGATTGATATTGATGTATTTCGACGCGAACCAGGCGATGGCGCCCAGGATGGCGGCGGCGATGAGCAGCAGCGGCACCACCATGCTGCGGTCCTGCGGCTCCGCCATGCCCTGGAACAGCACCGACCCGGTGCTGTCCGGCAGCGGCACGTAGTTGCCATAGGAGATGAGGTAGGTGAACAGGGAGTCGCGCAGCACCACCAGGTCGATGACGGCGGAGCCGACGACCAGCAGCAGGGCGAAGAACAGGGGCGCCGCCAGGCTGGCCACCACGCTGTAGAGCAAGGCCACCGGGCTGCGGTTGGGCGCCTGGGTGGCGGGCTGGGCCGAGCTGCGGCCGCTGGCGCCCGTCAGCCAGCCGATCACCGCCGTGGCGCCGCCACCGGCCACCAGCCAATCGAACAGGGCGTCGGCGCCCCGTTCCACCTGCCCCGCCGTCCACGACCCCAGCAGGGCCAGCGCCACGCCGGCGATCCAGGCGAGGCAGACCGCCAGGTACCAGCCGGCGGAGCGGGCGAACCACTCCCGTTGCTCGTCCGAGCGGGGCGTGTTGCTGGTCAGGGCCACGTAGCAGGTTTCCGCCACCAGTTGCGACAGCAACAGCCAGGGGGTGGCGAACATCAGCAGCAGCAACAGGCGCAAGGGCGCATCGCCGCCGGAGCCCAGCAGGTGGGCGCCAAAGCCCAGGAAGGCGCCATAGGCGAAGCCGGCCACCAGCCAGCCCCAGGTGGTGCGATGCTTCAGCCGCGCCCAGCGGCCGAGGTCCAGCAGGGCGCTGAAGAACTCACCCGTTGTCACCAGGGTGACGACCTGGGCGGCGCCATAGACCACCACCCCGAACAGCCCGCCGAAGACCAGCAGGTCGGCCAGCGGCGTCACGATCAGCAGTTGATAGCCGATGGTGGTGTCCAGCGCCCCGGTCCAGGCGACCCCGCCCAGGAACATGGGCAGGAGGTTGCCCCAGAGGAACTGTTCCTGGGTGGCGCTGGCTGTGCCGCTGAGCCGCATGCTGCGCAAGGTGAAGCGCAGCCCCGTGAGGACCAGGACCAGGGAAATGGCCGCGAGGATGGCCAGCGCCACCCCGTATTTCTGGTCGCCGAAGGGATGGGGCAGCCAGGCCACGCCCACCGCCGCCAGCTTCACCACCACCAGGCTCAGAAGGAACAGGGGGATCAGCAGCACCCAGTTCAGCACCAGGTTGCGCAGGATCATGGCCGCCGCCGCCCAGGTGTCGGCGGAAACCAGGCCCACCTTGGGCGTCAGATAGTTGCTGTCGCGGCGCAGGTCGCCGATGGCCGTCGGCTCCACCGCGCTGACCTCATGACCGCGCGTGTTCAGCTGCGGCAGCACATCGGCATAGGGCTGGCGGAAAAGCCAGGCCGACAGCCAGCTGCCGATATAGCCGCCGCCCGACACGGTGGACAGATAGTTGAACTGCCCCAGCAGCGCCTTGTCCGGGGACGGCAGGCGGAAGTCCTTGCAGGGCCGGGGCCGCGCCGCCAGCGCCTGGATGATGCCCAGGGCGAAGGTGGCGCTGCGGATGCCGCCGCCCGACAGGCAGAGGGCGGTGGATTCCAGGGCGTTGAGCCCCAGGTTGAGCTGGTCGTCCTGCACCCCGTCGAGCGCGTGGTCGCCATGGATTTCCTTGGCCTCGGCGCGCAAGACCTCGATGGTGCTGAGCGGATTGGTCATTGGTTTGCCCCCTGGTCTCTCACGCCCGCGCCGAGCGGCTGCGGGTCTGCGTGCGGCGGGTTTGCTGGATGATCACCTCGGCCGCCTTTTCGCCGATCATGTAGACGGCGCTGACGATGAAGTAGCCGGGGATGCGCGGGAAAACGGAGGCGTCGACCACCCGCAGCCCCCGCACGCCATGGACGCGGAAGTCGCTGGACAGCACGCCACCCCCCGTGGCGCTGCCGATGGCGCAGGTGCAGGAGGCGTGGTGCCCCCAGGCCTGGTCGCGCACGAAGGTCTTCAGCTGTTCATCCGTCTGGACCTCGGGTCCGGGCAGCAGTTCCCGCTTGGCGATGCCCTGGTCGTACAGCTTGCGCGTCACCGCGCGCACGAAGCGGATGCCCTCCACCACGCTGTCCAGGTCCTGCCCCTCCTTGTCCGTGCCTTCCTCGAAGTAATGGAAGTTGATGTAGGGGGTGTCGCGCGGGTCGGCGGAGCGCAGGGTGACCTCGCCACCGCGGTTCAGGGTGTGGGCCTTCAGGATGGCCCAGGTCAGCATGTTGAGGTGCGCCGGGAACAGGGCCGAGTATCCCGGGAAATAGCCCCGGAAAAGGCCCAGCAGGCCGAAGCAGAACAGGTCCGGCATGGGCCGTTCGGGGAAGGAGCGCTTGGTCACCGCCAGCACGGCCCCGTTGGTGGTGTAGACACCCTCGCGGCTGTCCTTCCACTGCTTGTACTGGGGATCGCCGGGGGCGAACTTGGCGCCCTTCAGCACCTCCCAATCCTCGGTCATCTCATTGACGACGCCCACCTCGTACCGGTCCTGCATGTTGCGGCCCACGCCCGGCAGGTCGACCAGGATGGGGATGTCGAACTTGGCCAGCGTCTCCTTCGGCCCGATGCCCGACAGCATCAGCAACTGCGGGGTGTTGAAGGCGCCGCCCGACAGAATGACCTCGCGCTTGGCGTAGACGGCGCGGCGTTCCCCGCCAGGCGCCTGCTCGTAGGAGGCGGCGTACAGCCGTTCGCCCTTGAGGTATTCCACCCCGATGGCGCGCTTGTCGTCATCGAACAGCACCCGCGTCGCCAGGGCGTCCAGCTCGATGTGCAGCCGGTCGGGATGGCGGGCCGCCACGTCCAGCAGGCGTTCGCGCGTGCCGGTGCGGGCGTGGTTGTGGTTGGACAGGGGCACGTAGCGCAGGCCGAAGGCGTCGGCATTCACCAGGCGCACGTCGTTGGGGTCGCCCTGCCCCTCCAGCAGCCATTCGAAGCCCTGGTCGGGGTTGGGCTCGCGCCGCAGCACCGCCTTGGCGCAGTCCAGCAGCCCCTGGATCAGGGGCTTGTCCCCGAGCGCCTGCAAGGGGATGGCCTTCTGGGTGTGCAGCCAGCCGCGGAAGCCGTGGCCCGTGGGATTGATGAGCCCGAAGCTCAGCCAATACAGCAGGCGATAGGGCCAGCGGTAATGGCAGTTCTCCAGCTTGTTGAACAGGCGGCGCATGGCCCTGGGCTGCCAGCTGGCGTCACCGGTGAGGTCGGCGATGAACTGCCAATCCTCATTGTTGGGATAGACGATGATCTGGGCGTTGTGGGCGGTGCAGCCGCCCAACGTGCCGGAACGGGGATAGAGGATGCCGTTGACGGGCTTGCCCTCGAAATCCTGCACGTATTTGGGGTCCGCCGTCTGCGCGGCCTGCGAGGTGTAGTGGCGCACGAAGAAATCCCACCGCATGCCGGTGTTCTCGGACGCGAAGGGGTGGAACACCGGCACGTCGTAATCGTCCGGCAAACGGTTGTCGTTGGGATAGGCGGGGTCGCCGCCCTGGCTCTTGCGCGGGTCGCCCCCCGCCTCCAGCACCAGCACGGAATACCCTGCCTCCGCCAGGCGGGCCGCCACCGTGCCGCCGCCGGCGCCCGAGCCGACGACGATGAAATCATACTCAGCGGACGTGTCGCTCACGTTTGCCATAGCCTATCCCCCGTGCCTGGCCGTGGATTTGCCGCCCCTGTCGCCGGCCCCCTTGCGCTGGGGGCCGGCGGTGGACGGAGGATGATCAGAAGGTCGTCAGGAACTGGATCAGCGCTTCCTTGTCGGCATCGCTGAGCGCCGTGGTTTCGGTCGTGAAGCTGGTGCCGAAGTAGTGGCCGCGGTTGACCTCGAAATCCGGGCACTTGCTGAAGCTCAGCAGCGGCGCCCGCAGGTTGGCGAACACCTTGCGCGCCTCCTCATCCGTCGCGTTGGGCGGCAACTGCTTCAGGTCGTGGGTCGCCTTCTTCAGCAGCTGGAACAGCTCGACATAGCGGGGCAGGTTCTGCGCCAGGGTGGCGTCGTCCTTGTACAGTTCCGTGTTGGACAGCAGGTTGACGGGCGTGTCCTTCGGGATGGGGCCCACCATCAGGTCGCCATCGCCGAAGATGCTGGGCAGCCAGCGGTGCAGCGGGCTGAGCAGCGGCTTGAGGAAGTCGGGCAGGAAGCCGCCGGGAACGACCAGGTAGCTGTTGACGGTGGTGCGGTCGATCAGGAACACGCCCTTGTCGCCCAGGAACTTGTCGTGGGCCCGCCGCTCGGGCCACAGCATCTGCCGGATGGAGCTGTTGAACGACTGCAAGCGCCCGGCGACGGAGGGGTCGTTCACGAACTCGCCCACCGAGTTGTTCACCAGATAGGGCGCCGTCGACCACAGGGACACCAGCGAGGGCACGCGGGTGTAGCCGCGGCCGCCGGCCGGCATGACGTAGTCCTTTTCCTCACCCGTGAAGGGGTCGTGGATCTTGATGGTCCCGACCGAGGGCAGCTGCTTGTAAGAGTCGGAGGAGAAGTTGTCCCAGATGTTGCCGGCGATGGCGTTGGTGGCCAGCGGGCTGCAGGCGTTGGTCTGCAACAGGGTCACCGGCACCCGCATGTCCGTGGACAGGTAGTTCCCGTCCAGGAAATCGGGCGACTTCACGATCTGCTTCATCTTCTCCTTGAACTCGGGCGACTTCACCCAAGCCCAATACTTGTCCCAGCAAGCCAGGTAGTTGGGGCCGTTGCAGGTGGCGAAGTCGATATCCTTCGGCACCGGCGGCTGCTTGCTGGAATGGCAGCCGGCGCAGGTCTCGGCGAACACCTCCTTGCCCCGGTCCAGGACGGCGGAGTCGAGGGCGATCAGTGAGGCGCCACCCGGCGCGTCGGCCAGCTTGTGGCCCTTCTGGATGTCCTTGTTCAGGAAGTAGGCGGCCAAGGCCGGCGTCTGCGCCTCCGTCGCCTGCCAATAGCTGGAATTGGCGCGGCCCACGGAAATCTGGATGGCGGTGTTGGGCACGCCGCCGAACAGGGCGTTGAAATGGCGCAGCCATTCCTCGCTGAACAGGCCAATGTTGATGTAGACGCGGTTCAGCGCGCCCAGGACACCGACGCTGTCCGACCCGTCCTTCAGCACGTGGGGCGTCTGCACCTGGCGGGTGGCGTCGTTGAAGTCACCGGGCAGGAACTTGTTGTTCAGCTCCCCGCCGCCCAGGGTTTCCTGCCCCCGCTCCATGGCCAGCTTCATGCGGGCGCCAAGGCCATAGACGGCATTCATGGTGCGCGGGTTGTTGATGTAGTCGGTGGAGACCAGCGAGGTGTCCAGCGCCCCCGGACGGGAGGTGTGCACCAGCTGGATCAGGTAGTTGCGCTCGTTCTTCTCGCGCTCCGGCGAGCCGGGCTTGCCGTAGTTCCAGCCGAAGATGCGGTCGATCCAGAAATACTGGGCGCCGACCACCGCGCTCATGTTCTCGAACTTCGGGTTTTCCGGGTCGGCCGGCGGATTGGTCGGGCTGGGCCCGACATGGCAGAAGCCGCAGGCCATGCCGACGCGGTAGGGCCGCACCAGCGTCTTGTCGTTGTAGTAGCTGGGGTCGGTGTAATAGCGCACCGGGTCCCAGCGCTTCTTCGCCTTCTCATCGAAGGCGGGGTTGGGGAACAGGCGCAGGCCCACGATGCCGGTGGGATAGCCGTAGAAGGAGCCCACGGGGACCGTGGTGCCACGGGCACCGATCTTCACACCGGGATATTTCTTCTCATTGGCGAAGGGATCGGCCGGGCAATTGGGATCGTCCTTCACCCGCTGGTCCAGCCACAGGCCGAACTGATCCTCGGACGGGCCCGTCGGTTCCACGAAGCAGGGCTCGTTCATCAGGCCCAGCTGGTTGAAGCGGTTGTGGCGGCCGAAGGCCATGGAGGGATGGCTGGAAATGGTCTTCAGCAGGTCGAAGTTGCCGAAGGCGGTGTCGGTGATGACATCCCAGAAGCGGTCGTTGCCGGCCGTCCACACGATCCAGTTGTTGCGGCCGATGACTTCGGTCTGGGTCAGCTTGTAGCCGCCATCCATGTCCTTGAAATAGTCCTCGTCCGCGGCGGGGAAGGTGTCGGCCGCGCGCCCGGCCTGCCGGGCCTCGTCCACCACCTGCTTGTCACCGCATCCCGACAGCAGCATTCCCGCCGTCAGCAAGGCCGCCAGGGCCCCCAAACCAGTCCGCTTCATGCCCCACCTCGCACCCCGAAAGGTTGTTCGTTGGTCTGGACATTATACGCCGGGCGAACTAGGCTCAAGCCAAACCTACAACTTACAGGAAATGTTGCTCAGGTTATTGTACCGTTTATCTCGAAATGTATAAGGCGATCCCATCCCTAAAGTGCAGTGGTCTCTGCCCATAAAGAGGTAGACGCCCTATAAGGCAGGGGAGCCGGAATATCGCACATTTCCTTTCATAATCAGATGGTTGATGCCCAATAGCCGCCAGCGGCGGGATTGACGGAGGATGAGGATGGGCCATCGGTTCCTACAGGACATGGGCTTGAATACGTTAAAGAAGGCGCTGCCATGGGCGGGAATCATGGGGGCGGCCGTCCTGGTGCTGCTGGGCCTGGGCGCGCCACAACCGGCGCGCGCATCGGACCACGCCGACCCCACGAACCTGACGGACCCGACCGCCAACATCACGGATCTGTTCTTCTACCCAGACGGGGACGACATGATCCTGATCTTCGACGTCAACCGCGCCCTGCTGGCGCCCAAGCCCTACGACCTGGCGCCGTACGACTATGAGATCCATATGGACCTCACCACGCCGCTGTCCTTCCAGGATGCGGCCATCCGCGCCCGCTATGGCGGCACCGTGCTGGTGCCCGACCAGATCCATCCCGACGTCACCATCAAGGTGAAGCTGCAGGATGACGTGACGCTGAAAAGCGTCACCTACACCGGGCTGAAGGACACCGACAAGATCAAGACCTACTTCGGCGTGCGCGACGATCCCTTCGTCTTCCCGCGCTTCTTCAAGAAGAACGTCATCGCCATGGTCATGCGCATCCCCAAGAGCGCGTTCCCGGCGGACCAGCACGACTTCATCCTGTGGGGCACCACGGCGAAGGACGGGACGGAGATCGACCATGTCGGCCGGTCCATCCGCACCCAGCTGCCGCGCTTCGGCTTCATCAACACCATGGCCCCCAAGGACCAGTTGAAGGCGCTGATGGCGCGCAAGGCCAAGCTGGACAATATCTACAACTACCTGCACAGCGCCAAGGAATGGTGGGCGGTGGCGGCGGCCGATTTCCTGCAGTTCACCCTGCAGCTGCGGCCCTACGACCTGCAGCCCGACGTCATGGTCTATACTGACCGTTTCCCGGTGGGGTATCCCAACGGCCGCCTGCTGACCGATGACGTGGTGGCGCAGACCTGCGCCTTCGGCGACTGCCTGCTGCAGGAGATTTCCTTCATCGAGGGCGGTTGGCCCCGCGCCACCGTGAACGACAAGCCCTTCACCGCCGAGTGGCCCTACCTGGCCCAGCAGTGGCCGGACCAGAAGCCGGCGCCCTCCAATGCCCACAGCGTGCTGCCCTGGGTCATCCTGGGTCTGGTCGTGCTGTTCCTGGTGGCGTGGGGGGTGGTGGAGATCATCCGGCGCCTGATCCGGCATTTGATCCGGTGGTGGTGGCGCCGGGTCGACGCCTGATGACGATGTCCCGGCGTGGGCCGCGGAGAGGGTTGGCGGGGCTGCTGGCATTGTGGGCGCTCGCCTGGGGGGCCGGCGCCCTGGCGCACGACTTCTGGATCGAGCCGTCGTCCTTCCGGCCCGGTCCCGGCACCGCCGTGGCTGTGGGACTGCGCGTGGGGGAGGATTTCATCGGCGACCCGGTGCCCCGCACCGCCAGCCTGATCGACCGCTTTTTCATCCGCCAGGCGGGGGAGGAACAGGCGATCAGCGGCGCCGACAATATCGATCCGGCGGGCTTCGTGCGGGCTGATGGCCGGACCACGGCGCTGATCGCCTACACCAGCACCGGCAGCGACCTTACCCTGCCGGCCGACCGCTTCACCGCCTACCTGCGGCAATACGGGCTGGAATCCATCGTGGTGGATCGGGAACGGCGGGGCGAAAGCGGCCTGGCCGGGCGCGAATGTTTCTACCGCTATGCCAAGTCGCTGCTGGCCGGCGCTGCTCCCGATCCCGCCGTCACCCGCCCCCTGGGCTTCACCTATGAGATCGTGCCCGACACCGACCCCACCGTGCCTGGAGGCGCGCCCCTGCGCGGCCATGTGCTGTTCCAGGGCCAACCGGTGGCGGGCGCGGTCGTCACCGCCCATTTGCAGGGCGAGCCGACGGCGCGTCTGGCCACCCGCAGCGACGCGCGGGGCGCGTTCACCTTCCCCTTGCGGCGCGGCGGCGTCTGGCTAGTGCGGTCGGTGCACATGGTGCGGGCGGGCATGCTGGCCCGCTGGCTGCACGCGCGGGACTGGGAAAGCCATTGGGCCTCACTGACCTTCGATTGGCCCGGCCCAGCCCAGCCCGCGCCCGGGAGGGCGTCATGATCCGCCGGCTGTGCGCGGCACTGCTGGCGCTGGCATGGCTTGGGGGCGCCGCCCAGGCCCATGAGATCGGCACCACGCAGGTACAGCTGTCGACGGGCCCCGGGGAAACCTGGTCCGCCGTCATCACCACGGCCCCAACCGCGCTGGTGAACCGGCTGGAGGCGGCGGCCGGCCAGCCGCTGAGCCACGATCTGACGGCGGAGCGGGTGGCCGCCATCCTGCCCGGCCACAGCGCCGCCATCGCCGCCCAGGTGGAGGTGCGTGCCGATGGCACCCCCCGGCCCACCACTGTGATGGTGGAGCGGGTGGAGATGCCCAGCGACATCACCCTGCCGGCCTTCGTGGTGCTGCGGGCCAGCGGCACCCTGCCGCCCGGCACCCGCGCCCTCACCTGGCGCTACGGCCTGGTGCACAGCACCTATGGCGTCGTCTTCACCGATGCCGCCGGCGGCGCGGCGCGGACCCAATGGCTGGAGGGCGACGCCACCAGCGCCCCCTTCGACCTGGCCGCCAACCCGACGCCGGTAGCCCTGCCCCAACTGGCGGCCCAGTATCTGGCGCTGGGCTTCCTGCACATCCTGCCGGAGGGGTTGGACCATATCCTGTTCGTGCTGGGCATCTTTCTGCTGAGCACGCGCCTGCGCTCCATCCTGGTGCAGGTCACGGCCTTCACCCTGGCCCATTCTGTCACCCTGGGCCTGACCTTGTACGGGGTCATCAGCCTGCCGTCGCGGGTTGTGGAGCCGTTGATCGCCCTGTCGGTCGCCTATGTCGCGGTGGAGAATTTGCTGACCGCGCGGCTGACGCCGTGGCGGCCCCTGGTGGTCTTCGGCTTCGGCCTGCTGCACGGCATGGGCTTCGCCGGCGCGCTGGCCGACCTGCGCCTGGCCCGGCGCGACATCATCCCCGCCCTGGTCAGCTTCAACGCCGGCATCGAGCTAGCGCAACTGTCCATCATCGCCGCCGCCTATGGCGCCGTGGCCCTGGCCTGCGCTTCAGGGGGATACACGGACAAGCCGTGGTACCGCCGCCGCGTGGTCATCCCCGCCTCCTCCGCCATCGCCGCCACCGGGCTGTTCTGGACGGTCCAGCGGGTGGCCGGCCTTTAGCCCTTATGGAACCAGTGCCACGGCGCGCGTGACACGGCCGCACAATTTCCGGTAATTTCACTACAAACGGGGAGGAACGCCGCCGCAGCGTGCCTGGTTCCTTCGCCACGTCATCGTTCGCCACGTCATCGGCAGGGTCGGGGGTTAGCTTCATGCTGGGTCGCATACGCGGGATGATGGACGGCTTGCGTCCTTCGGAGCGCAAGATCGCGGAAATCGTCCTGAAGCGGCCACACGCCGTCGTCACCGCCTCGGTGGCGGAGGTGGCGCGCGAGGCCGACGTCAGCCAGCCCACCGTGGTGCGCTTCTGCCGGTCCATCGGGTGCAGCGGCTATCAGGACTTCAAGCTGCGCCTGGCGCAGGATTTGGCCACGGGCACGCCCTTCGTCGATGCCGACCTCATGCCCGACGACCCGGTGGCGGAGGTGGCGGCCAAGGTCATCGGCCGGGCCATCAGCGCCTTTTCCCGCATGCGCAACCAGTTGAACACCGAAAACCTGAGCCGCGCGGTGGACATCCTGGCCGCCGCCCGCCGCATCGAGATTTACGGGTTCGGCGCCTCCGGCGTCGTGGCGCAGGACGCGCAGAACAAGTTCTTCCGCCTGGGCGTGCCCGTCATCGCCCATACCGACGTGCACGTGCAGGCCATGGCCGCCAGCATCCTGGGCCCCGACGGCGCCGTCATCGCCATTTCCCACACGGGGCGTACGCGGGAGCTGCTGCGCTCCGTCGATCTGGCGCTGGACGGCGGGGCGCCGGTGGTGGCCATCACCTCCGGCGGGTCGCCGCTGGCGGAGCGGGCGACCGTGCCCCTGCTGGTGGATGTGGATGAGGACACCAGCATCTACACCCCGCGCACCTCGCGCCTGTCGCACCTGGCCGTCATCGACGTGCTGCAGGTGGCCGTCGCCCTGCGCCAGGGGACGGCCATGGGTGAGAACCTGGCCCGGGTGAAGCGCCCCTTGCGGGAGCGGCGCCTGTCGGAGCGGGTGTGAGCATGCCGCGCCGGCTGGCGATAGCCCTGACCCTGGCCGCCGGCCTGGCGGCGGGCGAGGCGCAGGCCGGCATGTGGCTGAGCAGCCCGGACCTGGCGGCGGACGGCACCCTGGCGGCGCCGCAGGCCTGGGACCGTGACGGCTGCGGCGGCAAGAACCTGTCCCCCGCCCTGCGTTGGGGGGGAGAGGCGCCGATGGCCAAGAGCTTCGCCCTGATCGTCATGGACGCCGACGTGAAGAAGGGCTTCCGCCACTGGATGGTGTTCAACATCCCGGCGGGGGTGCATAGCCTGCCGGCCGGCGCCGGGGCGGCCGACGGCAAGGGCCTGCCCCAGGGGGCCGTACAGGCCTTGAACGATTTCGGCCCCAAGGGCTATGGCGGCCCCTGCCCGCCAGCGGGGCAGACCCACCGCTACGTCTTCACCATTTACGCCCTGAATAAGGACACGCTGGACCTGAACCCGGACCAGCCGGCCGGCGCCCTGGAATCGCTGGTGCTGTCGCATGCGCTGGATAAGGGCCGGTTCATCGCCAAATCCCCCCGCTTCGACGCCCCGCCGGACAAGGCCAAGCCACCGGAGGAGAAGCCGGCCGTCAAGCCTGAGGCCACCAAGCCTGACTCGGGCAAGCCTGACTCGGGCAAGCCCGAGCCCAAGGCGGCGCCTGCCCCCAAGGTGGAACAGGTCCCCAAAGTTGAACAGGGCCCCAAGGTTGAACAGGTCAAGGAGCCGCCCCAATGACCATACCGCCGTCCGACCCGGCCGCCTTCCTGCGCCAACTGTTCCAGGCGGGGCTCGACGCCGTGTCGGCCGACACCATCCTGCCCCGGCTGCTGACGCCGGAGGCCCTGCCCCGGCCCAAGGGCCGCACCCTGGTCATCGCCGCCGGCAAGGGGGCCGCCGCCATGGCGGCGGTGGCGGAACGGGCCTGGGGCGAGGCCCCCCAATCCGACGGCCCCCTGTCCGGCCTGGCTGTCACCCGCTACCACCACGGCCAGGACCTCCGCCGCATCACCCTGGTGGAGGCGGCGCACCCGACGCCCGACGCGGCGGGCATGAAGGCCGCCGCCCAGGCGCTGGACCTGGCGGCGGCGCTGACCCCGGACGACCTTCTGCTGTGCCTGCTGTCGGGCGGCGGGTCCGCCCTGATGGTCGCGCCGGCCCCCGGCGTGACGCTGGCCGACAAGCAGGCCCTGACCAAGGCCCTGCTGCGCAGCGGTGCCGCCATCGGTGAGATCAACACGGTGCGCAAGCACCTGTCGCGCTTCAAGGGCGGACGCCTGGCGGCGGTGAGCCAAGCCCCGGTGGTGACCCTGGCCGTGTCCGACGTGCCGGGCGACGATCCCGGCACCATCGCCTCCGGCCCCACCGTGCCGGATGCCACCACCCTGGCCGACGCCCGCGCCGTGCTGGCGCGCTATGGCATCGAGCCCGCGCCCAGCATCCGGGCGGCGCTGGACGACCTGGCCAATGAGACGCCTAAGCCCGGCAGCCTGCCGCATGCGCGCTACACCCTGGCGGCCACGCCCATCCAGGCGCTGGAGGCCGCCGCCCAGGTGGCCCGCGCCGCCGGCGTGACGCCCCTGGTGCTGGGCGACGACCTGGAGGGCGAGGCGGCGGAGGTGGCCAAGGTCCATGCCGGCATCGCCCGCGGCTGTCTGCGCCACGGCCAGCCCCTGCCCCGCCCCTGCGTCCTGCTGTCAGGCGGGGAGACCAGCGTGACCGTGCGCGGCCAGGGGCGCGGCGGCCGCAATGCCGAGTTCCTGCTGGCCCTGGCCGTGGCGCTGAAGGGCGACCCCGTCTGGGCCCTGGCTTGCGACACCGACGGCATCGACGGCACGGAGGACAACGCCGGCGCCCTGCTGACGCCGGACACCCTGGCGCGGGCGCAGGCGCTGGGGATCGATGCGGCGGCCCACCTGGCCAATAACGACGGCTACGGCTTTTTCCAGGCCCTGGGCGACCTGGTGGTGACGGGCCCCACCCGCACCAACGTCAACGACTTCCGCGCGCTTTACATTCCGTGAGCGAAACGATCCACATCCTGGGCCTGATCCTGGCCGGCGGTCTGGCCCGTCGCTTCGGCGGCGGCGAGGGGCAAGCCGTGGACAAGGCGCGGCTGACCCTGGCCGGGCAGCCCCTGCTGGCCCATGTGCGCAGCCGGCTGGCGCCGCAGGTCGCGGCCCTGGCCCTGAACGCCAACGGCGACCCCGCCCGCTATCATGACCAGGGTCTGCCCATCCTGGCGGACGACGTACCGGGGCATCCCGGGCCCCTGGCCGGTGTGCTGGCGGGCCTGGACCACGCCAGTGCCCAGGGCGGCTACACCCATGTGCTGAGCGTGCCGGCCGACTGCCCCTTCCTGCCCCGGGATTTGGCGGCGCGGCTGGTGGCGGTGGCGCCGCCGGGCGGTGTGGCCATCGCCGCGTCGGCCGGGCAGCGGCATCCGGTGGTGGCGCTGTGGCCCGTGGCGCTGGCCGCCCCCCTGCGTCGGGCGCTGGTGGAGGAGGGCTTGCGCAAGGTCGGCGCCTTCCTGGCACGCCAGCCGCTGGCCGAGGTGGATTTCCCGGCCCTGCCGGTCGATCCCTTTTTCAATGTCAACACGCCGGACGACCTGGTCACCGCCGAGGCGCTGTCGAAGGGGTTAAGCGGCGTGGCGCCGGGCGCCCCCGGCCGGGGTATGCCCTAGGCGACTATTCCGGCGACCCCATCGCGGTGCCACGCTGGCCCCCCCACCAGCGCTGAAAGGCCCGCCCCATGTGCCAGCACGCCGGCTGCCCCCCGCATATCTGTTACATCATCCCACCCTACATGACGGAGCATGTGGCGACCAACGCCCCCGACCCGGCGATGCGTCGGCGGGCCCTGCGCAACCTGTATCACCAGGGCCAGTTGCGCGGCATGCGTACCGCCATGAACCAGTTCGCCTTCGCGGGCCTGGGCACAGGTACCAAGCGGCGCACCGTCTATGACGCCCAGCATGGCGGCGACCTGCCCGGCACCTTGGTCCGGTCGGAGGGCCAGGCGGCGGGCCAGGACGTGGCCGTGAACGAGGCCTACGACTACGCCGGCACGACCTATGATTTCTATTTCGACGTGATGAAGCGCAACTCCGTGGACGACAAGGGCATGCGCCTGGTTTCCACGGTGCATTACAGCACCGACTACGACAACGCCTTCTGGAACGGCCAGCAGATGGTGTACGGCGACGGGGATGGTGAGATCTTCGACCGCTTCACCAAGTGCCTGGACGTCATTGGGCACGAGCTGACCCACGGCGTCACCCAGTTCACCGCCGGCCTGACCTATTCCAGCCAGTCGGGCGCGCTGAACGAATCCTTCTCCGACGTGTTCGGGTCGCTGATCAAGCAGTACGCCGCCGGCGATACGGCCGACCAGGCCGACTGGCTGATCGGCGAGGGGCTGCTGATCCCCAAGGCCGGCACCAACCGCACCGCCCTGAGGTCCATGAAGGCGCCGGGCACCGCCTATGACGACCCCACCCTGGGCAAGGACCCGCAGCCCGCCACCATGAAGGACTATTACAGCGGGTCCGACGACAATTACGGCGTCCATATCAATTCCGGCATCCCCAACCACGCCTTCTACCTGGCGGCCACCGCCATTGGCGGCAAGGCGTGGGAGGTGGCGGGCCTGATCTGGTACGAGACCCTGACCACCCGCCTGCAACTGTGGTCGGAATTCAAGGACGCGGCCGCCGCCACGCGCGAGGTGGCGCAGAAGCATGGAACCGCCGCCGCCAAGGCGGTGGACGACGCCTGGACGGCCGTGGGCCTTTGACCCCATGCTGCCGCCATGACCGCCGACCCGCCCCCACCTGCCCCGCCCCTGCCTGTCGTCATCGAGTGCCAGCGCCAGGGCGGCCTGGCCTTCCCCCTACGCCGGCCCGCGATCAGCGTGGAGGTGGCGGGCCTGGACGCGGCGGAGCGCCAAGCCCTGCAACGCCTGGTGCAGGCCGCCGACCTGGCCGGGCAGCCGGCGGATTACCCCGGCCCCGGCTATCCCGACGCCCTGGAAACCCAATTGACCGTGACCTGGCCCGGCCACACCGTCCGCGTGCGCTTCCGCGACGGCGACGGGCACCCCGCCCCGCTGGATGAACTGGCGGGCTGGGTGCTGCGACATAATCGACCAGGCCAGGCGAAGAAATAGCCGCCGCACACGCCATAGGTTGCCGCCCCTCCCCATTAACCATACCCTGTCCGCAACCAGGGGACGCGGGGGCAGGGCATGGCAGGGTGGGGGTATTGGGGATTTCTGGCGGCGGCTTGGGCGATGGGCACCTTGCCCGCGATGGCGCAAGAATCCGCATCGCCGGCAAGCGCCCCCGCTGCTGTTGACCTGCCCTTTGAGCGGGGGGATCGCCTCGCCGCTGGCGACTTCGTCGGCGAAATCCATGTCTATGAAGCCGCCGCCGCACGGGAGAAAGACTCCGATCTCATGAGCCAAAGCCTGGCGACGCAATATGCCCGGCTGGGCCGACCGGACTTGGCCTGGATAGCCTGGAAGCGCCGGGGCCGTAAAGACTGTGACGAAGCCGCCCAAGGGGTCGCCGCCGATCCCTTGCAAACGCTGCTATCCCGGGCGCGAGACCGCCGGGTGGTGATGATCAATGAGAACCATATCGCCCCCGCCTCGCGCGCCTTTTGGCTGGCGGCCCTGCCCCGCCTGCGCCAGATGGGCTTCACTCATGTGGCCATGGAGGCACTCTCCATCGATGGCAGCGACTGGCAGGCCGGCGAAGTGCGGGAGCGGGGGATTTATGATGATCATCCGTACTTCACCCCCTATCTCAGCGAACCGACCTTCGCCGCCGTCATCCGCAAGGCCATGGCCCTGGGCTTCGACCTCGTTCCCTATGACGATATGGACGTCATGAACCAAGACCCTGATTTAAGGACGGAATTGCGGGAACGGGTGGAGGCGGCGCGCCTGGCGGAGGTCCTGGCCCGCATGCCACCGGACGGCAAACTGCTGGTGCTGGCCGGCTGGGGGCATGTCGACAAGGGCATGCGCGGCCAGGTGCCCTGGATGGCGGAGGCTTTCAAGCAGCGCACCGGTATCGACCCGCTGACCGTCGATACCACCGCCTGTCAGCGCCCGGACGCGACCTCCTCCGCCACCACCTATCTGAACCCAGACGGCAGCGACCGCATCACCCCGTCCTACGTCGGCCACGTCGATCTGCAGGTGCATGTGCCCCAGGCGGTGGGTGCCGATCCGGTGGCCGCCGCCGGCGTCTCCCGCCATTGGCTGGGCCAACCCGTGGCCATCCCGGCGGCCCTGCTGCCCAAGGGTGGCGACGGGGTGGTGGAGGCACGCAAGCCCGGCCAGCCCGCCGACACCGCGCCCTATGACCGCCTGTTCCTGCGGCGGGGCGAGGTGCTGCCGCTCTACCTGCCGCCCGGCCGCTACGTCCTGACACTGCGGGGCGAAGGCGGCGCCATTCAGGCCAGCGCCCCCCTCACCGTGGCCGCCCCACCGCAGGGTAAGGACGCTGGAGCCAACGTGGCGCGGACCGTGGGGGCTTCGAAATGACGCGACGGTGGATGGGCGTGGCCGTGGCCGCCTGCCTGGTGACAACGTCGGTGTTGGCGCAAGAGAACACGCAGACCGTGGGGGCCCATCTGCCCTTGCAACGCTCCGAACGCCTTGCGGCGGGGGACTTCATCGGGGAGATCCACGCCTACAGCGCGGCGGGCCCAGCTATGGCTCAGGCCCTCGCCACGCAATATGCGCGCCTGGGGCGCCCAGACCTGGCCTGGGCCGCAGGCCGCCTGCATGGAAACCCCGGATGCGACGTGGTCGCGCAGGAGGGAATACCCACCGACCCGCTGGATCTGCTGTCACGCCTGGCACAGGACCGCCGCGTGGTGATGATCAACGAGAACCATTTCGCCCCGACCTCCCGCGCCTTCTGGCTGGCGGTCCTGCCCCGCCTGCGCCAGATGGGCTTCACCCATCTGGCGCTGGAGGCCCTGTCGCCGCGCGGCGATGACTGGACCAGCGGGGAAGTGCGCGAATCCTTCGCTGGAGGCAAGGGCTTCGCCCCCTATCTCGGCGAGCCGACCTTCGCCGCCGTCATCCGCCGGGCGATGGCCCTGGGCTTCACCCTGGTGCCTTATGACGAAGCGTCCCTCGCCGACCAGGATGGCGACAGGGAACAGCGCATCGCCTCGCGGGAGCGGGTGGAAGCGGCGCGGCTGGCGGACACCCTGACCCATATGCCAGCGGACGGGAAATTGTTGGTCCTGGCTGGCTGGGGCCATGTCAACAAAGGCCTGAGTGGGCCGGCGCATACCCCCTGGATGGCGGAGGTATTAAAGCAGCGTACCGGCATCGACCCGTTGACCGTCGACACCACGGGATGCCAGCGCGCGGACGCGCAGGCTGCGGCCGTCACCTATGTGACCCCAGATGGCACCCCCCGTGTCATTGCCAGCGCTGTGGGCCATGTCGATGTGCAGGTCTATATGCCCCTTCCCAGGGGCGATGACCTGACCGCCGCCGCCGGCGTCTCCCGCCATTGGCTGGGCCAGCCCGTGGCCATCCCGGCGGCCTTGCTGCCCAAGGACGGCGACGGGGTGGTGGAGGCGCGCAAGCCCGGCCAGCCCACCGACACCGCGCCCTATGACCGCCTGTTCCTGCGGCCGGGTGAGGTGCTGCCGCTCTACTTGCCGCCGGGCCGCTACGTCCTGACCCTACGCGGCGAAGGCGGCGCCATCCAGGCCAGCGCCCCCGTCACCGTGGCCGCCCCGGAATTGTCACAGGCCAACGGCAGGGCAACGCACACGCGCTAGGTTGCGGCCGACCGCGTTCACCGGCATGCTCACGCCCGTCACCAAGGGTGGTGCTGATGCTCCTTGCCGATAACCCATAGGGTGCGGCGGAACGGCCCGGCGCCCCCTAGGCCACGTGCAGACCATCCGCACATCGACCTTTCCGCCGCCGGACGAAAGGCCCCGCGATGATACGCAAGACCCTGTTCCTGTTGCTGGCCATGCTGGCCCTGGTGGCGTGATGACACGGCGTAATGAGATAAACGTGCCCGTCAGAACAGCCCGTGCAGGGGGATGATCGTCAGCGGGTCGCCGGGACGCAGGCTGTCGCGCGCGTCCTCCACCTCCGCCACGGCGTCAGCCTGGGCCAGGGAGGACAAGGCGGCGCTGCCCCCGGCGCCGACCTGATGGGCCACGGTTTCCGCTCCCTCCTGCCGTAGCGTCACCCGCAGATACTCCCGCTTGCCTGGGGCACGGGCATGGCTGAACCCACAGCGCACGGTGATGCGCCGCGGATCGGTGACGGTTTCGCCGGCCAGGCGCTGCACCAGGGGGCGGCCCAGCGCCAGGAAGGCGGCGAAGGCCGCGAAGGGGTTGCCGGGCAGGCCCAGGAAAGGCGTGGCCCCAATGTGACCACCCCCGATGTGACCAAACGCCAGCGGCTTGCCCGGCTTGAGCGCCAGGCGCCAGAAGGCGATGCCGCCCAGGTCGGCCACCACCGCCTTGACGTGATCCTCCTCCCCGGCCGAAACCCCGCCGCTGCTGAGGATGAGGTCGGCCTTGAGGCCCGACAGGGTGGCCTTGAGGGCATCCCGGCTATCGCCCACGATGCCCGCCCGCACCACGCGGCACCCCAGGCGGCGCAACAGGGCCGCCAGCAGGGGGCCATTGGCGTCATGGATGGCACCGGGGGGAAGGGGGGCGCCGGCGGGCTGCACCTCGTTCCCCGTCGACAGCAGGGCCACAGTCAGGGGGGTACGGACCGCCAGGGCCTGTTCACCCAGGGCCGCGGCCAGCGCCACCGCCGCCGGGGTCAGGCGATACCCGGCGGCCAGGGCCACGGCGCCGGCGGCGATATCCTCCCCCACCGCGCGGCAATGGCGGCCGGCCGCCAGGCCGGGCGGCGCCAGCAGGACGTCGCCGTCCAGCGCGGCGTCCTCCTGCATCAGCACGGTGTCCGCCCCCTGGGGAAGGGGGGCGCCGGTGAAGATGCGGACGGCGGTGCCGGGCGTCAGGGGGCCCGGCGCATCGCCCGCCGCCACCCGGCCCGACAGGGGCAGACGCACCAGGCCCGCCGGCACGCCGGCCACGTCGCGGTGGTCCAGGGCATAGCCATCCATGGCGGCCTGGGCGAAGGGCGGCAGGCTGTGCGCCGCCACCAGGTCACCGGCCAGGATGCGGCCATCGGCGGCGTCCAGCGCCACCATCTCCACGCCCGCGACGCAGGCGACGGAGCGCAACAGGCGATCCCGCGCCTGGTCAACGCTGAGCAAGGGGGTGGAAAAGCAATCGGTGGCGCCTGGCATGGGATAGACCCGTCCTTATGGCCCGTAGGGCGGCAGGCCGACATGGGCCAGGATGAAGGTGGCGATGGCCGGCACCGCGTCCAGGGCGAAGCGGGGCAGCGGCGCCGCCCGCCCCTCCGCTCCTGAGAGCGGCGGGGGCAAGGGATCGTCGGCGGCCAGGGCCACCACCGTGGGGTCCTCCGGGAACAGCGGCGCCTTGCCGTTCTCCGCCCGCCAGATTTCCAGCTTGGGGATGGGGTCGCGCTTGAACCCCTCCACCAGCACCAGGTCCACCGGCGACAGCTTGGACACCAGGTCGGCCAAGGTCGGCTCGGGCGCGCCGCGCAGCTCGTGCATCAGCGCCCAGCGCCGGGAAGAGGCCACCAGCACCTCGGTCGCGCCGGCCGTGCGGTGCCGATAGCTGTCCTTGCCCGGCTGGTCCACGTCGAAATCATGATGGGCATGCTTGAGGGTGGAAACGCGATAGCCGCGCCCCGTCAGCTCCGGGATCAACTGGACCATCAGGGTGGTCTTGCCCGAACCGCTCCAGCCCGCGAGGCCGAACAGCTTCATCTGGCGATCCTCTCCCAAATCGGGAGGCCGCTCCTTACTGTGGCGGCTCCCGCAAGTCACGCACATAGGCCAGGACCTCGCCATCGCGCTCGATGCGCACGATGTCCTGGCCCGCCGGGATTTCCTTGCAGGCCCAGCGGGTGAAGGCAAGGTAGAAATCCACCGGGCCGGTGTTGCGCCGCGTGGGCTTCCACGCCGGCGGCAGGTAGTGGAACACCGAGGTGGGCGGGCCGCAAACGCGGATGCGGTAGGGCTGGGTCAAGGCCTGCGGCCCCTCCAGCTTGACCATGGTGTCGGTCAGGCGCTTGGCCGCCTCGGACAGGGAACTGCCCCAGTAATCCAGCTCGAACTTCGGTCCCGCCCCGCGCACGCCACCGACGAAGCGGTTGAACCAGATGGTCTCATAGGGGTGCAGGTGGGCCATGAAGGCGACCTGGATGCCGGCGCAGGCCAGCAGAACAGCCCCCAAGGCGGGCTTCAGCCACCCCAGGCGCGGCCAGCGCGGGGGCAGTCGGGTCAGCAGGCCGTTCAAGCCAAGGCCGGCGGCCGTGGCCAGGGGCGGCATCAGGAACAGCATGTGGCGGATGCCGTCATAAAGCACGGCGTCGGTCGCCACCACCGCCGCCGGCGGCAACAGCACGGCGGTGGTGAGGGCCACGCCGTCCAGCCGAACCCCCGCCGGGAAGGGCCGGCGCAGCGCCGTCCTGGCCGCGAAGAAGGCGGCGGCGAACAGGCCCAGCAGTTCCACCTCGGGCAGCTTCACGCCGAAGCCCACGGGCAGATACCACCAGGGCAGGTTGGTGGTGCGGACCTGCACGCCAGCGAAGGTGAAGGTGAAGTCCATGGGGAACTTGGAGAATTCCGCCAGCGCCTCCACCGGGTGGCGCAGGGGATCGACCTGGGCCCAGGGCCATGCGGCGATCATGACCCCATAGGCGATGGGGGCGGCGATCCACAGGCGCCGCACCAGGCGCCAGGCGGTGGCCCCGGCCTGGCGCGCGCCATCGCCCGCCAGGATGCCCTTGGCGACATGCGCCAGCATGACCAGGCCGATGGGTCCGGCCAGCAGCACGCCGCCCACGCGGATGCCCAGGGCCATGCCGAAGCACAGGCCCAGCATGGCGACGGCGCCGAGGGAAGGCCCCCGGGGCGATTCGTCCAGGCCGCGGCCCACCCGTACCAGCCAGGACAGGGTCCAGGCGGCGGCCACGGCGAAAGGCACATCCTTGGGATTGGCGAAGGAATGCCCCCACCAGTCGGGAATCAGCATCAGGCACAGGCCGGCGATCAACCCGGCGCGGGCGCCCGTCTCCTCCCCCGCGATATCGCGGGCGATGCGGCGCACCGCCAGCACGCCCAGCAGGCCGGTCAGGCCGCCGATCAGGCGGCGGGTGGCATAGACATCCAGGGGCAGCACGTTCTCGAACAGCGCCTCCACGGTGTCGAACAGGGCGCCGTAGAGATAGAGGTTCTGGAACTCCAGCACCGCCCGGTCCTTGCCCAGCGAGGCGTACCATTCCAGCGCCCGCTGGCCGTATTCGACGTGCAGCGGCTCGTCAAAGGTGATGCCGAAGTCGGGGAAGGTGCAGGACACGATCACGACCGCCACCGCCAGGACCAGCCAGAAGGCGATGTCCCAAGGCGACAGGCGGCGCCACAGGGGCGCCCCGGCGGGCTTGCCCAGGCGGGCGCCGGCCGGCAGCATGCGGCCAGCGCCGATAGCCGGGGTGGGCGATACGGCAGGCAGGGCGTCGGCGGTGTCGGACGAGCGGGCCAAGGTCATGGAGGTCAGGGGTGCCCCCCGACAACGCTGGGCGATGCGCCACCGCGTGCCGGCGCGTCATCGAACCCAACCTTCTCATTCACCAGGTACATGGGCCGGCCCTTCACCTCGGTGAAGACGCGGCCGAGATAGTCGCCCAGCACGCCCAGGCCGATCAGCTGCACGCCCCCCAGGAACAGCACCGCCACCATGAGCGAGGCATAACCGGGCGTGTCACGGCCGAACATGATGGTCTTGGTGATGATGACCAGGCCATAGAAGAAGGACGGCACCGACAACGCGATGCCCAGCCAGGACCAGACGCGCAGCGGCACGTTGCTGAACGAGGCGACGCCGTCCAGGCCGAAACGCAGCAGGCGCCAGAAATTGAAGGAGGTGGCGCCGGCATGGCGCTGCGCCACCTCGAACGGCACTGCCACCTGGCGGAAGCCGACCCAGCTGAACAGGCCCTTCATGAAGCGGTTGCGCTCCGGCATGGCGTTCAGGGCGTCGACCACGCTGCGGTCCAGCAGGCGGAAGTCGCCCGCGCCGCGCGGCAGAGTCACCTCGGACATCTTGTCCAGCAGGCGGTAATAGAGCTTGGTCAGGAAGCGGCGCATCCAGGGGTCGGTCAGGCGGCTGGCGCGGACGCCGTAAACCATCTGCATGCCCTGGCGCCATTGCTCCACGAAGGTGACGATGGTTTCGGGCGGATGCTGCAGGTCGCCATCCATCAGCACCACGGCGTCGCCGCTGGCATGGCTCAGCCCGGCGGACATCGCCGCCTCCTTCCCGAAGTTGCGCGACAGGCGTAACAGCTTCAGCCGGGGCTCCCGCGCCTGGTGCGCGGTCAGCGCGGCGAAGGTGCCATCGCGTGAGCCGTCATCCACGCAGATGATCTCGAACGCCAGCCCTATCCCCTCCAGCACGGGAACCAGCCGCTGGAACAGGGCGTCGAGGTTGCCCTCCTCATTATGCATGGGGATGACGATGGACAGGCGCTTGCCCGCGGGTGCCGCCGCCTGCTGCGCTGTGGAACCGGACGCGGCCGAGAGGGAGGTCAACATGGGAGCGGTATCTGACTCAGGTTCTGACAGCATGTTCGTGCAGCGGCGTCCGCCTGCCGGAACTCTATCGCATCATCCGCGACGATGCGGAAGGGTTCCGGAGCGGAAAACGGCCCGAAATGGATACAAAATGGAGCAAGCGGCAAACGGCGCCGGCGTTCCCGGCACCACCGATCCTAGCCCCGGAAGGTTAACAGCCCGTCTACAAGGACGGGATGCGGGGCGCGGTCGGTGGGTCGGGCTGGCGCGCGGGACCGAGGCCACGGGGCTGGTTATGCCAGGCCTAGGGGGCGAAAATGTGACGGCGTCCAAAAATCGTTATGCCCGGCATCTTTGTCAGGCTGCGGTCAGCTTGCCGTGGCAGTCTCCCCTTGTCGCCAGCCGATGGGGACGGCAACAGCCAGAGACGGGAGCCCCAACCCCCCGCCCGCGGCGCCCTTCCCTTGGCTGGTGGCACCGGTGCCACGCTCGTTCTAGACCGCGAGCGGCGTTCCGCCCCCTCTGCC
This sequence comes from Nitrospirillum karajorum, assembly GCF_036348415.1. Lineage (NCBI taxonomy): Bacteria > Pseudomonadati > Pseudomonadota > Alphaproteobacteria > Rhodospirillales > Azospirillaceae > Nitrospirillum > Nitrospirillum karajorum. Next base: position 581,848 of record NZ_JAZBQB010000001.1, read on the forward strand.
CCAACCCTGGGGGTCGGAACTGGCGCCGGCGAAGCCCCGGGCTGGGGTTCTAGACCACCCTGCCCGGCGGATGTTCCCCGTACCTGCGGTGATCGGTCCGGCGTCCTGGCCTGTCCGGTCGCGGTAGTGGATCTACCAAGCCAAGACGGTTGCTGCCGTCCTGTCTTGAATTCCTTCCAAGCCTACTGGGTCGGTGGTGTCATGCCACCGACCTTTTCTCTTTGGGGCCCTTTCGTTTCGGGGACCCTTGAGTCGATGCTTATACGCGGGGTGCCGCGCCAACCCGTCGCCTAAAAGTCGTATCGTCAGCCCGCGGCCTCCGGCGCGAATCCCAGCCGCTGGAAGGTGTCCCGCATGTGCGGCGGCAGGGGGGCGGTGGCCGCCAGGGGCGCCTCCGTCGGCGGCCCCCAGGGCAGGGCGACCCAGCGGGCGTGCAGGTGCAGGGGCACGGCCGGCGCGGGGTCCCGCCCACCCTCCACCCGCCAATCGCGGCCATAGATCGGATCGCCCAGCATGGGCCAGCCCATAGCCTCGCAATGGGCGCGCAACTGGTGCATGCGCCCGGTGCGCGGCGTCAGTTCCAGCCAGGACAGCGCCTGCCCTTCGGTCCCAACACTTTCAGCTATAACCCGCCATTCGGTGAGGGCGTGCTTGCCCTCCTCATGATCCACCATCATGCGGGAGCAGCCCGGCACCGGACGCTTGATCAGCGGCAGCTCGATGCGGCCCGCCTCCGCCGCTGGCCGGCCCTTGACCACGGCCCAATAGCGCTTGCCCACCCGGCCGGCCAGGAACAGCTTGCCCAAGCGGGTGGAGGCGGTCTCGTTCAGGCCCAGCACCAGGCAGCCGGTGGTGTCCTTGTCCAGCCGGTGGGCCAGGCGCGGTGCCGGCGCGTCCTCCGCCACCAGCCAGGGAAGATAGCGTTCCAGATGGTCGGTGGACTTGGTGCCGTAATGCACCGGCAGGCCATAGGGCTTGTCCACGATCAGGACGTCGGCGTCCTGGTGCAGGACGCGGGCGCGCATCTCCTCCGGGGTGTAGGCGGGGGGCGCCAGGGGTAGCATGATGGCCATGGGCGGACGGCGTGCCCCCGGGGGCACCCTCGGCAAGTCAAAAGGAAGACGTGTTCCTATCGCTTTAGGGCCATCACCGCATGAAAAAAACTTAATCCTGGCTCCACAGGCTGGAAAGTCTATTCCGGCCATGATCATCCTCGTTGCGGCGGGCGATGATCGTCCCATGTTAATTGGGTCCCATGTTAATTGCGTCGGCGTACCCCACGCCCAACCGAGGAAAGCAGGCGAGAAACCATCATGACCCCGAAGGACCGCGAAGATTTGACAGCCCTGCTGGCGCGTGTGTCCCGACTGGACGGCATGCCCCGCGACCCGGAATCGGATCGCCTGGTGGGTGAGGCCCTCTCCCGCCAGCCGGCGCTGCCCTACATCATGGCGCAGGCGCTGCTGGCCCAGCAGGAAGCGCTGGTGGATGCGCAGCGTCGCCTGGCCGATCTGCAGCAGACCGCGGCCGCCCGTCCGCAGGGCGGTCCCCCGCCCTTCACCGGCCCATCGTCGGGCCAATCGGCCGGCACCTCGTCCACCGGCCCCTCCCCCGGCCCGTGGGGGCAGTCCTCCTACCCCGCACAGCAGCCCCAGGCACCCTACGGCCAGGCCGCCTATGGCCAACCCCCCTATGGCCAAACCTATGCGCCGCCGCAGCCGGCGTATGGCCAGCCGGCTTACGGCGCCCCGCCCGTCTATGCCCAGCCCCGCAGCTTCATGCGCGGCATGTTCGAAACCATGGCCGGCGTCGCCGGTGGCGTGCTGGCGGCCGATGCCGTGGAGTCCCTGTTCCGGGGCGGTCACGGCGGTCTTGGGGGTGGCCTTGGCGGTTCCCCCTGGGGGGCCGGCTATGGCGGCGACCGGATCGACGAGACGGTGATCAACAACACCACCGTCAACGAGACCATCGTGAATGAGAATGGCGACCGCTTCGATCCTGGCCGCCAGGACACCGGATATCGCGACGACAGCTATCGCGATGATACCGGCGGCTACCAGGACGCCAGCTATGACACCGCCGACGACGGCGGCTTCGACGACGGTTCCATCGACACCTGAAGTGATACCTGAGGCTTGGCCCCGCGCCGGCCCGCCTCCTGACCCGGTTCCGCCGAAAGGCGAATCCGGGAATCCCAAGACCAAGAATATCTTCTTGCCAAGAATATCTTCGTGAAAGCGAGCGTTAGACCATGACCACCGTTCCCAGCACCAAGAAGCGCTTTCCCCGCCTGGCCGTCACCGCGCTGGCCATCGGGCTGATGACCGGCACCGCGCTGGTGGCCCCACCGGCCGCCATCACCGCCCACGCCGCCAGCCCGGCGTCCCTGCCCAGCTTCGCCGACCTGGTGGAGAAGGTGTCGCCGGCGGTGGTGACCATCACCGCCGCGCACAAGGTGACGACGCCGCAGGTGCCCCAGGAACTGCAGGAGATGATGCGCCACTTCGGCCTGCCCGATGACGCCCTGCCCGGCGGTCGTGGCGGCGGCGGCCGTCCCCGGATCGAATCCGCCCTGGGTTCCGGCTTCGTCATCGACCCCACCGGCTACATCGTCACCAACCGTCACGTCATCGAGGGGGCGGATGAGGTGAAGGTCCACTTCCAGGACCAGACCGACGACGTGCCCGCCAAGATCGTGGGCCAGGACGAACGGTCGGACCTGGCGCTGCTGAAGGTGGAAACCAAGAAGCCGCTGCAGGCCCTGGCCTTCGGCGACAGTGACAAGATGCGGCCCGGCGACTGGGTGGTGGCCGTGGGCAACCCCTTCGGCCTGGGCGGCACCGTCACCGCCGGCATCGTCTCCGCCCGCGGCCGTGACATCGACCCCGCCAACCTGAACGACTTCCTGCAGATCGACGCCTCGATCAACAAGGGCAACTCGGGCGGTCCGACCTTCAACGCCAATGGCGAGGTCATCGGCATCAACACCGCCATCTTCTCGCCCACCGGCGGGTCGGTCGGCATCGGCTTCGCCATCCCGTCCAACGTGGCCAAGCCGGTGATCGAGAAGCTGAAGGCCACCGGCCATGTGCAGCGCGGCTATCTGGGCGTGACCCTGCAGGCCGTGACGCCGGAGATCGCCGACAGCCTGGGCCTGAAGGAGCCGAAGGGCGCCATCATCAACGCCGTCTCGCCCAAGAGCCCGGCCGAGAAGGGCGGCCTGAAGCAGGGCGACGTGGTGCAGAGCATCAACGGCAAGGCCATCGACAACCAGCGCGACCTGGCCCGCAACGTGGCCGGCATCGACCCGGGCAAGACCGTGGACCTGGGCGTGCTGCGCGCCGGCAAGGCCATCACCGTTTCCGTGAAGCTGGGTGAGGCGCCCAGCAACGACAAGGACGGCCCGGCCGTCGGATCTGGCTCGACGGACGGCAAGGGCGACAACACCAGCGTCGCCGGCCTGAAGCTGGGCAAGCTGGACGACCGCACCCGGGAACGCCTGGGCCTGGACGGCGACGCCCAGGGTGTCGTCATCGTCGATCCGGGCAAGGACGATTTGGGCCTGCGCCCCGGCGACATCATCGCCAGCGTCAACAATGAAAGCGTGAAGGCCCCGGCCGACGTCACCGCCCAGGTGGAAAAGGCCAAGAAGGACGGCCGCAAGTCCGTTCTGCTGCTGGTCCGCCGTGGTGACCAGCAGATGTTCCTGCCCCTGCCGGTGACGCCCAAGGGCTGACGCCGGCCCCCCGGCCCGCGACGGCGCCGGATGATGGAGAGCCAGGGCCGGGCGGATCACCACCGTCCGGCCCTTTGGTCTGGTATCTGGCCCTCAAGCGCCGGGCGCCGCCATCCGGCGGCTTGGCTCACGGGCCTGACCGGCCCAGGCCGGCGGTCGCCGGCCTTCGGCAGCCGGAGTTCGTGACTTCTGCCGGTTACGCCTACCCCAACCCAGGTTTTGCGCCCATGAAGATCCTAGTCATCGAGGACGACGCCCAGGCCGCCGCCTACATGCTGAAAGGCCTGAAGGAGGCGGGGCACGCCGTGGACCACGCGCCCGATGGCACGCAGGGGCTGTACCTGGCGGGGGCGGAGCATTACGACGCCCTGGTGGTGGACCGCATGCTGCCCGGCCGTGACGGCCTGTCCCTGGTCAGCCTGCTGCGCGCCGCCGGTAACGACACGCCCGTGCTGGTGCTGAGCGCGCTGGGCAGCGTGGAGGACAGGGTGACCGGCCTGCGCGCCGGGGGTGACGATTACCTGACCAAGCCCTACGCCTTTTCCGAGCTGCTGGCCCGGCTGGAAAGCCTGGGCCGCCGCCGGGCCGCCCCGCAGGCCCAGGCCACCAAGCTGGTGGCGGGGGACCTGGAGTTGGATTTGCTGGCCCGCACGGTAAAGCGCGGCGGCAAGGCCATCGACCTGCTGCCGCGTGAGTTCCAACTGCTGGAATGCCTCATGCGCAATGTCGGCAGCGTGGTCACCCGCACCATGCTGCTGGAGCAGGTGTGGGACTATCATTTCGACCCGCAGACCAACGTCATCGACGTGCACATCGCGCGCCTGCGCCAGAAGGTGGACAAGGGCTTCGACCACGCCCTGATCCAGACCGTGCGGGGGGCCGGATATTGCTTAAGGCCCTGAAGCGCCGCCTGATGGCCAAGGGGAACGACGGCGGGACGGCGGGTGACGGGCCGGCTGATCGGCATCGCCCGGCGGACCGCCATTTGGGCCGGCTGCTGCGCACCACCACCTTCCGTTTCGCCCTGATCTATCTCGGGCTGTTCATTGGCTCCGTCCTGCTGGTGCTGTGGCTGATCTATTGGTCCACGGCGGGCTTCCTGGCAGGGCAGGCCGACACCGCCATCCGCGAGGATATGCAGGCCCTGGCCGACCGCTATCGCACCGGCGGGATGGCGGGCCTGGCGGAGGCGGTGAATGAGCGCGGCATGGGCAACGCCGCGTCCATCTACATCCTGTCAGCCAGTTCCGGGTCCACCCTGGCCGGCAACCAGTTCTGGCCCAAGGGGATTGACGAAGCCGGCTGGGTCAATCTGCCGGTGAAGGACCCCAGCACCGGCCAGGTGCGCCCCGGCGACGTGCGTGCCCTGATCGCGGCCTTGCCGGGTGGCTACCGCGTGCTGGTGGGGCGGGACCTGGGCGAGGTGCGGGTGCTGCGCGAACGGCTGGAGCGCGTGATCGGCTGGAGCATGGGCCTGGCCCTGGTCCTGGGCCTGGTCGGCGGACTGGCCATGAGCCGCGTCTGGCTGAGGCGCCTGGACGGCGTGACCCGCACGGCGGAGGCCATCCGCGAAGGCATGCTGGTCCGCCGTGTGCCCCTGACCGGCAGCGGCGACGAGTTCGACCAGCTGGCCCACACCCTGAACGCCATGCTGGACCGCATCGAGGCGCTGGTGGCCGGCATCCGCCATGTCAGCCAAGGCATCGCCCACGATTTGCGCACCCCCCTCACCCGCCTGCGCACCCGCCTGGAACTGGCCCTGATGCACGAGACGGTGGAGAACCCGCGGGAGGTGCTGGAAGCGGCGATCGAGGAGGTGGACCATTTGCTGGCCACCTTCCGCGCCCTGCTGGCCATCGCGGAGGTGGAGTCCGGCGCCAGCCTGCCCATCGCCCCGGTGCAGCTGGATGCCCTGGCGCTTAGCACCGGCGAACTCTATGACGCGGTGGCGGAGGATCAGGGCATCACCTTCACCATGGCGGTGCAGGCCACGGGCCCGGCCGCCATGGTCCAGGGCAACCGCCAGCTGCTGGGCCAGGCCCTGGCCAACCTGTTGGACAACGCCCTGAAGTACACGCCCGAGGGCGGCCGCGTCAGCCTGACGGTGGCCAGCGACGGCCCCGTTCCCAACGGCGGGAGCCGCGTGCGCATCACCGTGGCCGACAACGGCCCCGGAATCCCGGCGGAGGACCGCGAGCGGGTGCGCGAGCGCTTCTTCCGCCTGGAACGCGACCAGGCCCGCCCCGGCAGCGGCCTGGGCCTTAGCCTGGTCGACGCCGTGGCCCAGCGCCATGGCGGCACCCTGGTGCTGGAGGATAACGGCCCGGGCCTGAAGGCGCAGTTGCTGCTGCCGGTGGGGTGACCCCGGTTCGGCATCCTATCCTTTTGCCATCCTTATGGATGCGGTCCGACGGACTACCTCGTTAATCATTGCTCAAGGGTGATTTCCCATAGTTGAGCCGTGAATAATTGAGGACCGGCCTTGTCATGCTGAACAACCTGAAGATCGGAACGCGGCTCACCCTGCTGGTGGGGTGCCTGGCGCTTGTGGCCATCGTGGCGGGCGCCCTGGGCCTGCAAGGCGCCTGGAGCACCAACCAGGACCTCAAGAGCGTCTATGAGGACCGCACGGTCGCCTTGGCCGATCTGAACGCCCTTCAGGACAACCTGTACCAACTGCGGGCGGCGCGCGGCACGGGGGAAAAGGCCCCCAGCGCCGAGGCGGGCATGACGGCGGCCTGGACGCACTACATGTCGACCTACCTGACCCCGGAGGAGGCAGACCTGGCCCGCACGTTCGAGCCCCTCTACACCGCCTACCGCGCCCTGGCCGCCGGCGACCCGCAGGACCGTGAGGCTTTCGGGCGCGTGACCCAGGCCCTGGCCCCGCTGATCGCCCTGCAGGTCAACGAGGCCAAGCGCATCTTCGACGACTCGATGGCGCGTTTCAGCCGCACCATGGCCCTGACCATCGGGATCAGCGGCCTGGGCATCGTGGCGGGCGTGATCCTGGCGGTGGTCGTCGTGCGGTCGGTGACCGGCGGCATCAACGGCATCATCGCGGTCATGGCCCGGCTGACGGCGGGCGACACCACCGTGGAGGTGCGGGGCCTGGGCCGCCGGGACGAGATCGGCAACCTGGCGCACGCGGCGGAGGCGTTCAAGCAAAGCACCCTGCGCGTCCGCGCCATGGAAGAGGCGGCGGCCCGCGAGAAGCAGGAGGCCGAGGCGCGGCGCAAGGCGGCGCTGTTGGAGATGGCGGGCCGCTTCGAGGAGTCGGTCAAGGGCGTGGTGGACGCCGTGGCCGGCGCGGCCACGGAGATGCAGGCGGCCGCGCAGGCCATGGCCGCCACCGCCGAGGAAACCAGCCGACAGTCGCAGACCGTGGCCAGCGCCGCGGAACTGGCCGCCGCCAACGTCAACACGGTCGCCAGCGCCACGGAGGAACTGTCGGCGTCGATCCAGGAAATCGGCCGCCAGGTCGCGCGCTCCTCCACCGTGGCCTCGGAAGCGGTCACCACCACCGACGAGACGGTCGCGGCGGTGACGACGCTGAAAAGCTCGGCCGCCGACATCAACACCGTGGTCGCGCTGATCCATGAGATCGCCAGCCAGACCAACCTGCTGGCGCTGAACGCCACCATTGAGGCGGCCCGCGCGGGCGAGGCCGGCAAGGGCTTCGCCGTCGTGGCCAGCGAGGTGAAGGCCCTGGCCAACCAGACGGCCAAAGCGACGGAAGAGGTGGCAAGCCGGGTCACCGATATCCAGGCGGCGTCCAACGCCGCCGGCCAGTCGATCTCGACCATCGCCGGCACCATCGGGGAGATGAACCGCATCGCCACCGCCATTTCCGCCGCCGTCGACCAGCAGAGTGCGGCGGCGAACGACATCGCGGGCAGCGTCAGCCAGGCGGCCGCCGGCACCAGCGAGGTGTCCGGCACCATCACCAGCGTCACCCAGGCCGCCGGCGAAACCGGCACCGCCGCCACCCAGGTGCTGGCCGCCGCCCGCAGCCTGTCGACGGAGGCGGAGCACCTGCGCCGCGAGGTGTCAGACTTCCTGGCGACGGTCCGCGCGGCCTGATCGCGCATTGGCGGTCGCCGCTGGCGTGCCCAAGGGCGTATCCTTGGCGGCACCAAGGATACGCACCCCGGATCGTCCCATGGACAAAGACGCCGACGGCATCATCGCCCTGTACCAACGCCACGGCCTGGCGTGGGAGGCCGACCGCCAGGCCGGCCAACGGCGCCACCCTGACATGGAGGGCGCCTGGCTGGCCCGTTTCCTGGCCCTGGCGCCACCGGGACCCATGCTGGACCTGGGCTGTGGTGGCGGTCAGCCCATGGCCGCCTATCTGGTCGACCGGGGCCGCGCGGTCACCGGCGTGGACACCGCGCCCGCCCTGCTGGACCTGGCCCGCGCCCGCATGCCGGCGCAGGACTGGCGTCTGGCCGACATGCGCGGCCTGGAGCTGGACCGGCGCTACGCCGGCATCCTGGCCTGGAACAGCTTCTTCCACCTGACGGCTGACGACCAGCGCGCCCTGTTCGCCGTTTTCCAGCGTCACGCCCTGCCGAGTGCCGCCCTGATGTTCACCAGCGGACCACGGCACGGCGTGGTCCTGGGCAGCTATGCCGGGGAGCCGCTGTACCACGCCAGCCTGGACCCGGCCGAGTACCGCGCCCTATTGGACGGCCACGGCTTCGATGTCGTGGCATTTCGGGCGGAGGATCCCGACTGCGGCGGGCATACGGTTTGGCTGGCGCGGGGGCGGTAACCGCCCTTAGTCGGCATGCCGCTTGGCGAACCTCGCGCTGACCGGCACGGCGATGAGGCCGCACAGGGCCGCCGCCGACAGCCACAGCCCCGGCATGGCGGCGTTGCCGCCATGCTTCACCAGGTAGGTGCTGATGAAGGGGGTGAAGCCGCCGGCGGCGGTGGCCAGGCTGTAGGCCAGGGAAAAGCCGGCGGTGCGCACGGTGACCGGCACGATTTCCGTCAGGTAGACGACCATGGCGCCGTTGTAGCTGGCATAGAGGAAGGACAGCCACAGCTCCACCCCCAGCAGGCGGCCGAAGCTGGGCGCCTCCGCCAGCCAGCTGAGCGCCGGATAGGCCGTCGCCAGCGCCAGCAGGGTGCAGGCCACCAGGATGGGGCGGCGACCGATGCGGTCGGACAGGGCACCCGACAGGGGCAGCCACAGCAGATTGCTGGCACCCACGGCCAGGGTCACCAGCAGGCTGTCCATGTCGCTGAGATGCAGGGCGTCACGGCCGAAGGTGGGGGTGTAGGCGGTGATGAAATAGAACGACACCGTGGTCATCATCACCAGGCCGATGCCCGTCAGGACGACGCCCCAATTGGCCGCCAAGGTGGCCATGATCTCCCCCACCGTGGGGTGGTGGGTGCGGGCCAGGAAGGTTTCCGTCTCGGTCAGGGAGCGGCGGATCTGGAACAGGAAGGGAACGATCAGGCAGCCCACCACCAGGGGGATGCGCCAGCCCCAGGCCTGCATCGTCTCCGGCGTCAGGGTGAAGGTGAGCGTCACGCCGATCAGGGCGGCCACCATGACGGCCACCTGCTGGCTGGCGGACTGCCAGCTGACGTAGAAGCCTCTGCGGCCCGGCGTGGCGATTTCCGCCAGATAGACGGAGACGCCGCCCAGTTCCACCCCCGCCGACAGGCCCTGCACCAGCCGGCCCAGCAGCACCAGCAAGGGTGACAGCAGGCCGATGGTGGCATAGCCAGGCATCAGCGCGATGGTGATGGTGCCGACGGACATGAGGCCCAGGGTCAGGAGCAAGCCGTCCCGGCGACCCTTGCGGTCGATATAGGCGCCCAGGACCAGGGCGCCGATGGGCCGCATGAGGAAGCCGGCGCCGAAGGTGGCGAAGGTCAGCAGCAAGCCGGCAGTGTCGCTGCCCTGGGGGAAATAGGCCCGGCTGATGGCCCCGGCGAAATAGCCGAACACCATGAAGTCGTACATTTCCAGGAAGTTGCCGCTGGCAACCCGCACCACCGTCATCACCTGGGACCACCGGCCCCGGCCCGCACCCGCCAGCGTCACACCCATTTCACACCACCAACCATTTCCTTACCATCCCACCCTGCCACGCGGAACGCGGCCCCGCCAGGGCGCGCATGTCGCGACGGATACGCCGTCCGTTTCCGCACACTGTCCGCGCGCGGACAGCGACCCTTGCGCGGGGTGATAGGAAAAACAAGCGCTTATTGATGGCCTTGTTATTGCTTATTCCGGTGCAAAACAGCGGGCCTGGACAACCGGATGGCCCAAGGATGGCGAAGGGGGTGGTGGGTGGGACAGTATCTGACGGTGGCCCTGCGGGTCATGGCCCGGCACAGGCTGTACACGGCACTGAACGTGCTGGGCCTGGGCATAGGCCTGGCGGCGGCCATCCTCATCCTGGTGTTCGTGCGGCACGAAACCTCCTTCGACGCCTTTTTCCCCGCCGCCGACCGCCTCTACCAGATCGACACCGAGGTCCACGATCTGGGCCAAGCGGCCCGCCGCATCGCCCAGACCGGTCGGGCCATCGGCCCGGCCTTCGCCCAGGACCACCCGGAGGTGGAGGCGGTGACCCGCGCCAGCGGCGAGCGGATGGTGGTGCGCCAGGGTGACCAACGGTTCAAGGATGTCGTTACCGTCGTCGACGGCAATTTCCTGGCGGTATTCCCCCGCACGGTATTTGCCGGCGATGCCACGGCGGCCCTGGCCGACCCGGCCGCCGCCGTGCTGACCCAGACGGGGGCGCGCCGCTACTTCGGTGATGGGCCCGCCCTGGGCCAGACCCTGGTGGTACGTGACCACAGCCTGACGGTGCGCGCCGTGGTCGCCGACCTGCCGGAGACCACGCACTTCGCCCCGTCCCTGATGATGGTGCCCAGCAACTCCATCATCCTGTCCAAGCCTAACCCAGAGGAAGACTGGTTCGCGCTGGACTGGCGCACCTACATCCGGCTCGCCCCGGGGGCCGATGCCGCCGCCGTTGAGCGGGAGCTGACCAGCTGGTACCGCCAAGCGGCACCGGACGCTCAAACGCCGCAAGGCCCCCTGCGGCTGGCGGAGATGTATGTGCCCCACCTGCGCCCCCTGCGCACCATTCACACCGATCCCATCGAGGATGACGCCCAGCCGGGAACCGACGCGGGCAGCCTGTCCCTGCTGTCCCTGGTGGCGGCGCTGATCCTGGGCGTCGCCGCCATCAACTTCACCAACCTGGCCACCGCCCGCGCCTCGCTGCGCGCGCGGGAGGTGGGGGTGCGCAAGACGGTGGGCGCCAGCCGGGGCCGCCTGATGCTTCAGTTCATGGGTGAGGCGCTGCTGCTGACCGGCCTGGGCATGATCCTGGCCATCGCCCTGGCGGAGGTCACCCTGCCCCTTTATTCCCGCCTGACGGTCACGCCGCTCAGGCTGGATTATGGCGACCCGGCGCTGCTGGGCCTGCTGGCCGGGATGGGCCTGCTCACCGGCGTCGCCAGCGGCGCCTATCCCGCCTTCGTCCTGTCCGCTGTCACCCCGGTATCCGCCCTGCGGGGGACCTCAGCCGCCAGCGGCACCGGGCGGCTGCGCACCCTGCTGGTGGTGTTCCAGTTCGCCGTGTCCATCGGGCTGCTGGCGACGGCGGCGGTGGTGCACGGCCAGTATCTGTATGCGCGGCATAAGCCGGTCGGGTTCCAGCGCGACAACATGGTCATGGTCGATATCGACGACACGCTGGGCGCGCCCGGCAAATGGCCCCCCTTCATGGACAGGCTGCGCCAGGAACCGGCCATCGCGGACGTGGCGGCCAGCACCATCTATCTGGGCAACCCGGATGAGGGCGAGGATGAACTGGTGCGCCGGCCGGGGGACGCCGCCCCTGTCACCATGCGGGGCGAGGGGGTCAGCTTCGGCTATATCCAGACCATGGGGCTGCGCCTGATCGCGGGGCGGACCTTCGACCCCAGCCGGCCCGCCGACAAGGTGCACCGGCCGGACTGGATGCTGGCGGGCAAGCCACCGCCCCCGGGAATGACACCACTGGAGCTGCCGGCGGCGGTGGTGCTGAACCGGTCCGGCGCGCGGCGCCTGGGCTTCGCCAGCCCGGAGGCCGCCATCGGACAGGTGGTGTTGAAGACCGTGGGCTCGGCCGGCTCCGCCCTGACCATCCGGGGCACCGTCATCGGCGTGGTGGAGGATTTCCACTTCCGCTCCATCCACCGCCCGGTGTCGCCCGCCATCTTCCATGTCGGTGACGGCTTTTCGGTCATGATGGTCCGATTGAAGGCCGGCGAGACGGCGGCGGGCCTGGCCGCCATCGACCGCGCCTGGGCGACCCTGGTGCCGGACCAGCCCATACGCCGCTGGTTCCTGTCGGACCGTTACCAGCACCTCTATGACCAGGAGCGCAGGATGGGCGGGATCTTCGCCCTGTTCTCAGGCTTGGCCATCGTCATCGCCTGCCTGGGCCTGTACGGCCTAGCGGCCTTCACGGCGGAACGGCGCACCAAGGAGATCGGCATCCGCAAGGTGATGGGCGCCACCCTGCCCCAGATCCTGCGCCTGCTGCTGTGGCAGTCCTGCAAGCCGGTGGGCCTGGCCTGCCTGATCGCCTGGCCGGTGAGTTGGTGGGCCCTGCGCCGGTGGCTGGATGGCTATGCCTACCGCGTCGCGCTCGACCCGCTGTGGTTCGTGGCCGCCGCCGCGGTGTCGCTGGCCCTGGCCTGGGCGACGGTGGCCACTCAACTGGCCCGTATCGCCCGCGAACGGCCGGTGCGGGCGCTGCGCTATGAATGAGCGACCCGCCGCCCGGATTTTCAATTCTCAGCCGGTGTCCCCGTCTCTGGCGCTTTGGCTGCCGTTTCGGGGACCTTGGGCAGGGGCGTGAAGATCGGATGCCCAACGTTGGTGAAAAAGATTTTGTTCTGGCTGTTGGCGATATAAATGCGATGCGTCTTGATGAAATCGGCGCCCAACAACATGTCGTGCGCGCCATCACGCTCCGGATCCAAGCCGGCTGAATAGTCTCCGAAGCGCAGCCGCACATTGTGAACCGTCTCGTCCCCCACGACGAAGGTCGCAAAGGTTCCGATCCACGTGGGAATGCTGCGCTTACCCACGCCGTGGCTGGCCGATCCAGCGACGACACCGGCATCATCCTCATGCACGCCGGCGTGGTGGGCGGCCCGCAGCTGCACGCTGCTGCTTTGGGCACCGGTATCCAGGATCGCCCAGAATTCATGGTCGTTCAACGCCACCCGCACCATGTTGGACGTGCGCCGCCCCGCCACGGGCTTCATCCGCGCCTCGGCATAGGTCTCGGCCCAATAGGCCAGGGGGACATCCTCGCAGCCCGTCGGCTGGAAAAAACGGATCGCGCCGCCGACGAAATCCAGCTCAACGTCGCTCTGACCGAAGATGTCCTGGCCCAGGATAAGTTCGACGGCCGGCCCGACGTCGACGGTGTCCAAAACCTCCAGCCTCAGGTCATGGGCGTGCCAATTCCCCAACGACAGCTCCGCGACGGGGGCGGACCCAATGGCCGTCTGGCCACCCACACCCACGGCGACGCCCGCCGCGGCATGCAGGGTGACGTCCAGGCCCAAACGCTCCGCCGCGCGGCGTGTCAGGGTGGTGCGGTATGACCCCGTGTCGACCAGGACATGGACGGGCTTGCCATTCACCGTCCCCTCCGCCCGCGGCTGATTATGCTCCACCTTGATGGGCAGCTCCGCGATTTTGTTCACTTTGCAATCCGAAGCCGCAGCCCAGGCGGCACCGATGGGCGCAGACATCAAGATTGCGCTGATGGCCGTTGAGAGCACCGCACCACGCATTTCCCCGAGACGCATCGCAACTCCCCGATATTGGTAAATGCGGCCGCCTGGCACCCGGCCCCGCATCGACAAATCACGCCCCCGGCGAACCGAACACCGGCTTGGCCACGTTGGTGAAGTAGATCTTGTCCTGGCTGTTGGCGATGAAGATGCGGTGCGACCGGATGAAATCCATGCCCAGCACCATGGCCAGGCTGCCGTCGCGGTCCACGCCCAGATTGTAGTAATCGCCCACCGACAGGCGGGCATTGCGGATGGTCTCATCCCCCACGCTGAGGGTGTCGAAGGTGCCGATCCAGGTGGGCACCGGCGTGCGGCCGATGTCGCGCCGCTCCGGCCCCGGAACGGAACCGGGGCTGTCCTCGCGCACGTTCACGCGGTGGGCCAGGCGGGTCAGCACCGTGCTGGTGCGCACGCCCGTGTCCAGCCGGGCCCAGAACTCCAGCCCGTTCAGTTGCACCACCACCCGGCTGACGGAATAGCTGCCGAACCCACGGGAGCGCAGCGTGGCCTGGGAATAGGTCTGGGCCCAGTAGGCCAGCGGCGTATCATCGCAGTCCGCCGGCCGGAAGAAACGGATGACATTGTGCGCCATGTCCAATTCGACATCGGACTGCACGAACAAATCCTGCCCCAGCACCATGTCGACATGGGCGCCGAAATCACCGGCATCGACCAGTTGCAGGCGATAGCCGCTGCCCTGCCAGGGGCCGAAGCTGAGCGTGTCGGCCATCATGGTGCCGGCCTTGCGCCAATCCCCCTGCCCCAGGTTCACGCCGCGCACGGTGCGTTCCTGGAAGTCCAGGCCCAGCCGACGGGCGGCCTGCACCGACACCAGGTGGCGGGTGGTGCCGGTATCGACCAGCGCCCGCACCGGCTTGCCGTCCAGCAGGCCCTCGGCGATGGGCAAGCCGTTCTCCAGATGGATGGGCAGTTCCCCCACCGGGTTCAGGCGGCAATCAGTCGTCCCCGCCAGGGCCGGGGCGGCGGACAGCGTGAGGGCCAGGGCGGCGACAAGAGAGGCGAGACGGTGGCGCATGGGGACAATTCCTTTGAATCGACGGATTCTCAGGGCGAGGTCAGGGCTACCCTTGCAAGGGTACGGGTCGCAGAAAAGTAGGTTAAAAAGAAAAGTAGGTTAAAAAGTTGCGTCCCGTTATCGCAAAAATGGCACCCCGCCCGCAAGCGCGCCGCGGTGACAAAGGGGGCGACTCATCCTGCCGCTCCCGGGCGCGACAACCTGCCGCAGTCCGCCGTCTGGACGCCCTCAGGCCACGCTGGCCCACAAATGGGCGGTGGCCAGGCTGCGCCAGGGGGCATGGGGGCGCATCAGGGTGGCCTGCTCCTCCGCCGTGGGGCGGCGGTCCATGGCGTGGAAGCGCTGCAGGGCCGCCGCCAGGCCGGCGTCGCCCACCGGCACCCGGTCGGGCAGGCCGCAGCCGCGCATGAGCACATAGTTGGTGGTCCACGGCCCGATGCCGCGCAGGGCCAGCAAGCTCGCCTCGGCCACCGCTTCGCCGGCCGGGTCCGCATCCAGCCGCTCCAGCGCGGCCAGGTCCAGCCGGCCATCCATCGCCGCCTGGGCCGCATCGACCAGATAGCGCGCCTTGGAGCGGGAGAAGCGCCGGGCGGTCAGCAGTTCCGGATCCAGGGCCGCCACCGCCGCCGCGTCCGGATGCGCGATCATGCCCGAGGGGTGCGGCCTGCCGGCCAGCAGGATCAGCTGGCGGCGCAGGTCGGCGGCGAAGGTCAGGTTGATCTGCTGGCCGATGATGGCCCAGGCCAGCGCCTCGAACACCGTCGCCGCCAAGGGTGGGCGGTATCCCCGACGACCGCCTACCAGCCGCGCGGTCGTCGCGTCCCGGTCCGCCCGCGCCTCCAGCCCAGCGGCGGCCTCGGCCAGCGCCGGCGTCAGGCCCAGCATGCGCAGCGCCACCCGCCGGGCGCGGGCCAGGATCACAGGGTCGTCGCTGTCCATGCCCATCACCAGGGTGCCGCCGCCGGCGGGCACGGTGAGGGTCAGCAGGTAGGTCCGGCCGTCGAATTCCAGAGCCTTGGTCAAGGCCGGTCCGGCCACCCGCTCCGCCGGGGCGTCCCGGTCGCGGTACCAGTCGCGGCCGTGATAGCGCCAGGCGGCGTCGGGGTCGAAGCCCGGCGGCAGGTCCAGGGTCTGCTGGCTCAAGACTCCACCAGCAGCCCGTCGCGCAGTTCCACCACCCTGTCCATGCGCGCCGCCAGATCCAGGTTATGGGTGGCGACCAATGCGCCGAAGCCGTCTTTACCAGTACCGCTGCCCCGCACCAGGCGGGTCAGCAGGGCGAAGACATCGTCGGCGGTGTGGTGGTCCAGGTTACCCGTGGGCTCGTCCGCGATCAGCAAGCTGGGCCGGTTGGCCAGCGCGCGGGCGATGGCAACACGCTGCTGCTCGCCCCCGGACAGGCGGGCCGGGCGGTGGCTGCCGCGCGCGGCCAGGCCCACCTGGGCCAGCAGCTCCTTGGCCCGTTCCCGCGCCACGGCCTTCGGCACGCCGGCGATCATCTGCGGCAGGACGATGTTCTCCTCCGCGCTGAACTCCGGCAACAGGTGGTGGAACTGGTAGACGAAGCCGATGGTCTGCCGCCGCAGGGCGGTGCGGCCGGCGTCGTCCAGCGTGGCGGCGTCGCGGCCATCGATGCGGATGACGCCGCCATCGGCATGCTCCAACAATCCTGCGATGTGCAGCAAGGTGGACTTGCCGGCGCCGCTGGGCCCGACCAGGGCCACGATCTCACCCCGGCGCACCGCACAGGCGGCACCGCGCAGCACCTCCAGCACGGCACCCGCCTGCTGGAAGCGGCGCACGACGCCGGACAGTTCCAGTACGGTATCGCCCGTGGCCGGGATGATGGGCTTTTCCATGACGGACACGTCACTCATAGCGTAGGGCCTCCACCGGATCGAGGCGGGCGGCCCGCCAGGAGGGGTAGACGGTGGCGGCGAAGGACAGGAACAGCGCCATGACGCCCACCTGCGTCACCTCCATCCAGTCCAGCCTGGCCGGGATTTGGGTGAACAGATAAATCTCGGCGCTGAACAGGTCGCGGCCGATGATGGACTGGATGAACTGGCGGATGGCCTCGATGTTCTTGGTGAACAGCACGCCCAGGATGACGCCGAAGACGGTGCCCACCACGCCGATGCTGGCGCCGGTCAGGAAGAAGATGCGCAGCACCATGCCCCGGCTGGCGCCCATGGTGCGCAGGATAGCGATGTCCCGCCCCTTGTCCTTCACCAGCATGATCATGCTGCTGATGACGTTGAACGCAGCCACCAGGATGATCAGCGACAGGATCAGGAACATGACGTTGCGCTCCACATCGATGGCGTTGACGAAGGCGGCGCTGCGCTGGCGCCAGTCATAGACACGGTATTCCTGCCCCGCCGCCCGGCCAACCGACTGAACATAGGGATCGATCTGCGTGGGGTTCTGCACGAACACCTCGATGGAGGTGTAACCGTTGGCCACGCCGAAGAAGGTCTGCGCCGCCGCCAGGGGCATGAAGATCAAGCTGTTGTCGACCTCATACATACCCACGTCGAAGATGGCGGCGATGGGATAAGTGCGCGCGCGGGGGATCGACCCGAAGGCCGTCTGGTTAAAGCGCGGGCTTATCAGGCGCAGGCTGTCACCCACATGCAGGTTCAGGCGCTGCGCCATTCTGCGGCCAATGGCGATACCATCGCCCAGATTGGCCTCGTCCCCCGTGGCACCGGTAGCCGCCCCGAAGGCCTCCGCCGCCCCCTCGACCAAATGGGTGGAGACGATGGGCCGGCGGCGGAAATCCGCGGGCGTGATGCCATGGACATAGGCGCCGCTGGCGGTGCCGTCCTGGGTGATCAGGGCCTGCCCCTCCACCGTCGGCATGACGGCGGTGACACCCGGCACGGCCAGCAGGCGCTGGGTGACGGCGTCATTCTCCGGCAGCGGGCCCAGCAGCGACTGCACCTCCAGATGGCTGTACAGGCCGAGGACACGG
This sequence comes from Nitrospirillum karajorum, assembly GCF_036348415.1. Classification (NCBI taxonomy): domain Bacteria; kingdom Pseudomonadati; phylum Pseudomonadota; class Alphaproteobacteria; order Rhodospirillales; family Azospirillaceae; genus Nitrospirillum; species Nitrospirillum karajorum. The sequence goes on from NZ_JAZBQB010000001.1 coordinate 599,437, forward strand.
CTCAGCAGTTCGGTACGGAAGCCGTTCATCACCGACATGACGATGATGAGGGTGGCGACGCCCAGCCCGATGCCCAGCAGGGAGAAGCCGGCGATGACGGAGATGAACCCCTCCTGCCGGCGCGCCCGGAGGTAGCGCATCGCGACCATGCGTTCAAAGGCGGAAAAGATCATTCGGGGGGCCGGGCCGTCGAGGGTGGAAAGTGATGAGGCAATGCGCGTGATTCTGGGCGGAAAAAGGCGCCCGCTCCTACCATGCGCGACAGGGGCGGGCGTCCCGTTTCTTGTCCTGGTCAGGCCTTGATCAGCTCGGCCAGGGCAGCATCGACCGGCAGCTCGCGCTTCTCGCCGGTGGCGCGGCGCTTCAGCTCCACCACGCCGGCCTTCAGGCCGCGCGGGCCCACGGTCAGCTGCCAGGGCAGGCCGATCAGGTCCATGTCGGCGAACTTGGCGCCCGGCCGCTCGTTCCGGTCGTCGTACAGCGTCTCCACGCCAGCGGCGTTCAGCTTGGCGTACAGGTCCTCGCACAGGCTGGCGCACGCGGCGTCATCGGCCTTCAGGTTGATCAGGCCGACCTGGAAGGGAGCGACGGCGTCCGGCCAAATGATGCCGTTCTCGTCATGGCTGGATTCGATGATGGCGCCCATCAGGCGGGACACGCCGATGCCGTAGCTGCCCATCTCCACCGCCACCGGCTCCCCGTCCGGGCCGGCGACGACGGCGCCCATGGGCTTGGAGTATTTGGTGCCGAAATAGAAGATGTGGCCGACCTCGATGCCGCGGGCGGAGACCAGCTGGTCCTCCGGCACCTCGCAGGTGGCGGGGTCGTGCTTCTCGTCCGTGGCGGCGTAGATGCTGGTGTACTTGGCGAAGAAGTCCTTCAGGTCGCTGCCGGCCTCGGGCGGGTTCTGCAGCACGTCCAGGTTCAGCCAATCCTTGTGGCAGAACACGCCGCTTTCGCCTGTCTCGGCCAGGATGATGAACTCATGGCTGAGGTCGCCGCCGATGGGGCCGGTGTCGGCACGCATGGGGATGGCCTTCAGCCCCATGCGGGCAAAGGTGCGCAGATAGGCCAGGAACATCTTGCGGTAGGACAGCTTGGCCCCTTCGGCATCCAGGTCGAAGGAGTAATTGTCCTTCATCAGGAACTCACGGCCGCGCATGACGCCGAAGCGGGGGCGGATCTCGTCCCGGAACTTCCACTGGATGTGGTACAGGTTCTTGGGCAGGTCCTTGTAGCTGCGCACGAACGTCTTGAAGATGTCGGTGATCATCTCCTCGTTCGTGGGGCCGTACAGCAACTCGCGGTCGTGGCGGTCGGTGATGCGCAGCATTTCCTTGCCGTAATCGTCATAGCGGCCCGACTGGCGCCACAGCTCCGCCGACTGGATGGTGGGCATCAGCAGTTCCTGGGCGCCGGCGGCGTCCTGCTCCTCCCGCACGATCTGCGAAATCTTGCGCAGGACCTTCCAGCCCAGCGGCAACCAGGCGTAGATGCCGGCGCTGGTCTGCCGGATCATGCCGGCGCGCAGCATCAGCCGGTGCGAGGCGATCTGCGCCTCCGCCGGGGTTTCCTTCAAGGTGGGCAGGAAAAACTGGGAGGAGCGCATCGCGGGAACCCGTCGCCTTCATGAACTGGATTACGGAAAGGGAGCCGCGACTTTAGGCAATGACATTCCCCCTGTCCATGGCGGCGGAGCATTACCCGATCGCAGCGGCACCCATCGGCGCCGGCGCGGCGCGGGGGTCCCCTGCGACGGAAATCTGACAAAATCACAGAAAAGCAGCGGCCCATTTCGCTACGCCACGACTTCTCGCGCCCGTATCTGGAATATAGATAGGAAAATCAGAATCAATCAGTTTTTCAAATCCGCCGATTAGATTCCCTTATAAGTATCGTCCAGCCTGTCCGCCTGGCGGATAAGAAAATTATACACGAAAGTAAATATATATCCCAATGGCAGCGTTGACCCCGGCAAGCTTCGTATGGTCTTTACGCGGCCTTAACCAATTCCTGATACCAAGCCGATACCGACCGACGCCCGAGGACCAACGCCATGCTGGCCAATGCCAAAATCCTAACCAAGATCAACCTGGTCATCCTGGTCATGGCGCTCGCCGCCCTCGCCATCAGCGTGGCCGGCTACATGGGCATGTCGAAGCTGGCGGTGGCGACACACCGGCTGGACGTCATGGGAACCAACCTGCACCAGGCGGGTCAGCTGAACGCCAACGTCCTGTTCATGAACCGGGGCGAGTATCGCATGGCCGCCAATCCCAATGACGCGGACGAGGTTCTGAAGAACGTGGACGGCCGGGTTTCGGAGTTCAACAGGAACATGGGCCTTTTGGACAAAGAGGTTGAGGACAAGTACCGGCCCATGCTGGCGGATATCAAAACCGCCTTTGCCGCGTACAAGAAGGAGTTCGATGCCACCGCGGCAACGACCCGTCAGCACATGGATTTGAAGAACGAACCAGCGCGCCAGGAAATCCTGGATGAGGTCGCGCAATCCCGCGTCGCGGCCACCACGCTGATCAACAAGGTCAAGACCCTGCAGGACGCCCTGGACACGGACGGCACCACCGTCGCGCAGCAGGCCCAGTCCGTGGCGCGGGAACTGACGATGATGATCATCATCGTCGCCGTCGCCGGCATCGCGGTGGGCATTGTCGTCGGTATGCTGATCGCCCGGCGCGGCCTGGTGACACCCATCACCCACATCGTGCGCAATCTGCAGGATCTGGCCCATGGGCGGCTGGACATCGACATCCAGGGCGCGGAGCGGGGGGATGAGGTTGGCGACATCGCCAAGACCGCCTTGGTCTTCCGCGACAACGCCCGCGAGACGGAGCGCCTGCGCGCCGAACAGGAGAAGGAACAAGCGGCCCGCGTCGCCCGCGCCGCCGCCCTGGAAGGCCTGACGCGCACCTTCGACGTGCAGGCCGGCGACGTCATCGGCGCCGTGGCCTCCGCCGCCACGCAGATGCAGGCCACCGCCAGCTCGCTGTCGGCCTCCGCCGAGCAGACCACCCGCCAGTCCGCCACCGTCGCCGCCGGCGCCGTCGAGGCCTCGGCCAACGTGCAGACCGTGGCCGCCGCGGCGGAGGAACTGGCCTCCTCCATCCAGGAGATCAGCCGCCAGGTATCGCAATCGGCCACGGTGGCCGGTGACGCTGTGCGTCAGGCCACCCATACCGGCGCCATCGTCGCCGGGCTGGAGCAGACCGCCCAGAAGATCGGGGAGATCGTGGGCCTGATCACCAACATCGCCAGCCAGACCAACCTGCTGGCCTTGAACGCCACCATCGAGGCGGCGCGGGCGGGCGAGGCGGGCAAGGGCTTCGCCGTCGTCGCCAGCGAGGTGAAGAGCCTGGCCAACCAGACCTCCAAGGCGACCGAGGAGATCAGCACGCAGATCGCGTCCGTGCAGGACGCGACCCGCGAGGCCGTGGCCGCCATCGGCGCCATCTCCGGCACCATCGAGACCATCAACACCATCGCCACCACCATCGCCTCGGCGGTGGAGGAGCAGGGTGCCGCCACGCAGGAGATCGCCCGTAACGTCCAGCAGGCCGCCGCCGGCGCCGACAGCGTCACCCACAACATCCAGGGCGTGTCCGCCGCCGCGGATGAGACGGGCCATTCCGCCCATGACGTGCTGACCGCCGCGACCTCCATGGCACGGGAGGCGGAGAAGATGCGCGGCCTGGTGGAACAGTTCCTGGTGGACGCCCGGGCGGCGTAACATCCTCCCGCATGGCATTGACGGCCTGGGCCTGGGACTGCGCGTCCCGGGCCCTTGCTTTATGGGGACGCGACCATCTTGACCTTTCCGCAAAGTCACATATTTGCACCTAAGGGATTACCCTGGTCGAGTTAGGTTGTCGGAGAGCGCCTTCCCATGTCTTCCGCCACCGCATCTTCCCCCGCCGCCGCGAAGCCTTACATCCATTTATCAACGGCGGGATTGTCCCCCAGCGATGCCAAGGAATTCTGGGCCGACGACGTGAGCGCACGGCGACCGGGCCTGCTGCTGGATTTCCCCCATCAGGCATCGTTCCAGGCAACGGCCACCGCGACGTCCCTGGGGCCTGTGCGGCTGCTGGCCCTGGACGTCGACCCTTACGTGGCCTGCCGGCCCCGGCGCTACATCGCCCGCGACCTGGTCGATGACTTTTGCCTTTTACATGTCGACAGCGGGTCCACCGTCGTTTCCGACACGACCGGAACGGATTTCCCGCTGAATGCTGGACAGTTCATCCTGATGGACGAGGCGGCGGGGTTTTCCCTGCGCTTCACGTCCCGCACCCAGGCGAAGGCGCTGAAGATGCCACGGGCCTGGCTGAGCGCCCGCATGCCGCAGGCGGAGGATCTGGCGCTTACCAGCATCGACCCCCATACCGGCTGGGCGCGCGCGCTGACCTGCGTGCTGAAAGAGGTGGCGCCGGAAACGGTGGAGACCTTGCCCCTGCCCCCGGGCGAGGTGGCCAGCCAGATCGCAGCGCTTCTGACGCTGGCGGCCGGTCACACCACCCTGGAGATGAAGCGTTATCAGCGCGCGACCTTGAACCGGCTGCGCCGCGCCATGCGCGAGACACTTCATGATCCGGCACTGACCCCCTCGCGCTTCGCCGAACAGCAAGGCATAGCCAAACGGACCCTGCATGCCCTGTTCGCCGCCGCGGGCACCAGCTTCGGTCGCGAGCTGACCGCCATGCGATTGGACTACGCCCGGTCGCTGCTCTGCGACGCGCGCTTTTCCGCCAAGAGCATAACCGAGATCAGCGCCCTGGCGGGCTTCGCGAATCCCAGTCACTTCAGCCGCCGTTTCCTGGAAACATTCGCGCTGTCGCCAAGCGTGTATCGCCGCCAGCACCTGCGATAATCCGCCCAAAACGCGCGGCCAAGTACGGCACCATCCGCTCCGTGCAGGAAATGTCGCTCAAGAGTGCAGAAGCCCCGGCCCAGCCGTGCCCGCAATTGCTGGCGGCGGCGGGCGTTCCATATGCTGGCCCGGCAACAGAGACCGCGTTGCATCGGGGCCTGGGTGGTGGGGGAGTGATGAGTCGCCTGACGGATCGGGAGGTGGTGGCGCGGGCCTTGGTCCATGCCCCCTATCTCAGAAGCGTCGAGCATCCGGGCCACCTGAACATCCTGGCTTCCTGGTTGCGGGAAAAAGCGGCGGGCGACGCGTTGCCCGCGTGGTCACGGTTCCTGGATCGCATCTGCCCCTGTTACCACGACTTCCTGGCCATGGCCGATTTCCGGCGTGAGCCGCCGCGCTGGCATTATGTTGGGTGGAACGCCGGCGGCATGCTAGCCAATTGTTTCGATGCGGCGGTTTGCCAGCCGTTTTCCATATCCTACCTGCGCAACGCGCGGTCATGGCCGGCCTATGACGAGGTGACACTCTCGGGACGGAACCATGGCCTGCTGTCCCTGCCCGTCCGCCATGGCGACAGCGACGCGGCGACCACGGCCATCGGCATCTTCAGCCTGACGCCGGATACCGCGTCAGCGTTGCCATTCCTGGGTGACGTACCGCACTGAACCCCCCTTGGGGGGGCCATTGGGCAGCCCATACCCCTGCCCAAGTTTCCCGACAGCGCAGAAAAGCCCTATTGGCGGCGCAGCGGCGACTTCGACTCTTTAAAATTTAAAACAAACGCCATCAATTAAAAAACCGCACGAACGCACCGCCAATAAAAATAATTCGGCGGATGATCGATAATCAATATCAATTAAATGGGTGTATCCATGCTCGTAAACACCAGGATCATCGTTAAATTCTGTTTGGTGATCGCCGTGATGTCGCTGTGCGCGATCGCCATCGCCGCCGCCGGCTACAGCGGCATGTCCAAATTGTCGGTGATGGCCCGGCGCCTGGACGTGATGGGCACCAATCTGCAGCAGGCCAGCGAGTTGCGGGCCAACATCTTATTCATGAACCGCGCTGAATACCGCATGGCCGCCAGCCCGGCGGAGGTGGATGAGGCGGCAAGCCTCGCGCAAAAACGCATCGCGGCATTCAATGACACGTTGACCGCCTTGGAGACCCAGGCGGAAGGGAGGTACCGCCCCGCGCTGCTTCAAATAAAGTCGGCGTTCAGCACGTATGAAAAGGAATATCAGTCCACCGTCGCCGTCAGCCGCCGCCATGCCAACCTGCAAAATGACGGCGCGCGCCAGGAAATCTTGGACGAAGTGAAGCAGTCGCGCGCGGCCGCCACATCCCTCACCAACCAGATCGAAACCCTGGAGGAAGCCTTGGACAAGGACGGCACCGCCGTGGCGGATGATGGCCAGGTGCTGGCCCGTGACTTGTCCCGGATGGTGATCGGCGTGGCGGTGGGTGGCATCGTCATCGGCATGGCCATCGGCCTGCTGATCGCCCGACATGGCTTGGTCATCCCCATCGGACATATCGTCCGCGATCTCCAGGACCTGACGCAGGGCCGGCTGGATATCACCATCCAGGGCACGGAGCGGGGTGATGAGGTCGGTGATATCGCCAAGACCGCCCTGGTCTTCCGCGACAAAGCCCGCGAGGCGGAGCGCCTGCGCGCCGAACGGGAGAGGGAGCAGACCGCCAGGGTCGCCCGCGCCGCTGTGCTGGAGCGTCTGACCCAAAGCTTCGACGCACAGGCCGGCGAGGTCATCGGCGTCGTGGCCGCCGCCGCCGCCCAGATGCAGGCCAGCGCCAGTTCATTGTCAGCCTCCGCCGAACAGACCACCCGGCAGGCGACGGCGGTCGCCGCTGCCGCCGTGGAGGCGACCAGCAACGTGCAGACCGCCGCGGCCGCGACGGAGGAGCTGGCATCGTCCACGCAGGAAATCAGCCGCCAGGTGGCCGATGCCGCCACTGTGGCCGGCGACGCGGTACGCCAGGCGACCCACACCGGCACCATCGTGGCAGGCCTGGAACAGAGCGCGCAGAAGATCGGTGAGATCGTGGTCCTGATCACCAACATCGCCAGCCAGACCAACCTGCTGGCCCTGAACGCCACCATCGAGGCCGCCCGGGCGGGCGAGGCGGGCAAGGGCTTCGCCGTCGTGGCCAGCGAGGTGAAGAGCCTGGCCAACCAGACCTCCAAGGCCACCGAGGAGATCAGTGCCCAGATCGCTACCGTACAGGGCGCCACGCGGGAGGCGGTGAGCGCGATCGGCGCCATCTCCGGCACCATCGAGGCCATCAACGGCATCGCCACCACCATCGCCTCGGCGGTGGAGCAGCAGGGAGCCGCCACGCAGGAGATCGCCCGCAACGCCCAACAGGCCGCGATGGGCGTCGACAGCGTCACCCGCAACATCCAGGGCGTTTCCGCCGCCGCGGATGAGACGGGGCATTCCGCCCATGACGTGCTGATGGCCGCGACCTCCATGGCGCGGGAGGCGGAAAAGATGCGCGGCCTAGTGGAGACGTTCCTGGCGGACACCAAGGTGGCGTAATACGCGCGGCATTTGATCGTGACCTCTCAAATGCACCCTCAAGCGCCGGGCGGCGGACATTAGTCCGCCTAGGCTTGTCCTCGCTGCGCCCTGCGGTGCTCGCTCCGGCGGCCCCCGTCGGGGCCTACAGTGGCACGAGTCACTATCTCGTGCCGCTGGTATAAGACGGGCCCGCCACCGCCCGACCAATCCGGGCCCGGACGCGATGGTCCGGGCCCGGGAACGGGCTCAGCCCCTCTGCACGCGGGCGATGTAGTCCCCCACCATGGTTTGCAGCACGTCCAGCGGCACGGCGCCGGAGTTCAGGCCCACCTGGTGGAAGTCCTTGATGTCGAACTTGTCGCCCAGCGCCGTCCGCGCCTGATCGCGCAGCCGGTTCCACAGCGTGTGGCCGATCTTGTAGCTGCACGCCTGGCCAGGCCAGGCGCAGTAGCGGTCGGTCTCGCGCGTCATGGCGCTCTCGGTGTCGCCGGTCAGGTCCACCATGTATTTGATGGCCTGTTCCCGGCCCCAGCGCTTGTGGTGCATGCCGGTGTCGATGACGCAGCGGCCGGCCCGGAACAGCAGGAACTTCAGGTAGCCGATGCGGCCCAGCGGATCGGCATCGTACATGCCCAGCTCGTCGGCCAACTGCTCGGCATACAGCGCCCAGCCCTCACCATAGCCCGAGAAGAACATGTTGGCGCGATAGAGCGGGATGCCCTTGGTTTCCTGCGCGATGCAGCCTTGCAGGTGATGGCCGGGAATGCCCTCGTGATAAACGGTGGTGGGCAGCGACCATTTGGGCCATTCAGCCGTGTCGTGCAGGTTGAAGTAGATGGTGCCCACCCGCTCCCCCTCCAGCGGCGGGGATTCGTAATAGGCCAGCGGCGCGCCGGTCTCAACGGCCGGCGGCACGCGCTGCACGCGGGCCTTGGCCTTGGGAATGTCGCGGAACATGCGCGGCAGGCGCCCAGCCATCTCGTCCAGCTTCACCTGCAGGTCGGCGATCAGCTGGGCCTTGCCGGCGTCGGTGTTGGGATAGGTGCTGTCGGGGCGGGCGCGTAGCGCCTTGATGCGCTCCGCCACCGTGCCCTGGGTCAGTCCCTGGGCGGCCAGCAGGGTTTCCAGCCGCGCCCCGATCTCCTTGGCCTGGTCCAGGCCGATCTGGTGCACCTCATCCGGGGACAGGGTGGTGGTGGTGCTGGACTTCAGGCCCTGGGCGTACCAGGCCTCGCCATCCTTGATGTGCCAGACGCCGGCGTCGTGCGTGGCCGTCTTGCGGGCGGCCGCCACCGCCGCGATCTGCCGGTCCAGCGCCGGCCCCACCTTGTCGGTGTAGATCTTGGCGGCCTGGGCGCCATAGGCGTCGCCCAGCCCCTTCTCCTTCGCCCGCCGGGCTACGGACGACACCAGGCCGGACGCGCCCGCGTCCACCCGCAGTGCCCGCAATTGCGTCAAGGTGGTGTCCAGCATGAAGTCGGCGGCCAGGATGCCGTGGGCGGCGTCCTGCCGGAACTGCGCCGTCTCGGTATCCAGCGTGCCGGCGAACGCCTCCAGCCGCGCCAGGTAGGCGTCGGCGTCGGCCTTACCCTCGATGGGGTGGTGCACGTCCAGGAAGTTGGGGATGGACTGGTAAGAACCCTGCAGCTGGCACAGCTCATAGGGTGACCCGCCGGAGCCGAAGGGGAATTTCCGGTTGCTCTCCACCGCGTCGGCCAGGACATAGTCCACGCTGTCGTAGTTCACGGCATCGATGTCGGTCAGCGCCTTGCGGTCGAGCGCACGCAGACGGCGCAGCTGGCTTTCGGTGGCGGCGGCATCGGCCTTGCGCCCCGCGGGGCTGCGGTCGTCCAGCTTGGCGCGCAGGCCGGCCAGCTTGCCGGTGTCCATGCCCGCCAGGGTGGCGCCCTCCGGGCTGCGCCGCAAATCCTCCTGGAAGAAGGTGTCCAACAACTGGTTCAGGCTGGCGGCGGCGGCCCCTCCTCCCGGAGCCTTGTCGGCCGCGAGGCCGGGACGAACCGTGGCCAGGGCGACGGAGGCGGCGCTGGCGGCCAGGAAGGCGCGACGATTGAACATGGGATCCCCTTCTTGCTGTGGGAATTCAGACTAGCCCCCTGGGCAAGGGGGCAAAAGGACAGGCCAGTAACGGAATGGTTACAGCCCGAAAGGTGAGGCGGCCATCCGTCAGCGATACACGTTATACGTTTATCTGTTTCCGCATTTGATTTATTTTCTTGTGGGCGATTGGCAGCAATCGTGCTCAAAACGAGCAAGATACGAACGGCTATAAACCGCAAGCGCATAGCTCAGCCAATCGCCTGGATCGCGGGGTGCCCGCACCAGCGTCCTCTTTCCAGCGCACATCAGGCCATTCGACCCAACCTGGAGAGGCACCCCCTCATCTTCTTGGAGGGATCATGACCATAGACGCGTTGAAACAAGCGGCCTTGCAGCCGGGACCGACCAACCCGTTCGCCGTCAGCTATCTGCAGCTGTGCCAGTTGTCCTATCAAGCGCCCGCCACCATTCCCACCTTGGTGGCGCAACTGCCCACCCTGAATGCCGGCGGCAGCTGGCAGTGCGGCTGGGGCCCGGCACAGACTGCCGACCAGGCCAATCTGGCCTTCGTCGCCAATTATTTCTACGGGCCTGGGCTGCCGGTGTTCACCGCCGTGGTGATTCGTGGCACGGACGTCAACATCGACAATGGCTTGGGCATCCTTGAACAGATATGGGAGGATCTGGACGTCACCAATCAGGTGCCCCTGCCCTGGTCGGCGCCCAGCGGCGTGCTTGTGGCACAGGGCACGCTGGACGGGCTGGAAAACATCCAGGGCCTGAGGTCAGGCGGGCAAAGTTTGCTGGAGTACGTGGCCGGCTATGTCGGCGACCCCAAAAACAATACGCCAGTGCTGGTCGTCACCGGGCACAGCCTGGGGGCCTGCCTGTCCACCGTGGTAGCGCCATGGTTGAAGGGAACGCTGGCGCAACAGGGGCTCACCGGCCCTATCGTGCCCGCCACCTTCGCCGGGCCCACAGCCGGCAACACCGCCTTCGCCCAGTATTTTTCGGACACGTTCCCGTATTTCCTGCGGTATTTCAATACGCTGGACATTGCGCCCAAGGCCTGGAGCGACCTTTGGGGCGTCGAAACCGTTTATGACCCCTACGGCCTGACGACCCCCGACTTGGTGGAAGTCGCGCTGATCGGGTTTGAGGCCGCGATGCTGTATTACGAGGTGGGCTACGCTCAGCCGCCCACCAACAACGCCTCTCTCCCCGGCACCTTCCAGGGCGGGGGCACCTGGTATGAAGAGGCCGCGTTGCAGCACCACACTGCGACCTACATGACCCTGCTCGGCGGCCAGTCCGTTATCGTGGCGCCGCCGCGCCCGGCCCTGCGGCCCAAAGACGGCCGGGCCAAGCTTCGGGCTCAACTCGGGTCCGCCCGTAGGCTGGTGGACGTCAGCCGCCAAATCGATCGCGGAGCTGCCTGACAAACATGGGGAAGGGATCACGCCCCGGCCGTGCCCGCCGGGGCGTGATCCCAACTCTCATCCGCGGTGGGCAGATGGTTGCGCGGGTCGTGTCGCCCCCCAAACCGCGCTGTAACCGCTGTGGTTCCGCTTCGTCACCGCCCCGCCAGGCCCTGCTCCCGGCACAGGGCCGCCAGCTCGTCTTCCGCCGGGTCGGTCAGCGGCTGGCCGTTGAACAGCACTTGGTCACCCTCCACCGTCAGCAGCCCCAAATAAGCGTCGGCCCGGGGGCGGACAGTGCCTGCGGGGCGCGGCAAGGCGCGGGCCAGGCGGGCGGTCAGCGGAATCTCGATGCGCTGGGGCGGCTGCGCGCGGGGGCCGCCGTCCAGGTCGGCGGGCACCACCGGGTTGCCATCCACGTCCACGCCGGGCTGGTAGGCGACGTCGGGGGCCGGCTGATGCCGTACCGCCCATTGGCAGGCGGCGGGGTCGACGGCGATGGTCAGGCCGGGCGGTGGCGGGACGCCGGGGCCGACCTTCGATGCCACGCCCTGGTTCGATGCCGTGCCCTGGGCACAGGCGGCGTCCGTCGCCGCCAGCGCCAGCAGCCCGCCCATCACAACAGCGATCCGCCGCATCGGCATTGTCCTTGCTTGGCAGGGGCCTCCGCGCCGACCATGGGGGTCTCGGCGCGCTTTCCCAAGAATAACCCCGGGGGCTTCCTTTGCTTGATCGTTTTTTCGGGCTGACGCCGCACGGCACCACCGTCCGGACAGAGATCCTGGCCGGTGTCACCACCTTCCTGACCATGGCCTACATCATCTTCGTGAACCCCCAGGTGCTGGGCAAGGCCGGCATGGACCCCGGGGCCGTGTTCGTGGCCACCTGCCTGGCCTCCGCCTTGGGCTGCTTCATCATGGGGCTGTACGCCAACTATCCCATCGCCCTGGCCCCAGGCATGGGCCTGAACGCCTATTTCGCCTATTCGGTCGTGGGCGGCATGGGCTACCCCTGGCCGGTGGCGCTGGGGGCGGTGTTCCTGTCAGGTGTTGGTTTCACAATCCTGAGCCTGCTGCCGGTGCGCGAGGCCATCGTCAACGCTATCCCGACGGGGCTGAAGCACGCTATCTCCGCCGGCATCGGCCTGTTCCTGGGCCTGATCGCCCTGCAGAACGCCGGTATCGTGGCCGCCCATCCCGCCACCATGGTGACGCTGGGGCCGCTGGGCAAGCCACAGGCCCTGTTGGCCTGCGCCGGGTTCCTGGCCCTGGTGGTGCTGGTGGCGCGCGGCGTCACCGGCGCCGTGGTCATCGCCATCGTCGGTACGGCCCTGGCCGGCATGGTCCTGGGCGTCACGCCCATGATCGCCAGCCCCGTCTCCTTGCCGCCCAATCCCGCCCCAACGCTGCTGCAGATGGATGTCGCCGGCGCCTTCAAGATGGGGCTGACCGCCATCATCTTCGCCTTCCTGTTCGTCGACCTGTTCGATACCGCCGGCACGCTGGTGGGCGTGTCGCACCGCGCCGGGCTGCTGGACGGCCAAGGCCGCCTTCCCCGGCTGAAGCGCGCCCTGCTGGCCGACAGCCTGGCCACCACCGCCGGCGCGGCCTTGGGCACGTCGACCGTCACCGCCTATATCGAGAGCGCGGCCGGCACCTTCGCCGGCGGGCGCACCGGCCTGACCGCCGTGGTTGTCGGCCTGCTGTTCCTGGCGGCCCTGTTCCTGTCGCCCCTGGCGGCCGCCATTCCCGGCTACGCCACGGCCCCGGCCCTGTTCTACGTCGCCTGCCTGATGGTGCGCGGCCTGGCGGAGATCGCGTGGGACGATGTCACCGACTCGGTTCCGGCGGTGATCACGGCCCTGGCCATGCCCTTCACCTTTTCCATCGCCGACGGCATCGCCTTTGGGCTGATCGCCCATTGCGCCATCAAGCTGCTGACCGGAAAGGGCCGCGAGCTGGGGATCGCACTGCCCATTCTGGCAGCACTCTTTGTGCTGCGCTTCGCCCTGGCTTAAATGCCAGGGCCTTGATCAGCCAAGATAATTCCTGGTCTTTCGTTGAGTAAAATTTATGATTGGGCGTCGTTTTTGACCCGAAAGGCCGCCTTTGAGGCATCGTGCCTTGAAAATGATCAAAAAACAGATGACGGAATGGTTTCGTCTCCCTATACTCCGCCCTCGTAAACGCAAGGGCATAAAAAAGACCGCGCTCGCTGAAGCGCGGCGCGGCCTTGAGTTTAGGGAGGAATCGCCACCAAGCGACTCAATGTTAGAGGGGGATGTACCCTCCAACGCTTGGATAATGCTACGCCGAGTTTCCGAAAGGCAAGCCTTAACAGAAGGCTGGCCTTTCTTTTTGTGCTTTTTCTGTGCTTTTGCACAATCGGCGTTCGATTGATTACAATATAGCCGGCAAATTGCCCTTTTATTGAGCAATCCCGCTGTTGCCACCCTGCGGAATCGCTCCGCACCGCAATAGAATCACCCCCGAATCATTCCGATTTGATGCTGCGGCGCAGAATGCCCGCGCCCTGGCTAGGCGAAACGGCCGAGCCGTTTCTCGCGCCCCCCTCCGCCAACGAGGGGGCACAGGGGGCGGTGATACCTCTTCCGCGCCCCGCTGATGATCAATTTTACGGCAGAAGCAAGCCGTGACCGACCTCAGCCCGGATAATAGGCAGCCGCCAATGCCGCGGGCAGCAATGCCAGCGTCAGCAACGCCGCCGCCGTGGGCGCCAAGCCCAGCAGGCGGGGCGGCCGCCCGGCCGTCGCGGCCGGGGGACGCGGCAGGGCCAGGATGAACAGTGGGAACAGGGGCAGGAAATAGCGCCCCTGCGGGCCATCGACCGTGGGCCAGCCGACGTTGGTCCAAGTGAGGTACTGGGACAGGAAGATCCCTTCCACCGCCACGCCGGCGGCCAGGGCCAGCAGCGCCACCTCCGTCCAGCGCACGCGGCCCCAAGCGGCGCACAGCGCCGGTCGCCCCCCCTGTCCAGCCGCATGTCCAGCCATGCCGCGACGGCCAGGGCCAGGGTCCAGGCGGCGTACACCGTCTTGGGCAAACGCAGATCCAGCCAACCGAGCATGGCGATGCTCTCGAAAAACAGGCCGGTGAAGTGGCGGGGGATGCGCAAGGTGTGCCAAACCAGTGTCACCACGCGCCACGGCGCCGCCAGCAGAACCTGGATCTGGGCCGCCGCGTCGGTTCCATGGAAGACGGCCGGGCGCGGACCGGGCCAGATCAGCCCGGCCTCGTAAGCGGGCCGGGGAATGGCCGTGGCCAGGCCCCGCTGCACCAGCAGGCCCCACGCCATCATGGGCAGCAGCGCCAGGCCCGCCAGGGCCAGACGCCGCAACAAGGGCCCACGGGCCGGCGGCGTCCCCAGCGCCTGCCCCAGCGCCTGCCCCAGCGCCTGCCAGGACGCCGGCAAGGGCAGCAGCAACAGCGCCACCAGCGGCAGGTAGGGCGGCTTCACGGCGATGACCATGGCCAGCAGCAAGGCGGCCAAGCGGTAGGGCGTGGTTGCAGCCGGGTTCGCCGCCCCCTCCCCCCGCGTCACCAGGGCGGCGGCCAGCGCCACGGCGGCGATGATCAGACAATCCTGGTTGAATGAGGCGGCCAGCGACAGGGTCATGGGCACCGCCAGCATGCAGAACAGCAAGCCGTGGCCCCGGCGGGCCACGGCCAGTGCGGTACCGGCCAGCACCAGGAAGGCCGCGACATTGGCCAAGCGCCCGGCCAGGATGGCGTCGAACGGCCCAGCCCCCAGGACGCGGGCGACCTGCATGCCCGCCACCGCCGGCAGATAGAACACCGGCATGTAGGTGGCGATGGTGTTGAGGCCGACGAAGACGCGCGGCCCCTGCCACCCCAGCGCGCGGGCCCAGGCCAGGCGCGACGGGTCTATCACCTGGGTATGTGGGGATACCATGGTGGCCACCTGCATGAAGGCGGGGTCGGCCATGACGCCGGCGACGATGGCGGTGGTGCCGTCGGGCTGCGGTTGCGGCCCCCGGCGGCCGGCAAGCTGGCCCGAGGCCAGGCTGTCCGCGCGGGCGATGTGCCCTGGTTCATCGGCGACCTGCCCAGGCGGCACCCGGAAGGCGAACACCAGGCAGGTGGGCAGCGCCACCGCCAGGAACAGCAGCACTGGCAAAAGGCGGGACGTGATCTTAGGCACCGGGCTGATCCTGTTCGGTGGGCATACCGCCCAGAAGGCCGGCGCGACGCAGCAGGCGGCCCAGACGCAAAGTGGCGAGAATGGTGGCGCCCCCGCCAACGGCCAGCAGGGCCAAGCGCCACGGGGCTGCCCCCGTCCCCCAGTCGCGCAGCAGCGTGTCCGCGACCTGGCCGGCCACGACATAGCCCAGCAACGCCGGCAGCGAGGCCAGGGTGCCGGCCAGATAGGCCCCCGGGGTGATGGAGGACAGGCCCAGCGCGTAGCTGGTCACGGCGAAGGGCATGACCGGCGACAGCCGCAGCAGGCAAACCAGGCGCCAACCGTCCCCCGCGACCAGGCCATCCAAGGCCGCCAGCCGGGGCCGCCCCGGCAGCAGCCGCGCCACCCAGGGGCGGAACAGGGACCGGCTGAGCATGAAGGTCAGCAAGGCCCCCGCCATCAGGCTGAGCGCCGCCAAGGGGAAGCCCATCGCTACGCCGTAGGCGGCACCGGCGGCCAGGCCGATCAACGCCGCCGGCAGCACACCGCTGGCCGCCACTAGAACCTGGAGCAGCAGCAGACCCAGCCAGCCGGCCACGCCGGCCGCGCGCATCACCCCGGGCAAAGCCGCCAGCAGGGGCAACAAGTCCGTCCGCGCGGCCAGAAGCGCCCCCGCCATGGCCAGCAGCGGCAGGCCCGTGGCCGCCAGCGTCAGGCTGCGGCGCGACGATAGGCCCATCACCCGCACCGGGGTTCCCCCGCCGGCAGGCGGCCGTCGTCCGCCTTGGCAAACAGGGGGCTGGCCACAACGGCCATGCGGTGAAGGCGATAAGCCAGCGCCGTCCGCAGGACGCCCAAGCCATAGACGATGCTGCGCCGCAGGTTGATGCTGGACGCCTCGGGAAAGTACTTGGTGGGGCAGGAAATCTCCCCGATCTTCAGGCCCTGGGCGATGGCCTGAACCAGCATCTGGTTGTCGAAGACGAAGTCGTCGGAACAGCGCAGCAGCGGCAGGCGGGCCAGCGCCTCCCGGCTCCAGGCCCGATAGCCGGTGTGGTACTCCGACAGCTTCTGGCCCACCAGCCAGTTCTCCGCCCACGTCAGGACGCGGTTGGCCACGTATTTGTAAAGGGGCATGCCACCCGCCAGGGCACCCTTCCCCAGGATGCGGGAGGCCAGCACCACGTCATATTCCGTCGACGCGATCATCGACGCCATGGCCGTCACCAGCTTGGGCGTATACTGGTAATCGGGGTGCAGCATGATGATGATATCCGCCCCCCGCGCCAGCGCCGCCTGGTAACAGGTCTTCTGGTTGCCGCCATAGCCGCGGTTGCGGTCATGCCGCAGCGTATGGATGCCCAATTCGCGCGCCAGCCGCACGGTGGCGTCGGAACTGGCGTCATCGGTCAGGATGATGTCGTCGACGATATCCTTGGGGATTTCGTCGAACGTTTGCCGCAGGGTCCGCTCCGCATTGTAGGCGGGCAGGACGACGGCGACCTTCTTGTGATGCAGCATCGGGTGGCCGGTATAGGGGTGGCGAACCGAACGGCGTCAGCGTCCGGCTCCAAAAGCACGCGGCGACGCCCAACCCGGCACCGCCCTGGTTATACGGAGGCCAACGGCGAAACTGGCGATGGACACGACGCCGCAGGGTGGACCCGCCAGCCATTTCCAAATAAAATCCTTGGGCAGAAATTGATTTTAGATTGAAATCTCGATGACCATCGCCGCCGCCCCTTTCCGCCCCTTGGACCTGGACGCCGTGCACGCCTTCGTGCTGGTAGCCACGCTGCGCAGCTTCACCCGCGCGGCGGAGGCCATGGGGACCACGCAGTCCGCCATCAGCCTGAAGCTGAAACGGCTGGAGGACAGGCTGGGCCACCGCCTGCTGGAGCGCACACCCCGCCAGGTGCGCCTGTCGTCCCAGGGCGCCGCTTTCCTGGACCCCGCGCGGCGGTTGCTGGCGGCGCATGACCAGGCGCTGGCCGGCCTGGAGCAGGCGCCGCACCGCCTGGTCATCGGGATCAGCGATCATGTGGCCGGCCGCGACCTGCCGGAGTTGCTGGCCCGCCTGCAAGGCCGCGATCCCACCCTGGTGATGGAGGTGCGCATCGCCGCGTCCCGCCACCTGGGTGGCCTGCTGGAACAAGGGGAATTGGACGCCGCCATCCTGCGCCTGGAACCGCCCCTGGACGGCCGGCAATCGGACCCGCCCGCCGAGGCGGGGGAGTTGCTGTTCACCGACCCGCTGTGCTGGTTCGCCGCACCGGGATGGGAACCGCCCGTAGCGGCCCCCTTGCCCATCGCCACGCTGTCGGCGCCCTGCGGCGTGCGCGGCCACGCCCTGCGGGCATTGGACGCCGCCGGCATCCCCTGGACCGAGGTGTTCGTGGGCGGTGGCGTGGCCGCCGTGGGGGCGGCGGTGCTGGCTGGGCTGGGCGTGGCCGCCCTGGCCCCCCGCGCGGCCCCCCTGGGTGCCGTCGATGTGGGGGAGCGTTATGGATTGCCGGCCCTGCCCAGCGCTGCCGTGGTGCTGCGCTCCGCCGTCAGCGACCGGCGCAGCCGGGCGGCGCTGGCCACGCTGGTGGCCGCGTTCCGCGCGGCGGGGTGATCAGTAGACGAACCCTGCCGCCGCGGCTTCACGCCAAGGCTGGCCCAGCTTGGCCAGCTCCTGCTCCACCGGGCAATCCGGCGCGTGGGCCAGGGGCAGATAGCCGATGCTCATGAGGAACTCGCCCACGATCTCCCCGCCGGTGAAGCGGAACGTGCGGCGAAACAGCTTGACCCACTCCGCCTTGGTCAGCGGGTGGTGGGCAGCCAGCCAGCCGGCGAAGCCACCATGGCTGGCGCGGAGCCCCTGGATGACGCGGGCGTTGTAGAGGGCGGCCTCGATCTTCAGTCGGTTGCGCACGATGCCGGCGTCCTGCATCAGGCGCTCAACATCCTCCGGTGTCATGGCGGCCACGGCATCCACGTTGAAGCCGTGAAAGGCGGCGTTGAAGGCCGCGCGCTTGCGCAAGACCACCAGCCAGGACAGACCCGCCTGGTTTACCTCCAGCATCAGCCGCTCGAACAACACGGCCTCATCCATGGTGGGATGGCCATGTTCCCGGTCATGATAGGGGCCATGGAAGGGGTGGCCTGACGCGATGGCGCAATATCCCGACATGGGGCGTGATTCCCGGCTGAGGCGTGGCAACGAGTGGGAGGACGGGGGTAGGAGGACGGCGCCGGTGAATGCTAGAAGGGGACGCGGCGGGAGGAAACCTGAATCCCCCGCCCTCCCCTGGAAATCGAGTGCCGCCCCGTCCCATGACCCCGACCCTGTCGCCCGCCGCCCGTCGCCGCCTGCTTCGCAACGTCCTGGCCTTTTTCATCACCCTGATCGCCATCAGCGTGGCCGCCGGCCTCATCGGCGGCACCATGGCCGTCGTGCTGGTGCTGCGCCTGGTTTTCGGCGTGGGCGCATCCTGCTCCGGCATTTGGATGTTCTTCCTGCTGGCCCGCCAGATGATCCGTAACGGCCGCCCGCCCCACCCCTTCTTCTATGGCGGCTATGCCATCATCCTGGGCTGCCTGGGCGGAGTGGCAGTGATGGGCGTCCTGATGCTGATCCAGGGTGCACAGCAGCTCACACTGCTAGGATCGTGACAAAAACGCTAATAATCGCGATCTTACGCTGTAAGCAATAATGGGAATCCTCATTGGATATGAGTATTGATGGGTATGAAGGCCGAATGGGGCGCCATCTTCGCCACCATTCTGCCATCTATCCTTGCGCTTATTGCCGGTGAAGGCCAGACGCATGGCGATTACCGGACGAATGATGACGGGATCTGTCGTCATCCTTCGTAGCACTGGTGCGCCAATGACAATTGGCCCATCAACCACGAGGTGACCCGATGAAGTCCATCATGAAGTCCGCCAGCACCACCATCGGCGCCGCGGCGTTGACCGTGGCCATCGCCGGCGGCCTGACCATCGCCAGCGCCACACCCGCCGCCGCCCAGGTCGGCATCGACCTGTGGGTGCGCGAGGCGCCCCCGCCGCCGCGCCATGAGGTGATTCCCCCGCCGCCGGAGCCGGGCCATATCTGGGTGGGTGGCCACTGGGCCTGGCACGACCATTGGGATTGGGTGGAGGGGCACTACGCCGCCCCGCCGCATCCCCGCGCCCATTGGGTGCCCGGCCACTGGCGCACGGGCCCGGACGGTCGTCACTTGTGGGTGGAAGGTCACTGGCGCTGAGCCAGCGGTCAAACCGGCGCTAATACTAGCGGCCCTAGATAAGGCCCTTGCCGCTGTAGCCCGCAACGGCGGGCGCCGCCCGCCGCACGCGGAGATCTGGTGGCCACCGGATCTCCGCGCATCTCCCATCCGTCACACGGCATGGGAAGACGGCAAGCTGGACGCAAGGGGGCGTTTGAGCGGTCGCGATCATACGCCACACGCATTAGGCGAAGATTGGCAAGTGTTGAAATAAATTGAATTGTGATCAATGTTGACGCGCTCAGTTTATAGTTGTGAGCGCCAGCTAACCACTTAAACTTCCCACATCGCAAACATATTCGATGCGGGATAAAAATGACTAGCTACCCTAAGCCGATTAACGTCTGGACACCCGGCTCAAACTGGGATCATCAGGGTATCGATATGATGATCGCGGTCATGACACCGCCTATTGTTTCCTTGTTGCCCTGGATGATACAGCCGACACAGCCGGCCGCTGCTTCCCCGCATATGCTAGTGCAGGTCGATACCGGCTCTCAAGGCTGTGTGATTAATGTCGGAAATCTGTTTGTTAAAGGTGAATATACCGTCCATTACGAAACGAAGACTGAAAAAAGTAAAGAAGATGCCGCAGCGGGCGCGGCCACCGAATATATGGTGCCAACCAGTATCACAGGAACGCTGCTGGCGGGGGTTGAATATATTGGGCCTGGCAGTATAACTTATTCCTCAGATAGCAAATCAGAATATGGTTTCTACTACAAGGTAGCCCAATTGGGCCTTGGTGTGAATAAGGATGGCACGGCGGCAGCGCTTGTCAAAAATGCCGTTGTCCTTGGGATTGTGCCGAAGCATTTCATGAAAAGCGGCTCAAAGTCCGCCACGGTGACCGGGCCGACCACAGGGGGGCCGCTGATGATGGGTGTCGGGTTTGGCCGTCCCAACATGGGCACAAATACCTTTGTCAATGCCAGTTTGGTTGATGGCACCAGCCTCTACCCGTCCTATCTGATCAATCAAGACGGCATTACATTGGGGATCACGCCGGACGACCTGCCTTCGGCCTTCGCATTCCAGAAGCTGGGGGCGAACCCCGACCCGAAGGGAGCTGGACCGGCGGAGAATTCCGGTGTCAATCCCGGCATTTTCGCTACGCCGGTTGGTACCATTACGATCCAGCCGGCCACGCCGCCCAGCACGCCGCCCCTGACGCTGCCGAACAGCATTCCGACAATGGCTAATATCATCATTGATACGGGCATTACTTTTATGATGATGGGCAGCGGCGAAGGCGTGACCGAGGGTTCCTATACGATCACCGTTTCGACAACGGTTGACGATTTACCGGACCCGAACCAGCCTGCCTTGACATATTCGTTCAAGGCCACCGGCCCCACCAGCGTTGGCCGGGCCGCTGACTATCCGGGCGCCCTGGCAACCAATTATGGTTCCGGCAAGAAAGAAACTTTGCTGGCACCAGCCTTTGTTGCTCCGCGCGCCGGTGACAACTGGACCAATACCGGCATTCATATCCTGCGGGGCTTCCAGCTCTATGCTGATGCCCAGGTTGGTCAAATGGGATTTGCCCCCATCTCCCCCTGATCATACCGGGCTGGTGATTGCCGCTCCCCCTCCGCCGAAGGTTGACGATACGGCGGAGGGGCATTGAGCGTTTATACAAAACCGTGATGAACAAAGCTTATTGCAACTTGGCATAGGGCCGGCATCAGGCTTCCTGGTGCCGGCCTCAGCGCCGGCGGAACGCGACCGCCCCCTGCACCCGATACCCCAGGGAGGGGCTGAAGCGTTGGGTGGCGCGCTTGGTCGCGTCCTCCGCCGTGTCGGCCCCCACCAAGTAGACGCGACCGGAGACCCAATCATCGACATACTCGGTTGGCGCCATACGGGCCGTGGCCGTCTCGCCGAAATCGGGATTGGCGATGGTCAGCTCCCAGAAGCGCTGGGCTGAAAGCGTCTGGCGATCCAGCAGGATCAGGGGCTGCAACCGGCGCTCGCGCAGGGTCTTGCGCTCCTTGTCCAGCGCGTCCAGTTCCTCGCGCAGTTCCTGCAGCGTGGCATCCACCGTGTCGATGGTGGTGGTGATCTGCTCCAGCTCGCCCGAGGTGCCATCGATTTCCTGGCGGAACTGGGCCACCAGCGCCTCACGCTTTTCCAGCTGTCGGCTCAGCTCCAGCCGGCGGACCGTCAGTTCGCGCCATTGGCGGAACAGCAAGGCCCCCAGCAGGCCAATCATCAGCAGCATCAGCCACCCGAGTTCCATCACGACCCCCGACGGAAGCCGGCGGGCCGCAGCGGACCCTTTTCCGGAAAGTGCATGTCCAGCTGACGGCGGGCGGCGGCTTCCGATTCGGCCCAGATGCTGGAGCGATGGTCGATGCCCCGCAACGGCGCCGGCAGTTCGCGCCCGGGATCCACGGACGGGGACGGCAGAAGGTTGCAGGCGTATTCCTCCTTGTCCTTGGAGGGCTCGCCGATCTGGTGCAGGACGTAGAAGTCGCGGACGCGCATGTCGTTGTTGTCGATGCGCAGCTGGGAAATGGCGGCCCGCATCTTGGCCGCCTCCCCCGTTTGACCCCCAGCGCCATGCGCTGCTGTTCCAGGAAGGACAGCACCTGGGTCTTTTCGTTGGAGACGGCGCGCATCTTGTCGGTGGACGAGCCTAGGGCCTTGCGCAGGCGCAGTTCCACGGTCTGCCGCCACAGCCACAACATGATGGCCGCAAGCATCAGCAGGGCGGAAAAGCCCATCAGGATTTGGATCAGCATTCCCCGAACGACCGTACCGGCTCAACCAACAGCCGATCCGCCAAACCAGGGCGCGATCGCGTCAAAGCGGCGCGTTGCCTGGCGGATCGAACAGCCGGTCATAGTTGATGAGGCCAAAATGAAAAACAGCCCAGACGAGCCCGAGAATTACCGCTGAAATGAGGCTCGTCCATATGAATTTGCGCCGCAGGTCGGGAAATACCGGCGCGCCGGGATCGTTGCCTTTCAAAGGGCTATCGTCGCGGCGGACGCCGAACGGCAAAACGGCGAACAGCACCACCCACCACAGGGTGAAATAGATGGCCGCCAGCGTGACCAGACTCATGACACTCCCTCCCCCATTGGCCCCTCCCCCATGGCCCTGGATCGGCGCCGGAAGGCGGGCCGCCCGGCCGCTCTGGCGGCGCCTTTAGGGGGCCCCGCTTCCCTGTCCTGTTCCGCGCCCGTGCGGCTTCCGGTCACACGCGGACCAGATGCACCTCGGTCACCGGCTTGCGGCCCTGCGCCGCGTGGAAGGTGCGCCGCACGGCCAGGCGCGCGGCCTCCGTCACCGCGACATCGTCGCGCCGCTCCGCCGGGCCCAGCTTTTCCACCGCCTGCGCGATGCCCTTCACCAAACCCTCGATGAAGGCGCCGTCCTCCTCCTCATCCAGCAGCCCGATGACGCTGAGCCTGGGATCGGCGATCAGGTCCGTGTCCTCCATGACCAGGGTGACCACGGCGGCGCCGTTGAAGACCATGCGGTTACGGGTGCGCAGCAAGGTGCCGCCCAGGGGCACCAGGCGACGCCCGTCCAGGCACAGCTTGCCCGACGGCACGGTGCCGATGATCTCCGGCTCGCCGGGGCCGATGCGGATGACCACGCCGTTCTCGGGCACCAGGGCCCGCGGCACCTGGCATTCCAGGGCCAGGTCGGCATGCGCCTTCAGATGGCGCTGCTCGCCGTGTACCGGCACCGACAGGAAGGGGCGGACCCATTGATACATCTGCGCCAGCTCATCCCGCGCCGGATGGCCGGAGACATGGACGTCGGCGTCGCTGGCCGTCACCACCTCGATGCCCCGGCGGATCAGGCCGTTCTGCACCTTGGCGATGGCCTTCTCGTTGCCGGGAATCTCGCGGGAGGAAAAGATGACGACGTCGCCCGGCTCAAGGTCGATCTCGGGATGGTCGCCCTCGGCGATACGGGCCAGGGCGGCCCGCGGCTCCCCCTGGCTGCCGGTGCAGATCAGCACCTGGGCCTCGCGCGGCAGATAGCCCACGTCATGCTCGGTGACGAAGGGCGGCAGGTCCTTGAGGTATCCCGTCGCCCGCGCGGCCTCGTTGATGCGGCGCAGGCTGCGCCCCACCAGGGCCACCTGGCGGTCATGCGCGGCGGCGGCCTTGGCGATGGAATGCAGGCGGGCAACGTTGGTGGCGAAGCACGCCACGGCCACCCGGCGGCCGGGATAGCGGCCGATCAGCTCCTCCAGCCCCACGGCGACGGTGCCCTCGGAACCCGAGGTGCCGGGCACGGTGGCGTTGGTGCTGTCGCAGACCAGGGCGGTCACGCCCTGGTGGCCCAGCGCGATCAGCGCCGCCTCGTCCACCGGCGCACCCACGCGGGGATCGGGGTCCAGCTTCCAGTCGCCGGTGTGCAGTACCGTACCACCCGGGGTGCGGATGACCAGGGCGTTGGGCTCGGGAATGGAATGGGTGAGGCTGATCAGCTCGATATCGAAGGGGCCGACGTGGAAGCGGCCGGAAAGCGGCACCTCGATGATCTGCACCAGGCCGCTGAACTCCGTCTCGCGCAGCTTGGCGCGCAGCACGGCGGCGGTGAACGGGGTGGCGTAAACGGGGCAGCGCAGTTCCGTCCACAGGTACTGCACGGCACCCAGATGATCCTCGTGCGCATGCGTCAGCACCAGGCCCGCCAGATCCTCCCGCCGCTCGGCGATGAACTCGGGATCGGGCATGACCACGTCCACGCCGGGGGCGGCGTCATCGCCGAAGCTGACGCCCAGGTCCACCATCAGCCATTTGCCGGCGTGATGGTACAGGTTGAGGTTCATGCCAATTTCGCCGGACCCACCCAACGGCAGGAAATACAGGGCATCGGGGGACAGCAAATCGTCGATCATGGACACCTGGGAAAAGGACTGGGGCAAGGGAAGGAAGGGGCGGGACTTGTGGGGGTCAGCCCCCTGATTTGGCGTTGCGGCGGTAAATGAGCAAGAGGCCGCGCAGGGTCAGGTCGCTGTCGATGTGATCGACCATGCCCGTCTCCTCCGCGAATACCCGCACCATGCCGCCCGTGCCGATGACGGTGACCGGCGGCGTCCCGGTGGGCGACAGCTCCGCCTTGATACGGCGCAGCAGGCCCTCGATCATCGCGGTATAGCCCCAATACATGCCCGACTGCATGGCCCCCACCGTGCCGCGGCCAATGACGCTGTCGGGCTTGGCGATGTCCACCTTGGGCAACTGTGCCGCCACACGGTGCAGGGCGTCCAGCGACAGGGTGGGACCGGGGGCGATGATGCCGCCGGCGAAGGCGCCATCGGCGTCCACGACGTCGAAGGTGGTGCCCGTGCCGATATCCAGGACAACCAGAGGCGACGGATACCGTTCCGTTGCCGCAACGGCATTGACCAAGCGATCGGCCCCCGCCTCGCGTGGGTTATCGATGCGGATTTCGATGCCCAAATCGACCGCCGGATCACCGATGCGCATCGGAACGCATCCGAAATGATCTTTGCACAGGCGGATCAGAATCCGGGGTCGCCGCCGGCACCACCGACGACAGGATGGCGGCGTTGACGTCCTGGGCGGTCAGGCCCTTCAGCGCCATGGCGGAGGTCAGCCACACCGCGTACTCATCCGAGGTGCGACGGCTGTCGGTGGAGATGCGCCAGCGGCCCCGGGGGGTGTCGCCCTCATAGATGGCGAAGACCACGTTGGTATTGCCGGCATCGATGGCGAGCAGCATGGGGGAGCCCTTGTCTCAGGAGGTCGTCTGAGCGGCGTGGGGGAAAAAGACATCACCGGCGGTGACCCGCACCCGGCCTGCGGGTGTGTCCACCAGCAGGGCACCGTCGGCGTCCAGGTCCAGCAAACGGCCATCAAAACTGCGGTCATGCAGGCGAACGGTCACCGGCCCACCCAGGCCGTGCGCCGCGTTGAGCCAGGCCGCGCGCACGGGCGCGAAGCCGTACGCCTGCCAGCGACGGTACCAGCGGTCAAAGGCGCCGGCATAGAGGGCCATGACCTGATCCGGCTCCACATCGGCCCCTTGGGCCAGCAGTGAGGTGGTGGCGTAATCGTCCATATCGGGATGGTGGCGAACGTTCAGGCCCATGCCGACGGCCACCCAGGCGACGCTGCCGTCGATATCAGCCTCGGACTCCAGCAGGATGCCGCCGATCTTGGCGCCTCCCACCAGGATATCGTTGGGCCATTTCAGCTTAGGGGCGGCGGCAACCAGGCCATCCACCGCCTCCCCCGCCGCCAGCGCGGTGACGAAGGACAGCTCGGCCGCCCGCTGGGGTGTGCCGCCGGGGCGCAGCAGCAGGGTGCAGGCCAGGTTGCCCGCGTCAGACAGCCAGGAGCGGCCGCGCCGGCCGCGCCCCGCTTCTTGACGAATGGCCCGGACCAGCGTGCCTTCCGGCGCGCCAGTACGGGCCATGTCTTTCACAACGTCATTGGTGCTGCCGCACCGGTCCAACACCGTCGGCCGGATCCAATCCGGCAGACGGTGGGGACCGGGGATCAGCGCCTGCCCGCTCAATGGAACAGGCTGGCGGCGGCTGCGGCGGCGCCGTTCAGCACCGGGGTGCCGATCACCAGAGCCACCGGGAACACCACCAGGGCGGTGGCGGTGACGACCCATGACAGGCCGGCGGCCGGACGGTCCAGCGGCTCCTTCACGTCGTCGAACCAGGAGACCTTACAGACTTTCAGGTAGTAGTAGAGGCTGATGCCGCTGGTCAGCGCCATGATGGTGGACAGCGGATACAGACCCGCCTTCCACGCGGCCATGAACACCAGCAGCTTGCCGAAGAAGCCGGCCGCCGGCGGCACGCCCGCCATGGAGAACATGAACACGGCCAAGGCCAGGGCCAGCATGGGGCTGGTCTTGGACAGACCGGCCAGGTCGGCGATCTCCTCCACCGCCTTACCCTTCTGGCGCATGCCGATGATGATGGCGAAGGTGCCGACGGTCATCACCAGGTAGATCGCCATGTAGATCAGCACGGCCTGCACGCCATCGGCGGTGCCGGCGGCGACGCCAACCAGGGCATAGCCGATGTTGGCGATGGAGCTGTAGGCCATCAGGCGCTTGATGTTGGTCTGGCGGATGGCCGCCAGGGACCCCACAAGCATGGAGGCGACGGCGCAGAACTCGATCACCTGGCGCCACTGCGGCAGCAGGGACCCAAAAGGACCTTCCAGCACGCGAATGAACAGGCAGATCGCCGCCACCTTGGGCGCCACGGCGAAGAAGGCCGAGACCGGGGTGGGCGCGCCCTCATAGACGTCCGGCGTCCACATGTGGAAGGGCACGGCGGAAATCTTGAACGCCAGACCGGCGGCCACGAACACCAGGCCGACGATGACGCCCAGCGATGCCGGACCGGCCTGCAGGACCTGGGCGATGGTGATGAAGTTGGTGGTGCCGGCGAAGCCGTAGATCATGCTGATGCCGTACAGCAGCATGCCGGAGGACAGGGCACCCAGGACGAAGTACTTCAGGCCCGCCTCGGTGCTCTTGGCTGAATCGCGGCGGAAAGCGGCGATGACGTAGAGCGACAGGCTCTGCAGTTCCAGGCCGACATACAGCGACAGCAGGTCGTTGGCCGACACCATCATCATCATGCCGACCGTGGCCAGCACCATGAGCACCGGATACTCGAACCGGTCCATGTCCTCACGGGCGATGAAGTTCTGGGCGATGATGAGGGACAGGCCCGTGCCCAGGAGGATCAGCAGCTTGGAGAAGACGGCGAAGCTGTCGGTGATGAACAGGCCGGAGAAGGCCACGTCGTAGCGTTCCTGGCGGAACAGCAGCACGGCGGTCACCACCAGCGCCACCAAGGCCAGGCCGCTGACCAGGCGGGTGCCGTTCTTGCCGCTGAACACACCCAGCATCAGCAGCAGCAGCGCCGCCACGGCCAGGAAGATCTCAGGCAGGGCCGGGATCAGATCGGTGAGGACAGGTTGCATGGATCGTTTCCCGCTGGATCAGTGGCCGGCGTCGGGGTTGGCGTCCGCCTTGGGCTCCGCCTGGGCAGGTGCCCCGGCAGGGGTTTCAGAGGCGGGCGTTTCGGTGGTGGACGGTTCGGTGGCCTGCTCGGTGCCCGGCGTCTCGGTGGTCGCCGGGTGGGCGGCCATATGATCATCCGACATCGTCCCGGCATTGGCGGCCGGAACGAAGGCGGAGGCCGGGTTGGCGACCGGCGGGGTCAAGCCCTCGGCCGCGAGCGCGTCGCGATGATGGGACAGGATGTGGTCCAGAGAGGCGGCGTACACGCTGCTGAAGCTCTTGGGGTACACGCCCATCATGATGACGATGGCGACCAACGGGGCGAAGTACAGGATTTCCTTCGCGTTCAGGTCGGGCATGGCCATCACGTCGGCCTTTTCCAGCTTGCCGTAGAACAGCTTGCGATAGAGCAGCAGCATGTAGGCGGCACCGAACACCAGGCCGGTGGAGGCGAACAGGCCCACCCAGGTGTTGGCCTCATACGCGCCCAGCATGGACAGGAACTCACCCACGAAACCCGAGGTGCCGGGCAGGCCGACCGAGGCCAGCATGAACAGCATGAACACCACGGCGTACTTGGGCATGTTGTGCGCCATGCCGCCGTAGCGGGCGATCTCACGGGTGTGCAGGCGGTTGTAGACCACGCCGATGCAGAGGAACAGGGCCGCCGACACCACGGTGTGCGACAGCATCTGGAACATGGCACCGTCCAGGCCCTGGGCGTTGGCGGAGAAGATGCCCATGCTGACGTAACCCATGTGGGCCACGGAGGAATAGGCGATCATCTTCTTCATGTCGGTCTGCGCCAGCGCCACCAGCGAGGTGTAGATGATGGCGACGACCGACATCACGAACACCAGGTTGGTGTAGGTGGCCGAGCCGACGGGCAGCATCTGCAGGTTGGCGCGGATCAGACCGTAGCCGCCCATCTTCAGCATGACGCCGGCCAACATGACGGAGCCGGCGGTCGGCGCCTCCACGTGGGCGAAGGGCAGCCAGGTGTGGAACGGCCACATCGGGGTCTTCACCGCGAAGGCGGCGAAGAAGGCCAGCCACAGGATCTTCTGCATCGACGGATCGAAGGTGTGGTCCAGCATCACCCGCATGTCGAAGGTGCCGACCTGCAGATACATGGCGATGATGGCCAGCAGCATCAGGACGGAGCCGATGAAGGTGTAGATGAAGAACTTATAGGCGGCGTAGATGCGGCCCGGACCACCCCACACGCCGATCATCAGGAACATCGGCAGCAGGACACCTTCGAAGAAGATGTAGAACAGGACGAAGTCCAGCGCGGTGAACATGCCGACCAGCATGGTCTCCAGCAGCAGGAGCGACATCATGAACTCCTTCACGCGCTTCTCGACGCTGTCCCAGGAGGCCAGCACGCAGACGGGCGTGAGGAAGGTGGAGGCCAGCACGAACCAGACGGACACGCCGTCGATGCCGCGCAGGTATTGGATGCCCAGCGCGGGCAGCCAGCTGTGTTCCTCCACCAGCTGGAAGCCAGCGCTGGAGGGGTCGAACTTCACCAGGATGAACAGCGAAACGATGAAGGTGAGGAGCGAGGTCGCGAGGGCCAGCGCCTTCGCGTTCCGCGCCACGGCCTGTTCTTCGCCGCGCACCAGCAGGATGAGTAGGGCGCCAATCGACGGAAGGAACGTCGTCAGCGACAGGATCGGCCAATCAGCCATCGTATATGCCTCGTCCTGCTCAGGGCTTGAAGTAGAACCAGCCGACCAGCGCGACCACGCCGATCACCATGGCGAATGCGTAATGGTAGACGTAACCGGATTGCAGACGGCTGACGCCGGCGGCCACACCGCGGGTGGTCTTGGCGACACCATCGGGGCCCAGCCCGTCGATGATGGCGCCGTCACCCGCCTTCCACAGGCCGAAGCCCAGGAGCCGCGCCGGCTTCACGAACAGCACGTCGTAAATCTGGTCGAAGAAGTACTTGTTGAAGACCAGCACGTGCAGCGGCTTCACCACCTTGGTGAAGGTCGCCGGGATGCCGGGGACGAACATGTAGCAGACATACGCCAGGGCGATGCCGGCCAGGCCGACGAACAGCGGCAGGACACCCACCCACTCCGGCCCCTCATGGGCGGCGTGGATGCTGTCATGGGCGTGCAGCACCTGGATGGCGCCGCGCCAGAACTCGGCACGGGCCTCGTGGCCGACGAACCACTCGTAGCCGCCGATACCGGCGATGAGGGCGCCGATGGCCAGCACGGTCAGCGGACCGGTCATGACCACCGGGCTTTCATGCACATGGTCCATGACCTCCTTCGAGGCGCGCGGCTTGCCATGGAAGGTCATGATCAGCAGGCGCCAGGAGTAGAAGGCGGTCATGAAGGCGGCAGCGATGCCCAGCCAGTAGGCGAAGTGGCCGACGGCGGTGCCGGAGCCGTACGCCGCCTCCAGGATGATGTCCTTGGAGTAGAAGCCCGCGAAGCCGAAGACACCGGGAATGCCGACACCCGCCAGGGCCAGGTTGCCGATCCACATCACCGCGTAGGTGAAGGGAATGAGCCGCCAGATGCCGCCCATCTTGCGCATGTCCTGCTCACCCGACATGGCGTGGATGACGGAACCGGCGCCCAGGAACAGCAGGGCCTTGAAGAAGGCGTGGGTCATCAGGTGGAAGACGGCGGCCTGGTAGGCCGACACGCCGATGGCGAAGAACATGTAGCCCAGCTGGCTCATCGTCGAGTAGGCGATGACGCGCTTGATGTCGAACTGGGTCATGCCGATCGTCGCGGCGACGAAGGCGGTCAGGGCGCCCAGCACCGTCACCACGGCCAGGGCGGTGGGGGCGTATTCGAACACCGGGCTCATGCGGGCCAGCATGAACACGCCGGCGGTGACCATGGTGGCCGCGTGAATGAGGGCCGACACCGGGGTCGGGCCTTCCATCGCGTCCGGCAGCCAAGTGTGCAGGCCCAGCTGAGCCGACTTGCCCATGGCGCCGACGAACAGCAGCAGGCAGGCGCAGTCCAGCGCCGACACCTGCCAGCCCAGGAAGTTGAAGGTGGCGTGCGCCTTGCCAGCGGCGGCCGGGAAGATGGTGCCGAATTCGACGCTGCCGAAGATGATGAAGATCGAGAAGATGCCCAGCGCGAAGCCGAAGTCACCCACGCGGTTCACCAGGAACGCCTTCATGGAGGCGTCGTTGGCGCTCTTCTTCTCGAACCAGAAGTTGATCAGCAGGTAGGAGGCGACACCAACGCCCTCCCAGCCGAAGAACATCTGCAGCAGGTTGTCCGAGGTCACCAGCATGAGCATCATGAAGGTGAACAGGCTGAGGTAGGACATGAACCGGGGCTTGTCCGGGTCATGGCTCATGTAGCCGACGGAGTAGATGTGGACCATGGTCGACACGCCGTTGACCACGATCAGCATGACCGCCGTCAGGGTATCGACGCGCAGGGCCCAATCGACGTGGAAGTCGCCGCTGGCCACCCAATTGGCCAGGGGCACCACACGGGCATGGCCGTTGATGGCCACGTCGATGAAGAGCATGATCGACAGGACCAGCGCCGCCACCATGGCGCCGCAGGTGACGAGCTGGGAGCCCCGGTCACCGATGCGGCGGCCGAAGAAGCCGGCGATGAAGGCCGCGAGAAGCGGCAGGAAGATTGCTGCGATGACGGCCATGGCCCTCAACCCTTCATCAGGTTGATGTCCTCAACCGCGATCGAGCCACGGTTGCGGAAGTAGATGACGAGGATGGCGAGGCCGATGGCGGCCTCGGCAGCCGCCACGGTCAGGATGAACAGGGCGAACACCTGTCCCACGAGATCGTGCAGGAAGACCGAGAAGGCGACGAGGTTGATGTTGACGGCGAGCAGGATCAGCTCGATCGACATCAGGATGATGATGACGTTGCGGCGGTTCAGAAAGATGCCGAACACGCCCAGGATGAACAGGATGGCCGCCACCGCGAGGTAGTGGCCCAGACCGATATCCATCATGGTTTCCATGGTTACACGCCCTCCCCGGTCCGGACCTTGACCACGGCCACCACGTCGTCGCGGCGACGCGACACCTGGTCGGCGATGACCTGGCGGCGGGTGCCCTTGCGCGAGCGCAGGGTCAGCACGATGGCGCCGATCATGGCGACCAGCAGCACCAGGCCGGAAGCCTCGAAGACATAGGCGTATTGGGTGTAGAGCAGGTCGCCCAGGGCCTGGGCGTTACCCACGCTTTCCGGCGTCGGCGCCGCGCGGACGCTGTCGGCTGGCCCGGCGTAGACCCAGCCGGAGATCACCAGACCCAGTTCCGCCAACAGGGCCGCCCCCACGGCGAGACCCGCCGGCAGGTAGCGCAGGAAGCCCTTACGCAGTTCCTGGAAGTTGATGTCCAGCATCATGACGACGAAGAGGAACAGCACCGCGACGGCGCCCACGTAGACGATGACCAGGATCATCGCCACGAATTCCGCCCCGATCAGCACGAACAGGCCGGCCGCGTTGAAGAAGGCCAGGATCAGGAACAGGACGGAGTGCACCGGGTTGCGCGCCGTGATCACCAGCATGCCGGACAGCACCAGCACGGCGGCGAACAGGTAGAAGGCGAGAGCGGGCAGTATCATCGGCGGCTCTCCTTCCGGTGCGGGTTGCGGACGTTGGCGATCAAGATCTCTCTCCGGTAACCGGGCCCAGGGTCTGGGTCGCTGGCTCTGGGTAGGGGGCGTGGGCGGTCCCGCGCGCGGGCGTCACGGGGTTAGGCGTCACAAGGCGTGAAGGTCAGCGGTACGGCGCATCCGCCGCGATGTTGGCGGCCAGCAGGGGTTCCCACCGGTCGCCGTTCGCCAGCAGCTTTTCCTTGTTGTAGAAAAGCTCCTCGCGCGTCTCGGTGGCGAACTCCAGGTTCGGTCCCTCGACGATGGCGTCCACCGGGCAAGCCTCCTGGCAGAGACCGCAGTAGATGCACTTGGTCATGTCGATGTCGTAGCGGGTGGTGCGGCGCGAGCCGTCCTCGCGCGGTTCCGCTTCGATGGTGATGGCCAGGGCCGGGCACACCGCTTCGCACAGCTTGCAGGCGATGCAGCGCTCTTCCCCGTTGGGATAGCGACGCAGGGCGTGCTCACCGCGGAACCGGGGGCTCAGCGGGCTGCGCTCATACGGGTAGTTGATCGTCACCCGGGGCTTGAACATGTAGCTGAAGGTCAGGGCGAAGCCCTTCACCAGCTCGGTCATGAACAGGCCGCGCGCCGTGCGGTCGAGCCAGGCCATGTCGTCACCTCATTCCTTGATGCGGGGGGGCGGCTCCCCCCGCGGTCAAAAGTCAGTCACCAATCCCGCCCGGGGCGGGGCACATACAGGCGCAGGCGATCAGTGCGGCAGCTTGTCGAAGTAGACAAGGAAGCCGGCGGTCAGGATCACCCAGATCAGGGAGAACGGCAGGAACACCTTCCAGCCCAGGCGCATCAGCTGGTCATAGCGATAGCGGGGCAGCGTGCCGCGCACCCAGATGAACACGAACATCAGGAGCAGGATCTTGATGATCAGGTTCAGCGGGCCGGGGATGAAGCCCAGGAAGGGGAACGGCTGCCAGCCGCCCAGGAACAGCACGGAGGTCATGCCGCTCATCAGCAGCATGCTGATGTATTCGCCCAGGAAGAACAGGGCGAAGGTCATGGCCGAGTATTCGGTGTGGAAACCGCCGACCAGCTCGGACTCGCCTTCCGGCAGGTCGAAGGGGGCGCGGTTGGTTTCCGCGAGCGCCGAGATGAAGAACACCACGAACATCGGGAACAGCGGGATGCAGAACCACACATGGCTCTGGGCCCGGACGATGTCCGACAGGTTCAGCGAGCCGACGCACAGCAGCACGGTGATGATGACGAAGCCGATGGAGACTTCGTAGGACACCATCTGCGCCGCGGAGCGCAGGCCGCCGAGGAAGGCGTATTTGGAGTTGGACGCCCAGCCCGACATGATGATGCCGTAGACGCCCAGCGAGCTGATGGCGAAGAGGTAGAGCACACCGACGTTCAGGTCGGACAGCACCAGCCCCTCACCGAAGGGAATGACCGCCCAGGCGATCAACGCCATGATGAAGGTCAGCATGGGCGCGATCAGGAACACGGCGCGGTTGGCGCCGGCCGGAATGATCGTTTCCTTGGTCAGCAGCTTCAGGCCGTCGGCGAAGGGCTGCAGCAGGCCGAAGGGGCCCACCAGGATGGGACCCTGGCGCAGCTGAATGGCGGCCAGCACCTTGCGTTCCATGTAGGTCATCATGGCCATCGCGATCAGCAACGGCACCGTGATCACAAGGATCTTCAGGATGATCGCCAGCAGGGTCGCCCCGGCCAGGGGCAGGCCCAGATGAAGGGCGAGGAAATCAGCCATGGGTACCGGTCCTCTCGGCAACGGCGGGCGACACGAAGGCCTCCGTGCATTCGGCCATGGTGGCCGAGGCGCGGCTGATCGCGTCGGTCATGTAGAAGTTCTCCACCGGCAGGGTGAAGGGGGCGGCGGCCACGGCGCCGGCCGTGCCGAACGCACCCCAGGCGGCCGGGGTCACGCGGTCGATCTGGGCGAACGCCGGGTTGGCGTCGGCCAGCCGCTTGCGCAGCTGCTGCAGGGTGTCATACGGCAGGGGCTTGCCCAGGGCGCCGGACAGCGCGCGGATGATCTTCCAATCCTCGCGCGCCTCGCCCACCGGGAAGGTGGCCTGGCGGGTGTGCTGGGCGCGGCCCTCGGTGTTGACGTAGGTCGCGTTCTTTTCGGTGTAGGCGGCACCGGGCAGGATGAGGTCGGCGCGGTGGGCACCGCGATCCCCGTGGTGACCCTGGTAGATCACGAAGGCGCGGCCGAAGTGCTGGGCCTCGATCTCGTCGGCACCCAGCAGGTAGACCACCTCGACCTCACCCTTGCGGGCGCCGTCCAGGATGCCGGCCAGATCGCGGCCGCCCTTGGCGGGCAGGAAGCCCAGGTCCAGGGCGCCCACGCGCGAGGCGGCGCGGTGCAGGACGTTGAAGCCGTTCCAATCCTCACGCACCAGGCCGCAGGCCTCCGCCACCGCGCGGGCGGCGGCCCAGACGGCGGCGCCGTCCGGGCGGGCCAGGGCGCCGGAGCCCAGGATCAGCAAGGGCTTCTTGGCGGCCTTCAGCGTTTCGGCATAGGGATGGCTGCCGTCGGCGATGGCGTTGAGCAGCGTGGCGTCGTTGCCCAGGTGCTCGATGGGGAAGGTCAGGTCGACGCGCGGGCCCAGCACGGTGACGGTCAGGCCGCCCTGCAGGTAGCGCTTGCGGATGCGGGCGTTGACCAGGGCGCCTTCCCAACGCGGATTGGTGCCGATCAGGAAGACGTGGTCGGCCTGCTCGATCCCGGCGATGGTGCTGTTGAAGATGTAGCCGGCGCGCGACGTGGCGTCGATGGCGCTGCCATCCTGGCGGCTTTCCAGGCTGGCGACACCCATGCCGCCCAGCAGGTCCTTCAGGGCCAGCAGGCTTTCGGCATCGGCAAGGTCACCGGCGATGGCGGCGATCTTCTCCGGCGCAGAACCCTTCAGCTTGGTCGCGGCCAGGGCCAGGGCCTCTTCCCACGAGGCGGCGCGCAGCTTGCCGTTCTCGCGGATGTAGGGGCGGTCCAGGCGCTGACGCTTCAGGCCGTCATGGGCATAGCGCGTCTTGTCGCTGATCCATTCCTCGTTCACCGCCTCGTTCAGGCGGGGCAGGATGCGCAGCACCTCGCCGCCGCGGGTGTCGATGCGGATGTTGGAGCCGACGGCGTCCAGGACGTCCACCGATTCCGTCTTGCGCAGTTCCCAGGGGCGGGCGGTGAAGGCGTAGGGCTTGGAGGTCAGGGCGCCCACGGGGCACACATCCACCAGGTTGCCCGACATTTCGGACGAGACGGCGGCCTCGACGTAGGTGCCGATCTCCATATGCTCGCCACGGCCGGTGGCGCCCATCACGGACACGCCGGCGATTTCGTCGCTGAAGCGGATGCAGCGCGTGCAGTGGATGCAGCGCGTCATGATCGTCTTGATCAGCGGGCCCAGGTTCTTGTCCTTGACCGCGCGCTTTTCCTCGCCATAGCGGCCGCGGTCGAAACCGTAACCGACCGCCTGGTCCTGCAGGTCACACTCGCCGCCCTGGTCGCAGATGGGGCAGTCCAGCGGGTGGTTGATGAGCAGGAACTCCATCACCCCCTTGCGCGCCTTGTGCACGGTCTCGGTGTCGGTCTTGATCACCATGCCTTCGCCGCAGGGCATGGCGCAGCTGGCGATGGGCTTGGGGGCCTTCTCCATCTCCACCAGGCACATGCGGCAGTTGGCCGGGACCGACAGCTTCTCGTGATAGCAGAAGCGCGGAACCTCGATGCCCAGCTGTTCGCAGGCCTGCAGCACGGAGGTGCCAGGCGCCACTTCAAGCTCGATACCGTCGATGGTCAGTTTCGGCATGTCTTAAATCCTTCCACCGATCACTCGGCAGCGATGCTCTGGCGGTAGGCGGCGATGCGGGCTTCCATCTCCGGCCGGAAGTGGCGGATCAGGCCCTGCACCGGCCAAGCGGCGGCGTCACCCAGGGCGCAAATGGTCCGGCCCTCGATCTGCTTGGTCACGTCGTACAGCATGTCGATCTCGTCCAGGCGGGCCTGGCCGCGCACCATGCGGTCCATGACGCGAGCCAGCCAGCCCGTGCCCTCACGGCAGGGCGTGCACTGGCCGCAGCTCTCATGCATGTAGAACTTGGACAGGCGGGCGATGGCCTTCACGATGTCGGTGGACTTGTCCATGACGATCACGGCCGCCGTGCCCAGGCCCGACCCAACCTCACGCAGGCTGTCGAAATCCATCAGCACGGTGTCGCAGACGCTCTTGGGCATCACCGGTACCGACGAGCCACCGGGAATGATGGCCAGCAGGTTGTCCCACCCGCCGCGCACGCCGCCGGCGTGGCGCTCAATGAGCTCCTTCAGGGGGATGCCCATCTCCTCTTCCACGTTGCACGGCTTGTTCACGTGGCCGGAGATGCAGAACAGCTTGGTGCCGGCGTTCTTGGGGCGGCCCAGGCCAGCGAACCAGGCGGGACCGCGGCGCAGGATGGTGGGCACGCCCGCGATGCTTTCCACGTTGTTGACCGTGGTCGGGCGGGAATACAGGCCGGCGTTGGCGGGGAACGGCGGCTTGTTGCGCGGCTGGCCCTTCTTGCCCTCGATGGACTCGATGAGCGCGGTTTCCTCGCCGCAGATGTAGGCGCCGGCACCCTTGTGCAGGTAGATGTCGTAGTCGTAACCGCTGCCGCAGGCATTCTTGCCGATCAGACCGGAAGCGTAGGCCTCGTCGATGGCGACCTGGACGTTGGACGCCTCGTGGTAGAACTCACCACGGATGTAGATGTAGCAGGCGGTCGCGCCGATGGCGAAACCGGCGATCAGGCAGCCTTCGATCAGCTTGTGCGGATCGTGGCGCAGGATCTCGCGGTCCTTGCAGGTGCCGGGCTCGCCCTCGTCGGCGTTAATGACCAGGTAGACGGGGCCGTCCACCTTCTTGGGCATGAAGGACCACTTCAGGCCGGTGGAGAAACCGGCGCCGCCGCGGCCGCGCATGCCCAATTCCTTCATCTGTTCGATGATGGTGTCGCGGCCCCGGGCCAGGATGTCCTTCGTCCCATCCCAGTCGCCGCGCTTGCGGGCGGCGTCCAGGCGAAAGTCCTCGAAGCCGTAGAGGTTGGTGTAGATGCGGTCTTCGTCGCGCAACATCGGCCTTACTCCTGCGACGCCGGCTTGACGCCGTTACGCTGCGCCATCTCGATCAGGGTCGTGGGACCGCCGATGGGCGCGGAATTGATGCGGCCGTTCTGCGGGCCGGGCTTGGGCTTCTCGCCCCGGATCAGGGTATCGAGCAGCGCCTCGGTGGAGGGGCCGTCCAGATCCTCGTAATAGACGTCGTCCAGCGAGATCACGGGGGCGTTCACGCAGGCGCCGGCGCATTCCACCTCGACCACGGTGAACTGGCCGTCGGCCGTGGTCTCGCCCGGGCCGATGCCCAGCTTGCGCTTGCACGCCGCCAGCACCTCATCCGACCCGCGCAGCCAGCAGGGCGTGGTCGTGCAGACCTGCACGAAGTGCTTACCCACCGGCTTCAGGTTGTACATGGTGTAGAAGCTGGCGACCTCGTACACGCGGATGGGGGCCATGCCCAGCATGCCGGCGACATAGTCCATCGCGGCGCGGGGCAGCCAGTTGTCGTGCTGGCGCTGAGCCAGGTCCAGCAAAGGCATCACGGCGCTCGCCTGGCGGCCTTCCGGATACTTGGCGATGATCCGCTGGGCCAGGGCCAGGTTGTCGGCGGTGAATTCGAAGGTCGCCGGACCGGCAGGGGTCTCGGAAGCGCTCATCGGTCGATCTCTCCGAACACGACGTCGATGGAGCCGATGATCGCGACGGCGTCGGCGAGCATGTGGCCCCGGGACATGAAATCAACACCCTGCAGATGGGCGATGCCCGTCGGCCGGATCTTGCAACGGTAAGGACGGTTGGTGCCGTCGGACACGAGGTACACGCCGAACTCGCCCTTGGGCAATTCGGTGGCGGTGTAGGTCTCGCCGGCCGGGACGTGATAGCCCTCGGTGTAGAGCTTGAAGTGATGGATCAGCGATTCCATCGACCGCTTCATGTCGCCACGCGGCGGCGGGGCGATCTTGCGATCGTCCACCTTGATGGGGCCCGGCGTCTGGCGCAGTTTGGCCACCGCCTGCTGCACGATCCGGTTGGACTGCCGCATCTCCTCCACGCGCACCAGATAGCGGGCGTAGCAGTCGCCCGTCTTGCCGATGGCGACGTCGAAGTCGTACTCGGCGTAGGTGTCGTAAGGCTGCGCCTTGCGCAGGTCCCACGGAATGCCGGAGGCGCGCAGCACCGGGCCGGTGAAGCCCCAGGCCAACGCCTCGTCACCCGACACGATACCGATGTCGACCAGGCGCTGCTTGAAGATGCGGTTGGCCGTCAGCAGGCCCTCCACATCGTCGACGAACTTCTCGAACTTGGCCGCGTAGGCCTCGATGTCGTCCAGCATGCCGGCCGGCAGGTCCTGATGGACGCCGCCCACACGGAAATAGTTGGCGTGCATGCGGGCACCCGACACCCGCTCGTAGAACTCCATGAGCAGCTCGCGCTCCTCGAAGCCCCACAGGGCCGGGGTCAGCGCACCGACGTCCATGGCGAACGTCGTGACGTTCAGCAGGTGGTTCAGGATGCGGGTCAGCTCGGCGAACAGCACGCGGATGTGCTGCGCGCGCTTGGGCGGCGTGATGCCCAGCAGCTTTTCCGCGGCCAGGACGAAGCTGTGCTCCTCCGACATCGGCGACACGTAGTCCAGCCGGTCGAAGTAGGGCATCGCCTGGATGTAGGTCTTGTACTCGATGAGCTTCTCGGTGCCGCGATGCAGCAGACCGATGTGCGGGTCCGCCCGCTCCACGATCTCGCCATCCATCTCCAGAACCAGGCGCAACACGCCGTGGGCGGCAGGGTGCTGCGGCCCGAAGTTCATCGTGTAGGGTTTGATTTGGCTTTCGACAGGATTGGCCATGGCCGATCTCACTTCTTCACGCTGCCGTCGCGCAGCGACGCGCCCAGCGGGATCACCGCCTTCTCGTCGCCCGGCAGTTGCACATCGGTCATCGCCTCCCAGGGCGACATGAAATCAAAGGCCCGGAAGTCCTGCGTCAGCTTCACCGGCTCATAGACGACACGCTTCTGCTCGTCGTCGTAGCGGACCTCGACATACCCCGTCAGGGGGAAGTCCTTGCGCAGGGGGTGACCCTCGAACCCATAATCGGTCAGGATGCGGCGCAGGTCGGGATGGCCCGCGAAGAACACGCCGAACATGTCCCAGGTCTCGCGCTCGTACCAGCCAGCGGCCGGGAACAGCGGGACGCAGGACGGGACGGGCGTGTCCTCATCCGTGGTGACCTTCACCCGCGCGCGCAGGTTCTTGGACACCGACAGCAGCATGTAGTTGACCTCGAACCGCTCCGCCTTCGACGGCCAGTCCACCGCGGTCACGTCGACCAGCTGGGTGAAGCGGCAGCCGGCGTCGTCGCGCAGCACGGTCAGGGTCTGCAACAGCCCCTCACGGGTGGTGCGGACCACCAGCTCGCCGTGCTGGATCTCGGTACCGGTCACAGCGCCCGGGAGGGCCGCCGCGATCTTGGCGCCCAGCGCCTGTAGGGTTTCGTCGTTCATTCCAGATCCCCCGGGCCGCTCAGCGCCGAACCAGGCGGTTGCCGCCCTTGATCTTCTTCTGCAGCTGGAGCACGCCGTAGACCAGCGCCTCAGCCGTGGGCGGGCAGCCCGGCACATAGATGTCCACGGGCACGATGCGGTCGCAACCGCGCACCACGGAATAGCTGTAGTGGTAGTAGCCGCCGCCGTTGGCGCAGGAACCCATGGAGATGACCCAGCGCGGCTCCGCCATCTGGTCGTAGACCTTGCGCAGGGCCGGAGCCATCTTGTTGCACAGGGTGCCGGCCACGATCATCACGTCCGACTGGCGGGGGCTGGGTCGCGGAATGACGCCGAACCGGTCCAGGTCGAAACGACTTATGTAGGCGTGGATCATTTCCACGGCGCAGCACGCCAGACCGAAGGTCATGGGCCACAGCGACCCGGTGCGCGCCCATTCCTGCAAGGCGTCCAGCTTCGCCACGACGAAGCCTTTATCCTGCAATTCCGTCGTCACGGCCTTGATGTAGGCGTCCTGGGCGGGACCGGGCGGCAGGGGCGCGCCCGCGCCGGCGGGGGGAACGGAAGAATGGGTTGGCAAAGACGTCACGGGTCTGGCTCCGGTGTGAACGGGCAGCGATGCGAAAGACGGAAAAAGGCCTGAGCGCCGGCCGGGATCACTCCCAGTCCAGCGCGCCCTTCTTCCATTCGTAGATGAAGCCGATGGTCAGGATGCCCAGGAAGGCCATCATGGACCAGAAGCCGAACAAGCCGATGCGGCCCAGGGACACGGCCCAGGGGAACAGGAAGGCCACTTCCAGGTCGAAGATGATGAACAGGATGGCGACCAGGTAGAAGCGCACGTCGAACTTGCTGCGGGCGTCGTTGAACGGCTCGAAGCCGCATTCGTACGCCGACAGCTTTTCACTGTCCGGCTTCTGCTTGGCGACCAGCATGGAGCCGAACAGCATGGCCGCCGCGATCACCGCGGCGATACCCACGAAGATGAGGATCGGCAGGTACTGGCTCAGCAGCTCGGTGGACATAACCTGACTGGACATGAGTGTGCCCCAATTTCGTCCCGGTTGGCCCGACAGGGCTTGCGGAAGGCGCCACCCGCAACCAAGTGCATGAAGCCCAGGCCCACACATCTGATTGTCGGTATTGGCCCCACCCGGCCTGCCCGCCGGTTCTGGACATAACCTCCAGACCCATGCGGGGGTCCGGATGCCTGCAACAAAAGCCCGGCTTGGGGCCGGGCGTGTTGGAATATAGGCGGGTGCCGTGCCCAAGGAAAGCAAATTACGCCATGCGCGGCGCTGGGGCCAAGGCGCTGAAAATATGGGGGAAATGGCCAAAATCGGGCTTGTTGAGATCCACTCTCAATTCCCGCTCTACCGCAGGCGCGAAAGCCCATAACGCAAGCAGGCCGCGCTGTTGCCAGCGCGGCCTTGCTAAGGTATCGATCGCCCTGTCCGGCATCGATAAAGTGGCGCGAGTGACGGGACTTGAACCCGCGGCCTCCGGCGTGACAGGCCGGCGCTCTAACCAACTGAGCTACACCCGCGTCGTTGCAACGTTGCTTTCTGGCCTTATTTCGCACCGTTCGTTTTATCGTTCGGTGCGTTTCGCGCCGTCAGCGTCGCTGCGGTGCGCGGTTTGTAGTAAAAAGCCCCACCCCTTGTCAAACAAGAAAAACGCGGTGGCGCCGATTTTTTTCATTTTTTTGTAAGCAATTGATTTCACGCGGCTTTTTCCGCACGACGCAGGCTGTCCAAGCGGTCAAGCGCCTGTAGCAGGCGGGTGGGAACGCCGCGATGGTCCACGGCGTCGGGCCCCCCGAAAGCGGTCATGCACAATTCCAGCGCCTGGGCCAGCGGTTCCGCCACCGTAAGGTTGCCGTGCTCCAGCGCCAGTTCCAGCGCGCTCAAAATCCGGTCGCCGAGGCGCCGCTCATCCTTTTCCATGACCCGATGCTCCGGTTCGTTGCCAGGCAGGCCCCCCAAAGCACAGCCGGGGCTGGCGAAGCTTACCATCTTTCCCGGGCGGCCCCCGATGGGAAATCGACCTCTGCTCATGGATAGGGGCTGCCATGTCGGCCGCGGCCGACACCTCGCCACCAGACGTGGCGTCCACACCCTGCCCCCCGGCACCGGGAGGCCTCAGAGCACCCGGGAGCGGGCCAGTGACGCCTCCATCATGTCCAGGCTGTGGACCATGCGGCGCCAGGTTTCCTCGCTGATGGCGTGGATGCGGTGCAGACGCGCCAGTTCGTCGCGCTTGGCGCGCAGGGCGGCCAGCCGCAGTTCCGCGTCGATGGTAAGCCGCCGCCGGGCCTGGGCGCGGGCATCCACCGGCATGTCCGGATCCTCCACCTGGCGGCGGTAGAACTCCATCAGGCGCAGCACGGCCTCGGTATGGAGGTCGGCGTCATCGCTATCCAGGCGTTTGGCGTGGTGCGCCTGTTCCAACCGGCGCAGGGCCGCGCGCGCCAGGGCGGCCTCGGCCACCCTCTCCTCCTCCACGCCGGCGTCCTCCTCGGGCATGCTCAGGCCGC
Organism: Nitrospirillum karajorum; assembly: GCF_036348415.1. Lineage (NCBI taxonomy): Bacteria > Pseudomonadati > Pseudomonadota > Alphaproteobacteria > Rhodospirillales > Azospirillaceae > Nitrospirillum > Nitrospirillum karajorum. The sequence continues at coordinate 641,513 of NZ_JAZBQB010000001.1, forward strand.
GCAACAGCCAGGGTAGGGCCAGGCTGGCCAAGACCAGCGACACCAGAATGACACCCGACGCCAGGAAGATCGCGACGTCGCGCCCAGGAAAGGGCACACCGTCACGCAACCAGTCCGGCAGGGACAGCACGCCGGCCAGGGTGACGGCGCCACGCACCCCGGCGATGGCCATGGCGGCTATGATACGCAGCATGATGCCGGGAGGCCCGCCGGGCCGGGGCTTCCCCCGCCAACGGGCCAGCGCCTGGCTGACCACCAGCGACACCCAGACCCAAAGAACCCGCAGGCCCAATAGCACGCCGACGATGATGGCGACCTGCAACGCCAGCCATCCCAGGCCGACCGGCGTTTCCAGGGGTCCGGCATGGGGAGCCCCGGCCTGGCTGGCGATCATGGGCGCCTGGCCCAGGATGCCCGGCAGTTGCCAGCCCAACAGGACGAAGATCACTCCGTTCAGCGTGAACTGGATCATCTCGCCCACCGCCGTGCCCTGCAGGCGTGTGGCCACCTGCCCCGACTCTTCCAGCGGCAGCAGGTTCAAGGTCATGCCCCCCGCCACGGCGGCCAGGATACCCGACATGTCGAGATGCTCGGCCGCCAGGTAGGCGGCGAAGGGCACCAGAAACATGGTGAGGATGGTGGTGCCCGGCGAATCGCCCCGGGCGCGGACCAGCCAGCCATGGACCACCCGCACCGCGGCCACCATGACCACGCCCACCAGCACGCCGCCTATGGCCGCCCACAGGAAGGAGACAGTGGCCGCGCCGACGGAGAAGGTGCCGGTGAGGGCCGCCGTCACGGCGAATTGCAGGCACACGAGGCCAGAGGCGTCGTTCAGCAGCGCCTCCCCCTCCAATATATGCTTCAGGCGGGGGGCATGCGCGCGCCGCCGGCCATGCCCGCCACGGCGACCGCATCGGTGGGCGACAGCACCGCCGCCAGGGCGAAGGCGGTGGACAGGGGAACGGCGGGCAGCAGCCAGTGGATGATATGCCCAGCCCCGACCACGGTGAACAGCACCAGGCCCACTGCCAGCGTCAGAATGATGAACCCCAGGCGCCGCAACTCCAGCACCGGGAATCGCCAGGCGTCCAGGAACAGCAGGGGCGGAATGAACACCAGCAGGAAGAGGTCGGGGTTAAGGACGATGGGCACGCCGGAGAAGCCGCCCAGGGCCGCGCCCAAGGCCACCTGGATGAGCGGCAGGGGCACACGGCGGGCGAAAGGGCTGATCCCGCCCGATGCCGCGACGGTCACCAGCAGGATCAGGACGGCGGTCATCGTTTCCATGGGGCGGATCTATTCCAGGCAAGCCGATGGATCAGAGCGGGAGCGGACACAGGCCCAGGGCGGATCAGCGCCGGGGACGTCGTCCCGCCAGCAGCGCCGCGGCCAGGACGATGACGCCCAGCAGGATGACCAGGATGTTCATCCCCGGACCGCCGCTGCGGTCATGGGTCATGTCCCAAAGCCGCCCGCCGATCATGGCCAAGCCCAGAATGATCAGCAAGACCCGGTGCTGCGGTGTCAGCCCGCCAGGCGACATATCCGGCGGCGGCGTGTCCATCACCGGACATCCCCCGCGGCCACCGTCACCGCGCCGGCCCGCCCGTCCTGGCTCAAGGCGCGATGCGCGCGGGCCAGCGCCACGCCCAGCAGGGCGACACAGATGAAATTCACGACCGCCATCGCCAGGGTCCACAGCAGGCTGACCGCCACGTCGGGGGGCGCGGTGGTGCTGGTGGTTAGCCAGTCCCCCATCACCAGGCGGTTGATGAAGAAGCAGGGAACCTGCAGCACGGCCTGGCTGACCAAGACGACACCGGTCAAGCGCCAGGCCAGGGGCGCGGCGGCGCGCCAGTAGCGGCTGAACGCCGGCGTCTCCCCGGCCAGGACGGCCATGAGCCCGATGCCCAGGCGCACTGTGACATGCAGCGCCAGGATACCAACAGCCAACGCCCCCGCCAGGATGGCCAGCCAAACGCCCGGCCCCGCCTGCTCCTCCGCCGTCGAATCGACCAGCATGGCGCGGCCGAACATCAGCACCATCAGGGCGATCAGCAGCATGAAGAAGTATAGGATCTGCCAGCCGGTGGCGGCCCATTCATTGCGGCCGAAACCCGGCTGGAGGAAGGTCACGGGCTCCTGCCCCGTCCGCACCCAGCCCCCCCAGGCGGACAGGGACCGCATGTGCGCCCAGGTCTGGAAAACGACCAAGACCAAGAAGATGAAGCCGAACTCGGCCCATTGCTCCTGACCAGGTTCGTGACCCAGGTACTGGATGCTGCGGAACTGGAAGAACAGGGCGGCGGCCAGGCTAAAGACCGCGGGCATGCCCAGGAAACGCGCGATGCGTTCAGGGGCGGCGAACACCTCACGAAAGAGGCTGCCCACTTCCCCCAAGATCGACTGGCCGTTCGACGCCATGCCCCCTCCCAAACGGGGGCGACAGCGTCCCCCGGATTGCGCGCTCGCGGGCCCCGCCGCCGTTAAATAGGCGGCAGGATGGATTGATAAGGCCCGCGCGTCCCATGGTGAAACCAGATGCCCCGATGCGCCAAGACGCCAGATGCCCCTGATACGACTGAGCGGCCGCCGTGGACCGCCCCCATGTCAGGATTGCAGCTTTGCCATCGCGGTCAAAGTGACAATGCGGAGCCGGCCGGCATGGCGGCCTTGCCTGCGGCGGGCCGCGCATCCACGCTGGACATCATGGGAAGTGGTGGGCGGTGAGGGATTTGAACCCCCGACCCGATGCGTGTAAAGCACCTGCTCTACCCCTGAGCTAACCGCCCGTCACCTTGGCCCCGCAGCGTCGTGCGCCGGGACATGACGCTTTAGCGGCCCACGGCCGGTTTGGGAACCCATTTTTTGAATCCACCGGAGCGGAAGGCGTGAAGCCCGAAATTGACGGCGGAAACAAAAAAGACGGGAACACCCTCTGGCGTCCCGTCTTATCACATCACTGGTCGGGATTGCGCCAGCATGCTGCCGGCACCAACCCGATGGTCCGCCACCTTGACTGTGGTGGACCATCACACCTGTTGTGGGGGAAAGGCGCCGCCATCGCGGCAACCGGTCCCCCAAAACCGGCGGATCAAACGGCGGTGACGCCGTTCTTAGTTCAGCGCGTCCTTCAGGCCCTTGCCGGGCTTGAACTTCGGCTGCTTGCTGGCGGCGATGGAGATCGCCTCGCCGGTGCGCGGGTTGCGGCCTTCGGAGGCGGCGCGCTCGGCAACGGCGAAGGTGCCGAAACCGACCAGGCGAACCTCGTCACCCTTCTTGAGGGCTTCGGTGATGCCCTCGAACACCGCATCGACCGCCTTGTTCGCATCAGCCTTGGACAGCTCCGCGCTAGCGGCGACAGCGGCAACGAGATCGTTCTTATTCACTTAAGGCCCCCCTTCTTGAAGCAGGATCTGACTGGATTACGTCCCGGTCGCGGGGCGCGCGCCGGGATTGGGATTCGGTTCGGACGTACGGCCCCGGGGTTATCCACCCCGGGGCCGTCGCGTCAGGCCTTCAATTCACACGATTTCTGTCCGTACTTCAATGCCGAATCACGCCATCCTGGCCCTCTTCCGCGGCTTTCGCGGCCACGGGCTCGACGACTTCCGGCTCTGACCACTCGATCGGAACCAGCGGCTGCACCAGGGCGTTGGCCAGAACCTCGTCCGCCGTCGTCACCGGGATGATGGTCAGGCCACGCTTCACATTGTCGGGAATGTCCGCGAGATCCTTCTCATTATCCTTTGGAATCAACACGGTCTTGATTCCGCCGCGCAGCGCCGCCAGCAACTTCTCCTTCAATCCGCCGATCGGCAGGACCCGGCCGCGTAGGGTGATTTCGCCAGTCATGGCGACATCCTTGCGCACGGGAATGCCCGTCAACACGGAGACGATGGAGGTGGTCATGGCGACACCGGCCGACGGACCGTCCTTAGGCGTAGCTCCTTCGGGTACGTGGACGTGGATGTCCTTGCGCTCGAAAAGCGTCGGTTTGATGCCGAACTGGGTGGAGCGGGATTTCACGAAGCTCTCGGCGGCCTGCACCAATTCCTTCATGACGTCGCCCAGCTTACCCGTCGTGGTGACCCGGCCCTTGCCGCGCAGCATCACCGCCTCGATGGTCAGCAGTTCACCGCCCACTTCGGTCCAGGCAAGACCGGTGGTGCAACCCACCAGATCCTCCTTCTCCGCCTCGCCATAGTGATACCGGCGCACGCCAGCATACTTATCGAGGTTGCGGCGGGTGATCGACACCTTGTCGACCCCCTTCATGAGGATCTCCTTGATGGCCTTGCGGGCCAGGTTGGCGATCTCACGCTCCAGGCTGCGCACGCCGGCTTCCCGGGTGTAGTAGCGGATGAGGTCGCGCAACGCATCGTCGGAGATGGTGAACTCGCCCGCCTTCAGGCCGTGTGACTTCAGCTCCTTGTCGATCAGGTGGCCGCGGGTGATCTCGATCTTCTCATCCTCGGTGTAGCCCGACAGCCGGATCACCTCCATGCGGTCCAGCAGGGGCTGGGGCATGCGCAGGGTGTTGGCCGTGCAGACGAACATCACGTCGGAGAGGTCGTAGTCCACCTCGAGGTAGTGATCGTTGAAGGTGCCGTTCTGCTCGGGGTCCAGGACCTCCAGCAGAGCGGAGGACGGATCGCCCCGCCAATCGGCGCCCAGCTTGTCGATCTCATCCAGCAGGAACAGCGGATTCGACGACTTCGCCTTTTTCATGCCCTGGATGACCTTGCCGGGCATGGAGCCGATGTAGGTGCGGCGGTGACCGCGCACCTCGGCCTCATCCCGCACACCGCCCAGTGACACGCGGACGAAGTTGCGGCCGGTGGCCTTGGCAATGGATTTGCCCAGCGAAGTCTTGCCGACGCCGGGCGGGCCGACGAGGCACAGGATGGGACCCTTCACCTTGTCCATGCGCTGCTGCACGGCCAAGTACTCCAGGATGCGCTCCTTGACCTTCTCCAGGCCGTAGTGATCGGCATCCAGGATGGCCTCGGCCCCCTTGATGTCCTTCTTCACCTTGGTGCGCTTCTTCCACGGAATGGACAGCATCCAATCCAGGTAGTTGCGCACGACGGTCGCCTCGGCGGACATGGGGCTCATGGTCCGCAGCTTCTTGACCTCGGCCAGCGCCTTTTCCCGGGCTTCCTTGCTGAAGCGGGTCTTGGCGATGCGCTCCTCGAGCTCGGCAACCTCGTCCTTGCCATCCTCGGACTCGCCGAGTTCCTTCTGGATGGCCTTCATCTGCTCGTTCAGGTAGTACTCGCGCTGGGTCTTCTCCATCTGCCGCTTGACGCGGTTGCGGATGCGCTTCTCCACCTGAAGCACGCCGATCTCGCCCTCCATGAAGGCGTAGACCTTTTCCAGCCGCTCACCCACCGTCGCCGCTTCCAGAAGCTGCTGCTTCTCTGGAATCTTCAGCGCCAGGTGCGAGGCGATGGTGTCGGCCAGCTTGCCCGGTTCCTCGATCTGGTTGACCGAGACCAGGACTTCCGGCGGGATCTTCTTGTTCAGCTTGATGTACTGCTCGAACTGGGCCACCGCGGCGCGGGCCAAAGCCTCCGCCTCCTGCGCCTCGCCCGTCTTTTCCTCGATGGGCTCGGCATAGGCCTGGAAGAAGTCCTCGCTGCGTTCAAAGCTGACGATGCGCGCGCGCTGCCCGCCTTCGACCAACACCTTCACGGTGCCATCAGGAAGCTTCAGCAGTTGCAGCACGGTACCGATGGTGCCGACGGAATAGATGTCGTCGGGCGTGGGATCGTCCTGGGCGGCGTTCTTCTGGGTGACCAGCAGGATCTGCTTGTCATCCTTCATCACGTCTTCCAGCGCGCGCACCGACTTTTCGCGCCCCACGAACAGGGGCACGATCATGTGCGGGAACACCACGATGTCGCGCAGGGGGAGGACCGGATAAAGGGTGCCTCGGGTGGCTTCCAACATAGGTCTGACCTTCCACTCAAATCTTAGCGGCCAGCCCGTGATGGGCCTGGCCTGCCATCCACCAGCCGCCCCGTCATGGGCGCGGCGTCGGGAGGTCGCCCTGGTAACGTGGCACACCGATCCCCCCCCTTCAAGGGCTTGAACCCGGTGATTTCTGCGTTAAGGACGGGAGCGGAGGCGGGAAAATCGCGCTTTTGCAAGCGTGAGCACCGGACAACCGGGCGTGATCGGGGCCAAGTGCCTGAATTCCGGTTGAAATGCGGAGCGAAGGCAAAATAAAGCCCGGGAAACCCCGCAACGAGGAGCTTCCCGGGCTGCAACTATCCAAACTGGCTACGTCGCCTGCGCGGGAACCGTCAGGCGACGGGCGCCGCCTCGGCCTTGCGGTCGGCGTAGATGTACAGCGGCTGGGCGCGGCCCTCGACCACCTCGCCATTGATGACGATCTCATCCACGCCCTGCAGGCCCGGCAGATCGAACATCGACTCCAGCAGGATGGACTCCATGATCGAACGCAGGCCACGGGCGCCGGTCTTGCGCTGGATGGCCTTGTTGGCGATCGACTTCAGCGCCTCTTCCGCGAAGGAGAGCTTCACGTCCTCCATCTCGAACAGGCGCTGATACTGCTTCACCAGCGCGTTCTTGGGCTTGGTCAGGATCTCGATCAGCGCTTCCTCGTCCAGGTCGTTCAGCGTCGCCACCACGGGCAGACGGCCAACGAATTCCGGAATGAGGCCGAACTTCAGCAGATCCTCGGGCTCCACCTCGCGCAGGACGTCGCCGGTGCGGCGGTCGTCCGGGCCCTTCACATCGGCGCCAAAACCGATGGACGTGCCCTTGCCGCGGGCGGCGATGATCTTCTCCAGGCCGGCGAAGGCGCCGCCGCAGATGAACAGGATGTTGGTCGTGTCCACCTGCAGGAATTCCTGCTGCGGATGCTTGCGGCCGCCCTGCGGCGGCACGGAGGCCACGGTGCCCTCCATGATCTTCAGCAGGGCCTGCTGCACGCCCTCACCCGACACGTCGCGGGTGATGGACGGGTTGTCGGACTTGCGGCTGATCTTGTCCACTTCGTCGATGTAGACGATGCCGCGTTGCGCCCGCTCGACATTGTAGTCGGCGGCCTGCAGCAGCTTGAGGATGATGTTTTCCACATCCTCGCCCACATAACCGGCTTCGGTCAGCGTGGTGGCGTCGGCCATGGTGAAGGGGACGTCGATGATGCGGGCCAGCGTCTGGGCCAACAGGGTCTTGCCGCAGCCCGTGGGGCCGATCAGCAGGATGTTGGATTTCGCCAGCTCGACGTCGCTGTGCTTGGTGCCGTGGGCCAGCCGCTTGTAGTGGTTGTGCACGGCGACCGAGAGGACGCGCTTCGCGTGGCTCTGCCCGATGACGTAGTCATCCAGCACCGCGCAGATGTCGCGTGGGGTGGGGACGCCGTCGCGGGACTTCACCAGCGTCGTCTTGTTCTCTTCGCGGATGATGTCCATGCACAATTCCACGCATTCATCGCAGATGAACACCGTGGGGCCGGCAATGAGCTTCCGCACCTCGTGCTGGCTCTTCCCGCAGAAGGAGCAGTAGAGGGTATTCTTCGAATCGCTGCCGGTCGACTTGGTCATAAAAGCTCCGTACATCACCGGGACAGTCACCCGGAGCCATCACGATGACGGAACCGGGGCCCGATCCTCCCGGGATCGGCCGGCGGACAAGGGGATGAACACCGCTCACCCGCCACTGCCCGCCCATTCAACACCACGGAACGCTGGGCTTTCAACCCCCCGTGTGTCGGCTTGTGTCCGGTTTCCCTGACCGGGGTATCCCGGTGGGACGGCTGGGCGGCGGAAACACCGCCCAGCCCCGGACGCTCAACGTCTCAAATCCTCATGCCGCCTGGGCTGTTCCGCCGGCGCCGGGACGGGTGGCGATGACGTCGTCGATCAGACCGAACGCCTTGGCCTCGTCCGCGGTCATGAAGTTGTCGCGCTCCATCGCCCGCTCGATCTTGTCGATCGGCTGGCCGGTATGGCGCACGTAAATCTCATTGAGGCGGTGCCGGATCTTCAGGATTTCTCGCGCCTGGATCTCGATGTCCGCAGCCTGACCCTGGGCGCCGCCGGACGGCTGATGGATCATGATGCGGCTGTTGGGCAGCGAATAGCGCCGGCCCTCGGCACCTCCGGCCAGCAGCAGCGAGCCCATGGAGGCCGCCTGGCCGATGCACAGGGTGGCCACCGGGCAGCGGATGTACTGCATGGTGTCGTAGATCGCCAGGCCCGAGGTCACGATGCCGCCCGGCGAATTGATGTAGAAGGAGATTTCCTTCGTGGGGTTTTCCGCTTCCAGGAACAGAAGCTGGGCGCAGATCAGGCTCGACACCGCGTCGTTCACGCCACCGACGAGGAAGATGATCCGTTCCTTCAACAGGCGCGAATAGATGTCGTAAGCGCGCTCACCCCGGTTGGTCTGCTCGACCACCATGGGGACCAGCGTGTTCATCTGCGGCTCAAAGTCGATCATGCCTGCTCCAGCGCTGCGTCCGACCCGGGGGCCATCCCCGGGCCCGTTGCCGGTCCGGGGGAGGGACGATCCCTCCCCCATTCCGTTTCAATACCGAGGCCCGTCAGAAACCGAAGACGGGAGACGCGACCTTAGGCCGCCGCCTCGTCCTCATCGGGATCCTGCATCAGCTCTTCAGCCGACACGGGCTTCTCCGTCACCTTAACCTGTCCCAGGATGAAGTCGACAACCTTGTCTTCAAAAACCGGGGCCCGCAGGCTTTCCACCGCCTGGGGGTTGTTCTTGAAGAAGTCGAAAACCTCACGCTCCTGGCCCGGGTAGCGCCGCACCTCGGCCAGCACGGCCTGGTTCAGCTCTTCCCTAGCCACCGTTATATTGTTCTTCTGACCGATCTCGGAAAGGACCAGACCCAAACGAACACGACGAATGGCGATATCGCGGTACTCCTTGCGGAGCTCTTCCTCGTCCTTGCCGGCGTCCTCACCGGCGTCGCCGGCCTTCAGCTCATCCTGCAGACGCTTCCAGATCTGGTCGAACTCGATATCGACCATACCCTGCGGCACCTCGAAGCTGTGCAGCTCGGCCAGCTGGTCCAGCAGGGCGCGCTTGGCGCGCAGGCGGCTCATGACGGTGTAGTCGCCGCCCAGACGGTCGCGGATGACGGTCTTCAGCGCGGCCAGATCGTCGAAGCCCAGGCCCTTGGCGAACTCATCGTCGATGGTCGCCTCGACGGCCTGCTTCACTTCCTTCACGTCCACCTCGAACACGGCGGCCTTACCGGCCAGCTCGGCGGCGTGGTAGCCCTCGGGGAAGGTGACGTTGACGGTGCGGTGGTCGCCGGCGCGGGTGCCCTCCAGCTGCTCCTCGAAGGTGTCGATGAAGCTGCCGGAGCCCAGCTCCAGCTCATGGCCCTCGCCCTTCATGCCCGGACGCTTCTCGCCATCGACGGAACCGTCGAAGTCGATGACCACGATGTCGCCCTTGGCGGACGGACGATCCTCGGTCAGCGGGGCGGAGGTCTTGCGGCCGGCGGCGATGCGGCCCAGGGCCTCGTCCACCTGCGCGTCGGTGATCTCCACCACCGGCTTCTCGATGGCGACGCCGCCGAGGTCGGCGGGCTCGAACTCGGGCAGCACCTCATAGGCCAGCTTGAATTCCAGGTCGCTCTCGGACTCGACCTCGAACTTCACGATCTCGACCTTGGGCTGCAGGGCGGGACGCAGGCTGTGCTGCTCAACCACCTTGGCGGCGCTGTCGGACATGGCCTTGTCCAGCACCTCACCCATCACCGACTGCCCATAGCGCTGCTTCAGCACCGACATCGGCACCTTGCCCGGGCGGAAGCCCGGCATGCGCACGGTCTTGCCGATTTCCTTCAATTGGGCGTCCACGCGGCCGGCCAGATCGGCGGCGGGAATGACGACCGTGTATTCGCGGCGCAGGCCTTCGGCGCTGGTCTCGGTGATGTTCATGGGACTATTCGAACCTGTCTCTGTGATCGGCCCCGGATGCCGGCATCCCCGGCCCCTGGGTGCCCGGGGCCGGACGGACCACGGGCGGTTGGGTTGATATCTCGTGCTTGGTGCGGGCGAAGGGACTCGAACCCCCACGACTTTCGTCACCGGAACCTAAATCCGGCGCGTCTACCAGTTCCGCCACGCCCGCGTCCAAACCCGGCACTATAGGTCGCCTGGGCGCCCACCCCACGGCCCCGCCCCGCCGACGCCGGCGGCGCCAAAGGGAAATAGGCATAGGAATAGCGCCCGGACCCTTCCAGGCGCCGTCCGATCTATAGCACCCGCGCACCCGCGTAAATAGGAATCTAGGCCGAGGAAGGGCCTTGGGGCACCCAAGGGCGAAGTGCCCAGGCGCGCGCGGCTATCCCACGCAACCACGGGCTTGATATGCTGCGGCCCATGCCACCCGCACCCGAGGCCGCCCCCCGCATGACCACACCGCCGACGCCCATCATCCCGGACCTGCCCCGCCCCGCCCTCACCGCCGACCGGCTGGCCGGCCGCACGGTCGACCTGGAACGGCTGGACCTGGATCGGCACGCCGCCGGCCTATGGCAGGCCATCGGCCGGCACGATACCTTGTGGGACCATATCCCCGGCGGCCCCTTCGCTGAGCCCGAGATATTCACGCAGTGGCTGCGGGACCGCATTCCCCGGCCAGGCCAGACCATCTATGTCGTGATGGACAAGACCGGCGCAGCGCCGGCACCCGCGGGCCTGCTGCTTCTGCTGAACGCCAACCCGGACATGGGCACGGTGGAGATGGGCCTGGTCTATGGTCCCGCCCTGAGCCGCAAGGTGACGGGGACGGAGGGGGTGTTCCTGCTGATCGACTACGCCCTGGGCCAATCGGGTTACCGCCGCCTGGAATGGCGCTGCGGACCGCCCAACGTCGCCTCCGTCAAGGCGGCGCTGCGCTATGGCTTCACCCATGAGGGCCTGCTGCGCCAGACCCTGTGGATGAAAGGCCGCAACTGGGATACCAACGTCTTTTCCATCCTGGATTCGGAATGGCCCACGCGCCGCCAGCGCCTGGCGGCATGGCTCGCGCCGGACAACTTCACGAGCGACGGGTCACAGATCAAGGCGTTGGGGGAATTTTGAGGGCTGGGGGCCACCGCCATGAAATTTCATGCGGCACGGACATCGCGGTGGCGCGTCGAAATACCGATCAGTGTTTCAGCACGACCTTGCCGGGTGCGCCGGCAGCAACCGCCGTGTGCGCGGCGCCGAGTTCATCCAGCAGGAATGTCTGGGCGATGGGTATGATCAATGTTCCACGGGCCGCCGCATCGAGAACCGCGTCGAGGGTGGTGGCGTCGGTCTGGTGGAAGATCTCCCGGATGGTCACGCGGTTGGCGGCGTTGGCGCCAACGGGAACTGGAACGATGCTGATGACCGTTCCACCATCGCGCACATGACTGATCAAATTGCCCGCCACCGGAGCCGCCGCGCTGATCGCGAAGTCAAAGGCGGGCGTGCTGGCCGGCAGGGTTATGTCAATCGCCTGGCCGGCCAAGGCGCGCGCCTCTTCGAGACGCTGAGGGCGAACCCCTGCTACGGGCTTTGCGCCGAGTTCCTGCAGATATTGGATGGCGGCGCGCCCCACCGAACCCAGGGCGCCTGAAACCAGCACGCGGTCGCCAGCCTTGATGCCCAGCGCGGTGACGGTCTGCCTTCCGGTCAGGCCGGCCTTCACCAATGCCGCGCCCTGTTCGAAGCTCAGATCGTCCGGCAACCGCGCAATCGAAGTGCTTGGAACGACGCCATATTCGGCATGGGCTCCACGACCATTAGCCATGAAGTCGGCGACGACGCGCTCCCCCACTGACCAGCCACTCACGCCCGCTCCGAGCTTGGCTATGATGCCGGCGGCATCACCGCCCAGGATCGCTGGGAGGGTTAAAGGTACGAACTGTGTGAAGTAGCCTTGGCGCAAATAGAGGTCGAACGGATTGACGGCCGACGCCTTGAGGCGGAGCAGCACCTCGCCCGGACCGGGCTCGGGCGTCGCAACGTCCTCGACGCCAAACTGATCGACGTCACCATAGGATTTGAGGAGAACGGCTTTCATGGGACGATTTCCTGCAGGGGGCCGCTGAGCGGGCGCGGTCTGACTATCGGATGGAGATGCTGCCGAGGCGGGTTCAGACCGCAGCCTTCTGCCGCGATGCCGGTCGCAGGATGTTGTCCAGCGCCCATGCGCCCGCGCCGGCGAAGGCGAGATAGAGGAAGATGAAGCAGAACAGGATGGCGGGCTCACCCATGTTCAGTGCGGGCCAGAAGCCCTGAGTCGCATGGGCCATGAAATAGGCGGCAGCCATCTCTCCTGACGCTATGAAGGCGGCGATGCGGGTGTGGTAGCCAGCCGCGATCAGCACCGACGTCACGACCTCGATGGCGCCGGCGATCAGCATGATGGCGGGCAGCGGATAGGGAATGCCCGGGATCGCGGCTGGGAACTGAAAGAACTTCATCGTTGCGTGTTCCAGGAACAGAAGTGCGGTGACGATCCGCAGAGTGGCCAGGACACGCGGCGTCCAAATGGCTGTGTTGATCATGGCCTCTTTCTCCCAGACAGCAGGTCAGGCGGCCGCGGCGGCCTTTTTGAGGTCCATATTTTCCTTCCAGAGCCTCATCAGGGCGGCGAAGGGCCCGTCGACATAGTTCTGGTAGATTGGCATGGTCGCAGGATCGCGGCCGGATTTCCGGGCCAGAGCAGCGATGATGTCATCCGATTCCGTGATGAATTGGCCAGGCCGGATCTGGGCCGCCGGAAAGCTCACTTTATCCAAGTGATCCTTGAGCTCGGCGCGGACCGTGTCTTCCTGCGGCGTTCCACTGCCGAAGTCGCGGGTCTCGACTTCGGCGCCAAGGCCCGCCTCCAGGATGAACAGGCGGATCTTCATACAAAAAGGGCAATTTTGCTTCAGATAGACGATGGGCTTGAAGGCTTCGGTCATGCTCATTCTCCTTGAGAAGGGGCGGCAGGAAGCGGGCCAAAGCGGAAGCTCGAAGCCGTGATTCCGCCTGCGAAATCGGTCTGGTGATAGCTAAGGGTCGCAGGCTCCGCCTCGGCGGCGCCGACGGCCACCATCAGGGGAATCAAATGGTCTTCACGCGGATGCGCTCTGCGCGCCGCAGGGGCTTGTTCCCAGTCCAAGAGGCGGGCCACACGGGCATCAGGTGCGGCATGGATCACGGTCTGCTGCAGCCAGTCGTCGAACTGGCGTGAAGACTCACGGCTGGCCTCAGTGCTCATTCTCGACAGGTTGTGGAAGCTCAAGCCGCTGCCCATGATCAGAACGCCTTCGTCGCGGAGCGGCGCGAGCGCCCGACCGACCGCGATATGCAGCGCGGGATCGAGCCCCACGTTGAGCGAGAGCTGGACGACGGGGATATCCTCATCGGGATAGAGGGGTTTCATGATGCTGAAAGTGCCGTGATCGAAGCCACGTGCCGGATCGAGCCTCGCCCCTATTCCGGCGGCACCCAGCAGTTCACGCACCCGGCGCGCCAGCTCTGGTGAACCCGGCGCGGCATAGCGGATGTGATAGAGATATTCCGGAAAGCCGCCATAGTCGTAGACCATGCCGGGCCGTTCGCCGGATGAGATCGCAAAGCCGTCGTCCTCCCAGTGACCGGAGATCACGAGAACGGAACGCGGCAGGTCGCGCAGTTCGGCGCGCATCTCGATCAGCGATTGCTCCAACTTGTCAAAGTGGCGGCGAAACTCGCCCGTCATGTACGGCCAGGGGCCTCCGCCGTGGCTGATGAAATAGGTCGGCAGGCGTCCCGCGCGCACGATTGACATCCTTGCTATGTCCCAAACTGTGGCCACCGCGGTTTTGGGTCAGCGGCGCTTTGCCACCACCAAGGTGATGATTTCCTTTTGGTGGAACAACCGCGCTTCCATTGACGAAGTGTTTCTTCTATGTTGATGATCGATGGATACGTTGATGAGTTTGCGGGTGTTTTGCACGGTGGCCGAGTTGGAGAGCTTCACGGCTGCCTCGCTCCGCCTTGGCCTGTCACCGGCCATGACCAGCAAGCATGTGCAGCGCCTGGAGGATCGGCTGGGCATTCGGTTGCTCAACCGCACCAGCCGCCATGTCAGCCTGACAGAGGCAGGCGCGCTTTATCTCGCGCAAGCCCGGCAGGCCCTTGACGGTCTGGACGAGGTCGAGGCGGCGCTCAGTAACGTCGCACTCTCACCGCGCGGAACGCTCAAGGTCAGCGCGCCTGTCTGGATCGCGACCGCCATGATGGCCGGCGTGTTGGCCGAGTATCACCGGCGCTACCCCGATGTGTGCCTCGATCTTGATCTGAGCGGCCGGATCGTCAATCTGGTCGACGAGGGCTTCGACCTCGCGCTTCGCGCCACGGCGCCCGACCGTCTCGATCCCGGCCTGATAGCCCGCCCCCTCGGCCAAATAGACTTCCGCCTGGTCTCCGCGCCCTCCTATCTCGAGCGCACGGGCCGTATCGCCAGGATTGCAGATCTCAATGGACATCAAATGCTGATGTACAGCGGCGTCAACATCGGACCGGATCTCACGTTCAACGGACCGGAGGGGCCTGAGACTGTCCGCTTCCGCATCGTGCTTCGAAGCGGGAACGAGACCATCCTTCATTTGGCGGCAGTCGAAGGAATGGGCCTTGCTCTGCTCCCTTTCTGGATGGTCCAGCCCGACGTCGCCGCCGGGCGGCTGGAGATCGTGTTGCCGGGCACGGCGGCATTCAGCACAACGCTCCACGCGGTTTACCCAAGCCGCAAATATCTCTCGGCCAAGGTCAGAACCTTTATAGACTACCTAGCGTCGCACAATGGCCCTTGCACCTACGACCCTCCCCCCAAGTAGTTCTGTCGGTGAGCTGATCGCGCATCGCGGATATCGTCGATATTGACGGGAATACGCCAAGGTCACGTCACCATGAGATTTCCGAAATCGCTCAACACCGCCCCGTGGGTTGCGCGTCGATCAGGTAAGTCGATCAGGTAATAGGCGTTTCGGCTTCAAACCCTATCCCAAAAGCACCTTGGCGCATGCATCGACGATGGCGTCGGCGTCGAGACCCTGGGCTTGGTAAAGGTCCGGGATATCGGCGGACTGGCCGAACTTTTCCACGCCCAGCGCCGCCACCGCCTGGCCACGCACCGACCCCAGCCAGGAGAGCGTCGCCGGATGCCCGTCGATGACGGTCACCAGGCGGGCGTCCGCCGGCAGGGCGGACAGCAAGCGGTGGACATGGGCCTCATGCCCCCGTCCTTGACGCTGGGCCGCCGTCCAGCCGGCGTGCAGCCGATCGGGGGAGGTCACGGCCAACAGGCCGGCGCCGGGGCAATCCTCCAGCACCTGGGCGTGGGCCTCCAGCGCCTCCGGCGCCAGGGCGCCGCAATAGACGATGGCGAATTCCGCGTCCGGCGCCGGGGGACGCAGCCAATAGCCTCCCTGGATGACGGCCTCCCGGTCCAGGCCCCCTGATTCCCCCCGCCCGGGCTGGTCCACCTGCCGGGTACTGAGGCGCAGGTAGAGGGAGCCGCCATCCGGCCGCTGCATATGGTCGAAGCCCCAGGCCATGATGGCGGCCAGTTCATCCACGAAGGCGGGCTCATAGCTGGAGACGTTGGGCAGGCCCATGCCGATCAGCGGCGTGACGATGGATTGGTGCGCGCCGCCCTCCGGCGCCAGGGTGACGCCCGAGGGGGTGGCCACCACCATGAAGCGGGCATCCTGGTAGGCCGCGTAGTTCATGGCGTCCAGGCCGCGCTTGATGAAGGGATCGTACAGGGTGCCGATAGGCAGCAGCCGGGCCCCGAACAAGTCGTGGCTGAGGCCCAATGCCGCCAGCATCAGGAACAGGTTGTGCTCGGCGATGCCCAACTCGATGTGCTGGCCACCGGGCGCGCCCTGCCAGCGCTGGGCGGACACCACCTTCTGTTCGCGGAAAATGTCCTGGGTCTCCTGCCGCGCGAACAGGCCACGCCGGTTCACCCAGGGACCCAGATTGGTGGATACGGTGACATCGGGCGAGGTGGTGACGATGCGGGCGGCCAGGTCGTCGTCACCCTTGGCGATCTCGCCCAAAATCTTGCCGAAGCCCTCCTGCGTCGACATGCGGGCGCCCAAATCCACCGCCAGGGTGGGCGGCACCGGGATGGCCGCGCCTTTGAGGCGACGGCTGGCGCGCCCAGGCCCCGTTCCTTGCGCGAAGGGAACCTGGGCGAGGAAGGCGTCCAGGTCGGCCGGCTCCACGTCCAGGCCGGCGTGCCGGTCCCATTCCTGGCCTTCGGCCAGGCCGCAAGCCGCCTTGAAGGCCGCCATCTGCTCTGGATTCATCAGGCCGGCATGGTTGTCCTTGTGCCCCTGGAAGGGCAGCCCCCGGCCCTTGACCGTGTAGGCGATGAAGCAGGCCGGCCGGTCGTCGGTGGTGCCGTGGAAGGTTTCCAGCAGGGTGGGCAGATCATGGCCCGCCAGGTTGGTCATGAGCCCGCCCAGGGCCGCGTCGTCATGGGCGTCCAGGATATGGCGGATGCCGCGCGTGTCGCCCAGGTCACGGATCAATGCCTCGCGCCAGGCGGCCCCGCCCTTGAAGGTCAGCGCGGAATAGAGCTGGTTGGGGCAGGTGTCGATCCACTGGCGCAGGGCGTCGCCGCCCTCCTGCACGAAGGCGGCCTGCAGCTTCTTGCCGTACTTCAGGATCTGCACGTTCCAGTCCAGCGAGCGGAACATGCCCTCAATCGGCACCCACAGCCGGTCCGACACCACGCTGTCCAGGCTCTGGCGGTTATAGTCGATGATCCACCAGGTATTGCGCAGGTCGTGCTTCCAGCCCTCCAGCATGGCCTCGAAAACGTTGCCCTCGTCCATCTCGGCGTCGCCCACCAGGGCGACCATACGCCCCTCCGGCTGGTCCGACAGCCCCTTGAGGCGCACATAGTCCTGGACCAGGGAGGCGAAGGCGGTGACCGCCACGCCCAGCCCCACCGATCCGGTGGAAAAATCCACGTCATCGGTGTCCTTGGTGCGCGACGGGTAGCTTTGCGCGCCCCCCAGGGCGCGGAAGCGTTCCAGCTTCTCCCTGGTCTGGCGGCCCAGCATGTACTGGATGGCGTGGAAGACGGGGCTGGCGTGGGGTTTCACCGCCACCCGGTCCTGCGGCCGCAGAACGTCGAAGTACAGGGCCGTCATGATGCTGGCCAGCGAGGCGCTGGAGGCCTGGTGGCCGCCCACCTTCAAGCCATCGCGCGACGGGCGGATATGGTTGGCGTTGTGGATGGTCCAGGCCGACAGCCAGAGCACCTTGCGCTCCAGCGCCTCCAGCAGGCGGATCTTGTCGGGGTGGGTGGCGGAAACGGTCGAGGCGTCAGGCATGCCGCGTGTCTTCCCTCAGGGGTGGGGCGCCCATGGGCCTAAGGCCCGGCGCCCGCTCATACCCAGGGTTATAGACCCGCGCGCGGCGCCCCTGAAGACCGGTGTTCAAAATTTTTGGCGCCTGAAAGTTTTGACACCACGCGCTAACCCTCCCGGGTGGCCGCCTGGGACCGCGCGGCCGGACGCGCGCCATCCTCCGGCCCTTGCAGCACCCCCTCGATGGCGGCGCGCAGAACCTCCGGCAGGTAGGGCTTGTGGATTAGGGTGCAGCCGGTGGCCGACGCCTCCTGGATGCGGGCGGGATCGGTATCCCCCGTCACGATGATGCCCGGAAGGTGGCGCCGCAGTTCATTGCCCAGGCGGGCGACCAGTTGCACGCCGTTGAGTTGTCCGGGCAGGCGGAAATCGCTGATCACCAGGCCGGGCAGGGGACCGGCACCGCGGATGGCGACCATGGCCTCGTCGGAACCGGCCGCGGTGATGACGCGATACCCCCAGCTTTCGATGATGGCGCCCAGCGCCAGGCGCTGCAGCGGGTCGTCCTCCACCGCCAGGATGGTCCGCGGGTCGCTGTCGCGTTGGGCCGGACGCTGGCTGTCCCGGGGAAAGGCCACCAGACTGTCGCCACCGGGCGCCACCGCCGCCGGTACGGCGGGCACCAGGAGCGAGAAGACGGAACCGCGGCCGGGAAAGGAGCGCACCGTGACGGGAATGCCCAGCAGGCGGGCCATGCGGCGGACGATGCCCAGCCCCAAGCCCAGGCCCTTGGCACGGTCCCGCTCGGGGTTGTTCAGCTGAACGAAATCCTCGAAGACGGCGCCTAATTGGTCCGGGGCGATCCCGGCGCCGGTGTCCCAAACCTGGACCAGCAGGGCATTGCCCCGCCGACGGGTGGAAACCAGCACGCGCCCCCCGCGCGGGGTGTAGCGCACGGCGTTCGTCAGCAGGTTGCGCAGAATGCATTTCAGTAGGACGGGGTCGGTATCCGCGTCCGCCAGCGCCGCCTGCGGGCCGGTCTTGGCGCCCGCACGCAAGCGGATGTCCACGCCCGCCTTCTCCGCGTCGCCGCGGATGGCGCTGACCAAGCCGGCCAGGGTATTTTCCAACGAAAAGCGCTGGGGGTTCACCCGCACCGTGCCGGCGTCCAACACCGATATGTCCAGCAGGGCGCGCAACAGTTCCTCGCCAGAGGACAGCGCCTCGCCCATGCCGGCGATGAGCTTGCGATCCAACGCTGTCGCCACGCCAGTGATCGCGGCGCCCAGCGTCGCCCGCTCGCTCAACATGGTGTGATAGAGACGCATGGTCTGCAACGGCTGGCGCAGGTCGTGGCTGATGGCCGCGAGGAAGACCGACTTGGCGCGGTTGGCCTTCTCCGCCTCCTCCGCCCGCGCTTGGCTTTCCGCCAATGCCGCGTCCAGGGATTCATAAAGCTGGACGTTGGTCAGCGCGACCGCGGTGGAATGGGCCACCGCCTGCAACAACGCGACCTCTCCCGGCGTCGGCTGGCGCACCGCCGCCCAATAGGCGCCGATGGCGGCGATCGGTTCATCCACGCGCACGGGAACCATCACCAGGCTTTTCACGAAGGTGGGACGATAGGCGTCATGGGGAACGCGGTCGTCCTGGTAAATGTCGGGAATGACCGCCGGCCGGCGGTTCAACATGACCCAGCCGGAAATGCAGGTGGACAAGGGGAAGCGGCGCCCCTTCCACAAGGGACCGATGGCATCCTCGTCCACGTAGTGGCACAGGTCCCCCTCGCGCAGGACGATGGTGACGCCGTCAGCGCCGCTCAACGCGCGAGCAGCGCGGCGCACCAGGGCCATGACACTGGCCATGTCGCGGCAGAACGACAGCGCCTGAACCAGCTCGATCAAACCCACCGCGAGACCGTCAACGGCCACCAAGGGGGCCTGCGAGGTCATGGGAACGGGTGTCTGTGCGACCAAGGGAGATGTGAGCCTCAAAGGGGCCGCGGGCGTGCCCGGCTGGACGGCATCGGCCGTGGGGGGCATCGCGTCTTTCCATCCCATGCCGTCCGCCCCGTTCGCATCCGTTCAGGGACACCGATGGCGGCCGGTTACATAGAACCGGCCTCCTTGGATGGAGGCCCCACATAAGACGATGGGGACATTCCGCCAGTTGTTCCAGCGTCCTAGCGGGCTACCCCGTCAGGCGAGGCGGGCGGGCGACGGGCACCCTGGCTCAGTTAACGACGCGCTCGTTGAACAGCCGGCTGAAGCTTTCCGCCGACAGGGTGCGCTGGTCCGGGGCGCTGCCGTCCTCGGCCAGGTTATTGCGCACCATGAAGCGCACATGCGGAATATGAAAACTGTCCGTGGTGATGGTCAAAACCTCCGCCGTTTCCGTGACACTGCCGGAAACGACGCGGCGGTACTGCGCACCGACCTGCAACGGATCGTCCAGGCGCGACCGGCGAAAAAGAGAGAAGCCCACACCCGCCCCCCTATAAAGCAGGCCCCCGGCCAACCCCAGACAACGGGGCGATGATCGGCCACGGCGCCAGACGTTCGGGATAAAGGCCCCGCCGCCTTGCCCCACCCGCGCCAGCTCGACCCAGCCCACAACCAAAACGCGATTCACGAATACTTGAAACGCGAAGCGCGACCCAAACTGCCAAAGACACAGATGCCGCAAGCAGAGATGGTTCGGTGTGTGGATATTGCGCCGATCAATCGCCCCCTGTTAAGGACGACTGTCGCAAGGCAGTTTCAGTTCGAATTGGAGAGTATCCGATTGTTTTTATAGGGGCAATGCTTTTGGTGTATGCCGAAAATCGAATTTCAAATATTCCCCTTCGCCCTTCATGGGCATCGAAGAGACCTGAAAAGGTCGTGACGGCCGCCAAGGAGAAGGCGCGGCATTATATACAATTTTATGGGTTTTCTATTTGATTGCGGCTATGTCGAGGTCATCCGTCGACCGCAACAGCGCCGACAAAAGGGCCGGCACCTGCTCGGGCAGGTCTTCCGCGACCAGGCCGGGGCCGAAGCGAACCGCCGCCCGCGCGTGCAGCCAGGCGGCGGCCTGGGCGGCGCGAAAGGCATCCATGCCGCCCGCCAGCAGCCCCACGCACAGTCCCGCCAGCACATCGCCCGACCCGGCGGTGGCCAAGGTGGCTGGCCCGCCCGCCTCAATCACCGCGCGGCCGTCAGGGTGGGCGATGACGGTGTCCGCCCCCTTCAGCAGGACGACGGCGCCCAGATGCCGGGCCGCCACCCGCGCGCGGGACAGCTTGTCCGCGCCCGAAGCGGTGGAGGACAGGATCGGGTGGCCGGCGCCAAACAGCCGGGCGAATTCCCCCTCATGCGGCGTCAGCACGACCCGCCCCGTGAGATGCGGGCGCAGCGCATCGGCCGCGCCGGCAAAGGCGGTGAAAACATCAGCGTCCAGCACCAGGCCGAAATCGGGGCCCCGCCGCCCGGCCGCCGCCACCAAGGCATGCAGCAAGGCCCGTGACGCGTCATCCGTGCCGGCGCCGGGGCCGAACACGGCGGCGGCGACACGGGCATCCGCCACCATGTCCGCCGCGGCGGCCGCGTCCGCCATCGGACGCACGATCTGGCTGGGACTGGAAAGACGGTAGACCAATTCCGCCGCCGGCGGGCTGGCCACCGTCACCATGCCGGCCCCGACCCGTTGCGCCGCCCGCGCGGCCAGACGGGCGGCGCCTGTCATGACCGCCCCGCCCACGACCAAGGCATGGCCCCGCCGGTATTTGTGATCGTCAACGCGCGGTCGTGGCAGAGCGTCCACGAACAGGGCCGGCCCGTTCTCCCACACGTCGCTCGCCACCGCCGGCCCGTCCAGCACGCCCTCGGGTATTCCAATATCCGCCACACGGGTGGCGCCACAGGCCACACGGCCAGGCAGAAGCAGGTGGCCGGGCTTTTTGCGGAAGAAGGTGACGGTGAGGTCGGCCTGGACCATGCCCCCCTCTTCCATCGGGCGGCTACCCACGGGATGGCCGGTGTCCGCGTCCAGACCGCTGGGCACGTCCACCGCCACCACCATGGCGCCGTCCCGGCGCGCCGCCGCCATCGCCACCACCAATTCCCTCGCGGCACCGGACAGCGGACGTGTAAGCCCCGTGCCGAAGAGGGCGTCGATCACCACCGCGGCCCCGTTCAACACCCGCGACTCGGCCGCCAGCACCGAGTCTCGCCCCCAGGCCCCCACCCATTCGGCGGCGGCCAGGGCGGCATCCCCCGTTAGCCGGTCCAGTTCCCCCAGCAGGGCCAGGCGCACAGGCCAACCGGCGGCCGCCAGATGGCGGGCCGCGACGAAGCCATCGCCCCCGTTGTTGCCGGGCCCGCACAGCACGGCCACCGGCGCCACGCCCTGGCCGCCACGCTGATGGGCCATGACGGCATCCGCCACGGCCCGGCCCGCATGCTCCATCAAGGTGATGCCGGATACCCCACCGGCGATGGCGGCGGCATCGGCAGCCCGCATGCGGGCGACGGACAGCAAGACGTTCATGGAGGCGGGCGGGAATAGGGAAGCGGCGCGCGGGGGCATAGGGCGGACACTCGGCGGCGGGGCGACCTGAAGTTGATCCCGGCATCGGCAGGACAACGCACCACTGGCGGCGCCGGGGATGTCCGGTTACAATGGCGCCGTCCGTAACCACCCGTCGAGGGCTTATGTCCACCATTTGGGGACCGGGTACGTTGATCCTGGCCAGTTGGGCCACCATTGCCGCCTGGGGCGGCCGCCTTCTTCACCAACGAAAAAAACGCCTGCGGGCCGTATTCGCCCACGACCTGTCCCTAGCCACGGAGCGCTTCCGCCTACGCCAAGGCCTGGACGCGACCGCCGCCGCCTTCTGGGAACGGGAATTCCGCCGCTATTTCGGGCTGATGGCAACGCCCCCGGCGTGGGCCGCCGGTCGGCCCCTGGGGGCGCCGGACAGCCAAGTGGATGATTATTGGCATGAGCTGGTGCTGTGCACCGCGCTTTATGCCGACTATTGCCGGGCGGCGGCGGGGCGGTTCATTCACCACCATGTCGGCGCGGGCAGCGCCGAGGCCTACGCCCGCACCTGGCTGGCCTATGAGGCATGCTACGGCGTGCCCGACCCGCAAGCCTGGCCGGTCCCCAGCCCCATGGCCATCGCCTGGGTGCAGAAGACCCGGGGCGACCAGGGTGGCGGGACGGAGGCCTCCACCGGCTGGGACAGCGGAAGCGGCCCAGCCCACGGCTCCTGCGGGGGCGGTCATGGGCATGGGGCTGGCCATGGTGGGGACGGCCACGGCGGATGCGGCGGCCATGGCGGTTGCGGAGGCGGCAGTTGCGGCGGCCATTGAGGCCTTAAGCGAGCCTTCCCGCCGAGCGCACCACCATAACGCAAAAAGGCGCCCCGAAGGGCGCCTTTGCCATCCTTATATATACTATAAGGAGAATGGGGCGATGGATGGGACTCGAACCCACGACCGCTCGGACCACAACCGAGAGCTCTACCAGCTGAGCTACCACCGCCGCCGTGAGGCGGGTTTCTGCACCACCTACCCCCATCCCGTCAAGCGTTCTGATAAAATAATCTTCACATGCCGGGGTCGCGTTGCGGGATAGGCCGCAATCGAGGCAGCGCCACCCCCGCAAATCCGGGCGAGAGGATGGCTTAAGAGTAAATTTCAGGCCATTGTCTATTTTTTGTGCTGCCGTTTGCATAGAAACAGTGCATGCATGGACGGCGATTGGCCAGGAGGGCCGGCACCGCCCCATCCGCCGGGTTGGCATGGGGCGTGCTATCCTATCGGCCCGGTCCGGTCGGGCCACACGGGTGGGGCGGAACGCCTGTTGCGGGAAACGCCCAAGCCGTGTTGTGTATCGGCCAGACAGCGAATTGAAAATCGTGGGGGTTCCCGGTACCGTTTCCCTGGGATGAGACCAAGGGTCGATCACCAGCCCAGGCAGCGGCGCCAACATCCCCCGCCCTTGAAGCGAAGGCGTGGCCGTAAGCGATGAAAAAGATCGAAGCCATCATCAAACCGTTCAAGCTGGACGAGGTGAAGGAAGCGCTGCACGAAGTCGGCATCAAGGGCATCACCGTGACCGAAGCCAAGGGCTTCGGCCGCCAGAAGGGCCATACCGAGCTGTACCGGGGCGCCGAGTACGTCGTGGATTTCCTGCCCAAGGTGAAGATCGAAATCGTGATGGACGACCAGCTGGTCGACCGCGCGATCGAAGCCATCCAGCAGGCGGCGCACACCGGGCGCATCGGCGACGGCAAAATCTTCGTCACCCCGGTCGAGGATGTCATCCGCATTCGCACCGGGGAGCGTGGGCCGGACGCCGTCTGACGCGCGAGTTTGGGGCCGGCGGCACGGGATGGGAGTAACCCTGGGCGCCGGAACAGTATGGGATGGGGGTGCAGCGATGTTCCCGCCCATGAGAACCAGTCAGTAGTAACCCAACACCTCCCAGAACTTTAGGGAACCCATCAAGATGTCCGATATCGCGAAGTTCTTCGACCTGGTTAAGGAGCACGACGTCAAGTACGTCGACTTCCGTTTCACCGATCCGCGCGGCAAGCTGCAGCACACCGCCCAGCACATCAGCACCGTGAACGAGGATATGTTCACCGACGGCGTGATGTTCGACGGGTCGTCGATCGCCGGTTGGAAGGCCATCAACGAGTCGGACATGATCCTGATGCCCGACCCCGCCACCGCCGTCCTGGACCCGTTCGCCGCCCAGCCGCTGCTGACCGTGTTCTGCGACGTGCTGGAGCCGTCCACCGGCCAGCCCTACAAGCGCGACCCGCGCTCCATCGCCAAGGCCGCTGAGAAGTACATGGCCAGCGCCGGCATCGGCGACACCGCCTACTTCGGCCCCGAGGCCGAGTTCTTCGTGTTCGACGACGTGAAGTTCGAAGTCTCGATGAACCGCGTCATGTACGAGTTCGACAGCGAGGAAGGCCCGTACACCTCCGGCAAGGCTTATCCGGAAGGTAACCTGGGTCACCGTCCGGCCGTCAAGGGCGGCTACTTCCCGGTCGCCCCGATCGACGCCGGCCAGGACCTGCGCGCCGAGATGGTGACCGTGATGGCCGACATGGGCGTCGAGGTCGAGAAGCACCACCACGAAGTGGCCGCTTCGCAGCACGAACTGGGCATCAAGTTCGGCACCCTGGTCAGCATGGCCGACACCATGCAGATCTTTAAGTACGTGGTGCACAATGTCGCCCACGCCTATGGCAAGACGGCCACGTTCATGCCGAAGCCGGTGTTCGGCGACAACGGTTCGGGCATGCACTGCCACCAGTCCATCTGGAAGGACGGCAAGCCGCTGTTCGCCGGTTCAGGCTACGCCGACCTGTCGGAAACCGCCCTGTACTACATTGGCGGCATCATTAAGCACGCCCGCGCCCTGAACGCCTTCACCAACCCGCTGACCAACAGCTACAAGCGTCTGGTCCCGGGCTACGAGGCGCCGGTGCTGCTGGCCTACTCCTCGCGCAACCGTTCGGCTTCCTGCCGCATCCCGTTCGTGAACAGCCCGAAGGGCAAGCGCGTCGAGGTCCGCTTCCCGGACCCGGGTGCGAACCCCTACCTGGCCTTCGCCGCCATGCTGATGGCTGGTCTGGATGGCATCCAGAACAAGATCCACCCCGGCGACGCGATGGACAAGAACCTGTACGACCTGCCGCCGGAGGAGCTGAAGGAGGTTCCGACCGTCTGCCGCTCGCTGCGTGAGGCCCTGGAGTCCCTGGCCGCCGACAACGCCTTCCTGAAGAAGGGCGACGTCTTCACCGAGGACTTCATCAACAGCTACATCGACCTGAAGATGGAAGAAGTGCTGGCGTTCGAAACCTCGCCGCACCCCATCGAATACAAGATGTACTACTCGGTCTGATCGGATCGGCTTCCCCTGGGAAGCCTCCTGTCGGGAAAGGGCCGTCCCCCGGGGCGGCCCTTTTCTTTTGCGGCTGCCATGGCCGCAGCGGGACCGCGACCAGCGGTCGCCCCCTCTCTCGGCCCCTTGCCCCGCCCCTCCCTGTACCGGAGGATAGCGCCCTGCCCCTGTCCACCACCGCCGGCAAACGTTACTCTCAGGGGGATGTCGCGCCTTTTCCCGGTCGTCCGCCGTCACGGAAGGGCGGATAGGGCGGGTCACAAGCGGAAGCATGGCTCATGGCACAGTCCACCGGTCCCCGGTCGATGGAGATGGGAACGGCGGAGAGGACCGTCCCGCCGGGGGCCTCATTGTCCGTCCCATCCCCGAGCCGGGCCACGGGCGGGATGACCGTGCGCCTGCGCCTGTTGCTGGCCTTCGGCCTGTTGACCTTGGGGGTGGTGCTGGCGGGCTTGCTGGCCGTCAATCGCCTGGCGGCCGTGAATGAAAAGACCACCGTCATCCGGGACAATTGGTTGCCCAGCACGGCCGTGAACGGCCAGATGATCTCCGCCATCAAAAGCCATCGCCTGGCCACGGCCCGGCTGCTCTTTTCCGACGAGTCCACCCTGGACAGGGACCTGGAGACGCTGGACCACCGCAACCAGGACGTGGAGATCGCGCGCCGCGATTATCAGCAATACATCGTCATGAACACGGAGGATGAGCGGCACCTGCACGCCTTCGACCAAGCCTGGGCCGCCGGCCGGCAATATGAGCAGCGGCTCAAGGACCTGGTGAGGGCGCATAACAAGGCGGAGGCCATCGCCCTGTACAATGGGCCGCTGCGGGACGCCGACAACCAGGCGACGGACGCCATCCTGCGTGACCTGGCGTTCAACGTGAACCAGGGCCGCGCCACGGCGCGCGAGGGCAACGCCATCTACGAATCCACGCGCCTAATGCTGTGGGCAGGCATCGGCTTGGCCGTGGCGGCGGGAACCCTGTTGGCCGTGCTGGCCAACCGCGCCATCGCCGCCCCGATACAGGCCATGACCAGGGCCACCGCCGCCTTCGCACAGGGCCGCTACGACCATCCCCTCCCGAGCAGCGGCCGGCGGGACGAAATCGCCGGCCTTGCCGAGGCGCTGGCCGTGCTGCGGGACAAAAGCGCGGAACGCGACCGGATGATCGCCGACCGCACGGACGAGGCCCAGTCCCTGTCCGCCGCCAAGACCGAGGCGGAAACCAACTTGGCCACCCTGCGCCAACTGCAAGACCAGTTGGTCGAGTCGGAGAAACTGGCCGCCCTGGGCGCCCTGGTCGCCGGCGTGGCGCACGAGGTCAATTCCCCCCTGGGCGTGGCGGTCAGCGCCAGCAGCACGCTGGCGCTGGAAACCAAGCGCTTCCTGGCCGCCATCGAGGCCGGCCAATTGCGACAGAGCACAGTAGACCGCTTCGCCCGCGTGGCCCGCGACAGCACCGACCTGCTGGAGCGCAACCTGGACCGCGCCACCACCCTGGTGCAGCATTTCAAACAGGTGGCGGTGGACCGCACCAGTTCCCAGCGCCGACGGTTCGACCTGGCGGAAATGGTGTCGGATACCCTGACCACGTTGGGTCCCATGCTGCGGCGCGCCACGTTCAATGTCGAAACCCGCATTCCCGACGGCATCGATCTCGACAGCTATCCCGGCCCGCTGGGCCAGGTGCTGACCAACCTGATCCAGAACGCCGAACTGCATGCCTTCGATGGCGCCGTTTCGGCGCGGGACCGGGAGGCCACCGGCCAGAGGCTGCGCATCGAGGCCAGCCGCAACGCCCGCGAGGTAACCCTGCGCGTGCAGGACAACGGCGCGGGGATGAGCGAAGATGTGCGCCGGCGTCTTTTCGAACCGTTCTTCACGACGAAATTGGGTCAGGGAGGGTCGGGCCTGGGCATGCACATCGTCTACAACATCGTGACCGGCATCCTGGGCGGCTCCATCGCCGTCGCCGCATCGCCCGGCCAGGGAACCAGCGTGACCCTGACCCTGCCGCTGGTGGCGCCCCAGGCCAGCGACGGCCTCGCCGCCCACCCGGATACGCTGGACCCTGGCCAGGAACCCAGCTGATGGCGAACCCGGCCGAGGCCCTGATCCACATCGAGGATGACCGGGACGACACGCGGCAGGGCGGCCCCGGTTGGCGCATCCTGGTGGTCGACGATGACGAGCAGGTTCACTTGGCCACGCGCCTGGCGCTGGAGGGCATGGATTTCCGGGGCCGGCCGCTGACCTTGGACAGCTGCTATTCCGCCTGGGAGGCGTTCGATTACCTGTCCAACACCCCGGATATCGCCGTGGTGCTGCTGGACGTGGTCATGGAGGATGAACACGCCGGGCTGGATCTGGTGCGGCGCATCCGGGAAGACCTGCGCAATGACCAGGTGCGCATCGTGCTGCGCACCGGCCAGCCGGGCTATGCCCCGGAACTGGACGTCATCCGCCAGTATGACATCAACGATTACAAGGCCAAGACGGAGCTGACCGTCACCCGGCTGGCCTCCAGCATCATCACGGCGTTGCGCTCGTATGAGCAGATCGTGGCGCTGGACCGCCACCGCCGGGGACTGGAACAGGTGATCAAGGCCTCCGCCGACCTGTTCAGCGAGCGCAGCCTGAACGAGTTCAGCGCCGGGGTGCTGATCCAACTGGCGGCCCAGATGGGAACGGAACCGGAGGGGCTGTTGTGCGCCCAGGGCACGGTGGACGGCCCCGTCATCGTCGCCGCGGCCGGCCGATTCGCCGATCATATCCGCAAGCCCCTGGCCACCCTGGGCAATGTCGAGATCGAGGCCGCGCTTCTGGAGGCGTTTTCACGGCGCCAGGGCTTCAAGAGCCGGGACGGGGATATCCTGTACCTGCAGTCGGGCAGCGCTCATCCGGCCGCCGTCTACATGTCCACCCCCATCCCGGTGGATGAACAGAAGCGCGACCTGCTGCGCCTGTTCACAATCAACGTCGCGCTGGGCTTCGAAACCGCGACCCTGTTTGAGCATCTGCGTTCCGTGGCCTTCACCGACCCGCTGACCGGTCTGCCCAACCGTGCTGGATTCATCGCCGCACTGGACCGGGCGGCGCGGGACAACCCGGTTCCAGGACGTGGCCCGGTGGTGATCCTGCTGGACCTGGACCAGTTCCATTTCATCAATGCGCGGCTGGGCTTCCAGGTGGCGGACGCCCTGCTGCGCGCCGTGGGCCACCGGCTGGTGAGCACCTTCCCCGACGCCGTGGCCGTCAGCCGTTTTGGCGGCGACCGTTTCGCCTTGGCCCTGCCGTTGCCGACCGACGAGGAGCTGTCGCTGCCCTCCTTGGAGCGACAGCTTGAGATGGCGTTCGAGGCCGGCTTCGATGTCGCTGGGCGCCACGCCAGCCTGTCGGCCACCAGCGGCTGCACCATCAGTGCCAGCGATAGCGGCGACCAGCTGGTGCAGCAAGCGTCCCTGGCGCTGAAGGATGCCAAACTGCGGGCACGGGGCCGCCTGATCGCCTTCAACCCGGAACTGGAGCGGCGCAACAACGCCGGGCTGGCGCTGCTGGCCGAATTCCGCGCCGCCCTGCGTAACCGCGAGTTGGTGCTGCATTACCAGCCCAAGCTGGATCTCCTGACTGGACGGCCGGTCGGGGTGGAAGCGCTGGTGCGGTGGCAATCGCCGCGGCACGGTCTGTTGATGCCGGCCCAGTTCCTGGACCTGGCGGAGGCCAGCGGCTTGATTCTACCCATGGGCCTGATGGTGCTGGAAATGGCCATCCGCCAGCGCCGTGCCTGGCAGACCGAGGGTTTGGACATCCCGGTGGCGGTCAATGTCTGCGCCCTGCAGGTGCAGCAGGCGGATTTCCTTCATGGCATCGATGGCGTGCTGGCGGCCCAGGACGTCACAGCCGAGGGCCTGGAAATGGAGATCACCGAGTCGGTCTTTGTCGGCGACGACCAGCGCGCCTTCGATCATATCCAGGGCTTGCGTGACCGGGGCTTCGGCGTGGCGCTGGACGATTTCGGCACCGGCTATTCCTCATTGAGCTACCTGAACCGCCTTCCCGCCACCACGGTGAAGGTGGATCGCCGCTTTATCCAGGGCATGAACCAGGATTCGAAGTCCGACATGCTGGTGCGGGCCATCGTCCAAGTGGCCGCCGTCATCGACGCGAAGGTGGTGGCCGAGGGTGTGGAGACGGAGGAACAGGCCACGCGCCTGCGGGCTTTGGGCGTTCCCGTGGCCCAAGGCTTCCTCTACAGCCACGCCCTGCCGGCCGACGCCCTGGCGACATGGTGGCTGAAGCGGGACGCGCCGGCGGCCCGGGGGTAAGGCCCCCTAGGCGGGCGCGTACGGGCGATTCCAGAAGTGGAGTCGCAGCAACGCTGATGTATCTTCAAGGGCTTCGCGGGACAGAGCGCCAGGGGGATGCATGGCCTACACGCTGCGCAAGGCACGGCTGGACGACAGGGCGGCGCTTCAGGATCTCATCCAGGCATCCGCGCGTGGCCTCAGCGGCGGCCACTACACACCGGAAGTGGTGGAAGGGGCGCTGGCGGGCGCCTTCGGCGTCGACAGTGAGTTGATCCATGACCAGACCTATTTCGTGGCCGAGGAAGCGGATGGCCTGTTCGTCGGCTGCGGTGGGTGGAGTCGGCGCATGACGCTGTTCGGGGGCGACGCCCGTCCGGACCGTTCCTCCCAGATGCTGGACCCGGCCCTCGACCCCGCCCGCATCCGCGCCTTTTTCGTCCACCCCGACCGGGCCCGCCAGGGCATCGGCCGCGCCCTGCTGAAGGCCTGCGAGGCGGAGGCCCAGGCGGCCGGCTTCCGAGCGCTGGAGTTGATGGGCACCTTGCCGGGCGTGCCGCTCTACACCGCCCTGGGCTTCCTGCCCACGGGGCGAGTCTTCCATCCCCTGCCCAATGGCCAGACCATCGAGTTCGTGCCCATGCGCAAGGAACTTTCGCCCTTGCCGGCGGCGATCTGATCGCCGGGCACGGCAGACCCACGCGAGGGGCGGACCAGGGCGCGAAAACCAGCATTATCGTCCGTCCACCAGTCCGAGGAAAAGTGGACGCCCTCTCTTGCTCTGGACAGTCCTACCGAAAGCGATCCGCCATGTACCGTCCGCCCCATTTCAAGGAAGACCGGCTGCCCGTGCTGCACCAGGCCATGATGGCCATCGGGCTGGCCAATGTGGTGACGGTGGGAACGGACGGAGCGCCCCATGCCAGCCCCCTGCCCTTGCTGCTGCAGGCGGATGAGGGCCCCTACGGCACGCTGTACGGACATTTCGCCAAAGCCAATCCGCAGTGGCGGGACACACCGGCGGGCAGTCCGGCCTTGGCCATTTTCATGGGACCGGATGCCTACATTACCCCGTCCTGGTACGCGACCAAGGCAGAGACGGAAAAGGTCGTTCCCACCTGGAATTACGCCACCATCCACGCCCGGGGGCCCATCACCTTTTTCCAGGATGCGGATGCCTTGCTGGATCTGGTCACCCACCTGACCCGTGGGCATGAGGATGGACGCGCCGCGCCCTGGGCCGTGGACGATGCCCCCGCCGACTTCATCCAGGCGCAGTTGCGCGGCATCGTCGGCTTCCGGCTAGCCCTCACCAGCCTGGAAGGCAAATGGAAGATGAGCCAAAACCGCCCTGTCGCCGACCGCGACGGCGTGGTAAAAGGGCTAGGTCAGGATGGGGCCACCGACGTAGCCGCCTTGGTGCGAAGCGGTGGCGCGGAAGGCTGATAGTCAGCTCAGCTCGTTAGGACGGCTGTCAGTGCGCCCCTTCGAACAGGGCGTCGATTTCCTGCTGGGTCCGCAGCGCGTCGGACGATAGCCCGGTGGTGCTTGGGATGACGACATCCTTTACCACCGCTGCCGACGGGGCGGGGGCTACCGCGCCGAACAGAGCGTCAATGGCCGTCTGTGAGGGGGCCTGCAACGCGGGACCATGCAGAAGATGGGCATCCGGCCGGGCGTCATCGTGCTTATAGGGCAGCAAGACGTCGCGCGGCGCATCGGCTGGCGGCATGGCCGGGGTGGTCGAGGCCTGCGGCAGGGTGCGCCAAAGGCCGGTGATCACACCCACACGCTCCTCGATATAACTCAGGGTATTCACCACCTTGGCGGTGCGCTGGCCGCAGATGTCCTGGAAGGAACAGGCCATCATCACATCCATGCAGGCGTTTTCCAGCGCCGTCAGGAGTTGACCGTCAACCGCACGCCCAGGGCGCAGGCGCCGCAAGGCGTTGGTCATACGCTCCACGGTGGTCAGGATGCGGTTCGTCGCCTCCTCCGTCGCGGTGACGATGGCGTCCAGTTCGGACGTAGCGGCGCTGATGCGGTCGGCTTTGGGATCGCTGGGCTTGATGGCGGCGATCTCGCGTTTCACCAGGCGGATGGTGTTGGCCATCGCCTCGACCTCCGCCTTCAGGAAGGCGATTTCCGGGTTGCCCAGCGCGGTGGTGGTTGGGGCCGCGGCATTGCGGGACGCGGCGATCAGGCGTTGGATGCTGGTGATGGTACGCCGAAGCTCATCAGTTTCCACCGAGCGGGCGCGGCGCTGGACCTCGTAGAAAAAGTCGCGCCCCTTGGCCGTGGCCAGCAGCGACTCCTCCATCTGCCGGTATTCGTCCAATGTCAGGCCTGAGCCACGGGTGGTCTGCATGCCCATAACGCCCTCTCGGAAATAAAGGTGCCGCCGGCGTAACCGCCGCACGATGCTGATGTCCCATGTTCCTCATAAGCATCGCTTTTCCGTCAATATGGGCTTCCTCCGTAGGCGTATGTATTTCAGATGATTTTCACCTTACGCAATATGGGTATATCCCGTAACATTTGATAATAAAGGAACAGATTTCTCCACCGGCTCATGAACCGACGCAGTAATTCGGTAGTCCCTTCCGAGATAGGGCTCGAGCCCGTGCCACGCGGGCACGCTCTCCGTCGTGACCTTCGCCAGACAAGAGTGATACCATCCGGGATATCTTTCCGAGATGGATGTCAGATGCGCTTCCCGTCCCAGCTTACGCCGCGTCGGATACCCTGGATGATCGGCCTGCTGGCTGGTGCGTTCATGGGTGTGACCAGCGGCGCAACCGCCGCCGAGTCAGAAGCTGAAGCCAAGTCGGTGGCGCTGGAAGCCAGTTGCAAGCCCAACAAGGTGGAGGCGGTGCAGCGCCTGGTCGGTAACAACCCCGACATCGTGTATAAGATCACGTGTCAGAATGGGAAGGATCTGGCGGTCTATGTTCGCTGCCAGGGGCGCACCTGCTTCCTGGTGCGCTGATACCCACCCGCCTTTGACCTCAGGCGCCGCCGCGCCCTCAGGGTTCTTCGTCCCACCCTTGCCAGGTGAAGTTGGGGCGGCGCTTGGCCAGGAACGCATCGCGCCCCTCGACGAAGTCGGCATTGCGGGCCGCATGGGCCAGGAAGGTTTCGGCACCACCGCCGGGGCCGCCCGCCGCTCCGTCTTGGGGCCCGTCCTGGGCCCCGTCCTGGATGGACTGCACGATGCACTTGGCCGCTTGGATGGAGAATTGCGATAGGCCGCATAGGGTGGCGGCGTAATCCTTCACGGCGGCCCCCAGTTCCGTATCCCCCACCACCCAGTCCACCAGGCCGATGGCCAGGGCCTCCGCCGCGCCGATCAACCGCCCGCTGAACAAAAGGTCCTTCGCCCGCGCCGGCCCGATGTGGTCCACCAGCCGCCGCGTGTCCTCGAACGGGTAAACGAAGCCCAGCTTGGCCGGGGTAATGCCGAAGCGCGAGCCGGATCCGGCGAAACGCAGGTCGCAATGCAACGCCAATCCACACCCACCGCCGACACACAAGCCATGGATCATGGCGATGGTCGGCTTGGGGCAGCGCTCGACCGCCCGGTTCCCCGACCGTACCGCCGCATTGAAACGGGCCGTCCCTTCCGGCGTGCTGAAAACCTGAGCGAACTCGGCGATGTCCGCGCCTGCGGAAAATGCCTCACTCCCAGCGCCGGTAACGACCACCACCCGCACCTCCGGGTCGGTACCGACCGTGGCCATAAGCTCGGGCAAGGCCAGCCACATGTCCAGCGTCAGCGCGTTGTGCTTGCCCGGCCGGTTGACCGTCAGGGTGGCCACTCCCCCGTTCACCGCCAGGTCGAAGCCGGCAACCCGTTCATGCATCTGTCACTTACCCCCACGACCGGACACGGGCGGCATAGTGGCCGGAACCCGCTGGCGCAGGCAACGGCTTAGCCCCGCAGGGGACGGAAATACCGCAGGACGGACTGCAGCTCGGTACGCAAGCCCTGGTCCTCCCGCAGCCGCGCCTGCAGCGCGTGATCGCGTTTGGCCAAGTAGACGACGTGGTCTTTGGGGGGAAGGGAGCGATAGGACGGCTTCGCCGCCAGGGTGCCATCATCCTGCACCGTCGACAGGAAGAAGGATGAGCGCATGAATTTGGAGAAGAGCTTGTTGGCCCCCTCCGCCGGTTCTCGCGACATGATCGAGCAGATATAAAAAAGCCTAAAATAATAGTAGTTATTATAAATGCGTTGAACGATATAAAATTGCTCACTTGGCGAAGACACTTTTGAAATCAGCTGCTGTTCCTTAAAACCAGCATAAAAATAGTTCGATGCTTCGCGCGCGAACAGGAAAGGCTTCTCCCGCTCCTCGCTGATCCGTTTGCGATAATCTATGAGCGCCCGGCCGACCAAAGTCTGGATCATGCGGCGTTCCACATCCAGATCCGGCGGCAATCCCATCAGGAACTCCATCGCCGGCAGAAGCTGCACGGGGTGGGAGATAGCGGCCCGCTTTGCCCGCCCCTTGCCCAGAAGGGACGCCTGCAGCGATTCGATGATGTCATGGGCCTGCCAGCGCAGGCGGGTCATCATCGGAATGGTCGAGAGCCCGCTGGCTTGCAGGAATAGCCGCAGCTGATCGCGCCAGGACTTCTGCGGCAGGGTGAAATATTCCACATCCGTCAGACGCAAGGGCGAGGAAACGCTTTCCCCCGCCACCGGCTCCGGCCGGTGGTTGAGGCTGCGTCCGAAGACAACACCCTTGGTCTTCCGTTCCCGCTCCGCCAAGCTCATGAAAACAGTCCGCCCGCAGCCACAGTCACGTTATGCCCGCTGCTCACCACCTTGCCGCAGCGCCCCAGCCGGCAAATCGCCCTAGAAAGCACGATATCATATTTGGTCACATTGATTAACTAATTGCGCGCACCACTTATGCGGGTAACAGCAAAATTGTCGGTGGCAACCGCCCGCGCCTTTGAGTCCCGCCTTAGGCGGCGCAGGGTTACGGCGATATGAGACGTATCAATCCCAAGTTCAGGCCACCACTGGCGGCGGCCTTCCGGTGGCTTGGCCTTCCGGTGTTCTTGGCGTCGACGCTGATGGACACGACTTGGCCATGCCAAAGACCGCAAGGGATACATCTGCCCATGCCTTCGTATGCCAACTCACATTCAGCTGCCGCAATCGCCTCCTCTGCCGGCGCGGGTGGTTATGACCTCTCTGGCGTACCGGCCGCGATTGGTCTAACTAAGCGGGTGGGGCGGCTGGCAGGGCTGCCTGTCACCAGTGGCGGCAAAGGCAAGCCTGTGCAGCGAAGCGATGGTCATGGGTTGGCCACCAGCAGTGATGAGTACCTGGTGGGACGGGTTGCCGAAGGCGACGCGCAAGCCTTTCGCGTGCTGACAGATCGGCATTTGGACCGAACCGTCACACTGGCCCGTCGCGTCCTCGGCGGCGCAGCGGAGGCGGAAGACGTGGCGCAGGAAGCTTTCCTGCGCCTCTGGCAACATGCCGAACGTTTCCGACCGGCGGAGGCCCGATTCTCGACCTGGTTTTACCGAATCACTATGAACCTTTGCCTCGACCGGAAGCGCCGGCCCGCCCATGACGCATTGGAGAGCGTGCCGGAGCCGGTTGATCCATCGCTGGACGCCGTCGCCCTGGTGGAGCGGTCGGAACTGGGGCGGCTCGTGGCACGCGCGGTCGATGATCTGCCGGAGCGGCAGCGGGCAGCCATTTCCCTGTGCTATGATGCAGGACTGAGCAATGCCGAAGCCGCTGCCGCCATGGAGGTGAGCGTGGGCGCGCTGGAAACCCTGTTGGTACGGGCCCGCCGCGCCTTAAGGGCGACATTGGCGCCCCTCGCCCCCTCTGATGCCCAGGATGGTCGGCGCTCACGGACGGGAGGACCGCGATAATGGACGACATGATGATGATCGCGGAATTTGAGGAACTGGTCGACCTGCATGGGCCGGACCCCGACCTGTGGCCCGCCGCCGACCGGCCCCGGGCCGTGGCACTTCTGAGCCGGTCCTCGGCGGCGCAGGCTGTCATGGCCCAGGCGCGCTTGATGGAACAGGCGCTCACCGCCATGCCGCTGGATCAAGCCAGCGCGGAATTACGCCGCTCCATTCTCGCCATTCCCTCTGCATCCCCCGCTGGATCGGTCGAAGCGCGCTCTTCAAAACAGCGCCCGGCTGACCAACGGCTTATGACAGGGGGCCCCCGCTGGCGGTCGGGTCGCATGCCCATCTTCGCCGGAGGTGGCGGCCGAGGGGCGGGGGTCGGCCTTTGGGGTGGTGGCGTTTCCGCTGCCCTGGCTTCCGGACTGGCTGCTGCGGCCGTGGGCATTGTGCTGGGGGTTCACGGCGTTTCGCCGATTGCCCTGTCATCCGCCGACACCCACACCTCCGCCACCACGGAATATATGAAGGCTATGACCGAAATCGACACGGAGATTGGGCAGTGACCGAGGGGCGTGCGCATTCGGACTTGGGCGCTTCCTCGGGAGGCTCGCTTTCCAAGGTAATGATCGTCCTGCTGATCATTTCCGTTTCGATCAATCTCCTTGTCGCGGGCATGGTCCTGGGTCAACGCCTGGACGGCAGCAACGTCGTTGCTCGGGTCAATGTCAACCGACCCGACCCCAACGCCAATCCGCGGCCCGGTCCCTATGACATGTTCGTGAAGAACGCCCCGGAGCAGGTGCTGCCTTTTCTCAAAGATGCCATCGCCGCCCGCCAGGATTTGGCACAGATCCAGCTTCAGCAATTGCGGGATGCGCGGCATGAAGCCGTGCAGCGATTGAAGGCACAGCCCTTCGACCCGGCGGCCGCGAGCGCCGCCTTCGCCCGCGTCCGGTCCCTGATCGGGGAGATCCAGCAAGGCGTGCATGAAACAGCCCTGGGCGCTTACGCCCGCGCCTATGGCCAAACGCCGCCGGCAACGCCCCCTGAAAAGCCCCAATGAGATGGATTGGTAAGGCCATTCGGCGCGTCGCTTCACGACACCGCTTGCCCTTGCCCACCGACCATCGTCTATGATCCACCCGCATGTCCTGAGGACAACGGAAGGATAGCCACGTGGCTGCGGACAAAATGGATGAAACGGCCCGCTTGCAGGCCGGCCCCGTAGATACCCCGAGGGCACAGGAAATAGGCACGCCATGGCCACCCGCCGGCGTCGTTGGGCAATGGACCGACGTCTATTTCAAGCGCACCCGCACCATCGTGGAGCGCCACGGCGACGTCCCTGTGACCTATGCCGTTTTCATGCGCCGCCCCGTAGTGTTCGCTCCCCGCTTGGCCTTGGACTGGCTGAGGTCGGTGGCCGCCGCCCGGGGCTTCACCCCGGAAATCGAGGTTCGCTATCACGAAGGCCAATGGGTCGGCGCCGGTGAGCCCATGATGTGGATCACCGGCCCGTTCTCGCAGCTCGCGGAACTGGAAACCCTGTTCCTAATGAAACTGGGTCCAGCCTGCGTCGCCGCTCATAACGCGTTCGTAATGAGTGCGGGCCTGCCCAAATCCGCCTTCCTCGCCATGGATGCCCGCCATTGTGCCGGTACCGAGATGGCGGACCTGATGGCTTACGCCGCCAGCGTCGGTTCCGAGCGCGCCCGGCGCAAGGCCGGCGCCATTGGTTTCATCGGCAACGCCACCGACGCCACCGCTCACTATTTTGGCCAGTCCCATGGGTTCGGCACCATGCCGCATGCCCTGATTGGTTATGCGGGCTCGACGGTCAAAGCGGCTGAACTGTACAACGAAACCTTCCCGAACGAAGCCATGACCGTGCTGGTGGACTATTTCGGGCGGGAAGTCAGTGACACGCTGGCGGTGTGTCGGCGCTTCCCGGAGTTGGCGGCCGCCGGCAAACTATCGGTTCGGCTGGATACGCCCGGCGGACGCTTCATCGAAGGATTGGACCCGCCACAAAGCTATGCCGTGCTTGAACGCCGCGCCCCGGACAGCATCCGCGGTTATCGCGATGAAACGGAGCTGCGCTACCTGATCGGTGCTGGCGTATCCGCCGCGGGCCTGCATTGGGTCCGGGAGCATTTGGACGAAGCCGGCTTCCACACCGTGAAAATCGTGGCCTCCAGTGGTTTCAGCCCGGCCAAATGCCGGGTTATGGCGGATGCTCAAGCCCCGATCGATGTGGTGGGAACCGGCAGCTTCCTGCCAGAGCATTGGGGGGAGACCTATGCCACCGCCGACATCGTCGCCTATGACGGCGTGGCCCGCGTCAAGATGGGGCGTGAATTCCTGCTGAAGCGATAAAAGCCAAAAATGCCCCCGGGCGGCCTCCCCGATTGCTCGAAGAGAACCACCCGGGGGCATTCCAGATAAAAAGGGCCTTACTGGACGCCTTTCATCTTTCATCCCTTTTCATGGAAATCCGGATCTTGGGCGTCTGAGAGCCTCAGGAAATCTGGGGGGCTTTTCATAGAATTCCGGATTCCTTTTCATGGAATGCCGGATTCAGGCCGGTCTTTGTCATAGAACGCCGGATTCGTGTCGGCTGTGTCGTTGGCCCGGCCCCTTATTGGAGTGGCCGAGGGACTTGATTCGGAGAGATATGTCGCGCACCTCGCGCCGATTTATCTATCCGATGATCCGGTCGATATCACTGCGCTCATAAAGATACATCTCGCCGCCATCGACGGAGGGACCGGAAACCGGTCGTGCTCCGCTGTACAGAAGCGTCGAGTTGACTGATTTGACATCTAAACCGCGCTGGGCCGCAACGTCTCTGGCGAGCATGTACCTTCCAGAAAAGTCGCGGAAATCCTTGTTCAAGACCTTGGCACGGCGGGTGACGCGTCCGACCTTGTCCCTGGATTTCAGGATGTCGTTTTGC
Source organism: Nitrospirillum karajorum (assembly GCF_036348415.1). Taxonomy (NCBI): domain Bacteria; kingdom Pseudomonadati; phylum Pseudomonadota; class Alphaproteobacteria; order Rhodospirillales; family Azospirillaceae; genus Nitrospirillum; species Nitrospirillum karajorum. Next base: position 679,922 of record NZ_JAZBQB010000001.1, read on the forward strand.
ACCCAAAGTCGAACCGACTTGGTCTGAACGTTCAGCTTGGCCGCAATGTCGGAAACGGCCAGAACGTCCTGGCGAAGCTTCACCGCCAACTTCTTCACCGCATCGATGGTGAAGACCAGATTGGCGAATCCCCAGATCCCGCCAATCTCCCGGCCGGAAGCAATGCGCCCTCGATCACAGCGCGATACACCGTCGCGGCGTTTCGGTCGTCATAACTCACCGGCATGCGCCTGATGAGGTTGGCCGTCGTGATCATGTATTTGGTAAGCGTCAGCGGATCACCGCGTCTTTGCCTTTTTCGGTGCTGACCGGCGAGCGGCGATGCGGGCGAGTCTTTGCCTGACCGGTTGCTCATCGAAGGCGCCAGGATCGTAGTCACCGAGCCACTCCTTGACCTCATCGTGATCGGGATGGTTCGGGTCAGCGAGGATGTCGAGTTGAGCATAGAAGCCAGGAATGCCGCCGCAATCCTCCGGCGGCGCGGCACCTTCCCCGGCGACGTAGCGGGGATAGGCGACACCCATTTCGGGCGGACGGGGCCGGGTCACAGTCAGTTGATGTTCCCAGCAGTCACCGAAGTCGTAGGTGTAGAGGAGCTTGGTCTTGCGAGGCCGCAGCAGGTCTTGAAGCGGCAGCTTGGCGGCCCGGCTTTGGGATATCTCCTCGCTGTCGCTGGCGAATGACCAGAGATGGGCATCCTGCCATTCCATGGCGGCCTGGATGACGCCATGAACTTGCTTCAGCGTCATCGTGATCGGCACCTCGACCTCGCGCCAGATCGGCGGGTCGGTGTCGAGCAGATCGATGCGGACTGTCGCGATGAGCTCTGGCGGGAGGGGGGCGTCGGCGGTCATGCCGCGAGTTTGTCAGCCCGGCGTGTCCAGTTCCAGGGCAGAAGTTCGGCCAGCCGGTTGATCGGATGGCCCTTGGCCATGCGGTCCAGGACATCCGCCAGATAGGCCTCGGGGTCGAGCCCGTTCAGCTTCGCCGTCTCCAGGACGGAGTAGAGGAGTGCCGCCCGGTCGCCGCCCGCCTCGGAGCCCAGGAACAGGAAGTTCTTCCTGGTAAGGGCGATGCCACGCAGGGAGCGCTCGGCGGGATTGTTGTCGATGGCGATGCGGCCGTCGGCGACATAGAGGGTGAGCGCGTTCCAGCGGTTCAGCGCATACCCGATCGCCTTGCCCAGCGTGTTCTTGGCCGACAGGCGCCGCTGCTGCGCCTCCAGCCATGGTTTGAGGTCGTCGAGGATGGGAACGGCGAGTTGCCGTCGCGCGTCCCGGCGCTGGTCGGCCGACAGGCCGGTGATCGTGGCCTCGACCTCGTAGAGCCGCCCAATCCGGCGCAAGGCCTCTTCGGCGATGGGTGACCTGGTCTTCTCGTACTGGTCGTAGAGGTGCCGCCGCGCATGCGCCCAACAGGCCGCATGGACGATACCTGGTGGAACGATACCGGGCGGGACCAGGCCCGATGGCCGGGTCAGGGCCTCATAGCCCGTGTAGGCGTCGGCCTGGATCACCCCGCTGAACCCGGAGAGATGCTCACGCGGGCGCTCGCCCTTGCGGTCCGGGCTGAAGCGATAGAACGCCGCCGGCGCACGGTCACCGCACCAGGGCCGCTCATCGACCAGATAGGTCCAGAGCCGACCGAGCCTGGTCTGGCCGTTGCCGGGGGCCAGCACCTTGACCGGCGTGTCGTCGGTGTGGATGATTGGCGCCGCCATCACATGGGCGCCGATCAGACCGGCCAGGGGGGCTACCCACCAGGCGGCATGGCCGACCCAATCGGCCAAGGTCGCGCGCTCGATCGCGATGCCCTCACGCGCCAGGATCGCCGACTGCCGGTAGAGCGGCAGCCCGTCCAGGTACTTCGACACCACGACATTGGCCAGCAGGCCGGCCCCGGGGCGGCCCTTCTCCACCGGCAGGTCCGGGGCCGGCGCCTGGAGGACGGCCTCGCACGCCCGGCAAGACAGCTTCGGCCGGATGTGGCGGATCACCTTGAGCCGGGCCGGGATCTTCTCCAGTACCTCGGTCACGTCCTCACCCAACCGGGAGAAATGCGTGCCGCCGCAGCCGGGGCAGACGTCGCCTGGGGAATGGACGACCTCTTCGCGTGGCAAATGCTCCGGCAGAGGACGGCGCACCGGATGACGCTGGTCCCGCTGGCGCCGTTCCGGGGCCGCGTTCCCGCCATCCAGCGACGGCGCCGTCCGGGCGGCCTCGCCTTCCTCCAGGTCTTCCAGCATCAGTTCCAGTTGGGCGATCTGCCGGTCGAGCTTCTCCGACGAGCGGCCGAACTGCATCCGGCGAAGCTTGGCCAGTTGCGCCTTATACTGCTCGATCAGGAGACGTGCGCCGGTCAGTTCCGCCCGCGCCGCGGCCAGTTCGGCCTCGCGTTCGGCGAGCCGGGCACGAAGCTCGGCGATCTCTGCGGCAACGTCGGTCATGGGGCGGATTCTACCCGAAAACACCACCACCGGCAGGGTGGTGGACAGCATCCGAGTCACTATGACGCGCCGGGGGCCGCATGGAACCGAGCGTGCTCAGCAGGCCGCGTCCGGCTGCCAGGTGCGCACCGGCGTCCGCCAATCGATCCCTTCCAGCAGCATGGAAACCTGGGCGGAGGTGAGCACGACCGAGCCCTCCCGGGCCTGCGGCCAGACGAACCGGCCGCGCTCCAGCCGCTTGGAGAACAGGCAAAGGCCCTGGCCGTCCCACCATAAAATCTTGATCAGGTCGCCCCGCCGCCCCCGGAAGGCGTAAAGCGCGCCGTCGTGGGGATCAAGCCTCAGCATCGTCTGCACCTGGGCGGCCAGGCTGTCGAACCCACGGCGCATATCGGTCGCGCCGCACGCCAGGTAGATGCGCACATTGCCCGGAATGCCGATCACGACAACGCCGCCAAAACCCGGCGCAACGCCGCTTCGCCGACATCGCCGGTGATCCGCAGCCGCACGCCGGTCGGCAGCTCCACCTCGATCACGCCGATGGCAACGGGGGCCCGCTCCGCCGCTTGAGGAGCGACAGCTGGTTCAGGCAACGCCGCATCGGCAACGACCGAGACCGGCACGAACCCCGTCAGCTCACCCGACCGGAACTGCTTGCGCCACGTCGACAGCTGACCGGTGCTGATACCGTGCATCCGGCACGTCAGGCTCGGCGACGACCCCGGCGCCACACTCTGCGCCAGAACCCGCAGCTTCTCCTCGGTACTCCAGCGCCGCCGCCGCTCCGGCCCGCTCAAAACCTCGCCGTGCAACTCCGAAGCGCTCGTATGAGCACTTCGAAGCGCCTCCTTGCCGATCACCGTCACGTCATCCATGCGTCCACCACTCAAGCCGAGCGGCAAGCATGCCCATCAATAACGCCCTGGGAAGGCGGGGCTGCGCTGACGCTTACTGTATTTGCCCAGCGGCGACGGCAGCTCCGTAAGTTCCAAGCGGTTGATGGCGTCCAGGAGATCCTGAACTTCCGCCTTGAGAAGCGGGTGCTTAAAGAATGTGGTGGCGACCGGTTCGGACGCCACGGTGAGAAGACCGGCATCCTCCATTTGCCCAAGAATCCGGTCATTGACTGCCAACATCTTCCGGGCTGTCTTTCCGTCGATGAATTTCTCGACCTCAGCTTTGAGGTCCAGGAGCTTCTGGGGGTCGAGCCGGGAGCCGTAGCCTTTGCCCTTCCCCTAACCAAGAACATGTCGCGTTCCTCGGCCAGACGCATCAGCCGAGGCATTGAGGTCCCTAGGAGGCGAATAGCCTCCTGGGGAAGAAAGAAGGACCGCGATGGATTGGCACGGCGCGCGCGGACGACGGCCCTGGCTTTGGTTACCAGCCTGACATCACCGGCGATATACCGGCTGAAGGTGCTGGTAATGGGCCCAAACGCCGGGTCCTTATCCTGTTTCAGGATCCATTTGGCGGTAACGCCGATGTCGCGGTACATCCGCTCATGCTGGTCCTGACGATCAGCCGCCCCCTGCCGAAGCCAATCGATATGGCGGTAGAAGGAATGGGGCCAGTCCGCGCAGGCCTGCCAGCCGATGTTCAGGTAGGCAAGGACTCGTTCGGGATGATGCCGACCGATTTTGACCGCCGCGACATTCAACAAGGTGTCGTGGACGCATTGGCCCAGCATGTAGATGGTCTTCAGCAGGCAGCCGACGTCCATGCCTGCCAGCCCTTCCGGCGGGGGCTTACCTTCGAGGAGTGAGACAACAGCCCTTAAGCCTTCAATGTCGTCAGGGGCAGGCTCGGGGTCGATGAGGCGGTAGTCGGCACCGCAATGCACGCAGTGGGTCAACTTGCTGGTCAGCCAGTTAAGTGGTCCCCTGCACTCGGCACACCGGTCGACCAGCATGACGTTGTGATGAGGGCAAGCCACCATGAACACGAAGTCCCAGACAGCGCGATGATAAGGGGCTTCAGCCAGGCACAGCGGGCAGCATTTCCGCCAAATGAGGGAGACGAGTTCCTTCGGCAGCGTGTGCCCGAGGAGGCGCACGTGTCGGGTATCGGCTGCGCGGTAGGACATGCGTTCCAGTTCGGCAGGCGTCATCGACAGGAGGCGGCGAAGGGGCTCCATGTCGGTATCCGACAGCATGAAGGCGCGGGCCGCCATGAGGCGCGGAGCTACATATGTCAGCACGGCCCAAGGGGTGGGCCTGAAGTTCTCTTCAGCAGACCTGGCGACGAAACCAAGGAACCCTTCATCAGCGTAGGGTACCAGCGGGAAAATCAATTTGAACATGGTTACAGCAGTTCCTTCAGCGCGTGATCGCTTTTACGCGGCCGGGGAAGACGAAGTTTCTCCGTGGTTGGCGCGGGCAGCACCTTCAGGGAATGCTTATCGGCCAGGAACGGATTGGGCTCTCGGCGGTCGGCCCCGACCTGTCCCCTTTCGAAGGCTTCAGCGAGGAGTTCCTGGCTTAGGCAGGGCAATGGAGAGCTGCGTTCAACCAGCGCCATTTCCGCCGCCATTTGGAGCCATTTGGTGGTTCTTCCAATTAAGCCGCCAGAAGCGATCCAAAGGCGAAATGCCATGTCATCGTCGAACAGGTTCGACGGCGCTGGGAGGCCCATGCGTTCTTCATACATGTAGAGAAAAGATTGGTAGATATCCCGGTCCGCCTGTTTTAACCAATCGAATGGCTTCAGATCTTCACACCATCTATTCCGACGCTCTGACTGGGGATTTGTACGGACGACCTCTTTTCCTTCGGGTTGACCCGCGAGAACGACCGGGCAGACACGGGCATTCAGGATGGCTTTGATAAGGTCGCCCGAGGCATATGCGTGGGCGGCCGTATTCCCCCGGCTGACGATGTGCTGGATCTCATCAAAGACGATGAGTTTGGGCGCCGCCCGGGTCAGTGTCTGGATAACAATGTGGGTATACTCGGACATGCTGCGATTCGAGGAAACGTCGCCCAACGCTTTCAAGATCGCGATAGCCAAGGCCTTCAGCGTCGATTGAGGAGGAATCTCAACATATAGGACCGGGCGATAGAGATAGCGGCCCCGCTGTTCAGCCGGGTACTCGTCGACAATCTCCTTGAGGAGGGTAGACTTGCCGGTGCCCGTAGGCCCCAGCAACATCATCGACTGGGCTTCCTTACCGCAACAACCAATGTCTATTGCGTTGCGAATCCGCTGCTTGATTTGAGCCTGTTGGGGCAGGTCGATAGCGATTTTTACAATGTTTCTGAAGCGTTCAAGTCGCTCTTCACGATCCATGTTAGGCATCCTTATTTCCACCCCGACCAGTGACCCCCATACGGCGAGCCATCTCTGCAAACCTTGCTGCGCTGGAAGCTGACGAGTTGGTCCCCGAGGCTGATAAATCCGACGCGACGGGTTCGGTCGGGGACGGGAGTAGTTCCATGACTTCCGGGGTTGGTGCGGAAGCGGTGAAGTCCTGGCCGATGTTGTCGTCCTCGTCCGGAATGGTGAATTCCCCAGCAAGAACCGAGTCCGGCAGCTGCTCCAATGCGTCCGAAATGGAAAGGTCGCTTAGCGCCGGATTGATGGGACTGGGGATCTGGTGCTTAGGGACGCCATAAGCAGCTTTCAGCCGTCGAACCTTTCGGTCTTTGGGAACATGCTTGTCTTGGATGTACCGCTGTAGGTCGGCGTGGGCTGCCGCGACGCTGTCCTCGCTATATTTTTCCGGTCGGGCCTTGATGAGTTTCAGGGCCAGGGTCTGCTGCACGAGCGTCACACCGCGCGCGTCGAACATCCGCCGCGAACCGGGTGATTGTTGGACGGTAACGAAGCGCTCTCGGCCGGGGTCGTAGACCTGGATGGCTCCCAGGTCTTTAGGGTCGATCTTGCACATCACCGTGCCGCCGGGGTTAAAGGCGGGGCTGGTGCGAATGCTCGCGATTTCCGGCCCGTTGTAGATCAGGTTGTTGATCCTGACGCCGTAATCGAACAGCCGCCGATGCGTTGTCAGACAGAACGCCGCTTTCAACACCTCCGGTTCGGGCAGCGGAATAATGTGGTGCCGCGCCACGCTTTCCAGCCACCGGCGATGAGGCGCGTCGTTGATTCCGGTGTGGAACTGTTGGGAATAGACCTCGATAATCCAGCGATGGACCAGGTAGTCCAGCTCCTCCAGCGTAACGACAGGCTGCATTTCGACGGCTTCTTCGTTCCGCCGCCGATAAAAGTCTTCGAAGGTCCGACCCGGAATGTAGCGGACCAGGCTGCGGGTGAAGGTGCCGAAGAATTGTTCGATTGCCGCCTTGTCGTTGGGCGTCTCGCGGGCCGCGAAGGTGATGTTGCAACCAAGCAGCTTGAGCATCGCCGAGAAGTCATTGGCGACGAATTGGCTCCCCAGGTCCGCGAAGTAATTTTCCGACAACCCCCAGCACGGCCACGCCCCTTTGATGTCAGGGTACTTTTCCTTCACATACGTTTTTGGGTAGGTCGCGTGATGGATGCATTCGATGGCAGCAGCGACAGATTGCTCGAAGCCGATGTAGCGGCCAACCGGCATCCTGCTGAAATGGTCGTAAGCGATAATGACGACGGGACGGTCGATGGGATTTCCATCCTTGTCGACCACGATTAAGTCGGTCTTGAGCAGATCCAGTTCAGTGCGCTCGTGGTGGCGCTCAGTCGAGACATGTCCGGTCTTCGGCCGATAAATCCGGTCTGCCACGGCGACACCTTTCCGGTTCGCGGTGGCCACGTATCGGTCGTAGGTTTTGATTTTCCGGTAGACGGTGGAGTAGCTCGGCACCCACGTGTCGCCGGTCAGCCGATTGCGACGCGTGAACACGTCGCGGACCTGTCTGTAGACGTTGCTCACGTCGTACTGCATTGAATTCAGGAAGAGGCCCTCGACCGTTTCGTCAAACAGGTTCTGCGCATCGAGCTTCTGCTGTGAGCCGCGGCGCCCGCGCTGGGCAATGCGGTCCATCAAGGCCTGGAAATCGCGTCCGCTTTTCTCCCATTCGGTGATCCAACTCTGGAGGGTGCCCGGTTGAGGAGGGTGACGGTCGTTCAGCACGGCGGCTGTGGCTTCGATGACAGGGACGAGTTCCTGCCGCTTCCGGGTTTTCAGCCCACTCCTTTCCCAAGCCTGGACGTAGGTCACTCGGCGCAGGGTCCGGGCCTTCAGGTCTTCATCGACTTGGAGCTGGGCCAGCGATGTCAGGTCGCTCTTGCGGCCTTCCTTGAAGGCGCGTTCTTCAGCACCGCCGACGCGATACGCTTGTCCCTTCGCCATCAGGTCCAGCAGCTCGTCTTCGCGAACCACGAAAGGGGAACTGTTGGCGACATCCTGGAACACCAGGTTGCGGCATGCGTCACGGCGCTCAAAAGCAACCATTCGCCCTTCGATACGCAGGTACTGGTCGCGGAACAGGGCAATGCTGGTCATAGCGTCTTCCTCCCCGTGACGAGGCAAACTGATGTATTGGCGGATAAGGGCTGCCCCATGCTGAGCCGCAGCTTGCCTTTGAGAGCCAGTCCGTAGACGTGGGCCAGGCCTGTGACCTCGGTGCCGCCTATGGCCTGGATGACCTTGCCCACGGTGTCAGCACCGTTGGAGATCGCCTCGATGACGGAAAGCTCGCTGGCCCGGTTTAGGGGCGCGGTCTTCCATCGGTTCAGTTCGACTGCGTTTTTGAACCTGGGTTCGAGGTGGACGAACCGGTCATCGAGGCAGCGATAGTCAATCCCCCACCGGCCATATGCCATGGTCAGGAGGTCGGCGTCGCAATATCGAGCCTTCGGCTTCTGCCTCGTGTCGATGATGTCGACAGCGTAGGTGGCGGCCTCCGCCTGCACGATGAATGCGACGACGTGGGAGGTCGGCTTGCCGTTGAGGATATAGTGAGCGACGTGTGGCCTTGACTGGAACCCGATGACGGAGGGGTCTGCCTGGAGCAGGTACATGAAGTCGCGGTCAATGTCGCGGTACCAGCGAGCTTGTCCTTCGACAACTTTCCTGGTCGCGAAAATGCCACTCTGCCGAGCCCGATAGCCTTTAGGCGGAGTACCATCAGCTTGTGAAAGTTGAATAGCTCCAGGCCCGAGACCTCGATCAGGTCCCGAAAATGAAATGCTCGAAGGCATAATACCCCCGCTTATTCGGTGGATTCCAATAACAGGACCAGCTGACGTGAAAACGTCGGCTTCAGGTCATATTATTTGGAGTATGTCTGCTGAAATCGCCGCAACAATTGGCCAATATTCCGTCGAATACGTGGCGTCATTCGTGCTGGCCATGATTTTGTACTCCGGCCCGGGGTAGCGGCACAACTTGCATACACGCAGATGTGCGTCAGCAACAATTGCGCACGACCTCAAGCTGATGTATTAATCTGATCAGAAATGGGCGATTAGCGATCTACGATCCGTGGTTCGGCTAGATTGTTTCAAACCAAGGCTGTGTATTTTCAGGGGCCTTGGTTGGGCCGCTTTAACGGTCAGATCCCGAAATAAGTGCCTATCAGCCGTATGCTGGCGGAGGCTATATCACCGCTTATGAAGTCCCCCTGGCGCATTGCGAGTCCAAATTGGGACCGCAGATATGGGCCGTGTACTTGGCAGAACATTAAGTGGTCGATCATAGCGCGTCACCGGATGTGAGGAGCCTGCCGATCATTAGACCTACTCTGGATATTTCCATCAAGAAGCAAAATGAACTTTTCCGATATAGTCTCGGCGTAAAGTCTTTATCTTAAGAACAGCCAAGTCACTGGTTGTCGGGACATTCTATATCCTGTCGAATTCGGACGCGAGTTGAGCAGCTGGTGGGGTTTCGCTTTATCCCGCGTTTTCCCGGAATTACCCATTTGCGGGATAAACCCTTCAATTCCAGCGCCCAAGCGTCCGCAGGTGAGTTCCCGCCTCCCGTCGCGCTTGCGACGGCAGTTCGGGTTACCGGCCACGAGGTCTCGGGAGGCATGCTCCCCGAAATCTGACCGATCAGCGAAACTGGGGAAAATTCAGGCGCCACTTCTGGGGAGTATTCGTCCGCCACCGATAGTTTCCGAATCGAGTCCCGTCGTCGGGCAAATAGGCGTAGGCTGACCGGCATGGCCACCCTGAAGGGATGGCGGGCCCAACCAGACATGGAGGACGCGATGTCCGAGAAGGCGCCCGGCTTTTGGCACGACTTGCTGATCGAGGAAATTGTTGAGGGTCTTGAATGGGCCCGATCCCCGCGCCGGTGCTGATCCCGCCAGTAGAGCAGTTGGCTGACGTCGCGGAGGGGATGGTTCCGATCGGCCTGAAGCGGCGCCCCAATGTTCATGTCGACTTATCGGCGCTGGTGGGCCTGAAGACGGCGGCGGCTAACCCGACTGCGCCTCGATATTAATCGGGCTGTCGTAGGGGTTCAGCAGCTCAAGACCCGTGCTGGCGGCGATGAGGGAAAAGTGGCGTATGTTGCGGGTCGCTATTATCGCGCCCGTGTCCAAGGCCGTTGCCGCGATCATGAGGTCCCGCTCGAAGCTTGGGGTCCCGTCATGGGGAACGGAGATGGAGAGTGCCCCATGGAGCCTGGCGATCTGGCCGTCGTAGGGAATGATCGGCAGCGCCAACGTCAGGGCGCGGAACCAGAGGTCGTTGTCGTTGGCCTCGGCTATTCGGCCCTGGATACGCAGGCGGGTTATCCCGCGTTCTATCTCCGAGATCACCACGGCAGGGACCAAGAGCTGGTCGGGGGACGTGTCAGTCCACCATCTCAGCAGTTCCGGGTGTTTAGTGCCGCGCCGAAGATCGGACAGGACACAGGTGTCGACAACGTATGTCACCGGTCATTTCCCATCCTCCCCGGCCTGCCTGCCGACTACTCTGGGGATCCAGGTGAACGGGGTGTCACCGGCCCGGCCACCAGGGTATGCGGCTGCCGATCCGGCGGCCAAGTGATCTTTCAGTAGAGATCGAATGGCCAACCAGTCGGCTTGGGAGATCACGACGGCAATGTTGGCGCCGCTGCTGGCGAGGGATTGCGGGCCGTCGTGTTGGCATGCCGTGACGACCTCGGCAACACCATCGCCGAGAGGCCCCAGTTCCCAGGAGTCCTTGTTCGCCATACTGACTTAGCCTCGGCACTTCACCAGGGCGTACACAAGCGTATCGGGACATGCAGGGTCCGCCGGTATCTACCGGGTCTACACGCCCCAGAAAATCGCGCCCTCAGGAATTCCTGAGAAAGCCTATGCCGCACATTTCAGCCGGGCAAGGTCTCTTCGGATAAACGGAGCTTTGTGATTTCGAATTCAAGGGGTCGAAAAATTTCGGATCACTTGTCCTTTTTGATCCCGTCTTTTTAAGGAAAAATCATCTCCCAGCTCACGCCGGATTTGTAATGTTTGCCAAGAAACGAAGAGAATAGATCTCAGGCAGCTTTGGGAATCGGGATAGAAATGTGTGGTCGCTATTCCATCACGACCCCTCCAGAAGCTCTTCGTCAGCTCTTCGCCACGCTGGGTCCGCTCCCGAATTTCGCACCCCGATACAATCTTCCTCCGACCGCCTCGGCGCCAGTTACCCAGCTGCATTCGGAAACCGGCGAGCGGCACCTTGGTCTGTCATCGGCGGCATTATTCCGTACCGATTCACAGCGAAGGCTTCTGTCGGTGCCGTGGAGAGCGGCTGGCTGGAGCGGATGCGTTTGGCAGCCTGGGCGTGGACCGGCGCCGGGCGCTATGGGAGGTCAAGCGACTCGGGGACGCGCCGTTGCCACTGTTAGAAGCCGCTGATGGCTGGGGCTTGCTGGGCGACAACCGGCCACCGGTCGAGTTCGGCGAGGAGCCCTTCCTGACGCTGCCTGCGATGCCACTGGGCGAGGCCATCCGCGAGGACTATCGGACGCTCCACCTGTCCCTTAGGGGCTATCCTCGCGCCCTGCTGCGGCCCCAGCTCGCGGCATTGGGGATGACGCCCGCGGTCATGCTGGCCGGTCTCAAGGATGGCGCCCGGGTGGCGGTCGCGGGCTTGGTGCTGATCCGTCAGCAGCCAGGCACGGCGTCAGGGGTGATCTTTGAGACCTTGGAGGACGAAACTGGCATCGTGAACGCCATTGTCTGGCCGTCCTTGTTCGCGAAGCAGCGCCGGGAGGTGTTGACGGCCACCATGCTGGGTGTCCATGGGCGCCTCCAGCGTGAAGGCGAAGTCATCCATGTCATCGCTGACCGGCTGGTGGACCTCTGGCATATCCTCAGGGGGCTGACCGAATTGGACGGGCCGTTCGAGACGCCGCTGGCGCGGGCTGATGAGGTTCGGCGGCCAGAGCCAGGCTCATTACGGCTGGTGTATGGGCAGGGACGGAATTTTCGATAAGCACTCACATCAATTACGATATAGAAATCATAGTGAGCCGTGACCTATTTTCATAAAAATACCTTATCTTCTATCTTCTCAATATCTATTATCATTCTAACGGCCTTCTCAATCATTTTATCAATCTGAGACGTAATACCATTAACTATTTTGTCCTTGGCATCATCGATTTGGGACTCGCCCCAGGCATCTGCGACTGCTCTCACGCAGTCCCAAGCGTCCACGATCGGGGACTTCGGTCCCTGATCCAGAACCGTATTCACTTCATTGAGGTACGACGCCTCACCAACGCTGCGCCAATCGTCCCCAGATTGCAAAGCCTCAGTAATCGTTTCCAAATCGTTGTGTGAAGAAAGTTCGTTTGGACTAATTAACGAATTTTCAAATCCAAGCAAATCCGCAACAATCTGCGAACAGAAGAACCCAGGAAGGGAATTCTCGCTGGCACGCCCCGTCATACTAACTAATTTCCCCCTTCCCTGCGCTATTTTCCAAATATTAATAAGTCTTTTTGCTTTTTCATCCAAGTTTGGAAATTTCTCTAATTGCTCTGGCTTTGAGTATTCTCTACCCAATACTCCGATTGTTCTCGATATTATATCTATTTTACTAACTATTTTTTTGGCCTTCGAACAAGAACTTCATGATCATATTTTGATCCAATAATTGTATCACTTCCCATAGAAAATATTTCAGCGTCAAACGGCGCGATTACAGCACCTTTCTCTACTCCTGTCTCCATCTTTATAAGGCGGCCAAGGGCAATACTGGCATGGCCATATCGACCATCATCTGTGGCGCTGGCGATCTTCCGAATGCCAGTTTCTAATATAACATCACCAACTCGAAGATTCTTAAGATTGACTATTTTCATTTATGCCGCCGACGCCTATGTGGTGTAAATTTACCAGATCCGCTTCAAATGAGATAGTAGTCTCTCATCCATGACCCCATGCCGCTTCCTGACTCCAATATTTTTGACGCTCGTGAAAGGCAATGTGGCAACCGCATGCTTAGCGCCTGTCACCACTCAACGATATGAGGAATAACGGAAAAATGAGGCGACGAAATGATCCAGACTGATCAGGCTGCACGGAAGCAGGAGTTGGCTTCAATTATCGATGGGATCGTCACCGCTTATGAGAACCGGACGGCAAGCACACCCTTGCTACTGCGACCTGTCATAAGTGAGGCTGAGATCTCTCCAGTTGCCGCCGCCATCGACGCGCTGCCGGAATATCAAGCAGTTAACGGACGCCCGATATATAGTGGTACTGGCGCCCCGGTGCTCACCTCGGAACTCCTTGCCCGGAAAGCATTAGGGTGGGCCTATGGTGGAGTTCCTCAGGCGATTGATTTGCTTTTCCGCGTTCTCAGTACAGAGACAACCAAAGCTATACAACGAGCCGCCGTATGGGGAGTTGCGGTTAATGAAGATGTCGAGATTTTACCAGGATTCCGATTCGTTCCATTCGACAACCTGCCGGAAACAAGCTTCAAGGAGCACATACGAAATGCGGCGCAAGAACTCGCGGATGGAGCGGTATGGTGGTCGCGCCGACAATTCGCCCTTCCTGGAGCCGTTCTCGTAAAGGAAATTGACAAATTTCCTTATCTGATCAATGACGACACTGCGTTCAATTTGGTGGATGAATTTAGGGAAACGGCTCGAGTCATATCCAGAGTTATAGAATCGAGCATTCTAGGAACATCACTCGTAACGGCATATTGGATGGAGTACGAGGACAGTTCTATCGATTTATCAAGATCAGAAAATTTCTTTATTTGGGACTTTGCTGAGGTGGCACCGTGGGTTGGTAATAATACTGCTATCGAAATCAATAGGATCGCGGAACAAGTAGCGTATTTTTGTCGCCTGGAAGAAGCCTGGAGGTCGCATTTATCGCTCGCTTCAGAGCGATTCCGACTGAGTCTGTGCCGCCACGATTTATCTAATCGCGCGCTAGATTTAGCGATTTCCTTTGAAATAGCTCTGGGACGTGACGGAAGTGGCGGAGCTATAAGCTGGAAAGCAACTCATCGCGCTGCGCAAATGATAGGTGGCTCAATATCCGAAAGGAAGGAAATTCGACGAAAGGTCAAAAGCCTATTTGATTTGCGTCATAAAGTAGCTCACGGGTCGATAAATATTGGAAAAAGCTCTGATGCCCTTAGCGTTATTACCGAAGCCACGGCGGTGTTTGTGAAATTGATGGGCAGATATTTTCGGCACGGCAAAGAGCCGGACTGGGACACTATCGAACTCGAACCTACTTGCAGAGAATAGCCCATCGAGCTGAACTTACTATCCCTTGGAGCGGCGTTAAGGGCTTAGCTGGGGTCTTCGGCGAACAACGCCACGACGCCAGTCAACAGCGAGACTTCATGGAATTGGACATATCGTAATATCAGCAGATAGGATCCGCCCATCAGATTCCCAACGAGGGATGGCTTGGAAATAATATTGCACGCCTGTCACCGTTTTTCTGGCGATTTCCTTCATATCCAAATCCATAAATCTTGAATTTATAATTCTCGTGGCGCCCTCCACGATCCAGTCATTGGCAAGACGAATATCGGTATCCCAATCTCCTGGCATATCTAAATTATGAATGCCTAACTCTATCCTCTGGAGGAATTGGTATACGCCTAGAACATTATTCGCGACGGTGGTTACGCCAGCCATCGCATAATTTCGGAGAGCATCTCGCGAGGCAGCCGTTAAGCGATCGCGATCGCGATGAAAATGAACGATCCCATGGAAATTAATGGCCAAGTTATCATCTACGGCCTTCCACCATATTGCTTCATCGCTAGTGCTGACAAAACATATGATAGCAGGCACTGGCAGTCTGGCCAGGTAATGGATGTCTTTATATTCCATGGTCAATGAAATATATTCGGAGCCAGTCGGGGGCACCGCAGTCGATTTAACTTGGACCTTGAGCATCAGGCCATCAATGAAGCCATTCTGATTCAGGAATTCGAATTCGATATCGACGCCAACGTCTGTCAATTGATGCCGAGCAATGACGCCTAGATTCTTCAGGCCAAAGGTGGCAAGAAGATTGACGCCAATCTCGCCTGTCGCGTTGTTCGCATTGAATTGCTTACCTATGGTCATCTTACCGCTCCCGGAACACCGTTACACAACAGATCTAGCCTGGATAATTCGACAGCGTTGGCGGGAGCGGCTTAGTGCTTTGGAATCAGGTGGAGTTCGACTGCTAGGGCCGAACCTGCTGTTTCCAGAGTGCCATGCCCGCTGAAGTTGATCCTACCCTGCCCATGCCGGACCTGTCACCGGTCTGCGACAAGCCCGTCGTCGCCCGCTTTGACGGGGGCCGCTGTCGTCGGACGGTAGCACCCTGCTTCTGGCCGAGGTGGACCACCGGCTGAAGATCGCAAGGCGGCTGGCGCGCTGCGTCAAAGCCCCTCGCGCCGGAGCGAGTGGTCCACGGGTTGGCTGAGATGATTCGGTTCCGCGCCTTGGCGATCGCGGCGGGATATCCCGACACCAACGACTGTGACCGGCTGCGTCGTGACCCGGCGTTCAAGCGGGCAGTCGGCTATTAATCGGCACGCAGCTTGGGCGCCGATTGGCACGATATCCGTTTGATACTATTGAAGTCGGCAGGATCATTTGATCGTGCCGATTCACATCCAGCGCCCGAAATGCAGTCGCGAGCGGAGACCCGTCGCCGCGATCCCACCGGCGGCCATGGTCCAGACGATGATACGCACCATGAAGAAGGCGTGCTTAATGGTGTGCTCGGCGAACACGACGTACCAGACCGGCACCGCCAGACAGGCCCCCAGTAGGAGAAGCCACTGGGTGCGATGTTCCCGATTCAAGCGCCGCCCGCTGATGGCCGGAGAGATGGCCGCCACCATCACGGAGATCCCCAGCACCAGAATGCCGACACCTCTGGCGCCCCAGGCCATGATGGGCATCATATAGGCTACCTTGGCGAAGGCGTATGCGGCGGCCAGAACGCGGCTATGGGCCAGCATCTCGCTGGTGATGCCATAGGGCGCCAACATCGCCTGCTCCGGCGCCGAGAACGTGCGGCGAAGACCAGACACCGCCCCGCTCCAAGCCATCCGGAAACGCGGAAGACCGCCGAAAGTGAGGCCCGCCGACACCCACCTAATCAATTAGCCAAACAAACCATCTGAGGATTTTTAAGTCGCCACTTCTGGGGAAAATCACTTCGCCGTTTACAGTTATATCCAAAATCCCCTTTTGGATATAACCGCCTCTATGAAGCCGCCAGACAAATCTTCCGCGCCATCCTGGTCTTGCACAAGATCGCCAAGATCAGGTTGGCGCGTCCACCCGCAAAGCCAGCCCCCGTCCGTCAGACCAAGGTCGGACGCAACAACCCGCGCCCCCGCGGGTCCGGCAAGAAATACGAACGCTGCTGCGGTGCCAACGGAGGCGTCAACCGCCAAACCCAGTGGGGACGCGCACCGCGCATGCCTAACTGGATGCCTCAGTGGCCTTCAGCTTGACCGTTACCGGCGTCTTCAGCCCCCGTCACCCTTAGCAGGGCAGCAATTTAGGCAGCGCTCTTGCCCTTCTTCGCCTCGGGCTGCCGCGTCCGGCTGCCCAGGCCGATCTGCTTTGCCAGCCCGGAGCGCTGCTCAGCGTAGTTCGGCGCGACCATCGGGTAGTCGGCAGGCAGCCCCCACTTGGCGCGATATTCGTCCGGCGTCAGGTTATAGGCCGTGCGCAGATACCGCTTCAGCATCTTCAGCTTCTTGCCGTCTTCTAAGCACACGATGTAATCAGGCGTAACCGACTTCCGAATGGAAACGGCAGGTGCCTGCTTGACCTCGGGAATAACCTCGGGCGCTGGGCTATCGACGCGGACCAGGCCACCGTAAACAGATTGGATCAACCCGGGCAGATCGTTCGGCGCGACCTGATTCTTTGTGACGTATGCGGCGACGATGTCCGCCGACAGCTTCAAAAAGTCGTTCATGATAGGCCCATTATTATCACTCCGGGCATGGTACATTTCCTGAAGCTGGCGTCTACCTCAGATACGCGGCAAAGTGTATGGGCGCACCCTGATTCACCGGAACATTTGCAGTGGAGGAATAGTGGGGAAGTTCGCGGGAACTCTGGATTGGGTGGAAGATGGCAACGGAACGTGGGTCCGCTTGGATGGAATGACAGCGCAACTCATATCCCCGGATGCCAAATTCGGATGGGCGGTCCAGCGACCAGACGGCTCCTGGCTGTCCACTTCGCCGGTCACCAGCGGCTGCTACCCCAAGGTCAGATATTTCATGAATGCGAATGCCGCGATGTCGGCGGCAGACCGAACGCAGTGAAGCCGTAGCTTCCCCGCCGCCCAAGCCCCCCATTCGGCATATCGCCTCGCTCCACGTTGAAGGACCTCAGTCACACACCACCCTTAATCACCTGACCGGGCGCCGGAGAGGCCAAGGAGGAGTGATGGATGGGCTGGAATGGCTTCAGGAAGCCAACGTCACAACCAAGCAGGACGATGACGGTCTGAGCGTCATCCTGTCGCCGGTCCAACTGTCCGCCATCCTCCAAGGCCTGTCGATCACCAGCGGTGAGACCGACACCGGCCATTTCATGACCCGTGCTTTCGGCGCCCTGGAAATCGTCGGTGGCGCCATCGAGTTCATGGGCGCGTCGTTCCTGATGGTGACGCCGGAGCCCACCATGCTGACCAAAGTCGGCGGCACGGTCATGGCCTTGGATGCCGTCGACAACGTCTCCACCGGCCTAAAGAAACTATGGACCGGACGCGAGTACAGCACGCTCACCTACCAGGGGGCCGCCGCTGCTGCGCGAGCACTGGGCTGCGATCCCGACACTGCCGACGAGGTAGGCCTGGCGGTCGAGATCGCTGTGCCCGCAAGCATTGCCGCCAAATGGGCGGCACTCAGGATCATCTCCATCCGCAACGGCTGGATCAGCGTCGCGGTCGAGGATGATGCGGGCGGACATATCGCTGAACGGCACGTCCGCAAGGAGGAAGCCTATCTTCGGCAGCGTCTGGTCAATGAGCCCACCATCCCAGGTGCTGGGACATTCGTCACCCGGTCAGAAGCCGAGAAGTTCATCAGCGAGGCGATGAAAGCGAACGCGCCCAAGATCCAGCAATGGGCCACCACCAATTCCAGGGTGCTACGTCTGAAATATGATGCTGGCCAATCGGTGGGGTGGGTGATTCCGCGCGTCACCGGCACAATGTCCCGCACGTCAAAGATGATTGTGGTTCTCCGACGAGCGACGACCGGCAACAAGGTCTATTTCATCCTCACTGCCTACCCATCGGTCTGAAGGGCAATCATGGAAAGCACTATCGAGCGGGAGTTCCCCGCACTTCTCCAGATCATCGGCGGCTACCTGAACCAAGACCACACCATCTACGGCCCCAAACTGGAGGATGCGGTGATGGCGTTCATCGATGATGCTTCGGCCGACGAGATCACGGCAGGCCGCGAGGACATCGCGCGTTTCCTCAGGGCCAAGGCTGGCCACCTTGATGCCGCGCTGGAGGAGTTGACCAGCGGCGACTGGGCGCGTGAACCGGGGACGGGCGCCCGTGAATACCTACTCTGGCTGGATGGGCTGTTGGCCAGGGCGTAGGAGTGGGGCTGGCAAACCTGGAGGCCAGCGGGTAATCCTGGGGACGCCGTTGGTGAACCTCTGCGTCAGGAAGGTCAGTCCTGGGATCGCCAAGCTCCGTCGGTTGAGTTCATCCCGTACTCCAGACCTCGACGGCCAAAAGCCCGTCCTCTGTCTTGGCAGTCGAACTCGCGAGCGAGAAGCCTAGCGGCAAACTGTCAGTAACGCGTCCTGAACGCGGTTTATGAAAAGTTTGCCGCAGAAAAAATGTAAGGCCCAAGACGGATTGATGGCTGAGATTGGCTATCGCCGCTCCCGACGCACCGCATCGGATACGTACTCGACAGCAGCATCACAGGAACAGCAAGTCGTTGCTGGTAATGGGCCTGACCAGGTCGTCGAACCCTGGGACAGGCGCGGTGAATAGGCCGCCGCACCAAGCATCGAGGTGCCGCCGAACAACGAGAATGCCGTCCTGGGTGGCATTGGTAACCAAGGCCAAAGGCGCCTGTCCGCCGAAAAGCGGACCGCTGTTGGGACTCTTGAGCCACCGGATGCCGTCATCGTCCCGCGCAAAAATCGTTCGCAGCGCCTGGTGGATTCCGAGCACCGCGGAGATCCTGAGTAACGTATCAATGGGCAGCGCCAGCTCGGCGCCGGACAGGGCCCTGGTCGCCCATCTGCGATAGGCGGAGTGCCCAGGCTTGCCAAGGACGTTAAGCTGCTCTCGGGCGGTAAGCCCCCAGTGGTCGGCGATTGCCAGGAATGCCCTCATGCCGGGACCGCTGACCCGGCGGACGTCGGCGATGGCTAGGTCCCTGATGACGACCATCCCAGGACCGCCGGGCGAGCCTTCCTTCCTAGGGTCATTACAAACTTCCGATAGACCATCCAGAGCAGGGTCTCTTGGGCATTGAATGGCGCCCCAGAGCGTTGGGGCGCCACCATTATCAAAGATGCGGCGTCCCATTCTGGGGCTGCGCCGGCGCAGCCTTGGCCTGGAGCGTCGCTGCATCCGTCAGTGTTACCGAAAGAACCGGGGTGCCCGATTCACCCGCGTCGTATTCCATGCTGGTCTGGACGGCGTCGAGCGCCGCATACAGCTGGAAATCCTGCGGCCGCTTACCGACGCTCTGACCCCAGCCAAAGAACCGCTGGCTGGCCGCGGCGCCGGGCGGACCATATTTCGCGATCAGGCCCTTCCGAACATCGTCGACAACGGTCTTGGTGTACGTCAGCACCTGCCGCACGGTGATGCTGGTGGCCTTGCCGTCGGCAACCTTGTAGGTGACGCACACCGTGCCCACAGCTGGCTTCGTCAACACGGTCATCGTGGAGCCACCTCCGCACGCCTGGTCGGATCCCATGACCAGGTTCTTGTCGGTAAAGGAGGCCTTTGCTGCCGCTGTCAGTTGGCTCTCCGTCATTCCGACTTTCAAGCCGCTGACGTCGAAATCGGCGGCGGCCTTGGCGGGCGCGACCGGCGCCGCCGCCGACGGCGTAAATTCCGTCAGCACCTTGCCATTGTCCGCGATCTTCAGGGTGACCTTGCTGATCGCAACCAGCACCGTATAGCGGCTATCCAGCTTGCCGTTTGGGTCGCCCACACCCGCGAAGTGGCCTTCGACCTGGGCGATGACGCGTTGACGGTCGACCTTCCGCGCCTCCTCCATCGGCAGCAGGAGCGGAACCGGCGCGCCATTCGAGAAGCCGATTTTATAGGTCCGGCCGAAAACGATTTGGCTCAGATAGTGGCCAGGGAGCAGGTCGTTGATGGTGTACTGGCCCGCGCTCCGGTCGTACTCGCCCAGTGTCACGTTCGTCAGGACCACCAGTGGCGTCGAGTCGTCAACCGTGGCTTGGGCAGCCCGGAGCCTGGCTTCTTCAGCTTTTTGGGCTTCTGGGCGGTCAAAATGGCTGGCGGTTGTTACTGGCTTTGCGCCAGCCGCCGCGCCCGCGACGTCGAGCGGGTCGCCACTTTTCTTGTGATAGTAGAGGGCGGCCAGCTCGCCGGTCAGCTCCTCAGCCGCTTTGGCGCCGACCGCCCCAAGCAGCATCCCAGTCGCCACGACAGCGGCGACGGCAATCTTCGAAATCATCGATTCCCCCACGGTGGGCTATGCGCGCCCAACGTGCATCGCCGCGGCCCAGTGGGAAAGGTACGGAATCTTCTATATTGCGCTCGCGCTTAAAATGTGCTTATCGCCGTGAATCCTTGGCATAATTCATGTCAACACTAAATAAATCCTTGCGGAATCCGCCTAATGACCATCAATTAGATCTAAATACAGCCAGAACAGGCGGCTCATGGTGCAGAGCGCGGGCGCGCCATACAACAAATCCCAGGGCTCGGTCTATATGGAGAATTCACCATATTGCGGCCGCTGTTCAAAACCTTTAGCTCAAAGCCTTCTTTTGCTTGGTTGCCTGCTTCTGAGCAGTGAGAACCATGCTAACAACTACTTGGCGGAGTTGACTGTCCATGCCCATAAGGGCCACCACAGCACGATCAATATCCGGGTCCGTAACCCGCGTCGGCTCGCCACCCATGAGCAACTCGTTAGGGCTGATGTCGAGCGCGCCACAGATCCGAAGCAGCGTGTCGAAGTCGGGTTCCCGGGAATCGGACACGTACCGGGCGTATCGGGGCTGGCTCAAGCCCAGGCGTTCGGCGACCTCGGCGTCGGTTAGGCCAAGCGCTTTCGATCGCGCGCGCAATCTTTCCCCAAATCCCTTCATGCTGAGATTAGTGGCGCCCGTGCCGTCGGCGCGCTATTACCGAATTGGCGTTTCTAAAAATGCCATTTCGGTATTTTTCCCATCGTCTCCTTGCGCGTTTGAGCCCATGACCGTCCCTGCGCTGACACACCCGCTGACACCCCGGGAAGCTGAATGCCTGCGCTTGCTCGCCCGAGGCGAAAGTTCCAAGCAGATCGCCCATACGCTGGGGCTGAGTTCCAGGTCTGTGGATGCCTACCTGGGTAGGGCTCGAAAAAAGCTTGGCGCCCGCAATTCCACGCATGCCGCCGTCATCGCCTCGACAGCGGGCCTGTTGAGCGAGCCCTGAAAGGCGGTAACGCCGCCAGGCCTGTGATCACCATTCCAAAATAGCGAAGTCGAGACGACGACCTCAGGCCGCCGTGCGCCGGAGATTGCCATGCCTATGCCGCCCTCTCCACGAGAGTTGAAATGCCTACACCTCCTGGCTCATGGCAGTTCGCCAAAGGAGATCGCATACGACCTGGATCTGAAGGTCGTTTCCGTCGATCTGTACCTGTCCAGAGCCCGCGCAAAGCTTAATGCTAAGTCGCTGCCGCACGCCGTATTTCTCGCCTCTCGGCAGGGTCTTTTGCGGTGACCTGGACTTTGCTTGGCCGCTGCTGGGCGCATTGTCTTGAGCGCCCAAGCCAAAGAATTCGCGGTCCACCATCTGCTATCGGCACGCGCCGGTACGCCGAATGGCCCAGGCGACAGCCAACTCGTGCTGAGCCCCGCCTGAAACGGACATCATTCACTCTGGAAGGAAGACTATGGTATCCCCCAATATTAGACGCAGTGCAATCGAGATGGCCGGAAAATACAGTCGGATTGCCAGGGACCTTGAGCTGTTCTCGCAAGGAATTTCGCCGTCATCAGCGGAAATTTCGAAAGCACCGATACTCAATTGCTACCGAATCACCAGGCGTGAATACGACATATTGGCCGGAAAATCCTATGGCCACCCCTTAATTGAGGACGGCCCTATATTTACCAGCCAGCTAATTATCTTTAACCGCGAGGATGGCTGGGCAAGGACTTTGTCGCGGTACTATCGCCTTGGGGAGCCTGCCGAGCCCAATCAGGCCACCAGCGGCCCTTAAACTGACGCCATCATACGCAAGGTAAGCCAGCCCGGATTTTCGCGGCAGCTATGTACGCGCGCGGAAATCCGGCTCGGCCAGCCATCTACCTGGAAACCCAATCATGACCGACCGGAAGATCCGTCTGGCAGTGATGTCGGACCTCCACAATGAATTCGAGGCGGCGCAGGGCTCCAGAAGACCGACCGCGGCCTCGCTGGCACTGGATGAGGGCCGCAGGCGCATCCCGGGCCATCCGACGATGGGGCCGCTACTGGATGGCCTAATCGGCGACCAGATCGACCTCGTCATTCTCGCCGGGGACATCAATGTCGGGGTGCGGGGCATCGAATATGCCCGAGAGGTGGCGCAGCTTATCGGTGCGAAGACCGTCTACGTGATGGGCAATCATGAAGCTTACAACGGCCGCGACCTGGACCTGCTGGCCGAGGAATTCCGGAACGCCGCGGATGCGACGAAAGGGTCGGTGACTTTTTTGGAGAACCAGGTCGCGGTGTTCGATTTCGACGGTCAACGCCTCCATGTCCTTGGCTGCACGTTGTGGACTGACTACGCGATGAACGGCTCCGATTCGGACGAGATCGCGCACTCGATGGAACGTGCCGGTGACAGCTTAAACGACCATGTGCGGATTTCGGTGAATGGGCAGCCGTTCACGCCGTACCTGGCCAGGCAGAGGCACCTGGTAAGCCGGGCCTGGTTGGCGGAGGAAGTGAAACGCATCCGGGCCGAAGGCGGCGAAGACGCCAAAATCCTGATCGTCACGCATCACGCTCCAGTCAGGGGCGCAAGCGGACCGCAGTACGTGGGTGATCCGTTGTCACCGGCATTCGCCAGCGACCTGACGCAGGAGATCATTTCCTGGCGGCCAGTGGCCTGGATCTTCGGGCACACGCATTTCAACTTGGACACCCAGATCGGCGGCACTCGCGTCGTGGCGGCTCAGCGCGGCTATCTAGGCTACGAGCCTGGATCTGAGGAATTCCGGCCCAAAGTCATTGAGGTCTAGCGACTGAGGAGAAGCTGATGCGACGCCCCATCGTGGCGGTGGGTGACCCCCACGGGGATTGGCAGCCGCTGCTCGAAGTGTGCCAGCGTGTGCGCCCCGCCGCCGTTCTGATAGTCGGGGACTGTGACCTGAGCCGCCCAATCCACGAGACGCTGGCGCCTTTGTGGGAGGCTGGCATCCGGGTTCGTTATGTCATTGGGAATCATGACGTCGACAGCCCAGCCTGGTTTGCCAACCTGGTCGAGGACCATCCGACCGGGAACCTGCACGGACGCGCCGAGGAAATTGAAGGTGTGATGGTCGCCGGATTATCGGGAATCTACAGCCCGATGGTCTGGTTCCCGAAATCCTCCCATGAGCACCTGGGTCCGTTCTTCTGGTCACGGGAGGCGTGGCTGCGGAAGCATCCGCACCTCCAGCGACAGCGGGACGTGGGCGCCCGGGACGGTCGCGGACTGCCAATCAAATACCATGGCCTGATTTTTCCGGAAGACCATGATCTGCTGGCGGAAATTGGCCGCGTGGAAAGGGCCGATATTCTCCTCACCCACGAGGCACCGCCAACGCATCGGTACGGCTTCCTGGGGATCCAGCAGGCCGCGGAAGCCTGCGGCGCCAAACTGGTCATCCATGGACATCATCACCAAAGCTATGAGGGCGTCCTACCCAACGGCTGCAAGGTCCGCGGCCTTGCGAGGGGCGAACCTTGGGTCGTGCAGTTCTGATTTGCGCAGTGCCTCGGTGAAGGCTTACTGACATTCAGAATGGACTGCTGGCCGATTTCGGATGGCCTACTTCCTGGTGATGGGGCGTTCGCCAAGAGCTGGTCTATCGTCATCAGGAGGCATTGCGAGAAGCGGTATTGGTTCATGTGTTGGCGGCCAACGTGATGTCGGCCGCGTTCGGCTGGAAAGCCAACAGGGAGCGGGCGTTGGGCTTTTTGATCATAGTGGCGGCCGATGTCGCGGATGAGCGAGGTCACCTTCGCCACCATCATAGCCTTCTATGGCGCGCTGACCGCGAGCTTGGACTTCCTGACGGGCGCCATCCCCGCGTCCGTCTGCGTCTTCTTCATGATGTTGGCGCTGGACGGTGGAGAGACGGCCTTGATACGGCGCCGGGCGATCACCGGGCTCCTGTGGTTCCTGCTGACCGGCCTGCTGTGCTTTGCCCTGAAGATGGCCTGCGTGATGGGCGTCTGGGGCTGGGGCGAGTTGAAGCCCTTTACCGACGAGTTGGCTGTTCGGATGGGGCACAGCGTCGATCTGTCGGCGCGGGAGCAGGCGATGTTGGCGCCCTATGGCATCACCAGCGAGATGCTGTCCCACACCCGCGTTCTGGCCGCCGCGTACGCTTTCGCCAAGGTGGCCCACATGATGCCAATCATGGCGTGGGGTGCCCGGGGTATCAGTATCCTGGCATTAGGGACATCCGTGATGGTGGCAACCGTCGCCCTGGCCATCAGCGGTTGGCGCTTGGGATCCGGCGCGGCACACCCGGTGGCCTCTCCTGCTCGGGGCCTTCCTGGTGGTGCCGGTCTGGCACGTCGTGTTCGCCGAGCACACCATCAAGCACGCCTTCTTCATGGTGCGCATCATCGTCTGGACCATGGCTGTCATCAGCCTAACTGTCATTTTCGCGGCCAATCGACAACGTTTCATTAAGAGAGCGATTGGCTTCTAACGGCTAGGGTGGGTGCGTCCTCCGCGCAATGGCTTTGAGCTGACTATGTGCCCCTTCCAGGGGGCCGACCTTGATGGGCCTCCAAAAAACTATCTTGTTTAGGTGTCGTCGTATTTTCAGACCAAAGGAGCCCGGTGATCTGCTCCATAGGCGAGCGAGATTTGGACCTCAGGAGTAGCGAATTGACCATCGACGAACCAATTTTGTAGAGGCTGTCGCCCTCATCACAAAGTCCATAAACTTTCTTCGCCCATCATTCCAGCCACCCCCTGAGATATAAGCCCAGTCTCTTGCAAAAGCAGAGTCTATTATAATTTTGAATGATATCTGCTCGTCTTTGGTTTCGCCTATTGTCTGTGGAAATGTCTCGTCGGTGGCCCCATCTCAACAGCGCTGTCTAGGACTGTTTATGCAAGCCATACTGGGATTATTCTCGCAACCCGCATCGGCTGAACATGCCAAGGCTTACCTCTGGCCCAGCGGTTCCGGCGACTTAAAGGCAGAGCGGAAGGTGGCCACCGTCTTGACATTCCGTGGCCACCGGCGTAAGTCTAGCATATCCTATGGAGGCCCTTATGGAATGGTTCCAGCTAAACCGTATCAGTCAGAACTTGATGTCTGGGAACAAGGACGCAGCGGCAAAAAATATGACAGCCGCCCTGACAGAAGCGGCTGGCAACATCTTAGGGGTGCGGGAAGCCAGAGATCAGTTCTCAAAGATTGTTCGCGCTGCACGAGATGGGCATGCCCAGGTAATAGGATCTTCTGAATCTGAAAGCTCGGTCGTTATAATTTCAGCGAAAGACCTAACTGAGTTAGTTTCGGAAATTATTGATTCCCAGCCTTTCATAGAATTCTTAATGGAAATACCGTGCTTCCAAACTGGTGGGTCATATGACATCCCGTTCTCTGAACGCCCGCGCTCACGCGAGGATATTCAGAGTTCTTTTTTGCTGGCGGACGCACCTGAAAAAGATTTAGAAGATGAGCTTAGCAACACGAACTCATTCCGGATCTAAACGATGCTTCTCCTGAGCACGCGCGCGCTCTTGGATGTTATTGGACTTAAGAAGTCAATAACACAAGCTCTTGCTCCTTATAGAAATAATCAGATTCACATTAGCACCATCTCCATAGGGCGAGCATATGAGGCTATAAGAAAGATACCCATTGCCAACCCACATAAACAGACTCTAGAACAAAGACTAAGAAACCTCGTTCACTCATCGAGCACCCGGGGCCTTGTTCTCCCATTTGATTGGCAAACATCGATTATTTGGTCTGACTTACTGAATCTGCAACTTGACTCCATAGATCAGCACGGGCAACTCGTCGAGTTGGGAGATGATTCTCGCCAAGTCGTAGCCACAGCAATGCAAGCCCAGCTACAGTTAGTAGAACGCAGCCTACCGTATCATCAAGTATTATCATCTCGCGGCCTTAGTTTCATTAATTATTGATTTAGAAAAGGGAGGGATCATATTGCGCCAAATACTCTCCCTGTCCGGTGGCGGATATCGCGGTATTTTTACCGCAAAAATACTAATGGCTCTGCAAGAAAAGAGCGATCTGCCAATCGTTGACCGTTTTGACTTGATAGCTGGAACCTCTATTGGCGGCATTATAGCATGTGGCTTGGCCGCTGGCATTCCGGTGAGTCAAATACATTCTGCGATGAAAAAAAATGGCCCGGCAATATTCGATTCTTCTATCAGATTGCCTTTGTTAGGATTCAATATTCCCCTCCCTCGGAAAGGAATATTGAGGACACGATATAGTGCTGATGGGCTAAAGAGCACAATAGAGGCAGTTCTTGGGGATAAAGCATCTTCTAAACTTTCTCAGATTGAGAAACCTCTACTTATTATTTCAGTCAATAGATCACTGGCCAAGCCCGTTATCTTTTCCACGGGACCATTTCTAAACGAGTCGTACTCCGATGTAACTCTTCTCGAAGCATGTTTATCTACCTCAGCAGCACCAACCTACTTTCCCGAGCAAGCCATCAAAGGAGACAACCTTGTCGATGGCGGGATAATTGCAAACTCCCCTGATTCAATTGCTTTAATCAAAGCTCTGTCTATATGGGCCCCTGATCGGCACGAGCTAAAGATGCTCAGCATCGGCACTGCCGGGGAAAGCTTAAATGACCATTACCGAGTGCCAGGGAAATACGGGGCTATTCGCTGGCTCCTTGCTCGTCGGCTTTACGATATTACCATGAGAGCGCAAGAGAGACTTTCTATTGAACTAACATCTCAATTCTTATTAGACAGACACATTAGAATTGACAATGAGCCATCCCAGCAGCAAAGAAAAAAAATAGGAATGGACAAGACCGGAGAATTCGCAACGAGCACTTTAGAATCACTAGCGAATGAATCCCTGCAAGATATGCCCGGTCGCGATAGGCAAATACTTGGAGAGATTATGCGTCACAAATCGAGGATATAATCATATTCTATTTACAAAAAATACATTCGTGATTCTTACCCAAAATCGATCGCCCGTGTTTAGCTTTTAACCTACGCATCTATGCCCTATTGAATTGAACCTGCGCTTTGATCCATGCAGATTCATCAAATTTCCTTGGCTCTCAACGTACCCCTCCGCTGAGGGCCGCCTTCCATCTGTGATACCGCTCGCTGAAGATGGCAGGAGATCTGGCCTGTGAGGGTGTGAAGTGTCCACGAGCGGGATAATGGACACGATGGGCGGCAAGCGCCGGCGTCGGACGTGGAGTGAAGCGCTGAAGCGTGAGATCGTGGCGGCGTCGTTCGAGCCCGGCGCATCGGCTTCGGTGGTCGCGCGGCGTTACGATGTGAACACCAACCAGCTGTTCATCTGGCGGCGGCAGTATGGCAACGGTCTGCTGGTCCCGACGTGTGAGGACGGCCCCGCGTTGCTGCCGGTGACGATCACGGACGTGCGAAGCGCGGAGAAGAGGTCGGCACCGATGGATGCTGGACGGATCGAGATCGAATTGCCGAATGGCTACCGCCTCCGGGTTGAGGCCACGGTTGATGGCAAGGCACTCCGCCGTGTGCTCGATGTTCTGGAGCGGCGATGATCCCGGTGCCGTCGGGTGTGCGGGTCTGGCTGGCGGTGGGCCGGACAGACATGCGGCGCGGGATGACCGGCCTGGCCCTACAGGTGCAGGAGGCGTTGGGCCGCGATCCGCACGCGGGTGACCTTTACGTCTTCCGGGGCGGCCGGGGCGACCTGATCAAGATCCTGTGGCATGACGGCCTGGGCATGTCGCTTTATGCGAAGCGGCTGGAGAAGGGGCGCTTCCTGTGGCCGTCACCGGCCGACGGCGTGGTGGGGATATCGGCGGCGCAGCTGGCCTATCTGCTCGACGGCATCGATTGGCGCAACCCCCGGCACACCTGGCGGCCGAGCAGTGCCGGATAGGGTCGACCAGCGCCACTTTCCAGGAGCGGCGGGGGCGGATTCATGATTCACTCAGCGTCATGGATACCGATCATGCCCCCATGCCGGACGACATCGATGCGCTGAAAGCAGCACTGGTGATGGCGCGCGCGCAGGCGCTGGAAGCGGCGGCGGAGCTGGCGGTGGCACGGGCGCGGGCGTCGGAAGACCTGGCCCTGATCGCGCACCAGAAGCTGCGGATCGCCCAGCTGGAGCGCCAGGTTTATGGCCAGCGCTCGGAACGGTCGGCGCGGCTGGTCGATCAGTTGGCCCTGCGGTTCGAGGAACTGGAGGCCAGCGCCACCGAGGACGAGCTGGCGGCGGAGACCGCCGTCGCCAAGACCACGACCGTGGCGGGCTTCACCCGCAAGCATGCCGAGCGCGCCACATTCCCCGACCATCTGCCGCGTGAGCGGGTGGTGATCGATCCGCCGACGGCCTGTGGCTGTTGCGGCAGCACGCGGCTGCGCAAGCTGGGCGAGGACGTGACCCGGACGCTGGAAGTGATCCCGCGCCAGTGGAAGGTGGTCGAGACGGTGCGGGAGAAGTTCAGCTGCCGGGACTGCGAGAAGGTGAGCCAGGCCCCCGCCCCCTTCCATGCCATTCCCCGGGGATGGGCGGGCCCCAGCCTGCTGGCGATGATCCTGTTCGAGAAGTTCGGCCAGCACCAGCCGCTGAACCGGCAGGCCGAGCGCTATGCGCTGGAAGGCGTGCCGGTCAGCCTGTCGACCATGGCCGACGCCGTGGGGGCGAGCTGTGCCGCGCTGGAGCCGCTGCTGCGGCGGGTCGAGGCCCATGTGATGGCGGCGGAGCGCCTGCATGGCGATGATACGACCGTGCCGGTCCTGGCCAAGGGCAAGACCGACACCGGGCGCTGCTGGGTCTATGTCCGTGACGACCGGCCGTTCGGCGGGACGGCGCCGCCGGCGGCGCTGTTCCGCTACTCGCGCGACCGCAAGGGCGAGCATCCGCAGGGCCACCTGGCCGGATATGCCGGGCTGTTCCAGGCCGACGCCTTCGACGGCTATCGTGCGCTGTACGCGGCCGAGCGAAGTCCCGGCCGGATCCGGGAGGCGGGATGCTGGGTGCATGCCCGGCGACCGTTCTTCGCCTTGGCCGATCTTGAGGAGAACGCCCGGCGCCAGGCCGCAGGCAAGAAGACGATCGCGCTCTCGCCCATCGCCATCGAGGTGGTGCGCCGCATCGACGCCCTGTTCGCCATCGAGCGGCCGATCAACGGCAAGAGCGCCGAGGAGCGCCGGGCGGTCCGCCAGGAATTGAGCAAGCCGCTGGTTGAGGATCTGCGGGCCTACCTGCATGAGCAGCGCGCCAAGCTGTCCCGTGGACATGACCTCGCCAAGGCCATCGACTATGTCCTGAAGCGGTGGGCTGCCTTCACCCTGTTCCTGGACGATGGACGCGTCTGCCTGTCGAACAATGCCGCCGAACGCGCCTTGCGTGGCATTGCCCTGGGACGGAAGTCCTGGATGTTCTGTGGCTCCGACCGCGGCGGCCAGCGTGCCGCCGCCCTGTACAGCCTGATCGTCACCGCCAAGATGAACGGCGTCAACCCACAAGCCTGGCTGGCCGACGTCCTCGCCCGCATCGCCGCGCACCCGGCTCACAGGCTCGACGACCTGCTGCCGTGGCGCTGGACACCCAAGGCGGCGGCGACACCCGCCGTGGCGGCCTGACGGTGCAGGTCAACAAGGTCCATCACGTCCAGACCATCACCCGCGTCGCCCAGCTGCTCGGCGAGGACGAGGACTGGCTATGGGACGTCGCTTCCGAAATGGACCAGGAAGACGGATTGATCTGGGTCTACGGCTTGGGCGAAGAGACCGTCATGGCCTTCACCGACTTCGGCATCGAGACGCTTACCGACCTGGTCCAGATCCACAAGGACAATCCCGGACTGCTCAAGCGATGGATCGCGCCCGAATAGCCAGCCTGCGGCCTACGCCGCATGCTTACCTCTCAACAGGGCTTTACGCTCACAACTTTAATGGCAACAACGACGCAGGACTGTAGATAGTCAGCCAAAGTACAAATCGTATAATCGAGACCCACTTCGGAAGCGCGCAGCACTCAAAATTCCGTTGGGCTCTATCGTCGTAAAGGCCTGACGAGCACCTCCCAGAGATACTCCGCCCCCGCCTGTACGTCGAGCACGCCTTGCCGATTGGAGTTGCCCATCGCAGTCATACCCATCGGCCGTAAGCCGAGGGTGGTTTCCGTCATGTCTACCGAAAGGCTTTCGTTCAGGGAGCTTGTGGTTGGCGACTGGTCTTGGGAATACGCAATTCCCCCGGCGAAACCACGCTGCCCGCCATTCCATATTTTGCACCGGGCCTTAGCCTGCCCGTCAACATAGATGTTGGCGTGAAAGGTGTTGGCGTCGACTCGTTTGAACGATGTCGTGACGTGTTGGTTTTCCTGTTCCGCCTGAGCCAAGGCGGCTTGGAAGAACTGGGCGATCTCCTCGAATGCCTGGTCGAGGAAACGGTCCTTGTCAGCATCGGTAAATGAACGCCGAACGTTCAGCTTCGGCAACACAGACGAGGTTACCTTCTGCGGCACGGGAGGCATCACCGACGCCGCCTGGAATGGGGCCGCACCGGCGGACGGGGCCTGAGCCACCGCAGGCGCTCGTTTAGGCGCCGCAATAGCCCTGCCGATCTCCGTAGCCACCTCGTGCAGCACCAGATCTTCGTCAGGCCACTGGGTTACAGGTTTTCCGTCCTTGGGCACTGCCAACAGGCTCTTCAACGGCGTCGACAACCACGCACAGGGCCTGAGGATAACCGGGATCACCCGGCATTCGCCCTTCTGATTTCGCTCAATCGCCCGCTGCATCTCGACATCGTAGCAGTATGGAGACGCGATGAAGTCTGGACTCAGCAGCAACAGAATCACGTCGGCGGCAGCAAGCTCCTGCCGGATAGTTTCATCCAACTGATCTCCGGCCAACATTTCTCGGTCGTTCCAGATGGTCGCCCCCTGCCGCTTATGTGGCACCAGGTGAACGTCCAACCGCTTCCTCAGAGCTTCATCAGCATGAGAGTACGAACAAAAGACCCGCGTCACGATTAGCCCTCGAAATCAACTTAAGATATGGAAAAACTCACTAGGGGCTCGTACGTCAAGCCATCGCCCGATTTGACGTTTAATGACCACGTCTTAACGACCACACTATCACTAGCGCTATAAGTCATCGACCCATCATCAAGGCAAACTAATGAAGATCCTGGCCGCCAACTTAAACCATTTGATCGAACGTACTTCTTTCGATCACTAATTACTATCCAGCCCACACTCCCAGGGCCGTAAAAATCTACGCCGATCTCATTAGTATCCAATGAAATTGCTATACGATAATCCCTCCCAAAAGGAATTATTGGCAAGCCCCCATCGAAATGGCCATGGGCTGGATATTGTCCATCCCCACTAGACCTCAATATTAAAACGAGACGACCAGCCACCCCAGTCTGGCCGAGCACCAGACCCCACGCAGGGTTCCCTGAAAGGGAAAATAGCACAAGCTCTCCATGCTCCACGTCATGGAGGATCTTCATTGCGGGGCCGCTGGTTAGCTCAATCATCTTCTAGTCACTTAGCAGCGCTGCACCTAGGTAGCACAGCAGGGAGAGCCATACCATATATGGTAATAGGCTGCCCATCATCGCATACAGATTATATGCTCCTGGCCACCCCCATGCCCATATCGGATGAGCCAACATCAGTTAAAGAAACTTGCAGCATAAAAGAACCAGCGCCCAGAGATAATCGGCAAGCCCATTAGCAAGTAAACAACTGGCAGGGCCGCAAACCTGATGGCGTATGGATCCAACCAATTGAAATCATACCAAGCCAAATACCCCAAACATCCCGTGACCAGCGTATAGAATATAATCCATCCACGTTGACGGTGTGCCGCACGTAGACTGTCCCGCTGAATTGTCGGCACAGACGCCACCATCAACATGAAAAATAAATAAAGAACTGCGGCAGAAATTAATGCCGAACCAGCAATCATTGCATTCAGCGGACTGTCTCCCAGTAACGCTGCCCTTACATGATCAACAAGAAACACCAAATATAATGAAATGGACGCACGACATAACAAAGGCGTAACCCACCTTATCGATTTTATATGGAACGCACCCGTATTTATTCTTTTAGATGCGAGCCACGCTAAGGGCACACAAGCCGCCTTCGCAACATATGCAGATGAGAAATATGAGAATACGGCCGTAATCACAACCGCGATGGTCATAGCATCCCCCACATATTTTCCCCGGAACTTGGGGCCACCATCCCCAATTTTCAAGGGAGAGCACCGGCTGGGAGATAAGCGGAGCCCCCATCATGGCATCTTCAGGAAAATCGACGGCGGGAACAAAGCGGCGCCGGGGTCCGGCAAAATCCAAGATGCAATCGTATGTCGCCCAGATCGATGACCATGGCCTGGACTATCTCCTGGCGGTGGGTGACGAGCCAAAGCCAGCAAGGCCTTATCGCGAGTACGCTACCCTTCTGCTGAACCTCCACTTTATCGCTCCCTCCAGCATCGCGGGCCGCCAGATCGAAGGTCACCTACTGGGCAATCGGGACATCGACAAGTCGCTGGATGCTGACAAAGACGGCGAGTTCATTCCCAGGTGCGTCGGGACCCTGACCCTACGGGCGAATAAGTCCGGCTATCTCGGCAGCCTCCCCATGTCCGTCCTCTGGAACCTGATCCCCGCCATTACATCCAAGAAGGTGATGTACGTCGTGTTTCACGGCACTCCCTTATATCGTGGCGAAGCTGTCATCCAATCCATCTACTTCCGGTCCAAGATCGATCTGGACGAATGGCTTACTGAATAACCGCTTCTTGCCCGCAGTGTAGGCCCGCTCCTGTGACGGCCGATATCGGGTTGGCCGTCACGACGGCCTGCTTCCTGGCGATGGGGCGGCCGCTAGTAGCTGGTCCACTGCCGCCAGGATACGCCGTGACAGTGTAGGCCCGCTCCTGTGACGGCCGATATCGGGTTGGCCGTCACGACGGCCTGCTTCCTGGCGATGGGGCGGCCGCTAGTAGCTGGTCCACTGCCGCCAGGATACGCCGTGACAGGCTGTACTGGTCCATGTCCCCCTTGCTGAGCCATTCGTCGGCGCGCATGGCCGCGAATACCGCGGCTTCAGACCCGTGGTGTTTCACCAGGGTGTTGGCTGCCAGCCAGACGTCCCGTTCGCTGACATACCCAACCAAGTCATCTGCTCCTCTTGCCAATGCCTCGGTGCAGCATTCACTCAATGCCGACGCCAAATCCTGTAGCTATTGCCGGAGGTCAAGCAGCTTAGATCGGCACCGAATGGTGGCTTTTAACGATAGAAAAGACAATCGAGTAGATAATTTTTAAAGTCAGTTGCTATCATTGCCAGAGATCTCCCAATATACTGGGCAACTCCTTCGGAATTTTGGATTGAATTTTCCTGCAATCCTTTAATTCTCTTCCGGCGAATTGCTCGGAAATGGAAATTTTCCATTCCAAGCGCCGCTGCCAGGAAGTGCTGCCCTCCCTCCCTTACCTCAATGACATACTTTGTGACCGCAGAATTTGCATACCCCGCCGTATTCCACACAGCACTAGCATGCTCCTTTAGACAGACTTCCGGCGAACGCCCATCCAACAGCGCAATCGGCCGCGTAATCCATGAATTAAATTCATCTTCGCTCATGGCATCTTGAACATATGTGCGTAGTCGCGCAAATTCTCTAGAAAATATTTCTGCGATCTCGCGCTCCTTATAAAGTCTTTTTTCTTCTTCTATACGGTGTCTTTGCTCCTCCTCAGCTTGTATCCGACGAATCTCCTGCTCACGCCTGGTTCTTCTGTCCTCCAGTATTCTAAAGCGCCCCTGACCAATTAAGTTTTTCCATCTCTCGGCTTCCCACGTCTGTTCCCGGTAGCTTGGAGGGGACGGACTCCGCCATTGTGGGCGAAAATCGTGAATATCGGCTCTAGCATCATAGGCGCCCACCTTTATAGTTTCAGGGCAGACTATTGCCTGCTCCGAAGTTAGAAACTCATCTCCATAGCTGTGCGAACATGATGGGCAGCATAGCTCCATAGTTCCCAGTGATGACTTCCGTATAATTCCTGTTTTCCTGGCCAGAACCTGGCCGCACATTTCGATATATCTTTGAGCGCCCGGTAGACTTCCTATTGGCTTCGCATATACGAGCTGATCTCCGCGAATTCTATTCGGATACACGACTGCGTAGCTTGTCCTAAACCACTCCTCTCCACAGACACAAGGGTAGTCATAGCCAACAATCTCTAGGTCCGCACCCTCCAAGGGGGCGCCGTCATCAAACACGAGCTTACCAGTAAGAATATTCCCCAGTATTTCTTTTAGAAGAATTTCCCTATCCTCGGCCGAGTCTCCAGACAGCAAGAACGCTGGCAAGCCAGCATTCTTTAGGTCGGTTGGCACTTCCTTATAGTTTTCCTCCTTGAGGAAGAACCACATGCTCGTAACGTCAGAAGACGTATGAGTCGTAACTCTATCACGCGTCTCGTCAATAGTCTGGTCAGACCGCTGAATTTCAATTGCGGTCCGTCTTCCGGTTTTTGGATTTGTCATTAAAACATCAGCGCGCCAGCCAGGTCCGCTCACTTCAAATTCAGCTAATCTACCGTGGATCTTTGCGACCCTATATGCTGCGACCTTTAGGCGCTCGTGTTCCTCACTAACCTTGCTACCGGAGCAATTGTGGCCCACTCCGCCGAAATGTCGGAAGAATACCGTTCCATTCTCTCGCTTAACGAATTGGGCCCGGATGTGCGGACAGCATCGCATCCGGAAATCACGATCTTTGCTAAGTCGCCTAAATCGCTCAAGGACTTTTTGGTCATCAGCATCAGCCGCAACCAAACGCTCATTTCCATAAAGAGCATACTGAGGCATAGCACACCGGATCTGTCCTGGTGCCTAATCCCAACGCGGCGACATCTGTCCGTCAACCCTTTTCCCGCAAAAGGAAAAGGGACTCTCAAGGACGGCCTTTCGGACCGCCACGGCCACCTCATAAAACGCCTGATCTTGGTCCGCCCACTGCGTCACCGGCTTCCCATCGCAGGGAAGCGCCAATAACTGCCGCAACGGTGTTGAAGGCCAGTCACACGGTCGCAGGATCACCGGGACAACACGGCACAAACCCGCACGATGACGGTCGACCGCCCGCTGCATCTCGATATCATGGCAATATGCCGACGCCAGAAAATCCGGGCTGACCAGCATCAGCGCGATGTCAGCCGCCGCCATCGCCTGCTGGATCCCCTCATCAATTTCGTCGCCCGGCAGCATCCGCCGGTCGTGCCACACCGCCAGACCGCGACGCTTCAGGGGCGTCAGGTGCACCTCCAGGCGATCCCGCAGCGCCTCGTCGGCATGGGAGTATGACATGAACACGCGAACCAAGGCAGACCTCCGGATACAAAGAGGGGATACCCGCCGCATTCCTTGGGCGGCGGTGATCCGGACATGGATTCATCATTCATTGGCCCACGGCCACGCCACCTGCATCCCCTCCGATGCAGGCGGCCGAGTTGCCTTATGGAGCGTGGGCAGCCTCTGGGCGACGGATTTCCAGCGACGCGCAGTGGGTGACAGCGTCGCCATCCGTGGGATCGGTGAAGCGTTCGGTCACTTCGATCCGCGTGCCGTACAGATAGATCAGATCGGCCAGCAGCAGAGACACCTGGTCCGGCTCGGACGCGGTGATCAGCAGGGACATCGATGGCGTCATTCTCTCCTCCGGTCCGCATGTCAGGAACGTCACGGGGATACTGTTCTTCTTTTGTTCTTATGTCAACGGAACGACGCCTAGCTCGCCCGCGCAGATAATGTGGTTCAGTAAAGCCGGTCTCACGGCCCATAGCCCGACCGCCGGGAAGCGGACAGATAGACACAGGCTCATTCGATGGACATCATCACCGGGGATGGAATGGGAGAATCCATGAGACGGCGGATATCGAGGATCGGCATTCTGGGAGCCATCGCAGGCCTGTTCAGCTCGTCGGCAGGTGCAATAACGCCCGCCTCGCGAGAGCAGTTGGTCTGCGGAGCGTCATCGATGGTCCGAGGTGAGGTTGTTGAAGCTCGGAGCAAGGACTGCCGATTGACCATGCCCCCGAACTCAACATTCTGCATTCCAACCGAGTTAATCCACCTAAAGGTCCGCGTAATAGAAGTCATGCCCAATAGCCAGGACGAAATGCAAAAAGGTGACGTGATCGATGTCGCCTCTTCCGTCATTTACTCGCACCCTATTTGGGTGAATGGCTCCGATATATCTGAAATCGATTATGATAATGGCATGCGCAAGGTTCCAGATACCGGGAAGCCTTTAACCGACGACATAGTCACCGAGGCATTTGTTGGCAAGGAGTTCAATTTTGGCATCGCGCCGCAGAGAACCAGCGCGCGTGAGAGATTCTGGGTAAAAATGTGGAAGCCAGACGGGGACGTGCCCGTGATGTGGGAGACGACCTGCGCCCATAGCCCTTGGCGCCCAAAGCCCCACCCCTAAGGCGTCCCCCTCAGATGACCTGGCCGCCTTCCGGTGCCGTGGCGAGCAGTAGCTGATCGACGGCATGCAGGATGCGTTTAGACAACAGGTACTGGTCCATGTCGCCCGCCGCCAGCCATTCATCAGCTCGCGTGGCGGCAAAGATCGGGGCATCGACTCCATGCTGCCTCACCAGCACATTGGCTGCCAACCATACGTCGCGACCGCTGATCGAATTGACCATCCACTCCCCCGGGCACTACTGACCGTTTCTCGTCGCTCGCATGCCACCTTGCAGGGCCTCGGCCTCACACACAAAGGCTCCCTGCTTGGTCGCCGCGTACCAACGCTGCCCCTTGAAGTGGAAGACGCCGGTATGGGTGTTCACCCACACCACCACGTCCTTCGGACAATGAGCCGCTGCCGACTGCGCCGTCTGGAAGAGCGCCACAGCACCCGCCACCGATGCCGTGGCGCCGGTGAACAACAGTCCGACCGCCAGCAACACAGTGGCGATCACCAGCCTGAGCCAGTGCATCCCTTCGCTCCGCATAATTGCAACCACTCCATCACTTAGATGGTATTGGAGCAGTCGACTATCTAGCCAAATAAGAGATAGTGCAAAATATCATTGCAAGCCCATAATTGACTTACATACCTTAATTCTTGACCGAAATTCAGCTGCGAATTTTACGAAATTCGCGATATCATAATTCTGATCTTCTTCTATAACACCTGTGAAGCCATTAGCTCTCGTCAGCATGAGGCCGTTAATTGCACTGCTACTATTGACAACAGCAGCGGAAACGCCCTCCGACGACTGCTTAATTCCATCCGAAATACTTTTGAAATCCGGGCGAACTCGATGAGATAACGCCTGCTCCGTATATGCCTTATTGATTTCCATCATAACATTTATTAAAGAATAAACAGAAACCCTAGGCAAACTTACGGCATCTGATAACCCGCTATCTCCGCTCCGCTGCGCAAATGCACTTTTTAGGGTCTCAAATTCGTCATTATCAGTGCCATCCACATCCTTATACATAGTTGTTACTTCATCTGCCAACTCTGCGACGCACACCATCGCGGCTGCCGCATCAGCATTCAGGGCCGCATTATCTTTCGGGTCAAGTTGGGTATCGAATGCCGCTAACATGCCGCCAGCCAACCCAGCTCCCTTTAGAAGATCTGAGTGGGATTTAAACAGCGCACCGCCTGCGGCGACCCCCGCAGCACCGATTACTCCATAATCTATGATAGAAACAGAGACAGCGGCATCATCTGCCCTTGACGCATAAACAAAAGCATATTTCCTTGCCAATTCGGAAACATCGTCTGGTTTCTTCAAGGCGGGAAATACGCTAGTTGCAGCATTAATTGACATTATATCGGGTGCGGAATACCGAACACACCCACCGAGTATTGCCATGCTAGCAACAACGCACACGCATCGAGCACCAATGGCGTACATGTTTTCCTCGCTCAATTTTCGCCACTATTTGAAGGCGCTACTCAGTTGATTAAAAGCATACGGAGCAAAAAGCGCGGAGCCAGCCAGCAAAAACCCAGCGGCACCCTTTACCCCAACTTCGATATCTGTTGGGTGAACAAAGAATTTGTAGATAATCACGTTCCCAAATGCCCAGAAGAAGCAAGTAAGAACGATAGCGCCAACGAGGCCAGAAACTCTACTGTAGCTCGTATTTGTCGATTTATCAGATGTTTGGCCATCTTGATTTGGAATAACAGGCACGGTATTCAAAGATAATTTCGGATTTTTTTCCCTGACCATATCTCTAACGTCAATTTTACCCCATGATCCGGTTAACAATTTTAAAACCGCGACATTAAATATGATCATGACGATCCACATAATTAGGAGACCGCTAACGGACGTAGCAACTTCTACTATGTCAGACATGATATTCTCCGTGAGAAAATTGCAGACTATTAGTGTCACGGCATTGGAGAAAAGCCCAGATGCTCACACTTTATCCCTTATTAGTTGCATAGACTACTCCAACGAAACGAGCAGTCAAGGTCGCGCAGGCCAATCGATATATATACTTACGTATATACCCAACCCAAAGAGGAGCGAAAACTATGACATTTCTTAGGATGCAGGCCTTCCCCACGGGCGAAGGCAAAGCTCATGAGATTGATGCCCTGCCTTGCCTTCAGGATCGAAACTAAGCCGTTCGGCAGCAGCTCGATCAGTTCAACCGTGGCAGCTTCAGTCATGCGCTTTCAGCCCAGTTCGTCCCCTTGATGGACACGCGGCTCTTGCCGCCACCCGACCGCGTCACATTCACCTGCACGGGGATCCGGTCCTTCATCATCTCGACGTGGCTGATGACACCCACGGTGCGCCCCTGGCTCTGCAACGCCTCCAGCGCATCGATAGCCAAGTCCAAACTCTCGGCGTCCAGCGACCCAAAGCCCTCGTCGATGAACAGCGTGGCCGCCAGCCCACCATGTCCACCCATCCGGGACAGCGCCAAAGCCAAGGCCAGGGAAACCAGGAAGCGCTCGCCGCCGGACAAGCTGCGAACCGACCGAACCTCGTCCCCCATGTCCCGATCCACGACATGCATGGCCAGGTCTTGGCCCGCAGCACGGACCAGTCGGTACCGGGGCTTCAAGTCCGCGAGATGGTGGTTCGCCCGGTCGACCAGGAGGTCCAACGTGATCGACTGCGCGTGCTGGACGAACCGGTCACCGTTCTTGGAACCCACAGCACTGTTGACCGCTTGCCAGACATCGAACGTAGCCCGCGCCTCTGCGATTTCGGCCTCAAGCCCAGCCAGGTTCTTCCTGGCCTGGGCATCCATCTGCATCTGCCCGCGAATGGCCCCAACTCGCTCCAGCCGAGAAGACTGTTCGCTGTCGATGCTGGAAATTTGCTGCTGCAGATCCTCCAGCGGCACCTCCGGAACACCGGCGGCCTCCGCAGTAGCCAGGTCACCCTGACGCTCCCGAAGCGCCGCGTGCGCACTCGTCCGCCGGTCAGCCAGTGCCGTCAGACGAGTCCGCAGCGCATCCACATCAGATCGCGGCCGGGACAGTATTTCGGAAAGCCCCTCAGCGGTCAGCCCGACGCTCACCAGAGCCTCATCCAGAATGCCGTCGGCCTCCGCCTGCTCAGCCTGAGACTCGGCCAAAGCCGTTGCCGCCCCCGACAGCGCCTGCTTGGCCGTGGCGACCGCCGACTCCGCAGCCTGGACCTTCTGCTGCCCCTCATCCCTGGCGGCAATGGCCGCCGTCCGGGCGTCATTGATCCGAGTCCGGTGAACATCAGTGGCCTCACCGTCGAGAAGCCCCGCGCGTTCATCCCGCAATTGGTTCAGTTCCGCCGCCCGCGCGTCGGCCGCCGCCTTCAATTTTTCGGCGCCGATGAGCAGCTCGTCAGCACGCGCCTGTATCCCGCTGATACGAGGAGCGAGCCCAGCCAAGGCAGCGTCCACCGCAAGAACCTCGGCCTCAGCATTTTCTCGTTCGGTCACCAGGTCGGCGAGAACCCGACGTACCTCGTCCGCGTCAATCTCCAGGTCGGCCTGAGTCAAATCCCCAGCCTCCAGCGCCGGGGCGAGGCCCGCATCGATGGCTTTGATACGCTCCTCGGCCGTGGCGGCAGCCTGCATACGAAGCGCATGGGCCTGCCCTTTGGCGTTCGCGTCATCGGAAAGGCGTTGCCGCGTTCCCTGCCGCTGTTCCAGCGCGTCTGTCAGCCGGTCTCGCTCGGCGGTCAGGCGGGTGATTGCCTGACGCAATTCTTCCGCCTGCCCAAGTTGGCTCTGTAGGGTTCGCCGCTCCTCGGCAAGCTGTCGGCCCACCTCAAGTATGGCGGTCACAGCACCGGCCGGTCCGGCGGGAAGGTCAGATCGCTCCGCCTTGGGAAGGGTCTCGACGTAAAGGCGTTCGGCCGCTTCAGCCCTGTCCCCGGCCTCTTGAATGTTGGTCCGTAACTGCTTGGCCGCGGCTTCCGCCTGCGCGACCTTCCCCTGGGCCCTCGTAAGGAGATGCCGACCTTTCTCAGCACGTTCCCGAGCCGCATCAAGGTCAGCCTGAAGGCCACGAGCCAACTCAGCCAATACCGCGTCGGCATGAATGGGATGCTCCTTGGCGCCACAAACCGGACAAGGCTGTCCTGGCACCAATCCCTTCCTAAAATGCTGCGCGCTATCCGAGACAGCAGCCAATGCACGATCAGTCGGCGCCATCAGCGCTTTGACCTCTGCTTCGGCCTCTCCAATGCCCCGCTCTGCGTCCTGGACCTGCTTCGCTGCCGCATCTCTGTCCGCCTCGGCTACCGCGAGGGATGTCTGAGCCGTGCGGGCCTGCGCTTGAGCCCTGTCATAATCCTCTGACGCACGCTTCAGGTCGCCCAAAACAGTCAGTTGGTCGCCCAAGGCTTCCACCCGGCGCGCAGTGACCTCGGGCGCCAGCCGGACGAGCCGATCCTGATGGTCCAGGATGCCGCGATTCAACTCGGACCGCGCCGCCTGGTCAGCAACATCCTGCTTCTCCAACTCGCCAAGCGCCGCCCGCAGCTCCTGCACCTCGGCATCAACCACACCAGCCTGCTGGCGAGCTTTAAGGGCGCTCCGGCGGGCCGTGTGCCGGTCATCGAAGGCCTGGGTGATCTGGTTCCAATTCCGAACCAGCACAGCCGCCTGGGGCCGCGCCTCCAGAATAGCCTGGGCATCTTGTCGCCGGGCCTGGGCTTGGGCCCTTTCGGCATCCAGCTCGCGTAACTGCACCAGAGCCTGTGAATGCTCGTCCACCGCTGCTGCCGTTGCCATGGCGGCTTGGGAGGCCTCCTGGTCGGCGCGGACGATACGGCTGTCAAGGTCCGCAGCCTTGGACCAGATGGGCCCGAACTCCTTGAAGACCCGCTCGGCCTCATCCACGGCGGCCTGCGCGATGTCCTGCTCTTGTCGGCGGGCAACAGCCTGCTGGGCAACCTGCTCCAGGGTGATCTGCGCTCGCGAAACCTCTCCCTCTGCCTTGGTCACACTGGCTGATGCCGTCCTGGCGCGGGCCCACGGGAGACGAAGTGGTTCAACCTGGTCAATCCGTTCCAGGTCGGCACGATCTTCCGCCGCCTCCACAAGCGCGGCGTCCGCATCGGCCGCGACCCGAACAGCCTCCCCGTGGCGGCGTTGAGCCTCACCCAGGGCACGATGACGAGCAACGTCCGCTTCAAGGATCTGACGCCCGGTTCGCGCCGCCACGATGGCCGCCAGGAGGGTCTTCTCTTCGTCGTCGAGGGCAGCGCGTTCCTCTTCAGAGGGAAGCTGGTGCTCAGCCCGGCGGGCTACCAGCAGGTCGTGATCAGCCTTCGCCTTGCTGTATCGCTCGAAAACGCGAATCGATATGTCGCGGTAGATCTCCGTGCCCGTCACTTTCTCAAGCAGGGCACCACGATCCTTGGTGTCAGCTCGGAGGAAGGCGTCGAAGTCACCCTGGGCCAGCAGCACCGTACGGCGGAACTCGTCGTATGTGAGCCCCGTCAGCGCAAGGATCCTGGTTTCGACCGCCTTGATCTGGCTATCCAGCACCTGGCCATCGGACAGGCGCTGAACACTGCGCTCGATGCTCTGTAGACGCCCGGCTGCCCGCCCGCGCGCTCGTCGGGCTGTCCAGGTTGCGCGATAGGCTTCATCGTCGAGCCCGACAAAGTCCACCGTCGCATGGCCCTGTGACGCCCCTCGGCGCAGGACACCACGTGCGTCGCGAGCCTTAATCGATTCGCCACTGGCGTCGGGCACATCCTCATTGCCACCCGTCAGGCCAAAGCGCGGACAATCCCCATAGAGCGCGAGACAAAGGGCGTCCAGGATGGACGACTTGCCAGCACCCGTTTCACCCGTGATGGCGAACAGGCCCGCCGACTTCAGTGGCTCCGCCGTGAAATCGATCTCGAACTTGTCGGCCAGGCTGGCGATGTTCTGGCCCCTGATGGCGAGGATCCGCATCGCCTATCCCCCACCTGGGCGTCGCGAAAAGCCGCGAGGTGGCGGGCATCTGGTGGCATCCCGTGCATGTCCTGGAACACGCTCACGAACAGCTCCTCGGGGGAGGTTTCGGCCAAAGACACCGGCGGGGCAGTTTCCGATGCAGCGCGGACCGCCTGCTCAATCCTGACGCCCGCCCGCCGAACGGCATGGCGTTCCAGCACCGTCTCGATTTCAGCCAACAGGTTGGGCACGGGACGGTCTGCCAGGAACCTGAGCCAGACGAAGGGATGCCGATCCCGTGGAGCCGATACATCGAGGTTTAGCGCCGTCAGGACCGCATCCAGGTCCCCAACGCTCATTCCACCCCGCTCCGGCAATTGCAGGCATGGGATGGGACGTGGAAGCGGGCGGTGAGTAGCAGTCACCCCATCTTCCCGGATGTCGACCAAGGTGACGCCATGGTCGTAGCCGATCTCCGCCGCCGACAGGGGGAAGGGCGAACCGGAATATCTCACCCGCCCGCCACCAAGGTTCTGCGGTCGGTGAAGGTGGCCGAGGGCCACGTAAGCGAATGCGGGGTCATAGATCTCAGGGGGCACCGCGTGTTCACCGCCGATCAGGATGCGCCGCTCCACACCCTCGGATTCGGTTCCACCGGCACAGTGGAGGTGGCCAGTGGCAATGATCGGTAGTCCGCCCGCGCGGGCCTGCGCCTGGGCAGCAAGTTGCTGATGGAACGCCCGGGTCGCCGCGACCACGGGGGAACCTGTGGTGGCTTCAGCGCCAAGCGTGAGGCCGGGCAGATCGGCGGCGCGCAGAAAGGGGATGGCCAACACCATCGCCCGCACCTGCCCATCGGAATCGGCGACCGGGATGAGGTGGCGGTCCATATCGACCTGGCCATCCTTCCAGCGCAAGGTGCCCAGAGCATGCACGCCGACTACCTGAAGCACCGCATCGGGCGCTTCCAATCGAGCGGCCGGATCGTGGTTCCCCGCGACCATCACCGTCGTCAGATGAGGGCGCCGCTGCCTGAACTTGGCCAAAGCTGAGTACAGCATGCGCTGGGCGTCACCAGAGGGATTGATGCCGTCGAACACGTCCCCGGCGATGACCAGCGCATCGACCGCTTCTTCTTCGATGACATCGGCCAGGTGGGCCAGGAACGCCTGGTGCTCGACCTCGCGGGTCCAGCCGTTCAGCGTCTGCCCGATATGCCAGTCGGCGGTGTGTAGAATACGCAAGGTGCAGTCTGCCCTGTTCCACCTGGATACCCAAACTGTGCTGAGAGTGATGACCTGACAGTACCGGCCACACTGGCCCCTGCGCGGGGGCCGATGTGGCCATGCCACCTATGGTGGGGTTTGATGGAGTTGCGAGCAACATCAACCCTGGAACCGGGCAGCGACATGACCACGGCACATAAGGTAGCACGCCGTAAGCTTAGCCTGCTTGAACTTGCGTCTGACCTCGGCAACGTCAGCAAAGCCTGCAAGGTGATGGGCTACAGCCGATAGCAATTCTACGAGATCAGAAGGAACTACCAAACCTTTGGCGCGGACGGCCTGATCGACCGTCTGCCCGACCCGCGCGGCCCCAATCCCAACCGCGTGTCGGCGGAGGTGGAAACGGCGGTGCTGGATCACGCCCTGACCCATCCCTGCCACGGCCCCCTGCGGGTGGCCCAGGAACTGGCGATGCGGAACATCCAGGTATCATGTTGTCTACAATACCAAGCGGCCCCACCAGGGACGCGGCATGAAGGGACGCACGCCCTCCAGGCCTTCCGCGACGGTATCCCCAA
The DNA here is from genome assembly GCF_036348415.1 of Nitrospirillum karajorum. NCBI lineage: Bacteria > Pseudomonadati > Pseudomonadota > Alphaproteobacteria > Rhodospirillales > Azospirillaceae > Nitrospirillum > Nitrospirillum karajorum. The sequence goes on from NZ_JAZBQB010000001.1 coordinate 724,649, forward strand.
GCCACAAGAAGGAGGCGCCCGAAGCCAACCTCAAACCCGCCGCCCGATAACCTCACCAGAGGAGGCGACTGTCAGGGGATAACCATCTCTGCACACCCCGCCAGTGCAGCATTTATTTCTTGAGATAAAGAAAATACACCGCACCAACCGCAGCAGCTACCAAAAGCAGCAAACCTTTGAACATATCCTCTTTCGCCAAAATATTGGCGCACCTCGGGTCGAACCACCTGTCTTCGTATCGGGACTCCGTTTTTCCATCCCTCACACTGCTTCCAATTTTAACTCTACGACGGACAGCACGTCCTTCAATCACATCCCCACAGCGATGGCAACGATCAGTCATGTGCACCCCCGTTATTTCAAATTTTATCAATTTCTTCAGATCCTTACATATGCTGTCGGTAGCTCCATTTTTGGTCAAGAGCCTATATTCAAATAACTCTGGCTGCCTTCTCCGTCTGACACGGAAGCGCGGTTGAACTGAAATGGCTCCTCACTCCCGCAGTTCCGTACCTAGCCGCAGTCAATCTGTTGTCGGAAGACAGGTTGATCACTGACGGCTGAACTTGCTTATGAGCGACCAAAGATGCGTGATGTGGGCGGTGGTATATCACTTTTGCGAGCATACCCTTGCCTAAATTTCCACAATCGACCATCTAGCAGGGATAGCCTCCAATCTGAGCGATTGGACCGTTAGCATTGCGGCTCAAGCCCGCGCCCTATTAAAGCCCAGGGGGAACACGCTATGATCATCAAATCCCTCATCCTTGAAAATTTTCGCTCTTATAGAACTCGCACGATTATTCCTTTTACCCACCTCACCGGGTTCATCGGTCGCAACGATGCCGGTAAATCGACAATTCTTGAAGCCTTGGACATTTTCTTCGAAGGAGGCGTAAAGAAGATCGAACAATCTGATGCTAATAAAGGCGGAGATCCTAAAAATGTTATCATTGGTATCGTTTTCACAGAACTGCCGGAGCAATTTATTCTAGATTCTAACGCACTGACCACACTAAGTGCCGAATATCTCCTAAATGCCGATGGGGATTTAGAGATTCACAAGACCTTCAATTGCTCTAATCAGACACCTAGACCCAGCATCCAAGCCATAGCTGTACATCCGAATTCAGCCGTGGCGGCTGATATTTTGCAGAAGTCCCAAAAGGACCTTCGTGCGCTAATCAGAGAGCGCGGCTTACAAAATAATTGTAGCCAGACAGAAAACCCATCCATGCGCTCAGCATTGTACCAAAATATCGGCGATCTAGACCTACGCCTCCGTCCGGTTCCGCTTAACGAAGAAAATGGTAAGGCGATTTGGGCTTCTCTTCAGAATTATATACCTATCTTCGCGCTATTCCAATCAGACCGCCCAAGCAGCGACCAAGATCCAGAAGTACAAAATCCGATGAAGATAGCAATTGAACAGGCACTTGAAGAACAAGCTGCGGAATTGGATCGGATTTCCGCCGAGGTACAATTAAAGGCCCAAGAAACAGCTAAAAGAACACTACAGAAGCTACAAGAATTTTATCCTGAAATTGCCTCTACTCTTGAGCCGAAATTTAAACGGCCATCTTGGAAAACTATCTTCAAGCTTGACCTTGAGGCAGATGATGGTATCCCGCTGAATAAGCGCGGTTCTGGAGTAAGACGCCTCGTATTGTTGAGCTTCTTTCAGGCAGAAGCGGAAAAGCGTAGGACGGAAGCTGAAACCGGCAATGGTCTCCGCCGCAAGGTTGTTTACGCCATTGAGGAACCGGAAACCTCCCAGCACCCGGACAACCAAGAGCGGATTATCAAAGCGCTTCGTGAACTCGCGGATACGGGCGATCAGGTCATTGTGACGACACACGTCCCAGCCCTAGCCGCTCTTATTCCCGTCGACAGTCTCCGCTATGTCGATCGCGACCCTGTGAGCGGTGCTGTACGGGTGCGTGACGGAGCAGGAAGCGAGGCGCTCTATCAGGAAATCGCTGACGCGCTAGGCGTCCTACCAGATCCATTGATCAAACCCGGCATCAAGGTCGCCGTGCTGGTGGAAGGAAAAACGGACATTGATGCCCTTCGTTCAATGATCCAGGTGCTGGTGGAAGCCGGGGAAATCGACGCGTTCGATGAAGGGCCGGTCTTCTGGACAATTGGTGGGGGCGATAACACGTTGAGTGATTGGGTGGAGCGTCGTTACCTCGACAAGCTGAATGTTCCCCAGGTGATGATCCAAGATTCGGACCGCACAAACGCGGCGTTGCCAATTGCGGCAAACAAAGAACAGTGGCTCCGTGACATGCAAAACAGGCGAAATGTTTGGCCTTTCCTTACCAGGAAACGGAGCATGGATAACTATTTACATCCTGATGTCATACCTCGCCTCACCAACAATCTCTTGAACCTACCCGCTGACATCGACATCGATTATATAAAGATGGCGGATGAATTTTCTATACATCTTACCAGAGCAAGAGAAAATGCGAGAGTAACGGGCTTTTCCTACCGGCCGACCGAACACAATGGAACATGTATTACCAAGACGAGCGCGACCGCTTGTAAAAGAATCATATGCGCTCATATTATGAGACACATGACCGCCGACGAAATTCGAATTCGTGCCACATATCAAGAAAATGGTGCGGATCGGCACGAAGTCCGGGAATGGATTGACGCGATACGCCAGCATCTGTGACCTAGCCGTCCGTGAATGATCGCTTAAAGCTCTGATTGGGGGGGTGATTTCAGCGCTGGCCCAATAATCGGATTTGCAAGATAGCGGGGTCTTTGGCTCCGCTTTCTTGCGATTTGGGGTCCCCATTTGGACCGTTTCGTGATTCGATTCCCCCTGTGAACAGCGGTGGGAACAGACCATGTCGCGACCTCGGGACACCCGTCAGAAGGACCTTGTGCGTCCAGCCCTGGACCAGATCATCGACCTGAAGCATCCCCTGGTGGTGCTGGCGGGCAAGATCAACTGGGGCTTCCTGGAACAACGCCTGGGCGGGGTCCATCGCGGCGGGCCAGGCCAGCCGCCGCATCCCCTCCGATGCAAGCGGCCGAACTGGCTTATGGAACGTGGGCAGCCTCTGGGCGGCGGATTTCCAAGGACGCGCAATGGGCAGCCATGCCGCCGTCCGCTGGGTCTGTGAAGCGTTCGGTCACCTGGATCCGCGTGCCGTACAGGTAGATCAGGTCCGCCACCAGTAGGGACACTTAATCCGGTTCGGACGCGGTGACCAACAAGGACATCGATGGCGTCATTCTCTCCTCCATACCGTTCCAGGGGACTGAGCGTCGGGCGACGCTGTTCTCTTTTTTGTTCCGTGGTCAACGGCAAGATCAATTTAGCGATTCTATCGGCGAATGGTGGCCAACCGAGGTGGCAGCTGCATAAACAAGACAATGGGTTTTGATGTAGCGTCGAGCACTAGCCCGCCGTATCGCCAATTTTAAAGCCCTCTGGAATCCTCAAAGTCGAAATTTGCCAAGAATCGCCTACCAGTTCCCCGTATTCAGCCCCCTCTTCTTTAATTGCCATGTTCTCCATTCCAATTGCTTTACTGGCAGCCATGGCCAACATTAGCGTGCTGTTTAAATTCAGAGCTGCACGATTCATTCCTCTTGATATTTCATTCATGACGTGGGGGAATGGCCGTCCACCTGTGCTATCTATCATGTAAGAATCTATGGGCGGCTCGTCAGATGCATTTCGCATCTCGTTCAGGTTCTTTATCCCGTGCCACTCTTCCTGCGTAAGTGATCGAACGGTTATTCTTTTTTCGTAAAGGTCGTTTAAGTTATAAATTGCCGCATCATTTAATCTCTTCCGGATTTGAGGGCTCGTACCAATTGCTGCGTATGTGCAGCCAGCTCCAACACCTATATGACAAGAGTTGTTCCGAAATCCAAATTCCATTCTTAATAAATTAAATACTTTCTTGGATTTAGAAGTTCGCGCCATTGCAAATATTATCTGCGCTGTACACCCCCTCAATTCCGGGTTGAACGTCATGAGATTCTGATATCGTTTCCTCATTTCTTTTTTAAATACTTCATGCCAATTCTTCGGATTCAGTGCCATTAATATAATGTCCAAATCGAATGTAAGAGCGGAGAGCAAATTAACATCGCCTGCGACGGCCACAATTGCTCTATTATTTATAGCAACAACCTTAATAGCATCCTCAGTCACTACCGAAATGTCGCCAAATTTGGTCATCGTTACAACTCTACGGTCTGTAACGAATCCAATCCCTGAACCAGGGTCAATAAATGCGAAGCAATACGTCATCGGATTCCCCGATACTTAATGGAAGGACAGGAGCGGTCAGACACTCATTGCCGGAAAAGGAGATGCCTCAGAGCCACGCGGCTTCCTCGATGCATGAGCAGGAAACAACCGCCCATCCGGGGAGCAATTTAAGGATTCTTGCCCGCATCCCGTGCAATGCCTACAATCCCGCAAGGATTTCTCTGCCGCAAGGATTTCTCGCAATGCGCCGTCTCGTTGCCGCCTTTTTCGCCGCCGTTCTGCTCGCGTCACCGACCGCCCTGGCTGAAGGCAAGCACTACGCCGACCCAGCCGCCGCCGCCAAGGTCTGCAAGTCGCCTGTTGTGTGGGTCAACCCCAACTCCGGCGTCTATCACCTGCCCGGCAGCCGGTACTACGGCACCACCAAGGACGGCTTCTATATGTGCCAGAAGGCCGCCGAAGCCGCCGGTAACCGTCAGGCTGAAGGGCACTGACGGCTTCGCTCACCTGAAGCCGTTGATCGACAACACCCCACTTGAGGAGGCAGCCTGCCATATGCCCAGCGGCGCCTATCTCGATTCCGCGATGAAATTCAGGACAACCATGTCAATTCAGAATGTGCTCCGGATCGGAATTCTTGCCGCGGGCCTGGCGCTTACCCACGGCGCCATGGCCAAGACCTTCGAATTCCGAGGCCATACGCTGGGAGAGCCGATTGAGTTGTCATTTCCCGATTGGCGAAACAAAGACCCTTACGGGATCAGAGGCTGTCATGATGAGGTAGTATCCGGCTACTTGGCATGCCCTGAGAAACGGGAAGCCGTAAATCCAAGAAGCTCTCTCGGATCATATAACATTGGCGACGTTGAAATAGATCGCATTAATTATGATTATTATGACGGTAAATTAGCTTCCATCGATGTCGGATTTAGCATCGTAAAATTTGAAACGATTAGAAACATGATGGAAGGAAAGTATGGAAAGCCAAATCGGGACGAATACGTAAATACGTATGGCGGATACGGTCTAATTTTTAACAATAGGCAGTGTGACTGGAATTTTCCTCAGGGAACTCTTAGATTGTCGCTCTACTACCTGGATATGCACATGTCGCGAATTGAGTTCATCAATCCGACCGTTGAGGCCAAAATCAAGAAGGACAAGGCCGCAATTGATAGGCAGAAGGGCGCGAAAGGATTCTGACCCCCGCACGGTGGAGAGGTCGCTGATAGCGTCGTTGGCGATCCTCGGCGCAGAAACAGCTACTGTACCTGCGCCAAAGGGTTGCCGGTGACCTCGGGGAGTAAGTTGAGGACCTATGTGAGGCGAGGTCTTTGATATCCCAGGGTTTAATTTTACAAGCCGAGATTCCGAGTTGAGGCATCGGTTCATTCGGCCAGAGTCTGTCAACATATAGACTTGATATTTGAATAAACACGCCCCATGATACTACCCATAGTGGGTGAAGCGGATTTATGGCTTCGCTGTTTTTTATGCTGCTTGAGCTGAAGTTTTCATTCCGTCGATTTTTCCTAATCGGCGCTGGTGTTAACCGGCAATTTTCCTCAGCGGATGAAATCTTATCCAGGAGACCAAGCATGCTGCACAATAGAGTCTTCTTTATTTTAGGCACGAGCGGAGAACCTCTTGTTTCAGTTAGTAAAAGTAATTTTCTCTCGTGGGAGAGAATACCCTCCGGTCGTGTAAGACTGCATTATAATGAACCAAACTTCCCTCACAGAGATGTGATTCAGCGTCGGTATGTGGATTTCGACATTTATCCATGGAATCGTCATGTACCGAATGCTGTCTCCGAATTGCGTCCCTAGCACTTAATCAGATTCTTCGGGAGAAAATGGCGACTTCAGCATTAAAGGTCGCCACTGAGAGCCCCTGCTTTGGAAAGCCATCTCCACAGCGTTATCCACCTCCATCGCCTCAGTTTTTGCGGGCTGCTGGGGGTGGGTAACGCATCTTAGGCTAAGTAGTCATTCTGGTTTCATGAAATGCCTTACGGCCTTTCGATACGAAAGCACGGAAGCGGCAATAGGGCGTTAAATGGCCGGTCCTGCCAAGCCGTGAAGGCCTGATCGAAGTTAGCAGAGAAGCCTTGCTAGCGGCCACAAATCACCCTATCCGTCCGCTGTATAGGCTCCGCTCTCGGCATGGGGTGATCTCTTGCCATTTGATATGACTGGCCGCCCAATTCGGCGGCTGGGTGATGATCGCCTGGCCGCCGGAACGGGCACACTGAATAGGCACCCCCCCCAACACGCTGCCTGGGTGCCCTTTCAAGTTCCACGAGCTGCCCTCTGCTTCCCGGAACCGGCCAAAGCAGGAGGCGCCCGAAGCAAACCTCAAACCCGCCGCCTGATAACCTCACCAGATGGGGCGACTGTCAGGGGATAACCGTCTCTGTACAATCTGAAGGCACCGTGGGACAGCGGCTCGCCAATCACGAAATGGCTGATGACAGAGCGACAAATTTGAATTTGAAGGGCGAGTTACCCTCAGCCAGCATTCCACTGGCGACACTCTCAAAATCTTCGTCCGTTCCGTCGGTCTGCTCCATGGCCCGCAGAGAATCGTCAGACAGCGACATGACGTACCCAACTTTGTCGGCCCCAGCAGCGATGGTGTCCAGCTTCTGCTGGGAGTCCGTGGCGAGGTGGACAATCAGCAGGGCGAGCATCTGCTGAATACGTTGGTCCGTGTGCCCATTGGCCAGGACTGCATCCGCGATCGAGAATTGAGCTGCATGGGAACCATTCTTGAAATTCCGATGCTTATACAGCTGGGTGACTAGTCCTTCAGCCTTTTTGCGAGCATCAGAAAGTCTTGCTCGCTCGATACCAAATTGAACGAGATACGGGGGCTCAACGGCCCTCTCGTCGAAGCCAGCGGCCATCTTGAGGAAAAATTGGATCACGTCAGACATATAAGGCCCTTAATCGTTGGGTAATGGATTGCATTCACCCCGCATTTAAACTTCCTCGTCCTCACCTTCAACTGGCAAATCGATACGACAGAATTGGGCCTTCTGATACGCTATCATTTTTAAGTTTCGAAACAGGATGGATGACTTCCCATCCTTCGAGGTCCAAGCATTCTGGTTAGCCTTCCAGGTCCCAAACACGATGTATCGGCCGCCGACCTCGAATTCGGACATAAATTTCTCCGGCACAAAGACCCGAGGTGCGATGATGGACGTCCCCTTCGTCCGGCCGGGCATGCCCTGGCCTTCCCCGGAACCGGCGGGCAGCTGTCCCTTGCGCAACCCGATGCCGAACTCGGGTCGGAAACCTGGAGATTCTTGATAACTTACTGGAAATAGATCAATATTTTCTCGCACGCGAATTTGTTGACGCAATCTGCAACCAGTCTGCCTTTCCTTGATCAATCTGGATTTCTATGAAAAGGGATGTTAGCCCCTGGTCATACCGCCAAGGATAGGATAAAAATCCCCCACAAGCTAGGGTATAATTCTCCCACGACGCCGCGTCCGTTCCAGGGTAAATTTCCCCACATGACCTCTCCCGCCAAAGCCCCTCCAAACACCCCCGCGCCCAGCCCGCTGGCTGAGCGGCTGGGCCGTCGCCTGGCGGCGCTGGGCCTTGGGTATGCGGAGTTCGAACGGGTGGCCGGCCTGAACGAAGGCACCATCAAAGGCATCATGTACGGCAAGTCCGCCTCCCCCCGGGCGGACACCATCTATAAGATCGCGCGGGGCCTGGGCTGCCGAATCGAGGATCTGATCGGGGAGAGCCGATTGAGTGGCGACTCGGGTACCGAGGCCGGTCATCTCAGCGCCCCACCCTCCGTACCCTATGCCGGGCATGAACCGCCGCCATTGCCGGAGCATGCCGTTTTGGACGCGGTGCTGGACAAGGTGCGCGCCGCCTATCGCCAGGGCGACCTGGACTTGGCCGCCCAGCTTGTGCGTCTGTTCCAACTGGACCTGGAAAAGCTGAAGATAGAACGCGAGATCGCCCAGCGCTGACGCACCGGTGGCGCCGTCTTTGCAAGCCTTTGCGAAAAAACGGATCAACATGACACCCACCCCAGGCTGGCCGCCAAGTCGCGGCTGAGCACCATGTCCGTTGGATCGGGGGCGGCATCCGCCATCGCCACGGAGTCGGCTGGCAAGGCATCCACCAGATAGAGGCGCACACGCAAACCGGCGGGTCCGTCGACGGGGGCTGGGGACGTTTCCAGCGCCACCCAGGCGTCGGCGGCGATGGCCACACCCCCCGCCACCCGATGGAGGGAGGGCAGCATGTCGACCTGCCGATGCCGGGCCAATGACAACAACGTCCAAGGCCAGGTGTCACTGACCGCCGCCACCACCGGCAGGCCGCCCACCATCACCCGCAAGCGTCGCCCGACGGGCGAAACTTCGGGCATGCCGGAATGAACCTCCCCGGCCAGGGGCAAGCGCCGTTGCGACACGCGACCCGACATTCCACTCCTCTATCCCGCAATGGCGCCGGTCCTAATCCCGGAGCGCCGTTCCCTGATGCAGCCGCACTCAGCTCCGGCCTGTTTCCCGGCTGGGGAGCCAAGCCAGAGCGTGAACGCAACGCATACGATGTCGATAATTTTAGACTTTAACTCCCGATTAACGTGCACCCTTGGACGCGAAGCGCCCCACGACACCCCGCCGTATGTTCTCTTTACGTTCTCATTTTAGCGAAGAACGGTCAAGCGGTGGCGCCAAGGGCAGAGATGGGAGATTTTTCCGAAAGGGGGATTTATCTCCGATTTCGCTTGACGGAGTATTTTTCTCCCGGCAGGGTAATCTTCACCGGCCGGCGCCTTCCCCATCGGCGCCGCCCGGCGACGGCGACCTGCCCCCGCCCCTCCCCGGGTGGGTCGCCCCTTCCCCGGGGCGGGCAGGCGCCGATCGGCGGCCACCGCCCCGGGGTTCCCTTTCAAAAGCCAATGACGGAGCCCGCCCCCATGCCTTCCGCGACATCCGCGCCGCCCATTCCCCTCGCCCCCCTCTCCTCGCGCCCCTCGGCCCCACCTGCCTTGGCCGCGCAAGTCCCGGTCGTGGCCCGCCTGGTGGCGCAGGCAGCGCTGAGCGTCCGTCTGGCCAGCCGGCGCCTGGACCAAAGGCATGGGCAAGCCGCCTTGAATGAGCTGGCGGAGACGGCGGTGCCGTCGCTGGAGCAGGCGCTGGAGGGAATGGGACAGCTGGAAGCCGCGCTGGAAGCGCACGGCCAAATCCGCGAGGCGGACTTGCGCCCGGCCGCCACCTTGCGCGTCCGCATGCAAGCGGCGGCCAGCCTATTGAAGCAGGCGGACGTGCTGGCCCAGGCCGGCCTGGCGGAGGAGGCGGGCGATAGCCGCGAGGCGGCACTCTGGACGCTGGAGCGCGGTCTGGCCCTGGTACCGCCCTTCAGCCCAACACCGGGGACGGATGTGCTTATCCGCGCCCTGCCCCCCGCTATCCGGCCAACAGCCCGATCGGGGCGCCATCGCCCTAAGACCTGCCCAGGAGGGAGTCAGCGGCGCACCACCGTGGTGCCGCCGCTGCCCCAGGCGCTGACCCCGAGCAGAAAACCGAAATCGTACCAGCGGCCCGGGTTGGGATAGGCGTAGACACGGGTATCGGAAACCAAGCTGTACAGAAAGCTGAAGGGCGCGATGAGCCCGTGCAGGAGACCATAGAGAAAGCCCGGCAATTCGCGCCCAGTCATGGGCGGCGGCTGGGTGGCACAGGCGCTGAGCAACAGCCCGGCGCCCATGATGGCCGTCCCTAAAAGCAAAGGCTTGAGCCAGCGCCGGCGACGCGCCTGGATCGCGGGCGGGAACAGGGTCTGCACTACGGATTGGTCCACTTTGGCCTCCCGGAGGGGGAACAGGGCAACCCACGCACTGTCCCGATGGCGCGGTGAAACGCCAAGCCCGCCAAAAGGCGGCCCCACAAGGGCGAACCAAGGTCATAGGTCTTATCAGAATGGCGCCAACCGAGATCCGGAAGTCAGAGCCGCCCGCGGCCACCAGGAAACGACGGCGTGCCCGCGATGCTGATCAAACGCATCCAAAGGGGCAGAAGCCAGTTGCCCGCCAAGCGACGCGCCGACGTCACCGTCTGTCCAGCGCGAGCAACTGGCCGGCGCCACCCGCAACCCCGGGCCATCAGGGTTCATCCCGTCCTCCGGCGCCGCCTGCGGGACAGCAGCAACCGGCGGGCGCGGCAGGGGTGGCGGATCAGCGCGGAGCGCGGCCTTCAGGGGCAAGGCATCCGCAGGCAGCAGGTCGGGCGGCCAAGCCAGGGCCCGGTCGGCCACCCCCGCCCCAACAATCAGGGTCAATGTGAGCAATGCAGCGGCTTGCAGTTTCATGGCGGCCTTCCTTCCCTCTTGTCACGGAAACCGCTGATCACGCTAGAACCTCAAGTATAGTTGAGGTCAAGCCCCATCAGGTTCGGGTGAAAGTCAGGGTCCAATTGGTTTCCCAGCTGCGGCCCGCATCAGCCGACCAAGCCTGCTCCCACAGGGCGGAGGTGGTGGTGATGCGCGACCAGACCACCCGCGCCTCAACCGGCTGGCCCAGCAGCGGATCGAAATCCTGGCCGCGAAAGTCACCCCGCCGGCCGGCGAACAGGCCCCCGCTGAAACGCCCGGTCAGGGGGGCTTGCAGGGTGCCGGTGCGCCCGTCCACCCGGTGAAAGGCCCAGTGCCGGGCCGCCGGGTCGTACAGGCGGAAGGTGACGGCGGCACCGGGCTGGTCCGCCAAGGCCGGCAGTGCCAGTTCATCCAGGCAGGCCAGGCCGCCCAGCATGACTTGCCCGTGGGCGCTGGCCGGCGTCTCGTCCCAGCGATCATCCCCCACCCAACGGTTCAACCGGCGGCGGCTCAGCACCGACCAGCGGCCGGCCAGGAAATCGAAGTCGCCCGCTCCCGGGCCGCCAGTGAGCAGGTCCGGCTGGTCCGGATCGGTCGGACGGCGGTCGACCGTGGGCAAGCGCTCCGCCCGTGCCGGGACGGCGGCGAAGGCCATGAGGCCGGCGCCCATCAGGGCGGCACGGCGGGTAGGGGTAAAGGTGCTGGCGATGTCCATGGAAACGGTCCTCCGCGATGGGAAAACCGGGCGTTTTGTCCGGTGAACGCACTTTACCGGGCAAAACCTGACATCCTTTGTCAGGTATGATCTGCTAATTTGAAATTCATGCGCGCCAGCCGTCTTCTCTCGCTGCTCATGCTGCTTCAGACTCGGGGTCGCCAGACCGCCCAGGCCCTGGCCGATGAGCTTGAGGTCACCGTCCGTACCATCTACCGCGATATCGATGACCTCAGCGCGGCCGGCATTCCCGTCTATGCGGACCGGGGACGCGACGGCGGCTTTCAACTGATGGATGGCTATCGGACCCGCTTGACCGGCATGACGGCGCAGGAGGCGGAAAGCCTGTTCCTGGCGGGCCTGCCGGGACCGGCGGCGGACCTGGGGCTGGGCGATACCTTGGCCGCGGCCCAGTTGAAGCTGCTGGCGGCCTTGCCCGAACAGGGTCGCCACATGGCCGCGCGCCTGAACGCCCGCATCCACCTGGACCCGGTGGGTTGGTTCCAGGAGCCGGGCAAGGTGGACATCCTGCCCGACATCGCCCGCGCGGTATGGAACGAGCAGATCATCCGCATGCGCTATGAGCGCTGGACCGGCATCGTGGAGCGCACGGTGGAGCCCCTGGGCCTGGTCCTGAAAGGGGGCGTCTGGTACCTGGTGGCCCAATCACTGGCGGAGGCCGGCAAGCCAGCGGGCGGCCCGCGCACCTATCGCGTCTCCAGCATCCTGGCCCATACGGTGCTGGAGCGGCGGTTCGACCGGCCGGTGGATTTTGACCTGCCCGCCCATTGGCAGGCATCGCTGCAGAGCTTCGAGGCCGGCCTTTACATCGGCACGGCCCGGGTGAGGGCCACCGCGGCCGGCCTGAAATCCCTGCGCAACCTGGGCCCCGCCTTCAACGAACGGATCAGCGCCTCCTTGGAACCGGCCGGCGCCGACGGCTGGACAGAGGCCGACATACCCCTGGAATCGGTGGACTGGACCGCGCGCCAGCTGTTGGGACTGGGCCTGACGGTGGAGGTGCTGGGCCCGCCGGAACTGCGCACCCATATGGCGGGCCTGGCGGCCGAATTGCATCGCCGGTATCAGACGACACGGACGGCTGACACGGAAAGGGCACCGGCGTCGCCGCCGGTGCCCTCCCCCGACGATGATCCCCTGGATCAGTAGGTGACCGTCATCTTGGCGGAAATGAAACGGGGCGGCGCCGGCTGATAGCTGGGCAGGTTGGCCGCCACGCCGTTGTAGGGCTGGGCGTTGTTGCCGAAGTTGATGCCACCCAAGTAGCGCTTGTCGAACAGGTTGGTGACCGACAGCACAAGGCGGGTGTTGAACCGGCCGGTCAGCGATTCCGGCAGGGTGTACCCGGCCGCGACGTCGAAGGTGTAGAAGGACGGCACCTCCTCGTCATTGGTCAGGCTGCTGAAGCGGTGGGCGGTGTACTTGCCCTGGATTTGGGCGAAGTAGTTGTCCCGCTCATAGCGCAGCAGCGAAGACACCAACCATTCCGGCGTATCGGTCAGCTGCTTGCCCGCCGTCGGCAGTGGAACGGTCGTGCCGTTGGCCAGGCCGACATAAATGTCGTTCTTCAGATGGCTCTGGGTGTAGGCCGCCGACAGATAGGCGGAGAAGCCGTCGATGGGCTTCGTGCCGACCTCAGCCTCCATGCCCTTGATGATGACGCCGCCGATGTTCTTCGACACCGTGGTGTTGGCGGTGACGTCGAACAACGACTGCTGGCGGTTGCTGTAGTTGGTGTTGAAGATCGTGAAGGAGCTGATGAACCACGGCCCGCCGTAGCGGTAGCCCGCCTCCAGATCCACCGTGGTTTCCGGCTGGATGGTGGAGAGGTTCACGCCCGGCGTGTAGAGGGCGGAGTTGTCGGTGGCGCGGAAGGTTTGGGTGGCCGAGACGAAGACCTGGTTGCTGTCGTCGATATGATAGACGGCGCCGGCGCTGGGCACGAACTTGCCCTGGTCCAGTTCCGGCCGGGTCGGCGCCACGGCGTTGCCGGCGGTGCGCAGGCTGACCGGCAGATAGTTGATGCCGCTGCGGTTGATCTGCGAGTGCTGCAGTCCGACGCTGAGCGCCAGCTTGTCATCGAACAGGTTCAGGGTGTCGACCACGAAGGGACGCACCACTTCCGTCGTCGTCTTCTGGTCCTGGGTGCGGACCACGGAACCATCGGCACGGACCACGTGCTCGTTATAGAGGTCGGGCCACAGGCTGACCGGGTTGCCGTAGGCGTCCACGGACAGCAGCGGCTTCCATTCCCGTAGCTTGCCGATTTCGTACTGGAAGCCCATCACCAGTTCGTTGTGGCCATAGGTCCACTTGCCGCGGGTCAGGAAGCCGGGACGCATCTGCTGCTGGGCGAAGGGGTTGTAGAACAGCTTGGTGTCCAGCTTGTCACCGTCGCCGTTGAGGTCGACGCCCGTGAACTTCTGGCCCGCGACACCGAACTGCGCCGCATTGGTTTCGGAGAAGTAGCCGGCGGTGCCGCCGCCGCCAAAGCCGTACCAGAGGTAGGGCTGGACATCGAGGCGGATATTATCCGTCAGGGCGAAGTTGCCCTTCACCGACACCACCAGGTTTTCAAACGGATTGGTCGCCAGCTTGTAGTAGTTGGAGCGCTGGGTCAGCAGCGGGCCGTTGTTGTCGTTCTGCACCGTGCCGTTCACCGCTGGCGCGGTGGGGGCATAGGCGGTGGCGAAGTTGAAGTCATAGCCATACTGGGCCAACTGCGCCTTGTTCAGCGCCTGGTAGGAATAGGTTTCGGCCGTGTTGTAGAAGGCACTGAGCGCGATGCGGCTGCTGTCCCCGATGTCGTGGGCGATGGAGGCGTCGACATGCTGGCGCTTGGTCGTGCCCTCGCCACGCCACACGTCCACCGCGGCGTTGGAGTAGGAGATGAAGGCCTTGGTGCGGAAGCCGATGTCGCCGGTGTCCACGCGCACGAATTCGCGGCGCAGGCTATTATCGCCCAGGCCCTGCTGCACCATGACATGGAAATCGTCGGACGGCTTCTGGATCACCATGCCGATGTTGCCACCCGTCTCACCCACATTGGGGGTGTCGGCGTCGCCCGCCCCCTGCATGATGTAGACTTGGGACAGGTTCTCGGCATCGATGTATTCCTGGGGATAGACGTTGAAGGTGCCGCTGTCGTTCACCGGCACACCGTCCAGGATCAGGCCGATCTGGTTGGACTGGAACCCGCGCACGGAAATGGCGCCACGACCGGTACCGGTGGCGTCGCGACCATTGGAGTTGACGCCCGGCGCCAGGTTGATCAGCTGAAAGGGGTTGGCCGCCGCCGGCTGGTCCTTGATGAATTCCTGGGTCACGGAGGAGGCCGACTTCGGCGCCTCCTGCACTGTGATCATGCCGTTGGCGTTCACCGGCCGGCTGCCGGTGATCAGGATGGTTTCCACGTCGCCGGCCGAAGAGGCCTCCTGCGCCATGGCGCCCGCGCACACCATCACGTTGAGCGCCGCCCCCGCCAGCAGAATGCCGCGCAGGCGTGAGCATTCGCGGGCGGCAGCACCGCCCCGCGTGAAAATCATCATGAGAATCCCCCGATATTTATCCAACCGGCGCCCTGCTTCCCGACGGGCCGCCCCTCAAAGTTTGTGCATTTGCACTAACATTGGAATGTTGCAACTTCAAGACGTTGGGGGGAAAGCTCGATGGCGGTATGCCCTTCGCGCTTCGCGAGAGCGAATTTGACAGAAACTTGATCAAACGGTCAGGTTTTGTGACTGTTTTCTGACCACACGGTCAGACAAATTGCCGCACCCACACCCTTCAAGGGCGCACGGAAAAAGCGAATCGGCGCAAAATCGCGACGATCAGGCTTCGGGTGGCATGTGGGGGCGGCGACCGACGCTCAGCCGCCCTTCTTCCCCTTGCCTTTGCCCTTGGCGGGCAAGTCTGCCACCGCCAGCCGGCCATCGGCGACAGCCTGCTTCAGAAGGGCGTGGTCCGCCGCGCTGATCTCGGCATAGCCGGCGGCGAAGCCGGCCACGGCGTCGTCAAAGGTCTCGGAATTGCCGAGGTAACCCGCGATGAGCGCGGCATCGCCGGAGCGGGCGTGGGCACGGGCCAGCGTGGCGCCGCACAGGGTGGCATAGAAGTCCAGGCGGTCGCCTTCCATCAGGGTGCCGGCAGACGCCAGGCGGCGGTCCTTCAACTGGCGGATATAGAAATGGCGGCCCGCGTCATCCGCCGCCCACCCCAGGAAACCATCGCTGACCGTCTGCAGGGTGCGCTGTCCCACCACAACCCGCTGTCCCTGGTTGGCGTAGGGGGACGCGCCGGCATAAGGCGCCAGGACGGACGTCATCGCCTCCTTCACCTGCAGGAACAGGGGATGGTCATCGGGGTCGGTGAACAAACCGATGGCGCAGAACGTGCCGACGGAGCCGACGCCCACCACCTTGAAGGCCACGTCGGCCAACTGATAGCGGTCGATGAGAAAGCGCCGTTCCTCCGGCAAGGTGTCCCGGTAGCGGGCAAACAGGGCGCGGGCACGCAGGGCCGCCTGGCCCTGACGGTCCGTCTCTTCATCAAAGTGATAGATCAGGGGCGGGACGTCACGGATGCGAGCCTCACGCCCGTCGCCCTCGGCAAGCCGGGGGAAATCGTCGCCCGCCGACGGGGTGGCCGCGGCCTTGGCCAGCAGGTCCATTTCCTTGGTGCGGGCGGCCTCATCCTGGATGCATTGCGCCATTGCGGTGATGTCCACCCGGCTGGTCCAGGCGACCAGCGGATCCAACGTCGCCAGTTCGGCCATGCGCAGGCGATAGGCGGTGACGGCGGCCCGGGCCATGTCCTTCGCGGCACCGGGCGCGTGACCCGCATCCTGCGCGGCCAGCACCAGGGATGCCGCCAGCCGCTTCACATCCCATTCGAAGGGGGCCGACTGCGTCTCGTCAAAGTCGTTGAGATCGAAAACCGCCCGCCCCTCCGGACTGGCATAGACGCCGAAATTCATCAGGTGACAGTCGCCGGACGCCTGGACGCGGATGCCGCTGACCGGCAGTTGTCCCAGGTCGCGGGCCATGACGGCCGCGGCACCGCGCAGGAACGTGAAAGGACTGGCCGCCATGCGGGCCCACCGCACCGGCAGCAGCGACTGGATGCGCTGGGCCGAGGTGGACAACAACAGGGCGATGGGGTCGGACCGGCCCGCCAGGGAAGGCAGGGCGGCATTACCGGAGCGGGGGGCGGCATCGCGCAGGGCCTTGCCAGCCTCCTTGCGTTTTTCCGCGGGCAGGGCGCGCAGGGCGGCGAGGTCGGGCATGAGGCATCTCCGGGGGCGGGGGCGGCCGGGAAGGCGGCGGGGCCGCGGGGCAAGCGCCAAAGTGTCGGAAGGACCAAACTGTCGGATGGGATTGTGGCACCGATGTGGACCCCCGCCCAGGGAGCCGGAACCAACATCGACCGCACGGAGGGTTCAGAGGGGGTGGATGCTTGAGCGGGCGCTGGGCTGTTCCATGCCTGATCATGGAAGCAACAAGCCGCTGAAACGACAATCGCCCGCACCGTCACGTTACCGCGACGCGGACCTAAGCATTTGATTTTTAGGAAGTTCGGATGGTGCTGCCAGAGAGGATTGAACTCTCGACCTCTCCCTTACCAAGGGAGTGCTCTACCACTGAGCTACGGCAGCGCCCGTCCGGTGGGCGGGGTAATTGCCACAGGGGCGGAGGGGATGCAAGCCTTTTGAGCGAAGAAAATGAAAGAATTTTGATCGGGGTGGCGGCAGCGCTCCGCCTCGCCAGGCCGAAACCCTTGGCGCACCGCCATTCTGCGCCTATTTTCGAAGCCCCGCGATAGGGCAAACGCCACAGCCGCCAACCACCAGCCCCTCCCTCAGGAGTAGCACCATTCGATGACCGACAAGCCGCCCGCGAAATCCGGCGCCGATAAGTCCATGACCCGGGAAGAGCGTCTGGCCGCCGCCCTGCGTGAAAACCTGCGCCGCCGCAAGGTGCAGTCGCGCGAGCGGGAGGACGCCGCCGACACCCCGGCGGCCGATGGCGAATAAGCCCGGCGGCTTAACCACATCTGGTAGGTGGGGCCGCATCGTGGCGCCCATTCCTGGTGCGTATCCCCGCCAGGCAGGCGCCCCCGGCAAGCGTCAGAGTCACCTTGAGCGTAGGGCGGGGAGGGTCTAAGAAGAGCAATACGTATTGCATCGCGCGATACATGACACCCATCCACCGCAGGAGCGACGCCCATGGCCATCATGCCCGACACCTGGATCCGCGACATGGCGCAGAACCGGGGCATGATCGAACCGTTCGTGGAGGCGCAGAAGCGCGAGGGTGTCATCTCCTACGGCCTGTCCTCCTACGGCTATGACGCGCGCGTGGCGGACGAGTTCAAGATTTTCACCAATGTCGACAGCGCCATCGTCGATCCCAAGCGGTTCGACGACGCCAGCTTCGTTGATCGCAAGACCGATGTCTGCGTCATCCCGCCCAACAGCTTCGCGCTGGCCCGCACGGTGGAGTACTTCCGGGTCCCCCGCGACGTGCTGGTGATCTGCCTGGGCAAAAGCACCTACGCCCGATGCGGCCTGATCGTGAACGTCACGCCGCTGGAGCCGGAGTGGGAGGGCCATGTGACCCTGGAAATCAGCAACACCACGCCCCTGCCCGCCAAGGTCTACGCCAACGAGGGCCTGTGCCAGTTCCTTTTCCTGAAGGGCGACACCATCTGCGAGACGTCCTACGCCGACCGCTCGGGCAAGTATATGGGCCAGCGCGGCGTGACCCTCCCGCGCCTGTAAACGGCGGCCCGCTCGGCCATTCGGGCGGCGGCCCGCCGTCGCCCCAATTCCGCCACACCTTTTCGTCATCACCCTTTCCGCCATTTCAGCCGGCACCGCCCGACCCGGGCCCCAAGACCGGCACGTTCGAACCGATCGGCCCTTTCCCATGGACAAGTTACGCATCCGCGGCGGCGCGCCGCTGAACGGCAGCATCCGCATCAGCGGCGCCAAGAACGCGGCCCTGCCGCTGATGGCCGCCTGTCTCCTGACCGAGGGGACGCTGACGCTGGACAACCTGCCCCACCTGGCCGACATCACCACCATGGCCAACCTGCTGGCCCAGCATGGTGTGGACATGGTGTACGAGGGGGGCGCAACCTCCTGCGCCCAGCGGGCGGTGAACCTGACCGCGGCCACCATCACCTCCACCGAGGCGCCCTACGACCTGGTGCGCAAGATGCGCGCCAGCGTGCTGGTGCTGGGCCCCTTGGTGGCCCGCTTCGGCCAGGCCAAGGTGTCGCTGCCAGGCGGCTGCGCCATCGGCACCCGCCCCGTGGACCTGCACATCAAGGGGCTGCAGGCCATGGGCGCCAAGATCGAGCTTGAGGCCGGCTATATCCACGCCTCCGCTCCCGACGGGTTGCGGGGGGCCGAGTTCGTCTTCCCCCAGGTGTCGGTGGGCGCCACCGAGAATTTGCTGATGGCCGCCTGCCTGGCCAAGGGCGAGACGGTCCTGATCAACGCCGCGCGCGAGCCGGAGATCACCGACCTGGCCCACTGCCTGGTGGCCATGGGCGCCGAGATTCACGGCATCGGCACCGACCGCCTGCACATCGTGGGCAAGCCGACGCTGCACGGTGCCCGCCATCGCATCGTGTCCGACCGCATCGAGACCGGCACCTATGTCATGGCCGCCGCGATCACCGGCGGAGAACTGGAACTGGTGGGCGGCAACCTGGAGCACATCCAGGCGGTGGCCACGGCCCTGACGGGCGCGGAGGTGGTGTTCACCCCCACCGACACCGGCTTCAAGGTGAAGCGCGCCAATGGCGAGGTGCTGGGCGTGGACGTGATGACGGAGCCCTTCCCCGGCTTCCCCACCGACCTGCAGGCCCAGATGATGGCGCTGATGTGCACGGCCAAGGGCGCCTCGATGATCACCGAGACCATCTTCGAGAACCGCTTCATGCATGTGCCGGAACTGGCGCGCATGGGCGCCAACATCACCGTCCACGGCTCGTCCGCCCTGGTGCGCGGCGTGCCGCGCCTGACCGGCGCGCCGGTGATGGCGACCGACCTGCGCGCCTCGGTTTCGCTGGTGCTGGCGGGATTGGCCGCGCAGGGCGAAACCACCGTCAACCGCATCTACCACCTGGATCGCGGCTATGAGCGCATCGAGGACAAGCTGAACGCCTGCGGCGCCCAGATGGAGCGTCTGAAGGGTGACTGATGCGATGGCATCCTGGGGACGTGGCATACCGTCCCCAGGATGAATTATGCTCATCCGAAATGGATGAGTCATAGCCATGCCTTACCGACTGCCGCCGCTCAACACTCTGCGTCCGTTCGAGGCGGCGGGACGGCACTTGAGCTTCAAACGGGCGGCGGAGGAGCTGAACCTGACACCCAGCGCCGTCAGCCACGCGCTTCAGACGCTGGAGCAATGGCTGGGCAGTCCCCTTTTTGTGCGCCAGCACCGCAGCTTGGCCCTGACGGCGGCGGGTCAGGCCTTGCTGCCTGAAGTCCGCGCCATGCTGGACCGACTGGCCAGCGTGACCGCCGCCCTTCCCGGCACCACACCGGCGGGGTCATTGACCGTCAGCGTCGCCCCCACCTTCGGCTTGCGCTGGCTGGTGCCGCGCCTGCCGCACTTCCGCGACAAGCACCCCGACATAGCCCTGGTACTGGACACCAGCCACCGGCCGGCCGATCTGCCCCGCGACGGGGTGGACGTGGCCATCCGCATGCGCCAGGACGACTGGCGGCCGGAGGAGGGCACCAATCTGCACGCCAGCCGGCTGGTGGATGAGTCCCTGGTACCGGTCTGCGCCCCCAGCCTGGCCACGCGATTGCACTCTGTGGCCGATCTCGCGGCCCACGCCCTGCTGCATGTCGATAGCGTGGCGGAGGAATGGGGCGCCTGGGCCACGCTGCGCGGCGCCGTCCTGCCATCCACCAAAGCCGGCATCCATTTCGACACCGTGCATATGGCGCTGGACGCGGCGGCCAGCGGCCTGGGGGTCGCCATGGGCCGGCTGCCCATCGTGGAGGGGGACTTGGCCGCGGGTCGCCTGGTCACCGTACTGGGCCCTCCCCAGGCCATCCGCACCAGCTATTGGCTGGTGACCAGCCGGATGGGCCGCAACCGTCCGGAGGTCGCGGCCTTCCGTGCCTGGCTCAAGGCGGAATTATCCGCTCCTACGCCCGCCGGTCAACGCCCGGTATAGACGGCGGGACGCCGACCAATCCAGGCATCAAGGCCCTCCGCCAGGTCATGGCCGGGCACCAGGGCGGCGAAGGCCGCGCTTTCCACCGCCAGCCCTTCGGCGATGGGCACGTTCACCCCGCGCGTCACGGCGGCCAGGATGCCGGCCACCGCACCGGGCGCGTGGCGAATGATGCGGTGCGCCAAGTCCCGGGCGGCTGACATCAGCTGGTCATGCGGCACGACGCCGTTCACCAACCCCAGGTCCAGCGCCCGCTGCGGCGTGAAGCTGTCACCGGTCAGCAGAAGCTCCAACGCCCGCTTCCGTCCCGCCAGGCGGGGAAGGCGCTGCGTTCCGCCGAAGGTGGGCGGCATGGCCAGCTTGATTTCCGGCTTGGCGAAAAGCGCGCGGTCGCTGGCGATGGCAAGGGGGGCAGCCTCCGTGATCTCGCAGCCGCCGCCATAGGCCAGACCGTTGACGGCGACGATGATGGGCTTGGGGTAGGCCTCGATGCGGCTGGTCAGCGCCTGGCCCCGGCGCACGAAGTCGCGCACCGCCGCCGCCGCACCCCGGCGGACGCTGGCGGCAAATTCCAGGATGTCGCCGCCAGCGGAAAAGGCCCGGTCGCCAGCCCCGGTCAGGATGACCGCGCGCACCGTCCCGTCATCCTCCATCGCCTCCAATGCGGCCAGCAGGGCGTCCACCAGGGCATAATTGAGGGCATTCAGCTTTTCGGGCCGATTAAGGGTCAGGGTGGCGATGCCGTGGTCATCGACGGCGCTGATCAGGATGGTCATGGGACACCTCAATGGGAAGGATGCCCCCACTGTTCACCGGTCGTCGCCGCCCGGACAAACGGGCCTTTCTCACCCTCAGGTGAAGGTTACTCATCCGACGTCGTAGCCAGGACCGCCCAGGCGGGACCCCGCCCAGTCAGGCGGGGGTGCCGTCCGCATACTCCACCCGGTTCCGTCCCTGGTGTTTGGCGCGATAGAGCGCCTGGTCCGCCCGCTTGATGATCTCCGCCAGGGGCGGCACCGAATTGCCGGGCCCCACGCTGATGACACCGAAACTACAGGTGACGGTCAGGCTGACGCCGAAGGCGTCGACATGCACGCCTGGCGCCTGCCCATCCGCGTCCGGGTCTTCATGGGATACAGCGGGGACGCCGTCGCCCAAGGGAATGGGGGTCTGGCGAATGGCGTCGTGGAGGCGGTTCAGCACATCGGCGCAATCATCCCGCCCCAGCCCGGGCAGCAGGATCAGGAACTCCTCGCCCCCGTAGCGGCCGACGGCATCATAGCTGCGCACGGCGGCCGACAGCCGGCGCGCCACCTCAACCAGCACGGCATCGCCCGCCGGATGACCGTGGGTGTCATTGATGCGCTTGAAATGGTCGACATCCGCCAGCACCACGGTCAGCGCGCCATCATCCCGCCGGCGCGCCAATTCCAGTTCCAGCAGGTCCAGGATGGCGCGACGGTTCCACAAGCGGGTCAGGCTGTCGTACATGGCCAGTTGGCGCAACTGCTCGCGCGAGGCCTCCAGCTCGCGGGTTCGCGCCTCCACCAGGATTTCCAGGGTGCGGCGCCGTTCCAGGTCGGCGTGGCTGCGCCAGCGATAAATCCCAACGCCCAGCGCGACGATACCCAGGGCGGCGCCCGCGAAGAACAGCCTGGTCTGCCACCAGGGGGGCCGGATGGTGAAGGGCACCAGGACGGACGGCGCCATGGCCTGCAACGCCGTGTTACGGGCGACAATCTCCAGCTCATAGGCACCCGGCGGCAGTGCCGAATAGCGGATTTCCTCCGTGGCGGTGATGTTCCAGTTCCCTTCCAGACCATTCAGGCGATAGCGATAGATTTGCCCCCCGCGGCTGCGGAAGCTGGGCGTGGTCAGGTGGAAGGTCAGCGGGGAGGTATCCCACGGCAGTTCGAAATTGCCATCCGCCGGCAGGTCGACGCCGTTACGCTCGATGCCCGTGACCCGGGTCACCAGCGCCGGCCGATTGAACAGCAGATCCGGCCGGGTGATGTGTGTCAGCCCCTTGCTGGTGCCCACCCACAGGGTGCCGTCGGCATCCTCCATCAAGGCGCTCTGGTTGCAGTCGTTCCATACCAGGCCGCTGTCGTGGCTGAACTGCCGCAGGGCCCCGGCATTCCACACCAGAACGCCACTGTCCGTGGCCAGCCATATCCACCCCCGCCTGTCCTCGACCACGCCCAACACCTGGCGGTCCCCCACCAGATCGTTCGCGACATCACCCACCGGCTGCAGCAGGGTGCCGCCCGCGCCCGGCGCTGCCCCCAGCGGTTCCCGCAGATGCGCCAGACGGACCGTCTCGCCCCCCAGCCACAGGCTACCGTCACGGGCGCACGCGATGACGTTGAAGCGGGTGCTGGAGGCCACACCGGCGATGCCAGGCGCCGTCCACTTGCCCTCGCCATAGCGCAGCAAGCCGGCTTCGGTTGCGAACCACAGGGCCCCGGACGGCGCCTGGCAACCGCTGGAAATCGAACTATCCGGGGGAATAGGCAGGGCGGCACCCAGGGGTGTCACCTGCGGATCGGGTCCGTCCGGCCTGTCGACGACGAATAGGCCCTTTTTCCGGGTCATGACCCAAAGTCGCCCCCGGTCGTCGACCAGCAGCTGGAAGATCAGGGGCAAATGGCCCACGACGACGGCCGGCGGCGGCTCCGCGCCATTCTTGCCCGCATCCTGATAAAACAGCAGGCCGGAGAAGGTGCCGCCCCAGAGGCGCCCGGACTTGTCGAGCGTCAGCGCGCCCACCTGGTGATTGCGCACCGGTTGCCCGCCCGGCGCCGGGCCCAGGCGCGGGGCGCCGTCATCCTCGTCTTCCAGGCGGGCTAGGCCGGCGTCGGTACCGATGACCAGCCCCCCCGCGCGGTCACGGTGGAAGGACCAAACCGAGTCATGGATCAGTCCCTGGCGCGCCGTCCAGTTGGCCCAGCTGCGATAGCCGACCCAGTGTGTCAGCCCCAGGCCGCCAGAGCCTATCCAAAGATCGCCGTCATGATCGACCAGCAAGGCGCTGACCTCCCGCGCGGGCAGGTCATTGGCGTCGCTCACCTCTTCCCAATGGGGCTCGGTGTCCCCTTCCCCGGCGCGCACCAAGCGCATCAACCCCCGATCGCCGAAGGTGACGATGGCACGGTCCATGTCCTGCAGCAGCGGCAGGAACACCCGCACGGTGCTGCGGTTCGACGGCTGTGGCAATTCCGCCGTGAAGCGACCGGCACCAGGGGCCAGCGCCAGCAGTTGATGGGTACCGCGCGCCCACAGCGTACCGTCCACATCGCGCACCACACCGCCCCAGCGATCCTCGGGCACGCCCTGGTCGGGGCCCCACAGCGTCACGACGCCCTGACGTATCTCACACAAGGCATCCGCGCAGCCCAGCCAGATATCGCCGCCCCCCTGCTCCCCCACGCCGAAAACCCGAACGCTCAGGATTCGGGCAAGCGCCGGTTGGGCCGCCTTCTGTTCGGCTGTGAAATAGGGGTGGGCGACCCAGCTGGGGCCGGCGGCGGCGGACCTTTCCGCCTCCACCACCAGCAGTTCCTCCCGTCCCACGACCAGCAGACGACTGGCATCAAGCGACGCCAATTTCTGTCCCTGCCAGACCGGCACGGGACGTCCGTCCCGTGTCACCGGAACGAAAGCGTGGCGGCCATCCCAGCGATAAAGTCCCCCCGTGGTGCCAACCCACAGAACACCGGACGGGGTGATGTGAACAGCGCTGACATAGGGCTCTTTCAACCCATCAGCGGGGCCGAAACGCTGGAACTTTCCGCCGTCGAAACGATAAAGGCCATTCTCCGTCCCCACCCAGAGGAAGCCCAGGGAGTCCTGGGCCAGGGCGGTGATGGACAGGTTACCCAGACCGTCCTCTTGGGTATAGGAGCGGAAAGCGTATTCCTGGGCTGTCGCCGGGGACCGCACGAACCCCAGGCCCAAAACAAGAAAAAGCAGGACGGCCGCCCAGCGGCCCAGCCTTGGCCCCCCTAGCCTTGGCCCCCTGGCGGTGGTGGCGGTTGCCATGCTCACGATGGTGGCTGGATCCAAAACGTTGCCTATGTCTGCCCCCTGCCATCCTCGAGGTTATTCCCCGGATGGCGTATGCCCCATGATCTGACGGGGTTGGGCGCGACAACGCAAGGCCCTTTAAGGGCCCGTCTGGCAAGGCGGTACCGGAGGAGCGACGGGCGTGGTGCCGTAGGATCAGCCGGCGCCCTTGCTGCGCAGCTCACCAGGCATGACTTCGAACAATTCAACCTTGAAGATCAGGGTGGCGCCGGGGGGAATGACCCCATCGCCCGAGCCCTTCTGGCCGTAGCCCATTTCCGCCGGGATGACCATTTCGATCTTGTCGCCGACATGCATGCGGGGGACCACCTCGACCCAACCCTTCACCACCTTTTCCAGCGACATGACCGCCGTTTCGTCCCGCTGGTAGGAGCTGTCGAAGACGGTGCCGTCGATCAGCCGGCCCTCGTAATGCACGCGGATGCGGTTGCTGGGGCCGGGCTGCTGGCCGACCGCCGGTTCCTTCTTGCGCAGGAAGCGATAGGCCACGCCGTTGGTGGACATTTCCACGCCGGGCTGCTTGGCGTAATCCAGGATGAACTGGTGCTGGGCGTCGACCTGGCCACCGATGGCCGGGCGGGCGTTCAACGGCACCTGCGCCTGGGCGGCACCTGCCAGGAACGGAAGGGCCAGCGTCACCGCCAGCAGGGTGGAGTACATAAAGTTATGCCCGCGCATCAAACCGCTCCTGCGAAACCGGCCGCCCGCCAGCCACCCGACAGGGCGGCGTCAGGCGATGGGCGCCGGTGTTTATACCCTGGATCGTGGCTTGCCCCCACCACGCGGGAATAAGGATTACGGCTTGGGCGCGTCCCCGCGCAAGCCCTCCGGCACGGGCGCGTCGATTGGGCCGAAATTCATCATGGTGTAGCCCTTGGGCAGCTCGAACAGGCCGTCACCCTGGCGCCCGCGCTTCAGGTCGGTAAGGTCCAGCCGGATGTTGACCGGCCCGTCGCCGTCATTGGCCGTGCCCTCGACCCGCATGTAGATCCCATCGGTGGTGGACCAGACCTGGCCCTCGAAGCCGCCGCCCTGCTCATAGGTGCCGACGACGCGATAGCGCACCACCGCCTCGCCCCCCAATGTCTCCCGCCCCAAGGCCTCGGCATCCAGCTGGGACAGGCGGGTCAAATCGTGCGCGGCCTCCGGGTCCTGGGGCGACAAGGGGGCCGCCATGTGCGATTCCGGCTGCAGCACGAACGCCGCGTCGCGGTCGGGGCGCAGAATCAGGATGGTGCTGAGGCCGCCTTCCGTCATCTCACGCCGTTCCCGCCCCTGGTCCCGGAAAATGCGCAGGTCCTGGCGCACGCCATTGACCGTCAAGGCCTCAGCCGCTTGATAGTCGCCGCCCATCCGGGGCAGCCCGCCCCCGGAAGGTCGGCCGCCGGCCGGGCAGGGGCTGGCTTAACAGGTGCCGGTTTGGCCGGCGCCGCAGCTGCGGGGGACGTCTTGGCCGATGACGCCGTCTGCGAAAACGCGGCGGATGACAGCGTCAGGAGGATGGCGGGCACGAGCCCCGCGAGGAGGAACGGACGTCGCATGGGCGGAATGCCCCTTCCGGTATGGCGAGAGTGGGACGGGGACCCTAACGTCCGAGCCGGTGCCAGGCAATGGCCGAGGCCCGCCCGCCGGATGGACCTCCCCCTCTTGCCCCACCCCGGCATCCGGCGTAAGCCCTGGGCATCAACCCGTGCAAGGCAGGCGTCCCCTCGTGAAAATCCTGATCATCGCTGCCGGGTCGCACGGGGACGTCCTGCCCTTCATCGCCTTGGGCCGGGAATTGCAGCGGCGCGGGCACGCGCCGCATCTCTATGCCGCCGCGGTGTTCGAGACCGTGGCGCGCGAGGCGGGCCTGCGCTTCACGGCGGTGGGCACGGCGGAATTTTACGACGCGCTGCTGCGCCATCCCGACCTGAACCGCCCCCTGCGCTCGCTGGGCGTCATGGCGCGGGCCATGGAGCAGACGGGCGAGACCGCCTGGCCCATCTTGGATGCTGCCGTCATACCCGGGGAAACGCTGGTGGTCGGCAGCACGCTGGCCTTCGTCATCCGGTCGCTGGCGGAACGGCACGGGGTTCCGTGCGTCACGGTTCACCTGGCCCCGGCCGCCCTGCGCAGCGAGAACACCCTGCCCGGCCCCGCGAACGGCATCGCCCTTCCGCCCTGGCTGAAGCGCCTTTTCTGGCGCCTGGTGGATGCCCTGGTAGTGGCGCCCACTCTGGGCGCGGTGCTGAACCGCCACCGGCGCGCCATTGGTCTGGCGCCGGTGCGCCGGCCCATGGGGGCGTGGCTGAACCAGTCGGACCGGGTGATCGGGCTGTTTCCCGACTGGTTCGCGCCGCGCCAGCCGGATTGGCCGGCAAACCTGGCCCTGACCGGGTTTCCCCTTTACGACGGCCTGCCGGGAACGGACTTGCCATCCGATCTTGCGGATTTCCTGGCGGCGGGGCCGGCGCCCGTGGCCTTCACGTCCGGCACCGCCACGGCGCGCGCCCTGGATTTCTTCGCCACCTCGGTCGCGGCCTGCCGCCTGTCCGGCCACAGGGCCATCCTGCTGACCCGCCATGCCGACCAGGTGCCGACCTCCTTGCCGCCGGACGTCATCCGCGTGGATTACGCCCCCTTCAGCCGGCTGCTGCCCCGCTGCGCCGCCTTCGTCCACCATGGCGGCATCGGCACCACCAGCCAAGCCCTGGCGGCGGGCGTGCCGCAGCTGATCCGCCCCATGGCCCACGACCAGTTCGACAACGCCGCCCGCGCCGTGGCGCTGGGCGTCGCCGCGCGGCTGTCCTCGCGGGACTATCGCCCCGCCGCCGTGGCGGCGGCGCTGACGCGCCTGGATACCGACGGGACCATCAGGCGACGGTGCGCCGAAGTGGCGGCCGGCGTCGGCACCGGCACCGCCGTGGCGGAGGCTTGCGACCATATCCTGGCCTTGGCCCAGCGGCGCTAAGCGGTCGCCGGCGGCCGTCCATCCAAGAGTTGCAAGGCGCTCAAGCGTTTGACGGCGGCCCTGGTACGCCCGGCAAAGAGACAAGCTATCCCGGGGCGATGCTTGACAACCGTTTGGCCCCCTTCCAAAGTGCCGCGCGGCGCCGTTCAGAAGGGACGCGCCGGGGAGTGTTTTCATGTCCCGGAATGGGCAGAATGCCCAACCGGCAGGATTTCCTGACCGGCCACCGGATCGGAGGGGGCACTCTCCCGCGCCCTGTTTCCATCCTCCGCTCAACTTTGGCTCTTGGGGGTTTGCGTGTCCTTGAATATCCAGGTCCTTGTCGTCGACGACTACGCGACGATGCGGCGCATCATCAGGAACCTGCTCACGCAGATCGGTTTCACCAAGATCGACGAGGCCGCCGACGGCGCCGAGGCCTTGGCCAAGCTGCGCGCGTCCAGCTTTGGCTTGGTCATCTCGGACTGGAACATGGAACCGATGACCGGCCTGCAACTTCTGAAGGAAGTGCGCGCCGACGTCCGGCTGAAGGGCACGCCCTTCATCATGGTGACCGCCGAGTCCAAGACCGAGAACGTGGTCGCCGCCAAGGAAGCCGGCGTCAACAACTACATCGTGAAACCTTTTAACGCCGACACGCTGAAGAAAAAGATCGAGAGCGTTATCGGCGCGTTGGGGTGATGCCTGTGTCGGATTTCTTTTCCGACCTGTCTGACGAGGAATACGCCCGTATCGAGGACGCGCTGCAGTCCACGGCGCGGGGTCGTGCTTTTCTGCGCATGCGGGACCGCCGGGGCCGCGTCGTCGCCATCGACGACGTGCGCCGTCTGCTGAAGGAAGCCAAGACGGGGGGCGAGGTCGACAGCTCCGGCGCCCATATCCGCATCCTGCGCCGCGAGTTGCAGGAGATGGCGTCGCACATCGCCCAGACCCGGCGGGAGATCGCGGCCCTGAAGCCGGACGATCCCTCCGCCAACCGCATCATGCTGGCGACCGAGGAATTGGACGCCATCCTCCAAGCCACCGAACATGCCACCACCGAGATCCTGAACGGTGCCGAGCGCATCCAGTCGGTGGCCGACCGCCTGCGCGGCGAGTCGCCGGCAGTGGCCGGAGAGCTGGATAATGAGGTCATGGAAATCATGACCGCGTGCAGCTTCCAGGACATCACCGGCCAACGCATGACCAAGGTCGTGAACACCATGCGCTATATCGAGCGCCGGGTGCACACCATGATCGAGATCTGGGGCCTGGAAAGCGAAGCCGCCGAGGCCATCATGGACGATCCGCAGGATGTCCGGCCGGATTCGCACCTGATGCACGGCCCGGCCCTGCGTGGCGGCATCGACCAGAACATGGTGGATGCGCTCATGGACGGCGGTTTCGCGCCGGTGGCGCCGCCCGCTCCCCCTCCGCCACCGCCCGCGCCCGTCGCCGCCCCGGCGCCGGTCCCCCCACCGCCGCCACCTCCCCCGCCGCCGCCCAAGCCCGCGAAGGCGCCTGAACCGCCCAGCAGCGACGGCAAGCTAAGCCAAAGCGCCGTGGACGATATGTTCCCGTAATGCCAACACCCCCGGCCCCCTGGTCCGGGGGTTTGCTTTGCCTCCTGTAAAAGCCCGTATGAAAGATCGTGGCCGGACGACATAAGCGGGCGACAGTCCCATCGTCCTTTGCCATCCTGTCCGGGAATGACCTTGGATGGTTCGGCCGGCGACCGGTTGGACTGGATTTCCCCAGGCTGGGATGGGACGGCGCGGATGAGGGCATCCGGCAACAGCATCGCCCGAGGCGAGATGGATCGCCGCCGCCTTCTGGGCCGCGGCTTGGCCTGGGGCGCATTCGCCCTGGCGGCGGCGGGCGGCGGCGTGAAGGCGCAGCCCGGCATCATCCGCATCGCCGGCAACCCCGCCTGGTACCCCTATAGCTGGGAGGAGGGCGACCACCTGCGCGGCCTGGGGGTGGAGCGCGCAGACGCCGCCCTGGGACACATGGGCCTGTCCACCGCCCCGCTGGCGTTCGGCCGGTGGCAGCGCGCCCTGGCGGCACTGGCCCATGGCCAGGTGGACCTGCTGGTTTCCGCCCTGTGGAACGCGGAGCGGACGGATCGCATGCTCTATACCGCGCCCTATGCCAATGATGAGGTGTGCGCCTTTGTCCGCCGCCAGGACATGGGCGCGTATCGCGGCGTGGACGATCTGTTGGGACGCGTCGGTGTCGCCCCGCTGGGCAGTGCCTACGGCGCCGACATGGATGCGCTGGAGGCGCGTGGCCTGAAGCTCGAGCGCAGCGGCACGGTGGAGGGCATGCTGCAACGCGTCCGCTATGGCCGGGCGGATTTCTGCGTGCTGGTGCGCCTCAACGGCCTGCACCTGCTGGACAGGATGCGATTGGAGGAGGAGCTGGCGCCCCTGCCCTTCGCCCTGGCCGCCCTTCAGGTCCGCATGCTGATCCGCCGCGACGGCCCGCTCTCTGGCCGCCTGGACGCCCTCAACAGCGTCATCACCGAAGCCTAGCGGACCGGGGCCACGTTGGACTGGCTTGAGCTAGCCTGGACTAGAATGTCACGCATACTTGTCCCAGCGGTCACGATGCCTGTATTCTAAAGGGGCCTGTATTCTCCGGGGGATAGCCCCGCCCGCCAAGGGAAACGCCCCAACGGAAGACGCCCATGCCCGGCAAACGGTATTTGATCGAGTTCGTCGTCGCCCTGCTGGCTTACGCCCTGCTGATGACCTTGTCCCTGGTGGCGTTGAACAACGGCTGGGTGCAAGGGGGCATGCGGACGGTGGTGGCCATCGCCCCCATGGTGGCCTGCGTCGGCATCTGGGGGGCGGTGGTGCGCCATCTGAAGCGTAGCGGGCCCGAGGAGGGCCGGGTGCAGCTGATCGCCATCGGCTTCGCCTTCGCCGGCACCGCCCTCATCACCGTCACCTATGGTTTCCTGGAGGTCGCGGGTTTTCCACGCCTGTCCATGTTCCTGGTGTGGCCGCTGATGGTGGTGCTGCTGGTCCTGGGGCAGTTCCTCGCGCGCTGGCTGCAAGGAACGGCGGATGGGCTGGAGGGGGAGGAGAATGATGAGGCGTGAGGCCCCCACCGGCCACGAAGGGACGCCGCCGTCATGAACAACCGCCTGCGTGAGATGCGCGCCCGCTACGGCTGGACCCAGGCCGACTTGGCCCGCCGGCTGGAGGTGTCGCGCCAAACGGTCAACGCCCTGGAGACCGGGCGCTATGACCCCTCACTGCCCTTGGCCTTCAAGATCGGGCGGCTGTTCGGCCTGCCCATCGAAATGATCTTCCGCGACGACGTAACGTCCTGACATCCGCCATCCGGGTTGGCGCGCCCTTACGCCAGCGCCTCGGCTACGGCCCGCAGGACGTCGGGGTTGCGGCACATGGTGACGTGGGCGCCGTCCACGGCTACCACGCGGCCCAAGGGCTCAGGCACCCAGCAGCTTTCCCAGGCGACCACGCCGTCGTCGCGGCTGTAGATCGCCGTGGTCGGCATGGGCAGGGGCTGGGATAGCCGGCCGGGATCAAGGTCGTCGGCATAGTGGCGCGCCAACAAGCGGATCAGGGGTTCCAGGGGCGTGGCGGTCGGCAGGCGGACCGGACTGCCGATGGTGACCACCCGCCGCACCTGGTCCGGGCGCGCCTGCGCCAGATCCCGGGCCAGAAGGCCGCCCAGGCTGATGCCCACCAGATCGATGGGCCCGCCCGCGGCCTGAGAGAGCGCGTCCAACCGATGGCGCAGCCCGGTTCGAGCCGCCGCCGTGGGGCCGACGTTGATGCCCTGCCGCCACGGGTGGGGGGTGTGGCCGCATCGGGTCAGGAATTGGCGCAGGGGCTGGGTGAAGGGATCGGCGGTCAGGAAGGCGGGAATGACCAGGACGGTCCGGTCGCCGGGCGGCACCGCCGGCGGCGGCGCGGGCCGATAGGTGGGCAAGGACCAGAACTCCGCCCATAGGCCGCGATAGGGGGGACGGGGCAGCGCCCCCGACCGATCAAAAACGCCCGTCAAGTCCAGCATCGTCACCTCACCCCGAAACGATGAGGCGGAGAGGTGGGTGGTTTCAAGCGCTGAGGCCCGCCCCTAACCCGAATGACCTGACCCAAGGGCGGCTGGCGTCGGCACGGACCCGACATGGGCGGCCAGCGCATCGGCCAACGTCGCGACGACACCCGGCCAATCGCCAGGCCGCGCCTGGCGGAACAGGGTGGCGGTGGGATACCAGGGGCTGTCGGCGCGCGCGGTCAGCCATCGCCATTCCGCCCCGGTGTCCAGCATCAGCCACAGGGGGCGCCCCAGGCCCCCGGCCAGGTGGGCGACGGCCGTGTCCATGCTGATGACGAGGTCCACCTGGGCCAGGACGGCGGCGGTGTCGGCGAAACTGCGCAGGCCATCGGCCATGTCCAGGAAGTCCTCCCGCGCCGCCAGGGGCAGGTCCACCGTGTCCAGGTCCCGGCGCCCATCGTCCGTCTGCACCGAAACCCAGCCCACCCGGCCCGCCAGGCGCGGATCGGTCAGCAACGGCAGCAGGGGCGCCAGGCGCGGCGACCGGTGACGGTGATAGGGAAACAGGGTGGAGCCCGCCCAGCTGAGGGCGACCCGCACCGGCGGCAGGATATCCAGCACGCCGTGCCAGCGGGCCACGGCGTCGGGCGGCGGCGTCAAGTAGGGGACGGTGTGCCCGGCCCAGCCCAGCGGCGTCCCGGCCAAAGACAGGAGGGCCATGCAATCCGCCTGCACCCACTGGCCGCCCGGCCAGGGGGGCGGCAGGGGCTGGCCCAACGGGCCCACCTCCTCCACCAGGTTGGACGCGGCGATCAGGTCCAGCAGCGTGTCCATGCCCCGGAACACCACGCGCATGCCCGCCGCCCGCAGCAACGGGGCATAGCGGATGAAGTGCAGCACGTCGCCATGCCCCCGGGTGGCGGTGACGACCAGGTGGGCGCCCGGCATCACCGCGCCATCCCATTCCGGTAAACCGGGCAGCGCGGGCCCCAGGCCCGGCATGTGGCGGCGCCAGGCGAAATGGGGGGCGCCAGCGGCGATGTCCCCCTGTTGCAGAAGGGACATGCCCAACCCCTGGTGCAGGACGGCGATGTTGGCGTCCCGCGTCGGCGGGTGCCGATCCAGGGCGGCGCGGAAGTCCGCCGCCGCCGCCACGGGGTCGCCCCGTCGCAAGGCGATGAAGCCGCGGTTGGCATACGCTTCGGCGGAACCGGGGTCCAGGTCCAGGGCGGTGGCGACATGGGCCACCGCCTCATCGATGCGGTTGGCGTCGATGAAGGCGGCGGCGGCCGTCACCCGCAGGTCGGCCCGCTCGGGCGCCGCCGCCACCGCGCGCAGGATGGGGTCGATCGCCGCGTCGGCGTCGTGGGCGGCCAGCAGGGTGATCGCAAGGTCCCGCCAGGCGTCGATGCCGGGCGCCGACGACGCCCGGTCACGGGCCACCGCCGCGGCGTCGCGGACCAAGCCGCAGGCGCACAGCGCGCGGGCCAGATTGCCCTGGACACGGGGGCGCTCCACCCCCGGCGCCACGCCTTGGTCCTGCTCCCGGTCCAGATGCTCCAGCGCCAGCCGATAGGCGGCGGCGGCGGCGAAGCTGTCCCCCTGGGCGAACCGGATGTCGCCCAGGTGCGCCAGCAGGCTGGCGCGGGCCCCGATCACCACCAGGGCATTGTTCACCACCTCGGCCGCGTCAGCCAGGCGGCCCAGCTGATACAGGGCGGTGGCGTGGTTGGCGCGGTGGGCCACGACCTGCGGCGCATGTCGCACCGCCGCCGCGAAATGGCCGATGGCGGCCTCATCCCGTGTCTGCAGGGCCAACACACCCAACATGTTCCAGGCGTCGGCATAACTGTCATCCTCGGCCAGCGCCTCCCGGCACAGGCGCTCCGCCCCGCCCAGGTCATCCGCGCGCAGCCGCTGCCGCGCCAAAGCCAGCAGGGCTGCCGCGTCGCCCTTTGGCGGCGGCATAGGCAGCGCCTTGGCGGCGGCGGCCAGGCGTCCCCGTATCTCTTCCGCCCACGCGGTGTCCGCAGGCGCCAGGGCGAGCGCACGCCGCCAGCACGCCACCGCCTCGTCCAGGCGGTGCAGGTCCGCCAGGACCAGGCCCAGGCTGGCATGCAGGTCGGCCATGGCATCGAAACGCGTCAGGGCTTGGCGGATGTGGGCCTCCGCCTCCTTCAGGCGGCCGGTCTGCGCCAGGACCATGCCCAACAGGTGCGCAGCGTCGCCGCGGCCCGGGTCCCGCGCCAGCACCTGGCGGAAGATCGCCTCGGCGGCCTCATGCCGGCCGGCCTTATGCAGGCCCACGGCATAGCGCACCAGATCGTCGGCGGGCAGCAGGTCGGTCATGGGGCGTCGTTTCCTTGGGGGCGTCTACGTCTTGCACGGGCATGGTGCCGCGACCCGGCGCCGACCATTATGCGTTTTGCCGCATAATCCAGCCAAAGGGCGTTTTGCAACTGGTCGCGCCTGCCCTTATCTTCGCGCTATCCGGCGCAGGCCACGAGGGTCGCTGTCCGGTCGCAACAGGAGGAAGGCCATGTCTCATTCCCGCGTTCCGTCCCTTATCCGGCAGGTCACCGATACCCCGGCCGCGCCCCAGACCGCGGCCACCGTCGCGGTCGCCCTGGCGGGGGCGTTGGCGCTCGCTACATTCGCAGCACCCGCCCATGCCGCCGACAGCACCGAGAAGTGCTACGGCGTGTCCAAGGCCGGGCAGAACAGCTGCGCCAACGCCGCCGGCACCCATTCCTGCGCCGGACAATCCACCAAGAACTATGACGGCCAGGATTGGAAGGCCGTGAAGGCCGGCACCTGCGCCAGCATGGGCGGCAAGACGGAACCGTTCAACGGCACCGGCACGCCCAAGGACGGCAAGTAAGATATCGGGCGGGCGGCAGGGCTACCCGATGGGCAGCCCTGCCGCCGTCTTCGCTAGGGCATGATCGGCCCATCTTTCACCCGCGTTGGATGGGCGTACCCCATGGCATTGGCAGCATATCGACGGACCCGGCGCCTGTGGTTCTCCCGCGAGGGCTGGCAGCGGCGCCTGGTGTTCTGGGGCGGCGGCGTGCTGGTGGGCTTGGCGGCCGTCGTCTTCGCCGCCTTGGCGGACAAGGCGCAGGAACTGTTCGGCGCCGCCACCGCCGGGCGCCCTTGGCTGCCCCTGCTATTGACCCCGGCCGGGTTGGCGCTGTCGGCCTGGCTGACGCGGAGCTATTTCCCCAACGCCGGCGGCAGCGGCATTCCCCAGGCCATCGCGGCGCGTGAGCTGCGCGACCAGCGGGAACGGACGGCGCTGGTGTCCATCCGCCTGGCGGTGGGCAAAATCGTGCTGACCCTGGTGGGACTGGCGGTCGGCGCCTCCATCGGGCGAGAGGGGCCGACGGTGCAGGTGGGCGCCTCGCTCATGCACCGGGTGGGCGCCACCTTCGGCGGACGCTTCCCCGGCCTGCTGTTGGCTGGTGGCGCCGCCGGCGTCGCCGCCGCCTTCAACACGCCGCTGGCCGGCATCGTCTTCGCCATCGAGGAGATGGGGCGCGGCTTCGACATGCGGACCGGCGCCCTGGTGCTGGCCGCCGTGACCGTGGCGGGCGCCGCCCCCCTGGCCATCCAAGGCGACTATCTCTATTTCGGGCAGAGCACGGCCCACATGGCCACCTGGCAGGACTGGGTCCTGGTGCCGCTGTGCGGGGTGGTCGGCGGCCTGGCCGGCGGCGCCTTCAGCCGCGTGGTGGTGCGCATGGCCAAGGGCATTGGCCATTGGCCCGGCCATGCCGGCCGGGTGGGGCGCTGGGTCAAGGCCCATCCCGTTCCCTTCGCGGCCCTGTGCGGCCTGGTCCTGGCCTTGGTGGGCCTGGCCACCGGCGGCGACACCTACGGCACTGGCTATGCCCAAGCCAAGGCCCTGCTGGAGGCTGCCTCCCATCCGGAAGCCGCCGCCGCGGTTTCCCCCATCTTCGGCCCGGCCAAATGGCTGGCCACCGCCCTGTCATCCGTCAGCGGCATCCCGGGCGGCATCTTCTCTCCCTCACTGGCCGTAGGGGCGGGTTTGGGCGCGGAACTGGGGCACCTGCTGCCCGGCGCCAATGGCGAGGTCGCGGTGCTGGTGGGCATGGTCGCCTATTTCGCCGGGGTGGTGCAGGCGCCCATCACCGCCTTCGTCATCGTGCTGGAGATGACGGGCAACCACGCCATGGCGGTGCCCATCATGGCCGGCAGCCTGATCGGCTGCGGCGCCGCCCGCATGATGGGGGCGGAGGCCGTGTACCACGCCCTGTCCCATGGGTTCCTGGACCGGGCGCACAAGGCCATCGCGGCGCGCGGCCCCTCCACCGCCCGCTGATCCAGCGGTTCCTGACCAACGGCCTATACCGGGCTCCCGGGTCGTCACCGTATATTGCATACGATAACAACCCGCCTGGAGCCTTCACCCCATGATCCGATCCGTCGCCCGCGCCGTTTGGGCGCCCTTGATGCTCGGCGCCGCCCTGCTGGCCGGCGCCACGGCCCTCGCCGCCGGGCCGGTGGCGCCGCTCACCCGAGAGGGCGACGTGACGGTGACGGATTTCAAGTTCAGGACTGGGGAGACCCTGCCGGAGGTGCGGCTGCACTACACCACCCTGGGCACGCCGCACCGCGACGCCAAGGGCCGTGTCGACAACGCCATCCTGATCATGCACGGCACGGGTGGCACCGGCGCCCAGTTCCTGCGCCCACAGTTCAGCGACGTGCTGTTCCAGCCGGGTGGGGTACTGGACCCGGCACGCTATTACATCATCCTGCCCGACGACGTGGGCCACGGTAAGTCGAGCAAGCCCAGCGACGGCCTACGCGCCCGTTTCCCCCAGTACGACTACGACGACATGGTGGCGCTGGAGCATCAACTGGTGACCAAGCTGGGCGTGGACCATCTGCGCCTGGTCATGGGCACGTCCATGGGCTGCATGCACGCCTTCGTCTGGGGTGAGACCTACCCCGACGCCATGGACACGCTGATGCCCCTGGCCTGCCTGCCGCAGACCATCGCGGGACGCAACCGCCTATGGCGTCAGATGGCCATCGCCGCCATCAAGGCCGACCCGGCCTGGCAGGGGGGCGAGTACAAGACCCAGCCCCAGCAGGGCCTGCGCACCGCCGCCAGCCTGCTGATCATCGCCGGCAGCGCGCCCATCCAGATGCAGAAGGCCTATCCCACGCGGGGTGCGGCCGACCAGGCGGTGGACACCCTGACCCATGCGCAGATGGACCACATCGACGCCAACGACCTGATTTATCAGTTGGACGCCTCGCGCACCTATGATCCCTCGCCCAAGCTGGAAACCATCAAGGCGCCGGTGCTGTGGATCAACTCCGGCGACGATTTCATCAATCCGCCGGAACTGGGCATCGCCGAACAACTGGTGAAGCGCATCCCCCGCGGCCAGTTCATCCTGATCCCGGCCAGCGACCAGACCCATGGCCACGGCAGCCATACCTGGGCAATGCTATGGCAGGATAAGCTGGCTGATCTGCTGGCCCGCACGGCAGTCAAGGGCTGACGACACCAGGACGTCAGTCACCGCAAGAGTAGCAAGGCGCATTATTTCCCAAATAAAGTGCCCACACTCTTTGGTATAGCTTTGCGCCACATCAATCCCAGACGGATAAAATAAAGGACAAAGGCCGCAAAACGCCGCCACCGCCAAGACTTGGCAGGAGACGACATGCGCGACAACGGCCCCGTCACCCAGCAGGAAGTCCCCATCACCGATGGGGACATGCTGGTTTCCAGAACCGATGACAAAGGACGGATCACCTTTGTCAATCAAACCTTCGTCGCCACCAGCGGCTTCAGCGAAGCGGAACTGTTGGGCGCCCCCCACAACCTGGTCCGGCACCCGGACATGCCCAAGGCCGCCTTCGCCGACCTGTGGGCCACGGTACGAGCGGGCCAGCCCTGGGAAGGGGTGGTAAAGAACCGCGCCAAGTCGGGCGCCCATTACTGGGTTCGGGCCAACGTCACCCCGGTGCAGGAAGACGGCCGCGTCACCGGCTACGTTTCCATCCGCACCAAGCCCGGCCCAGGCGACGTGGCAGCGGCGGAGCGGCTGTACGCCACACTTCGCCAGGGTGGACGCGGCCTGCGCTTGCTGGGGGGCCAAGTCCTGCGAAGGGGGCCCGTGCACGCGGCCCTGCGTTGGCTGGGTACGCTGGATGCCCGCCTGGCGGGCCTGGCCGCGATGCCCGTCGCCGGGGTGGGGGCCGTCGCGGTCGGAGCGCCGGTCGCGGCAGCCGCGGCTTTCGCGGTGCCGGGCGCGCTGGTCCAGGCGTGGCTGCTGGCGCGACGCATCCGGGACATCCTGGAGCGGCAGCGCAAGGACATCGACGCCCTGATCCAGGGCGACCATCTGCGCGTCATCGACCTGCCGCCCCTGCGTGATTTCCAACCCGCCGCCGCCCGGCTGCGCGCTTTGCGCGCCATCCTGGCCTATCAGGCGCGCGAGCGCGCGGAACTGGAAACCCGGAGCCGGGAGGCCAGCCGACGCGCCCTGCTGGAAACCTGCCAGTTGATCGAGAGCGACCTGGAAACCACCTGGCGCGACATCAACCGAACCTCGGCGGAGGTGGAGTCCGCCGTGGCCGGGCTGCTGGGCAACATCCAGGAGGTGCGCCAGGACACGGTGGTGGTGGCCGCCGCCGCCGCGCAGGCCAGCGGTACCGCCACCACCGTGGCTGCCGCGGCGGAGCAACAAGGGGCGGCCGGAACAGAGATCGCCAGCCAGGCGGCCCGCTCCAGCGACATTGCCCGCCGCGCGGTGGAGGACGCCCGCCACGCCGCCCGCGCCCTGCGGCGCATGGAAACCGCCACGGCGGAGGTGGGCCAGGTGCTGGCCCTGATCAACGACATCGCCAACCAGACCAACCTTCTGGCGCTGAACGCCACCATCGAGGCGGCGCGCGCGGGCGAGGCCGGCAAAGGCTTTTCCGTGGTGGCGGGGGAGGTGAAGAGCCTGTCCGCCCAAACCGCCCGGGCGACGGACCAGATCGCCCGGCAGGTGACCGACATCGCCGGCGCCATGGACGGCAGTGTCCAGGCGCTGGACGCCGTCATCCGCACCATCGAGCTGATTGATCAAGCGGCCACGGCGACGGCGGCGGCGGTCGAGGAACAAGCCGCCGCCAATGCCGAGATCGGACGCGGGGCCGCGCAATCCGCCGACGTCGCCAACCAGGTCTCAGGCAGCGTGGATCATATCCGGGGGCAGGCCGAGACCGTTTGCCTGGCCGCGGGCACGGTCAGCCGCCAGGTCGCCGCCACCAACCAGGCGGTCGGCGAGATGAAGAAGCGCCTGTTGATGGTGCTGCGCCAGTCGGTGGCGGGCGACAGGCGCGCATTCGACCGCATCCCCTGCGACCTGCCCGCGGCCCTCACCCTGGATGGCCGTCGCGTGGTGGTCCGGGTCACGGATCTGTCCCTGGGCGGGGCGGTGGCCCTGCCGGAGGGGGAGGAGAGGGCCCCGGCGTCCGACGGGACGGCGGCGACCCTCCACCTGGATGGCGTCGGCGACCTGGCCTGCGACCTGGCCGGCCGCAGCCCCGCCGGCTTGCATGTGCGGTTCCGGGATCTGGACGGCGCGAGCCGGGAGCGGCTGGCCGTGGTATATCACGCCATGATCGCGGCCGATGAGGTGCTGATCACCGCCGCGCAGGACGTCGCCGCCGGCATCGCCCGAGCGCTGACCCAGGCGCTGCGCGACGGGCGCATCGGTCATGACGCGCTGTTCGACCAGGGGCTGGAGCCCATTCCCGGAACGGCGCCGGAGCAGTTCACCGCCCCTTATGCCGCTTTGGCGGACGCGGTGTTCCCGCCCTTGCAGGACCCGGTGCTGGGCCTGGACCGGCGGATCGCTTTCTGTGTGGCGACGGCGACCAACGGCTACGTGCCCACCCACAACGCACGCCTGACGACCTCTGACAGGGCCCAGGGCCGCCGCCGCTACATGGACCGCACGGCGCTGGCGGCGGCGCGCAACAGCCGCCCCTTCCTGATCCAGGCCTATCACCGCGACGAGGGTGACGGCCGCACCCGGCGCATGAAGGAAATCGACTGCCCCATCGTGGTGGACCGCCGCCTGTGGGGAAACGTACGCCTGGGCTTCGAATTCTAGGTTGGGGCTAGAACCCCGGACGCAGCATGTCCAGCACGTCCTCGACATGGCCATCGTTGCGTTCGGGCCGAATGCTCACCAAACGGGCCAGCAGGGGATAGACGTCGACGTTGGGGAATTCCGGCACCACCACACCGTGGCGGAAGGCGGGGCCGTGGGCCACGAACAGCGCGCGCATCGCGGGAAGCGCGTTGTCGTAGCCGTGCTCGCCCAAGGTGACCGGCTTGTCCTTGCGAGCGGCCAGGGTGGCGCGGTTGGTGATCACCCAGCCCTCGTCCGCCAGGCAGAGGATGGGCGGCACCCGCTCGTTACGGCCGTAGTGGAAACGCGGTGGCACATCTTGTTTGCGCCAGCACTCCATATGGTCCTGCCGGCTCAGCAGGCGGGCCGCCACCTCCGGCCGGGCGGGGTCGACGCTCAGGGTCGCCAGCGGACCAGTCGTCACCACATGCAGCGCGGCCATGTCCACCCGGTCATCCAGCACGATACGGCGGTCCGGCGACGTGGCGGTCATGCCGTGGTCCGAGACGATGACCAGGTTCACCCCATCGAACAGTCCCCGCCGCTTCAAGCCTTCCACCAGGCGGGCCAGTGCCCGGTCCACCTGGGCGGCGGCCGCGTCGGCCGCCGGGCTGGCCGGCCCGGCCTCATGCTCCGCATGGTCGACCTGATCGAAATAAAGCGTCAGGAAAGCGGGTCGCTGGTCGCCCGGCAGGTCCAGCCAACCCAGCACGGTGTCCACCCGCTGGTCCGGCGCCATCTTGGCATCGAAGGGCAACCAATGGTCGGGCCGCACCCCCTGGATGGGCGCTTCGGACCCCGGCCAGAACATGGTGGCGCTGTGGCGCCCCGCTTCCTGCACGCTGACCCACAGGGGCGTCGCCTGGTTCCACCAGCGGGCGTCGCCCGCGGCGTCGCGGTCGCTGTAGGCGAAACGCCCCAGCACCTCGTCCTCCATATTGTTGTCCACAACGCCGTGGTGATCGGGGTAGAGCCCCGTCACCAGCGTGTAATGGTTGGGAAAGGTCAGCGACGGAAAGGACGGCCGCATGGCCTGGGCCCTCACGCCATCCGCCGCCAGCGCCGACAGCGTGGGCGTCTGGCCCCGGTCGATCAGGTCGGCCCGGAAGCCATCGATGGACACCAGGATCAAGGGCGGCGGCACGGCGTCGACCACATAGGCCGGCGGAGGTGGCGCCGCAGCGTCCGGCAGCGGCGCTCCGTCCGGAATGTCGACGCACGCGGCAAGGGCGGCCAATGCCCCCACGGCAAAAGCCTGCCCCAGCCGCTGCCCTGCACTCCTGGCCCGATTCCACATAACCCCCATGATGCCAAACCGCCCCTTTTTCCCGCGCTACTGAGGCACTGACACGCGGCAAGGCTGCGGCACCCGTCGGGAAAAAGGGGCGCGGGGGCGTCAGACGGCCGGGCGGATCGTCACCATGACGACGCCGTGCCCCGCCACCTCGGCGGTGTAGCTGCCCTTGGACGTGCCCTGGTCCTTGGCCTGCCACAGGTCGCGCACCTTGGCCGGCAGCTTCGCCGGATATCCCAGGTCCGGCCAGTTGACGGTGATCGTCGCGGGCGCCGTGCCCCGGTTCAGCAGGACGACGGCCCTGTCACCGCTGGCCAGGGGCCGGGCCCAAACCTCCAGGTCCCCCTGCTTGGCCACACGGCGGCCTTGGGCGCCCAAGGGGTCCTGGTCCACAGCGATGACCTCGGTATTGGTCAGGATGGCCTTGATTGCCGGCGTCATGGTGGTCAGGTCATTGCCCGCGATAAGTGGGGCGGCCAGCACGGCCCATAGGCTGAAGTGGGCGCGGTACTCGGTATCCGACATGCCGCCGTTCCCGACCTCCAGCATGTCGGGGTCGTTCCAGTGGCCGGGGCCGGCATAGGGATAGAGCTCCGCCATCTGGTCCAGGATGTCCATCACCCCCAGCGAATTACCCTGCCGGCCCTGCCAGCCGTCATAAATATCCCAGGTGCTGCGCCACAGGTTGCCGACGTTACGGCCCCACAGCCAGGGCTTGGCGGTGCCCCATTCGCACATGCTGAAGACGATGTCGCGGCCCGAGGCGCGCAACGCGTCGCTCATCAGGGTGTAGGCGGCCTTGGCGTCCTGCGTGCCGGTGAAGCACC
The DNA here is from genome assembly GCF_036348415.1 of Nitrospirillum karajorum. NCBI lineage: Bacteria > Pseudomonadati > Pseudomonadota > Alphaproteobacteria > Rhodospirillales > Azospirillaceae > Nitrospirillum > Nitrospirillum karajorum. The sequence goes on from NZ_JAZBQB010000001.1 coordinate 766,536, forward strand.
AATCGTATTTCAGGTAATCCACCCCCCAGGCGGCATACTGGGCCGCGTCCTGGTACTCATGCCCCAGGCTGCCCGGCCGCTCGGCGCAGGTCAGGCGGCCCGCATCGGAATAGATGCCGAACTTCAGGCCCTTGGCATGGATATAGTCGGCCAGCGCCCTTATGCCCGACGGAAAGCGCGCCGGGTCGGCCTGAATGTCGCCGTGGGCGTCGCGCGCACCGTGCCAGCAATCGTCGATCACCACATACTTGTATCCCACGGCGGCCATGCCGCTGCTCACAAGGGCGTCGGCGGCCTTGCGGATCACCTCCTCGTTGATCTCGCAGGCGAACTTGTTCCAGGTGTTCCAGCCCATGGGCGGGGTCAGGGCCAGACCGTTGGGCTGGCGGGGCGGCTCCTTGCGATCCTCCGCCTTGGCCGGGTGGGCCAAGGTCAGCAGCGGTATCAGAAGCAGGGCCGCCAGGGCCAAGATGATTTTTCGCATCGAACGTCTCCTCCGTTCCAGCCCCGTTATGCCGTGGGGCCCTTTGTTGGGCGGGATGTCGCCTTACGTCTTAATTATACGATTAATATGCCATCCTCACAATTCATTCTCGGGCGTCAGGCCCGTCCCCCAACGACAAAACCCCCGGGGATGGAAGCCCCGGGGGTTTGCCATTCACACCAAGCGGCGTGCGAAAAGGTAGGTTACAGGTGCGGCATGTCCGGCTGCCCGGTGGCGCCACTGTCGCCGGACGGCGCGGCGTCCCCGTCATCACCGTCCATCTTCTTATGGTGGGACGTGTGCTTGCCGGACTTCTTGGACGCCTTGTGGGCCTTGCCCTTGTCGTCATTGGGATCGTGCGGAGGCAAGGGCTGGACCACCGGCGGCTTTTCCGTCACCGCCGGGGCGGACGGGGACGCCATGGGACCGCTCTGGTCCGAGGGCGCCGGCGGCATGGTCGAGGGCGAGGACATGTCCGGGCCGCTGCGGTCGGCCGGCAGGCTATGGGCATTGGACGGGCTGGGGGTGGTTGCATCCGGGCCAGGCGGCTGGGTATCCCCCGCCTGGGGGGTGCCCGGCATGGGGGTGCCCTCCGGCGGCGCTGTCTGCGCCCAGGCGGCGGCATTCAGAACGGGGGCGGACGCCAGCCCGGCGGCCAGGGTCAGCGCGGTCGCCGTGCGGGCCCATCCCGCGGTGGTCAACTTCGTGAACATGGGTCGTCCTCCATTCCTCATTGAAAGGGCCTCATGAGAGGGGTGCCGTCAGGGGAGCGGCCAAAGGTGGCAAAAAGAAGTCGCAACACCGCAAATAATGTGATGCGAGTGGGGCGTATGCCCTTTGCTCCGCAAAAGGCTTGCCGCCAAACACCTGCTGGCAGCCCCCTGCTGGCTTCAAATCGTATCCGCATCAAAAACGCCCCGGGGAACCGCCCGGTTCCACCGGGGCGCGCATTACCCAGCAGGCGCCGCAGCACCGATGGCCGGATTAGCCGTGCGGGTGGGCCACCCGGTGGTGAACATGGTGCACGGCGTGATGATGGTGATGGTGGTGATGATGGGGGCGGTGAGCCGCCCGATGGTGCATCACCTCCGCCTGGGCGCTGCCCGCCGTCATCAGCGGCGCCAACGCCAGGCCGAAGGCCAAGGTCAGGGCAGCGATCCCGCGACGGCGCCAGGACTGGCCCCAGAACTGGCCAACGGGCGACGGACTGGTGGTGGGGCGGGTCAGGACGGGCATGATCTCAATCCTTCTGACGGAAACAGTTCCCGGTGCTTCCGGGCCTGTTCAGGAGACCGCCCAAAGGTGGCGAAAAAACGCCGCGCCGCGGGATTCAATAAGACCATCCCGAGGCGGGGCACGGCCCCCCGGCCCGACGCGCCAACGCAAATTCAGTACGCTTTTCCCGGATTTCCGGACCGCCCCTTCCACCTTTTGGGGTAGCTGCGATCGTTTGTTATAAACGGCCGCTTATAATTTTCACTGACGATCCCGGCCGCTGGACTGTACTGTCGGCGCCGTCTGCGAATTCAAGGAGTGGCCATGTCCGGCGCCGAGCACCCTGCCCCCGCCATCCATCCCGAGCTGAAGCGCCTGCGCGACAGCATCGATAACATCGATGCCGCCCTGATCTACATGCTGGCGGAGCGCTTCAAATGCACCCAGCAGGTCGGCGCGCTGAAGGCGCGTATCGACCTGCCGAGCAGCGACCCCGGCCGGGAGGCGGCGCAAATCGAACGTCTGCGCCGCCTGGCAGAGGGGGCGAACCTGGACCCCGATTTCGCGACCAAGTTCCTGACCTTCATCATCAAGGAGGTCATCCGCCACCACGACAGCTTCCGGGCGGCGGACCAGGCCTGAGATAGCGATCCGGGGCTGTCGGGTCAGGGACCATGGGGCTGGGGCGCATCATTATTGCGCCCCGGTGCCGGTTGCGGCTTCTGCGGCTCTGGATGATGCTGCGGCGGTTGCGGGTGCTGCTGTTGCGGCGGGGGCGCGTGCGGCGGCTCCGGCCGCGCCTGGGGCGGTGGCATGTGCGGCGGTGGCATTTGCGGGGGCTGGGGCCGATGCTCCGCGTCCCTGTGGAGCTGGGGCTCCGGCGGTGATTGCGGCCGCATCTGAGGCCCCTCCGGCCGTCCGGCCGGCTGAGGAATGTCCCGCCGGAAATCCCGTTGGAAATCCCGGTGAAAATCCCTCTGGAAATCCTGCTGGGGCCGTTCAGGCTGGTGCGTCGCCTGCGACTGAGGCTGAGGCGGATGGGGTTGCGGCTGGGCCGGCGCCGGGTGTTGCGGTGCCGGGGCGGCCGGCTGGCCAGGCGCGGGTGGAGTCGGCGTGGGTGAATGGGGCGCCGACGGCTCCATCGACGGACCGGGGCGGCCGCGCCAGGCGGGCGGGCCGGGCGGTTGGTTGTGGTTGGCCAACGGTGGCAGCGGGCTCGCCGGGGACGCGCCAAGCTGGGTCATAGGCCGCCCCTGCGCGGCGGCATTGGGTGTCGGGGCGTTGGGTGCCATGGGGTTGGGCGAGGATGGGTTGGGCGCCGGAGAGTTGGCGCGGAAGCCCGGCTCATCGGCGCGACGGTCCAGGGCGCGGATGCCCCCGGCATGATCGAAGCCCGGCCTGTCACCCCGCGGATCGCCAGGGCGGAAAGCGCCCGCCTGGGCGGCGTCGGGATGGGGTCCACCGCCGGGGCCACGCAGGTCCAGGGGACGGGACGGACCACCCGGCGGATGGGGCTGGAATTGGGGACCGGGGCTGGGCGGGGGCTGACCGCCCCCCATGCCTGGCGGCGGCCCCGGCAGGTGCAGGCGCTGCGCCATCTGGGGCGTGACGCCCAGGGTGGCGGCCGTCGGCTGCACCGGGGGCCGGCCCACCACCATGCGAGCGTCGGCGAACTGCCGGCCATCCCAAGGGCGTGCGCCATCGTCGCGGTGGCCGAAACGCCCCGCGACCATGGCATCGGCCGGCATCATCGAGGCGCCGCGGCGATTGGCGAAGTTGTTGATGGTGATATTGGTGACGTTCGTGACGTTGGTGACATTGTGGATGACCGTGATGTCGCGCACCACCGGCCTGTTCACATATTCGACATAGCGCGGGCTGGCCCGATACCAGGGATGGTAGGGCTCCTGCCACCCCAACGGGCACCAGCCGACCGGAGGATGATCGGCGTAATGGGGACCGCCGATGGAAACCCCGATGGCCACGCCCGCTCCGAAGAACGCCACCAGCGCCGGGGCATAGACCGGCGGGGGCGGCGGACCGACGGTGACCACGGCGCCCGCCGGGGCCCATGCCCACCGGCCACCGACATCTACCCAGCGTCCGTAATGGAAGGGGGCGAAGCCCCAGGGCGCATTGTCGATCCAGGTCCACCCCCAGGGCGCGACGTAGGCCCAATGGCCATCGCGGTAGGGGACCCAGCCGGGATCCACTTGGGGATACCAGACCTGGCCGTATTGAGGCGTCGCCTGCCAACTGCCGTATTCATTCAGGTCGTCGGCGCCTGGCATGGCGGCCACCGCCGCCGGCGACGTGGAGGAACCGACACGGTCGGCCCGCAGCATGGCGACAAGGAAGGAATCATGATCGGCGGGGCGGACATCGACATTGGGCGGAGTGTCGCCCGTGATTTCACCCGTCTGACCGCCGTTGAGGCTCAGGGATAACCCCTGCCCGCCGACGCGCGCCGCCCCCTCCAGCACGGTGACGCGCGTTGGGGTTTCGGTGTCGCCCGCCACGATCTCATAGCGGCCGGGGGCGTCCAGCGTCACGGTGCCGCGCGGCGTGCGCACGCTGTAGCTTTCGCCCGGCAACAGGCCCCGAACCCGGACATAGACGCGTCCTTGCGCCAAGTCGGCGCTCATGTTGCGGTCATCCAGCGTGTCGATGTCCAACTCGGTGGCCCCGTCCATCACTAGGCGGGTGGTGGACACGTCGACGGTGGCGCTGGAACCTGGCTCGGTCCACAGGGCGTTGCCGCTGGTCAGCGGATAGTTGGGGATGGCGGGATTCCACTGCGTTCCATCCGCGGTATGGAAGGACACGGTGCCCTGCACCCGTGCCAGGCGTCCCACGCGGGCGGGCGGATCGCCGGCGTACTGGTCGCCGCCATCGTCGTAAGCGGACGGCCCTTCCTGGGCCCGCGCCGTGCCGCTCATCACGGGGGAGAAGGCCAATAAAACCGCCAGCGCGGTCATGGTGCCGCGCAGAACGGCGGAGCGCCGGGGCACGATGAAACTGGACATGATGGCGGAATCCACCCTGGTTATCCTCGATCCATGTCAGGCTGCTCCCCGATGGTGGCATAACTGCGCCGAATGATGGCCCCTATTTGGACAGGATGCGATTCATGTTGCCCGGCACCAAAAGGCACGCGCACAGTGCGGCCCCGCGCCAAAGTTCCAAATCGGCGCGCCGGCCGGCGTGAAGGTCCGAGTGAATAGGATTGAGGTCATGCAGCAGTCTTTGGATGCGGTTTCCCCCGACACGGTCCCGTTGGGGGCGGTCCCCTTGGAAACAGTGCGGGGCATGTTCGAAACCGACAACGCCCCCCTCGTTCCCCGGGTCCGGGCCTTCCTGGCCAACGTGCTGCGCACGCCGCTCTCGCATGCCCGCTTCATGAATGAGCTATCCCTCATGGAGCATATGGGCAGCAACAAGATCATGGCCACCCAGCACGGCCCCGGCATGGACCTGCCGACACTGAAGCACCTGGCGGAAGAGGCCCGCCACGCCTTCTTCTTCAAACGTCAGGCCGAGGCGGTGGCCCGCCGCCCGCTGGACTACGTCCAGGCTGATTTGCTGTCCCCGGCCGCTGGGCGGCTGTACTTCCAGAAGCTGGACATCGGCGTGGAGCAGGCGCTGGCCGGTGAGCCGCCCCGCTCAAAGGTGCTGTACCTGCATGTGTCGCTGATTGTGGAATTCCGCGCCGTGTGGTTCTACCACCTGTATGAGACGGCGCTGCGCCAGGCGGGGTCGCGGATCTCGCTGAAAAGCCTGCTGGCGGAGGAGCAAGGCCATCTCGGTGACATGGCGGACCGGCTGAAGGCGCTGGGCGCCTGGGACCCGGTGCGCCTGGGCCGGATGTGCGCCCTGGAAACCGCCCTGTTCGGCACCCTGTTGGGCCGCCTGGAGCGCGCGGTGACGCCGCCGGCGGCCGTGGCCGCCTAAACGCCCCCCTCCAGCAACAGCGGCCACGCCTGGGCATTGCGCTCAGCGAACAGGCGCAAGTGCCCGATGGCCTTCGCCCCAGCCTCCGCCGGGGTTATGACGCGGTGACGGATGGTCGCGGCGGGATAAAATTCCGCCAACCGGCGCACCCTCTCCGGCGGCATCATGTCATCATCCGCGATGCCGACCAAGGTCACCGATCCAGTCATGCGGTCCGGCACCGGATGGGGCATGGTCCGCCCCCAGTCGGCCCGGTAGAAGCCACGGGACAGGCACCAGCGCCGCCATTGCCAGAACACCCCCTTGGGCAGGTCCGCGCCCAGGCCCAACAGGCGACCCGGCAGATAGCCGCACATCAGGGTCGCCAGCGGCCCCAGCAGGAACCAGAACGCGATGACCGCGGGCATGTAGCGCCAGGGATGCTTGGTCCAATAGGCGGGGCCGGAAGCCACGGCGATCAACCGCGCCACGCGTCCGGCACTGGCATGGAAGGGCAGGCACATGCCGCCCAATGAATGGCCGACGACCCAAATCTCGGCTTGGGGATACCGCTGACACACGTGATCCAGCGCCGTGGCTTGGTCGACCACCCCCCATGCGGCCATGGTGGCATCCGACCGGCTGACCGGACCGGCGGCGGAAGCACCGAAATCCCGATAATCATAGGTCAGCACCGCCGCATCCTTGGCAACGGAGAGCCATGCGGCGAAGCGGCGATAGTAATCGCGGGGCACACCTGTGGCCCCATGCAGGACGATCGCCAGCGCCGGTTCCCGCCCGTGAGGCGGCAGCGTCAGCCGGCCAGCCAACAGGGCGCCGTCCGGGGTGGCGAAGTCCACCGCCTGTTCCACTGCGCCCTCCGGCATCCATCCCCCCTTGTCGTGCGGTTGGTGATCCATTCTATGGCGATCACCATAGAATGGATATCACTAGACCGACCGACATACAATTGGCATGAAGAGGCATGCCACGCCTGTCCGATGCCAAGAAGCACTTCGTTGATACCGCCGTGACCCTGTTCCGGCGCAGGGGCTACAATGGCGTCGGCCTGAATGAGATCATCGCCGTGAGCGGCGCCCCGAAGGGCTCGTTCTACCATCACTTCCCCGGCGGCAAGGAAGAGCTGGCGGAAGAGGCGGCCCGGCTGGCGGGCCACCGCATCGGCCGCATGATCGACCAGGCGTTCGCCGACGCCCCCACCTTTGCCGACGGTGTGCAGGCCCTGGCCGACACCATCGCCGATTGGTTCGAGGCGTCGGACTGGCGCGACGGTTGCCCCGTCACCGCCCTGGTCATCGGTGCCATACCGGAGTCCACCCGCCTGTCCGTCGTCGTGGCGGAGGTGCTGGAGGATTGGGCGGCGCGCACGGCGGGACATGCCGAGCGTCTAGGGGTCAGCGATCCGCGCGAACGCGCGGCGCGATTCTTCATCGCGCTGGAGGGTGCCTGGCTGCTGGCGCGGGTGCAACGCAGCCGGGCGCCGTTCCGGTTGGCCGCAGCCATGGTGCTGTAAGCCAGGTAACGGCCCGTCTGAATACAAAGGTAGAAGAGCTTACCCGTTAACAGATTAATATTGCGGCATTTTACGCCTATGGATTGCATTCCTTCCTGGGCGCGCTAGCATGACGCCAACGCGTTGGTTGGCGAGGTTGGGTTTTGATCAAGTGGGCGAAAGGGGCCTTGGGCCTGGCCGTCGTGGCCGCGATGGTCGCCGGGTGGAACCTGGCCAGCGTCACCCTGCCCGTGGCGCGGGCCTTGGATCAGGATCCCGCCAACAGCACCGTCCACGTCGTGGCCTACCACCGGGCCCTGGTCCTGCCGGGGACGCTGGTGGTGGACGTGTGGGGCGCCCAGCGCACCGCCACGCCGTTGGACGTCTTGCGTGTCCTGTTGCAAGCCGCGGCCGCGCTGAACGAACACAGCTACGACACGGTCGTTCTCGCCTACCGGGGCGCGCCCCGCTTCATCCTGCCCGGGTTCTATTTCCGGCAACTGGGGCATGATTACGGCCAGGGACAGAACATTGCCGCCCTGATCCGCACCCTGCCCCAAAACGTGCGGACCCTGGATGGCGGCGCCGCATTCGAAACCTGGACCGGGGGGATGCTGGGCGTGCTGGACCGGCAGATGGACGACGTGAAAACCCTGAGCCGCCGGTGGTGGATGGATCCTCACAGTTCATAAGCCGGAACGCGTCAGGGCCGGTGTTCCGCCGACAGGTGGATGCCGCCCACCTCCCGGCCCAGGCGCATCAGCGTGTCGGCCGTCACTAGACTGGCGTCCAACCCGGTGACACCGTAGCGCTCCGTCATCAGGCTGGAGGGAAACCACCACCAGACCTGGTCGCGCAACAGGCCGGGATGGCCGGCCAGGTAGGCGTCGGTCGCCCGGTCGATGTCATCCAGCAGCGCGGGGGCCATCCCCCATTCCCCATAGAGCCCGGCGATGGCCTGACGCAATTGCGCAGCGTTGCCCCGCCGGGCGGCCAGGATGGCGTCCACGGTGGCGCCCCCCAGGTCCGGCGGCGTGATCGTGACGCCATCCCGGGACAGGTCGGGCAATTGTCCACGGATCGCCTCCATTTCCCGCGTCAGCCGGGCGCGCGCGTCCGGGGTGTCGCGCGGATCCAGGCTGTTGGTGGAGTGGAATTCCACCACGGCGCCGGGTGCCACCACCTTGTGCCGCCCCGCCAGGAAGGGCAGCAGGGCGCAAGCCGAGGCACAGCGTCCGTCGACCCTGACATCCAGCCCGCGATCATGGATCAGGCGCGCCATGGCCAGGGCGACCGTCACGTCGCCGCCGCCGGAATCCAGCACCAGGGTCCGTGTCTCCGCCGTCAGGTTGCGGGCCAGCAGGTCGGCATCCCCCAGCGGATGTTCCCCCGGCAGGAAACGCCGGGGCAGGATTTCACCCCGGAAGGCGAGGGTCGCCGGGTCCACTCGCTGCCAGGCCCGATCCTGGTACGACACCTGGGACCGCGCATTCGTGGCGGGAAGCAGGATGACGCCCGCGCAAAGGCTGCACAACACCAACCAAAACGATCGCCCCGTCACCGGGCATGTCCCGGGCAGACGGACGAGAGAAGGCGAAAGTGATGCATTGCGGGCCCGTACTGGTTGCGGCCAGCGCATCGCGGGACATCCGCATGGAACTGACACGATAGCTTGTTAGTCTATCCCCATCGCCCGGCCCGTCGATAGATCGGCCAAGGGTGTACCCCCCATCGAGGAGAGATCGCATGGCCCAGTTGAAGCGCACCGCCAATGCCGTCTGGCATGGCACGGGCAAGGACGGCGACGGCGCCTTGACGACGCAGAGCGCCACCCTGTCCAGCGTGCCCTATTCCTACATCGCCCGTTTCGGCGACGGCAAAGGCACCAACCCGGAGGAACTGATCGCCGCCGCCCACGCCGGCTGCTTCAGCATGGCGCTGGCCTTCATGCTCTCGGGCGCCGGCTTCACCCCCGAAGAGATCAAGTCCGACGCGCTGCTGACCATGGAGGGCGAGGGTGCCGGCTGGCGCATTTCCGCCGTCAAGCTGACGGTGCGGGCCAAGGTGCCGGGCATCGAGGCCGGCAAGTTCCAGGACATCGCCGCCGAGGCCAAGGCCAACTGCCCGGTTTCCCGCGTGCTGAACGCCGAGATCACGCTCGACGCCGCGTTGGCTTGATCGCCGCCGCCCAGCGCAGAAAAAAACGGGCGGGTGCCGCGAGGCCCCGCCCGTTTCATGTCGATACCGAAACAGCCCTTACTCGGCAGCCTCTGTCCGACGGGGCTGACCAGTGCGGGAGGCCTTCAGGCCCTCAGCGACCAGGAAGGCCAGTTCCAAGGCCTGATTGGCGTTCAGGCGCGGGTCGCAGGCGGTGTGGTAGCGCTGGGCCAAAGCATGCTCCGTGATGGCCTGGGCGCCGCCCGTGCACTCCGTCACGTCCTGGCCCGTCATCTCGAAATGCACGCCGCCGGCATGCACGCCCTCCGCCCGGCAGGCGTCGAAGAAGCCCCGCACCTCGGCCAGGATGCGCTCGAACGGCCGCGTCTTGTAGCCGGTGGCCGACTTGACGGTGTTGCCGTGCATGGGGTCGCAGCTCCACACCACGGTGCGGCCTTCGTCGCGCACGCGGCGTAGCAGCGGCGCCAGCTTGTCCCCCACCTTGTCATGCCCCATGCGGGCGATCAGGGTCAGGCGGCCGGCCTCATCCGTTGGGTTCAGGATGTCGATCAGGCGGATCAGCTCATCCGGATCGGTGGTCGGGCCGCACTTCAGGCCGATGGGGTTCTTCACGCCGCGCAGGAATTCCACATGGGCGCCGTCGGGCTGGCGGGTGCGGTCGCCGATCCACAGCATGTGGGCGGAAACGTCGTACCAATCGCCCGTCGTGCTGTCGATGCGGGTCAACGCCTGCTCGTACGGCAGCAGCAGCGCCTCGTGGCTGGTGAAGAACTCCGTCTCGCGGATCTGGGCCGTGGTTTCCGCCGTGATGCCGCACGCGGCCATGAAGGCCAGCGTCTCATCCAGGCGGTTGGCCAGATCGCGGTACCGCTCACCCTGCGGGCTGCGGTCAACGAAGCCCAGGTTCCACTGGTGCACCTTGTGCAGGTCGGCATAACCGCCCTGGGCGAAGGCGCGCAGCAGGTTCAGGGTGCTGGCGGCTTGGTTGTAGGCCTGCACCATGCGCTCCGGGTCCGGCACCCGCGCGTCGGCGGTGAAGTCGAAGCCGTTGATGATGTCGCCCCGGTAGGACGGCAGCGCGGTACCGCCGATCTCCTCCAGGTCGGCGGAGCGCGGCTTGGCGAACTGGCCAGCCATGCGGCCGACCTTCACCACCGGCGTGGCGCCACCGAAGGTCAGCACCACCGCCATCTGCAGCATCACGCGGAAGGTGTCGCGGATGTTGTTCGGGTGGAATTCGGCGAAGCTCTCGGCACAGTCGCCGCCTTGCAGCAGGAAACCCTGGCCCTTGGCCACCCGCGCCAGGTGGTCCTTCAGGCGCCGGGCCTCGCCGGCGAAGACCAGCGGCGGGTAATTGGCCAGGCGGGCCTCAACAGCCTCCAGGCGCCGCATGTCCGGATATGACGGCATCTGCCGCACTTCCCGAGACCGCCAGCTATCGGGCGCCCAGCGCCCCGCCTTTTCCAGTGCCATGACCCACCTCGTGAAACCCGAAAACCGCCCCGTATCCCAAGACGTTAAGAGTAGCGCCGGGGGATTACCCAGGTCGCGGGCGGAAGGCCCCTCTAGTCTGGCAACAAGCCGGTCTCGTTATGTACTGCCCCATTTTATACTTTTCCAGTCTTCTTGGGGGCTTTTTGCGCATTACTGTTACCCAGCAAACGCGGTTGCCGACGGCGCCCGTCCTCGAACCAAAGCCACCTATCCAGATGGCAGTGCACAGGCCTAGGCAAATTGGATTAGACTGGGCGCCTTCGCATGCCCAGAACGGGCAGGTCGCGGGGCCGCCAAAGGCGCCCGGGAGACATGGTATGACCGCCCAGCACACGCGCCCGCGCGCCACCTTCGCTCCTCTGGCCCGCCTGGGCTTGCTGGCCGGCCTCTTCGTCCCCGGGATGGCGACTGCGCAGACCTACGCGCCGGGCTACTCCTCCAGCTGGTGGTCGCAACTGGGCCTGACCAACGCCATTGAGGTGGCGGCCACCGGCGGCAGCGGCATCACCATCGGCGTGGTCGATACCGGCCTGGTGGCGACCCAGGCGGACGTCGCGGGCCGCGTGTCCACCGCCTCCGCCTGCGCGGCGCGCACCTTCACCTGCCCCAAGGCCTATACCGACGACAACGGCCACGGCACCGCCACAGCCGCCATCGCCGCCGGTGCCGTCACCAGCTCGGGCGGCGGCATGGCCGGGATCGCGCCCAAGGCCACCATCCTGGCGGAAAAGGCGTTGAACGTCGGCGGCAGCGGCAGCGACGTGGATGTCGCCAACGGCATCATCAAGGCCGCCGACGCCGGCGCCCGGGTCATCAACCTGTCGCTGACCTATCTGCCCACCAGCGCCATCGTCTCCGCCATCAACTACGCGGCCGCCAAGGGGGCGGTGCTGGTGTACGCCGGCGGCAACTCCGCGACCGTGCTGAACGGCGGCGCCAACACCGGCGGCCTGTCCGCCGCCGCGCTGACCCACCTGGCCTTTGCCGGGTCGGTCAACGGCGCCAACAAGCTGTCCAGCTTTTCCAACACGCCCGGTGCCGGATCGGCCATCGCCGGCACCACGCGGGTCAGCTACGCCTCGCTCTGGCTGATGGCGCCAGGGGAAAGCATCGTCGCGCCCGGCATCCAGTATGGCAGCAACGCCCTGGCCTACTGGAGCGGCACCTCCATGGCGGCGCCCATGGTGTCCGGCGCCGTCGCCTTGCTGGAGGCGACGTGGCCCGTGCTGTACCGCAACGGCACCGCCACCGCCGTCCTGTTCGCTTCCGCCACCGACATGGGCACCAAGGGCGTGGACAGCACGTACGGCAACGGCCTTATGAACCTGACGGCGGCGTTCAAGCCGCTGGGAACGCTGTCGGTGGTGCAGGCCAACGGCAAGTCCCTGCCCGTCACCAGCCTGAGCGGCGCGCTGATCACCGGCGGCGCGCTGGGCGCGCTGAACAGCATCAGCGCCCAGTTGGCGGCCTATACCGCCTTCGACGGCTATCAGCGCAACTTCACCGTCAACCTCAGCGGCCTGATCGCCAAGCAGCCGGTGTCCGCGTCGTCCATCGTCGCGGCCCTGCCAGCGCCCATGGTGACGACCAGCAGCAGCAAGTTCGCCGATGGCGGTAGCCTGACGCTGGCCTATACCGGCGATGCCAGCGTTGGCGGCGCCAGCGCGCGGGCCTTCCCGGCCAGCCTGCCCCTGGCAGGGCGCGAGGGCTATGCCGGCCGCGACGGCTGGGCCCTGGCCTACAGCCAGGGTGGCCTGACGCTCGCCACCGGCAGGGGCTTCCCGGCCTCGGCATCCTTCGCGCAGGCGCTATGGGGCGGCGGCACAGCGGTGGCCGACGCCGCCGGCACCCTGGGCGTGTCGACCGCCCTCACCGGTTTAGCCCAGGGCGGCGGCTTCGCGGCCCTGGGGGCGGATCTGGACGGCTGGCTGGGCCGCGCCCTGGGCGGCGCGCGGCTGGCCGTCAGTTGGTCGGGCGCCTCGGCGCTGGACGGCACGGATCGCCGCGACCTGGGCGCCGACTGGAACCCCTGGCGTGGTCCGGTACTGACGGGGGCCGGCTGGGACCGCCGGGCCGACGCCGTGGCCGCCGGCCTGAACTGGACCCTGGCGCGGGGCTGGACCACCAGCCTGACCGCCAGCCTATTGGATGAACGCGACGGCCTGCTGGGCAGCCGGTATCGCGGCGGCGGCGTCCTAGGACTGGGCGACCACAACAACACTGTCTCGGTGGGTGTGGCGACCGCGATGACCCTGTGGCAGGGCGGCAGCCTGATGTTGGATGCCAGCCTGGCGCGCACCGGGGGGCGGACAACGCCCAGGGCGTGGTCAGCGGCATCGGCCCGCTGCTGTCCCGGTCCTACGGCCTGGCGCTGGCCCAGCGCGATGCCATCGCGGCGGGCGACAGCCTGACGGCCCTCTGGCGCCGGCCCCTGCGGGTGGTGGCCGGCAGCGCCACCCTGCTGATGACCAGCGTGGACGACCAGGGATACGCCACCACGGTGCCGACCCGGGTTTCCCTGCGACCGGACGGGGCGGAAACCGACATGGCCCTGACCTACGCGGCCCCCGTGGCCACCGGCCGCTGGGGCCAGGCCCTGACCCTGAACACCAGCTTGGAACTGCGCCAGGACGCCGGCAACATCCGGGGCCTGACCGATCATGTCGCCCGCGTCGGCCTCAACTTCCGGTTCTAGGGACGGGTTCGCCATTCCGGTCCTGTGAAATTCAGGTGTCAGGGTGACCGGGCGCACATCCGCCGCGCGTCCGCTCCGTATCTTGGCCGGCATTCCAACCTTGATCGGAGCGCACCCGATGTCGCTTTCCATGTACCAGGCGTCCGTGCCGGTGTTCCTGCGCCTGCTCGGCAACCTGTCGGCCATCCTGGAAAAGGCCCAGGCCCATGCCGAGGCCAAGAAGATCGACCCGTCGGTGTTCGTGAACGCCCGCCTCGCCCCCGACATGCACCCCCTGGCCCGCCAGATTCAGATCGCCAGCGATGCCGCCAAGGGCGCGGTCGCCCGCCTTGCCGGCATTGAAGTCCCCAGCTTCCCCGATACCGAAACCACCTTCGCCGACCTGCAGGCCCGTATCGCCAAGACGGTGGACTTCCTGAAGAGCGTGACCCCGGCCCAGGTCGACGGCAGTGAGGAGCGCACCGTCACCCTGAAGATCCGGGGCGAGGACATGCATTTCCCTGGCCAGGCCTTCCTGCTGTTCTTCGCCACGCCCAACTTCTATTTCCACGTCACCACCGCCTACGACATCCTGCGTCACAACGGCGTGGAGCTGGGCAAGATGGACTTCCTGGGCCGGTCGTAAACGACATCCAAGGATTCCTCAGCGGAAGGCGGCGTCCCCCGGGGCGCCGCCTTTTTCTGGCCGGGTTTCATGGGCAAGAGATTACTGCCATATTCTGTCAGTATACCCTGCCAGGCTCCTTCCGACACCAACCCCGGGAGGCCCCGAATGCTCACCTTCTTCCACTGCCCGCACACCCGTTCCTCCAGCATTCACTATCTGCTGGAGGAGTTGGGCGTGCCTTATGAAACCGAGATCATCGACATCCACGCCCAGGGGGGCGCCCCGGAAAGCTATCGCGCCGTCCAGCCGCACAAGAAGGTGCCGGCCATCCGCCACGCCACGGCCCAAGGCGATGTGGTGGTGACGGAACGCGCGGCCATCACCCTCTACCTTGCCGACGCCTTTCCGCAGGCGGGCCTGGCCCCCGCCCTGGACGATCCGCGCCGCGGCCCCTACCTGACCAGTGTCGTTTACGTCGACGCCGTGGCGGATCCCTGCCTGGTGGCGCACCTGAATCAATGGCAGTACGAGGGCAAGGGGGCGGCCTTCGGCACCTTCGCGGACATGGTGGCGACCATGGAACGCACCTTGACCACCCACGCTTACGCCGTCGGCGACCGCTTCACCGCCGCCGACACCCAGTGGGGCGTCATGCTGTACTGGGCCATGGATGTCATGGGCCTGTTCCAGGACAAGCCGATCTTCCGCGCCTATCTCAACCGTCTGGCCGACCGCCCGGCCTTCCAGCGCTTCGCAAAGGCTATGGCGGCGTGATCAAGGTGTTTCCCAGGGATTGAAAACAACGGCACCACTATGTCTCACGTCCTGGACGTTCCGGGTGACCAAGGTCAAACCGTACTCCAGCGCCGTGGCCGCCAACAACGTGTCGATAACGGGTGGTGGGTGGCCGGTTAGGCGTTTGACAGTACCGGCCGCCTTTCCCCATCGGCGCACCACCCCCTCTGTGACAGGTAACGTGCGTCCTTCGAAACGGGCGGTGAGCCCATCCCGGATTGTGCCGATACGGGAGCGACGGGGGTCATCTTCGGGCAGATTGTAAATGCCCTTCTCATATTCGCCCAAGGTTAGGACGCTGAGGAAAAGGCGATCCTCATCCACCTGCGACACCCAGTTCTTTACGGACGGCGCACCGTTGGGGTTGATCAGTGCCGCGACGACATTCGTGTCCAGCAACCAGCCCTTGGTCGTCAAAGGTCGATTTCCCGGCCGATATCCCGATCCCGCACCGGCTCCAGATCATCTCCGCCATAAAGACTTTCAAGAAACTGGACGAGGGGTTGCCGGGGAGGCTGTGGCGGCGTGAGCCGGGCAAGGTCTTCCATGGCGATCACCACCACCGGGTCCCGCCCCCGCGTGGTCACGGTCTGCGGCCCCTCGGTACGCGCACGCCGCACCACTTCGCTGAAACGCGCCTTTGCATCTTCCAGCTTCCAGGTGGTGCCAACGGTGCCGCTGATCTTGGCTTTACGGGTCATAGAATACCATCTGACTAGCTGACCAGATCATACCGGAAAGCCGTGGATCGCGCCATTATGATAGCCCTGCACGAGCACGGCCCAGCCGGCATGGGGGACCACCTCATCCGCCCGGGCCGCCAGCGGCATCACGGCGACGCAAAGGGCGGCGCAGGCCGCGAGCAGCCCCCTTGGAGTGAACCGGCGCATGGCGTCAGGGCTCGTTCTTGGGGTGGGCCTTGGCGGCACCCTCGTCCTTGAAGATGCCGAATTCCGGCGCGCCGCCCTGCTTCACCCGGATGCGGTACATGCCGCTGGTGTTGAAGCCCCAGGCCAGCGTGCCGTCGGGCGCGGCGGCGATGACGCCGCCGTCGCCGCCAAGGGCTGTCAGCCGGTGCTGAATGACCTCATCCACCGCCGCCTGCAGCTTCATATGCTTGTACTGCACCAGCGCGCAGATCTCGCGCGCCACCGTCAGGCGGATGAAATATTCGCCGGACCCGGTGGCGGAAACGGCGCAGGACTGGTTGGAGGCATAGGTGCCGGCACCAATGATGGGGCTGTCACCGATGCGGCCCGGCCGCTTGGCCGTCATGCCGCCGGTGGAGGTGGCGGCGGCCACGTTGCCCTGGGCGTCCACGGCCACGGCGCCCACGGTGCCGAAGCGATGGGCGTCCGCCGGCTCGAAATTCCGCAGGTCCAGCAGGGTGTGCTTGTCCGGTTCCGGCGGGGCGCCGACGGGGCGCGGCGGCACGGGCAGGCCCTTGTCCGTCAGCTCCTTCACCAGCGCCTGCCAGCGCCGCTCGGTGAAGAACCAGGCGGGGTCGGCCTGTTCCAGGCCCGCCTCCTTGGAAAAGGCGTCCGCCCCCTCGCCCGCCAGCATGACATGCGGCGTCTTTTCCATGACGGCGCGGGCCAGGCTGATGGGGTGGCGGGTATGGGTGACGGTGGCGACGGATCCCGCCTTCAGGGTGGCGCCATCCATGATGGCGGCGTCCATCTCGTTGCGGCCGGCGGCGGTGAAGACGGCACCCCGGCCGGCGTTGAACAGGGGATCATCCTCCAGCACCTTCACCGCGGCCTCGACCGCGTCCAGCGCTGTGCCGCCGGACTTCAGAACGGCGGTGCCGGCTTCCAGCGCTGCGGTCATGCCGGCCTGGTAGGCGGCCGCCGCCTCCGGCGTCAGCTTGGCGGGATCGACGGTGCCAGCGCCGCCGTGCAGTTCCAGCGCCCAGGGGTGCGCCTTCTCCGCCGCCAGGGCGGTGCCGCCCAGCAACGCCCAGCCCAGCGCCATACCCGCCAGCAGCCGTGCCCCGTTCGTCCCCATATGCCCCTCCGCCCAACGCCGTTTCGTTTGCCCGTCCCCAAGAGGGGGCTGACGATAGTCTCGCAAAACGGATAAAGGATAAAGACCCCGCCGTCGAAACGGTTAGCCGGTGGCCAGGCGGTCGCGCGCGCTCATGAACGGGCCCGTGGGTGGGCGGGCATCGGCGAAGGCGCCAAAGCCGATGGGCCGGGGCATGTTGACGTAGACGGCCTCCATCCCGCCCTGGCGGCGGTAGGTCTCATGCCAGAAGCCGGCCCCGCTGTCCTTGGCCAGGAACTCCCGCCACCACGTGCGGTGGGGTTCGCTGCGGGTGAAGCGCTCCAGGCTGTCCAAGTCGCGCCAGTATTGCCGCATGCCGATATGGCGCAGGCCGTAGATGATCTGCTCATGCGCCAGCAGGCCCTCGGGAAAGTCCCGGGCAATGCGGGTCAGGCCCCGGCCCAGGCGCATCAGGCCGAGAAGGCCGCGCAGGCTGTTCACATGAAAACCCAGGTAGATCACGACCAGGTCCGGATAGGCGCACAGGTCAACCGAGGCGCGGCGCTGTTGCATGGCACCCTCACGATGAAGTTTACTACGTAAACATACAGACCATTTACAGCGGGAATGTTTACAGTGTCAACAGAGAAGGCGGGCTATCATCACGGCAACCTGCGCGAAACCCTGGTGCGCACCGCCCTGACCCTGCTGGAGGAAAGCGGGGTGGAGGCGCTGAGCCTGCGCGCGGCGGCACGGGGTGCCGGCGTGTCGGCCATGGCGCCCTATCGCCATTTCGCCGACAAGGCCGCCCTGTTGGCGGCGGTGGCGGACCAGGGATATGCGGATTTGCGCGACCGGCTGGCCGAGGCGGACGCCCAGGCGGACCCGCGCCAGGCCCTGGTGGAACAGGGTATCGCCTACGTGCGCTTCGCCTGTGAGCGGCCGGCCCTGTTCCGCCTGATGTTGGGGGCGCCGGTCGCGGGCACGGCCTCCGGACCCACGCCCCCCGCCTCCATACAGGCCGGCCCAGAGAAAGCCAGCAGCGGCTATGACATCCTGTCCGCCCGGGTGGCCGGACTGGTCGCGGAGGACCGGCGCGATACCGCCGTGGTCGCGGCCTGGTCCCTGGTCCATGGCCTGGCCTGCCTGGCGGTGGATGGCCGCCTGCACGGCGTGCTTGGGGAGATGGGGGTGCCCGAGGCCCTGGCACGGCAGGTGACCAGCCTGTTCACCGCCGGCCTGGCTGCCGTGGCGCCACCGGCCCCGGACGCCTGAACCGGGACGCCTGAAGCCTGGACGCCTCAAGCCTGGACGGGGGCGTCCCCCACAGGCGATGATGCCGCCCCCAAGAACCGCCCTTGCAGATAGCGCCGCCCCCATGACCGCACCCTCCGCCCCGCCCAGCGCCACGGGCCCGGCCGCCGCCGGCTGGACCCAATGGCTGGACCGCCGCGTGCTGACGGTGCTGTTCCTGGGATTCGCCAGCGGCCTGCCCTATTTCCTGTTGTTCTCCACCCTGTCGGCCTGGCTGACGGAGGTGCATGTCAGCCGCACGGCCATTGGCCTGTTCGCCATGGTGCGCAGTCCCTTCACCTTCAAACCGTTGTGGGCGCCGCTGATCGACCGGCTGCCCCTGCCGGTGTTGACGCGCGTGCTGGGACAGCGGCGGGGCTGGGCCCTGGCCACGCAGGCGGCCCTGATGCTGGCCCTGCTGGCCATGGCGTCCAGCGACCCCGCCGCCAACCTCTATTGGCTGGCGGTGGCCACGGTCGCGACCTCCTTCGCTTCGGCCAGCCAGGACATCGTGCTCGACGCGCTGCGCATTGAACTGCTGCCGGAAACCTTACAGGCCCCCGGGGCCAGCGCCTATCTGGTGGGATATCGCCTGGGCATGATCGTGGCGGGGGCCGGCGCCCTCTATCTCTCCACCCTGATGCCCTGGTCCACCGTCTATACCGTCATGGCGGCGCTGGTCGCCATCGGCATGGTGGCCGTGGTGCTGGCGCCGGAGCCGGCGCGCCCGCCGGCGCCGCCGCACCAGCGCTTCGACGTCTGGGTGCAGGAGGCGGTGGTGGCGCCCTTCACCCACTTCGCCACACGGCGCGGCTGGCTGGCCATCCTGGTGTTCGTCGCCATCTACAAGCTGGGCGACGTCTATGTGAACGTGATGGCCACGAATTTCTATTTGAGCGAAGGCTACACCAAGGTGGAGATCGCGGCCGTCACCAAGATGCTGAGCATGGCCTGCGCCATCGCCGGCGCCGTCATCGGCGGCACCCTGGCCGCGCGCATCGGTCAGGTGCGGGGACTGTTCCTGTGCGGCACCTGCATGATCATCACCAACCTGATGTACGCCGTGCTGGCGACCCAGCCGCACAGCGTGGTCCTGCTGGGCCTGGTGGTGGGGCTGGAGTTCTTCGCCGGGGGTATGAGTGCCGCGGCCTTCACCGCCTTCCTTTCCCGCCTGTGCGACGCGGGCTTCACCGCCACGCAATACGCCCTGCTGTCCAGCCTGGCCACCCTGCCGCTGGACATCCTGTCGGGCGGCACCGGCTGGCTGGCGGATCATCTCAATTCCTGGCCGTTATATTTCACCGTCAGCGCCAGCCTGGGCGTTCCCGGCCTGCTGCTGCTGGCGTGGCTGGCACGGACGGCCGACATCCACCACCGCCCCGACGACATCGGGGCGGCGGATCAGGACGGGTCGCGCCCCGTGCCCGCGTGATCCGTCCGGGTGGGCGCCGCCTCCAGCGTCACCGCCCCCAGGTCGATGCCCCCCTCCCCGCCCTTGGTGGACAGCCTGACGCTGCCGCCCATCAGGCTGACGGTGTTGGCCACGCCGGCGGCGCCCAGGTTGCGATCCACCCCCGCCAGCAGGCCACGCAGATTGATGGGCCGGTCGGCATAGATCACCGGGTCCAGCACCTGGGTGCGCAGCACCAGGCGGCCGCTGGTCAGCGAGGCCAGCGGATCCACCTCCACCACCGCGCGGGCGGCGGTGATGGAGGGGCGGTCCGGCGTCAGGGGATTGGCCAGTCTGAGGTCATGCAGCACCAGGCGGGCGATGAAGCCGCGCCGCACTTCGGGATGGGCCCGGATCACCACGCCACTGGCGGGATCGTCGCTCAGGCGCGCCATGACGGTCTGCGCCCAGCCGGGCAGGTCCACCGCATACGGAAAGACCACCACCAGCACGACCGCCATCAGGATGAGGAACGTCACCAGGCGGAACAGCAGGCGGAAGGGGGCCGTGATCAGGGACAGCATGCGGGTTTGACGGCGTCCAGGCGGATAGGATGCGGCGGTGACTGTACCGGTGGTATCATAGCCCCGCCACCTGTTCTTGGCCGTGCCGATCTCCCCGCGCGGCAGAGATTGGCGCCTGACAAGAGCCGCGATGGTTCACGCATCGGACCCATGCCGAAAAATGCGCCATGGCCTTGGCCAAGCCCTTGACAGGCCCCCGTCAGGTGTCCTACATGACGGCCCTCACCAACGCCGGCCCGTCCGGCGGCGGTTTATGGCAGCGTAGCTCAGTGGTAGAGCAGGGGAATCATAATCCCTTGGTCGGGGGTTCAAATCCCTCCGCTGCTACCAATCCGGCGGTGTCCAACCCGCACCGGCCGCTTACACGAACCCCCGGGAAGACCTGCACGGCTCCCGGGGGTTTGTTGTTTCAGGACGCCCCGTATAGCCCTTACTGGCCCACGGTGTTGCCGACGGACGCCGGCTCTGGCGCCTCCCCATTCATCACCCGCACGAACAGCAGTTCGTCGCCCGCGCTGCTGGCCAGGGTCAGGGTGTCCACGTTGCGGCCGGGGTCCACCTCCCGGGTCAGGGTGGTGGCGTTGGCCAGGACGGCGAGATAGTCCTGCTCCAGCTTGGCGCGTTCCGGGGACAGGCAGGCCATGCGGGTGGTGGCGGCCGGCATCACCTGCAGATAGCCGCTGGCCAGCGTGTAGCCGCCACGGTAGCGGTTGCAGCCGGCGCTGCCCGACAGGATGTTGGCGGCGCCGTCACGGCTGAAGCGGATGCTGATGGGGCCGCCATTGCCGCCCGGCATCAGGGGATAGGCGGCGCCGTTGTTCTGCTCCCAATGCTGTAGTTCCCAGCCGGTGCCCGCCAAGTCCTCCGCCGAGACGTTGGACATGGGCTTGGGCATGGAACAGCCGGCTAAGGCCCAGGTTGCCAGACAGGCGATCACAACGGCACGCCGCATCCCTCATCCCTCCAGAATTTCCGGCAAGCCCTTGTTCCGCATGCCGAATGTGGTGTGATCACTATGCGCGCGCCGGGTCCCCCCTGGCGATACCTCCTTATGATTGAACCGACCGGCTAGGGGCCCTTGCCCTCTGGCCTAAGCGGGGCCGGGCCAGGCGGGGGCGTGGAACCGTCCTTTTGCCAGAACCAGGCGAACGCGCGGGCATATTCCGCCCCGGTTTCCGACGCGGCACCGGGCGTGACCGCCAGGCTGTGGTCGGCGCCGGCGACGCGGCGCAGGGTGACGTCCCGCCCATCGGCCAGCAGGGTGGCGGCCGTCAGTTCCAGGGACAGCAGCGGCGTCGCCTGATCCTCCGTCCCGCCCGCCAGGTAGACCCGCGCCTTGGCGTGGCGCAGTTCCTCTGTCGCCGACACCCGTAGGAAGGAACTCCACCGCCGATAGGGATGGCCCCAGACGAAGGCGGTGGCGTTGTCAGGGTCGGCATTGATGGCCCGCACCTGATCGGCCAGACCATCCAGGCCATCCCGGCCGACATGGGCCCAGCCACCGCCCAGATAGGCGAAGGCGACGATGTCGAACAGGGGGGTGGGGCCGCCGGCGCCGAAGGCCGCGACGTCGGTGATGGTGGCGTCGTGCCCCGCCAGCAGGGTGGCCATCACCGCCCCTTCGGAATGACCGAATGCCAGGGTGCGGGCGGGATCGACCCCGGGCTGCCGTCGCGCGTCCGCCAGCGCCGCCTGCAACGCGACCAGCCACCGTTCGGCCGTGAAGTCCCGGTTGAACTCGGCCGCACACCCTTCGGCGCCCGATGTCTTGGCCCCTAGTGGCAGGCCGGCGTACGGCTTTTCCACCGCCAGGACGGTGAAGCGGCCATCCTTCAGGGCGGCGCCCAGGGCGAAGAAGCTGGTGCTCTTCCGTCCATTCACCGCCCCTTCCCGGTCATGGAACAGCGCGGCGCAACCGGACCCCTGGATGATGACTGCAAGCGGACGGGGCGGCCCCTGGGCCACGGACAGGTAATAGGTGATGTCGCGGCCCAGCGGATCGGTGACATGATGTTCCAGCAGCGGCCATCCCGGCACCGGGACCCCAGCCGCCTGCCCCGTCAGCGCCCACCCCCAAAAGCCCAGCGCCATCAGCCCTATCCGCATTACCCATTCCCCGGTCGCGTTTCACCGAGGAGTGTAGGAACAAGGACCGCTACAATCCAGGCGCGATTGGTGACGGATCGGTAACGACCGCATGCGCCAGCCTGCTGATACCGCCCAGGCCCAGGCCGTCGGCGCGGCCGGCGAAGTACCAGGGGTTCAACTCCGCCGGTCCGACATCCCTGACCGTGCCAAAGCCGAGGGCGCGCAAATCCGCCGCCAGGGTTTCAGGGGTGAAGAAGCTGCGCCACGGCTCCCCCTCCGCCGCCGCTCGGTCCGCCATGGCCTGAAAGGCGGCGCGCTGTTTCTCACTCAGGGTGTCCGGTGGCAGGCTGTAGTCGAAAACGATGCCGCTGCCGAGAGGCAGGGCCGCGACGGCGCGCAGCGTGTCCAGGATGGCGTCGCGCGTGAGATAGATGGCCACCCCCAACCACGCGACGAAAGCCGGCCGGCTCCGGTCAAAGCCGGCGCGGGCCAGCCCCTCCGCCAAGGTGTCACGCTCGAAATCCACGCCGGCATAGTTGACACTGGATGGCGGCAGGATGCCCGCCACCGCCAGCGTGTCCCGCTTCCACGCCTGCGTCGCCGGGTGATCGACCTCGAACACCCGCAGATCGGGATAGGGATTGCGGTAGGCGAAGGTGTCGAGACCGGCGCCCAGCACCACGTACTGCCGCACGCCATCGGCGACGGCGGCGGCCAGCGTATCCTCGGCGAACCGGCTGCGGGCCACGACGGAGGCGCGCAGGAAGCGCACGGTGGGCGTGTTCAGCCGCGCCTCATCCGAGCGGATGCGCGCCTCGGCACCCGGCCCCAGGATGGGCAGGGCGACCGGATCAGCGAAAACCACCGGCCCGTCCATGATCTGGTGCGCCGCCCGCAAACCGGCGACGGCAAGGGCGGTGCGGCTGGGGCGTCCGGGATGCATAGGGCTTCCGCTCCGAAACGAGGGAAGCCCACCTTATGCTAGGCCGCCCCGACGATCCAGCCGCCACCCAGGACGCGGTCGCCCTGATAGAAGACGGCGGCCTGGCCGGGGGCGACGCCGAATTGGGGCTGGTCCAGGTCCACGATGGCACTCCCCGCCCCATCCCTCTCCATGAACAGACGGGCCGACAAGGCCGGCTGGGCGGAGCGTAGCTTGACCGTCACGGGCAACCCATCGGCCGGGGCGCCGCCGCCCAGCCAGTTGACCTCGCGCACCATCACCCGGGTGCGGGCGAGCGCGGCGCGGGGGCCCACCACCACCTGGGCGCTGGCGGCGTCCACGCGCACGACGTACAGCGGATCGGTGTCGCCGCCGGGCTCCGCCGCCAGGGTGGCGTTGCCGCCCAAGCCCAAGCCCTTGCGCTGGCCCACGGTGTAGTTGATGACGCCGTCATGTCGGCCCAAAACGCGGCCATCGACATGGGCGATGTCCCCCGGCGTCACGGCGCCGGGACGCAGGCGGTTCACCACGGCAGCGTAGGAGCCGTTGGGGACGAAGCAGATGTCCTGGCTGTCGGGCTTGTCGGCCACCGGCAGGTTATAGCGGTCGGCCAACGCCCGGGTTTCCGTCTTGGGCATGCCGCCCAGGGGGAAGCGCAGAAAATCCAGTTGTGCCTGGGTGGTGGCGAACAGGAAATAGCTCTGGTCCTTGGCCGGGTCTGCGGCGCGGTGCAGTTCCGCCCCGTTGGCGCCCTGCACCCGGCGCACGTAATGGCCGGTGGCCAAGGCCTCCGCCCCCAGGTCGCGGGCCTGGTCCAGCAGGTCGCGGAACTTGACCCGCTGGTTGCAACGCACGCAGGGGATGGGCGTTTCACCGCGCAGGTAGCTGTCGGCGAAGTCCTGCATCACCGCGTCGGAAAAGCGGGACTCATAGTCCAGGACATAATGGGGGATGCCGATGGTCTCGGCCACGCGGGAGGCGTCGTAGATGTCCTGACCGGCGCAACAGGCGCCCTTGCGCCCCACGGCCATGCCATGGTCGTACAGCTGCAGAGTGACGCCGACCACGTCGTAGCCCTCCTCCTTCAGGAGGGCCGCGGTGACCGAGCTGTCCACCCCGCCGGACATGGCGACCACCACGCGGGTGTCGGCCGGCGCCTTATCGAAGCCTAGGGAATTCATGGGTCCGCATATGGGCCAAGAGACGGCAAAGCGCAAGCACGGCCCGGCGGTCGTTCCCGCAAGGCCGGCTTGTGCGTTTGCATGCCCTCAGGCGCCGGGCGCCCGCATCCGCAGGCTTGGCTTCCTCGCTCCGCCCTTCGGTGCTCGCTCCGGCGCCCGCGGTCGCGGGCTACAGCGGCATGAGGCGAACCTCATGCCGTTGGAATCACTTGGCGCCCGGCAGCATGACGACGAGGCCGTCCAGCTCCTCGGAGATACGGATCTGGCAGCCCAGGCGGGAGGTCTTGGTCAGGCCGAACGCCAGGTCCAGCATGTCCTCCTCATCCTCCTTGGCGTCGGGCAGCAGGTCATACCATTCCGGCGCCACGACGACATGGCAGGTGGAGCAAGCCAGCGAGCCCTCGCAGGCGCCTTCCAGATCGATGTTGTGCCGACGCGCGACCTCCAGGATCGACAGGCCCAGCGGCGCGTCCACCTCGCGGCGGGTTCCATCGGTCTCAACGAACGTCATCTTGGGCATGGCACTGCATCGCTCTAACTAGGGGTTGGCCAACAAATCGGGATGTGACCCTCGGGCGCTGCGGACGCCCGCCGGATCAGCCTGCTTTGGTAGAGGGCGGCGGGGCGCTTGTAAAGATGGCGTCGCGCATGCCGGCCGCCAAAGAGCGGCCCCTGCGACCAGAGTTGCACCCGCAGCCGGCGGATCAGGAAGCCCTATTGCAGCAGCGACATCGTCCGCCACCGAATTGCGGATGCCCCCTCTCACCGACGGCTGCCTCTGAAACCGGTTCCCAGTCCGCCCTTCCCCCTGAATCCATAATGGCTTAGCTTGGATGCCCAACGGTTCGGGCGCCGGGCGTCGAACCATCCTGGATGGGGATCGCATGGATCGGGGATTGGGCAAGGGCGTGCGGCGCGCCATGGCGGCGCTGGGCCTGACGATGACGCTGACGGGAGTGATGACGGCGCCGGTGGCGCTGGCGCAAGGGGCGTCCCAGGGCGCGGCGCAACAAGGGCAGGACAAGCCCTACAGCGTGCCGGAACATTACACCAAGTACGAATACCGCATTCCCATGCGCGACGGGGTGGAGCTGTTCACCGTCGTCTACGTGCCCAAGGACCAGTCCAAGACCTATCCTTTCCTGATGGTGCGCACGCCCTACGGCGCCGGCGCGCGGGTCGGACATGGGGAGCTGTGGTACGGCAGCGAGGCCTACCCCAGGCAGCTGGGCCCGTCGCCGGACTTCGACAAGTCCGGCTACATCTTCGTCTTCCAGGATGTGCGCGGCCGCTATATGTCCGGCGCCAGTTGGGTGGAGATGCGCCCGCACATCGACGTGAAGAAGTCCAAGACCGATACGGACGACAGCAGCGACATGCACGACAGCGTGGACTGGCTGCTGAAGAACGTGCCGGGCAACAACGGCAAGGTCGGCATCTGGGGCATCAGCTACCCGGGGTTCTTTACATCATCCAGCATCATCGACAGCCACCCGGCCATCAAGGCGGCCTCCCCCCAGGCGCCGGTGACCGACCTTTATATGGGGGATGACGCCTATCATGGCGGCGCCTACATGCTGGCCGCCAACTTCAGCTTCTACGCCGCCTTCAAGCCGCAAAAGAACCCCACGACCGAGCCGCGCGGCTGGGGGACTATGATTTCGGCACCACCGACGGCTATGACTTCTACCTGAAGAAGGGCAGCCTGGCGCAGATCAGCGACCTGTTCAGCAAGGAGGACGGGATCAACTGGCGCGAGATGGTGGACCACCCCACCTATGACGACTATTGGAAGCCGCGCGCCATCGCCCCGCACCTGAAGAACATCAAGGCCGCCGTGCTGACCGTGGGCGGCTGGTTCGATGCGGAGGATCTGCACGGCCCCTTCACCACCTACAACGCCATCGAGGCGCAGAACCCCGGCACGCCCAACAACCTGGTGATCGGCCCCTGGGTGCATGGCGGCTGGGCCCGGTCCTACGGCCGCAAGCTGGGCGCGGTCGATTTCGCGTCCGACACCGGCGACTATTATCGCAAGAACATCCTTTTCCCCTTCTTCGAGCAGCATCTGAAGGGCGCGCCCGACGCCAAGCTGGCCAAGGCCACGGTGTTCGAGACGGGCACCAACGTCTGGCGCCAGTACGCCTCCTGGCCGCCGAAGCAGGCGCAGACGCGCACCCTGTACCTGCAGCCCGGCGGCGGACTGGCCTGGACGGCGCCGGCGCAGGCCAAGAACGGGGCCAAGTTCGACGAATATGTCAGCGACCCGGCCCACCCGGTGCCCTATGTCGGCTATGTCACCACCGACGTGCCCAAGGAGTACATGGTGGCCGACCAGCGCTTCGCCACCACGCGGCCGGATGTGCTGGTCTACCAGACCGCCCCGCTGGAGAACGACGTGACCATCGTTGGTCCGGTGTCGCCCAAGCTGTTCGTCTCCACCTCCGGCACCGACAGCGACTGGGTGGTGAAGCTGATCGACGTCTATCCCCAGGAGCTGCCGCCCGGCCAGGCCGGCGGCGAAGGGCCGGGCGACCCCAAGGCGGACGTGCCGCCGCCCTCGGTGGAGATGGGCGGCTACCAGCAACTGGTGCGCGGTGACCCGCTGCGGGGCAAGTTCCGTAACAGCTTCGAGAAGCCGG
The DNA here is from genome assembly GCF_036348415.1 of Nitrospirillum karajorum. Taxonomy (NCBI): domain Bacteria; kingdom Pseudomonadati; phylum Pseudomonadota; class Alphaproteobacteria; order Rhodospirillales; family Azospirillaceae; genus Nitrospirillum; species Nitrospirillum karajorum. The sequence goes on from NZ_JAZBQB010000001.1 coordinate 793,554, forward strand.
AACCCATGGTGCCGGACCAGGTGACGCCCATCCGCTACGCCCTGGCCGACATCAACCACACCTTCCGCCGCGGCCACCGCATCATGGTGCAGATCCAGAGCAGCTGGTTCCCCCTGACCGACCGCAACCCCCAGACCTTCGTCGACATCCCCAACGCCAAGCCGGAAGACTTCAAGGCCGCGCGGGAGCGGATTTATCGCAGCCCCGACTATCCCTCGGCGCTGGAGGTGCGGGTGATGCCGGGGGTGGGGGCGCCCTGACCCCCACTCAACCCGCCCCCCCTCAACGGGGCGCGGGCACGCGCCGCAGGTCGTCGATCAGCGGCACGATGGCCAGCAGCAGAAGCAGCAGGGCCAGCGGCACCGTCACGGAAAAGCCGATGACCTTGAACCCCAGGGCGCCGACAACCCCGCCGCCGAAGAACGACCCGACCAGGCTGCTCAACAGGCGCAGCTTGGGCAGGTCGGCCTGGACGCGGGCACCATCCTGGCCGACAGCCCTGACCGCGTCCTGCGACCGCCGGTTCCAATAGAGCATCTTGCCCAGCTCGATCCCGATATCCGTCACCATCCCCGTCATGTGGGTGGTGCGGATGCGGGCACGGGATATCTTGGTGATGATGGCGTTCTGCAGGCCCATGATGAAGCACAGCAGGGGCACGGCGATATTCAGGAAGTAGGGGACGTCCGGGCGCAGGATGCCCAGCGCGCCGAACAGCAGCAGCAGGGCCGCCTCCAGCGACAGGGGCATGGCATATTGGCTGGTGTTGCCGCGGCGGCGCCCCCAGTTGATCAGGATGGCGGAAGAGGCGGCACCGGCCAGGAAGGCGCCCAGCGCGCTCAGCCCCATCAAAACCATGTCCCTGGCGCCCAGCACCAGGTTGTCGGCCAGGCCAGACACCACCCCGGACATGTGCGAGGTGTACTGCCCCACCGCCAGGAAACCGCCGGCGTTGGTCATGCCGGCGACGAAGCACAAGGCCACGGCCAGTTGCGCATCCTCCCGGTCGCCGCGTTCCGGCGCGATCAGGCGCCGCAGGCGGTCCAAGGGCCCGGCCGGCCCTGGCCGGGGAATATCGTCAAAGGAAGAAACGCCGCTGTAGGTCTTGTCCATGCCCCACATCCCGGTGGCTGCCGGGCGGCACGGGCGCCGCCCGCCCCAGGATAGCGCCGGGGGATGGGGCACGATCAAGGATGTTGCGTCTTAATCGTTGGCGGGATCGTTGGCCGGCGGCGTGACGGCGCCCAACGCCTCCCCCAATTGCTGACACAGGGACAGGCGGTCGGCCAACGGCGGCACGGCCGCCAGGTTGTCATTGTGGAACGCGGCGGACAGGTCCACCAAGGCACCGGCGATGGCGCCGATGACCCCGAGGGTCGCTTGTTCCAGCAAATCCTCGTCCACCGGGTTGGCCGCGTGCAGGTCCGCCACCTGGGCGGCCAGGTCCGCCATGTCGGCGTCCTCCGGCCCCTTGCCGGGCGTGCCGGGCAACGGGCCCTCCGGCCGCACCAGGTCCAGCAGGTAACGGGCACGCGCGGCCGGGTCGCGCAGGATGGCATAGGCCTGCTCCACCGCCTGGCGATGGCGATCGGCCAGGGCGCGTTCCTGGGGCCCCCGCGTCTTCAGCCGATCCGGGGCCAGGATGCGGGTGAAGCCCGCCCGCTGCCGGTCCAGCACGGCGCGTTCAACATCGAACCGCCGTTCCAGGTTCAGGCGCGCGAAGGCGTCGAGGTCGGCCGGCGGCTGGATGGCGCCACAGTTGTGGCAGAACAGCGCCCGACCGGAAACCGGCTTGCCGCAGGCCCAGCAATCGCTCATGCCACCCGGCACCACGCCGGAGACACCCTGTCCCACACCATTGCGCGGGCCTTCAGTCCCGCCAGTTCCCTCGACCATGCGTCCGCCACCCCTGCTACACCCCCGCCCCCGGGGACACTTTACTCAGTCCGGCCTTCTCGCGTCGGCCGGGGCGCAACCCTACTGCTGCTGTGCCGTCTGGGAAACGACAGACTGCCTATCCTGTGGCGATAGGTCCGCCTGCTGCGCCACCGGCGACGGCGCGCGGCGGGCGTGCAGGCTGATCCAAGCGTCCGCGAAGCGCGCCACCTCTTCCGCCGTGGTGGACCAACCCAGGCTGACACGGATGGCGGCCCCGGCCAGGTCCGGCGCCATGCCCATGGCCGCCAGCACATGGGAGGCGGCGACCTTGCCGCTGGAACAGGCGGAGCCGCTGCTGACGGCAAATCCCGCCAGGTCCAGGGCCATAACCTGGGTTTCCCCGCGCCAGCCGGGCGTCACCAAGCAACTGGTGTTGGCGACCCGGTCCGCCCCGGCGCCCGCCACCCTCAAAGCCGGCACCGCCGTGCGCAACCGCGTCTCCAGCCCATCGCGCAAACTGGCCAGCCGATTGAAGGCGGCCACGTCACAGACGGCGGCCGCGGCGCCGAAGCCCACGATGCCGGCGACATTCTCCGTGCCGGCCCGGCGCCGCCGCTCCTGCCCGCCGCCCCGCAAAAGGGGGGTCAGGGGCACGCCGTCACGCACCGCGAGCGCACCCACCCCCTGCGGTCCGCCGATCTTGTGCGCGGAAACGGTCAGGTAATCGGGGGCGATGGCCGCCCAATCCCAGGACAGGCGGCCCACCGCCTGGCTGGCGTCGCAATGGAACAGGGCGCCGTGCCGACGCGCCAGGGCCGCCACCTCGGCCACCGGCTGGATGACGCCCGTCTCGTTATTGACGGCCATGAGGGACAGCACCGCTGGGCCACCGGTCAGCAGCCCGTCCAAGGCGCCGACATCCACGACACCGTCGGCCGTGACCGGGCAGCGGATGGCGCCCGGGGTGGCCTCCAGCACGCTGGCATGCTCGATGGCGCTGGTGATCACCCGCCGGCCAGCGGCGCTGGCCAGCGCCAGGGCGTTGGCCTCCGTCCCGCTGCCGGTGAAGATGAGGGTGGCGGGCGGCAGGCCCAGAAGGTCCGCCACCTGTCGGCGCGCCACCTCCACCCGCCGCCGCGCCTCACGCCCCTGGGCATGGACGGAGGACGGGTTGCCCGGCAGGGACAGCACCGCCACCATGGCGGCGACGGCCTCGGGGCGGGGCGGACAGGTGCCGTTATGGTCGAGATAGATCGACGGCATCAGCTATGACCAATCACGGAAGAAGGAACGCCGGACACGCCTAGATGGACGGCCAGCCGGGCTTGCCGCCATCCTCGTCCAGAACGGCGGCGGAAATCATCTGTGGCGGCACCAGGGGAACGGCGGGGGCCGCCTGTTCCAGCTCCTCGATGCGGCGACTGAGCGTGCTGACCTGGTCGGTCAATGCCTGCAAGGCGCGGGCGACGGGGTCGGGCATATTGCTGCATGGTGTGCCGTAGGCCAGGAACTGGTCCTTTTCCGTCTTCGCCTTGGAGGTGACGGCGCGGGCGGGGATGCCCACCATGGTGGCGCCGGCCGCCACGTCGGAAACGACCACGGCGTTGGCGCCAATGCGGGCACCGGCGCCGATGGTGATGGCGCCCAGGATCTTGGCGCCGGCGCCGATGATGACGTTATCGCCCACGGTGGGATGGCGCTTGCCCTTGCTGAGCGACGTGCCGCCCAGAGTGACCGCGTGATAGAGGTGGACGTTACGCCCGATCTCCGCCGTCTCGCCGATCACCACGCCCATGCCGTGATCGATGAAGAATCCGGCACCGATGGTGGCGCCCGGGTGGATTTCGATGCCGGTGGCCATGCGCGCGACGTGCGAAATAAATCGCCCCAGCGTCGGCCAGCCATGACGCCAGCAGTGGTTGGCGATCCGGTACAAAAGCACAGCATGTAGGCCCGGATAGCACAGCAGGACCTCCAACGTGGAGCGCGCGGCGGGGTCGCGGGCCTTGATGCCCTCGATCTCTTCTTGAAGACGCTTGAACACCGATGCGCTCGCTGTGGTATAAATCGCGCCCGGAATGGTCGTCCTGCCATCAGCGCAGCCTGGCCATCCCGCCAAACGGGGGGTCAGATTGTTCGATGCGTCCGCACACGGCTCCAGGAGGCCCAGCCTTGCGATATAAGATCGCGCGCATGCCGGGTCAAGCGATGCCGGGGGCCGGGGCCATGACACGGCCGGTCCTTCCCCCTTCGGGTCCCCATGGTACGGGTGGCAGTTCCCCTACAGCAGCGGAAACGGAGCACGATGCCTGAAGTCATCATCAACGGGCCGGCCGGACGGATCGAAGGGCGCTACCTTCACGGCAAGTCGACCAACGCCCCCATCGCCCTGCTGTTGCATCCGCACCCGCAGTATGGCGGGACCATGAACAACAAGGTGGTCTACACCCTGTTCCACGCCTTCGCCCAGCGCGGGTTCTCTTGCCTGCGCTTCAATTTCCGCGGCGTCGGCCGTAGCCAGGGCACCTATGACCGCGGCGAGGGCGAGCTGTCGGACGCGGCGTCGGCGCTGGATTGGCTGCAAACCTACAATCCCAACGCCACGGCCTGCTGGATCGGCGGCTTTTCCTTCGGGGCGTGGATCGGCATGCAGTTGCTGATGCGCCGGCCGGAAATAGACGGCTTCGTGTCGGTGGCCCCGCCCGCCAACATGTTCGATTTCAGCTTCCTGGCGCCCTGCCCCTCCTCTGGCCTCATCGTCCATGGTGACAAGGACGAGCTGGTACCCGACGCGGCGGTGACCAAGCTGGTCAACAAGCTGTCGAACCAGCGCGACATCAAGATCGACTTCAAGAAGGTCGAGGGGGCCAACCATTTCTTCAACGACCGCTCCGACGCGTTGAACGAGGTCGTTGGGACCTACCTGGACAGCAACCTGGGCAAGACACTTGCCGCTGAATAGCTGCGGCCAAGCCTTTGTCCAAGTGTGTGCCCGCCTGGGGAGACGCGCACTGAAAGCCGTTTCCCCGGTTGGTATCTTTTTTTTCCTGGGTATTTCGTTTTGCGGCGTGCCGGCGGCGTGGGCGGTCATCGATGACGCGACGCCGCCCAACCCGACCCTGACCATGGTGTTCGCCGAGCAGCCGCCCCTGCTGGGCTGGAACCGGGAAACGCAGCAGCCTTACGGTCCGCTGGCCACCGTGATGAACCGCGTGGCGGCCCGCGCCGGCCTGACCCTGGTGTGGCAGGAGCCCTGGGCCAGGCGCCGCCTGCTGACGGATCTGGAGGCCGGCCGGCAACCTTTGTGCACGGTGAACTGGGCACTGACCGCCGACCGTGCCAAACGTTTCAAATTCACCGAGCCGCTGGGCCCGGTGCCGGACTGGGTGCTGCTGGTGCGGACCAGCGACCCCCGCATCGGTAACGCGCCGACCTTGCCGGAATTGCTGGCCCGCCCTGACTTGGTCTTCGGCTTTTCCGATGGGTCGTGGGCGGAGGAGCGTTATGTCCACCCCGCCCCGAACGCGGCGGCGGACGCCTCCAGGGCGCGCAATGTCCCTCCGCATGACGCCCCCAACCGGGAACGGGTGCGCGGCGGCATGAGCGTCCTGGTGGCCATGATCAACAAGGGCCGCATCGACTACGCCATCATCGACCACCGATCCCTGGACCGCATCATGGCGGAACAGGGCATCCCCGCGGGCGACCTGCGCACCATATCGGCCCCCAACGTCGGCCCCAACCAGCCGGGGCGGGTGATGTGCACCCTGTCCACCCCCAACACGGTGATCGAGCGGCTGAATCAAGCCATCGTCGAAGAAGCCCGACTGCCGCTGGCGGGCGACTGAGCCCCCGCCCCGTTACCGTCCCCGTCCCGGCGCCGGGTGGAACCGGCCGCCCGTCAGGGGCGCCGGCACGCCGGTGGTGCCGGGCAGGGAAAGTGGCAGGCCCAGGCGGGAGCGCACCGCCAGATAGCCGAAGGCCTGGGCTTCCACCGCGTCGCCCGACCAACCGACCTCATCCACGCTGCCCACCCGCGCGCCGAGGGCGTCCGACAGGGCCCGCATCAGGGTCCGGTTATGCCGCCCACCCCCGCAGGCCAGCCAGGTGCGGGGCGCCTCCGGCATGTGCGCCACGCTGGCGGCCACGGCGGCGGCGGTGAAATGGGCCAGGGTGGCCGCCCCGTCGGCAGCGGACAGGTGGGCCACCGGCGCCGGATCGAAGGCGTCGCGATCCAGCGACTTGGGCGCCGGCGCCGCGAAATAGGGATGGGCCATCAAGGCCGCCAGTGCCACCGCATCCACCCGGCCCCGTGCCGCCAGCCCCCCGCCCTCGTCATAAGCCAGGCCAGCCTTGGCCCGCACCCAATCGTCGATCAGGGCGTTGCCGGGACCGGTGTCGAACCCAAGCACCGCATCCTCATCGCTCCCCAGCCAGGTGACGTTGGCCACTCCGCCGATGTTCAGCAGGGCCACCGGCCGGGGCAGGTCCGCCGCCAGGGCCCGGTGGAACAGCGGCACCAGGGGCGCGCCCTGCCCGCCCGCCGCCACGTCGGCGGTGCGGAAATCATTGATCACGGGCACGCGCGTCAGGGCCGCCAACAAGGCGCCGTCGCCAATCTGGCGCGTAATGCCCTGGTGCGGGGCATGGTGGATGGTGTGGCCATGGAAACCGATGAGGTCCACCTGCGCCGGCGCCAGGCCGGCCTGCTCCAGCAGCACGGAAACGGCGTGGGCGTGCAGCCGGGTCAGTTCGTCCTCCACCGTCCGCACCTGGGGACCGTCCACCTGCCCCAGGACGGCGCGCAGCCGGTCGCGGAACCCGTCTTCATAGGGCAGCGTCAGGTGGGCACCCGGCTCCACCCGGTCACGGCCATCGGTGCGCACCAGGGCGGCATCGATACCATCCAGCGAGGTGCCGCTCATCAGGCCCAGCGCGCAAACCATGCTCATCATCCCGTTCCTTCCCCGGCGCCGGTCCCGAACGGCTTCCGGTTCCCGCCCGATTTGTGGCCCGTTTGGTTTTACGAAATCACGGGATGTGATAACAGACGTCTTCCTTTCCGACAGTCGCTTCCAAAGCTGGCAGAGTTCATCCCATGAGCAGCGCGTCCCCCTACGCCCCCCACCCCTACGCCCCCAAGTCCGACTTCCTGCGCGCGATGGTCGATCGCGGGTTCTTCAATCAATGCACCGATCTTGAAGGGCTGGACGCCGCCTTCCTGGCCGGCCCGGTGACGGGCTATATCGGCTTCGACGCCACCGCCGACAGCCTGCACGTGGGCAGCCTGGTGCAGATCATGATCCTGCGCTGGATGCAGAAGACGGGGCACCGCCCCATCGCGCTGATGGGCGGCGGCACCACCAAGATCGGCGATCCGTCGGGCAAGGACGAATCCCGCCAGCTGCTGACCAACGACGCCATCGCCCAGAACATCGTGGGCATCCGCAAGCCGCTGGACCGGCTGCTCGATTTCAATGACGGGCCCAACGGCGCCATCCTGGCCAACAATGCCGATTGGCTGGATGAGCTGGCCTACATCCCCTTCCTGCGTGACGTGGGCCGCCATTTCACCATCAACCGCATGCTGACCTTCGATTCCGTGAAGCTGCGCCTGGACCGGGAACAGCCGCTGACCTTCCTGGAATTCAACTACATGATCCTGCAGGCCTACGACTTCGTGGAGCTGAACCGCCGGTACGGCTGCAGCCTGCAATGCGGCGGGTCCGACCAGTGGGGCAACATCGTCAACGGCGTGGAACTGGGCCGGCGCGTGTCGCAGGCCGCCCTATTCGGCCTGACCGCGCCGCTGCTGACCACCGCGTCGGGCGCCAAGATGGGCAAGACCGCCAACGGCGCCGTCTGGCTGAACCCCGAACGCCTCAGCGACTGGGATTTCTGGCAGTACTGGCGCAACACCGAGGATGCGGACGTGGGCCGCTTCCTGCGCCTGTTCACCGAACTGCCGCTGGATGAGATCGCGCGGCTGGAGGCGTTGCAGGGTGCCGAGATCAACGAGGCCAAGAAGATCCTGGCCAACGCCGTCACCGCCCTGATGCGGGGCGAAGAAGCGGGGGCCGCCGCCGCCGAAACCGCCCGCCAGACCTTCGAGCAAGGCGCCACGGCGGAAGGCCTGCCCACCATCGACGTCGGCCTGGCGGAGCTGGAGGAAGGCATCCCCGCCTACGCCCTGCTGCTGCGGTCCGGCCTGGCCGGCAGCAATGGCGAGGCCCGGCGCCTGATCAAGGGCGGCGGCGCCAAGGTGAACGACATCCGCATCGCCGATGAACAGGCGAAGATCACCACCGCCGACATCACCGACGGCGACATCATCAAGCTGTCGTCCGGCAAGAAGAACCACGCCTTGGTGAAGGTCGCCCGATGAACACCAAGGGCATGACCCTGCGCCTGATCCTGCTGGGCATGGCGGTCTGCGTGGCGCTGTTCGGCACACTGGGCATGGTCGTCGCCCTGCGGGTGGCGGCCGGTCTGCTGGGCTTGGGCTTCCTGGCGGCCCTGATGCGGGTTTGGACCAAGGTGAAGCCGGAGCGACGGCTGCGCGCCACCCTGCGCCTGGTGCTGTTCTCGGTGCTGATCCTGGTGGTCATCGAACGGCTGGCGGTGCTGGGCGGCTATGGCGCGCAATTGCACGAGGGCCTGCGCCTGGCCTTCGGCCTCGGGTTCTGATCCCGCCCCAGAGCGTAACCCCTGTCCATAGGGCATAGGCCGGCGGTCTTGCGGGCCGCCGCCGACATGCCAGACTGGTGGCATGGGGTGGGCCGGGGGCGGCGCCCCGGGGGGAGCAAGGGGGCGCCCATGTCGCAAGACGCCAATCCGGAAAGCGGCCGGCCGGCGGGGGCCGCAGCCCGCATCCTGTATCGCCTGCGCGCCGGTCTCGGCCGTCGGGCCACCATCGCCTGGACACTGGGCCGCCTATGGCTGGGCACGCTACGGCACCAGGCACGGCCCGTCACAGCGCGGATGGCCACGGCCGCCGTCGCACGCCTACGGACGGCCTGGCGGGCGCGTCGGCAGGGGATGCGCCGCGCGGCCCACGCGGGCGCGCTGGCGTGGATGCGCCTGAAGCCGTTGGCGCGGCGCCTGCGCGGCCAGGCGGATCAGGTTTGGCAAGCCACGCGCGCCAGGGCGCGGCCGGCCCTGGTCCACCTGAGAGCCTATCCCTGGCGGCGGCTGGGCGCGCGTCTGCTCGTGCCGGGGCAGTGCGCCCTGGGCATCCTGTTCGGCCTCAGCCTGCTGCGCCGGGGCGACACGGTGCACATGCTGGCGGGCGGCCTGCTTTCCCTGTCCTTCGTGCTGATGGCCCTCATCTATGCCTGGACCCGGGTCCGCCAAGCCGGCAGCGAAACGGCGCCACCAGTCCCGATGGGGTCGGATGCCGTGGCCGGCAAGGTCCCCGCCATGCCGGAGGACACGCCACCGGCGGAGGCCGCGCTGCCGGTCACGCCCGCGATAGTGCCCGCCCCCGAGGCGCCCCTTAAGCCCAAGCGCAAGCGCGCACCGCGCAAGGTCACGCCCCCACCGGCAGACAAACGGACGGGCACCTGAACGATGCGCCACAAGGCAAAGGCGTAATTGGCCCCATGCCATCGCCCCATAATGGCGTTGATTTGCGTCGCGCTCGCAATACCATGGCTGCCAACGCCCTGATTCCAGGGAAAAACGCGGGGGACATTCACACGATGCTGCAGATCGATGGGCTGACGCACACCTATGCCAACGGCGTGCAGGCGCTGCGCGGCCTGACCTTGGACATTCCGCGGGGGATGTTCGGCCTGTTGGGCCCCAACGGCGCCGGCAAATCCACCCTGATGCGCACCATCGCCACCCTGCAGCAGCCCACCAGCGGGCGCATCACCTTCGATGGTATCGACGTCCTGGCCGAACCGGCGCGCCTGCGCCAATCCCTGGGCTATCTGCCGCAGGAATTCGGCGTCTATCCCCGCGTCTCGGCGGAGGACATGCTGGACCATCTGGCGGTGCTGAAGGGGCTGGCCAACAAGGCGGAACGGCGGGAGCAGGTCGCGGCCTTGCTGCAGCAGACCAATCTGTACGACGTGCGCAAGAAGGCGCTGTCGGGCTTTTCAGGGGGCATGCGCCAGCGTTTTGGCATCGCCCAGGCCCTGCTGGGCGACCCGCGCCTGATCATCGTGGATGAGCCCACCGCCGGCCTGGACCCGGAGGAGCGCAACCGCTTCCACGGCCTGCTGTCGGACATCGGCGAGAACGTGGTGGTCATCCTTTCCACCCACATCGTGGACGACGTGGCCGACCTGTGCCCGCGCATGGCCATCATTGAGGGCGGGCAGATCGTGGCGGCCGGCGACCCCGCCGCGCTGATCGAGGGCATGCGCGGCCGTGTCTGGCGCAAGGTGGTGGCCAAGGCGGAGGTGGAGGCTCACCGACAGGCGTATCAGGTCATCGCCACCCGCCTGGTGGGTGGGCGCAGCGTCCTGCACGTGCTGGCCGACGCCAGCCCCGGCGACGGGTTCGAGGCGGTGCCGGGCGACCTGGAGGATGTGTACTTCGCCGCCCTGTACCAGCGGCGCCATCCCGCCGTGCTGGCCGCCTGATCCCCCTTCCCGCCACCACGCCAACGGACAGGTCCGCCCCCATGGCCGCGCTGTGCCTCATCGCCCGTATCGCCTGGTTCGAGCTGCGCTATCAGCTGCGCCAACCAGCGTTGATCATCAATTTCATCATCTTTTTCCTGATCACCTTCCTGGCCACCACCATCGACCAGATCCAGATCGGGGGCCGCAGCAACGGCGTCCATATGGATAGCCCGGTCATGGTGCTGCAGATCGCGGCCATCCTCAGCCTGTTCGGCATGACCATCGGCCTGCGCGGCCTGACCGACCCGGTGCTGCGCGACGCCGACACCGGCATGGCCGGCATCGTGGGGGCCACGCCGGTGCGACGCCCCCTGATGCTGACGGGGCGGCTGCTTGGCGCCTTCGTGGCCTGCGCCGCCGCGGTTTCCTCCTGCCAATGGGGCATCCTGCTGGGGCGCCTGGCCTGGTGGGTGGACCCGGAGCATTTCGGCGCCTTCCGCCCGCTGGACTACCTGTTCGCGCTGGGCGTGTTCAGCCTGCCCAACCTGCTGGTGACGGGCGCCCTGTTCTTCCTGGTGGCCGCACTCACCCGCCGGCAGATGGCGACCTATGTCGTCATGATCGTGCTGATCAGCGGTTACGCCCTGATCAGCAGCGCCCTGGCGGAACCCTCCCGCCGCGTCCTCGCGGCCTATGTCGACCCGTTCGGCCTGGCGCCACTGGCCAACGCCACCCGCTACTGGACGGTGGTGGAGCGTAACACCCAGTTGCCCGCCCTGGCGGGGGAGTTGCTGGGCAACCGCCTGATCTGGATCAGCGCGGCCCTGGTCCTGTTCGGCCTGGGGCTGGCGGCTGATGGCTGGGCCTTGCGCCGTGGCCCCCGCCAGGCCGCCCCCCGGCCCGCCAAAGACACCACCGCGCCACCAGCGCCTCTGCGGCCCGTCGCCCCGCGCCTGGGAACTGGGCGCCTAGGGGCCGGGGCCGCCTGGCAGATGCTGCGCCGGCGCCTGGCGTTCGAGGTGGGCGCCACCCTGCGCAGCCCCAGCCTTTGGATCCTGCTGGCGCTCAGCATCGTCAACATGGTGGCTTCGCTGCTGCTGCAGAAAACGCTCTACGGCACCGCCACCTACCCCGTGACCCGGTTGATGGTGCAAGCGATCCTGGGCACCTTCTCCATCGCCCCCCTGGCCATCGCCGGTTACTACACCGGCGAATTCGTGTGGCGGGAGCGGCAGGCGGGCGTGGCCGAGATCCTGGGCGCGACACCCGCGCCCGGATGGGTCTTCACCCTGTCCAAGTTCCTGGCGGTGGCCATGGTACTGGCCGGCCTGTGGCTGGTGGCCATGGTGCCCACGATGGCGATGCAGATCGCCCGGGGGCCGGTGCCCATCGAACCCGGCCTGTACCTGACGCCCCTGTTGGGCATGGCCTTTCCCGGCATGCTGATCGTGGCGGCGCTGACCCTGTTCGTGCAGGTGCTGTCCCCCAACAAGTTCGTCGGCTACGCCATCATGGTGGTCTATGTCGTGCTGACCCTGGTGGCGCAGCGCCTGGGGCTGGAGGACAACCTGCTGCTCTATGGCGGCTCGCCGACCCTACTGCTGTCGGACATGAACGGTTATGGCCGGTTCCTGCTGGCCGACACCTGGTTCAACGTCTACTGGGGCATGGCGGCGCTGCTGCTGCTGCTGCTGACCCATCTGCTGTGGCCGCGCAGCCGCGCCTTGACTTGGCGCGACCGGGGCCGGGCCCTGGTGACCGGCTGGACCGGGCCCACCCGCGCCCTGGCGGTCCTGCTGCTGCTGGGCTTCATCGGCAGCGGCGTCTGGATCCACCACAACACCCACGTCCTGAACGAATACCGCGACCGGCAGATGAACGAGGACCAGGAGGTGGCGTTCGAACGGGCCTATCGCCAGTACGAGACCCTGCCCCAGCCGCGCATCACCAAGGTCTCGGTGGATGTGGACATCTATCCCGAGCTGCAGGGCTTCGACGCCCGCGGGCACTATACCCTGAGGAACCACACCCAGGCCCCCATCGCCCAGGTGCACATGGTGCTGCCCGTGCGCATCACGCTGGAGAAGACGGCGCTTGAGGGGGCCAAGCTGACCACCGAAGACCACGCCCTGAACTATTACATCTTCACCCTGGACCAGCCGCTGGCCCCGGGGGAGACGCGGCAGCTGGACTTCGCCATCAGCCAGCGCAACCCCGGCTTCACCAACGACGCCACAGTCCCCCTTGTCGTGGATAACGGCAGCTTCATCGGCTATCGCCGCGCCCTGCCCATCATCGGGTTCGACCGCGCGCGCCTGCTGGATGACAAGTTCAAGCGCCGCCGCTACGGCCTGGCCCCCATCGACCGCTTACCCAAGTTGGAGGACCAGAGCCAATGGGCGGTGTCGGACCTGGGGCCGGACGCGGATTTGGTGGACTTCGAGACCACCGTCTCCACCGCGCCGGACCAGACGGCCATCGCGCCGGGCTATCTGGACCGGGAATGGACGGCCAAGGACGCGGCTGGCCGCGACCGCCACTATTTCCACTATCACACCGACAGCCCCATCGCCCATTTCGAGTCCTGGCTGTCGGCCCGCTACACCGTGGCGCGGGATACCTGGGGCGAGGGCGACCACGCCGTGGACCTGGCCGTCTATTACCACGCGCCGCATGTCTGGAACGTGGATCGCATGATCCTGGGCATGAAGCGGGCGCTGAGCTATTGCAGCGCCAACTTCGGCCCCTACCAGCACCGCCAACTGCGGGTGCTGGAGTTTCCGGACTACGCCAGCTTCGCCCAGAGCTTCCCCAACACCGTGCCCTATTCCGAGGGCATCGGCTTCATCGCCGACCTGCGGGACAAGACCAAGATCGACCCCGTCTTCTATGTGACAGCGCATGAGGTGGCCCATCAGTGGTGGGGCCATCAGTTGATCGCCGCCAATGTGCAGGGCACCACCCTGCTGGTGGAAAGCCTGGCGCAGTACAGCGCGCTGATGGTGATGGAGCATGAATACGGCCCCAACCAAATCCGCCGTTTCCTGAAATACGAACTGGACAACTATCTGCGCAGTCGCGGCCATGAGGAACTGGAGGAACTGCCGCTGGTGCGCGTCGAGGGACAGCCCTACATCCATTACCGGAAGGGCTCACTGGCCATGTACGCGCTGAAGGATTACCTGGGCGAGGATACGGTGAACCGGGCACTGGCCCGCCTGCTGAAGGACGGCAAGGCCCGCACCGACCGCTACGCCCTGTCCACCGACCTGGTGGCGGCCTTGAAGGCGGAGGCGCCGGACCAGGCGGACCTGATCAGCGACCTGCTGGAGAAGATCGTGCTGTACGACCTGAAGGTCACGGGCTCGCACGCGGAGGCCCTGCCCGATGGCCGTTTCAAGGTCAGCGTGACGGTCAGCGCCTCGAAATTCGAGGCGGATGGCCAGGGCAAGGAAACGCCCGTCCCCTTCGTCGCCATGCCCATCGACATCGGCCTGTTCCGCGCCGACCCGGGGGCGCCCACCTTCGGCGATCATGACGTCATCCACCTGGCCAAGCACCCGCTTCATTTCGGGGAGCAGACCATCGAGCTGGTGGTGGACAAGAAGCCGGACTATGTCGGCATCGATCCCTACAACAAGCTGATCGATCGCAACTCCGACGACAACGTGGCGCGGCTGGGCCAATCCACGCCGTGAGGGCCGGCGGTGGCGGGCGGGCATCCGTGCCCCCCGTCACTGCTGGTTCCTTTTAACCGGGTAAAATAGGGCCTGCGTGCGGATTTGGCCCGCTGCGGGGTGGGACCGGAGGGCCCGTCCTGGTAGGCTGCCCCCAACCGGGGCGTCCGCCCCCAGAACCATATCCCGGAGGCCACCCCCCGCCCATGATGCATGAGACCCCCCTGATTGCCACCATCGTCGGCGGCCTTGGCTGCGCCTTCGTTCTGGGCGCCATTGCCACACGCCTGCGCATCTCGCCCCTGGTGGGCTATCTGCTGGCGGGGGTCATCCTGGGCCCGTTCACGCCCGGCTTCGTCGCGGACCAGCACCTGGCGCCGCAGCTGGCGGAGATCGGCGTCATCCTGCTGATGTTCGGGGTGGGCCTGCACTTCTCCCTCTCCGACCTCATGTCGGTGAAGCTGATCGCCATACCGGGCGCCCTGGCGCAGATCGGCGTGGCCACCCTGATGGGCATGGGCCTGGCCCACCTGATGGGCTGGGGCCTGGGGGCAGGCTTGGTCTTCGGCCTGGCCCTGTCGGTCGCCAGCACCGTGGTGCTGCTGCGCACCCTGCAGGAGCGGCGGCTGATGGAAACGCAAGGTGGCAAGATCGCCATCGGCTGGCTGGTGGTCGAGGACATGGCCATGGTGTTGGCCCTGGTGCTGTTGCCGGCGCTGGGTGACCTGCTGGGCGGCATGGGCACGCCGTCGATGTCGCAGTTGGGCCTGACCCTGGCGGTGACCCTGGGCAAGGTGGCGGTGTTCGTGGCCCTGATGCTGGTGGGCGGGCGGCGGCTGATCCCCTGGGTCCTGCACCGCGTCGCCCAGACCGGCTCACGCGAGCTGTTCCGCCTGGCGGTGCTGGCGGTGGCCCTGGGCGTGGCCTTCGGCGCCGCCGAACTGTTCGGCGTATCCTTCGCCCTGGGCGCCTTCTTCGCCGGCATGACCCTGGCCGAATCTCCCCTGGCGCATGAGGCGGCGGAGGAATCGCTGCCGCTGCGCGACGCCTTCGCCGTGCTGTTCTTCGTGTCCGTCGGCATGCTGTTCGACTGGCACATCATCATCCAGCATCCCCTGCCCCTGCTGGGCACCCTGGCCATCATCCTGGTGGGCAAGGTCGCGGCGGCCTATGCCCTGGTCCGGGCCTTCCGCCACAGCGAGACGACAGCGCTGACCATCGCCGGCGGGCTGGCGCAGATCGGCGAATTCTCCTTCATCCTGGCGGCGTTCGGAGTCGATCTGGGCCTGCTGCCCCCCACGGGGCAGAGCCTGATCCTGGCCGGCGCCATCTTGTCCATCCTGCTGAACCCCGTGGTGTTCATCGGTCTGCAGCGGGTGGCCACCCTGCGCCAGCGCAAGGTCGCGGCGCCGGGAGCGGCCGAGGTGGCGGAAGCCCCGGCCAAGGTCAAGGTCTTCACGGCACCTGAGCCCACCACCTTGGAGGAGCATGCCATCATCATCGGCTATGGCCGCGTCGGCCGGCTGGTGGGGGAGGCCCTGCGCCAAGACGGCACGCCGGTGCTGGTGGTGGAAGAGGACACCGGCATCCTGGAACAGCTGCGCGCCAGCGGGCAGGAGGTCATCGCCGGCAACGCCGCCCAGCCCGACGTGCTGGCCGCCGCCAATGTCGAGGGGGCGCGGTGGCTGTTCGTGGCGGTGCCCAACAGCTTCGAGGCCGGCCAGGTGGTGGCCCAGGCGCGCAAGCGCAACCCGCATCTGGACATCATCGCCCGCGCCCACACCGACGCCGCCGTGGACCACCTGCGCCAGCACGGTGCCAGCCTGGTCATCATGGGGGAGCGGGAGATCGCCCAGGCCATGCTGGCCCACACCCACGGCCTGCGCATCCCCGACCCCGCGCCGGCCCGGGAACCCCCGCCGGACGGGGCGATGGCGGAAGCGGTATAGTTAAGTGGCGCCCCACCCTCCCAAGGCTGCAGCTAGCAAGGGGGTGGGGTTATCGGCGAAAGGATTGACCAGGGTAACTCCGCCCAAGGTCCGCCCGTCCTGTCCATCCTCGGTGATCAGCAGGCGGCACCCCGCCCGCTTGGCGGTCGCCCATATCATGGCGTCCCAGAATGACCAGTTGTGGGAGGCGACTGCATCCATGGCATCGACCAAACAAATGTCGTCGGCCGCCACAACCGGCAGTGCGTCACGCCATAACTGAACCATGGCCGCGGCCCGGGTCGCCGGAACCTTGTG
Organism: Nitrospirillum karajorum; assembly: GCF_036348415.1. Classification (NCBI taxonomy): domain Bacteria; kingdom Pseudomonadati; phylum Pseudomonadota; class Alphaproteobacteria; order Rhodospirillales; family Azospirillaceae; genus Nitrospirillum; species Nitrospirillum karajorum. The sequence continues at coordinate 809,928 of NZ_JAZBQB010000001.1, forward strand.
GCGGCCCGTCAGTGTGCGGAAAAATTCCGCCAAAGCCTGAACGGTCAAAACGCAGTCCCGTCCATGCGCGCGCGTCAAGACATCCACCGCCTTGCGGTGCCTGTCACCGGCTTGATTGTCCGCAGCATAGACCAGAATGTTGGTGTCGATGGTGAACCGCATGGATAATCTCAGCGGTCGTCGTACAAGTCGTCCCGGCTGAAGGCTCCGCCCCCCAGAGGCAGCCCTTCCTCAAGCATCGCCATGAGTTTATCCCAGGCGCCATCATCCACCGGAGCCGTATAGGGCACCAGCTTGGCAACCGGCGCGCCCCGGCGGGTTATGATCACAGTTCCCCCGTTTGCCGCCTCGCCCAGAATGTCGGAGAATTGTTGATTGGCATCGCGGGCCGAGACAATGCGGGTCATGGCTCAATCCCCTGGATAGAATTCGCCTCGCCCCCAGGATGCCGCTGGGACCGGATACAATCAAGTGGGGATGTAGGTACATACCTACATCCCCACGGCGACCTCAGCGTGCCGGGTCCGGCAGCACCGGCTTGCGGTCCGGATAGGCAGGCCGCTTGAAGGTCGGCGGCGGGTTCTTGGCCAGTTGCTCCAGCGCCACGGCCACCGCCTTTTCCAGTTGCGGGTCGTGGCCCTGGCGGATCAGGGCGGGGTCCTGCTCCACCTCCACATCCGGCGGGATGCCGATGTTCTCCACCTCCCACTCGCCATGGGTGCCGTAGATCGCCCAGCGCGGGGCGGTGATGGAACCGCCGTCCATCAGCGGGGGATAGCCGCCGATGCCGACCAGGCCGCCCCAGGTGCGCACGCCCACCAGCGTGCCCAGTTGCGCCTTGCGGAACAGCCAGGGCAAGGCGTCGCCGCCCGATCCCGACATCTGGTTGATGATCATGACCTTTGGGCCATAGATGGCCTGGGCGGGCTCCACCATGTCCTCACCCTCGCGGGTGGTGTTGATCATCTGCGGTGTCTTCTTCATCTGCTCGACAATGAAGTCCGCGATCTGGCCGCCGTGGTTGAAGCGCTCATCGATGATGGCGCCCTGCTTGCCCACCTGGGAGTAGTAGTAGCGGTTGAAGTTGGCGAAGCCGCCGGCCGCCGTGTCCGGCAGGTAGACGTAGGCCAGGCGCCCACCGGACAGTTCGTCGACCTTGCGCCGGTTTTCCTCCATCCAGGTGTGCAGCCGCAGCTTGGCCTCCGAGGCCAGGGGCACCACCGTCACCTGGCGCGAGCCGCCGCCGTCGGCCTTGGGGCCCACGGTCAGCACGGTCTGCTTGCCGGCCGTGCCCAGGAAATAGCGGTAGACCTCCTGATCCGCCTTCACCTCGTTGCCGTTGACCGCCAGCAGATAGTCGCCCACGGCGACGTTCACGCCCGGCTGGGTCAGGGGTGCGCGCGCGCCTGGCGTCCAGTTCTCGCCCTCCAGGATGCGGGCGAATTGATAGCGGTTGCCCACCACCTTGTAGTCGGCGCCCAGCAGGCCGACGCTGACCTTGTCCTGCTTGGGGAAGGTGCCGCCGCCCACGAAGGTGTGGCCCAGGCCGATATGGCCGGTCATCTCGGCGAACAGGGTGTTCAGATCCACGCGGCCGGCCAGCGCTTCCAGGAAGGGGGCGTAGACCCGCTCAGCCTTGGCCAAGTCCAGGCCCTGGGCCTTGGGGTCGTAGAGGAAGTCACGCTCGATGCGCCAAGCCTCATGATACATCTGCCGCCACTCGGCACGCGGGTCCACCCACACCTGCATATCGTCCAGCTTCAGGGCCCCGGCTCCCGCCTCCGGCGCCTTGTCGGCCCCGTTCACGAACCACCGGCCGTGCTGGGCGTACAGCACCTTCTGTCCGTCGGCCGAGACGAAGAAGCTGCCGGGGTCCACGCTGTCCAGGAACTTGTCGGTCTTGCGTGTCTTCAGGTCGAAACGGGCGACCTCCAGGCTGGGCGGGCCGTTCTCGCCGCCCTCCAGGTAATCCTCGTCCGTCAGGGCGACGGGGCCGGCGCTGGCGAAGATGACGCCCTCCGCCCCCACGTCGAGGCCCGCCAGGTTCACGCGCGGGATAGGCAGGGCCAGGGTGCGCTGCTCCAGGCCGGCGAAGTCGATGCGGACCTCCGCGCCCTTCTTGCCTTCACCCTTCTTATCGCCGTCCTTCTTATCCCCGTCCTTTTTGCCGTCATCCTTCTTGTCGGCCGCCGGCTCCTCATCGCTCTCGGGCGCCAGGGGCGACGGCAGGTCGCGGCGCAGCACCATGACATAGACACGGCCATTGGTGGCGCGGCCCATGCTGGACATGTCCAGCCAGCCCTGGTCCAGGCCGTTGTCGGTGAACGACACGAAATACAGGTACTTGCCGCCCCGGTCGAAGCGCGGCGACATGGCGTTGCTGCGCCCGTCCGTCACCATCTGCGTCTTCTTGTCGGCCAGGTTGTAGACGAAGATGCCGTGCAGATGGTTGGGCAATTGCTTGGAATAGGCGATCCAGCGGCTGTCCGGCGACCAGGCCGGGCTCAGCTGGCTGGTGGGACTGTCATAGCGGTCGGTGTCCACCTTCACCGGGGTGGGGTGGTCACCGGGGTGCTCCACGTCGATCACCCACAGGTTCAGCCGCTTATCCGTATAGGCGATCTTCTTGCTGTCGGGCGCCCAGACCGGGCTGTAGAAATAGCTGGGCGGCTGGCCCAGGCTGATCACCTTCACCGGCCCCTGCCCGTCCGACGACCGCAGGTGCAGGGCGTATTCCCCCCCTTCGTCGGAGAACCAGGCCACCGTCTTGCCGTCCGGCGACCAGGCCGGGTCGCGGTCGGCCACGCCGGGGCTTTGCGTCAGGTTGCGCACGTCGCCCTTTTCCGCCGGCACCGACAGAATCTCGCCATGCGTCTCAAACAGCACGCGCTTGCCGGTGGGGGAGAGTGCGGCGTGCAGGATCTGATCCGGGTCCAGGGTTTCCAGGTGCGCCCGGGTCTGCGGCAGTTCCCCGGAGATGGTCACCGGCACCGCACGCGTCTGATGCGTCGCGGTGTCGTACAGGTTCAGGCTGCCGAACTGGTCATAGACGATGCCGCCGGGGCCGGCCGCCGCCGACTGGATATCGAAGCCCTTCTCATTGCGGACGACGGACGAGACCTTGGCCGTCTTGACGTCGTAGGCGTAGAGGGCCACGGGCCCGTCACGGTCCGACAGGAAATAGACGGTGTCGCCCACCCAGATCGGGTTGCGGTCGTTGGAGTTGTCGCGCGGGATCTTGATCACGCTGCTGTCGCTCAACGCCGCGATCCAGACGCGCGAGGTTTGGCCGCCACGGTAATGCTTCCACGCCGGCTGCCACTGCGAGAACGGGACATAGGCCAGGCGGGCGCCGTCCGCCGAATAACTGGCCTGGAAACCGGAGGGCAGCGGCAGCTGCACCGGTACCCCACCGCCGACCGGAATGGTGTAGAGCTGTTCCAGGTCGCGCGGCGTGGTGCGCAGGGTGCGGAACAGCACGTTCTTGCCATCCGGCGTCCAGCCCACCACCACGTCGCGGCCCGGATGCCAGGTCAGGCGCTGCGGCTGGCCGCCGGTGGCGGGCACGACATAGACGTCGGTGTTGCCGTCATAGGTGCCGGTGTAGGCCACCAGGCTGCCGTCGGGGGAGAAGACGGGGCCGCTGTTCTGCCCCTGCCCCGCCACCAGAAGCGTCGCCTGGCCGCCCGCCCGCGGCACGGTCCAGATCTGTCCGCCATAGTCGAAGGCGATCAGGCTGGCCGACAGGCTGGGATGCTGCAGCATCAATGGCGCCGGGGCGGATTTTGATTCGGGCGGTTTGACCTGGGCCGTGGCCCCAGAGGATAGGACGGAACCGGAAACCAAAAGGCACGCGAGCGCCACGCCAAGCCAACGCATCAGACACCGCCGAGTTGTGAAAAGACTTGGGCTGATTGTTCCATACCGTGCAGCCGCCCGCTACAGCCTTGAACGGCCTTGATGACCGGCAAGACTGGGCCGACGGTCGCACCCTGGACGGCTGCCCCCGATCCTTTCTCAAATCGATGTCGCGCCGTCGATTCCCGGTGGGAAATGCTGTCCGGGATGGCAGAATCCGCGCCGGCACCAGGACCGGAACCCGGTCCCATGGGCCAGGGGGGAAAAGCGATGGGCTGGAAACGGTGGCCCGGGGCCGTGTTGCGCAGGGCTCTGACAGTAGGGGCCCTGATGGTGGGGGGACTGGTGGTGGGGGGACTGGTGGCGTCGCCAGGCCGGGCCCTGGCCAGCGGGCCACAGCCGGCCGACGCCCCCGCCTTCTTCACCATCGTCTATCCCCGCGCCACGGAGAACGCCACCGACCCGCGTGACGACTACCCCTTGGGATTGCTGCGCCTGGCGCTGGACAAGATGGGCGCCCATTACACCATCCGCCCCAGCGCCCTGGCCATGGAGCAGGCACGCGCCGCCGTCGCCCTGCAACAGGGGCGGGAGATCACGCTGCTGTGGAACGGCATGTCCGCCCGGCTGGAGCGGGAGTTGCGGCCCATCCGCATCCCGATCTACCGCGGCGTCCTGGGCTATCGCCTGTTCATCATCAACAGGGCGGCGCAGGCCCGGTTCTCCACCGTCCGGGGTCTGGAAGACCTGAAGGCGCTGACGGCGGGCCAGGCCCTGGGCTGGCCGGACGTGGACATCCTGCAGGCGGCGGGATTGCCGGTGGAGGCCTTTCGCTATGACCTGCTGTTCCGCCTGGTCGGCCTGAACCGCATCGACTATTTCCCCCGCGGCGCCAACGAGATCTTCGCCGAGGTGGCTCAGCGCGCACCCGAGGTGCCCGATCTGGCGGTGGAGCAGGACCTGGTCCTGGTCTATCCCTTCGACAGCTTTTTCTACACCAGCAAGGCCAACGAGGCCCTGGCGTCGGTGATCGAACAGGGCCTGCTGAAAGCCTATGAGGACGGGTCTTACCTCAAATACTTCAACAACAGCCCCTACATCCGCCAGATGCTGACCGAGGCCCACCTGGACACCCGCCGCCGCATCGACATCCCCAACCCGCTGCTGTCGCCGGAGATGGCCGCCCTGCCGGACAAGTTCTGGTATGGGCGGGACGGACGGTGAGCTGAAAATCAGCGACTCTTGGCGATCTTGGCCACAACCTCGGTAATGGCGGCGCGCACGGTCGGATTGTCGATGATCTCGCCGCAATAGAGCACGGGAAGCGCCTTGCCTTCCATGGGATGAGCCTCGTCAAATCCCACCGGCACATGGCCCTTGGCCAACACCTTCTTTACGGCTGCCCGCAAGGGCTCCAATGACTCTGGTCCCCGCCCGCGCCCCTGGACGATGACCTCCGCCCAGGCATACCCCTGGTCCTTCAGGTAAGGTTGATCCTCCTGAGACGCGAAGCAAACGGCGATGGCGTAGCTTTCAACATCCCGCTGTATCGCGCTGCGGCCTGCAGCAAGGGCAATGGAACCGGCGGCGAAAAAGCTAACAACTCCCATGAGAACGCACAAAAATTTCATATTCATTTATATCAACTCCCAAAATTCACCCCTTGACGTTCTAATACTTGAGATAACTGGATGGACATAGGTTGCGAAGTTGTCGTGCGCTGGCTCACGATATGTAGCGCCATTCCAAAGTGCGATATGACCTGATGCGCCAGTCCAGTTTACGCTGAACGCAAGTATACCCTTCTTATTTTTGAATTTATCATCAAACGGGCTTGTGTTGTCTATGTCTGGCTTCCCTAACGTGTGAGCAAGATAAGTCCTCATATCCGCCACAGCGAATATAATTCGAGAACCATCAGCCGCACCAATTGTTCGGACACCGGGCATATTTCCGACGATTGGGGCTCCAGACTTGTTTAGAGCAACGCTCATTCGAGAGGCGCATGTATTCCCGTTTTGTCCGAACCCTTCACTCTGAATATTTTTTTCCGCCGCCCCACCAAGCCACGTGTATAAATCCCGTAACGTGGGGTAAGTGCTGTGATCAGGGAAGTTCGCCCACATACGGTCAAAGCTTGGCTTCAATCGTTTCTCCATCACTTGCAAGAAAAACGAAGCCGCATTGGCTCTCGCCGTTACGAAACTAGGCCGAGAAACGACGGCATCAAGCGCCACCGGATGGGCTATAACACCGGCACAGGCCCCAGCGGAAAGCGCTGCTTGATGCGGGCCAGCAGGCTGTCGCGCACCTGGCGGTAGGCGGCCAGGCGGGTTTCGCGGTTGCCTTCGATGAAGCTGGGGTCGAAGGTGTGCCAGAATTCCACGTCACAGGCCGTGGTGCGGGTCATCTCCACCGCGCGGTGCTGCGCCTCGGGCGACAGCGACACCACCAGGTCGAAGCTGGTGTCCTCCAGCTGGTCGAAGGTCTTGGCGCGGTGGCGGCTGATGTCGATGCCCATTTCCTCCATCACCGCGGCGGCGAAGGGGTCGGGGTCGCCCTCGCGCACGCCGGCGCTGTCGACATAGAGGCGATGGCCGTGCAGGTGGCGCAGCAGGGCGGCCGCCATGGGCGACCGAATGGAATTGTGGGTGCAGGCGAACAGGACGCTGGTGATCTGGGCCGGGTGCACGGCGGGGGCGAAGGCGGCGAAAGGATCCGGGGTATCCGCCATTGCCGCCCTCAGCCCCGGATATGCAGGACGCAGATGAGGGTGAACAGGCGGCGGGCGGTGCCATGGTCCATGGTCACCTTGGCGGCCAGCCGCTCACGAAGCAGGTCGGAGCCTTCGTTGTGCAGGCCCCGCCGCCCCATGTCGATGGCCTCGATCTGCGAGGGGCTGGCGGTCTTGATGGCCTTGTAATAGCCCTCGCAGATCAGGAAATAGTCGCGGATGACCGTGCGCAGCGGGGTCAGTGGCAGGGTGATGCGATCAACCTCCGCATCCCCTTCGTCCCGCAGGTCGAAGACCATGCGGTTGTCCTCGATGGACAGGTACAGGCGATAGGGGCCGGCGTCCGGATGGTCCACCAGCTGGAACTGCTGGTTCTCCTCCACCAGGTCGAACAGGGCCACCGCGCGCTCATGCTCCACCTCCGGCCGGCGGCGGATGGCCGTCTGCTCCACCAGCTGGACGTGGACGATGCGCTGGCGGCCATCATCCGGAGGCTTGGCGTCGGACATCCGGGCGCCCCCTCAGCGGCCCAACCGAACGCGGACCGACAGCGCGTGGGCGCCCAGGCCCTCGGCATCCGCCAGGATGGCCGCCTGGGGCCCCAGGCGGCCCAGGCTGGCGGCATCGCAACCCACCAGCGTGGTGCGCTTCATGAAGTCCAGCACGTTCAGGCCGGAGGAGAAGCGGGCGCTGCGGGCCGTGGGCAGCACATGGTTGGGGCCGGCGATATAATCGCCGATGGCCTCGGGCGTGTAGCGGCCCAGGAAGATGGCGCCGGCGTGGGTGACCTTGGCCGCAAGGGCGTCTGGATCGGCGACGGCCAGTTCCAGGTGTTCCGGCGCCAGGCGGTCGACCAGGGCCACCGCCTCATCCAGGTCGCGCACCAAGATGGTGGCGCCGTTGTTGCGCCAGCTGGCGCCGGCGATGACAGCGCGGGGCAGCGTCTTCAGGTGGGTGTCCACCGCCGCCCGCACCGCCTGGATGAAGGCGGCGTCATCGCTGATCAGGATAGACTGGGCGCTGCTGTCATGCTCCGCCTGCGACAAGAGGTCGGCCGCGATCCAGCTGGGGTCATTGGCGCCGTCGGCCACCACCAGGATTTCGGACGGACCGGCGATCATGTCGATGCCCACGGTACCGAACACCTGGCGCTTGGCGGCGGCGACATAGGCGTTGCCGGGTCCCACGATCTTGTCCACCGGGCGTATGGTGGCCGTGCCGTAGGCCAGGGCCGCCACCGCCTGCGCGCCACCCACGCGGTAGATCTCATCCACCCCGGCGATGCGGGCGGCGGCCAGCACCAGAGGCGACAGCGCCCCCTCCGGCGTCGGCACCACCATGGCCAGGCGCGGCACGCCCGCCACCTTGGCCGGAATGGCGTTCATCAGGACTGAACTGGGGTAGGAGGCCAAACCGCCGGGCACGTACAAACCCACGGCCGACAGCGGCGTCCAGCGCGCGCCCAGGCGCACGCCCGCGTCGTCCACGTAATCGTAGGTGTCTGGCGTCTGACGGCGGTGGAAGGCCTCGATACGGGTGGCGGCGACCGTCAGCGCCTCGATCACCTCGGGATCGCAGGCGGCCATTGCGGCCTCGATCTCACACTCGGCGATGCGCAGCCGGTCGGGCGTCAGGTCCAGTTGGTCCCAACGGCTGGTGTATTTGATCAGCGCCTCATCGCCATGCAGGCGCACGTCGCGCAGCACCTCGGCCACGGCGTCGGCCACGTCGCTCTGGGATTCCCGCTTGGCATGCAGCAGCCGGTCGAAGTCCGCCTCGAAGCCGGCATCGGTGGTGCGCAGGTCACGCGGCATGGCTGACAACCTCCGTGAAACGGTTGATCCAATCCTGGACCTCGGGGTGGCGCGTCTTGAACGCGGCGCGATTGACGATAAGGCGCGAGGTCACGTCGGCAATATGCTCGATCTCCACCAGGCCATTGGCCTTCAGCGTGGCGCCGCTGGACACCAGGTCGACAATGCGCTGGCACAGGCCCAGGCTGGGCGCCAGCTCCATGGCGCCGTTCAGCTTGATGCATTCGGCCTGCACGCCGCGGCGGGCGAAGTGGCGGCGGGTGACCTCGGGATATTTGGTGGCGACGCGCACATGGCTCCAGCGCGAGGGGTCGTCGCCCTGCGCCTCGGCCACCGGCTCGGCCACGGCCAGGCGGCAATGGCCGATGCCCAGGTCCAAGGGCGCGTAGATTTCGGGGTAGTCGAATTCCATCAGCACATCGTTGCCGCACACGCCCATCTGGGCGGCGCCGAAGGCGACGAAGGTGGCGACGTCGAAGCTGCGCACCCGGATGATCTCGACATGCGGCAGGTTGGTGGCGAAGCGCAGCGCCCGGCTCTTGGGGTCATCGAAGGCCGCCTCGGGCCTCAACCCCACGGCTTCCAACAGAGGCCGCACCTCATCCAGGATGCGGCCCTTGGGCAGGGCCAGGGTCAGCCGCTCCGGCGCGCCGGAGACGGCAGCCCTATGCGCGTGCCCGGACGGGGAAGCCGGGGACAGCGGGACGGATGAGGGCGGCGCGGCGGCAGGCATGTAAACGCGGGCTCCGATGGACGAACCCCATTCCGGGTCCGGAGGGCCGCAGAATAGCAGATCATCCGCCCCCGCCAACGCCCTGGGATGGAGGGCAGACCTGCCCGTTTGCGGGAGGCGCCGCCCCGGCGGTCATAGCGCCGCCCGCCACAGCTCCAGCCCCGCGAACGCCAGGAAGGCCAGGCCGGTGGTGATGTCCAGGGCGCGGGCCAGGCGGGGCGCCATCATGCCGTGCAGAGTTCCCACCCCGGCGACCAGGATGGCCCACCACAGCATCGATCCGGCCGCCACGCCGGCGACTGTGGTGGTGATGCGCAGCCGGGCCATGTCGGCGCCCGCCAGGGCGGCCGGGGGGACGACGGCGGTGAGCATGGCGGCGAAGACGATGATGGTGGGCGGGTTGGTCAGGGTCAGCAGGAAGGCGGAACCCCAGGCCCGGGATACGGACAGGGGGCGCTCACCACCGGCCGGCTGTCAGCGGCCGGCGGCTTCAGGCGCAGCGCGGCAACCGCCAGCCAGGCAAGGAACAGGCCGGCCGCCAGGTGCAGGGGCCGGCCATGGTCGGCCACGAAGGCCGATACCTCCGTCAGCCCCAGGGCGGCGACACCGGCATAGACCCCGTCGCCGCTGGCGATGCCCACCCCGGTTGCCAAGCCCAGGCGCCAGCCGCCGGCCAAGGTGCGCCGCATGCACAGGAAGGCCATGGGGCCCACCGGGGCGGCCACGCCCAGGCCCAACAGCATGGCCTTGAGGAAGACGCCGGCGAAGGCGGCCGGTAGGAACAGGTTGGGCGCGATGGTGATCAGCGTGTCCAGATCCATGAGAACCATCCCAATTTTAAAAGGTCGTTCCCGCGCCACACTGGAAATGCCAGGCGGTGAGTCCATCGCCCCCCCAGAACGGACGATGGGGGACGGGCGACGGCATCGGCGGGATTGGGGAGTCGGAAATACAAAAAAGCCCCGCGGGCGGTGCTCGCGGGGCCTGTTATCGGGTGCGTTGGTGGCGGCGTTTAGCCGTTGTCCCCCAATACCCCTGCCATAAACAGACAAAGCCCCGCCCCAACCGGCACAGCGGTTTGCTGGCTAAATTGGGGGACGAGGCGCATCGGAATATGACCATTTGTTGTGATGGGCTGGAGGCTAAGCCGGCAGCCCATCAATTCACAATCTATAAAGTGCGGTTTGGTTAAAGAAAAAGGCGACCGGGTGGCTTTCAGGGCACACCCGGTCACCAGGCTCCCTGGTGCCAAGGCCAGTTCCCGGTAAGGGGACGTACGGGGAAGGGCCGGTTTGGGGGACGGGCTCCAGGGTGGGGGATGGCTAAATCACAGGATGTCCCGTCACGGGATGGCGGTTTCCGGGCGGTCGGCATCGGCCGCCTGGGCCAAGGCCCGCCGCACGCCCTCGGCGTAATCGGGGTGGACCTGGGCGAAGTGGCCCAGCTGACGCTCCACGATGGTGTCGGGCACCCCCTGCATGGCGGCGGCGATGTTGGCGAACAACCGGTGCTTCTGGCCCTGGTCCATCAGGCTGAACAGGGCACGGGGCTGGCTGTAATCGTCATTGCCCTCACGGTGGTCATGGCGGCCGACCTCACCCGACAGGCGCAGGGGCGGTTCGGCGACGCTGGGGTCCTGGGCCGGGCCGCCCAGGCTGTTGGGCTCGTAATAGGCGTCGGGGTTGCCGGTGTCGTTGCGGAAGAAGCGCATGGCCCCGTCCTTGTGATAGTGGTGCACCGGACACTTCGGCTGGTTCACCGGCAGCGCCTCGTAATGCGTGCCCAGGCGGTAGCGGTGGGCGTCGGCGTAGGAGAAGATGCGGGCCTGCAGCATCTTGTCCGGGCTGTGGCCGATGCCCGGCACGACGTTGGACGGGCTGAACGCCGCCTGCTCGATCTCCGCGAAGTAGTTGTCCGGGTTGCGGTTCAGCTCCACCACGCCGACGTCGATCAGCGGATAGTCGCCATGCGGCCATACCTTCGTCAGGTCGAAGGGATTGTAGGGCGTCTTGTCGGCATCGGCCTCGGGCATCACCTGGATCTGCAGGGTCCAGCGCGGGAAGTCACCCGCCTCGATGCTGCCGAACAGGTCCTCCTGATAGCTTTCGCGCGACCGGCCCACCACCTGGGCCGCCTCGTCATTGGTCAGGTGCTTGTGGCCCTGCTGGGTCTTGAAGTGGAACTTCACCCAGAAGCGTTCGCCCTGGTCGTTCCAAAAGCTGTAGGTATGGCTGCCGTAGCCGTTCATGAAGCGCGGGCTGGGCGGCAGCCCACGGTCCGACATCAGGATGGTGACCTGGTGCAGGCTTTCCGGCGACAGGGACCAGAAGTCCCACATGGCCGTGGGGCTGCGCAGGTTCGTGCGGGGATGGCGCTTCTGCGTGTGGATGAAGTCGGGGAACTTCAGCGGGTCGCGGATGAAGAAGACCGGCGTGTTGTTGCCGACCACGTCCCAGTTGCCTTCCTCGGTATAGAACTTGACGGCGAAGCCGCGCACATCCCGCTCGGCATCCGCGGCACCCAGTTCACCGGCGACGGTGGAGAAGCGGATCAGCAGGTCGGTCTTCTTGCCCACGGCGCCGAACAGCTTGGCCCGGGTATAACGGGTGATGTCATGGGTCACGGTCAGGGTGCCGAAGGCGCCCCAGCCCTTGGCATGCACCACGCGCTCGGGAATGCGCTCGCGGTTCTGGTGCGCCAGCTTTTCCATCAGCTGATAGTCCTGCATCAGGACGGGGCCGCGCGGGCCGGCGGTCAGGCTGTTCTGGTTGTCGGCGATGGGGGCGCCGGCCGTGGTGGTCATGCGGGGCGGCTGCTGGGTCATGGCGAAGGTCCCTCGTCGTCTCATTGGTTTGGGGGCACCCGCGGCGCCCGACACCGCAAAGCTAGGCTGTTCACACCCATTGGTAAAATCGATTGTTCAAATCGTGACGATAGGTCACATATATCAACGGGCCTATGACACGAGGCGAAGGGCGCCCCATGAACCTGCGTGATCTGCGATATCTGCTGGCGGTGGCCCAGCACCGTCATTTCGGCCGGGCCGCCGCCGCCTGCCACGTCAGCCAGCCGACATTGAGCAGCCAAGTGGCCAAGCTGGAGGCGCGGCTGGGCGCGCCCCTGTTCGAGCGCACCAACAAATGGGTAGCGCCGACCCCCTTGGGCGAGGAGGTGCTGGTCCATGCCGCCCGCGCGGTGGCGGAGGCGGACGCCATCGTGGCGCTGGCGGGCGCCCGCGACCCCCTGGCCGGGCCCCTGACCCTGGGCGTCATCCCCACCCTGGGCCCCTATCTCATGCCCCGGATCTTCGCGCCCCTACGCCAACGCTGTCCGGCCCTGACCCTGGAATTGTGGGAGGACACCACCGACGCGGTGGTGGAACGGCTGCGTCGCCGCCAACTGGACGCCGCCCTGATCGCGACGCCCGTGGCAGGTGACGATCTGGCGGAGCGGCCGCTGTTCCAGGAAGGATTCCTGGCCGCCCTGCCCCCCGACCACGCGCTCGCGGAAAGCGGCGAAGCGGTGGACGAGGCGGCCCTGGCGGCCGACCTGCTGGTGCTGGCCGACGGCCATTGCCTGCGCGAGCAGGCCCTGGCGGCGTGCGCCCGGCCCGATCCCGGCGGATGGTCCCTGCGCGCCACCAGCCTGGAAACTTTGTTGAACATGGTGGCCGCCGGCTATGGCACGACGCTGGTGCCGGCGCTGGCGGCCCAGGTTCACGCCAGCCGCCAGGACGTGGTCTTTCGCCCCCTGGCCGGTGCGGCGGCGGGGCGGCTGATCCGCCTGGTCAGCCGCGCCACCTTCACCCGCCAGCCGGCGCTGGACGCGCTGGCCGGATTGGTGAAGGCGGTGACCGCTTGACCCTATATCAGCGCCGCGGCACCGTGGCGCGACGGGGGGCGGGCGCACGCTTGGGTACGCTCGCCGGGGCAGTGCCAACGGGGCCAGCGGCAGTGGGGGCGGTGACGGGTGCGGTGGCGACGGGGCCGGGCTCGGGTTCCGCCGTCCCGTCCACCGGCGGGCTGGTGGGCGCTTCGCTGATAACCGACGTCTCGGCCGGCGGTGGCTCGCTGGGGGTGGGGGCCGCCTTGGCGCGGCGCACCTTGGCCGTGGCCGGCTTCGGCGCCTCATCCGGCGCGGGCGTTGGCTGGGACACCGCGCCGCCGGGCGCCTTCTTGGCCGCGACATCGCGGAACAGGGCCACGATGCTGTCCAGCCGTTCCTGGCCGCGCGTGTCCAGGGCACCGGCGGCATTGGCCACCGCCACCAGGGTGTCCGACAAGGCGTGGATCTCCTCCGCCGTGGCGCCGGCCAGCAGTTCCGGCAGGGTTTCCAGGGCGGCGGCCGGGTCCAGCAGCAACATCAGGAATTGGTCCCGCACCAGTTGCTTGAACTCCGCCAGCTCCAGCCCACGGCCGTGGGTATCGCGTAAAGCCCGCAGGGCGTTGAAGCCCCGGGCGTCGGCCATGCGCTCGGCCAAGGCGACATGCAGCAGGGCGCGCATGCCGGCCTCGCGCAGGCCACCGACATGCAGACGGCGGCGCAGTTCCGCCCCCTGCTCCGCCAGGAAGCGGCGGTGTTCCGGCGTTTCGCCCGGGTGGCTGCGCGGCGGGGCGTCGTCAGCGTCCAGACCGAACAGCGCCTGGGTCAGGGGGTGGCCGTAAAGGCCCATGAACAGCGCCTCCGCCGTCGCGTCGCGGCGGTCGCGGTAGACGTCCAGCGCCGTTTCCATGTGATGCGCCAGGTGCTGCTCCATGCGGCGCCACATATTCTCCTCCCCCACCGCGCGGCGGTCGCGGCGGGCGGCGGCGGCCAGCGCCGGCACGCCGTTCAGCCAGGGGTTGGTGTCGGAGAATAGTTCGTAGCTGAGGCGCAGGGGGTGCAGGTTGCGCAGCGCCTCCGCCGTGGTTTCACCCACCAACTGGCGCACCCAGGGCTGCACGAAGTCACGGTACAGGCCCAGATTCACCCGCGATAGGCGGTCCACGGTGGCGAAGCGACGTTCATCGTCGGGCAGCGGCTGCACGTGCGCCGCCACGTCGTTGATGCTGCGCGCGGCGAAGCGCAGGACGTTGGGGTCCCCTTCCTGCCCCGATTTGCCGGAGGGCGCGGCCTCGGCGGGCAGGATTTGCGCCTCGTACAGGCCGGGGGGCAGCACGTCGATGAAATCAATATTGGACGCGAACTCCCGATGCTCCTTCCGCGCCACCGAGGCGGAGACGAAGATCCCCAGATGGCCCACGCTCTCATGCACGGCGTAGACGATGGTCTGGCCGTGGCAGCGGATGTCGTCCACGCTTTCATACAGGTCGCAGATCCAGCCCAGGGCCTGCGGTGGCGGCGAGATGTTGTCGCCCTTGGAGCAGAAGACGATGATGGGCGAGCGGATGGCCCGCAGGTCCACGCGCACGCCATCCTTGGTGACGATGTCGGCGGTGGCCAGGCGGTTGCCGACGAACAGCTTGTCGACGATGTACTGGATTTCATCGCCGTTCAGCAGGACGTGGCCGTTCCACCACTTCTCGAAGCCCAGATAGCGCGGCGCCTCGGTATCGACCTTGTCCCACAGGGCGTACTGCTTGCCCACCAGGGTGTTGGCGGGGTTCAGGTTCTCGAAGTTCTGCACCAGCCAGGCGCCATCGAACAGGCCGGCGCCCAGGTCACTGGCAAGCGCCGTCAGCCAGCTGCCGCCCAGCAGCCCGCCGCTGTAGCGCATGGGGTCCTTCCCCCGCTGACCGGCCCAGAAGGACAAGGGCGTGCCGGCGATGATGATGGGACCGAACAGGTCGGGGCGGATGGCGGCCGTCATCATCAGCTGCCAGCCGGCCTGGCAGTTGCCGATAACCACCGGCTTGCCCTCGGCCTCCGGGTGCAGCTCGATGACCTTTTCCAGGCAGGCCGCCTCGGCCGCGATCACATCCTCCACCGTCTGGCCCGGAATGGGCCGCGGCAGGAAGCCGATGAAATAGCAGGGATGGCCGGCGCCCAGGGCCACGCCGATCTCGCTGTCCGACTTGAAGCCGCCGATGCCGGGGCCATGGCCGGCCCGGGGATCGACAATGACGAAGGGGCGCTTCTTCAGATCCAGTTCCACGCCCGCCGGCGGGATAATGCGCTGCAGCGAATAATTCACCGGCCGGGGCAAGGTGGCGCCGTCCAGCACCGTCTCGCTCTCGAAGCTCAGCACCGTGGGGGCCGTCTGGGCCATGTGCTCATGGTACTGGGCGCCGCGCTGGCGCAGCACATCCATGACCAAGGCGGTGCGCTGGCAGGCGTCGATGGTGTACGCCAAGCCATCCTGCCACAGGCGGAAAGGCCAATGATTGCTGGGATCCAGGAAGCCCTCCGGCACCCGGAACGGGCCCATAGGGCTGGTCGCGTCGGTAGAAGCCATCGGCTGTCCCTCTCCAATCCTTCCCGTCCCACTGCCAGGACGACGGAATAACCCCGCGGGGTGGGAGTATAGCCAACCGCTCCCGCGAGCGCGAAGAAGGTTTTGCGTCGCACAAAAGGGATAGGCCGCCGGCGGTCTCGACCGGCGGCCTATCCCGGCTCGGGGCGTCCAGGTGTCGCCCACCACCCCGACCGTCATGTAGCTGGATCAGTAGCTGAGGCAACGGTCCCCGGCCGTCGCGCCGTCCAGCACGATGGCCAATTCGGCGGCCACGGTGCGGGCCTGCCGCCACGAGGCGCAGGGGATGCGATAGCGCCAGGGCACGGGCTCGCCCGCCCACACCACGATTTGGGCCAGCGCCTCCGGCCGGGCGATGTCGGCGGGACGCACGGGCTGAACCGTCACCTGCGCCAGGGGGAAGTCGCCCGCGCGGCGGGGGTCGCTGATCCACACCCGGCCGGCGGCAAGGTCGACGATGACGGAACCGCCAGCCGGCAGATGGGCGGGCGTGGCGAAGGACCAATCGGCGGCCCGGGGCGCGGGCGCGTCGGGCGGCGCGGTCCGCTGGGCCGTGGCGTGGGTGACGAGGTCGATCAGGGTGTTGAAGCCCAACATGGCGGCCTATCCGGCAAGGGTCGTTCAGGCCCCCATTGAGCCGCCAGGCGGGCATTAAAATTCCATAGCAGAAACCCCCGCCGTTCATTAAAGCCGCGATAACCGGGGCTTGGGGGCGGCCACGTCCGGCAAGGGCGCCGCCCCCGGGACCGGATTATCCCGGGCATCGGCGTCCCCTCGGCGGTTCGATGTCAGGCCGCCTTGACGCCGGTGATGAACCGCGAAACCTCGGCGTTCAGATCCTCCGCCTGGTGCGACACGTCGCGCGCGGACTCTTGCAACTGACCAGCGGCGGCACCGGTCGCCACCGCCGCCTGATGCACACCCGTGATGTTGCGGGATACATCCTCGGTCCCCTTGGCGGCCTCATTCACGCTGCGGGCGATTTCCGAGGTGGTTGCCGACTGTTCCTCAATGGCGGAGGCGATGGCCATGGCGATGTCCGACATCTGGTTGATGGTGCGGCTGACGCTTTCGATGGCGGCCACGGCCTGGGTCGTCAGGCCCTGGATTTCGCCAATCTGGCTTTCGATGTCGCCCGTCGCCTTGGCGGTCTGGTTGGCCAGGCTTTTCACCTCGCCGGCCACGACGGCGAAGCCCTTGCCCGCCTCACCCGCCCGCGCCGCCTCAATGGTGGCGTTGAGGGCCAGCAGGTTGGTCTGGCCGGCGATGTCGCTGATGAGTTGCACGATCTCGCCGATCCGGTGGGCGCTGTCGGCCAGGCGGCGCGCGGTGCCGCTGGTCTCTGTCGCCTCCTGGATCGCCTTGGTGGCGATGGTGCGGGACTTTTCCACCTGGCTGCCGATCTCCTGCACGGTCGCCACCATCTCATCGGTGGCGGAGGCCACGGTCTGGACGTTGGCGGAGGCCTGCTGCGCGGCGGCGGCCACGGCGCTGGACTGGGCGTTCGTCTGTTCCGCCGTGCTGGTCATGCTCTGCGCCGTGGCCTCCATCTCCGTGGCGGCCCCCGCCAGGGCGTTGACCAACTGGGCCACCTTGGCCTCGAATCCCTGGACCAGATGTTCCAGGGCCTGGGCGCGGCGTTCCTTGGCTTGACGTTCCATTTCCTGGACCTGGGCAAGATCGCGGGCCTGGACCATGCTGTCGCGGAACACCCGCAGCGCGCGAGCCAGGGTTCCCACCTCATCACCCCGGTCGGTATCGGGGATGGCAACGGCCAGGTCGCCGGCGGCCATGGTTTCGACCACGCCGGTGGTGCGGGCGATGGGCCGGACCACGCCGGCGACGATCACCACGGTGGCGCCCGCGCACAGCAGGGCGCTGGCGGCGATGGCCGCCCAGGTCATCCAAAGGGCGGTGGCATACAGGGCGGCGCCACGATCGGCGGCCTTTTTGCCTTCCATCCGATTGAAGTCGGTGTCGGCCAGGACGCTTTCCTGCGCGGCCTTGAAGACCTTGAGTTCATCACCCAGGAACAGGGGCAGGGCCTTCGCCGCCGCCTCCTTATGGGCCAGGTCATCCACCTGGGCGGCCATCGTCTTATACTGGGCCCACATGTCGTCGAAAGCCTTCATCAGGCGTTCGTCATCCGTGCCCAGGGTGACCAGCGGCTGGTAATCGGCCCGCGCCTTGTCCGCCTGGCCCACCGCGTCGGTGTACTGGGCCTCCGCAGCCTTCAGCAGGGCGGCGTCATTGGCGACAGCGGCCATGACCAGGCGCCCCTCCACCGCGCGGGCATCGGTCACCGCCACCCCCAGCCGGCCCAAGGCCGCGGTGGAGGGCAGCCAGTTGTCGCGCATGTCGGCGGCGGTGTCGCTCACCGCCGCCGTCCGGCTGAGACCGAACAAGCCCAGTCCCAGTGTCGTCAGAAACACCACCAGAAAAGCCGTCAGGATTTTGAGGCGGATGGAAAGGTTGCGCCAGGCAGTCATGATTTCTTCCTTTCCTGGATGGTCCTGAAATCGGGTTGGGATCGGCCATGGACGCCCGTCGGCAGGGGCCATACCACCACCATCCCTCATTCAACCTTTCCGGTTAAGGAGGGGTTAATTCCCCATCCTTCCATGCCACGCCCGATACCGTCATAAATTGTTGATTCTAAAAGTTTTATATTGTTGCTCCCATTATCAGCGGACCTCGCCATGGCAGCAGCGCGCGTAAATGCCGCACCCGTAAAGGTCGATTTATTGCACCGGGTAGGTGCAGGCGCGTTGCGGCCTAGGTCGCAAGCGTTAACGACCCGCTAACCCTTAATGGCCTAGTCTTGAGCCTGTCAGGCAACGCTGGTCCGAACGATCAGCGGTCGCCGAGGGAGAAGGCCGCCGATAAGGTCGGTCCCAACAAGGGCCCCAAGCGGGACATCCGCCGGCAGGACCCGCCACCACCAAGCGAGAACGGCCCCTTTGGCAGAAGGCGGCCGCAGGATGTGTTTGCGCCATGCCCATTCTTCCCCGTTTATGCGCCCTGTGGCTGGTGCTCTGCCTGATGGCGGTGCCAGCCCTGGGCGCCGGCCGCAACGACGACCCCGTCGACATGGGCGGCCTGGCCGCGCCGACGGCCGCGCCCCCCGCGCCGGCGCCGCTGGTGGTGCATGCCTTGAACCAGGGCACGGCCTCCGCCTATGTGCTGAAGGTGTTGAAGCTGGCGCTGGCCAAAAGCGGCCGGCCCTATGTGCTGAAGATCGACGACCACCCCCTGCCCACCGCCCGGGTGCTGCGCCTGCTGGAGCAGCCGGACAACGGTGTGGTGGATGTCTATTGGCTGCCCACGGCGCCGGCGCTGGAGGCACATTTCCAGCCGGTGCGGGTGCCGCTGGACCGGGGACTGATGGGATATCGCCTGCTGGCGGTGGGTGAGGCCGGCCAAGCCAAGCTGCAGGACGGCCAGCCCCTGGCCCTGGCGCAGGGAACCGGGTGGCCGGAAGCCCGCCTGCTGCGCGCCGCCGGCCAAACCGTGCGCGAGACGACCGGCAACCCGTACGCCGACGTCGCCGATGGCGCCGCGGACGCCGTGCCCCGCAGCAGCCTGGACATCGAGCAAGAGGTGGAACGGGCGCAAGCGGCGGGCGTGCCGGTGACGGTGGCACGCGATGTCGCCCTGTTCTACCGCGACTTCTACCTCTACTTCTTCGTGGCCAAGCATAACGACCGCCTGGCCGACATGCTGCTGGACGGCCTGTATGAGGCCTATGCCGACGGCTCGTTCATGGCCCTGTTCCGCAACGACCCGCAAATCCAGGCGGCCATGGCCTACACCAAGCAGGGCCGGCGGGTGCTGGCCCTGCCCAATCCCGATGCGACCACCCCCACCCGCGCCTTGGCCGCCAGCCTGACGGAAAGCCTGGAATAGCGGCGGGCCGCCATTCCGCCGCCGCCTACTCCACCAGGCCCATGGAAACGATGAAGATCAGGTAGAAGGTCAGCGCCAGCATGGCCACCCACAACAGGCCGATGGTGCGCCATAGGGCGCCGAACGTGCCCAGCCGGTAGGCGCCCTTGAGGTGGGCGTACATGTGGATGGGGGGAACGAAGCACATCAGGACGCCGATGGCGTCCGCCCCCAGCCCGGCCCGGGAACCCAGGGCCGCGACCGCCGTCAGCACCGCCATGAAGGAGAGGGAGTGCAGGGCGAAGACCACATGGTCGTAGAGAAAGACGCCGCGCTTGAACAGGAACATCAGCCAGATGAAGGGCACCGACAGCGGCACCAGCAGGAAGGACAGCTTGGAGGCCAATTCCTTCATCTTGTAGAGCGTCAGTTCGGGATTGCGCAGGGCGTGGCGGACATGCTCCTCCAGCTTGGGCATGCCTAGGTCCACGTCGAACAGTTGTTTGGAATCGGCCAGTTGCTTGGCGGAGCGGGCCCAGGCCGGCTCATCGGTGGTGGCGGGTTCCTCATCGGTGACGGCTGGCGCCTTGATCGTTGGGGCGTCCGGTTTCGTCTCCCCGCCAACCGCCTCGGTCGCGGCCTTGGCCTTCAGGCCGGCCGCCGCCGCCGCGTCGAAGGCCTTCAGCATGGCCTCCGCCACCTTCAGTTCCTGCCGGCGCTTGTCCCGCAGGGCAGTGGCGTCGGCGACGTCACGTCCCTCGCGCTGGGCCTCCGCCAGATCGTTTTCCGCGTCCTTGAGTTCCCCCTTGGCGTCGGCGACGGTGGACTCCAGTTCCGCCCGCCCTTCCGCCAGAGACTGATGATCCAGGCTTTTCAGCGGGTTGCCGCCCAGTGACTTCGCCGGCGTATCGACGAAGGACAGGGAGAAGAACATCAGGAAGACGCAGAACAGGAACAGCGCCAAGGGCGAGACGTAGCGCACGCGATGCCCTTGGACATAGCGCCGCGTCAGGCTGCCGGGGCGGAAGGCCAGCATGGGGAAGGTGCGCCACACCTTGCTGTCGAAATGCAGGATGCCGTGGAAGAACTCCTCCACGATGTGCAGCATGGACCGGTGGACGTGCCCCGGCTGGCCGCAGGCGTGGCAGTAGGCCCCGGTCAGATGCGTGCCGCAATTGGCGCACCGGTGGTGGCCATCCTCATGGGTGACGGCGGCCTGATGCCGCTCACCCTCGATCGCCCTGGCGACCAGGCTGGCTTCCGCCAGGCCGCCAGCCGCCTCAATCTCCCCGCTCATTCCCCTGCCCCCCAAGGCCATCCCCCGCAGCGGCGCGGGGCCGGCGCCGAGGATGCGGGCAGCACGGCTTAATTGCAAGATTGGCGGGGCGCCCTACGGCGTTAGGAAGGCTTAAGGGATGAAATAGAAGGGGTTGGGCAGTTTGAAGCCACGCTCGGCATGGCCGCCGGCCAGGTCGCTGTCCTGATCGCCCATGTTGGCGATGATGGTGTAGCCTTGGGCCTCGATACGCGCCCGCTCCGCCGCCTTGTAGTCCGCCGCCGATGGACTGTGGGTCCCGGGTGTCCGCAGCACCAGGCCGGCCCAGCCCTCATAGCCCACGGCCGTCAGGTTGCGGGCGGTGGCCTCACGCTCCGTTTCCGGCCGGCCGGTGATGAAAAAGACGGCGACGCCGGCGGCCCGCGCCTGACGGTAGACCTCCAACGTCGGCGCGATGACGGTCGCCCGGCCCATCATCTCCCAGGCCGGGGCGGCGCACGGCCCCCGCTCCAGGTCGCAGCCGCCGGCGGTGATGTAGCCGAAGTCGTTGATCCGCAATTGCGGCCAGTTGCTGAGCGATGTCTCGTCAATGTCCAGCACCAGGGCGGGACGGACGCCGGCCGGCAAGGCGACGGTACGCGTCTTGATCCAGGCGGCGGCCTCGCCCGCCACGCGGGCCAGGTCGCGGTCATAGGCGCCGCTGTCGTGATAGGCCACTAGTTGGGTCTTCACCACGCCCAGGTTGGGCAAGCCGGGCGCCGGCGTCGCCAAGGGCGCCTGTTGGGCGCAACCGGCCAGCAGCAGGGAGGTCAGGACCCGAATGGACAGGGCGCGAACGGACATGCGGGCGGGCTCCTTCAGGGCTGAGGACAAGCGCAGCGGGTGTAGCCATCGACCAGGGTCTGGTCCAAGGCGCACAGATACAGCGGCTGATTATCCGGCGTCATGGCGGAGGCCTCTGGCCGGGCGACGCTGTAAATGGCGCGATAGCGCGCCTGGACCGGCCCGCTGTCGCGGATGTGCGCGATGATGCCACGCAGGGCCTGGGGCGTCAGGGTCTGGGTGCCCCAGGCCCGTGCCGTGTCGTACTCGGGCAGCCAGCGGGCGGTGCGCAGGCTGGGCCCTTCGGCCAGGTTGGCCAGGTAGTAGGTGGTCAGGTGGGCGACCGAGCCATCGGCCGCCGCCACCCCCAGCTTGAACGCCGGGCTTTGCTGATAGACCGGGCTGACGGCCGGGGTCACCAGCACGGGCACCCCGGCACCGGAAGGACCCACCAGGCGCAAATCGTCCATATGGACATGGCCGGCGAACAGCACCTTCACGATGTCATGGTAGGGCGCCATCTCCGCCTCGAACCGCGCCTCCATGCCGGGGGCGAACAATTCGACAGGCGCGGTGCAGGCGGGCACCGGCTGGCCGGCGGTGACCGCCTCCTTCCCCGCCTTGGCCCAGGCGCTGGCGGTGGCATAGCTGTCGATGCCCGGCACGACATGGGTGATCAGCCAGACGCTGTCGCCGGCGGCCTTGGCGTCCGCCAACGCCTGGTGCAGCCAGGCCAGCGTGGTGTCCTGCGGCGTGTCACCGGGGCGCCCGCAGCTGTTCTTGTACTTGCGGGCCAGGGGCACCGTGTCGAAGGACACGATGCGCACGCCCTTCAAGGTCGGATGGCGGATGACGTAGTTGCCGGCCAGGCGCCAGTCCCGGGCGATGGCCGCCTGATCCGCTCCGCCGCCAAGACCGGGGCCGAAACCCTGGGTCAGCAGCGGCAGGGTGTCCGCCAGGAACGGGCCGTTGGGCGCCACGGCATAGTCGCCGCAATAGCTGTCATTGTTGCCCAGCGCCGTCAGCACCGGAACGCCCGGGAAGGTCTGCCGCAGGGTTTCCAGCAGCACCGTCACCGTCTTCAACGCAAAGGCGCGGTAGGCCGCATCATCCCCCTTGTGCGCCGGCAAGGTCTCCTCGAACGTGTCGCGGAAGTCGTGGGCCAGCATGTCGCCGGTGTGCAGGATGTAGGCGGGATGCCGCTGGGCCTGCCGCATCGCCGCGAAGGCGGAGCGGAGCAGGAACCAGTTGCTGTCCCGGCCGAAGGGAGACAGGCGCCGGTCGGCGGCGCTGTCCAGGATGGCCGGCCAGTCCTTTGCGGGTGCCGCGTCCAGCCGGGCGGCCAGGCTGGCGTCGTCCAAGGGATTGAAATGCAGGTCGCTGACCACCAGGAAGGGTGCCGGCTCCGCCACCGGGGCCACGGTACCGGCCGGCTTGGCCGCCCAGGCCACACTTGCCCCCAACAGGCACAAGCCCATCGCCACCGCCGTGGCCAGGCCCGGCAAGGTCATCCGCTTCACCACCAGCTGCCCCTTGGTTTCGCACCCACGGTATCGCGCCCCGTTGATGGCGGGCCGCCCCCGCCCTGTCAATGGCGCTGGCCGCCACACCGCAAAAACATGACCAAATGGACAGGATTTGACCCGGCCCGCCACCGTTTATTTCCCGGAAACTTGGGTCTTCCTGGTTGTATTCAACCGAGTGGCTGGATACCGTTTCGTATTAACGCCGAATTGCAGGCCGGCGACATCATGGGGCGGGGACATGGGACGGACGGGATGGGGTCTGGTGCTTACGGCGGTGGCGCTGATGGCGCTGGCAGGGTGCAAGAAGAAGGACGAGGTCGTCTACAACGGGCAAATCACCGAACTCGCCCCACCGCCCTTCGTCCCACCGGTCGAGGTGCCTATTGGCGCCCTGCCCATGGATATGGCGGCGCGCAAATATGTCGCCGTCAGCCATGTCTACACGGTGAAACTGCCCGCTGCCGCCGTGGAGGCGACACAGCAACGCCATCTCGACACCTGCGCCAAGCTCAACTGCTTCATCCTGAAAAGCACCCTGGACCGTATTTCGGACGGCTCGATCAAGGCCACCACCGAGCTGCGCCTGCCGCCGCAGGGGATGGAGGCCTTCACGAAGGACTTGACCGCCCCGCCGGTGGAGGTGACGGCGCATTCCCGCACGGCGGAAGACAAGACCCTCGCGGTCCTGGATGTGGACAAGCGCCTGGAAACCAAGAGCGCCCTGCGCGAGCGGCTAACGACCCTGCTGCACAGCACGACCTCGAAAAGCGTCCATGATCTGCTGGAACTGGAACAACAGATCGCCGAGGTGCAAGGCGACATCGAAAGCACCACGGCTCAGCGCGACCACCTGCGCACCGTCACCGACACCGTCGACATTACGATCAATTACAACGGTGAGGCCCCCGCGAAAGCGCCCCAGGCGGGCCTGAACTGGGGGCCCATCCGTGACGCCGTGAAGGAATTCGGCCAGACGCTGATCGGCTCGGTGGCCACCTTGGTGGACTTCGTCGCCATCATCCTGCCGTGGCTGCCCCTGGTCCTACTGGCTGCCTGGCTGTTGCGACGCTTCGCGCGGCGTCTACGCCGTGGCCGGCACCCCGGCAACAAACCACCTATGGAAACCACGCCCGCTTAAGCCAGCCGCGCCACCAGCGACAGGGGCAGCAGCTTCAGGACCGGCGCCATATAGGCCCAGGGCCAGGCGGGGACGTGGGCCGTGGCCGGTTCCCGCTCGATGGTGCGAACCAGCAGGCGGCTGCCCACATCGCCGGGGATGGCGAAGGGCAGGCGCTTGGCGCCCGCATTCAGTTCGGTGTGGATATAGCCGGGGAACAGGGTGGTGACCCGGATGGGGGTGCGCAACAGCTCGGCCCGGATGCCCTCCGCCAGGGCGGCCAGGCCCGCCTTGGTGGCGGCGTAGGTGGTCAGGTGCTTGGGCAGGCCGCGCAGCGCGCTCATGGAGGAGACGACCACCAGATGGCCTTTATTACGAGATCGGAATAACTCAACAGCCGCCTCGCACTGCGCCAGGGCCGCCACGAAATTGGTCTGGGCCGTCGCCAGGTTCTCGGCGAAATGGCCGGTGCCGATGCGCCGGCCGGAGCCGATGCCGGCATTGACGACGATGCGGTCCAATCCACCCATTTCGCTATCGAAAGCATGGAAGGTCTCAAACACCGCCGCGTGGTCGGTGACGTCCAGCGGGCGTATGGCGACACGGATGCCGGGATGCGCCTGCAGCAGGTCCCGCCGCAACGCCTCCAGCCGGTCGGCGCGCCTCGCACAGAGGGCCAAGTCCCGGCCGAGGGCGGCGAATTCCCGGGCCATGCCCAGGCCCAGGCCGGAGCTGGCGCCGGTGATGAGGATCGTGCGATTTGGGGTGGATGGGGCCGTCATGGGAGCCTCGATTCGGGACGTCGGGTCAGCGATAGGTAAGCAAGCCATCCGGCCCTTCCAGGCCCGCCTGCTCATTGAGGCTGGACAGCGACCAGCCAGGCCCGACCCGGCCCACGGCCCGGGTCGGGACCAGCAGCTTGGTGACACCGCCATTAACCAGGCCCCAATGGACCTGGCGGGCGGCGGCGGCATCCAGGCCCAGCACCGCCTGCACCGCCACCATGATGGGCCCGCCGGAGGAGAAGACCAGGACGGCGGCGCCCGTCTGTCCGCTCGTCTGACCACCCGTCTGGGCCGCCCGGGCCAGACCGGCCAGCACGCGGTGGCGGAACACGGGCCAGCTTTCGGCGTAGTCGGCATCATGGTCCCCGGCCATCCACCGGGTCACCGCCTCGGCGAACAGCGCCTGATAGGCGCGGCGGGGATCGGGCGCGGTGGAAAGTTCCGCCCGAAGCGCGGCGGCATCGGCCAAATCCGGCCGATGGCGGGCGACCAGGTCGGCGGGGTCGTACTCGTTGAGGTCCGTGTCGACGGCCACGGCGGTCCCGGCCCGGCCCATGGCCTCAAGACAGGCGGCGGCGGTATCGCGGTGACGGGTCAAGCTGCCGCTGATGGCGACGACGCCCGTATCGCCCAAACGCGCGCCCAGCAGTTGGCCCACCACCCGGCCCTGGGCGATGCCCAGCGCCGACAGCCGGTCGTAATCGTCCGCCCCGAAGGACGCCTGGCCATGGCGGATGAGGTACAGCGCCACCATGGGATCAGCGCCCGGCCCAGCGCAGAATGCGGCGGCAGCGCCAGTCCAGATACGTCACCAGCAGCCAGAAGCGCTTGAACGCCGGGTTGCGGGTCTGTCGGTGGTGATAGCGGTAGTAGATCTGCTGGGCGATGACGGCCAGGCGGAAGAGGCCGAACACCTCGTAGAAGGTCCAGTCCACCGCCTGGGCGTCCAGCCTGTCCCCCATGGCCGCCAGATAGTGGGCCACCACCGCGTCGCGGGTCAGCATGCCGGGCAGGTGGGTGGGCTGCCGGCGGGTGGAGCGCATGATGAAATCATCGTCCGCCTGCACCCAATAGGCCAGTGCCCCGCCCAAATCCATCAGCGGGTCGCCGATGGTGGCCATCTCCCAGTCCAGCACGCCGATCACGCGCGTCGGGTCGGCGGCGTCCAGCACCAGATTGTCGAAGCGCCAGTCGTTGTGGATGACACAGGCGGCGCTGTCCGCCGGGGTGTTGGCCGCCAGCCAGGCCCGCACCCGGGCGAAGGAGGGCACGTTCCAGGTGCGCGCCTTGAGGTAGCGCCCTGACCAGCCCTCCACCTGGCGGCGGCAATAGCCCTCCCCCTTGCCCAGGCCCGACAACCCGGCCGCCTCCGGGTCCACCCGGTGCAGCGCCACCAGCTTGTCCACCATGGCCAGGCACAGGCGGCGCACGGCATCCGGGCTCATGTCCAGGCCACGCGGCAGGTTGGCGCGGGGAATGATGCCGGCGATGCGTTCCATGACATAAAAGTCGGCACCGATGAGCCGGTCGTCCTGGCACAGCCCCACCATGGTGGGAACCCAGGGGAAGACGGGCTTGAGCGCCTGCTGCACGCGAAATTCACGGACCATGTCGTGCGCGGACTTGGCCTTGGTGCCGGCCGGGGGACGCCGCAGGATGAAGTCCCCCTCCGCCCCGTCCTCGCCATAGGCCAGGCGATAGGTCCAGTTGCTGGCGCCGCCGGAATATTGCGTCACTTGCGGCTGGCCCGTGAGCGTTGGTCGCTGGCCCTTCAGCCAGCGGTCGACCGTGGCCACGTCCAGCTCCTCCCCCGCCCGCACCGGGCCGGCCCGGTCGGTCACGGGCCGGGGTGGGGTCTCCGCCTGGGCCACCGTCATCGGGCGCCGGCCGTCGGCTGCGGGGCCTGGGCGGCGGCGGTGCGCGACGGTGTCGCCATGCTGCGGGCCCGCCGATCGATCATGGCCACGTACCAGGCGCGGGGCATCAACCGCTTCATCAACCAGAAGCGGCGCCCCTCCTTGTGCGGCAGCAAATGGCAGCGGCCCACGGCCACGCCCTGGTAGACATACTCGGCCACATCGTCGGCCGTGATGCCGGGACGGTTCAGCAGCTTGTCCACCCGGGCGCGCAGCCGGGGATCGGTGGTGCGCAGGCTGGACGCCAGGTTGGTCTTGAAGAAGGACGGGCAGATGACGCTGACGCCGATGCCGCAGGGCGCCAGCTCATGCTGCAAGGTTTCCGAGAGCGACACCACCGCCGCCTTGGTGGCGTTGTAGGCGCTCATCGTCGGCATATCGAGCAGGCCAGCCATGGAGGCGGTGTTGACGAAATAGCCATGGCCCTGCGCCTTGAACATCGGCGTGAAGGCTTTGCAGCCCCGCACCACCCCCATCAGGTTGATGTCGATGATCCAGCGCCAGTCATCCAGCGGCGTGTCGTCGATGTTGCCGGCCTGGGCCACGCCGGCGTTGTTGACGACGATGTCGACCCCGCCCCAGCGCTGGGTCAGGGCCTGGGCTGCGGCGTCCAGGGCGCCGTCGTCGCGCACGTCGCACGGGATGGCGAAGGCATCCGGGGCGATGGCCGACAGCTCCGCCACCGCCGCCGCCAGGGCATCCGGGTTGATGTCGCCCAGGGCCACCCGCCAGCCCGCCCGAGCGTAGCGCTTGCCCAACGCCAGGCCCAGGCCACTGGCCCCGCCGGTGATGAAGATGCGCCCGCCGCCGCTACCCATCTTCGGTGTGATCGCCACCATGCCGTCAACCCTCCCCTTTGGTCTTTTTGTAGCCGCGCTTGGCCAGTTCGATCCGGGCGATCATGGCCTTGTGCACCTCATCCGGCCCGTCGGCCAGACGCAGGGACCGCGCCTGGGCGTAGAACCCGGCCAGGGGTGTGTCACCCGATACACCAGCGCCGCCATGGATCTGGATGGCGGCGTCCACCACCCGCTCCAGCACGCTGGGCGCCACCACCTTGATGGCGGATATCTCGGTCAACGCGGCCTGGGTCCCCACCTTGTCCATCTTCCAGGCGGCGTAGAGGGTCAGCAGGCGGGCCTGGTCGATGGCCACGCGGGCCTCCGCCACCCGCTCACGGTTACCACCCAGGTCGATCAGCGGCCGGCCGAAGGCAGTGCGGGCCATGCCCCGGCGGATCATCAGGTCCAAGGCCGCCTCGGCCGCCCCCAGGCAGCGCATGCAATGGTGGATACGGCCGGGGCCCAGGCGGCCCTGCGCGATCTCGAACCCCATGCCGGGCCCGGCGATCAGGTTGGACGCGGGCACGCGGACCCGGTCGAACGTCACCTCACCATGGCCGTGCGGCGCGTCCAGGCTGCCGAAGACCGGCAGCATGCGTTCGATCCGCACGCCGGGCGCGTCCAGGGGCACCAGCACCATGGAATGCTGGTGATGCCGATCGCGGCTTTCATCCGGGGTTCGGGCCATGACGATGGCGATGCGGGCGCGGGGGTCGCCGATGCCGCTGGACCACCATTTGCGGCCCGTCACCACCACCTCATCCCCCTCCACCACCGCCGTGGCGGCCATATTGGTGGCGTCGGAGGAGGCGACCTCCGGCTCCGTCATGCAGAAGACGCTGCGGATCTCACCGGCCAGCAGGGGTTTCAGCCATTGTTCCCGCTGCGCCGGGCTGCCATAGCGCCACAGGACCTCCATATTGCCGGTGTCGGGGGCGTTGCAGTTGAACACCTCCGGCGCCATCAGGCTGTGGCCGGTGGCCTCGGCGATGGGGGCGTATTCCAGGGTGCTGAGGCCGGCGCCCAATTCCGCGTCGGGCAGGAACAGGTTCCACAAGCCCTCCGCCTTGGCGCGGGCCTTCAGCTCTTCCATCTTCGGCGGCACACGCCAGCCGGTCCAGTCGGGCCCGTCATGGGCCGCCACGTCGCGCCAGTACTGAGCCTCCACCGGCGCGATATGATCGGCGATGAAGCGGCGGACACGGTCCAGATAGTCCTGGGCCCGCGCGCTGGGCTGAAAGTCCATGGCGTCCTCTCCCTTTTGTTGAGGGGAGTGTAGCGCCGGATTGACATGAACAGTCCGGAAGTTTATGCGCGATAAACCATGAATGACGTTCATGATACGCGCCTGCTGGCCAGGCTGGACCTGAACCTGCTGCGGGTATTCGACGCCGTGTACCGGGCGCGCAGCCTGACCCGCGCGGCGGATGAGCTGGCGCTGTCGCAGTCGGCGGTAAGCCACGCCCTGGCCCGCCTGCGCGACCAGTTGGGCCCGCACCTGGGCACGGGGGCCACGGGGGTTGGAAATGAACCGCTGTTTCCCCGCGACGGCCGGGGGGTGGCCCCCTCGGCCCTGGCGCGCCGCCTGGCGCCCCGGGTGAGGGAGGCGCTGGCCGCCCTGGGACGGGCCCTGGCCGACGTACAGGACTTTCAGCCGGACCGCGACCTGCGCCAGGCCGTCATCGCCATGCCCGAGGCGGTGGAGCCGGCCCTGCTGCCGGTCATGATGGCGCGCCTGAGACAGCATCTGGCGGAAGGATCCAGCCCCCGGCTGGACAGCGTGCGGCTGGATCGCGCCACCATGAAGGCCGACCTGGCCCGGGGGCGCATGGATCTGGCGGTTGACGTGGCGCTGGCGCCCGACCCGGACCTGTGCCACCTGCCCCTGCTGCGGGACGATTATTGCCTGGTCGCGGCGGCCGGCCATGCGCCGGTGGACCTGGACGGATATCGGACGGCGGCCCACATCGCCGTCTCCTCCCGCCGCAGCGGGCCGGCGGTGGAGGACTACGCCCTGCTGCGCCTGGGCATACAGCGAAAAATCGCCCTGCGCTGCCAACGGTATGAAACCGCCTGCCGCGTGGTAGCGGAAACCGGCCTGAATGGGGGTGGGCTTTTGCTGACCATGGGCCGCCATCATGGCCAGCCGCTGGTGGATGGCAGCCGGGGTACCCTGAACATCCTGCCCCTTCCCCTGGACATGCCGCCATTGGCGTTTAATCTCTACTGGCATCGGACCAGCGACACCGATCCCGCCAGTCGCTGGCTGCGCGACGTTCTGCGCCCGGCTTGAGGGGCGCCGTCATCACAAGGTCGCCGTCATTTCAAGGTCAAGGACCACCGCCATGCCGCGATTCCTGCGCCCCGCCCGCTTAAGCCCGTTGTTCCGACGCATCCTGCCCTTGGCCTTCGCCGCCCTGCTGGGGTTTGGCCTGGGGGCGGGCCCCGCCCGGGCCGACACCGCGGCCGACCTGGCCATGGCCCGCCTGGCCATGGCCAGGCATGATTATGCCGACGCCCTGCCCAAGCTGACGGCGCTGGCCCAGCAGGGGGATGCCGGGGCCATGGTGGAACTGGCCAAGGCATACGGCCAAGGCCTGGGCGTGACTGTGGATAAGGACAAGGCCCTGGCCTATCTGCGCCAGGCGGCGGACAGGGGCAACGCCCAGGCCCAGGTGGGGCTGGCGGTGCTGTACGACCAGGGCAGCAACGGCCTGCCCAAGGACCCGGTGGAAGCCGCGCGCCTGTACAAACTAGCGGCCGACCAGGGCAACGCCCGCGGCCAGGTCAGCCTGGGCTGGCATTATGAGCACGGCAGCGGCGTGCCCCAGGACGTGGCCGAGGCGGTGCGCCTCTATACCCTGGGTGCCCGCCAGGGCGATCCCGCCGGTCTCACCAACCTGGGCTGGATGTACCAGAACGGCACCGGCGTGCAGGCCAACCTCACGGAGGCCGCGCGCCTGTACAAGCAGGCGGCCAGCCAGGGCTTCGTTCGCGCCCAGGGCCAGATGGGGGCCATCTACCTGGCCGGCCTGGGCGTCGCCAAGGACCCGGTCGAGGCCGCGCGCTGGAACATGATGGCGGCGGAGCGGGGGTGGGTGCCCGCCCAGTTCGCCCTGGGATTCCAATACCGCCAGGGCGAAGGCGTCCCCCGTGACGACGCCAAGGCCCTGCAGTGGCTGCGCAAGGCGGCCGATGGCGGGGAACAGGGCGCCATCACCCTGCTGGCGCAGATGTACGAAAACGGCGACGGGGCGCCCAAGGACCTGGCGGAGGCCAAACGCCTGCGCGCCCTGCTGCCCGCGGACCGGCGGCCGGGGACGACGGCGCAGTAGCCCCAGCCCGGTTCCCATCACCTGCCGGAAGTCTGACGCGAATTAGCCAGCAGCTCGACGCGCGTCAGGCGGGCGATGTGCCGGGGTGTCATCGTCCAGCCGCCGATAAGGTCGCCGGCCAGGAAATCGGCGCCGACACGGTCGATCAAGGCCTCCGCCTCCACCGTGTGCACGCCCTCGACATAGAGCTTGAGGCGCCGCCGCTGCGCCTCCGCCGCGACCAGGCCCAAATCGGTGGCCACCCGGTCCGCGGGGGGCCGTTCCGCTCCAGGGCTATCCAAGGCCGTGGGAAGCGCCAGGGGATCGTCGGCCCCGGGAAGGGTGACACCGACGCCCTTCACCCCCGCAGCCTCCAGGATGCCCATGTCCTGGCGGCCCAGGCGCACCTCCACCGTGACCCCCCGGCCAACCGGGCGCAGGGCGGTGACGAAGTCGGCAAGGCGGCCGGTGGGCGTGCCGGCGGGTAAGCCCACGAGATGATAGCTGAGAAACGGCACAAGATGGGCCGGGATGCGGCCGGCCAACGCGAGATAGGACCGGCGGCGGCGCATGGCCGCCAGGGTTTCGTAGTGGACGGGCAAGGACAGGTAGAACCGGAAACGGCTGTCATACAGGTCCAGATACACGGCAATGGCCTGCCGCATCGTTTCCTCATCCATCTCCAGGATGGCGGCGAGGTTCTCGGCGGACAGGCTGCCGGCGGCGGTCTGCGGAATGGTGTCGTAGCCGTAAACCGCCTGGCCCCCGCGCCGCACCCGCCGGCCGCGCGCGACATAAAGCGATACGGACTGGTGGATGGCATCCCAGACGGGGCGGTAGACGATTTCCAGCGGTCCCAGTTGTCCCCGCGCCGCCCAGGCGGCCGTCACGTCCTCCTGGCGAAAGCTGCCTCCCCCCTGCGCCGTCAGCGGCACCCACCCCGGTTCGCCAGCGGCGCCACCGGCGCCGGCCAGGGTGGCAGGGGCCCGTCCGCCCGGTGGGCCTTGGTGGTCGACCCCTGATCCGCCCCCCGAGTCGGCCCCGGATTCGGCCCCGGATTCGGACGCGGCGTCGGCGTCAGCGGCGTCCGACATCATGTCGGACAGGCGGTGCGGCCGGACCACCAGGTCACCGGAAACCTGGCGCACGGCGGTGCGCACCACGATGGTGGCGGCATCGGCGTCCCCCAGCAGCAGGCGTTGGAGATCCTGCAGGATGCGCGCGCACAGCAGGCTGGCGGCGCGTTCGTCCAGGCGCGCGAACACCACCAGATAGGTGTCGGTGCCATAAGGGAAAACGATATCGGCCGGGTCCAGCGATTGCTTCAGCAGCCGTTCGGTCAACTGATGCACCCGATCCCGGACGGCTGGCCAACGGGCCCCCAGCCTGTCCCTCAGGCTTTCCAGGCCCAGCAGCTGGACCGTGCCGGCGCAGATCCTGGCCTGGCGTTCCAGGATGGTGCTCAGACGGTTCTGCAAATCGTCCGAAACCGACTCGGGCGTCACGGATTCCAGGGATGGTCGCCGCGCCGAAGTCGCCGGGCGCGGCCCGGGCGGGTCATCCCCCTGCCACCAAGCCGTTATTTTGGTGATCAGATTGGACATGCCGCCGTCTGTCGCCCCCGCTTGCCCATGCATCCCTTTCATGGTGCCGGTACCAGCGAGCCAAGAGAACTATAACAGGCGGGTTAGCCCGGCGGGGTCAGCGGCGAACCCCTTTCGAGGGAGGGGGCGCTGTCGATTCCCGCACCACCACCTCGAACTCCAGCAACCGCCGCGGCATGGGATGGCTCCACGGCTGGCGCCGGACCGCCCGGTCAATCAGCAGGTCGGCGGCGGCGGCCGCCATGCGGGTGATAGGTTGGCGGATGGTGGTCAGCTGCGGCCAGATGATGCGCGCGACCGGGGTATCGTCGAAACCGGCGACCGACAGGTCGGTAGGCACGGACAAGCCCAGGCGCTGCGCCACCGCGACCGAGGCCGCCGCCATGTCGTCGTTGCTGGCGAAGATGGCGGTGGGTCGATCGGCCAGGGTCAGGAGCTGCTCGGCGCAGGCCATGCCGGTGCGGTAGGAGAAATGGCCAGGCCGCACCAGGTCGGGTTCCAGCGGGATACGGTGATCCGCCAATTCGTCGCGAAAGCCCTGGTAGCGTTGTTCCGTGGCGCCATGATCGGGATGGCCCAGCAGGAAGCCGATGCGGCGATGGCCCAGGCTGATGAGATAGGCCGTCATCTGGCGGGCGGCGGCATAGTCGTCCATGTAGACGAAGGGTGCCGTCTCGCGGTCCGTGTCGGGGGCGATGCGCACCAGCGGAATGCGGGACGTGCGCAAAGCCTGCAGCACCCCGGCATGATCCACCAGCGGCGGAGTCAGGATGACGCCCTCCAGCCGCAACTGGGAAATGAGGTCGAGAACCTGGTCGCCGACGGCGGGGTCCGTGCTGTCCCACGGTTCCACCAGCAGATGGAAGCCGCCCTCGCGGCAGCGGGCCACAGCACCCGTCTGCACGTCGCTCATATAGTGGGCGCTGGGATTGTCATAAAACAACCCGATCAGGAAGGAACGGTCGCCGGCCAGGCCCCGGGCGTTCAGGTTGGGGCGGTAGTCCAGGCGGTTGATGGCATCCTGGACGCGGCTCTGGGTCTCATGGGAAACGCCGGCCTCGCGGTTGATGACCCGCGACACGGTCTTGATGGACACCTTGGCCAGGTCCGCGACCTCCCGGATGGTGATCGACCGCTTGTCCGGCTGGACCATGGAGTATTCCAAATCAAGGGGTGTGGGGCGCCATCGTTATGGCGCCGGATAGGGCGACGGAAAAGGAATAAAGAAAAAGGGATAAAGGATGGGCGGCGCGGGGGCGCCGCCCATCAAGGCGCAGGATTCGGGGAGAGTGCATCCTGCCAGGAAGGGTATCCGGGGCCTGGGGAGAACCATTCCCCCAGGCCCCGGGGGTCAACACGCGAACGAACGGATCAGAAGCTGGCGCGGGCCCGCACACCCCAGGTCTGGGGCGGCTGGTACACAGCGGTCCACACCGGGGTCGCCGGCCCACCGAAGGCGCCGGCATTAGTCTTGATGTTGGCGTTTTCCAGGTTCTGGACGAAGCCTTCCAAGGACCACTTGCCGCTGGGCGCGTCGTAGCGGACCGACAGGTCAGTGCGGGTGTAGGCCTTCTGCTCGTCATAGTTGGCGACGTTGAAGAAGGACAGGTAGCTGCGCGTCTCGAAGTGGGTGGAGACGCGCGGCGTCAGCGTGCCACCGTTGGGCAGGTCGAAGACGTGCTCATACCCGACAGTGCCCGACAGGGACGGGGCATGGGGCAGCTCGTTGCCCTTCAGCTCGACCAGGTGGGAAACGTCGCCGCCGCTGTACAGCCGGGCGTCGATGCTCTGCAGTTCCTCCAGCTCGGTATGCTGGGCGGACAGCGCCAGGTTGATCGTGTCACGCGGGGTGATCTTGGCCGCCAGTTCGGCTTCCAGGCCATAGGCCTTGGCGCCCTTGGCGTTCTGGGTGACGATCTGCGAGCCGATGACATGGCCGGCGGCGTCACGGGTGGTGACCGCCTGGTTCACCTGATAGCCCGTGAAGTCTTCATAATAGGCCGCCACGTTGAAGGTGGCGCGGCCGCCGAACAGCGTCGTCTTGGCGCCGACTTCGTAGTTGGTCAGGGTCTCGGGGCCGGCCAGCTTGCCGCCGTCCTCGATGTTGCCCGACTTGAAGCCCGTGCCGACGCTGGCATAGGTCATCAGCACGTCCTTGATGACGTCGGCGTCGGCGCGAACCAGCCAGGTGGCCTTGCTCCACTGGCCATAGACGTCGTTGGGCGACGCCGTGTAGCCGGGGATGGAATAGGGATCGCGGCCGAAGATGCCCTGGGTGCAGCCGTTGCAGGTGACGTTGCGGCCGCCGATGTCTTCCTTGTCGTCGCGGGTATAGCGCACACCGCCCGTCAGGCGGATGTCGTCGGTGACGTGCCAGGTGGCCTGGCCGAAACCGGCGGCGGATTCGATCTCACGGTCCGACTGGATGAAGCTGCCGGCCCAGCTGAAGGTTCCCAGGCGATAGCCGTTGGCCTGGTCGATGTCGAAGCGGATCTTGTTGGTTTCGTGGGAATAATAGGCACCCACGATCCAGTCGACGGTGTGAACGCCCGACGACTTCAGCTGCAGCTCGTGACTGAAGAACTCATAGCTGGACCAGACGGTGCTGTTCTGCTCGAACGCGCCGGACGGGGTGGTGGCGCTGGTCGGCGGCAGGGTGCCGGCGTCGGCATCCACCTGGTTGTTGCCGCCCAGCCAGGAGGCGCCGGCGATGTAGGAGAATTGCAGGTAATCGTTGATGTCGTAGTCCATCTTGCTGTGGACGGACTTCGCGGTGCGGTCCTGGAACGGCGCGGTGTCGGCCTGCACCGACCACAAATTGTTGCCCGGACGCGGGGTCTGCATCAGGGGTTCGACCGGGGTGCCGGTGTCCTCATACCATTCGAAGTTCAGGTCCCAGCTGAAGCTGTCCGTCGGCCGCCAGGCGCCGCTGACACGGAAGGACTTCTGGTCGCCGGCGTAGTATTTCGGGCCGCTGGTCACGTAGGCGGCGGGATTGACGCCGGCCACGTTGGGGGCCGGCTGGTAATCGACGTAGCCGTCGTGCTTATCCGTCACGAAGGCGACGCGGAAGGCCAGCTTGTCAGAAACGGGCAGGTTGAACATGCCGCGCGTGCCGAAGCGGGCGTAGGAGCCGGCGACGACCTCGGCATTGCCGTATTCCTTGTCGAAGGTCGGCTTGGCGGAGATCAGGCTGACGGCGCCGACGGTGGCGTTGCGGCCGAACAGCGTGCCCTGTGGCCCGCGCAGCACTTCCACGCGCTCCATATCGTACATCAGCACCGAGGCGCCCTGGGCGCGCGGCGAATAGATGCCGTCGACATACATGGCGACCTCGGGGTCGGCCACCTCGGTATACGCGCTGTCGTTGCCGATGCCGCGCAGGGTCAGGGTGATGGCGTTCTGGTCGCCCTGCTGGCCAAAGGCCAGGCTGGGCACGTATTTGGACAGGTCGGTGATGTCCTTCACCTGCTGCTTGTCCAGGCTATCCTGGCTGAACGCCGAGACGGCGATCGGGGTTTCCTGCAGCTTGGTTTCCCGCTTGGTCGCGGTAACGACGATTTCGGCAATGGTGTCTGAGTTGGCCGGAGCCGACGCGGTCTGCGCGTACGCGCCACCGGAAAGGGCAATCACGGCCGCAGCTTGCAGATAGAGTCCGAGTCTCGCCTTCATCTCGCTTCCTCCCTTTTATTCTAGCCCGATTACTCAAGGCGGATATTCAGCAGCGACCGCTACACGCGTTGGGTGCGGTGCTGTTGTGGCTGGCATGTTTAGCGGGCCGGTCCATGCTGTCAACAAAATTATGACAACGTTGTCGCACAGCGCTGTCATGTTGCGCCAATCGTGGTATTCTTGCCCCATGGCCAAAATGACGCCTGCGGCACTGCAACAACAGGCCCGCAACCAAGGGGCGATTCCAAGCCCCGCTGGCGGAGAGATCTGGCCTCAGACGTTGGGAAACATAAGAAAATCCGCCATGGCGCCGTCGGGCGCCCGGCGCGGCAGGGAGGATGCGAATGACCGTTGCGGAGGGCGCCCGGCGCCGGATCTTGATCGTGGGCGGGGGTACTGCCGGTTGGCTGACGGCGGCCTACCTGGCCAAAACCTTAGGCACGGGCCTGTCCGGCGGGACAGACATCACCCTGATCGAATCGACCGACATCGGCATCATCGGCGTGGGGGAAGGCACCTTCCCCACCATCCGTTCCACCCTGGCGGCCATCGGCATCGATGAGGCGCGCTTCCTGCGGGAAAGCAGCGCCACCTTCAAGCAAGGCGTCCATTTCGTGGACTGGGCGGAAGCGCCGGCGCCGGACGCGGCCCCCACCCAGGCCCTGGGCGCCGTGCCGGGGCACAGCCACTATTTCCACCCCTTCAATTTTCCCCACCAGGTCAAAGGGCCGGAATTGCTGCCCTACTGGCTGCTGGGCGCCGCCGGGAACCTGCCGTTCGCGGAAGCCGTGACCCTGCAGAAGGCGGTGGCGGATGCCTGCCGGGGGCCGAAGCGGGCCATCGACCCGCCCTATCACGCGCCGCTGAACTACGCCTATCATTTCGACGCCAACCGGCTGGCCGTCCTGCTGCGGACCGTGGCGGTGGAATTGGGGGTCCGCCATCTGGTGGGCACGGTCGATGGGGTGGTGCTGGACGGCAGCGGCGCCGTGGCGCGGCTGGACACGCGCGAGCACGGCGGCCTGACAGCCGACCTGTACATCGACTGCACCGGGTTCCGGGCGCAGATTATCGGCCAGGCGCTGAAGGTGCCTTTCAAACCCTGTGGCGACGTGCTGTTCAACGACCGGGCCGTTGCCCTGCAGGTGCCCTACGACCGGCCGGACGCGCCCATCCCGTCCTACACCGTGGCCACGGCGCATGAGGCGGGCTGGACATGGGACATCGGCCTGAACGACCGCCGCGGCACCGGCTATGTCTATTCCAGCCGCCACACCGACGACGCCCGCGCGGAAGAGGTGCTGCGCCGGTACATCGGGCCCATGGCGGCCGGGCGTGACGTGCGCCTGCTGAAGTTCGAGTCCGGCCGCCGCAGCCGGCATTGGGTGGGCAACTGCGTGGCGGTGGGCCTGTCCGGCGGCTTTTTCGAACCGCTGGAATCGACCGGCATCATGCTGATCGAGGTGGCGGCCCACATGATCGCCCAGTTCTTCCCCTGGGGGCCATCGGGCCTGGACAGCGCCCAGACAGCGGCGGCCATGGCCGCCACCGCCCGGACCTACAACGCGCTGATGGGCGCGCGGTATGACCGCATCGTCGATTTCCTGAAGCTGCACTATTGCCTGACCCGGCGGACGGACAGCGCCTATTGGCGGGACAACGCCGACCCCGCCACCGTGCCGGGCTCGCTGCGCGACCGCCTTGCCCTCTGGGCCCACCGGCCGCCCGGCCGGTTCGATTTCGTGGCCGACCATGAAACCTTCCTGCCGGCCAGCTATCAATACGTCCTGTATGGCATGGGCTTCAAAACCGACCTGGAGCCGGCACGGACGCTGTACCGCCGCATGGAGGAGGCGCGGCACGAGTTCCAGGGGCTGCGCACCGTGACGCCCCAGGCCCTGTCCAGCCTGCCCAGCCACCGCGACCTGGTGGAGGAGGTCTATCGCAACGGCTTCCGTCCACCCCCCGCCGCGCAGGCTGGCAGCCGCCACTGATCCCGCAGAGGCGGCCCTCAGCCCTTGGCCGGCGGACGGGCGGTGGACTGGCGCAGCAGGATGGTATGGGCCAGCACCTGGTGGGGCACGGGCTTGGGCCAATCGACCTTGCCGCGCTGGGACAGTAGGCCGATCAGGATGTCGGCCGCCGCCTCCGCCATTTCGCGCACCGGCTGGCGCACGGTGGTCAGGGGCGGCCACATCATTTCGGCCAGGGGCGTGTCGTCAAAGCCGACGACGGACAACTGGGCCGGCAGGCTGAAGCTGCGGTTGTGCGCCTCCGCCACCACGGCGGCGGCCATTTCGTCGTTGCTGGCGAAAATGGCCGTGGGCCGGTTGTGCTGATCCAGCAGGCGGCGGGCGCAGGGCACGGCCGAGGCGTAGGTGAACTCCCCCTGCTCCACCAGCACCGGATCCACCGCCACGCCGGCATCGGTCAGCGCCTGGCAATAGCCGGTGTAGCGCAGGATGGTGGCGGTGTGGTTGGCCTTGCCCTTGATGAAGCCGATGCGGCGGTGCCCCAGCGCCAGCAGGTGCTGGGTCAGGGTATAGGCCGCCTGCCGCTCGTCGATACGGACGGACGGGGAGGTTTCCGATTCCTGCTGCGGCGTGACCCGGACATAGGGCACGCCCGCATCCTCCAGGATGCGCAGCACGACGGGGTTGTCGGTCACCGGGGCCGTCAGCACCACGCCGTCCAGGCGCATCTGGTTGACGATGGCGCTGGCCCGTTGCTCCACATTGGCGCTGCGATAATCGATTTCCTCGATCATCAAGTGGTAGCCGTGGTCGCGGCAGCGGTTCAGCAGGCCCACCTGGATTTCCAGGGTGTAGGGGCCGCCGGCGTCACCGTAGAGATGGCCGATGAGGTTGGACCGCTCGCTGGCCAGGCTGCGGGCCATCATGTTGGGCTGATAGCCCAATTCGGCCACCGCCTTCTCGATGCGTTCCTGCATGTCGGGGCTGACATAGCGTTCCTTGTTGATGACCCGCGACACCGTCTTGATGGACGCCCCCGCCAGGCGCGCCACATCGATGATCGTCGGCTTGCGGTCAGGCCCCGCCATATGTCCACTCCCCATTCCTCAACTATGCCGGCTCACAATCGCCCAAGGCGCCCGGTTGCGGCAATCCTGCATCGTTGGCGCAAAAAAACGCGCGCGTCCATCATTTGACCGTCTTTGCCCCCCACCTGGCCGAAAGGGACGCTGGCGCGACCGCCACAGGATGTTGTTTCCTGGGGACGGTCGGGGCGCTAAGGGACGATGGCACCGCTGTCATTCCCCCATGGCGCCACCGGACCCACGGATAAAGACCCAGGGGGGAAAATGGCTTACGGACAGGCGCCCGTCGCCTTGAAGATCAAGCTGGGCTACGCCATCGGCGACCTCGGCCTGAACCTGCATTGGCAGGCGATGACCCTGTTCCTGGCCTATTTCCAGACGGACGTGCAGGGCGTGCCCCCAGTGTGGGTGGGGGTGGGCTTCCTGGTGGCCGCCATCGTCGACGGCCTGGCCAACCCGCTGATGGGGGTCTGGGCCGACCGCACCAGCACCCGGCTGGGCCGTTACCGCCCCTTCATCCTGTGGGGGGGCCTGCCCCTGGGGGCGGTGATGGCGGCGTGCTTCGCCGCGCCGAGTCTGGGCCAGGGCGGACTGATCGCCTATGCCATCCTGAGCCATACCGTGTGGCGCGGCGTCTACACCATCGTGTCCATCCCCTACGCTTCGCTGTCGGCGCGCATCACCCAGGACGCGGAGGAGCGGTCCAGCCTGACGGGCTATCGCATGACCTGCGCCTTCATCGGCGGCATCACCGTGTCGTTCCTGCTGCCGGCGCTGGCCGCCCGGATCGACCACATGGCGACCGGCGGACACGCCAGCGCCTATGGGGGTTTGGGGTACAGCATCAGCGGCTTGGTGGTCGGCGCCCTGTCCGTCGCCCTGTTCTGGCTGTGCGCCAGCGTGGTGAAGGAGGAGCCGTGGCCAGCCCTGGCGCCGGCCTCCCGCGCCACCCTTGACAGCGATGTCGTCGGCTTCCTGCGCACCCTGGGCCGCTCCAGCCCGCTGATGCGGCTGCTGCTGTCCATCGGCCTCATCCAGGTGGCCGGCGCCCTGCAGTTCCGCAACCTGGTCTATTTCTTCAAGTATGACGTGGGCGACATGGACCTGGCCGCCTATGCCATGCCCGCCTTCTCCGCCGCCAGCGCCATCAGCGTCCCCTTCTGGGTGTGGCTGTCGCGCCGCACCAGCAAGAAGGTGTCGTGGCAGTTGGGCACCGGCCTGGCGGCCCTGTCATCCCTGGCTTTCCTGCTGGCGCCCAGCGACCAGCCCGCCCTGGCGGTGGCGGCCATCGCGGCCCTGTTCGTGGGCTGCACCGTCCATGCCGTGGGCTTCTGGGCCATGCTGCCCGACCTGGTCGATTACAACGAATGGCGCTTCGGCCGCCGGGATGAGGCCAAGATTTTCGGCGTCGCCTCCCTGGCGCAGAAGGTGGCGCTGGGCCTGGCCGGCGCCCTGCTGGGCTGGCTGCTGTCCGCCATCGGCTTCGTGCCCAACGCCACGCAATCGGCGGAAACGCTGAGCGGCCTGCGCCAACTGATGTCGCTGCTGCCCTGCGGCCTGTTCCTCACCACCCTGGCGCTGATGGCGGGATACCCGCTGGATGGCGCCATGCATCGCCGGGTGGTGGAGGCGCTGGCCGGTCGCGCGGCGGGAACCACGCCCGCCACCCCATTACCCGTTCCCCCCTCAGGCCTTGGGCGGCCGGGGATCGAACATCAGACACGTGGTGGTGCCGTGGGCTAACAGCCGCCCCTGGCCATCCAGCAGCCGGCCCTCGGACGTGGCGGTGCGGCCACCGGCGTGGATGATGCGCCCCTCGGCCCGCACCGGGCCCGTCGCCTCCGTCACCGCGCGGACGTAGTTGATCTTCAGTTCCAGGGTGGTGTAGCCACGCCCGCCGGTGAGCGTGGTCTGAATGGCGCAGGCCATGCAGCTGTCCAGCAGGGTGGCGATCCACCCGCCGTGGACGGACCCGATGGGGTTGTAATAGGCGTGGACCGGGGTTCCGGTGAAAACAGCGTAGCCAACCTCGGCATGGCTCAGGGTGAAGCCCAGCGTCTGGTTGATAGGCGGCGGGGGCAGATCCCCCGCCATCAGGGCGTGCAGGAAGGCCAAGCCATCCATACGGGCCAGCGCCGCCATGCGCTCCGCCTCGCCCATCGGCTTTTCTGCGTCGTTCACCTGGGCCATCATCATCCCTCCCGTCGTCGTGGCGTCGGGCGCGATTCTGGCCCTATGGCTTTCATGATGCAAGCCACATAACCAAAGGGTGAGCATTGACATGGCGCAAGGATGGGGCGCCCCATTCGGGGACAAGGTACTTGGCAAGGAACCATAACGGTTCACCCGCCCACTTTACCGAGAGGCCTGATACGCCATGGCCGGCAAGTCCAAGAAGCACGCGAACCAGAACACGCAGAACGGCAACGGCGCCGCCCCAGGCGCCGAGGCGAGCGGTGAAGTGGGGAACCCCACGCCGGAAGAAATGGCGGACATCAGCCCGGCCGCGCCGCTGGACGGCGAAATCCTGCGCAACGCCAAGGAACACAAGCGCATCGAGGACCGCTGGAACATCCTGGGCCCGGGCAAGCCCGGACGGCCGCCCAAGCACTACAAATACATTGATGAGATGGCCCGCCTGCAGTTCGAGCTGCTGAAGCTGCAGGAGTGGGTGCGCATCCAGGGCCTGAAGGTCGTGGTGCTGTTCGAGGGGCGTGACGCCGCTGGCAAGGGCGGGGTGATCAAGCGCATCACCGAGAGCCTGAACCCCCGCATCTGCCGCGTGGTCGCCCTGGCCACCCCGACGGAGCGGGAGAAGGGCCAATGGTATTTCCAGCGCTATGTCCAGCATCTGCCCGGCCAGGGTGAAATGGTCCTGTTCGACCGCAGCTGGTACAACCGCGCCGGCGTCGAAAAGGTCATGGGCTTCTGCACCGAGGATGAATACCAAGAGTTCCTGCGCGCCTGCCCCCTGTTCGAGGAGATGCTGGTGAAATCCGGCATCATCCTGATCAAGTACTGGTTCTCCGTCAGCGATGAGGAGCAGGAGAAGCGCTTCGTGGAGCGCATGCACAACCCCATGAAGCGCTGGAAGCTGTCGCCCATGGACCTGGAATCGCGGGGCCGCTGGGTGGAGTATTCCAAGGCCAAGGACGTGATGCTGGCCCATACCGACCATGCCCACGCCCCCTGGTACATCGTCGACGCCGACAACAAGAAGAAGGCGCGCCTGAACTGTATCGCCCACCTGCTGCACCAGATCCCCTACAAGGATCTGAGCCCGGTGGACCTGCCCCTGCCCCCGCGCCAGCCGGACAACGGCTACAAGCGACCGAAGAAGTCGACGCAGCACTGGGTGGACGAGGGGTATTGATGGAGATGGGCGAGCGGTTGAGGCCCCTCGCCCATGCCGTGTTTATCAGTCTTGATACCCCGGCATCTGCCGCGCCAGGCGGCGCAGCAGGGCCGGCCAGACCAGCAGGTTGGCCGCCTGGG
The DNA here is from genome assembly GCF_036348415.1 of Nitrospirillum karajorum. Classification (NCBI taxonomy): domain Bacteria; kingdom Pseudomonadati; phylum Pseudomonadota; class Alphaproteobacteria; order Rhodospirillales; family Azospirillaceae; genus Nitrospirillum; species Nitrospirillum karajorum. The sequence goes on from NZ_JAZBQB010000001.1 coordinate 852,791, forward strand.
ACACCCCCATGCGGCTGATCTGGATGTTGCGCTCGATCGCCCCCTGGGCGGCGGGGTAGAGCGGCCGCCCCATGGTCAGGGTGCGCACCTGCATGGTGCAGGACCGTTCCAGGAAGTACATGCGGGTGAACGCCTCCGCCACCGTGCGGCCCACGGTCAGGGTGCCGTGGTTGCGCAACAGCATGGTGTTCTTGGCACCCAGGTCGCGCTGCAGGCGCGGCCGCTCGTCATGCTCGAACGCTACCCCTTCGTAGTCATGATAGGCCAGGTCGTCGATCACCAACTGCGCCGTCTGGTTCAGGGGCAGCAGCCCCTCCTCCAGCGTCGACACCGCCGTGCCGTCGGCGGTGTGCAGGTGAAGCACGCAACCCGCATCCTCCCGCACCTGATGCACGGCGGAATGGATGGTGAAGCCGGCGGGATTCACGGGGAAGCCGGTGTCCAGCACCACCTTGCCGTCCATGTCCACCTTCACCAGGCTGCTGGCCGTGATCTCCTCGAACAGCATGCCGTAGGGGTTGATGAGGAAATGGTGTTCCGGCCCCGGTACCCGGGCCGAGATATGGGTGAACACCAGATCGTCCCAACCGAACAGGGCGACCAGGCGATACGCCGCCGCCAGATCGACGCGCGACCGCCACTCCTCGGGTGAGACGCGGTCGCGTATTGGCGGCTGGTCGGCGGGGGCCAGCGTGGGCGCAGTGTCGAACATGGCGATCCTCCCAGTGTTTTTATGATGGACACAGCCTACGCCCGGACGGCTTCCAAGAATGTCGCGGATTTGACAATCTTGCCCGACTGCACGGGAGGAGCGGCCAAATGGACAAACGGGCGGCAGCCCAGGTGCTGGAGGGGCGGGGATGGCTGGCGGAGCAGCCGGCGGACCTGCGCGCCGAGATTCTGGCGCGGGGACGCCTGCGGGCCTACGCCGACAGCCAGGCGGTCTATCGTGGCGGCGACGCGCCGGATGGGCTGTACGCCCTGGTCATGGGCCGCATGCGCCTGGCCACCGTGCAGGAGGACGGGCGGGAGGTGGTGATCCTGCATGCCGGGCCCGGCCACTGGTTCGGCGAGGTGTCCATGGTCGATGGCCTGCCCCGGGGGCAGACGGCGGTGGCCAAGGGCGACAGCCTGGTTCTGCATCTGCCGGGCGAGGCCTTCGCGCGCATCGTGGAGGCCGATCCCCGCCGCTGGGCCAACTTCGCCGGCATCCTCAGCCGCCACCTGCGCCAGGCCACCCATTACCTGGGCGAGGTGCTGGCCCTGCCCACCCCCCAGCGCACCGCCCGCCTGCTGGCCCTGCTCTGCCGGCTGGAAGAGGATGCGGGAAACGGGCCGGTGCTGCTGCCCTTATCGCAGGAGGATCTGGCCGGCATGTTGGGCCTCAGCCGCCAGACGGCCAACCGGGCGCTGGGCCGGCTGGAGGCGGCCGGTCTGGTGCGCCGGGGATATGGCGGCATCGAGGTGCGGGACCTGGCAGCCCTGGAGGGTTTTGAGGGTTAGGTGAGGCAATAAGTCCCAGCCCTGGCGCGGCCGCTATTTGCAAATCGGCATCTACCACCTTTCACAACCCGAGAGGGTCATGGCATTGTTCATGCAATGGCCGCGCGTGGTGTGACGGCCTTGGGGATATCGGACTGTGACGATGGGGAACCCGGTCCCGGTTGGGGATCGGCATGGTTTCGACGCCGGGGGGTGTCGGGCCGTATGCATTGCGCCGGCGCCAACCCGCCCGCCGACGGACTTCATTGACGCGGCGGCCGTCTGCCGGATCGTTGCCGTCGTTAAGGCCGAGTTCGGCTTGGCCGCTGGGCCCTCCCCACCTAGGTCCTCAACATGGGCTCCCAGCCGGGGGCCCACCTGGAACCGTCACTCCCGACCCTACGGATCAGCCGGTTCGCGGCCTTCAAATCAGAGAGACGCATGACTATGACGACGCATCGCCGTCGCGCCTTCCGCCGCCTTGCGGGGGCACTGTTGAGCCTGACCCTGGCCTGCGCCGCGCCTGGGCCCCACGGCCGTGCATGGGCGGGGGAGGACAAGCCGAAGTGCCAGTTGCTGCGCGTCGGAACCCTTGCCCTGACCATGGATGCCAACATGCCCTTGCTGGATGTGGGCGTGAATGGCCAGGACGGCTACCTGATAATGGACACTGGCGCCACCTTCGGCACGATCACAAAGCCAGCGGCGAAAAGGCTGAATCTGTCCGGCCATTGGGTCCCTGGAATTTATATGGAAGGTGTCGGAGGCCGGGTCAGCGTTGAGGAAGCCAGGCTCGATGAATTGCGTCTGGGCGATTGGAAGGCCCACCATGTTGACTATCCGGTCTTCACCAACCATGACCTGTCGGATAATGAGAAGATATTCGGCGTGATGGGGGAGAATTTCCTATCAAAATTCGATCTGGATATTGATATCGCCCATAATAATGTGGGGCTTTTTCAGCCCAAGGACTGTGAGGATTTTGCCTTAGCCTACTGGACTGACACTTTTAACGAAGCGGAATTCAGCCGATTCTCGAGAGAAAATCCGAAGATCTGGCTGAAGGTCCAGATCAATGGTGAGGAAATCCGGGCCATCCTGGACACCGGCGCGTCCACCTCGATCTTGACCGAACGGGCGGCGGCCCGGGCGGGGCTGACCCCGGAAAGTCCGGGCGTAACGCGTACTGGTAAGTCGGTGGGCATAGGCGACGATCTGGTACAGGACTATGTCGGCGTCTTCGACAGCTTCCGCCTGGGGGATGAGGAGATCAAGCATGTCCGGCTGCGCTTTGGCGAACTGTTCAGCCATGGCGGGCGCGACATGCCGGAGATGCTGCTGGGCTTGGACTTCCTGCGCGCCCACCACATGTTCATCTCCCACGGCCAGCGTAAGATTTACTTCTCCTATGTCGGCGGACCGGTCTTCCAGGTCATGGGCCCTCGCCTGCGCCGCGAGTCCTCCCAGCCGGAGCCTGCGGCGGAGGGCACGCCGCCGGCCGATCAATCAGAAGAAAAAAAGTAATCGCATACGCTGGATGGGCCGGGCCGCAGCTTGACGCGTGGTCATCAGGCACAGGCCGGACCCAAGCCATCAAGGTTCAAGCGCAACGAGAGCCGACCGCGTTTAACCGGAAACACGCTCGGCTCCAAGTCATTGTTCAGCAATCGGATTCACGCTCCAAAGCAATTCGTTCTAAAACCACGGCCTTTCATGGTGTCCGGCAGCCGTCGGCCTTCAAAGCAGAGAGACGCATGATCATGACGACGTATCGCCGTCGCGCCTTCCGCCACATTGTGGGGGCCCTGTTGAGTCTGCCCCTGGCCTGTGCCGCGCCGGGCCCGCATGGCCGCGCCCAGGCGGGGGAGGATAAGCAGAGATGCCAGTTGCTGCATGTTGGCACCTTCAGTCTGACCATGGACTCCAACATGCCCTTGCTGGACGTGTCGGTGAACGGCCATGACGGGTACCTAATGATGGATACGGGCGCCGCCTACGGCATGATCACCAAGCCAGCGGCGCAGCGTCTTGAATTGCGCCCGCGGTTGGTTCCGGGCCTTCACATGGAGGGTGTGGGCGGGCTTATCAACGTCCAGGAAGCGCGGATTGACGATTTGCGGCTGGGCGACTGGACCGTCCACCATATGGATTTCCCAGTCGGGTCAAACCATGACCTGTCCGACAATCAGAATATCTTCGGCGTCCTGGGTGAAAATTTCCTGGCGAAGTTCGACCTGGACATCGACATCGCCCATAACAAGGTCACGCTGTTTCAACCCCGGAATTGCGAAGACACCACCCTGGCTTACTGGGGTGGGGACTTCAACGAAGTCGACATGGACCGCTTCTCAAAAGACGATCCGGTCATAACGCTGAACGTCGTCATCAACGGAAAGGAAGTCCGCGCCATTTTGGATACCGGCGCCTCCACCTCGATATTGACCGAGCGCGCGGCGGCGCGGGCGGGGCTGACACCGGAAAGCCCCGGTGTGAAACATGCCGGGAAGAGCAGCGGTGTGGGCGATGACGAGGTGGACGACTATGTCGGGGTTTTCGACACTTTCCGCTTGGGGGATGAGGAGATCAAGCATGTCCGCTTGCGGTTCGGGGAAATGTTCGGCCTCAGCGGCTTGAACCCGGAGATGCTGCTGGGCCTGGACTTCCTGCGCGCGCATCGCATGTTCATCTCCCACAGCCAGCACAAGATTTACTTCTCCTATGTCGGCGGACCGGTCTTCCAGGTCATGGGGCCCCGCCTGCGCCGGGAAACCCCCGAGCCGGGCGCTGAAGACGCATCCAAAGACGCCCAGGCGGACGGCAAAAAGTAACAGGGGCGCCTGTCCCTTGGCCTTGCGGGGGTGGGGATGCCGATATGCGGCCCCACCCTGCGACAAAAAGGCCACAACACTTGCTTGTGTTTCTGGACCCAGACGTGAGACACGCCGAAGGACGCGGCGCTGGGGCGCCGAAAACGAAAGCGGGATCTGGGGATGACGCTTTGGAGTGGGATGCCGGGACGCGTGGCCGGCGTCATCGTCGGGATGCTCCTGGCCCTGCCGGGTGCGGCGGCCGAATCCTCGAAATGCCAGTTGCTCTCGGTCGGCACGCTGGACCTGGTCATGGACGGCAACGCGCCCCTGGTGCCGGTCGAGGTGAACGCGCAGAAGGTCTATCTGCTGATGGACACGGGTGCCGCCATGGGCATGCTGACCACGCCCGCCGCCGCCCGCCTGAACCTCACCCATCACTGGGTGCCCAACCTGTATGTCGATGGCGTCGGGGGGCGGGTCAGCGTCGACGTCGCCAGGATCAAGGATTTCTCTCTGGGCCTGTGGACGACCCATAACCTGGATTTCCCTGTGGCGGGCAACCATGACATTGGTCCCCCCAACGTCGTGGGCCTGTTGGGCGAGAGCTTCCTGTCCCGGTTCGACCTTGACCTGGACATCGCCCATAGCCGGGTGAAACTGTTCAAGCCCAAGGATTGCGACGACGTCGTGCTCGCCTATTGGGGCGGAGCGTACAATGAGGCCGATATCGGCCGATCCAGCGAGACCAATCCCAAGATTTGGCTGACGGTGAAGGTGAACGGCACGGAACTGCGCGCCGCCCTGGACACCGGGGCCTATACCTCGGTGATGACCGAGCGCGCGGCGGAAAAGGCGGGTGTCACCAAGGACAGCCCCGGTGTCACCCGCAGCGGCACGTCACATGGCATCGGCAACGACGCGGTCGACGACTACATCGGCGTGTTCGACAGCTTCGAATTGGGGGATGAGCAAATCAGGCACGTGCGCCTGCGCTTTGGCGAATTGTTCAGCCACGGCGGGAGGGAAATACCGGAGATGCTGCTGGGCCTGGATTTCCTGAGGGCGCACCGCATGTTCGTCGCCCACAGCCAGCGCAAAGTATACTTCAGCTATGTCGGCGGGCCCATCTTCCAGGTGACCGGCCCGCGGCTGCGCCGGGTGGCCCCGCAGCCGGCGCCCTTGGCCGATGACGCGTCCCCGGCCGCGCCATCGGCCACCGTGACGGACACCGACAAGCACCCCTAAACACGCAGATCATTCCCATCCCATGGCCAATGGTTGGGAACCGACGGCCCCCATCCGCGCGCGACACCGACTCGCCGGGCTTTTGGAGGCAATGGGGATGGTTCCCGCAAGGACGGCCGCCCCATCGCCCCGCCGGCAAATGTGACCGGGCGGCGAGAAAGCCCAATCAAAAATTGAACTTTGACTCCCAGCAAATCCGAAGGGATGCACAAACTGTCAAAACCTGTCACGGGTCAGCGCTCAGTCAACAAACTATCATGTCACCCCTCTTGCCCTGTCGACCCCAGGGTGATAAGCGTTATCCCACAATAATCACAGCGTCGTTTACTTGGGATGAACGGCCCATTAATTCGGCAGAGCACCCTTTTTTAATGTAAACGGCGTTTTAATAGAGATAATATTACGGACATTGCCGCTGCCCTCCCGGGCCCCGCCTCATTTCAGGCGGTGACACATGTTGTGGCGGCATTGTCCTTATAGGTGCGGGATCTATGTCCTTAAGGGTCCCCACCCCCATTCACACGATATCGAGGGCTCATGAGCGTCGAAACGACCGAAGCCGCCTTCACCGTCACCGACACGGCCATTCCTGCAGGATGGACTTATGGCGGTTTTTGGCGCCGGGCCCTGGCCGCAATCATCGACGGCCTGATCCTGTTTGTCCTGTCGCTGACCCTGGCCGTACTCTTCGGCTATCCCCTGGCGCCCCCGCCACCTGACACCATTGACCTCGCCGCGCTGACGCCGCCAACGGCGGTGTTTGTGAACATCGCCCTATACCTTGGTTATCATACCCTGTTCGTCGCCAGCCGGATGCGGGCGACACCGGGCAAGCGCTTCATGAACCTGGTGGTGGGCAGGCCCGATGGCGCGCCCGTCAGCCCCGCCTTGGCCTTCGCGCGCATCGGCGTGCAGGAATTGATCAGCCTGCCCCTGGTGCTGCTGCAACCGTTGGGCAAGGCGTCGCCGCTGCTGTACGGCGGCGTGGCCCTGATCGTCTGCGTGGCCATCCTGGTCAATTACCTGATGGTGGCCTTCACCGACCAGAAAACCGCCGGCCACGATCGCATCTGCGGCACCCGGGTGTTCCACCGCCCTGACGAGTCGGTTTAAGCCCGAAGCCCCACCTTCCCGCTGGTTTTCCCCGCGCCCACCGTTAAGGTTGATGACGCGGCGGGAAGATCCGCGTGGAGGAAACGTGAATGGCAATCAACAAGATGGTGGATGCCGGAGCGGATGGTGGGCTGTTGGCGCGCAGCGCCATCGCGTTCACCCGCTGGGCGGAAAAGTGGTTCCCCGACGCCTTCGTGTTCGTCGTGCTGGGGGTGATCATCGTGGCGGCGGGCAACCTAGCGACGGGCGCGCCGGTGGCAGCCATTGCCACCGGCATGGGCGATGGCTTCTGGTCGCTGATTCCCTTCACCATCCAGATGTCCATGGTGGTGATCACCGGCTATGTCGTGGCCAGTTCGCCCCCGGTGCTGCGGCTGATCGAGTGGCTGGCGCGCGTCCCGGCCACGGGCCGGGGGGCGGTGGCCTTCACCGCCTTCGTCAGCATGGCGGCATCCTACCTGAACTATGCCCTAAGCCTGGTGCTGGGCGCCCTGCTGGTGCGGGCGCTGGCGCGGCGGCGGGACATCCGCGTGGATTACCGCGCGGCGGGGGCCGCCGCCTATCTGGGCCTGGGCGCCACCTGGGCCCTGGGCCTCAGCTCATCCGCCGCCATGTTGCAAGCCAATCCCGCCAGCCTGCCCAAAGCGGTGGCTGACATCACCGGCGTCATCCCCCTCAGCCAGACCATCTTCCTGTGGCAATCCATGGCGATGGGGCTGGTGATCCTGCTGGCCTCCGTGGCCATCGCCTATTACTCGGCCCCTGGCGATGCGCAGGCTCGGACCGCCGCCGACCTGGGCATCGACGTGACCGAGGCGATCCCTGAAAAGAGCGCCGTCGCGCGCCCCGGCGACTGGCTGGAACTGACCCCCCTGCTGCCGCTGGTCATCGTGGCGCTGGGCGCCGGATTCCTGGTGCATGAATTCCAGAACAAGCCGGCGCTGGCTGTCATCTCCAACCTCAACACCTACAATTTCTTCTTCGTCATGCTGGGTCTGCTGCTGCACGGCCGGCTGCGCGGCTTTCTGAACGCGGTATCCAAGGCCGTGCCCAGCACGGCCGGCGTCCTGATCCAGTTCCCCTTCTACGGCGCCATCGCCCAGTTGCTGACCCAGGTGCCGGGGGCGGATGGACAATCCATTTCCCACCATCTGGCGCACCTGTTCGTCAGCCTGGCCAACGGCGGCACCTTCCCCGTGGTCATCGGCGTCTATTCCGCCGTGCTGGGCTTTCTGGTGCCATCGGGCGGCGGCAAATGGATCATCGAGGCGCCCTATGTCATGCAGGCCGCCATCGACGTGAACGCCCACAAGGGCTGGGCCGTGCAAATCTACAACGCGGCCGAGGCCCTGCCCAACCTGATCAACCCGTTCTGGATGCTGCCCTTGCTGGGCGTGCTGGGCCTGAAGGCCAAGGACATCGTGGGCTTCAGCTTTACGCAGCTACTGTTCCACCTACCTTTGGTGTTGTTCCTGTTGTGGCTGCTGGCACCGGCGGCCTGACGGGGCGCCACGCCCGAAATTGAAGACGGGCGCCGGCTTGATCTATCCTGCCGGCGCCTCAACCTGGCCAAAAGGTTCGCCCATGAAAACCGCCGCCCTTCTCGTCCTCGGTTCCGCCCTGCTGGCGGGGTGTGCCACCCAGCCCCTGACGACGGAGGACGCGGTCCATTACGCGGCCACCGTCGCGCCCGACGTCTGGTCCGACACGTACATCCTGGACGTGGTGGCGACGGGGCGGCAGAACGGCCGTATCTTCCTGAACTCCCAGGAGGATTATCGGGACCCGCGCACCCTGACGATCGAGATCCTGCCCAGCGCCCTGCCGGCGTTCAAGCAGGCGTACGGCCAGGATGCCGATGCCACCTTCAAGGGTCATCGCATCATCGTCCTGGGGGAGGCGCGGCGCGTGACCATCTGGTACCTGAACCAGAAGGGGGAGCGCACCGACAAGTTCTATTACCAGACCCACATCGTGGTGTCCGATCCAGACCAGATCAAGATCGAGTCCTGACGACCCCTAGGCGGCGATGCCATCATGACCGATGCGGCGGTGATTCCCGCCCCCCCATTCTCCCTACCTTGAGCGACGGCGGCGTCATCCTGCGGCCGTTGCGCGGCAACGACTGCGTCGCGCGCCTCGCTCTGGGAAGGGACGCGGAAATCCACCGCCTGATGGGCTGGGATGGCAGTGGCGGGAACCCGCCCTATGCCTTGGCGGATGCCGAGGCATGGATGGCGGACCAGCTCAAGTTTCCCTACACCTGGGCCATCGCCCTGCCGGAGCCCGGCGCCGGAGGAGCGAGCGGCCCCTTGCCCGATCGCATGGTGGGCAGCGTCCGCCTGGGCGGGGTGAACGAGGCGCTGGCTCCTGGCCTGCGCACCGCCAGCCTGGGCATCGGCTTGCTGGACCCGGCCGTGCTGGACCGGGGCCTGGGCATGCGCGCGATGCGCCTGCTGTTCCCCTACGCCTTCGGCCCCCTGGGCCTGCACCGCATCGGCCTGCGGGTCCTGACCATCAACACCCGCGCCATCCATTGCTATGAGACGCTGGGCTTCCGCATCGAGGGACGCGAGCGGCAGACCTTTTCCCTGATGGGCCACTGGCACGACAGCCTGGTCATGGGCCTGCTGGCCGATGAGTACAGGGAAGAGGCGGGTTAGGCCGCCAGCGCCGCCTGGATGGCCTTTTCCAGTTGCTCGGGCTTGGCCAGCGGGGGGTAGCGCTTCACCTTGCCATCCTTGCCTACCAGGAACTTGGTGAAATTCCACTTGATGGACTTGCTGCCCAGGAAGCCGCGGGCGCGGGCTTTCAGGTGCTCATAAAACGGTTCCGCGCCGGGGCCGTTGACCTCGACCTTGGCCAACACCGGGAAAGTGACGTCGTAGGTCAGGGAACAGAAGCTTTGGATTTCCTGCGCGTCGCCCGGTTCCTGCTGGCCGAACTGGTTGCAGGGGAAGCCCAGGATAACCAGGCCCTGGTCCTTGTACTTGCGATAGAGGGCCTCAAGCCCCTTGTACTGTGGGGTGAAGCCGCACTTGCTGGCGACATTGACCACCAGCACGACCTTGCCCTTGTAGGCCGCCATATCCACCGGGGCGCCGGCGGCGTCCCGAACCGTGTAGTCGTAAACCGTGGCCATGTTGCCCCCCATCCAGACCAGACGTCCCGTAGGGCTGCCGCCCCCGGGATCCTATTCGATCCCGAGGCTACAGGATTAATTCGATTGTACGCAATGTAATTTGATTACACCAGCATGTTGAGCGAGCTGATCTGCGAGCCCTGACTGGCGCTATCGCTGGCACCGCCATCATTGCCGGCGCCGGATTGGCTGCCGCCCGTGGATTGACTGGCCGACTGGGTGGCCGGGGTGGTGGTCACGGTCGTGGAGCCGTCGGAATAGGTGACGGTGGTGGTGGTCGACCCGTCGGAGGCGGTGGTGGTGACCGTGCTGGTCACGGTCTTCGTGGAGGAGCTGCCGCTGGCGGAGCTGCTGCTGTCGGTCGACGATGAAGACGACGATGCCGAGGACGCGCTGCTGGCGGTGGACCCGCCGCTTTGCAGCAGCGAGGTGAGCGAAACCGTCATGTTGGTGCCGGTGGTCGACGAAATGCTGGTCATGGCGACATCCCCCAAAAGGCGTGGCACAGGCGCGGGGAAAGCCCCCGCATGCGGACAGGAACCAAGGTGGCGCGCGCGCCCATCCGGTCGCCAGCGACAAGAGGGCATGCGGTCCGCCCGTAAATACCGCGACTGTCTTTTCCCCCCATGCCGTTGGCGGATCGGCCGTGATGCGGTCGTGGCACCGGTTCCCATGGCGGCGGACGGCGCTACACGCTATATTCCTCTAGATATAGCGTTCGGATTAAGCGCAAGGGGGCAGGAACATGGGTAGGTTTTTAAATCGGCTGGTGCTGGCCGCGGTCCTGATTTCGGCGGTGGCGGTGGGGGCCGCCCCCGGTCGGGCGCAATCGGCGGGCCCTCTGGTCTTCGCGGCGGCCAGCCTGAAGAATGCATTGGATGCCGCCAACGCCGCCTATGTCGCCAGCGGCGGGGCCAAGGCCACCGTGACGTACGCGGCCAGTTCCGCCCTCGCCAAGCAGATCGAGGCGGGCGCGCCCGCCGACATCTTCATCTCGGCCGATGAGGACTGGATGGACTATCTGGCCGGCAAGGGCCTGGTCCAGCCCGCCACCCGCCGCGACCTGCTGGGCAACCGCCTGGTGCTGGTCGCAGCCGCCGACAGCAAAGCCGCCGTCGAGATCAAGCCGGGCGTCGCCCTGGACCAGGCGCTGGACGCCGCGCAGAAAGGCGGCCGCCTGGCCGTGGGCGACCCGGCCGCCGTGCCCGCCGGCAAATACGCCAAGGCCGCGCTGCAGAAGCTGGGCGCCTGGGACAAGGTGCAGGACCGGCTGGCCCCGGCCGAAAACGTGCGCGCCGCCCTGGCCCTGGTGGCGCGGGGCGAGGCGCCGCTGGGCATCGTCTACGCCACCGATGCCGTGGCGGAACCGGGCGTGCGCATCGTCGCCACCTTCCCGGCCGACAGCCACGCGCCCATCCTCTACCCGATCGCCCTGGTTAAGGACAGCACCAGTCCCCAGGCGCAGGCCTTCCTGGAGTTCCTGGCCAGCGCCAAGGCGCGCCCCCTGTTCGAGGCACAGGGTTTCACCGTACTCTCGGCGAAGTGACCCTCTGCTGAGCAACGAGCCTACATGATCGACCTTGGCTTCGGCCCGGATGAGGTGGCCGCCATCCAGCTCAGCCTGAAGGTGGCCATCTGGGCCACCCTGGCGGCGCTGCCCCCCGGCATCGCCGTGGCGCTGGCGCTGGCGCGCGGCCGGTTCTGGGGCCGCGACCTGCTGAACGGCGTCATCCACCTGCCCCTGATCCTGCCGCCGGTGGTGACCGGCTATGGCCTGCTGCTGCTGATGGGCCGGCAGGGGTGGTTGGGCAAGCCCCTGTCCAGCCTGGGCATCGTCTTCGCCTTCAACTGGACGGGGGCGGCCCTGGCGGCGGGGGTGATGGGCTTTCCCCTCATGGTGCGGGCCATCCGCCTGTCCATCGAGGCGGTGGACACGAAGCTGGAGCAAGCGGCCGGCACGCTGGGCGCACCGCCGCTGTGGGTGTTCGCCACCGTGACCCTGCCCCTGATGCTGCCCGGCGTGCTGGCGGGGGCGGTGCTGGCCTTCGCCAAGGCGCTGGGGGAATTCGGCGCCACCATCACCTTCGTCTCCAACATCCCCGGCCGTACCCAAACCCTGTCGGGCGCCATCTACACCTACACCCAGTCCCCCGGCGGTGACGCCGGGGCCCTACGGCTGGTGGCGGTGTCGGTGGCGCTGTCACTGATGGCGTTGCTGCTGTCGGAAGCGCTGGCACGCAAAGTCGGGCGGCGCCTGGGCGGGGTGTCGTGATGGCCCAAGCCGCGGCGCTGGACCTGGACATCGCCCTGCGCCAGGGGACATTCCAAGTTGACGCCAAGATCAGCGCCGGCCCGGGCCTGACCGTGCTGTTTGGTCCGTCCGGGTCGGGCAAAAGCACCCTGATTGACCTGGTGGCGGGCCTGAAGCGGCCGGACCGGGGCCGGATCACCGTGGGCGGGGTGCCCCTCGTGGACACGGCCGCGGGCCTGTGGCTGCCGTCCCACCGTCGGCGCGTCGGCTATGTGTTCCAGGAGGCGCGGCTGTTGCCCCACCTGACGGTGCGGCAGAACCTGTTGTACGGCCGCTGGTTCGCGCGCCGGCATCTGACGGCGGAGTCGCCCACTTGCGAGTCGGTGGCTGACCTGCTGGGCATCACGCATCTGCTGAACCGGCGGCCCGCTGCGCTGTCGGGCGGGGAGAAGGCGCGCGTGGCCCTGGGCCGCGCCCTGCTGGCGCTGCCGCGCATCCTGCTGATGGATGAGCCCCTGGCCGCACTGGATGAGGCGCGCAAGGCCGAGATCCTGCCTTATCTGGAGCGGCTGCGCGACCATGCCGGCCTGCCCATCCTGTACGTCACCCATGCGGTGGCGGAGGTGGCACGCCTGGCCACCACGGTGGTGATGATGGACCAGGGCCGCGTCCGCGCCTTGGGTGCGCCCTCCACCCTCTGGTCCCGCCCCGACCTGATGGACCTGACGGGCGGGGCGGAGGCGGGGGCGCTGCTGGACGCCGTGGTGAGCCACGAGGGCGGGGATGGGCTATTCGCCTTGGACACCCCTGCCGGCCGTATCCTGGTCCCCCACGGGCCGGGGCACCTGGTGCCCGGCGCCCGTACCCGATTGCGCATTCCCGCGCGTGACGTGCTGCTGTCCGACCGGCCGCCACAGGGGTTGTCGGCCCTGAACGTCCTGCCGGGTGTGGTGGACGACGTGCGGGAGGATGCCGACGGCAGCCGGGTGGTGCGGCTGGACTGCGGGGGCGCCCCCCTTCTGGCCCGCGTCACCCGAACCAGCGCAAGCGCGCTGGCCATCACCCCCGGACAATCGCTGTGGGCCATCGTCAAGGCCGTGGCCTTGGACCAGGGAAGCTAATCGGCCGGGGCCCGCAGGCGGGCGGCCAGGCCGGCCCGGATGTCCGCCGTGGCCGCCGTGGCCGCCTTCTCCATGGCGCGATAGGCCGCCACCAGTTCCTGGCCAAACTCCGTCAGCGCGGCACCGCCGCCACCGCCACCGCCCACCTGGGTGGTGACGGAGGGCTGGGCGAACGTCTGGTTGAGGGCATCCACCAGTTGCCAGGCGCGGCGATAGGACATGCCCATGGCCCGCCCGGCGGCGGAGATGGAGCGGTGCTCGGCGATGGCCTCCAGCAGACGGATCTTGCCGGGGCCGACGGCGCCTTGGTCACCGAAATCGATGCGGAGGGTGAGACGGTTCATGGCCCGCGCATTGAATCGCGGGGCGGGCCCGCCCGCAAGAGGCATGCGGGGGCCCCGCCCGTAAAAGCTCGACCGAAGCGGGTTGATAGTTTAATTCAACTATATTAGTTTGATTAAACTATGAAAGCGGAACTCCTCATCCTGGGCGTGCTGCACGGCGGCGACCTGCACCCCTATGAAATCAAGCGGCGGCTAACAGCGGCCCATGTCGACCATTACATCGACGTGGACGTGGGCACGCTGTACTACGCCGTGCGCAGCCTGGCCCGGGACGGGCTGATCGAGGCCAAGGGGGTGGAGGCGGTGGCCCGGGGTGGCGAACGCACCACCTATGGCCTGACGACCGCCGGCCGCGCCCGGTTCCACGCCCTGATGGCGGAACGGCTGGCCGACCTGACACCCCGCTATCATCCGCTCTATCCCGCGCTGATGTTCCTGCACCATACCGACCCAGCCACAGTGGCGGCGGCCCTCCGCCAGCGGCTGGAGGCGCAGCGCGGCTATTACGCGCCCCTTAAGGCCCTGGCGGATTACATGGCGCCCATCCATTCCACCGGCATGCGGGCCATCCTGGAAAACGGCCTGGCGCATCTGGAGACGGAGAACACCTGGCTGGCCAAGCTGGTGGAGACGCTGGAGACGGGCGACATCCGCCCGCCCGATTATGACGCCGCCCGCCGCATGGGGCTGTTTCCCACCGGCCAGGTCACTCTTCCGCCCGAATACCAGCAGTTGCCCCCGCCGCCCGCCGCCAAGGCCACGCGGCCCAGACGGTCCCGCAGGGCGTCCAAGCCCGCTCCACCCCCATCCCCGTGAGGCCCGCATGCGCCGCGAAGCCAAACCCAAGCGCCCGCCGAACTCCCTGATGCGCAACAGCAACTTCCTGTGGCTGATGAGCGGCGGCGTCATTTCCATGCTGGGCGACCAGTTCAGCCTGCTGGCCATGCCCTGGCTGGTGCTGGCCGTCACCAACGACACGCTGACCATGGGGGTGGTGCTGGGTCTGATCAGCCTGCCGCGCGCCGTGTTCCTGCTGGTGGGGGGCGCGCTGGTGGATCGCTATCCGGCCCGCAGCGTGCTGCTGTTGACCAAATATGTGAACGCGGTGCTGCTGGGCGGACTGGGCATCGGGGTGCTGACCGGCACCCTGACGGTGCCCATCCTGTGTGTCGTCGCCTTCAGCATAGGCTTGGCCAGCGCCTTCAGCATACCGGCCGGCACCACCATCCTGCCCCGTGTGGTGCCGGGCGACCAGTTGCAGGCGGCCAACGGCATGCTGATGGGCCTGCGCCAGGCCACCCTGCTGCTGGGACCGCTGATGGCCGGTGGCCTGATCGCGGTGGTGGGCGGCAGCGGAAGGGCCGCCGCCGGGGCACAGGCGGCCGGCGATCTGGCCGGCCTGGGCACCGCGTTCCTGGTGGACTGCGCCACGTTTGTCATCTCCGCCGTCACGCTTTACCGGGTGCGGATGCTGACCCTGCCGGGGGATGGCCAGCCGGCACGGGTGGAACGGCTGGGCACGGTCTTCCGATCCATCGGCGATGGCATCCGCCACTTCTGGAACGACCCGGAGCTGCGGGCCCTCTGCCTCTACTTCTCCGCCACCACCTTCTTCATCGGCGGGCCGATGCAGGCGGTGCTGCCGGTCTTCGCCCGCGACCGGCTGGGCGATGGGGCCGATGGCTACGGCCTGATGATGGGTCTGCATGGCGTGGGCACCCTGGTGGGCATGATGGTGTCCGGCGCCCGGCCGTCCTTCCGCCTGCGCACGCTGGGCGCCACCATCCTGCTGGTGGACACGCTGTTGGCACTGGTGTTCATGCCCATGGGGTTGGCCCGGCACACCTGGCAAGCCGCCTTGCTGATGGGGGCCGCGGGCTGCCTGGCCGGCTTCATCCAGATCGGCGTCTTCACCTGGATCCAGCGCCGCATCCCGCCCGCCATGCTGGGGCGGGGCATGAGTCTGTTCATGTTCATCGTCATGAGCCTGGCGCCCCTGTCCTCCGCCCTGTGCGGCTGGCTGATGCGCTATGTGCCGCCGCAGATCATGTTCCTGGGCAGCGGGCTGGCCCTGTGGGGCATCGTCAGCCTGGGCCTGACGTCCCGGTCGCTGCGGGCCATCGCCCTGCCGCCCCGCACCCCGCCCGCCACCGCGCCGGCAGAGACGCCGTTGGAAACCCCATCGGCGGTCTGACCGCCTGGTGTCCGCCTGTCAAAATAGGGGGGCTAGCCCGAACGACCCTCTCCGTTTGGCAGCCTCCCGACGGGGGCGCCCGGATGGTAGGGTGACGGCGTTCAACATCCCGTCCCCCACCCTCAGGCCCATCGCATGAAAGGCCGGTCAACAGCCCCGAAGAGGGCTGGCGGGGCGCCAACGAATCACGCGTAGTCCCGACCGACCACTTCCCCTCCGAAGGAACGGCCCGATGACGCCACCAGACATCCCCGAGATCGAGCCGAAGCCCCCGTGCGAGGCCCAACCCCACACCCTACCGGGCGGGGGCCTGCCGTATGGCCAGGACCCGGATGGTGCCGCCGCCCGCATGCGCCACCTGTTCCACACCGGAACGGCGGCCCAAACCGCCGACTGTCGCGCGCTGGCGGAATTGCTGCTGAACGCCGACACCGATCTCACCGCGGCCGACGCCCTGGCGGTGGAGGCCATCCTGCAGCGCCAACCGGTGGAGTTGCGGGGCTGGCTGCTGCAGCGCGCGACCGCCCTGGCGGCCGCGACCGGCCGCGTCCGCCACAAGATCGCCACCGCCGCGAACCTGCATTGACCGTATCCGGTTGCCGTACGGGGCGCGTCCGTGTCATTGAGGCGCCGGAAGAGACGGGGATCGGGAAGGCGGACATGGCCAAGATCGTGGTGACCGGGGCCACCGGATTCGTGGGCCGCGCCCTGCTGCCCCGCCTGCGGGCGGGTGGCCACGAGGTCGTGGCCGTGGTGCGTACACCCGACGCCCCCCTGCCGGCTGGCGTGATGGCGGCGCCGGTGGGTGACATCGCCGGCCCCGTGAATTGGGCCCCGGTGCTGGCAGGCGCGGAAGCCTTGATCCACCTGGCGGGCCTGGCGCATCAGCGCCATGTCACGCCGACGGCGCTGCAGGCCCTGAACGTCACCGCCACCGTACGGCTGGCGGAGGCGGCGCAAGCGGCGGGACTGCGCCGCCTGGTCTATCTCAGCAGCGTGAAGGCCCAGGGCGACCACAGCCCCCCGGCCGCCCCCTGACGGAACGGGACCCGGCCCGGCCCGAGGACGCCTACGGCGATTCCAAGCGCGCGGCGGAGCAGGCGTTGCTGGCGCTATGCCCGCCGGACGGCGCCCTGTCACTGGCCATCCTGCGTCCGCCCCTGGTGCACGGGCCGGGCGTCAAGGCCAACATGGCGGCGTTGCTGCGCCTGGCAACGGACTGGCCCGTGCTGCCCCTGGGCGGCATCGGCAACCGGCGCAGCCTGATCAGCCTGGACAGCCTGACCGACGCCATCACCCGCGCGGTGGAGCGGCCGGACGTGACCGGCACCTTCCTGGTCGCCGACCAGCCGGCCCTGTCCACAAGCCAGCTGGTGACGCGCCTGGCCGCCGCGGCCGGCAAGCGCCCCTGGCTGGTCACCTTGCCGCCGGCCATCTGGCGCCTGGCTGGCCGCCTGCCCCGCCTGGCTGGCATCGTCGATCGGCTGACCGGGTCGCTGGAGATCGATGACGCCGCCTTCCGTGCGGCCTTCGACTGGCAGCCGCCGCTGACCCAGGACGACGCCCTGGCCCGCACGGTGGGCGCTCACCTGCGCGGCGTCCGGCCTACGCCCTGAACAGCGCCGCGACCCAGTCCACAAACACCCGCACCCGCGGCGACAACTGCCGGTTCTGCGGATAGAGCACCGATACCGGCAGGGCGGGCGGGGGATACAGGGGCAGGACCTCCACCATGGTGCCTGCCGCCAGGTCCGCCGCCAGATGATAGCGCGGCACCTGGATCAGGCCCAACCCCAGGCGCGCCGCGGCGGTGAAGCTGTCGGCGCCGGTGACGCTGATCCGTCCGGGCAGGGTCAGGCGCCGCGTTTCCTCCCCCACCGTGAATTCGAAGGGATAAGGCCGGCCGGTGGAGGAGGACACGAAGTTCACCGCCTGGTGGCCCTCCAGCGCCGCAAGCGTCGCTGGTATGCCGAAGCGTTCCAGATAGGCCGGACTGGCCACCGTGGCCTGGGGCAGCAAGGCCACCCGGCGCCCGATGAGGGCGCTGTCGCGCGGTTCGCCCACCCGCAGCACGCAATCCACCCCCTCCCGCACCAGGTCGACCAGGCGATCGCCCTCGCTGATGCTCAGCTCCAGGCCCGGGTGGCGGGCCAGGAGGTCTGGCAGGGCGGGGAACAGGAAGTGGCGCGCCAGCGTGCCGTGCACATCAACCCGCAGCAGCCCCTTTGGATCGGTGGCGCGGAAGGCGCCCTCCGCCTCCTCCATGTCGGCCAACAGGCGCAGGCAGCGGTGGTAGTAGGCTTCGCCGTCCAGCGTGGGGCTGACATGCCGGGTGGTGCGGTTCAGCAGCCGCGTGCCCAGTCGCCCCTCCAACTGCTGCAGGGTGTGGGTCACGGTGGCGCGGGGCATGCCCAGATCCTCCGCCGCCGCGGTAAAGCTGCGCCGCTCGACGATACGGGTGAAAACGCGCATGGCGTCGAAGCGGTCCATGATGCCCGGCGGATTGTTGATGGAACTTGTCTAGTAATGCCAAAAACGGGCTGTTTATCCAAGGAACTCTGAGTGGGCACCTTTTCTTCATCACCACCACGGGCGCCCCCGCAACGGGGAGGTCCCGGCAGAGGCCCCTGGCGAAGAAAAGGATCACACCATGACCACGACGACCACCAAGACCGCCCCGAGGATCGCGCTGGTAACCGGCGCGTCCCGCGGCATCGGCGCCGCCATCGCCCAACGGCTGGGTCGCGACGGCCACACCGTCATCGTCAACTACGCAGGCAATGCCGCCGCCGCCGATGCCGTGGCCGCGACGATCGAGGCGGCGGGCGGACGGGCCCTGACCGTACAGGCGGATGTGGCCGACGCCGCAGCGGTGAAGACCATGTTCGACCGGGTGGAGGCCGCGTTCGGCGGCATCGACATCCTGGTGAACAACGCCGGCATCATGCCCCTGGGGGCCATCGGCGACATGGGTGACGACACCTTCGACAAGCTGGTCGATGTCAACCTGAAGGGCACCTTCAACACCCTGCGGGAGGCGGCGCAGCGCCTGCGCGACGGCGGCCGGATCGTCAATTTCTCCTCCAGCATCGTGGGGCTGTACCCGCCCACGTACGGCGTGTACGCAGCCACCAAGGCGGCGGTGGAGGCCCTGACCATCGTCATGGCGCGGGAGATGCGTGGGCGGTCCATCACGGTGAACGCCATCGCCCCGGGGCCCACCGCCACCGACCTGTTCCTGGACGGTAAGCCGCAGGAGGTGGTGGACCGCCTGGCCAAGCAGGCCCCGCTGGAGCGGTTGGGACAGCCCGAGGACATCGCCGCCGCCGTCGCGTTCCTGGTGGGCCCGGACGGCACCTGGATCAACGGGCAAGTGCTGCGCGCCAACGGCGGCATCATCTGAAATCCGCACCCTGACAGAATTGCGAGGACCCGATCATGAAGCAGATCATCGTCATCACCGGTGCCTCCAGCGGTTTCGGCGCGATGGCCGCCCGCGCCCTGGCCCGGGCCGGCCACACCGTTTACGCCACCATGCGCGACACAAGGGGCCGCAACGCCCCGCAGGTGGAAAAGGCCAAAGCGTTTGCCGCTGAGCACGGCGTGGCCTTGCGCACGGCGGACATGGACGTGCAGTCCGACGCCTCCGTCGAAGCCGCCGTGGCCCAGATCGTCCAGGAGGCGGGCCGATTGGATGTGATCGTCCATAATGCGGGCCACATGTCCTTCGGCCCGGCCGAGGCCTTCACGCCGGAGCAGTACGCCCAGCTGTTCGACATCAACGTGCTGAGCACCCAGCGGCTGAACCGCGCGGCCCTGCCCCACCTGCGGCGCCAGGGCAAGGGCCTGGTGGTGTGGGTGTCCAGCAGCAGCGCTCGGGGCGGAACCCCACCCTATCTGGCGCCCTATTTCGCCGCCAAGGCCGCCATGGACAGCCTGGCCGTCAGCTATGCCTCGGAACTGACACGCTGGGGCATCGAGACCACCATCATCGTCCCGGGCGCCTTCACCAAAGGCACCAACCACTTCGCCCATGCCGGCTCCCCCGCCGATACCGCCCGCGCCGCCGAGTACGATGAGGGACCCTACGCCGGCGTGCCGACCCAAGCGCTGGAGGGCCTGGCCGCGTTGGAGCCGCCGGACGCCGACGCCGCCAGCGTGGCCGAGGCCATCGTGCGGGTGGTGGGCTTACCTCATGGCAAGCGCCCCTTCCGTACCCACATTGACCCGTCGCAGGACGGGGCGGAGGTGGTGAACGGCGTCGCCGACCGCGTGCGGGCCGAGATGTTCCGCCGCATCGGGCTGGAAGACCTGCTGTCTCCTAAGTCCTGAAACGCCAAGCCGAATAGTCCGAGCCAGCCTTTTATAGACCGACCCGCGTAGACCGGAAGGGGGTTTCCTAGTCGTCTGGCACCCCCTTTCGTCATTGGAAAGACAAAGACCAGAATTCACCGTCCTTTCCGCCTACGCCGGACTGCTTCATGACAGGTGGCGGCGCCCATGTTAGCGTTCCACCTGTGATTGGTTATTTGCAGTCTCGTTTCCTGATCCGCGAAAAAGACTTGGGGGCGTCGTTGAAACCCATGCCGACCGGAGAAAATCATGGAAAATAATCGCCATCGCTTCCTTTGGCGCGGCCTATTGGCCGGCGCCGCGCTGACCACCGTCGCCGCCTGCGGATCACCCCGGCCCGAACGCGTGGACCTCAGCCACAGCTACCGCATGGTGGATGAGCGCGGCCGCACCGCCGGCCAAGTGGTGTTCTATCCCGCCGGCGGAGGCGCGGTTTATGACGCCGACAACAACCTGATCGGCAGCGTCGCCCCGCCCAATTCCACCACCATGGCGCCACCCCCGGCGCCGGTGCCGCGGAACTACCCTTAATCCCTCCCAGTCCTCAGTCTCGTGGTTCCCCTCCCGTCTGAGGCGCCTCGGGTGGGGACCGGCGGCCCCGGTCCCCACCCGTTTTCTTGTGCGCCGGTCCCCTGAAAAAATTTGTCCGCACCGGCAGTGGGCTGCGCCTGGGCTTTGCCATTTCTCCTGGAAAAGCGGCCCCCCTCCCCGCATTGACGGCCCCGGGGGCCCATGGCATTGAGGCCGGATCGGCCGCCCGCGGCCGTTCAAGAAATACAGGGGAGATGCCATTCCATGAGCCTGCCGCCCGTCCTTGCCCAGAACCTGGCGCTGCCGGTCATCGCCTCGCCCATGTTCATCGTGTCCAACCCGGATCTGGTCATCGCCCAGTGCCTGGGCGGCATCGTCGGATCCTTCCCGGCGCTGAACGCCCGGCCGAAGGAGGCGCTGGACGCGTGGCTGACGCGCATCGACACCACCCTGGCCGACGCCCGCGCCGCCAACCCGGACGCGAAGGTCGCGCCCTATGCCGTCAACCAGATCATCCACCAGTCCAACGACCGGCTGGAGCACGACATGGAGGTGTGCGTGCGGCACAAGGTGCCGATCATCATCACCTCATTGCGCGCGCCCGGCGATATCGTGCCCCATGTCCACAGCTATGGCGGCCTGGTGTTCCACGACGTTATCAGCCTGCGCCACGCTGAAAAGGCGCTGGAGGCCGGGGTGGATGGGCTGATCCTGGTGGCCGCCGGGGCCGGCGGGCATGCCGGGGCGTTGAGCCCCTTCGCCCTGGTGGGGGAGGTGCGGCGCTTCTACGACGGCCCCATCATCCTGTCCGGCGCCATCGCCACCGGCGACGCCATCCTGGCGGCCCAGGCCATGGGCGCCGACCTCGCCTACATGGGCACCCGCTTCATCGCCACGGCCGAGGCCAACGCCGCCGCCGCCTACAAGCAGGCCATCGTCGACGCCAGCGCGTCCGACATCGTCTACACGCCCTTCTTCACCGGGGTGGCGGGCAACTACCTGAAGTCCAGCATCGTGGCCGCGGGCATGGACCCCGACAACCTGCCCCAGGTGGACCGCAGCAAGATGAACTTCGGCGCGGCGGCGGCACCGGGCGCCAAGGCTTGGAAGGACATCTGGGGGGCCGGCCAGGGCGTGGGCGCCATAGGTGACGTCATGCCCACCGCCGACCTTATCGCGCGGCTGAAGGCGGAGTATGCCGCCGCCCGCGCCCGGTTGAGCCTGTAAGGAAAAATGCCAACAAAAGAAAAGGGGGCGCGACGGCCGGACCGTCGCGCCCCTTTTTATTCAACCCAGGCTTAGTGATCGGAGCCGTGCAGGATCTGGTCGCGGATGCCGGTGTCGTAGGCCAGGCCTTCCTCGGTGATGATGGCGGCGTTGGGGAACTGCGACTTGATCAGGCCCTTGCGCTCCAGCGCCACCCAGGCGGCCGGGTTGGACAGGCCCGTGGCGTCGGCCGACATCACGGTATAGGGCCCCAGGTGGAAATGGTTGCCATGCGCATGGGGGAAACGGTCGACCAGGACGCCGCCCTCGACCACCGGCTGGCCCACGCCCTCGATCCCGGCCAAAACCTGCAGCAGGGTCAGGGTCTTGAGCTGCAGGGGATTCAGCTTCAGCGGGTTCTTTTTCGCGGGCGACATGGGCGGGTCCTCAAAGGAATGATGGGAGAGCGGTGATATGGGGTTGCCATTTACGCCCGCCAGCCCACCGCCCGCAAGCCATCAGCGTTTCTGACGAGCCTTCGCCGATCCTTGGCCGCGCGCCCACCAGCCCGCCGGCAAATTCAGTTCCAGCAGGCCCGCCGCCAGCATGATGCCGCACAGCCACCAGGTCTGCCACGCGCCGTAGGAGAAGCAGCCCACCGCGATGGTGGCGGCGATGGCCGCCAACGCCGTGGCCTGGGCATAGGCGGGCAGACGCCGCGTCGCCAAGGCCAGCCCCGCCCCCAGCCAAGTGTGCAGGATGCTGCCCACCACGCCCAGCTCCAACAACACCTGAAGGAAAATGTTGTGCGGATGCAGGGGAATGATGGGGGATTCGGGATGGAACTTGGAAACTTCGCCTTCATCCGGGATGTTGCGGGAGCTGTCGAGCCCCCAGCCGAACACCGGCTTTTCCAGAATGCGGCGGGCGGCGACGTCCCATATTTCCACCCGATGGCGGAAGCTCCACGGCATCCTCGTCTCTTCCGTCAGGCCGGCGCGGTGCAGGCCCAGGGAAATGGGGATCGACAGCACGGGCCCGGCCAGCAGCACGGCGATCATCACCACCCGCGCCGTGCGGGCCGACAACCGCGCCAGGCCGTAGAACACCAGGCCGGCCCCCAGGCCCACCTTGGCCGAGGCGCTGGTGCCGCCCAAGGCCGTCAGGAAAAAGGCGGCGGGCATGACCCAGGCCCAGGGCATGGCGCGCCCCGCCGGGGGCGGCGCCATCGCCGCCAGCGCCGGCAGCCGGGCGAACGCGCCGCGGCCGGTGACCCAGGCCAGGCGGGCCAGCGCCAGGCCCAGGGGCCACGCCAGGGTGGCGAACAGCACGGCCGGCCGGTTCAACGCCCGGTCATGATCCACCTTGGTGCCCTCCAGCGCCTTTTCCAGACGATAGATGGGCTGATCACCCAGGACCTCGATGGCGAAGATGGCGAGGCCCACGACCATGCCCAGGGTGGCCCAGCGCAGCAGCAGCCAGCGCCGCCGGTCATCCACCTCGCGCAGGGTGCCCATCCAGAACAGGAACGGCACGACCGTGTAGAGGAAGGTCAGCAGTTGGGTGACGCCGTCCTTGCGCACCGGCGTCCACAACACGGAAACCGCGCCCAGCGCCAGGCACAGCACGAGCGGCAGCATCGGGCTGGCCCGCCAGGTGGCGCGGGCGGTCAGGAACGCGGGAAGCCGCCGGGCACGCAACGCATAGAGGATGCCCCCCAGGAGCGACAGGCTGATCAGCGTGGGTGCCGTGCCCAGGGGCAGCAGGGCGCAGATGAAGCCGAGTATCGTCACCAGGAACAGCGTCAGCCCCATCCATGGCAGGCTGAACGGCGGCACCGGGGTGGCGACGGTACGCCCGATGGGATGAGGCGGGGGGAGAACCGGCGCTGTGGTCCGCAGGTCAGGCGTGGTCCGGGTCAACGACATCTCGCTCCAGTCTCTGTCCGATGGCTCAAGGCCCCCCAGCCCCGCCATGCAAGCCCCACCCCTTTTACTCGGGAATAGGCCAGCTCCCAGCGCTTTTTCACAGAATCATACCATTGGCACGACATGCGGGATCATATCCGGGCCAGCAAGCCGGCCGCGGCAGCGGCCACCTGCTCCAGCGGCAGCGCCGCCATGCGGGCCTCGGCCGTGGCCTCGCCCCCGCCATTCGCCGGGGCCGGCGCCACCACGGCCTGGGCCCGGGGGCCCCAAGGGGCGTAAAGATGCGACGGCGTGGGACCGAACAGGCCCAGGGTGGGCGTTCCTGCCGCCGCCGCGACATGCATAAGGCCACTGTCGTTGCCCACGAACAGGCGGGCGTGTTCCAGGCAGGCCCCCGCCAGCAGGGGATCGGTGCGGCCCACCAGGTCGATGACGCGGTGCGCGCCCAGCGCCGCGGACAGGGCATCCAGCACCGGGGCGCAACGCGGCCGTTCCGCCTCCGCCGCCAGGACCATGACCCGGGCGGGGGCTTGCCCGGCGGCCAGCGGCCCCGCCACCAGGCATTGGGCCAGCGCGGCGAAGCGGTCGGCGGGCCATTCCTTGCCCGTCCAATTGGCTGCGGGCCCCAGCGCCAGGATGGGCCCGCCATCGGGGCGGACCAGCGCGCGCGCCTGGGCCCGAATGGCGTCATCCAGGAAAAGGCGCGGGCTGGGGGGCGGGTCCAGGCCCAGCACCCGGCCTAGGGAGACGACCTTGGGCTGGCGATCATCGCCGCCCCGGAAGGTGGCTCGGCGACGGGCCAGGATCAGCCAGGAAACCGCGCTGTCGCGCAGGTCCACCACCAGATCCCAGCGATGGCCCACCACGTGGCGCCACAGGGCCAGCCAATGGCCGGCCATGCGCCGCTTGGGCATGGCGATGATCTGGTCCAGGCGCGGCACGGCACGGAACAAGGGGGCGGCGATTGGACCGCAGGCGATGGTGAAACGCGCATCGGGCAGGTTGTCCACCAGATGCCCCAGAAGGCCAGTGGTCAGCACCGCGTCGCCCAGACGGGTGGAGGTGATGAACAGAACCCGCAACAGACTGACCCCCACACCCACGGCCGATTCCGGCGACGGCCCCTTATACAAGCGTCATCAGACGCTTGCCAATGCGGCGATGGCGGCGGACCATTGCCTCGGAACCGCACCCCTTGCGGTGAGGGGCCCCGTCCCTTACGTGTTGAAGCCATTCCTTGGGAAACTGTTCAGGTTCGGCATCATGACTGAAGGCGTCGCACTTTCCTGGCCCCCCGTCCCGGCGGCGGGTGCCGGCCGATTGGCAGAGCGGGGCGTCCTGGCGCTGACCGGGCCCGACGCCCGCACCTTCCTGCAGGGCCTGATCACCAACGATGTCCGGCGCGTCGCCCCGTCGCACGCCATCTATGCCCTGTTCCTGACGGCCCAGGGCAAGTTCCTGCACGAAATGTTCGTGATCGCCCATGTCGACGCCGCCGGGGAAGAGACGCTGCTGATCGAGACGGAGGCCGCGCGGGCCGCCGACCTGCTGCGCCGCCTGTCCCTGTACAAGCTGCGGTCCAAGGTGACGTTGGCCGACGCCAGCGCGCAGTGGGCCGTGGCCGTGGCTCCTGGCGCGGCCGGGAACGGGGAGCCCGGAAGCGCCTGGACGGTGGAGACGCCGGACGGAAGCGCCATCGCCTACACCGACCCGCGCCATCCCGGCCTTGGCCTGCGCCTGCTGGCGCCGCGCGCGGCGGTGGAAGTCCTGCCGGACGCGTCGGAGGCTTATACCCGCCTGCGCCTGGACCTCGGCGTGCCCGACGGCAGCCGCGACCTGGTGCCCGAGAAATCCATACCGCTGGAAAACGGCATGGACCATCTGCACGCCGTGGCCTTCGACAAGGGGTGCTACATGGGGCAGGAATTGACGGCGCGCACTCACTACCGCGCGCTTATCCGCAAGCGCCTCATGCGGGTGGCGGCGACCGCCGGCCAGTCCCTGCCGCCCGCCGGGACGCCGGTCGTCTGGGGCGACCGCGAGGTGGGGGAGATGCGCAGCGGCCTGGGCGCGCACGGCCTGGCCCTGCTGCGTATCGAGGATGTGGAAAAGCCTGACGTGGCCCTGACCAGCGGCGGTGTGCCGCTTGTGGTCAGTGGCCCGGTGCCGGCGCCCCGGCCTTAGGCACCGTGCCAGCTTCGGCGGACGCCGTGGCCTCAGCGGACGCGACCAACTCGGCATAGAGGCGCTCCAACGCCTCCAGACTGGCGGCCTGGCTGTATGCGGCGAGCGTGGGGCGATGACGCAGGCGGATACCGGAGTCCCGGGCCTGCGCCACGGCGTTCAGCGCCACGCCCAGGGCCTCCGCCAAATCATCGGCATCGCCCAGCGCCGCCAAGGGTGCCAGCGCAAGTCCGTTGCCCGTGCGCACGCCGTCCGCCACGCCGAAGGCGTCATGACCCTCCAGCGACGGCGGTTGCAGCACGGTGCGCGCGCCTTCCGAGGCGGAAGCCACCACCGGCACGCCGGCGTCCAAGGCCTCGAGGAACACCAGGCCGAAAGGTTCGAACCGGGAGGGGGAACAGAACAGGTCGGCGGCGTGGTAGAAATCCTTAACGTCGCCGCGAAAGCCCATGAGACGGATGGCGGGGCAATCGGCCGCCTGCTGACGCAGGGGACCCATCTCGGGCCCGTCGCCCACGATGGCCAATTTCAGGTTCGGACGATCCAGGCCCCGCACGGCGCTGACCAGCAGGTCGAAGCCCTTTTCCCGCATCAGCGGCCCCACACCCAACACCAGCATGTCGCCCGGCAGTTCAGCGCCCATTTCGGCGCGCAACGCGGCGACGCGGCCCCTGTCAGGGACGGGATGGGCCTGTTGCCACAGATTCACACGGGCGATGCGCCCCTCGAAGCCGCCCAGCTTGGCTTCCTGCGCCTGCCAGTCCGTGGTTGCGACGACGGCATCGTGATTCTGGTACCAACGGCGACGGTAATCGGGATGCATGGTCGCCAGCACCGATGGCCGCCCCGGGAGTAAAGGCCGCAGCCGTCCCACGGTTTGGCCCGCCCGGCCGCCATGGCAATGGATGACATCCGGCCGGAACCGGCGGATATGACTCCAAATCCCCGGCGCCATCAGCCCAGGTCCCACCGTCACCACCCTCAGACCCGGCAGTTCGCCGGAGGGCGGCAGCTCGTCGCGAATGGACCGGCCGCCCGCGTCGGCGCAGTCGGCCCGCACGATCAGCAAAACATCGTGATGGCGCGCCTGGGACATGGCCAGACTGGCCACGTGGCGCTCGGCCCCGCGAAAGCCCTTGGACAAGATAATCTGGACGATACGCATACAGGCCCTCGACACGAAACCCGCGCAGCCACACCGGTGCGGCCAACCGGGCCCCCGCAGCCAGGATCCAGGCATGTCATCCTGCCCGACCTGATCCTTCCTACGCCCTGGCCGGCGTGGGGGCAAGCCCCGGGGCGGCACCCGGCGCGTAAGGTCGCAGGGCGCGCTTTCTTATTACGCGCCAGCGACACCAACCCATCGCCGCCCTGTGGCCGAACCGCGCCTTACAAAGTAATTGACGAAGGCCGGCCACCCTTACACACCATGACGCCTTGGAAATGGGTCGCCTCCGGTGGCCCGGTACGCGCGGGCGATAGGCGGGTGGGGGTATGAAGTCAGGGGTCAGTTCAACGCCCACGGCCAAGAGGGGCGCGACGGGGGGCAGTCTGCGTCGCGCCAGCCGCTGGATCACCGCCCTGGTCATCGCCGTCTCGATCGCCCTGGTGGCGGCAGCGACCTATAACATGGCCTTGTTCAGCCGGGTCGACCGCTCGCTGGATGAAACGCCGGCCGTGGCCGCGGCCAAGTCCCGCGCCTTGGATGAGGCGCGCTCGGCGTTGGGCAACGGTGGCCTGCTGAACGCCCTGGCTGTCTATGCCGAGACCGGCAGCGCGCAGGCGCGGGCCGACATTTCCCAGGCCCTGGAGACGGCCGACCGCAACGTTCGGGCCTTTGAAGGCAACCGCCTGACCACCGCCGAGTCGGATTTGGCGCGCGACCTCCACCGTCTGGTCGACCGGTACCGGGCGGCGGTGAATGCGGCGGGCGACAAGCCGCAGGCGCTGTCCGGCGCCACCGGCCTGTCGCTGATGACACTGCACGCCGCCGTGGCCGACCGTATCGCCCAATTGCGCCGGCAAGAGGTGCAGGCCACGGCCGATGTCCTGGCTGGGCCGGCCCGCGCCGGGTTCTGGTTGGGCATCGCGGCGGTTGGCGCCATGCTGGCCACCGCCGCCGCCGCGCTATGGCTGATCCGGCTGCGGCTGCTGGTGCCGCTGGACCAGCTGCGGGACAGCGTGAGCGGCGTGGCCCGGGGCGACTGGCGCGTGCCGGTGGCCGGCACCGACCGCGCCGACGAGTTGGGCGACATGGCCCGCGCCATCGACTCCTTCCGCCGCCAAGTGGCCGACCTGCCGGACGTCTCCATCATCACCGAGGACGGGCGGGCGCGCCTGAAGTTCGACGGGGGCGCCGGCGACCTGTTCGGCCAACTGACCAGCCGGCTGCGCAGCGCCGGCGACACCCTGGCCGGCAACGGCGACGCCGTGTCCAGCCTGGTGGCCGATACGCGGCGCGACCTGACGGCGCTGCTGGGCGACACGCGCCGGGAGTTGACCGACGGCGTGCGCCGCATGGGCGAACTGTGCGGCGCCGTGGCCAAGGCGGCCGGCGACAGCAACCGCGAGATCAAGGAGGCGACGGAGCTGTTGAGCCGCGCCGCCCTGCAGGTGCACGCCTTTGACGACCGGGGCGGCGGCGGCGGGCTGGACAATCTGGTGGAAGCCCTGCGCCGCAACGCCGACCTGGTGGCCAGCACGGTCCTGACCGCGGGCGAGGATGTGGGCCGCGTGGTGCGCGGCCTGTCGGAGACGGAGGGCGCGTTGCGCCGCGCCACCGGCGACGCGCAGGAAGCCAACGAGCGCATGAACACCGCCATGGGCGACCTGCAATCCAAGTTGCTGGCCTCGGTCAAGCTGCTGCGCGCGTCGGGTGAGATGTTGGCCAGCAGCACGGCGGAGGCCACGAGCGGCCTGACCCGGGCGACGGAAGCGGTGGGCAACAGCGACCGCAACCTGCAGGCGGCCCTGGCCCACGCCGGCGACCGGCTGGAGCGGGTGACCGGCCGCGTGGAAAGCTCGGCCGAGCTGCTGCGCGGCACGGCGGACGAGGTTACGCGCAACCTGTCGGGCGCGCTGGAGGGGCTGAACCGGGCCAACCGCCTGATCGAGACGGCCGCCGAGGCCAACAGCACACGGCTGGAGCCGGTGGCGGAAAGCCTGGCCGCGGTACAGCGCGACCTGGCGGGCGCCGCCGCCGGTGTGGCGCTACGCGCCGGCGAAATGACCCGCACCCTGGAGGGACTGGGCAAGGTGTCGGAAGCCATGCGCGCCGAGCTGGAACGCCGCAGCGCCGATCCCGACCAGAAAGCCGCCGCCGACGAGGCCATCGCCCGGCTGGAGGCGACCGCCCACGCCCTGGGCGACCGGGCGGGCAGCATCGGCGACACCGCCACCCGCCTGTCGGACATGCTGAGCGCCGGCCTGGGCGACGCCGGCGCCAAGGTGGAGGGGGCGGTGCGCGACCTTCAGCGCGAGGCCGCCAGCCTGGCGACCGACGCCAGCGGCGCCACCAACGCGCTGAACCGCGCCCTGGCACGCCAGGACGAGGCGACGGAGGCGCTGCGCGCCCTGACCGGAAGCCTGGCGGAGGCGCTGGCCCCGCGGGTGGACCCCAATCTGGCCACCGTCGCGACGCTGGCCGACGGCCTGCGCATCCGCATGGAGGCGGCCGACCGCACCATACGCGGCCTGTTGGACCTGACGGACCATCTGAAGGCGCTGGTCGACACCAGCCGCGCCCATGAGCAGGCGAGCACCGCCGCGACCAAGGAGCTGGGCGACCGCCTGGCGGCCATCGCGGAACAGCTGCGCGCCGCCACCGGCGGCTGAGGAGGTTCCCTCAGGGGAAAGAAAAAGGGCGACGGCCAATCAGCCGCCGCCCTTTTGGCTTCCGCAGCGGCTGGCTTATTTCGCCGCCGGGGCGGCCGGCGCCACGGGCGCGGCGGCCGGAGCCGGGGCGGCGGTCCCCACCGGCACCAGCGTGACGTTCACGGGACTGTCGTACTTGTTATCAGCGCCGCTGGCGCTGTCGATCGCCCAACCGATACCGCCACCGGCCAGGATATTGCCGACGGTGGCGCCGGCGGTGCCGGATTTGTTCAGGAAGGTCGCTTCCTGGAAACCATCCTTGGTGCACCGGATGGTGATGTCGTGTTTCGTCTTCTTCACCGTGGCCGAGGCGGGGGTCTGGCTCACGCGGGCGATGACCGTGCCTTCCCGTTCCAGGGCGCAGCTGGCGCCGGCGGGATTGGTGTTGATGGCGATTTCCTGGGAGGTGCCCTCAATAATGGAGGAGCAAGCCGACAAGCTGAATATGGCCAGGGTGGCAGCAAGCGCTAACCGAATATGCATAACGAGTCACCACTTAATGGATAGTAAGGCTCGGGAGCATATTGGTTGCACGACCGTTATTCATTGCACGATTGCGGTTAACGACCCGCCGCCTCAGCGACACAATGTCGCATACCGCCGGGGTGCTGTGGTCTACTCCTCCCTTCTAAATGCGCCGCGTCATAGGCCCGACGGCTGGCTGAAGAAGGGATAAGAACCGCATTCGCGTGGGATATCGGCTTCGGGTCGGAAGGTGCGGCCATCCGCCGCCCCCCGCCCCCGTTTGGCTTAGGTGCAACGCAACAAAGATTACTCGGGCGGGGAATGGTTTTCCCGGGATGTGTCCGTCATCCTGGGTTCGCTCCGCCCGGGTATCGGTCCATGCCACGTCAGCCCACCCGCCCCGTTGACCGGTCCCGGCACCTCATCTCCCTTTTTTCCCCAACCCCGGGAGTCGTGCCGACATGAATCGTGACGAGATCCTCTCCGCCAGTTCCATGCCGCTGTTCAGCCCCAGCTATCCGCGGGGGCCCTACCGTTTCATGCGCCGGGAATACCTGATCATCACCTATGAGAGCGATCCCGAGGCCATCCGCCGGGCCCTGCCCGAACCGTTGGAGCCGGCGCCGGGCAACCTTTGCTTTTATGAGTGGATGAAGATGCCCGACAGCTCCGGCTTCGGCGATTACGAGGAAAGCGGCACCGGCATCGTCGCCCAGTGGAACGGGGAGCCGTGCAACTTCTCGGTACAGATGTACCTGGATGACGAGCCGCCCATCACCGCCGGCCGCGAGATATGGGGCTTCCCCAAGAAATACGGCGTCCCACGCCTCAAGGTGCAGAAGGACACCCTGACCGGCACCCTGCACTATGATGAGGAGCGGGTGGCCATGGGCACCATGACCTATAAGCACCACAGCCTGGCCGACCGCCTGGATGAGGTGGCCAAGGGCATCGGCAAGCTGAACGTGAACCTGAAGTTCATTCCCGATGTGGATGGCGGGCCCAAGGTGGCCCAGCTGGTGGGCTACAACCTGACTGACATCCATGTGCATGGCGCCTGGGACGGCCCCGCCCGCCTGCACCTGACGCCGCATGTGAATTGCCGCGTCGCCGACCTGCCGGTCCGCCGCATCGTCGGCGGGCGGCACCAGGTGGTGGACTTCACCCTGCCGTTCGGGCGGGTGCTGCACGATTATCTGGCTTGATACGGCTGGTGGGCGCATCCGCGCCCACCTTTCCCCGCTCAACGGGCTGAGACGGCGTCGCGGACGGCATCCACCATGAGGTGCAGGCCCAGGGCGCCCATGACGGTGCCGGTCACCCGGTCGATGCCGCCCTTGGCCCTCAGGTAGGCGCGGCGCGGCGCCTCCAAGGAAAAGGCCAGGGCCACCACGCTGTACCAGCCGGCCTCGATCAGGAAGATCATGGGCGGCAGGACCAGCAGGTGGCGCGACGGTTCCCCGACCTGGGACGGGGCGGGCAGCAAGGCCGCGAAAATGCTGGCATAGGCGATGGCGGTCTTGGGATTGCTGAGCTGGGTCGCCAGCGCCACGATGAAGGCGCGGCCCAGCGACGGCACCTGACCGCCCGCCGGCGCGCCATCAGTCATGGCCAAGGGCGTGGCAAGGGGCGTGCCGGCCCCCTGCCACATGCGCACGGCGAGATAGAGAAGATAGAGGCCACCCGCCAGGCGCAAGACCATGTTCAACCAGACCACCTGGGTCAGCAGCGCGGTCAGGCCCAGCAAGGCCAGGGTGCCGAAGAGGGTGCCACCCACGCCCATGCCGGCTGCGGCAGCCAAGCCGTTGCGGCGGGATTGGCCGACGGCGGTGCGGGTGACCAGCACGAAGCTGGGTCCGGGGGACATGGCCCCCAGCAACAAGGCGACAAGAATAGGGATCAGGCTGGCAAGCATGGGGCGTCCCTTCCGTTGCGACGGTGGATGGCCCAGGCGCGCGGCACGGGATGCCCCCGCGCTTACCGATGGTGCCCCATCTTTGGCCCCGTCGCCCGGGGCCTGCGCCAGTCACGCGGATGGGGGAGCGTAACCGCTGCGGGCTCAGCCCGCAACCGCGCCTTGCCGATCCGCCCGCCGGCCGAAGATGCCGGCCATGGCCAGGATGGCAAACCCGCAGGAGGCCATGACCAGGGGCGTGGGCAGCAGGGTCAGCAGCGTGGGCGCCGCCATCATGGCCACCAGCGTCCCCAGGCAGTCCAGCACCAGGAACAGGCGGAAGACGGCCGCGATTTCCCCGCCGGTGAACCGCGTCTGCCGCAGCGTGGTCACCGGAATCTGCGACAGCGGGCCGCCGGTGGCGGTCCCCATGGCTGCGATCGCCATGGCCGGCAACGTCCAGGGGGCCGGCAGCAGCGTGGCCAGCGACAGCACGACGAAGCCGCCCCCGACCAGCATATCGCCAGCCATCACGAGGATTAGCGGCCGCCGCGCGAGCATGCCGCCCGGTGGCAGGCTGCCCACCACCAGGTTGCTGACCAGATTGCCAGCGCCGTAGGCGGAGAACAGCAGGGCCAGCGCCGACAGGCCGCTGAGGCCGAAGCCTTCCACGCCCTGCTGCCGCACCAGCAGCGGCAGCGACAGCCAGATGGTCAGGGTCCACAGTCCGCCGGTCAGCCCGTTGCGCCAGAGCAGATAGGTGAAGGGCGGTTCGCGCCGCACCAGGCGCCAGCCCGCCAACAGCCGGGCGGACAATCCGTCCGCGACTCGGGTGGGCGGCATCGGTTCCGATGCCGGCGGATCGGCGAGGTAGGGCCGCACGCTGAATACCGCGACGGCGGAAGCCAGGAAGCTGATGCCGTTCACCCCCATCAGGGCCACCGGCGGCATCAGCGTCGCCAAGGCCCCCGCCAGTGTGGGGCCCACCAGCCGGGCCAGGCGCAGCGTGCCGTCGAACAGGGCATTGGTGGCGGCCAGCAGGCTGCGGTCGCCCGCCAACCGGGGCAGCGACGCCTGAAGCGCGGGATCGAACAGGCCGGCCAGGGCGGACAGCGCCACCGACGGCACCACCAGGGTCCACAGCGTCAGATGGCCGCTCACAGCCGCCAGCACCGGCACCGCCGCCAGCCCGGCCCGCGCCAGGTCGGCCGCCATCATGACGCTGCCATGGTCCCATCGCCCGACCCAGGCGCCGGCCAGCAGGGCCACGGTCATGAGCGCCAGCGTGTCGGCCGCCGCGACATAGCCGGTGTCCGCCCCCACCAGGCCCACGGCCAGCCAGACCAGGGCCATCTGGTGCAGTTGGTCGCCCACGGCCGAGAGCGACAATGCGCCCCATAGACGGGCGATGGGACCGTGCGTCAAAGGTTTCAACAGGCGCATGGGTGGGGCTTTAGGCTGAGGACCGGAAGGACGGGCGCGGGCCCCTGCTTACAATAAGCGGACGATCCGCGCAGTGGCGAACCCCACAGCGGCCGCATCGGGGCGCTTATCGCCCAAAAGCTGCACAGCTTTGCGGCAACATGCCTGTAACAATCCAGAACTGCCCAATCACTGGGCGCTGGCCCCACCCTGCGCGCAGCCGAAATGCTTATATCGCAGCAGCGAAGCAATTGGCCCGGTTATTGCTGACACCCCAAGATAGAGTGAAAGCGGTCCCACGCCCCTTAATCGGGCGTCGGGCAGCACTGTTTTGGCAGATGGGTCGAGTAAAGAGAGCGAGTAACCGATTTTCCCCAACCCATGAATTGACAGAGACGAATGACGAAACGGGCCGTCACCATCATTGTCAAAGCCATAAGCCGGATGCCGGGCGCTGATGACCGGCACATTTTCACGGCACCCGGGATGATTCCAGCTCTCGATATTTCGAAAATACACAAATACTCCTTTAATATCGCCGCCCGTCAGGGCGGCCATTTGTATTTCCGCACCCTCCATTACCCTTCAACCCCAGCATGAGGCAACGCCCCGGGAGCCGAGCGCGGCGCTGACCCGGCAGCGCGACCCGTCACCGGCGGCTATTGATTGGTGCATCGCACCCGGCCGCCGCCGATTACCCCACTCCGCCCGCCGGGTCCGACCCGGCGGGCCGGAGACGAAAGTCGCAGACGACGCCGCGCCCCCGTCACCCTTGGGGCGGGCGGATGCAGGACCACAAAAAATAATCGAACAGGAGAGCCTTGCCTTGACCACGAATCCTCCGCAGCGCGCCGAGCGCCGCATGGCCCGTTTCCTGGGCGCCCTGGCCCTGACGGCCGTGCTGGCCGCCATCATCACCGAGGCCGGCGTCATCTCGTCCAGCGGGACGGCCACGGCCAAGCAGCCCATCACCCGCACCGATGCGGGCAGCTTCCCCATCTCCGCCGCCGTGTCCGTCCCGGCGGGATCGGACGTCGTGTATCTCAGCGGCATGACGCCGTCGGTCGCCGACCCGAACGCGCCCAAGGGCAGCATCGAGTCGTATGGCGACACCGCCACCCAGACCGTCAGCGTCCTGAACAAGATCAAGGAGGCGCTGGCCGCCCAGAAGCTGACCATGGGCGACGTGGTCATGATGCACGTCTACCTGGTGGGCGATCCGGCCCATGACGGCAAGATGGACTTCGCCGGCATGATGTCCGGCTACACCCAGTTCTTCGGCACCGCCGACCAGCCGAACAAGCCCGCCCGCAGCACCCTGCAGGTGGCGGGCCTCGCCTCCCCCGGCCTGTTGGTCGAGATCGAGGTGATCGCCGCCCGCGCTCCCTGAGCCGGGGCGTCCGCCACCAGGCCACCGCCGGGTGACGGAACGGCCAGACGATCGCTGACGCAGACGAGGAAGGTGCATATGCCTGCCATGACCGAACTGCCCGGCGCCGGGGTGACACGGCGCCATTTCCTGGAAAAGGCGGCGCTGCTGGGCGGCAGCGCCATGGTGATGACCGCCTTGAACGCCTGGGGCGCCGGCATCGCCTCCATGACCAGCGCGCCGCCCGCCCTGCGTGGGTCCGGTGCGGGGCACAAGCTGCTGATCCTGGGGGCCGGCGTCGCCGGTATGACCGCGGCTTATGAGATGTCCAAGCTGGGCTACCAGGTCACCATCCTGGAGGCCCGCGCCTTCGGCGGCGGCCGCTGCCAGACGGCGCGCAAGGGCTTCAAGTTGACGGAGCTGGGCGGGGAGGAACAGGAGTGCAAGTTCGATGAGGGGCTGTACCTGAACCACGGCCCCTGGCGCATCCCGTTCTGCCACCGCTCCACCCTTCATTACACCAAGACCTTCGGCATCCCGCTGGAGGTTCTGGTCAACGAGAACGACGCCAGCTACGCCCGCTTCGACACGGTGAAGGGGCCGCTAGCCGGCAAGCGGGTGCGCCAGTTCGAGGTCCGGGCCGACATGCGCGGCTATACCTCGGAACTGGTGGCCAAGGCGGCCACCTCGGGCAAGCTGGATACCGGCCTGGCCAAGGATGACGTGGAACTGTTCGTCGAGTATCTGCGCGGCGAAGGCTATCTGGAAAACGACCTCAGCTACCGCGGCACGGAAGGCCGGGGGTACAAGGTCAATCCGGGCGCCGGCATCGACGACCCCGGCCCCGGCGTGCCCAGCACGCCCTACGCCTTCCCCGACCTGGTGCAGTCCAAGCTGTGGCGCATGGTGCAGTCGGTCGGCACCTTCGACCAGCAGCACACCATGTTCCAGCCGGTGGGCGGCATGGACCGTATCGCCAAGGGCTTCGAGAAGCACGTCGGCCACCTGATCAAGTACAACGCGGAGGTGGAGCGCATCCGCCAGTCCGACGGTGGCGTGACGGTGGACTATCTCGACACCAAGACCGGCAAGCGCAGCACCATCAGCGCCGATTACTGCCTGTGCACCATCCCGGTCAGCGTGCTGCGCACCATCGACGCCGATTTCTCCGACACCTACAAGCAGGCCATGGCCCTGCTGTCCTATGACCCGGTGTGCAAGATCGGCCTGCAGATGAAGCGCCGGTTCTGGGAGGAGGACGACGCCATCTATGGCGGCCATGTCTACACCGACGCGCCCGGCATCAATTTGATCAGCCTGCCGTCCTCGGGCTGGCAGTCGGCCAAGGGCGTGCTGCTGGGCTATTACATGTTCGGGGCCGACGCCACCGACATGAGCGGCAACACCCCGGCGGAGCGCACGGCCATCGCGTTGGACGTGGGGCAGCGCATCTTCCCGCAATACAAGGAGAACTTTGAAACCTCGTTCTCCGCGTCCTGGCACCTGATCCAGTACAATCTGGGCGGCTGGGGCAACTGGAGCGCGGAGGCGCGGAAGGTGGCCTATCCCGTGCTGAACAAGCCCGACCGCCGCATTTACCTGGCGGGGGAGCATATCAGCTACATCGGCGGCTGGCAGGCCGGCGCCATCGAAATCCGCCTGGCACCAGATCGCGCAAATCCATCAGCGCGTCGCGGCGTGAGGGGGGACAGGATGCGTACAGCCCTTCTTGCCGCCGCCCTTGTCGCCGGCACCTTTCTGACCACGGCGCCCGCCCTGGCGCAAGACGTGGCCAGGGGTCAGGATCTGTTCAACCATAAATGCGCCGCCTGTCATCAGAAGACGGGTTTGGGGGTGAAGGGCGCCTTCCCCGCGCTGGCGGGGGACCCCTTCGTCCTGGGCGACCCCGAACCGGTGGTGCGCACCGTGCTGCAGGGCCGGGGCGGCATGCCCACCTTCGCGGCACTGCTGAGCGAGGATCAACTGGCCGACATCATCAGCTACATCCGGCAGGCCTGGGGCAACAGCGCGCCAGCCGTAAACGCGGGCTTCGTCGTCACCGTGAAAACGAACGCCCATCCGCAGGACAAGGCGCCGACCGTCACGCATTGAGCGGAACGGCGGCAAGGTTTCAACGGGCCCCAAGGACATCGTGACCGGGCTGGAAGTCGGGAAGCTTCCAGCCCGGACCCGGAACCCAAGGGGCGGAAAACGAAAGGAGTGCAATGGCAAGTCACGACACCTTTTCAAAAGGCGGCTGGACTTGCGCTGAACAGTTGTTTGAGACTTTGAAAAGAGGCGGACGGGGCTAATGAGCCGCCTTATTCTGAAAAATTGCGGGGAATCGCGCCATCAAGCGCCGTGATCTAACAAAATCCAAAGATCAGGGGGCCAACATGACGCATACAAACAACACCAACGCCATAAGTGCGCGTGCCATGAGCGCGCGTAAAGCCTGGACCATCGCCCTGCTCTGCACGGCAGGTTATCTCGCCATGGGCACGGCCAGCGCCGCCACGGCACCGGCACCGGCGGCGGACACGGACAGCCTGTCGGAAATCGTGGTGACCGGCAGCCGCCGCGTCGACCGGTCGGTCGCGGACTCGCCGTCGCCCATCGACGTCTTCTCGCCGGAGGATCTGTCCCGCCAGGCTGGCGGCGACACCAACGATCTGCTGCGCCAGCTGGTGCCGTCCTTCAACGTCGCCCGCTTCTCCATCTCCGACGGGTCGACCTTCGTCCGCCCGCCGACCTTGCGCGGCCTGCCGCCCGATGAAACCCTGGTGCTGATCAACGGCAAGCGCTTCCATCGCTCCGCCCTGGTGCAGATCGGCGCCAACGGCCTGACCCAGGGATCGCAGGGCCCCGACCTGGCGCAGATCCCGGCCATCGCCATCAAGCAGCTGGAAGTGCTGCGCGACGGCGCCGCCGCCCAGTACGGTTCCGACGCCATCGCTGGCGTCATGAACTTCACCCTGAAGGACAGCGCCGACCAGGGCACGGTGGTGGCCCAGTGGGGCCAGACCTATGCCGGCGACGGCGGCAGCGCCCACATCCAGGCCAATTCCGGCCTGCCCCTGGGTGATCGCGGCTTCGTCAACATCAGTGCCGAGTACGTGAAGAACGATCCGACGTCGCGCGGCACCCAGCGCCCCGACGCCGCCAAGCTGGCGGCCCAGGGCCTGACCATCCCCAATCCCGCCCAGCGCTTCGGCGACCCCGCGGTGGAGGCGGAACGCCTGTTCGTCAACAGCGGCATCGACCTGGGCGACAATTCCAAGGTCTATCTGTTCGGCAACTTCGGCCACAGCTACGCCAAGGAAAGCTTCAACTACCGCAACCCCACCACGGTGTCGTGGTTGAAAACGCCGTTCGCGTTGGACAGCGGCGCCACCTTCCAGTGGAACAGCGTCTTCCCCAACGGCTTCACGCCCTGGTTCTACGGCGACATCCTGGATAGCAGCATCACCGGCGGCTACAAGACGACGCTGAAGAACGGCCTGATGATCGACGCCAGCGCCAGCTACGGCAAGGATGAGCTGCGCTACAGCATCCGCAACACCGTCAACCCCTCGCTCGGGCCCAGCAGCCCCCGGCAGTTCTACGTCGGCACCCAGATTCAGGAGGAAACCAACCTGAACCTGGACCTGACCTATCCCGTGAACCTCAGCTGGCTGGCCAGCCCGTTGACCCTGGCGGGCGGCGGCGAATACCGGCGCGAAACCTACACCATCAAGTCGGGGGATGTGGCCTCGTACCAGGCGGGCAAGTACTACACCTCCGGCATGCCCATCGGGTCCAACGGCTATCCCGGCTTCACCGCCAATGACGCCGGCCAGTATCCGCGCGGCAACTACGCCTTTTACGCCGACGCGGAAGCCGACATCATCAAGAACCTGAGCGCCGGCGTGGCCCTGCGCTATGAAGACTTCGACGATTTCGGCGACACCACCAACTGGAAGGTCTTCGGCCGCTATCAGCTGACCGACTGGCTGGCCGTCCGCTCGTCCGTCAACACCGGCTTCCGCGCGCCGACGCCGGGCCAATCGCACATCAGCAGCACGCAGACCACCTTCAAGGCGGGCAGCCCGGAACCCATTGTGCTGGGCACTTTCCCGGTCGACAGCCCTGTGGCCAAATTCTACGGCGCCAAGACGCTGAAGCCCGAAACCTCGTTCAACATCGCCGGTGGCCTGGTCTTCGACCTGCCGGGCGGGGTCAACCTGACCGTCGACTATTACAACATCAAGGTCGAAGACCGCATCGGCATCACCAGCGACTTCACCGTGTCCGCCGCCGACCAGGTGAAATTGGCGGCGCTGGGCGTGGTGGGCGCCAACACCCTGGGCAACGTCAACTACTTCGCCAACGCCTTCGACACCCGCAGCCAGGGCGTCGACATCGTCGCCAACAAGACCTTTGACCTGTATGACGGCGAACTGCGCCTGACGGCGGCGGCCAACATCAACCACACCGATGTCACCAAGTACGACCCGACGGTGATCGACGACAACCGCAAGCAGGATATCCAGAACGGCCTGCCGCATTACCGCGTGAACCTGACCGCCACCTATGACGTCGGCGCATTCAGTTTCATGTATCGCGGCAGCTATTACGGCGCCTGGCAGGACAACTCCAGC
The DNA here is from genome assembly GCF_036348415.1 of Nitrospirillum karajorum. Classification (NCBI taxonomy): domain Bacteria; kingdom Pseudomonadati; phylum Pseudomonadota; class Alphaproteobacteria; order Rhodospirillales; family Azospirillaceae; genus Nitrospirillum; species Nitrospirillum karajorum. Next base: position 892,358 of record NZ_JAZBQB010000001.1, read on the forward strand.
GCCGGCCAGCATTACGACCCCAATTGGATCTTCGACGCGGAGGTCGCCTACAAGGTGACCGAGGACCTGACCGCCACCGTCGGCGCGCAGAACCTGTTCGATACCTATCCGCAGAAGAATCGCAGCACCGCCCGCCTGAATTATGGCGACCAGTACCCGGACACCTCGCCCTTCGGCTATGACGGCGGCATGTATTATTTCCGCCTGGCGTACAAGTTCTGATCGCCCAACAGGGCGCAAGGGAAGGCCGTCCGGGAAACCGGGCGGCTTTTTCTTTGGGCGAACGCGGTCTTTCCCGTCATAGTGGCAGCCATAACAACGCAAAAATGGGGAATGCCCTTTTCATGAGCATGATCGCGAACATCCTGGTGGCCCTCGTGGCCCTGTTGCACGCCTGGATTCTGGTGCTGGAAATGGTCTTGTGGACCAAGCCCGCGGGCCTGCGGGCCTTCCGCAACTCTCCGGAAAGGGCGGCACAGACGGCCGTGCTGGCCGCCAACCAGGGTCTGTACAATGGTTTCCTGTCGGCGGGTCTGTTGTGGGGCCTGGTCTATCCGGACCCGTCGGCCGCCCTGCACATCAAGACCTTCTTCCTGTTGTGCGTGATCGTGGCCGGCGCTTACGGCGCCTGGTCTGTCAGCCGCCGCATCCTGATGATCCAGGCCCTGCCGGCGGCCGTGGCCCTGGCGGCGCTGTGGCTGGCGTGAACTCCTGAAAAAAGACCGGCGCCCCCTGGTACGGGCAGGTAAAGGGGGCGCCGGCCGGGGGACGTCAGGCGCCGGACTTCGCGGAGCCCTGCGTCGCATCGGCGATGACGCGGCGGGCTTCGGCGATTGCGTCCGGGACGCCCTTGCCCCCCTTGGCAATGCTGTCGGCCAGGCCCATCAGCGCCTTGCCGGTGACGGAGCCGTTGTTGGCCTCTTCCGCCACGCTGACGCCCTGGTGCCGGGCGATGACCTGGTCCCAGGCGGCGCGCACGGCCGCCCAATAGGTCATGGTCTTGGTCCAGTACTCATCCGCCACGGCGACGGGGAAGGCGTTGGACCGGCTGTAGGTGTTGATCACCGTTTCATGCACGAAGGTGACCAAGCCCCCCTCCCGCAGCCCCAGCTTGGCGTTGTCCTGCTCATGCACCCAGCCGGCGGGCGTCAGCGCGTGGCGGTTGGTGCCGCTGTAGCGGTCATAGGGCGGGTGGCGGGTGGCGTCACGACGGGCCAGGGGGCGCCACGTCTCGTTACCGGTCCACCGCGAGACGCCGGCGTCGTGGCGCCAGCAGCCCACCCCGCCATAGCGCGGGGAATCATCCGTCTGCCAAACGGTCTGGGACCAGGCCCCCTTGGCCGCCGCCCCGTCCACCGGGGTCAGCGACCAGTGGCCCGTGCCCTGGTAGGCCAGCACGGCGGCCGGCTGGTAGGTCCAGTCCTGCCGCCAGTGCTTGACCACCACGGGCAGGCCGTCCTCGCCGTCCACCACCAGGATGTGCTGCAGGCGAATGATGGAGCCAGCGTCCTCCACCACCCGCACCACCTCATCCCCACCGCTGACCTTGGGCGCGATGGGCGTGTAGTCGGGCAGGAAGGGCGTGGTCTCGCGGAAATCGAAGGTCACCTTGTAGGTGCCGGCCATGCCCAGGATGGCCCGCCTGTCCTGTTCCGGGGTGGGGGCCACGGAAGCGGTGGCCGCTTCGGCCGCGCGGGCCGCCAGCGGCAGGTGGGTGGCGACACCCAGCAGGGCGGCGCCGGTCATGAAAGTGCGGCGGCCGGCTTTAAGCGTCTCATGCATGGTCATCGGGGTGCCCTCCTTGGGCAGGTCATGCGAGCGGGGAGGAAGGTGGCGGCGGGCACGGGCGGGGCCCGCCGCCACCAGGATCCGGCCGGACGTCCCCCCGCCGGCCGGATCGGTATCAGCGCATCAGGGTCACAGCTTCAGGGTCAGCGAGGCGCCAACGTTGCGGCCCGGCTGGGTCCACGCATCCAGCACGGTGGAGGTCGCGGACTGGCCGCGCACATCACCCCACCACCAGTACTTCTCATCCGTCAGGTTGAAGATGCCGACGCGCAGGCTGGCGTTCTCTGTCACGGTCCAGTAGGCCGTAGCATCGACGATGGTGAAGGCCTTGGGCAGGAAGTAGGTGGCGCTGCTGACATCGGACCGGTCCTTGGCGCCGGAATGGGTCATGGTCAGCTGGCCACCGTACCGGCCGGCCGGGTCGCGGTAGGTCAAGCCCAGCACCACCTTCCACGGATCGACGCTGTCCAGCGGCGTGGTGACACCGCCGGAGGTGCTGTCGCCCTGGGTGTAGGAAAAGGCGGCCAGCGCCCCGATGCCGGAGTTCAGGGTGACCTGGCCCTTGGCCTCCGCCCCGCGCAAGGTCACCCGCGACAGGTTCACGTACTGGTAGATCGCCGGGTTGGCGGCGGTGAAGGTGCCGCCAACCTGCACCTGGTCGATGAAGTCGCGGTAGCGGCCGGCATAGCCGGTGACGCTGGCGTCCCAGCGGCCGCCGCCCAACGCGGCGTTCTCGACGCCAGCCCCCCAGCCCCCGTTGAACTTGAAGCCCCCCTCGATGGTCTGGCTGGTTTCCGCCTTCAGGTTGGGGTTGGAGACGGACTTGTAGTTCTGCGTGGGGTTGGCGAAACCGTTGTTCACCTGCGACGGCGACGGCGCCTTGAAGCCTTCCGCCAGGTTCACGAACACGCCCACGTCCGGCAGCACGTGGTAGAGGAGGCCCAGCTTGGGCGAGACATGGCTGTCGTTCTTGGAAATGGGCGTCAGCGCCGTGAACAGCGGGTCGTTCTTTTTGGGCGACAGATCGTAATAGTCGAACCGGACGGCGGGGTAGAGCGTCAGCCGGCGGTCGAAGGCGTTGATCTCGTCCTGCACGAAAACGCCCGCCAGCGTATAGTCGGTGGTGGGATAGGCGCGGGAGGGGAAGGCATCGCCGGCGGAGGGCACCGTGCCATCGCGCAGCGACTCCTGGTGGGTGACGGAGTAGTCGCCGCCGTAGACGAAGGTGTGCGTCAGGTCGTGGCCCAGCGTCTTGCTCTGCGCCTGAAGGTCGACGCCATAGACACGGGTGTCGAAGGTGCTGTCGCGCGTGCGATCGGCGGCGGTGTTGCGATCCTCCGCCCCATACTGGGTGGCGTGGGTTTCTTGGTAGTAGGCCGTCCAGCGCAGGCTTTCGATCACGTCCGCGCCGATGTCATAGCGGTGGTCCAGGCTGACGCGGTTGCGGTCCTCGCGGTCGCGGGCGATGAGGCCCAGCACGCTGGTGGAGGACAGCGGCGGCTTGGCGATGGCGCTCAACACCGTGGTGTTGGTGTGGTTGTCATCATGGTCGAAGGTCAGGCGCAGGCGGTGCGCGTCCGACGGCTCATAGACCACCTTGGCCAGGACGGCGTTGGACTGCAGATCCTGCGGGTTGGCGGTCGTGCGGTCGGTGTTGGCGGCGTTGTTGTCGCCATTGGTCGCGGTCTCGTTGCCGTCGCGCCGGGTATAGGCCACCAGGGCCTGCAGCTTGCCCACCCGGCCCGCGGCCACGGCCCCCTTGGACCAGGCGCCATCGGCGGAGGTGTAGCCGACCGAGCCCTGCGCCGCCCAATCCCTTGTTTTCCCATCTGGGCCCGCGGTCAGAAAATCTTCCGGATCCTTGGTGATGAAGCTGACGGCGCCGGCCACGCCGTCGCTGCCGTACAGCGCCGATGCGGGGCCGCGCAGGATTTCCACGGACTTCAACAGCCCCAGGTCGACATAATCGCCGCGCCCCATGTTCTGGGCGCCGAAGCTGTAGGCATCGGGCACGCGGATGCCGTCGGTCAGCATCAGGACGCGATTGCCCTCCAGCCCGCGGATGTTGAAACCGCTGTCGCCATCGCGCCCGGTGGATGACCCGGCCAAGGTGAAGCGCGCCGGGCTTTTGCGGACCGAGACACCGGGTTCGTAGCGCACCAGATCCTTGATGTCCGTCACCAGTTGGTCGTCGATCTGCTGGCTGGTGATGACGCTGACGCTGGCGGGGACGTCACTGATGTCCTTGGCCGTGCGCGTGGCGGTAATGGTGATCGTCGCCGCGGTGTCGGCCGCATCCGCGGGCGCCGCGTCAGGTGGGGCCGCCGACGACGCGGTATCGGACACCGCCGCCGACGCGGCGTGGGACAGGGTGGCGCCCCCCAGCGCCGCCAACAGCCAAAGCGGAACGGTCGCCTGTAACAGCGTTCGCTGCATTTTTGTTTTCCCCGTGAGGTTGGTTCCTGCCGCAGCTATATGATGCATGATATTAAGAATCAATATCATTCTTAATTGCCGGTTTGGCGGGCGCGCAACCCGGCCCTGACCAGGCAGAGGTTTGACCCGGCGGCGTGAATCCGCCAAAAAACCGCCAATCCCAATTCTGTTCGTGGCTTGCCCCACGCCGCTCTTCCGCGGCGGACATGGCGGGCCGCCCCTTTCAGGATGACAGCCCCGTGACGATTTTCCTCCGCCGCCCCCACCGCCTTATGCACTCCGTGGCGGCGATCGCCCTGGTGGTGGGTGGGGCCGCGCAGGCCGAGCCGGCCGACCAGCCGGCCACCGTCATCATCACCGGCGTGCGCGACCAGGGCTTCCGCGCCACCGACACCCAGTTCGGCGCCGCCGGCACGGTGCTGGACACCCCAGCGTCGGTCAGCGTCGTCACCCGCGACCTGATGGACGACCAGCAGGCCCGGCGCCTGAGCGATCTGATCCGCAACGACGCCTCCATCGGTGAGAACTACGCGCCGGAGGGCTATTACGAAGACATCGCCATCCGCGGCTTCCCGCTGGATCTGGCCACCGGCCTGCAGATCAACGGCCTGACCATCGCCGGGGAACAGCCGGTGGCGCTGGAAAACAAGCAGCGGGTGGAGTTCCTGAAGGGCCTGGCCGGGGTGGATGCCGGCGTGGTGGCTCCGGGCGGCCTGGTCGATTACGTCACCAAGCGGCCGGCGAATGTGCGCAGCCTGACCCTGGGCACCGACAACCGGGGCGGTTTCTACAGCGCGGTGGACGTCGGTTCCGTCTTTGGCGAGCGCAAGCAGTACGGCCTGCGCCTGAATGCGGCGCATGAGGACATCGCCAGTTACGTCGACCATGCCGATGGCTACCGCAACTTCGGCTCCATCGCCGGCGACTGGCGGGCGACGGAGGACGATACCTTTAATCTGGACCTGGAATACCAGCGCCGGGTGCAGCACTCCGTCTCCGGCTACCAGTTGCTGGGCGGCACCGCCCTGCCGGCGCTGGACACGGTGTCGCCGGAACGGATGCTGGGCGCGCAGTCCTGGACCAAGCCGGTGACCATCAACGCCCTGAACCTGTCCGGCCAGTATGAGCACCGGTTCAGTGAAGACTGGCGCCTGGCGGTTTCGGCCGGCCACAGCCGCACGGTCATCGACGACAACGTGGCCTTCGCCTATGGCTGCTACAACGTCCCCAGTTGCGCCGCCGGCGAGTCACCCGGTTACTACTTCGCGCCCAACGGCGACTTCGACGTCTACGACTACCGCAGCCCGAACGACGCGCGGGAGGATGACCAGGCCCAGGCCCTGCTGCTGGGCAAGGCGGCGACGGGCGCCATCGGCCACAGCCTGACCCTGGGCGCCAGCGTCTTTCGCCGCACGGTGACGCAGACCGACTACGTCTATGACTATGTCGGCAGCGACAACATCTATAACCCCACCCCCCTGGCCTTCGACCGTTCTCCCAACAACCCGGGCGCCAATTACCAGCGGCTGGACAGCCGCCAATACGCGCTCATCGGCATGGACAGGGTGGACCTGGGCGCCCTGGTCCGGGGGCTGGAGCTGGACGCCGGCGTGCGTGGCGTGTTCCTGCGCGAACGCGCCTATGACGTCAGCCACACCACCATCCGCAACACGGCGGAGACCCTGCCCCTGCCGCAGGCGGCCCTGGTCTACAAGCCGCTGGCGGCCGTGACCCTGTATGCCAGCCATTCGCGCGGCCTGTCGCTGGGCGGGCAGGCGCCGGCCTGGGCCACCAACGCCAGCGAGATCCTGTCGCCGTCGCTGTCCTGGCAGGACGAGGTGGGCGCCAAGTACGACTGGAACGGCCTGCTGCTGGGCGCCAGCGTCTTCCGCCTGAGCAAGGCCTATGAGTATGCCAAGCCCGACGACAGCGCCTATGGCTTCACCTATGTGCGCCAGGGGACGGAGCGGCACGACGGGCTGGAACTGAACGCCGCCGGCCAGGTGACTGAGGCCCTGCGCCTGACGGCCAGCGCCACCTTCATGCACGCCGTGGCCTATGGCACGGGCACGCCCGCCTATGACGGCCACCAGGCCATCAACGTGCCCCATGTGCGCACGGCCCTGTACGCCGATTACACCCTGCCCCACCTGGACGGGCTGGCCCTGCTGGCCGGGTGGCAGTATGTGGGCGCGCGGGCGGCGGCGCGCGACGCCGTGGCCACCGCGCCGGCCTATCATTTGTTCAACGCCGGCCTGCGCTACGCCCCCAGCGCGCTGGACGAAAAGCTGACCCTGCGGCTGTCGGTCGACAACCTGCTGGATCGGCGCTACTGGAAGGATGTTGGCGAAAGCGCCGGCGACGCCTATCTGCATCTGGGGGCGCCGCGCACGGCGCGCTTCACGATCCAGTATTCCCTGTAAGGCCAACAGTCTCTGTAAGGTCCGCCCCTTTTCATGAGCGCCTCCCCCGCCCGGTCCCGGTTAGAGAGCCCGCACCACGCCCCTCCCCTTGCCCACGGCATGGGCGTGGACGCGGTGCTGCCCGACTGGCCCCCCCTGACGGTGGCGGAGGTGGCGGGCCTGCTGCGCCATTACCCCGACGCGGGCGCGGTGCGCGGCATCCTGAGCCACAGCCCCCGCCCGTTCTCCGCCGCCTCGGTGGTGGCGACGGTGGGGGGAAGCCGCGCGGCGGTGTTCGTGAAGCGCCACCACGCGCGGGTGCGCAGCGCCGCCCAGTTGGAAGACGAACACGCCTTCATGGACCACCTGCGCCGCAACGGCGCGGCCTTGGGGGTGGGGATCTGCGAGGTGTTGGTCACCGGCACGGGCGCCCGCGCCCTGACCCTGGGCGAGTGGACCTACGAGGTGCACGGCCTGGCGCCGGGCCTGGATGTGTATCGGGAGGCGCCATCCTGGACCCCGTTCCAGGAGGTCACCCACGCCCAGGCGGCGGGCAGGGTCATGGCCCGCCTGCACCAGGCGGCGGCGGGGTTCAACCGGCCGCATCGTGCCGGCCAGCCGCTGGTGTCAGGCTTCACCCTGTTCGCCGGCGACGATCCGCTGGCAGCCATGGCGGATTATGTCGCCGCCCGGCCCGCCCTGGCCGACTATCTGTCCATCCGGCCCTGGCGAGACGACACGCGGCGCCTGCTGCTGCCCTTCCATGACCGGCTGAGGCCCCATCTGGGCCACCTGGCGCCCTTGTGGACGCACAATGACCTGCACGCCTCCAACCTCACCTGGACGGGGGCCGGCCCCACGGCGACGGTGGCGGCGGTGCTGGATTTCGGGCTGGCCGACCGCACCACCGCGCTCTACGACCTGGCCACGGCCATCGAGCGCAACACGGTGGAATGGCTGGCCCTGACGGAATCGCGGGCCCCCAAGGTACATCACGACCAGGTGGCGGCCCTGCTGGCCGGCTATCATGCCGTCAGCCCCTTGGACGCCGGACGGCGCCAGGCGCTGGCCGCCCTGCTGCCCCTGGTGCATGCGGAATTCGCCCTGGCGGAAACCGATTATTTCCACGGGGTCACGCGGTCGGCCGGGAATGCCGGCCTGGCCTACGAGGGCTATTTCCTGAGCCATGCCGAATGGTTCCATGGCGCCGACGGCCAGGCCCTGCTGGCCTTCATCCGCGACCTGCCCCTGTAACAACGAAACCCGTAACAACGCCCCCCTGTAACAACGAACGGCGCCGCCCCCATGTCCCCGCTGGAAATCGTCGCCGTCGTCGTCAGCGCCCTGGCCGTCTGGACCACCACCCGCCGGTCCCTGTGGTGCTGGCCGCTGGGTCTGGCGTCCGTCGCGCTCTACGGCGTGGTCTTCCTGGAGGCCAATCTCTATTCCGACATGGTGCTGCAGGCGGTGTTCGGCGCCTTCCTGGTCTATGGCTGGGTCTGCTGGCGCCGGGGCGTGCGCGATGAGGGACAGGTGGTGGTGCGGCCGCTGTCCACCCGGAACGCCATCCTGGCCCTGGCCGCCGGCGCCGTCGCCAGCGCCGCCTGGGGCCTGGCCATGGCTCGTTGGACCGATGCCTCCCTGCCTTATCTGGACGCCACCCTGGCCGGCTTCAGCCTGGTGGCCCAGTATTGGACCGCCCGCAAGCATATCGAGAATTGGTGGCTGTGGATCGCGGTCGACGTGGCCTATGTCGCCCTGTACCTGGTCAAGGACCTGTACCTGACCGCCGGCCTCTACGCCGCTTTCATCGTACTGGCCATCCTGGGCCTGCGCAGCTGGCGGGCCGGCACCGAAGCACCGGCCGTGCAGCCGCTTTAAGCTGTTCCCTTAATTGCCGGGTGGACGCGGTCGCGTCCTAATTTTTTCCTTAGACCGAACCGGCGACTTGATGCACGCCCACCACGTTGCGGAATAGGGCCGCCACCCGGTCGCTGTAGGCCGATGCCGTATCGGGCAGCTGGATGTCCACCTCCAGCATGTCCTCACCCGGGGCGTCGGCGCGGCGGCGGGCGTAGACGTGCAGAGGAACGATGTCCAGCCGGGCCAGCGTGCCCATCAAGCGGGACAGCAGGCCGGGGCTGGCGTCGGCCGCCACCGAAAGCATGACGGGGCTGGAGTTCAGGGGCGCGGCGGCCGCGGCCGCGCTCATACCCGGGTCTCCGGCAGGCCGGCCACCGGCACGGCGGCCACGGCCACGGCCCGGCGCACGGCAGCCTCAGCCGCGGCCCCCTCGTGCCCGACGACGACGGCGTGGGCCGTGGCCCAGGGCCGGCCGGCCCGCCGGTCGGCCTCGCCCCGATGGCGGGCGACCGACAGGGCGTAGTCGATGGCGGCGTCCAGGCCGTCGGTGTTCTCCACCGGGTCCAGGCGGCTCCAGTCCAGGGTCACGTCCAACGGACCGGCGCGGTTGACGGCCAGGGCGACGAAGCCTTCGCCGCTGCGCACCAGCGTCAGGGTGGGATGCAGGACGGCGTAATCGGCGGGGGAACAATCCAAGGGGGGCATGGCGGCGGCTCTTCAACAAATCGTGTTCCGATGAGAGCAACAATAGCGACCATGGCGCGCATAGTCTTTGCGAAGACGGTGTAATTTTGCCATTCTCGGCATGTGTCATGTTTGAAACTACCATTTAGGAAATGAGTCATGCGACATAAGTTGGATGGGCTGGATTGGAAAATCCTCGACGTGCTGCAACAGGACGGCGCCGCGTCGGCCGCGGACGTGGGCGACAAGGTGGGGCTGTCGCAGTCCCCCTGCTGGCGCCGCATCCAGCGGCTGGAGGAAACGGGCCTGATCCGGCAGCGGGTGGCCCTGCTGGACCGGCGGGAACTGGGCCTGAACTTCCTGGTCTTCGCCCATGTGAAGCTGGAGGCGCACGCCGGCGATAGTCTGGACGCCTTCCGCCGCGCCATCGCCGACATCCCGGAGGTGCTGGAATGTTTCGTGCTGATGGGCCAGGTGGATTTCCTGCTGCGCATCGTCGCCAAGGATGTCGAGGCCTATGAGGCCCTGTTCTTCAAGAGGCTGTCGCAGCTGCCGGGCGTGCGGGAAATCAATTCGATGATGGCAGTGTCGACCGTCAAGGAAACGACCGCGTTGCCGTTGGGTCAGCTACGCGCGGATTTAGGGTAGTTTAGAGGCCCAACGTTTCCCACCTAAGCGGGAACGTTCTTGCTACCGGCCGGCCGCCAACCATGCCCCTGCACCGCCGCACCGTCCTGTCCCTGCTGCTGGCCTTCAGCGCCGGCGGGGTGCGCGTCGCCCCGGCCCAGGAAGGGACGCAGGCGCCATCGGCCCGCATCCGCATGTTGGTGCCGGAACTGCCGGTTCTGGGGGAGCGCGATCCGCAAGGACACCCCACCGGGCTGGTGGTGGACCAGGCCCGGGCCATCCTGGACCGCGCCGGCATTCCCGCCACCATTGAGCTGGTGCCGGCTGTGCGCCTCTATGCCGAGCTGGCGCGGGCGGAGTTGACGCCGGCAGGGGCGCCGGCGGATGCGAGCAGCACCAAAACTTACGGCATGATCGCCCTGCCCATCCGCGCGCCCTATCAAGCCATCGTCCCCTTGGCCCTGACCATGTCCGCGCGCCTGATTGCGGTCGCCCGCCGGGGCGTGCCGCTGGCCACCTTGGAGGATCTGCGCCAGGTGGGGCCGGTCGCGGTCAGCGCCTCGGGCACCCAGGCACTGACCCCCGTCATCCAGCGGTACGGCCTCGCGGTGCAGACGGTGCCCTCCGTCGTGAACGGCTTGCGCATGCTGGCCCGTGGACGGGTGAACGCCATACTGGGCATCGCCGCCGCCATCGACGTGGTGGCGCGGGAGGATGGCCTGGCCGACCAGTTGGGGGACCGGCTGGAGATCACCACCATGGACGCCTGGCTGGCCTGCGCCCCCACCGCGCGGACCGCGCGCGAAACCGCCGCCCTGCGCGAGGCGGCCGAGGCGCTGTACCGCGAAGGCCGGCTGGACGCCATCGCCCACCAGCATTTCCGCAAGGCGGACAGCGGCAGCTGAACCATCGGTCAGCCGGCATGCCCGGACGCCTCACCCTTGCAGCCGGGCAAGGCGACGGCGGACTTCCTGCTGCGCATTGACGCCAAGGGAGAGTGCGGGAAGAGAGCCCGTCACACCGCCTGGACGCGCGGGAAATCAATTTGATGATGGCGGCGTCGACGTGACTGCGTTGCCGTTGGGTCCAATACCTGTCGAATTGGGGTAGTCCAAAGGGCGCCTATCGCCCACCTAACCGATGACGTCACCATTCCCAGGCGGGCCTGCCCCATGATTTTAGCCCCATGATTCTAGCCCCATGATTCTAGATCGTCGCGCCTTGCTGTTCGCGCTGCTGGCTATGACCGCCAGCGCCAAGGGGCGCGCCCAAGCGCGGGCACCGACGGGGCCGATCCGCCTGCTGGTGCCGGAATTGCCGGTATTGGGGACATGGAACGCCCAAGGGCTGCCCACAGGGGTCATGGTGGAACAGGCGCAGTCCATCTTGGACCGGGCTGGCGTGCGCGGCACCATCGAACTGTTGCCAGGCGTGCGCCTTTATACCGAGCTGCTACGGGACCAGGGCAGCGATGGCCCCAAGACCTACGGCATGATCGCGCTTCCCCTTGAGGCACGTCACCAGGCCATCGTGCCCTTGGCCCTGACCATGCGCGCAACGGTGGTGGCGCTTGCCCGCCGAGGCGTGCCGTTGGCGACGCCGGACGATTTGCGCCGGTTGGGGGTGGTAGCGGTCAGTGCGGCCGGCATCCAGGTGCTGACCCCCCTTATCCAGCACTACGGGCTATCGGTGCAGGCGGTGCCGTCCATGGTGAATGGCCTGCGCATGGTGGCCCGGGGGCGGGTGGACGCCATGCTGGGCATCGCCTCGGTCATCGACGTGGTGGCGCGGGAGGATGGATTGGCCGACCAGTTGGGGGACCGGCTGGAGATCACCACCATGGAGGCCTGGCTGGCGGGTGGCCCCACCACCCAAGACGCGCCGGAAACCGCCGCCCTGCGCGAGGCGGCCGAGGCGCTGTACCGCGAAGGCCGGCTGGACGCCATCGCCAGGCCGTATTTCCACAAGGCCGACAACGGCAGCTGATCACGGCTCAGGTGAGCCCACCTGAGCCGATCACACCCTGACGAATATATTTCCCAAAGCTTCCAATGCGGATCGTGACGCTTGGTGCTCTCGGACCCAACCCGGCAGTCGACACAGACACCGCTGGGAGAACGGGGCCGGGAAGTTGCCCTCCCGGCCCCGGTACCCGTTGATGCCCCCTGGCGGGATTTACGCCTCGGGGATTTACGCCTCGCTGGCCGGCCGGTCGCCCATCAGGGCCGCCTGCGCCGCCGCCAGGCGGGCGATGGGCACGCGGTAGGGGGAGCAGGAAACGTAGCTGAGCCCCACCTTCTCACAGAAATAGACCGACGCCGGGTCGCCACCGTGCTCGCCGCAGATGCCCAGCTTGATGTCCGGGCGGGTCTTGCGGCCGCGTTCGGCGGCGATGGACACCAGCTCGCCCACGCCTTCCGTGTCCAGGGTCACGAAAGGATCGTGTTCGAAGATGCCGGCCCGTTGATAGTCGGGCAGGAAGCTGGCGGCGTCGTCGCGGCTGATGCCAAAGGTGGTCTGCGTCAGGTCGTTGGTGCCGAAGCTGAAGAACTCCGCCGACTGGGCGATCTCCGCCGCCCGCAAGGCCGCGCGCGGCAGCTCGATCATGGTGCCGACCAGATAGTCGATCTGCACGCCGGAGGACTGCTTCACCTCGCCCGCCACCCGGTCGATGACGGCCTTCAGGATGTCCAGTTCCTTCTTGGTGCCGACCAGGGGGATCATGATCTCAGGCGTCACGGTCTGACCGGCCTTGCCCACCTCGACCGCCGCCTCGAAGATGGCGCGGGCCTGCATCTCATAGATTTCGGGGTAGGAGATGCCCAGGCGGCAGCCGCGATGGCCCAGCATGGGGTTGGCCTCGTGCAGCTGCAGGGCGCGGTGGCGCACCCGCTGGATGTCCGTGCCGGCGGCCTTGGCCACCTCGTCCATCTCCTCCTCGCTGTTGGGCAGGAACTCGTGCAGCGGCGGATCGAGCAGGCGGATGGTGACCGGCAGGCCGGCCATGATACGGAACAGCTCCACGAAATCCTGGCGCTGCATGGGGGCGATCTTGGCCAGGGCCGCACGGCGGCCGGCCTCCGTCTCCGCCACGATCATCTCGCGCACGGCGATGATGCGCTCGGTATCGAAGAACATGTGCTCGGTGCGGCAGAGGCCGATGCCCTCCGCTCCGAACTTCACCGCCGTGCGGGCGTCCAGCGGGGTTTCCGCGTTGGTGCGCACCTTCATGCGGCGGAAACGGTCGGCCCAGCCCATCAGGGTGGCGAAGTCGCCGGACAGTTCCGGCTGGATGGTGGGCACGTGGCCCAGCATGACCTCGCCGGTCGAGCCGTCGATGGTGATGATGTCGCCGGCGGCGATCTTCTCGCCGCGCACGGTCATGACGCCGGTCTTGTAGTCGATGCGCAGTTCACCGGCACCCGACACACAGGACCGGCCCATGCCGCGCGCTACCACGGCGGCGTGGCTGGTCATGCCGCCGCGGGTGGTCAGGATGCCGGCGGCGGCGTGCATGCCGTGGATGTCCTCCGGGCTGGTTTCCACGCGGCAGAGGATGACGGCGTCGCCCATCTGGGACAGGCGCTCCGCCTCGTCCGCCGAGAACACCACCTTGCCGCAGGCCGCCCCCGGGCTGGCGGGCAGGCCCTTGGCGATGATCTTGCGCTCGGCCTTGGGGTCCAGGGTGGGGTGCAGCAGCTGGTCCAGGGACTTGGGCTCGATGCGGCGCACGGCCTCGGCCTCGTCGATCAGCCCTTCCCGCGCCATGTCCACGGCGATCTTCAGCGCGGCGGCGGTGGTGCGCTTCCCATTGCGGGTCTGCAGCATGTACAGCTTCTTCTGCTGCACCGTGAACTCGATGTCCTGCATGTCGCGGTAGTGCCGCTCCAGCTTCAGGCGCACGGCGTCCAGCTGCTGGAACACCTCCGGCATGCTCTCTTCCATGGCCGGCAGGTCGGACCCGTTGGCCTGGCGGCCGGCGATGGTCAGGTGCTGCGGCGTGCGGATGCCGGCCACCACGTCCTCGCCCTGGGCGTTGATGAGATATTCGCCGTAGAAGGCGTTCTCACCCGTGGACGGGTTGCGGGTGAAGGCCACGCCGGTGGCGCAGTCGTTGCCCATGTTGCCGAACACCATGGCTTGGACGTTCACCGCCGTGCCCCAGCTGGCCGGAATCTCGTGCAGCTTGCGATAGGTGATGGCGCGCTGGTTCATCCAGCTGCCGAACACGGCGCCGATGGCGCCCCACAGCTGTTCCTGCACATCCTGCGGGAAGGGGCGGCCCAGGGCCTCCTGCACCACGTCCTTATAGCCCTCGATCACCGCCTGCCAGTCGCTGGCCTCCAGGTCGGTATCGTAGCTGAGGCCCCGGTCGCGCTTGTGGCTGTCCAGGATCTCCTCGAAATGGTGATGGTCCACGTCCAGGACGACGTTGCCGTACATCTGGATGAAGCGGCGGTAACTGTCATAGGCGAAACGCTCGTCCCCCGACCGCTTGGCCAGGCCGCGGACGGTGATGTCGTTCAGGCCCAGGTTCAGCACCGTGTCCATCATGCCGGGCATGGAGGCGCGGGCGCCGGAGCGGACGGAGACCAGCAGCGGGTTGTCCGCGTCGCCGAAGGTGGCGCCGATGATGCCCTCCACCGCCTTCAAGCCGGCGGCCACCTGGTCCTTCAGCTCGGCCGGGTACTGGCGGCCGTTGTCATAGAACCAGGTGCAGACCTCGGTGGTGATGGTGAAGCCGGGCGGCACGGGCAATCCCAGATTGCTCATCTCCGCCAGGTTGGCACCCTTGCCACCCAGAAGGTTCTTCATCTCGGCCCGGCCCTCGGCCTTGCCGTCGCCGAAGCTGTACACCCACTTGGACACGCTGCTCATGGTTCCTCACCCGATGCGTTCGGCGGGGCCGCGGCCGGTTGTCTGTTGGGCCGCCGCTCGCCAGTTTCCCCGAAGTTTTCACTGCGATTTATGTTTTTTCGGGGTCCGGCCAAGACCGGCCCCGTTTTGGTCACGCGTACTGATATCAAAGCCTTGCAAACTATCCCGGCCAGCGGAAGGGCCAAGATTGTGACCGCCCGATGCGGTGGGCGCGGGCGGCCCATACGAAAACGGGGGCCGGTTTCCCGGCCCCCGCGAACTCATCCCTCGATGACCGAGAAATCCGCCACATGGTTCAGCGTGCGACGGATGCCGGCCAGCAGACGCAGCCGGTTGGCCCGCAGGGCCGGATCGTCCGCGTTCACCGTCACCTTGTCGAAGAAGGCGTCCACCGGGCCGCGCAGGGTGGCCAGCGCCGCCATGGTGCCCACATAGTTCTCGGCGGCCAGGGCCGGCTCCGACGCCGTGCGCGCGGCATCCAGCGCCGCCGCCAGCGCCTTTTCCTCATCCACCTGCAACAGCGCCGCGTCCGGCACGCCATCATGGGCGTGGCCGTCCTTCTTCTCCTCGATGCGCAGGATGTTGGCGGCACGGCGGAAGGCGGCCAGCAGGTTGGCGCCATCGTCGGTGTTGACGAAGCCGGCCAACGCCTCCACGCGGGCCAGCAGGCGGACCAAGTCACCCTCCGCCCGGCCGGCGAGCGCCGCGGCGATCAGATCGTGGCGCACGCCCTTTTCGCGCAGGGCCACCACCAGGCGGTCGGCGAAGAAGGCCAGCAACTCGCCATCCAAGGCGGCGTGGTCCAGGCCCAGTTGGCCCCGCGCCACCAGGAACAGGTCGCTAAGGTCCACACGCAGGCCGTTCTCCACCACCAGGCGGATGACGCCCAGGGCGGCGCGGCGCAAAGCGTAGGGATCACGCGATCCCGTGGGCTTCTCATCGATGCCGAAGAAGGCCACCAGGGTGTCGATCTTGTCGGCCAGGGCGACCGCCACAGAAACCGGGGCCGTGGGGCAGCTGTCGCTGGGGCCCAGGGGCTTGTAATGGTCGGCGATGGCCTCCGCCACGGCGGCGCTTTCGCCCTGCTCATAGGCGATGTAGCGGCCGACGACGCCCTGCACCTCGGGGAACTCCCCCACCAGACCAGTCACCAGATCGGCCTTGGCCAACCGGGCGGCACGGCGGGTGGCATCCACGTCGGCGTGGATGGCCCGGGCGATGACCGCCGCCAGGCCTTCCACCCGCTGCACCTTGGCCGCCGTCGTGCCCAGCTTGGCATGGAAGGTGATGTCGGCCAGCTTCTTGGCCTGGTCTTCCAGCGGCACCTTGCGGTCCATGTCCCAGAAGAACTTGGCGTCCGACAGGCGGGCGCGCAGCACGCGCTCGTTACCCGCCACCACGGCCTTGCCGCCGTCCTCGGTGGTGCGGTTGGCCATCAGGATGAAGCGCGGCGCCAGCTTGCCGTCATTGGTCTCCAGGGCGAAATAGCGCTGGTGCGTGCGCATGGAGGTGGTCAGCACCTCCGCCGGCACGTCCATGAAGGCCTGGTCGATGGTGCCGATCAGGCCCACGGGCCATTCCACCAGACCCGCCACCTCTTCCAGCAGGCCGGGATCGTCGCGCAAGCTCAGGCCCTCGGCGGCAGCCAGGGCGTTGGCCTGTTCCAGGATGCGGGCCTTGCGCGCCTCACGGTCCAGCACGACGAAGGCGCCGGCCAGCTTCTGCTGGTAATCAGCGAAGTCGGCGATGGTCAGCGCGTCGGGCGCCAGGAAGCGATGGCCGCGCGTGGTGTTGCCATAGGGCAAGGTCACGGCGGTGGGCTCGCCGCCCAGGCAGACGTTGCCTTCCGACACCTCGGGCGCCGGTTCGGCCGTCTTCAGGGTGAGGTAGCCCGGCACCACGGTGCCGTCGAACAGCGCCAGGATGGACTGCAGCGGCCGCACCCAGCGGAAGGTGTTGTTGCCCCAGCGCATGGACTTGGGCCAGGGCAGTTCGCGGATGGCGGCGTCGATGATGCCCGGCAGGGCGTCGATGGTGGCCCCGCCCGGCTTTTCCACCACGGCGAACCAGAACACGCCCTTGCCCGTGTCGCGCTGTTCGCACTGGTCCAGGCTGGTGAGGCCGGCGCCGCGCAGGAAGCCCTGCACGGCCGCGTCGGGGGAACCGACGCGCGGGCCCTTGCGCTCATCCCGCACGTCGGCCTGGCGGACGGCCAAGCCGGTCACGGCCAGGGTCAGGCGGCGCGGGGTGGAATGGGCGATGGCGTCGGTGAAGGCCAGGCCGGCATCAACCAGCTTGGTGGTCACCAGGCGCTTGAAATCCTCGGCCGCGCGCACCTGCATGCGGGCGGGGATTTCCTCGGAAAACAGCTCGATCAGCAGCTCGGCCATGGCTCAGGCCCCCTTACCGGAAACGGGCCCAGGCAGGGTCCAGTCCACTTTCTTATCGCCGGCCACCCAGGCTTCGCAGCAGGCCTTGGCCAGGTCGCGGACGCGCAGGATATAGCTCTGCCGCTCCACCACCGAAATCACGCCGCGCGCGTCCAGCAGGTTGAAGTTGTGCGAGGCCTTGATGCACTGCTCATAGGCCGGCCAGGCCAGGCCGCGCTTCAGCAGCTCGGCGCACTCATGCTCCGCGTCCTCGAAATGGCGCAGCAGCATGGCGGTGTCGGCAGCCTCGAAGTTATAGGCGCTCTGCTCCCGCTCATTGCGGTGATAGACGTCGCCGTACTTCACGCCCTGGCCGTTGAAATCCAGGTCGTACACGTTCTCGACGTTCTGGATGTACATGGCCAGGCGTTCCAGGCCGTAGGTCAGCTCGGCCGCCACGACCTCGCACTCGATGCCGCCCACCTGCTGGAAGTAGGTGAACTGCGTCACCTCCATGCCGTCGCACCATACTTCCCAGCCCAGGCCCCAGGCGCCCAGCGTGGGGCTTTCCCAGTCGTCCTCGACGAAGCGGATGTCGTGCTGGGCCGGGTCGATGCCCACGCGGCGCAGGCTTTCCAGGTAAATCTCCTGCACGTTGGCCGGCGAGGGCTTCAGGATCACCTGGTACTGGTGATGCTGGTGCAGGCGGTTGGGGTTCTCGCCATAGCGGCCATCCTTGGGCCGGCGCGACGGCTGCACGAAGGCGGCCTTCCACGGCGTGGCGCCCAGGGCGCGCAAGGTGGTGGAGGGGTGGAAGGTACCGGCCCCCATCTCCATGTCATAGGGCTGGAGGATCAGGGCCCCCTGCTCCGACCAGAACTGGTGGAGCGTCAGGATAAGTCCCTGGAAACTGAGCTTCGCCGCGCCTGAGGCCGCCATCGCCTGACCGTCTTCACACTGGAAGGGCGGAAAAGGAACCTTTCGGGCCCGAAAACCCGTCCTCCCCAGCCCCTTGTTGCGTTGCGGCGCACCTTACAAGGCGGGTGAACCCCAAATCAAGGCGGCGACCGACGCGTTTGCCGCATGCGCGCCCCCTTTTGACGCGGGTGTGGCAGGCATGTTTCGCGGGGCACCGGCGACCTTTTGCAAGGGTCCAGATTCGTTTTGCAAAGGAAGGGGCCCGGTTGATCCCGCTCAACGCGGCGGAACCCTGGGCCGACGTATCGTTTTTCCAAGAGGAGCCTGCTGGCGCCCCGTCACCCCCAGGTCCCCGCCCCCCTTTCTTCCCAGGGAGTCTGCCTTTCATGGACGACCAGACCGAGACGCTTGTCTTCCTGACCTATCCGGAATCCTTCGGCGCCCGGGGGCGGGTGGAGCGCATCGACACCCACATCTCCCACGTCTTCCTGGCGGGCGACCGGGCCTACAAGCTGAAGCGCGCCGTGCGCTATTCCTATCTGGATTATTCCACGGTGGAGCGGCGGCGGCACTTCTGCCTGGCGGAACTGGCGGTCAACCGGCGCTTCGCCCCCAACCTGTATCTGGGCCTGCGCCCGGTGCTGCGCACCCCGGACGGCCTGATCCTGGGGCCGGAATGGGCGGCGGGGGAGGATGAGCCGCCGCTGCCCGGGGGCCAGGTGGTGGATTGGCTGCTGGTCATGCGCCGTTTCGACCAGGACGCCCTGCTGGACCGCATGGCGACCCAGGGGCGCCTGACGCCATCCCTGATGCTGGACCTGGCCGACCGCGTGGCCCGCCTGCACCGGGCCCAGCCCGCGCGAACGGACGGCGGCGGCGCCCAGGGCCTGGGGGAGGCCATCGCCATCACCCGCGCCAACCTGAAGCCGGGCGATGCCTTCACCGCCGGCGAAATCCGCGCCTGGAACGCCAAGGCGCAGGCCGCCCTGGCGGCGCAGGGTTTCCTGCTGGACGCGCGACGCGACGCCGGGCGGGTGCGCGACTGCCACGGCGACCTGCACCTGGGCAACGTCTGCCTGGTGGACGGCGCGCCGACGCCGTTCGACGCCATCGAGTTCGACCCCAGCCTGGCACGCACCGACGTGCTGTATGACTTGGCCTTCCTGCTGATGGACCTGTGCTTCCGCGAGCGGACGGACCTGGCCAGCCTGGTGATGAACCGTTATCTGGACCTGACGGGCGAGGATGTGGCCAGCCCGGAGGGGCGGCCGCTGGGCGGCCTGCCCGCCCTGCCCCTGTTCCTGTCGGTGCGCGCCGCCGTGCGGGCGCAGGTCACGGCCGCCGCCGCCCGGCGGCAGACCACGCCGACCCAGAAGACGGCGGGCGCGGTGGAGGCCGACCGCTATCTGCAACTGGCGCTGGAGTTCCTGCGCCGCGACCGGCCGCGCCTGGTGGCGGTGGGCGGCTTCAGTGGCACGGGCAAGTCCACCCTGGCCCGCGACCTGGCGCCCCTGCTGGGTGTCGCGCCCGGCGCGCGGGTGCTGCGGACCGACGTGATCCGCAAGCAGCTGTTCGGCCTGGCCCCGGACCAGCCCCTGCCGGATGAGGCCTACACCCCCGCCGTGGGCGCGACCGTCTATGACCGCCTGCGCACCCAGGCCGCCGCCTGCCTGGCCGCCGGACGCAGCGTGATCCTGGACGCGGTGTTCGCCCGGCCGGAGGAGCGGGAGCTGGCGGCCAAGGTGGCGGCGGAGGCGCGCGTGCGCTTCACCGGCCTGTGGCTGCAGGCGCCGGAGAACATCCTGGCGGAGCGGCTGCGCCGCCGGGAACAGGACCCCGTCCGGGATGCGTCCGACGCCGACCTACCCGTCTTATTAAGCCAGATGCGCCGGGGCGCCGGCGACGTGCGCTGGGCTATCCTGGATGCCGGCATGCCCCCCGCGGCGGTGCTGCGCCAGGCGGAAGAGCTGGCGTTGCGCCCGGCGGCGGAGGGCAAGACCGGCCGGCCGCCCATTGGTCGCGCACTCACTGGCCGTGCCGCCCGGTCCGTCGATCCCATTTTCGGCTCTGGTCCATTCCCTGGAATGAGGTAGCTCCGGTGGATCCCTATGCCCTGCTGGGCGTCGCCCGCGACGCCGACGAAAAGGCCATCCGCACCGCTTACCGCGCGCTGGCCAAGAAACACCATCCGGACCTGAACCCCGGCAAGCCGGAGGCGGAGGCCAAGTTCAAGGAGATCGCCGCCGCCTACGCCCTGCTGTCCGACCCGGAGAAGCGCGCCCGGTTCGACCGCGGGGAGATCGACGACACTGGCGCCGAGACCGCGCCGCGCGGCCCCGCCGGCGGCAACAGGGGCGGAAATAGGGGCGGCGGCTTCTACCGCCAGCATGCCGGTGATCCCTTCGCCAGCGGCCACGGGCGCTATCAGGCCGGCCCCGAGGACCTGGGCGGCTTCGACCATGAGGATCTGGAAAGTCTGCTGCGCCGCGCGTTTGGACAAGGTATGGGCGGGCAAGGCATGGGTGGTCAACCCGGCGGCGGCTTTCCGCTGAAGGGGGCGGACGCGCACTATTCCCTGACGGTGGATTTCCTGACCGCCGCCAAGGGCGCCACCCGCCGCCTGACCCTGCCCGACGGCCAGGTGCTGGACGTGGCCATCCCCGCCGGGCTGAAGGACGGTCAGTCCCTGCGCCTGGCGGGCAAGGGCGGGCCGGGCCTGAACGGCGGGCCCGCCGGCGACGCCTTCGTGGAGGTCACGGTGTCGCCCCACCCGCTGTACCGCCGCGACGGCGACGACATCGTCATCGAGCTGCCCGTCACCCTGAAGGAGGCGCTGCTGGGCGCCAAGGTCAAGGTGCCCACCATCCACGGCAGCGTCATGCTGGCCATCCCGCCGCGCTCCAGCAGCGGCACCCGCCTGCGCCTGAAGGGCCGGGGCATCCGCCAGGGCCATCAGGTGGTGGAGCTGAAAGTGGTTCTACCCCCCGGGGAGGAGCCGGAGCTGGCGGCCTTCCTGGAGGGCTGGACGCCCCGGCACGACGCCGACCCCCGCGCGGGTCTGGCCGACCTGGACCGTGAGGGAGCTTGAAGCCATGAGCACGACGCTGTTGACGCTGGAGTCCGTGAACGCGCGGTATCCCGATATCGCGGTACAGGAAATCCACTGGTGGGTGGCCCAGGGCTGGGTGCGGCCCGATGGCGACCGCGCGCCGGAACATGCCGGCGACTGGCGCTTCCACCCCGTGGACGTGGCCCGCGTCGGCCTGATCCGCGACCTGCGCCACGACATGGGGGTGGCGGAGGACACGCTGCCCCTGGTCCTGTCCCTGATAGACCAGGTCTACAGCCTGCGCGCCGCCCTGCGCGGCGTGGCCGGCGTGCTGGACCGCCTGCCGCCGGAGGTGCGCCAGGTGGTGCTGTCGGCGACGGCGGAACCGGAGACCGACGAGAACCGCCCCAAGCCTTGACCCACCTCAAGGCCCCGGCGCGCGCAGGGGTGTCTTCTGTCGGCGACTGGACGGCCCCTCTGGACAACCGCCCCCGACCATCCCGACAGAACCACGACAGGAAGGACCACCCCGATGTCTTTGCCCCGGACCATGAAGGCCGCCGTCGTCCACACCCTGGGCCAGCCCCTGGAACTGCGCGAGGTGGCGGTGCCCGAGGTCGGCCCCGGCCAGATCCTGGTGCGGATCCAGGCCAGCGGCGTCTGCCACACCGACCTGCACGCCGCCGACGGCGACTGGCCGGTGAAGCCGCAGCCGCCCTTCATCCCCGGCCATGAGGGGGTGGGCTACGTCGCCGCTGTGGGCGCCGGCGTGACCAACGTGAAGGAAGGCGACCGGGTGGGCGTGCCCTGGCTGTACACCGCCTGCGGCCACTGCGAACATTGCCTGACGGGCTGGGAAACGCTGTGCACCGCCCAGCAGAACACCGGCTATTCCGTCAACGGCGGCTATGCCGACTATGTCCTGGCCGATCCCAATTTCGTCGGCGTGCTGCCCGACAGCGTGGGCTTCGAGGAGATCGCCCCCATCCTGTGCGCCGGCGTCACCGTCTATAAGGGCCTGAAGGAGACGGAGGCGCGGCCCGGCCAGTGGGTCGCCATCTCCGGCATCGGCGGGCTGGGCCATGTGGCCGTGCAGTACGCCAAGGCCATGGGCCTGCACGTCGCCGCCATCGACGTGGCCGACGACAAGCTGGAACTGGCGCGGAAGCTGGGCGCCGACCTGACGGTGAACGCGCGCAAGGAAGACCCGGCCAAGCGCCTGCACAGCGACATCGGCGGCGCCCACGGCGTGCTGGTCACCGCCGTCTCCCGCCCCGCCTTCACCCAGGCCGTGGGCATGAGCCGCCGCCACGGCACCGTGGCCCTGATCGGCCTGCCGCCGGGTGAATTCGGCCTGCCCATCTTCGACGTCGTGCTGAACCGCATCACCGTGCGCGGCAGCATCGTCGGCACCCGCGCCGACCTGGCCGAGGCCCTGGCCTTCGCCGGCGAGGGCAAGGTGAAGGCGGAGGTGGAGGTGCAGCCCCTGGACGCCATCAACACCATCTTCAACCGCCTGCGCGCCGGCACGGTCAACGGCCGCGTGGTGGTGACGCTGTAAGCAAAGTACCCGGCGGCGCTGGCGACATCGCTCAGCGCCGCTGCGGGCACTCGGGCTTGCCGCAGGGGGTGGAGCCGCGCGCGACGTAGGCGCCGCAGATGGCGCAGGCGTGCAAATCCTCGGCGGCGGGTTCCGGCGCCCGGGGGGTGGCGGCACCAGGCGCACGCGCGGCGGGCGCCCCGCCGGCCATCTTGCGCCGCTGGGCCAGGGCGCCCCACTGATACGCCTTCCACACCAGGACGACCAAACCAACCAGGATCACCAGCTTCGCCAGCATCAATGGCTCCGCAGGACGGTGACGGGCTGGGGGAACGGGGCGTGGGTCATGGAGGGGGCGTCTTGGGATGATCAATCAGGCGCCGGAGATTAAGCCGCCACCGGCCGGGCGTCAAAGCGACATGTCGTTGCCGTCACAGCACGCCCAGCCGCGCCAGGCGGGACAAGGCGTCGGGGGGCATGACCACCTCGCCCGCCCAATGGGCGGCCAAGGCGCCCATTTCCTCCACCGAGGCCATGACGCCGCCGCCGGTGACGGCGGAGGCCAGGCGTTCCGGCAGGCGGACCTCATGGTCCGGCGCGGCGCCGCCGGGCAGGCTGTCGGCCAAAAGGGCCTGGTTCAGGCGGCGCACGCCCGGCAGGGCCGCCTGGATTTGCCCGTCGGCCAGGCAGGGGGACAGCACGTCACCCGCCACCAGGATGGCGACCGCCCGCAGCAGGCAGCCGGCGCTGTCGGGACCCCAATCCGGCACCGTGCGCGCCAGATGCTCCACCAGGTCGGCCAGGGTGGCGGGCCCGCCGGCCAGCACCGCCAGCACCGGGTGGAACAGCCGCGACACCTCGGGATCGGGGCTGCCCAGCGGCAGGGTGAAATCGGGCAGGGCGGCGCCGGGTTCGCCCAGGGCCACCAAGCGCAGGGCGCCCAGCCGGGCCACACGCTGGCGGGCGTCCAGCGCCAGGGGCCCGCGCACGAAGATGTCGCGGCGCAGCGGCTGGTTGGTGACGTAGTCCTTCACCGTTTCGGCCAGGGCGCGGGTGGGGGCGGACGCCGCCATGTCCTGCTGCGCCCGGGTCATCATCAGGTCGGGGAAGTTCTCCACCCAGGCGGCGCTGCCGGCGTAGCTGAGCTTGGCCGCCGCCAGGTCGTCGGCCACCTGGGCGTGGTAGGCCGGCCGCCAGCCGCTGTGCATGTATTCATGCACCAGATAGGGCGCCGTGGCGCCGCGCAGGCGGTCGGTGCGGGCACTGGCCGCCGCGTTGCCGGTGAAATAGCCGGCCCCCTGGTTCAACAGGTGCAGCAGCAGGTCGCGCGCCTGGTCGCCGGCGGCGGCCTTGGGACCGGGCAGCGCCTGGCCGTAGGCGTTGAGCAGGAACTGCACCGGCATGGCCGCCGCCCAGCCAGGCAGGCAGTTATAGCTGAGATAGGCGGCACCGCCCGGCCTCAGCCGGCGGGCGATGAGGCGGGCGATGTGCCGCCGGCTCTCATCCCCCACCCAGGTATAGACGCCGTGCAGGGCCACATAATCCAGGGGCGGCAGCAGGCCCGTGGTGTCCTCCGCCAGTTCGGCGAAGTCGGCCTCGACCAGGCGGATGTTGGCCAGGCCGGCGGCCTGGGCCAGGCGCTGGGCGCCATGGATGTGGGTGGGGTTGAAATCGACGGCGATGACCGTCATGTCCGGGCGGGCCGCCGCCAGCGCCAGGGCCGACAACCCATGGCCGCAGCCCAGTTCCAGCCAGACGGGGCCGTGCTCCGTGGGCTGCGGCGGCGCGACACCCGCCAGCGCCAGCGCCGTGTCCAGCCACAGGGGTGACAGCTCCCGGTACCAGCCCCGGGTATAGTCGATGTCGGAGGCGTAGCCCCGGGTCCAGTCGGCGGTCATGCTCGTGTCTTCGCGGGCGGAAACATCACTGATAGTGCGCGGCTCATGCGGCGACAAGCCCGTCCTCGGGTGTCAGGCCGCGGGGCGTCGCGTCAGGCCGCGCCACAGCCCGCTGGCGAAGGCGGCCAGCTTGGGACCCCGCCCCCGTTCCAGCACCGCGATCTTGAGGGCCGTGCTGGCCAGGATGCGCAAGGTCCATACCCTGAGCGCCGGCACGGCGCGCCCATGCAGACGCCAGGTCCATAGCGCGTTGCGCGCCTGGAACCAACGGCGCCGGGCGCCGTGGTGGGTCACGGCCAGGGACCGCCCGGCCACCGGCACCTGGGTGACGGCGCCCAGCCGATGGTCCACCAGGGCATCCCGGACGGCCACCAGGCGGAAGCCGGCGCGGCGCAGGCGCAGCGCGTATTCCACATCCACCCAATCGATGAAAAAGTCGTCGCGCAAGGGGCCGCAGGTGCGGATCGCGGCGGCGCTGACCAGGCTGCCCGAGGCCGGGGCCAGCAGCAGGTCGGGCAGCAGCGGCCCTTCCAGCTTCGGCACCACCGTCCAGCGCTGGCCATCGGCGCTGACCACCCAGGGCGACTCTGGGGCGCTGGCCTCTTGCCCTGCCCCGGAGCCCACGACGCCCGGTTCCACATTGCGGGCCGCCAGAAGGCCGGTATCCGGCGGAGCGGCGGTCAGGGCCGCGGCGAAGGCGGCGCGCAGTCCGGGCCGCGCCACGCTGTCCTGGTCCAGAAGCAGCAGCCAGTCCGCCCCTGCGGCCAGGGCCTGGGCCAGCAGGCGGTTCTGCGCCGCCGCCAGGCCGATGTTGGCGTCGTCGGTGGCCAGGCTGGCCCCCGACGACGCCACGGCCCGGTCGACCCGCGCGTCGGCGGCGGCGTCCCGCCCCCGTTCCTGCTGGAACAGATGCACGCTGTCCGCCACGCCGGCGGCGGCGGCCACGCAGGCGCCCAGGCCATCGTCGGGCCGGTAGGCGACGATGAGGGCGGCGATGCGGCCGGGGAACGGGGTTCCCGGGGGCGACTGGGCGGAAGAAGGCGGTGGGGCGTCCATGACCGCCTTGGATACCAGTCGGCCCCGGCCTTGGCGACACCCGTCGCGCAGCGGCGTCCCGCTTTGCCGCTTGACCCGGGCCCGCCCTGTCCCCCATGAATTGCCTCATAACGACACGGGGCGGGCCCGGGGAAAATCCGGGGACCGGCCAGTTGGGGGAGCGCCGATCGGTGTGCAGGGAAACCTGGCACAGGGGTTGGCGCTTTGTTGTTTGTGGGCTTGGCGGCGCAAGGGGCGTCGCCAGACCCGAAAGCCGTTATCCAAGAGGCGGGGCGACCGGCACGTGGATCAGAAGAACCCGGACCACCCCGATGCGGGGTCAGCGCAAGACGCCTCGGCCACGCACAGCCAGGCCGCCAGCGACTTGGAGGGCGCGCCCCTCGGCGCCCATCCCGGCAGCCAGCATGTGCCGGGCACCGCCATCGACGCGGCACCGCCCCCGCCCACCCGCCCCTTGCGCGGCCCCACCGGCATGGCCCTGGCCCGCGCGGTGAGCCGCATGGTCGCGCATGGGCAGTTCGGCGACGTGGCCAGCCGCCTCTGGCAATCGCTGGCCCCGCGATCCTTTTACCGCGCCTGGACCTTGCGTCGTGACGGGCCGCGCCGCACCGAGGCGGGTGAAATCTCCGTCGCCCTGGCCCGCCTGCCCGCCCCGCCCCGTATCAGCCTGATCATGACGGGGGCCGAGGCGAGCGGCCTGAAGCCCGCCGCCTGGGCCACCGCCGTGCGCCGGACGGTGGACAGCCTGACCCGCCAGATCCATGACACCTGGGAACTGTGGCTGCCCGCCGATACCACCGTGGACTTCCGCGACCCACGGGTGAAACGCCGGGGGGCCGGCCTACCCGCCCTCAGCCAGGTGGAAGGCGATACGGTGGCCCTGCTGGCCCCGGGCGACCTGCTGCCGCGCCACGCCCTGGCGCTGTGCGTGCTGGCCATGGCGCAGAACCCGGACACGCAGATCCTGTACACCGACGAGGAATGGACCGACCGGTTGGGTCATCCCTTGCGCCCGGTGCTGAAGCCCGCGTTCGATCCGGACCTGCTGTACGGGTCCAGCGGCGTCTACCCTGGCCAACTGTTGCTGATGCGCACGGCGCTGGCCCGCCGCGCCATGGCCGTGGGCCAGCCGGCGGGCCAGTTGGACCGTTACCGCCTGTTGCTGGAGGCCGCCCACCTGGCGGGTCGGGGGCATATCCGCCACATGCCGCGCGTCCTGCTGCGCCGCCGCCGCCCCCTGCCCCTGGGCAGCCTGCCGGCCCTGCAAGCCTTCCTGGCGACCTATCATCCGGGTGCGGTGGCCGAACCCGTAACGGAGAAGGACGCCAAGGGCGAGATCCACACCGCGCGCCGGGTGATCTGGCCGCTGCCCGAGCGCCTGCCGGTGGTCAGCCTGCTGATGCCGACCCGCGACCGGGTGGAGCTGCTGCGCCCCTGTGTCGAGGCCATCCTGGGCGAGACCCGCTATCCCGCCTTCGAGCTGGTGGTGATGGACCATGAGAGCCGCGACCCCGAGGCCCTGGCCTATCTGGATGGGCTGCGCGACCGGCCGGGGGCCCGGGTCATCCAGCACCGCGGCCCGTTCAATTTCGCCGACATGATGAACCGCGCCGCCGTCGCCGCCGCTGGCGAGGTGCTGGTGTTCCTGAACGATGATATGGAGCCGCAGAACCCGGATTGGCTGCGCGAGCTGGTGTCGCAGGCCATCCGCCCCGACATCGGGGCCGTAGGGCCCAAAGTGCTGTCGACCAACGGCACCATCATGCACGGCGGCATCGTGCTGGGCCTGGGCAATGGCCCGGGCGCGGCCCGCCTTGCCGGGTCGCGCTTCGCCGGCCGGCCGGGCGACACCGTGGGCGACCTGGGCATCGGCCTGTGCGCCCACCGGGTGAGCGCCGTCGCCAGCGCCTGCATGGCCATCCGCCGCAGTTGTTTCGAGGCCGTCGGCGGTTTCGACGCCGACACCTTCCCCATCGCCTTCAACGACGTGGACATCTGCCTGCGGCTGGAACAGGCGGGGTATGCCACCTTATGGACGCCCCACGCCGTCCTGACGGCGCTGGAGCCTTACGCCTCCGATCGCCGGGAACGGGTGGAGCAGGAGCGCCTGGCCTTCCTGGAGCGCTGGGGTGCCGCCATCGGCCATGATCGGTCCTGGAACCCCGGGCTGTCCCTGGATGGGCCGGAGGACTGGCTGGCGCTGCCGGGGCTGGTTCACGGGCCGGTGACGCGGTAGGGCTTCGACCCTCTGGTGTCGGCCGCCGCTGGCGTCGGATCAGTTGGACGCCACCTTGGGCTCGGTCGGCGTCTCTTCGCCAGATACCGGCCGGTGATGGGTCTCGCGCTCGTACGGATCGACCAGGCCGGCATCGCCCAGGCCGGCCAGCCGGGCCAGCGGTTCCAGAGGGCTGGGCGCCGGCGCCACGCCGCCGCCCGCCCCGGTATCAGACATCCCCGTATCGGCCACACCCATGTCACCCGCCGGACCATCGCCGGTGGGGACGATGGCCCATCCCTGGCGGGCCGCGCGGTCCAGCGCGTCACAGGCCAGCACCGTCCGGTTGCGGCCGCCCTTCTTGGCCTGGTAGAGGGCGCCGTCCGCCCGGGCCAACAAATCCTCCAGCGTTTCATCGGGACCGCGCCACTGGGCGACGCCCAGGCTGGCGGTCACCTGGGCCGTCTGTCCATCATAAGTCACCGCCAGCGCCGCCAGGCCGATACGCACGCGTTCCGCGACCGCGCGGGCGCCGGCAAGGTCCGTCTCCGGCAACAGCATCATGACCTCCTCCCCGCCGAAGCGGGCCAGCAGGTCCACGGTCCGGCAGGCTTGCCCCGCCTCCTTCACCGCCGCGCGCAGCACCTCATCCCCCATGAAGTGGCCATAGGTGTCGTTGATGCGCTTGAAGTGGTCCAGGTCGAACAGGATGACAGAGAAGATGTGGCCATAGCGGCGCGACCGATCCCATTCCAGGCGTGCCAGCTCGAAGAAGCGGCGGCGGTTCAGGATGCCGGTCAGGGGGTCGGTGCTGGCCAGTTGTTCCAGCTTGGCGTTGGCGGCCCGCAGATCCCGGGTGCGGGTGGCGACGATGCGCCCAAGGGCCCGCTCGCGACGCATCTGCGCCTCGGTGCGCACCGCCAGAACGCAGGCCACCAGGGCCAGCAGGCCGAACAGCATCAACAGCCGGAACCAAGGCTGCTCATACCAATGGGGTAGGACCGTGAGGTGGAAGGCCAGTTCCGCCAGGGGCGGGATGGTCAGCGCGGCCGTGGCGCCCGCCGTCGGCGGGGCAACCGGCTCGGCGTCCGGGTCGAAGCCCACCACCGCCTCTTGCCGATCCGACAGGACCAAGCCGGGCAGGTCGGTCCAGGCGCGCACGCGGAAGGTATAGTCGCCGTGCGACAGGTTGGTATAAACGGCCTGCGGCTGGGCGCCGGTGGCCTCCACCCAGTCCTCGTCGAAGCCATCCAGGCGATAGGCGTAACGGGTGTCGCGCGGCGCGCGGAAATCCAGCAGCGACAGGGCCAGGCGTATCGTCTTGACCCCCGGCTTCAGCGTCAGCGTGCCGCCCGGCGTGGGCAGGCGGCCGGGCGGCAGCACCACGTGGTTGACATCCAGCGAGGTGACGGCCAACACCCCCACCGGCACCGAAGGGGTCAGCAGTTCCGGCCGCACGACGGTCAGTCCCCCCAGCCCGCCGAACAGCACACGTCCATCGGGGGATCGGGCGGCGGCCTTGATGTTGAAGGAGCGAACGATGACGCCATCCCGGGCGCTTAGGACTCGAGGCGGGAAGCCGGGGCCGTTGAACCTCACCAGGCTGGCGGCGGCGCTGGCCCAGATGTGGCCCTCCGCATCCAGGGCAAGGGCGGATATGGCGTTGCTGGGCAGTCCCTGCGCCTCATCCAATATCTGGGGGACGACGCCCGGCCGCCCGGCCAGGGCATCGCGCATCAGGGCGGGCGGCAGGATCGCCAAGCCACCGCCGTATGTGCCGGCCCAGAGGTTGCCAACGCCGTCCAGGACGATGTCGTTGACCACGTCGTGCATCAGGACCCCCACCGTCCCCGGCCGCGATGCGGTCCGCAGGGTATGGAAGCGCAAGCGCGGCAAGTCGCGGAGGTCGGCCACGGCCAGGCCGCCGGATGTCGCCAGCCAGACGGCGCCAGCGGGCGCGCCGGCATCGGGCGGCATGACCAGAATCTTGTTAACCTGATCGCCCGGCAGACTTTCCGGGTCCGCCGGATCATGGACCAGATGGGTCAGGGCGCCGTCCGGCCGTTGGATGAACAGCCCGTCATAGCCGCCCGCCAGCACGCTGGTCCCCCCGGCGGCGGGGACAGTGGCAGCGGGGACAATGGCAAGGGACAGAACGACAGTATCATCCAGGGCCGGTATCCAGGATGGGGTGGCCGCCAGGGTGTCGGGATTGACGTGGGTGACGCCCCGGCCACCCGCCAGGATACCGCCGTCGGGCATCACCACGACGGTGCAGACATCGATACCCTCATCCACCGAGGGCCCCAGGACGCGCCGCAGGACGCCGTTGGCGTCCACGACGTCCACCCGCCCATGGCCCAGCCCCAGCCAGACCCGTCCGGCCCCATCCACGGCCAAGGCATGCACATCGGGGTCGGCCAAGCCCGTGCCGCCGGGGGCCGCCGTCTGAACCGTGGCGATCAGGCGCCGTCCCGCCTCCACCCGATCGGCGCCGCGCTCCGTTCCCACCCAGACATTGCCGCTGCGGTCGCGCAGGAAGGCGTGGACGACATCGGCGGCCAGCGAGGTCGCCACCATCTCGGAATGGGTCAGGCGGCCAACTTGGCCATCGGTAGCCCGCGTCACGATTCCGGCACCGTCGGTGGCCAGCCAGAGCGGACCACCCGGCCCTTCGGGTTCAATGAAGGCGCGGATCATGTGCCGGGCCGCCAGGCCGTCCCCTTCCGTCAGTCCGGCGACCTCCTCAGGACGGGCATGGTCGGGGTCCCAGGTGAAGGCGCCGCTGTCGGCGGTGCCCACCCAGATACGGCCCCGACCATCCTCGTACAGGGCACGGACGTCATCCGCCAACGCGCGCGCCAGGTCGGGGCTGCCGGCGGGCGCCATCACGCGGCTGAAGCCCGCCTCGCCGGCGGCGCGCCGAAACAGCCCGGGATGCCCCCCTATCCACAGGGCGCCGCGGCTATCCTCCAGCACCGTGAACAGGCGGGCGCTGATGCCGCCGGGGCCGGCATCGACGATCGGCGTCACCGTGGCCGATGGCGGATCGTAATGGTCCAATCCCTGGTCCGAGACGATCCAGGCGCCGCCATCCCGGGCGGGCGCCATGGCCATGATGCGAGCGGCCGCGTCGTGGCGCGCGATGGGCACAGGGCGGAAGCCGTTGACGTCCGGGTCGAAACGCACCAGGCCCCCGGCGTTGGTGCCTACCAGCAGCTCACCGGTTTCAAGAACCAACAGGTTGCGCACATAGGCATCGGGCAGGACTCCGGCCGGGGGCGGCGCGCCCGCATCCCGTGTAAAAGTGGCGCGGACATCGGCCGCCGCCCGGTAAATCTGCGCGCGATAGCCGTCAAACCGCACCAGTCCCCCAGGCGTGCCCAGCCAGATGAGCCCCTTGCGGGTCTGGGCCACGCTGGTCACCACGTCATTGGGCAGGTGCAGGGAACTGATGAAATGGTCGAATTCGGGGCCGGACAGGCGCGCCCAGCGGTCGGGGGCATCGCCCATAGGCCCCTCGCCGGCCCGCGCGTCGAGCACCCGCGTGTCCGGCACCCGCGTTTCCGGCACCCGCGTGTCCGGCACCTGCGGGTCGGCTTGGTCAGCGGGCTGGGGCACGGGGCCGGCGGACGCGGGCACGACCGCGCAGGCGATCATGAGCGCCATGCCCAGCCACCGCGTCAGGGCGCTTACCGCGCCGCCCGCCCGCAAGAAACGCCGTCCCACCATGGCCGGGCCCAATGCCCCTTCCCAGTCTCAAGAATTCGCCACGACGGGCGATCCGGCGAGCATGTTGACGCTGAACTCTTACCAAATCCTCGCCAGCACGCGACCTCGCCCGTGATTTCCGGAAATTATCGCGCTTGAGCGTGACGAAGACTGGGAATCGCAGGGGGGAACAGCAGTGCAAAAGGTTAGGCGCCCGCAAGCATGGGGCATCGTCTGGCTGGAGCATGCGGCGGCGGTGGGCCGCTTGGATCAGCCATCCTGGCGGCGGGCATGGGCCAGCAGCCAGCACCCCAGCAGGGCCAGGGCGATGGCGCCCCCGGTGCCGGACACCGCCAGCCACCCGCCATGGTCCCAGGCCAGGCTGGCCACGGCGGAACCGCAGGCGCCGCCCACGAAGTAGGTGGTCAGGTAGACGGTGGTGACCCGTCCCCGCGCACCATGGTTGCCGGCATAGATGATACTCTGGTTGGTGATCTGCAGACCTTGGACGCCAACATCCAACAGCAGGATGCCGGCCGTCAGCGCGACCAGCGGCCCGACGAGGCCGGAGCCCAGAGGGGATAAGGACGCCCATGGAACGATGGGCGCCAACAGCGCCATGAGCAGCCAGGCGCCCAGACAAGCGGCGGCGAACAGGCCCGTCGCCCGGTGGGCGTGGCCCCCGTCCGCCAGGCGCCCCGCCCGGCTGGCCGCCAGCGCCCCGGCCAGCCCGGCCAAACCGAACAGGCCGATGGTGGCCTGGTCGAAATGATAGGGCGCGTCGCTGAGCACGAAGGTCAGGCCCGTCCACAGCACGCTGAACCCGGCGAAGCCCAAGGCCCCCATGAGGGAGCGCCAGCGCAGCACCGCGTCGGTGCGGGCGAGGTGCAGCACGGAAGCCATGAGGCGGCCATAGGGAATGCGGGGCCGCGCCGGGTCGGCCGGCAGGGCCCGGGCCAGCAGCAGGCCCAGCACCACCATCGCCACGGCGGCGGTGACATAGACCGCGCGCCAGCCAGCATAATGGGCAATGGCGCCGGCGATGGTGCGCGCCAGCAGGATGCCGAGGATCAGGCCGCTCATCACCGTGCCCACCGTGCGCCCCCGGCTGTGATCGGGTGCCAGCGAGGCGGCGAAGGGCACCGCCACCTGGGCGGCGCAGGACAGCACGCCCAGGCCCAGCGACGCCACGGCGAAGGTCAGGAAGGTCGGGCTGGCCGCCGCCGCCAGCAGCAGGGCGACGCACAGGGCCAACAGGGACAGGATCAGGCGCTTGCGGTCATGGGTGTCGCCCAGCGGCACCACCAGCAGCAGGCCCAGGGCATACCCCACCTGGGTCACGGTCACCAGCATGCCCGCCGACCCCATGCCCACCTGGAAACTGGCGGCGATGTCGGCCAGCAGCGGCTGGACATAGTAGATGTTGGCGACCACGACACCGCACGTGACGGCGAACAAGGCCGTCAGTCCGGCGGAAAGGGTTTGGCCGGCAGCGCCAACGGTGGGCGCGGGCGGCGTGGGGGACGGCACGGACATGAGAAGGGCGACCTGCGCTGGGAACAAGGACGGCCGTCTTCTGTACCGGGCACAGGTTAATTAGGAAACGGTTAGTTGCGAAAACCAGGCCCGCCCGCCTGGGGCTTGACGATAAACGGGGGTGGTCAGTCCTCATCCACCTGCAGCAGGGGCCAACGCTCCAGCCACCGCTTGTCCCGTATCCGCTGACGCACGATGCCCAGTTTGACCCCGCGAAACGCGGGGGTGGGGCGGATGATGCGGCCGAACAGATCGGCCAGCCCGAAGGGCGCCAGAATCTCCAACCCGCCCGTGCCCGTCAGGCGCACCGCCACGGCGGTGGCCGTCTCCGGCCAATGGCGCAGCGCGTCGGCGGTGGAGGCATAGGGCGCATCGCTGTTGCGACTGTGCATGCGGGCCTGGTTTTTCACCGACCAGGGCGCGTCCGGCTCCTGCGCCAGCAAGCGATCGGTCAGTTCCCGATCAATCGCCAGAGAGGTGCGGTCTGGATCGAACCAGAGCACATCGACATCGCTTTCAGGCAGGTCAGCTTCCAAAGGTTGGACCGCGCGCACGCGATGCAGATGGTCCCAAACGGCGTTCCGCACGAAGCCGGCGCCAATCCAGCAATCGGGCAGACCAAGCGCGCGCACGTGGTCCAGCAGGCGCATCCGGTGGGCATCGCCCAGGATGATGCCCTTCAGGCGGTCACCGTAAGTCAGTTGTTGCATGAGGGACGCCCCGGTGCCGTTTCCACAAAAGATTTGAGCCTCGCCAGTCTCCCGGCGAGGCTCTTTAGTGGTATCGGTCTTTTGTCAGGGACCAATAGGTCCCAAAAGGTCACATCCCAAAATGTCGCAGTTATGCAACCAAACCCGACTTAGAACTTCTTGCGCACGGAGACGAACAGGGCGGTGGGCGCCCCGGCCTGCAGAGTCTGGAAGGTGCCTTCCGCGCCCTTAGCAGAGTCACTGAAAACGTAGCCGTTGGTGCCGATGGACGAGACGTAGTGCCGGTCGAACAGGTTGGTGACGTTGCCCTGGATTTCCAGGTCCCGCTGCCAGCCACCACCCTGGAAGCGATAGCCGAAGCTGAGGTCAAAGGTCATGTAGCCCGGCACACGGCCATCGTTGAGGTAGGTGTAGAACCGCTCGCTCATGTAATTGCCCGACAGCGCGCCGAAGATCATGCCGTCGTCGTAGGAAAGTTCAGTCTTGACCAGGTTGCGCGGGCTGTCGACCACCGTCTTGCCGCGGGTCTGGTAGGTGCCGACGTTATCATCGTAGGTGGACTGGTTGTAGGAGTAGGAGCCGTACAGCGACCAGTTCTTGACGAAGTGCCATGTGCCCGCGACCTCGGCGCCCTTGGTCGTCACGCCACCGACGTTGGTCAGCGCGGAGGCGTTGCCCTGGATGCCGCTGCCCACGGTGGACACCAGCAGGCGGTCGTGGAAGCTGACGTAATAGGCGGCGGCCACCGCTTCGAACGTCTTGTCGATATGGGCGCGGTAACCCAGTTCAAAGGCGTCGGACGTCTCGGGCTTCAGGTTGCCCTTGATGATGTTGAAGCCCGTCTGCGTGGTGGCAAAGGGGCTGTCGCCGGTGTGGGCGGAGACGAAGGCGCGCACGTTCTGGGCGTAGTCGCCGAAGACTTCCGAGCTGTCGGTCAGCTGATAGTTGAAGCCGATCTGCGGCAGGAAGCCCTTGGAGGTGTCGATGGTACCGTTGATGGTATCGCCGACCAGGGTGGTGCTCTGGTTTTCCACCTTCACCGACTTGAAGCCGTAGTTGACCTTCAGCTTGTCCAGGACCTGCCAGGTATCCTGCAGGTGGAACACGTAGGTCTTGGTGTTAAAGGCGTAGTGCCACTGGGTATAGAAGGGGTTGTCCTGGAACTCGTCCGCCGTGCGGCCGGGGCTGTTGATGCCCAGGCCATAAAAGCGGCGGGCCTGGTCGAAATCGTTGTTCTCGAACCAGAAGCCACCCTCGATGACGTGGTCGCCCAGGGTGTAGCTCAGGCTGTCCACCGTGCCGATGCGCGCCACGTCATATTCCGTCGTGCGCATGGAGATGGGGGAGCCGCCAAAGGCCGCCGGGGTGGCGACGTAGGGCGTATCCCAGGTGCCCATGCCCTTGTCATGGTGGCCGTACACCATGGCCTTCAGGGACAGGTTGTCGGTGATGGGGTATTCCAGCTTCGTGGCGCCCACCACATCCTGGCGGTTGCCGGCGCCGTCGTAATAGACGTCATCGGGGGTGCTGTAGGGCGCGGGGATGGCGGTGCCCGCCTGGTAGGCGCTGGCGATGGACTTGGCCAGGGTGTAGTTGTCCGAGATGTTATCCAGCTTGTAGCCGAACTTGCCGATCAGGGCCAAGGACAGGTCCTGGTAGTCGTTCTCGTGCCGGTCGGAATAGTTGACCCACGTGGTCAGCGTGCCTTCGCCCACCGGCTGCACGAACTTGGCGTTGGCCTGCTGCTGCCACTGCTCGCCGTGGCCCTTCCACTTGTTGCCATGCTGGTAGTCGTAGCTGAGATAGCCGCGGCCACCGCCATCGACCTCGCCGGTCTCAATGCGGCCGAAGGCGCGCACGGTGGCGTTGCTGCCGTAGGCGACGCTGGCCAGGCCGCCGGCCTCGGTGTCCGGGTCCTTGGAGACGAACTTCAGCGTGCCGCCCAGGTTGGAGGTGGACGCCGTGTCCAGGGCGCCGGTGCCCTGGGCCATCTGGGTCACGCCCAGGTTTTCGGAGGAAATGGCGCGGCTGATGTGCAGGCCGTTGTCGTTGCCGTAGCTCATGTCGCCCAGCGGCACGTCATCCAGCGTGAAGCCCAGCTGGTTCTGGTTGAAGCCGCGCACGGAGATGCGCACCGCCCATTCATAGGCGCCGTAGGGATCGGCGGCCTGGTAGTTCACGCCCGGCAGCTTGGCGATCACCTTGATGGGGCTGGCGCCGGGGACGGCGATCTGCATGTCCGTGGGCGTGATGGCCTGCACCTGACGGGTTTCGCCGCGGCCGAACACCACGATTTCCTGGATGGTATCGGCATCCGCGGCGGCGTCCGGCGCCGTCTGCGCGAACGCGGTGGAAGAAACACTGAGGATCAGCAGGGACACACCCGCCAACAACCGATTCTTCAACATCGAATTTCCCCCTTCGATTATTTAAATGCTTCCCAATTTGATAATATACGGAAGCGGTATCCGCCTTTTGGCGGCTGACTTGACGTGCGTGCTGCATAGCAACACGGTATGAATATTTTGCGACAGTGCCGTGACCGATCTGTTTACTGGCAACGGTGTGACATTTCGGCACCCCGTTTCGCGTCAGACTGGTTGTGGCCGCTCCACGCCCGGCGCCGTCGTGGCCGGCACCCGCCAGCGGCCCAGCGTGCGGGCCTGGTAGGGCTTGGCATCGATGGTGATCGCGACCAGATCCGCCACCGCCGCCTCACGCGTCAGGGTCAGCAGGACGTAGCCCTTGGTGGTATGGTCGTTCAGCAGCACCTCGGGATTCTGCGCCTTCAGGATGTCACCGAGCTGCGGCAGGCCGAGTTCCTCGCCCGGCGAGGGGCTGGTGATGGAACTGGCGCCGAATTCCGCCGCCACCCGGGTGGTGCCGGCGGCGTCGCGCAACTCGTTCACCCAGAAGGCGTGGCTGTCGCCCGACAGCACCACGGTGTTGCCGGCGCGGCCGTCCACCACCGCCGCCTTGATGGCGTCGTAGACCCGCTCGCGGGCCGCCGGATAACCGTCCCAGCCATCCAGGTCGTAGGGGATGTCGAAGCTGGCCATATGAACGATGGGCGCCAGCTTGGCCCGCGCCGCCTCGGGCATGCCGCCCAGCCAACTGGCGACGCCATCGGCGCCCATGGCCTTTTCCAGTTTGGGCGCGATGGTGCGGGCCATCACCACTTCGTTGCCCAGGACCTGCCACGGGGTGCCGGCCGCGACCGACGCCTTCAGGGTGGCGGCCAGCCATTCTTCCTGCCGCACGCCCATCATCTGGCGTTCGGGATCGGCGCAGAAGGTGCGGATGGCGTCCTCATCCGGGCCCAGGACATAAGGCGCCGGCGCCGAGCCGCCGGCCTTCACCGCCGCCATGACCTTGGCCGTCACGCTGGCATCCGTCACCTTGCGTCGGCTCTTGTCGCCCGCGACCTCGTAAACCGCCATCGGCAGGTCGCCTGGCACGCTCCATTCCAGTTGTCGGGAACGGGCTTGCAGCCGCGTCTCCACCATGACCAGGGTGGCCAGGTCGCCGAACTGGAAGGCGCGCTGGATCTCCTCCGCCGCTTGGCCGACGCGCGGCTCGCGGATGGGCATCCACTCGTAATAGGCGCGCACCGCCGCCGCCTCGCGCGTCAGGAAGGCGCCTTGGTCGGGGTGATGGTTCTCCGCCCCGCCGGCCCAGGTGTCGTTGCACACCTCGTGGTCGTCCCAGACACAGATCCAGGGGGCGCGGGCATGGGCGGCCTGCAGATCGGGGTCGCGCCGGTACTGGGCATAGCGCAGACGGTAATCGGTGAGGGTGACGATGTCGTGCGGCGGCTCTGGAATACGGCCCAGGCGGCGGCCGTTCTCCATGCCGTAGTCATCGTCCTTGGCGCCATATTCGTAGATGTAGTCGCCCAGCTCCACCACCGCGTCCAGGCGATCCAGCTTGGCGATGTGGTCATAGGCGTTGAAATAGCCGTTGGGGTAGAGGGCGCAGGTGACGGCGGCCATCACCACGCTGTCGACGCGCCCCTGGGGCAGGGTGCGGGTGCGCCCCACGGGCGATGTCGCCGCACCGCAGGTGAAGCGGTACCAGTAATCCTGGCCGGGCTTCAGCCCATCCACGTCAACCTTGGCGGTGAAGTCACGGGCGGATGTGGCCTCCACCGTGCCGCGCCGCACCGGCCGCTGGAAGGCGGCGTCGGACGCGACCTCCCACGCCAGGCGCACGCTGGGGGTGGCACCCGGAGCATCGGGCGTGACCCGCGTCCACAGCACGACCCGGTCGGCCAAGGGATCGCCGCTGGCGACGCCATGGCGGAAGGCCGCCCCCGGCGCCGCCCACACGGGCCGCGCGCTGAGCGCCAACGGGGCGGCGGCCCCCAGCAGCAGAAGCGACAGGGCCCGGCGGCGGCTCAGCACGGTCATCGAGGTCATCCAGCAATGGTCAAGGAGGACCGTCGGTTACGCCATCCGCTTGAAAGAACGACGACATATTGGTTAACGATTCGTGACGACCCCGCCCGGCGTGGCCAATGCTGGCGTCAGGAGCCACGCTGAGGCACCTTAGGCGCCGGGGCCCGGATGCCCCGGGGGAGAGGTCATGCGTATCGTTCTGTTCAAGGGCCAGTCGCAGTATGGCTCGCTTCGGCTGCATATCGACCAGTTGGCGGCAGCCTTCGCCGCCATGGGGCACGAGGCCATCGTCGTCGACCTGGCGGCGTCGGACAACGTGACGCGGCTGAATGCCGCACTGGCCCGGCCGGTGCAGTTCTTTTACGCCATGAACAGCATGGGCGCGGACCTGCGCGCTGGCAGCCGCTCGCTCTATGACGCGGCGGACGCCCTGTTCATCACCCTGCACGTCGATCATCCGGTGCGCCTGTGGGATCGGCTGGAAACGAAGATGGATCGGCGCTTCGTCGTCAGCTTCCTGGACGAGACGCATGTGAAGCTGACGCGCGAGTGCTTCCCGTCAGACCATTTCGCGGCCCTGTCGTTGATGCCGCCGGGGGCCAACACCAGCATTCCGCCGGCCATGCCGGAGGAAGCGCGCCTGTTCGAGCGATGGGAGGCTGATCGCGACATCCCGCTGCTGTTCACCGGCACCTATCGCGGCACCCCCGAGCGCGCCTGGCGCAATGCCGAGCGCAACTTCGTCACCACCCTGTTCGACGATGCGGCGGACCTGGCGCTGAGCCAGGACACCCTGGCCCTGGAGGACGCCATCGACCAGGTGCTGGCCGCCCGCGACACCAGTTTGGCCCCGGCCAGCCGCACCCAGCTGATCCAGAAGTCGGAGGAAGTTTATCAGTATGTCGAGGCTTACCGCCGCCATCAGCTGCTGGTGACCCTGAACCGGGCCGGCGTACCCCTGGTGGTCTATGGCAAGGGGTGGGAGGATCGGCCTTTCCCCGCCTTCGACTGGCGGGGGGAAGGCAGCTTCGAGCAGACGCTGGGCCTGCTGCGGCGCACCCGGCTGGTCCTGAACAGCAACAACAACTTCGTCGCGGGCGGCCATGAGCGGGTGTTCGCGGCCCAGATCAATGGCGCCGCCGTTCTCTCGGACACCAGCCGCTATTACGACCGGTATTATGCCGACGGTCGCGACATGCTGTTCTACCGCTGGACGGCGCTGGATGCCGTGCCGGCCCGCATCGAGGCCGCCCTGGCCGATCCGGTCGGCTTGGCCGCCATCGCCCGTGCCGGCTTCCACCAGACCGCCACACACCACACCTGGGATGTCCGCGCTCGCCACATCATCGACCTGTTCGCCGCCGTCAACATCCTGACGCGCTGACCGGCACGGACAGCGGGACCACGTCCGGCACGGACAGCGGGACAAACTTCGGCCGCCGCCGAAGCGCCGCGTCATAATGGCGCAGGCGGGGACCTTGTTTCGTGACACTCATTCTCAATATCCATTGGTTCATAGACTCAATCCGGTCGTGAGCAAGCCGCCAGACGGATGACCCCCACCAATAAGACCCAAGTGATTCCGTGTGGCGCAGCCTGGAGACGCTTGCCCATCAGCGGGGTATTTAAATTCTAACGAAGCCGTTAATATTGATTCATTCTCGATTATTTGCTTCTGCGTAATAATTACGAAACAACTTATCAATCAAAATTTAACGTGCACCCCCAAGGCGCCAAACCTAGTGAAGCGCAACGTTTTTCCTGGGGGAGCCGAAAAATGTTCAACAAAAGCAAAAGCAGCCGCTGTTTCCATCGTCATGACTTCTTGGGCCGCACCGTCCTGCGCCGTGCCCTGCTGGCGGGCAGCGCCGTGGGTATGGTCTGGACGGCCAGCGCCTGGGCGGCACCGGCCGACGCCAATGCCGACGCGGCCCCCGACGCAGGCGCCAGCCGGGCCACCGCCGGCACCGGTTCGGAAGGCGTGGAGGTGGATACCATCCTGATCGAGGCGGAACGCAACCGCGCGGCGGCCGAGGCGCCGGTGAAGGCGTCGCTGGACCAGAGCCAGCCGAAATCCATCATCAGCCGCCGGTATATCGAGCAGTCGACACCGGAGACGGGGGACATCACCACCACCGTCCTGATCGCGCCCAGCATCGGCGGCATCGCGTCCAACGGCGGCGGCGTGGGTGAAACCAACAAGACCACCCTGCGCGGCTTCGCCGACGGCCAGTACAACATCACCTACGACGGCATGGCCTTCGGCGACACCAACGACCCGACCCATCACCCGGCCTCGTACTTCCCGGCGTCCACCATCGGGTCAGCCGTGGTGGATCGCGGCCCGGGGGCGGCGGGCGACCTGGGCCAGGCCAATTTCGGCGGCGCCATCCATTATTTCTCGCCCACCGTGGACGATGAGTTCGGCCTGTCGCAGAAGATCACCTTCGGCTCGTTCAACACCCAGAACTTCGTGTCCACCATCCAGACCGGCAAGCTGGACGCGCTGGGCGGCACCAAGGTCCTGCTGAATTTCGACGAACGGCAGTCGGATGGCGAGCTGAGCTTTTCCGGCGGCGACGCCCAGAACCAGTTGATCAAGATCCAGGTGCCCATCAGCGAGAAGTGGCAGGCGACGCTGTTCGCCACCCACAACCGCACGCACTTCTACCAGTCCGACGCCGGGCCGGGCGAGACCTGGGCCCAGGTCGTGGCCTATGGCAAGGATTTCGCCCTGAACGACAACCCCAAGGACGAGCATTACTACAAGTACAATCAGCAGCGTAAATCCAGCGACTTCGACTACATCAACCTGAAGGGCGACCTGGGCGACGGCTACAGCATCGACAATGACGCCTACACCAACTTCTATTCCAACCAGACGGAATCGGTGAACGACGTCACCGGCCTGGTGGGCGCCGCCAACACCTCCACCCCCGGCAACAAGACCCTGCCCAAGACCGATATCGGCGGGTACAGCAAGGGCAACCGCTATCGCGTGTTCGGCGACATCCTGCGCGGCAACAAGGACTGGACCTTCGGCACCCTGAAGGTGGGCGGCCTGGTCGAAACCTCCAGCACCGATCGCCACAACCTGTTGCAGGACCTGACCCAGGGCATCGACGACCTGAAATATTCCAGCCTGACCAAGCCGGTGGTGGCCAACGTCTCGAACGTGAAGACGCTGGAGGACAGTTCCTGGCTGCAGTACCAGGTGTTCGCCGATTTCGAG
The DNA here is from genome assembly GCF_036348415.1 of Nitrospirillum karajorum. Lineage (NCBI taxonomy): Bacteria > Pseudomonadati > Pseudomonadota > Alphaproteobacteria > Rhodospirillales > Azospirillaceae > Nitrospirillum > Nitrospirillum karajorum. The sequence goes on from NZ_JAZBQB010000001.1 coordinate 933,667, forward strand.
CTGCGTCCCATCGACCGGCTGACCATCACCCCGGGCGTGAAGTACGTGAACTTCGACCGCACCGTGGATGCCGCCATGGAGAACAGCGGCGTCACCAATTTCACGCGCGGCCCGCTGCACGGCGACAACGTCTATGATAAGACGCTGAAGTTCCTGACGGCCAACTACAAGATCACGCCGGACGTGGCGGTCTACGCCCAATACGCCACCGGCTTCCTGATCCCGTCCCTGTCCACGCTGTACGTCAACAATCTGGACCTGAACGCCCTGAAGCCCCAGGAAACCACCAACTACCAGTTGGGCGCGGTTTGGAGCAGCAACAACGTGACCATCGACGCGGACATCTACCGCATCGACGTCACCAACCTGTCGGTGGCCGATCCCACCGGCCAGTTCTACGTCAACGCTGGCAACGCCCGGTACAGCGGCGTGGAAGGCCAGGCGGCCTACAGCTTCGACAACGGCGTGACCTTCTTCGCCAACGGCTCGATCAACGCCGCCAAGGACCTGACGGCGAACCACGGCCTGGCCAAGGTGCCGAAATGGACGGACGCCATCGGCGTGCTGTTCAACCAGGGTCCCTGGCAGATGTCCCTGAGCCGCAAGCAGGTGGGCCGCCAGGTCGTGTCCTACAACGGCGGCACCGCCACCACCACCGCCGATGGCACCTTCCTGGCGCCGGGCCAGGCATGGGAGATTCCCGCCTACACCACCACCGACGCCTCGGTCTCCTATGATTTCGGCATGGTGCGGCTGAAGCTGGCGGCCTTCAACCTGGCCAACGACCGGGCCATCACCACCTATGGCGGCGGCCTCTACACCTTCCAGGCCGGCCGCCAGATCCAGGGCACCATCCAGGTCAAGTACTGATCCTACCGCCGGGCGGGGGAAAGGCACGGCAGCCCTCCCCCGCCCTCCAACACAGGGTATCCCGCCATGATCCGCCCCGCCCGCCTGCTGGCGCTCGCCGGTATCTGCCTTCCCCTGTCCATGGCACACGCGGCGCCTGCCGACGGCCCGCCCCCCGGCGATCCGGTGGTGTTCCACTTCGCCACCGTGGGCGACAGCCGGCAGGATCCGGACGACCCCCGCCTGACCATCCATGACGCGCCGTTCCTGCAGGCGACGCGGCAACTGGCCCGCATCAACCGGGAGGTGGAGGCGGCGCACGCCCAGGCGCTGATCTTCCTGGGCGACATGGTCATGGGCTACAGCCCCGATCGGTCGCTGCTGGACCGCCAGTACGCCTATTGGCGCGGCATGATGGCGCCCCTGATGGAGGCCGGCACCTATGTCCTGCCCGTGGCCGGCAACCATGAGACGGAAAGCAAGGTCAAGCAGCCGGACGGCAAGACCCTGAAGCTGGCCAATCCCGCCAATGAGGATTCCTGGCGCGCCAACATGGGCGACCTGCTGCTGGACACCGCGCTGTGGCAGCGGCTGACCGGCGTGCCGGCCACGCACTGGTCGGTGGACAACACCCCCGCCCCCGGCACCGACCGCATCACCAGCGACCAGCGGCAGCTGACCTACAGCTTCGACGCCGGCCCCGTGCATATCGCCGTCATCAACACCGACCCCAGCGGCGCCGACGGCACCGCACCCGTCGCCTGGTTGGAGGCCGACCTGACGGCGGCGCAGGCGCGCGGCGCCACCCATGTCTATGTCTTCGGGCACAAGATGGCCTACGGCTACGACTTCCCCGTGGCCAAGAACGGCAAGGCGGCGAAGGTGGAGAAGGAAACCGGCCTGGACGCGGGCGACGCGGCGCTGCGCGACGCCTTCTGGCAAACGGTCGAACGCCACCACGCGACCTACTTCTGCGGCCACGAGCACATCTTCCACGCCTGGCAGCCGACCAAGGCCCAGGGCGGCCAGTCCTGGCAGGTCATCATCGGGTCCGGCGGCTCCCCCCTGGCGGCGGTGAAGGCCGGCGGCACGCAGGAGGTGGACCGCCTTTTCGCCTGGGCGGAGGTCTGGGCCTATCGCAGCGGGCGCACCCATATCGCCATCCACGGCTTCGACGAGGGCGACGCGCCCAGCCGCACCCTGCAGGAGTGGGACATCCCCGCCCAGCGCTGATGTCAGGCGGCGGCCAGGCGGCGCAGTTCAATGGCCATGGCGGCCAGCGCCGCCGCCGGCTGCAGGTCGTGATCCTCCAGCGCGAACAGGCGGTGCGACGGGAACCAGGGCCGCGCCCCCGTGCCCAACGTGGTCCAGTCGCGCGACGCGAAGCGCCAGCAGGGGGTACCCACGGCCCCGGCCATTTCCCCCACCGAGGTGGCGGCGCTGATCACCAGGTCACAGGCGGCGGTCAGCGCCGCCGCCGTTTCCAGGTCGTCGCGCAAATCGGCGTCCGGGAAGCGATGCAGCGTGATGCCGTGGTCGCGCGCCAGGGCCGCGATCTCCTCCTCCGCCGGCTGGTAGTGCAGGCTGACCGCCACCACCCCCGGCAGGGACAGAAGCGGCAGCCATTGCGGCAGGGTGGAGTAGACCCGGGATCGTTCGGAACCCAACTGCCCCGACCGCCAAGCCACGCCCAGCACCAGGGGGCGCCCTGGCGCCAGCGCCGCCAGCCGGTCCCGCCAATGGGCCACCTTTTCCGGGTCCGGCCGCAGGAAGCCACCGTCGCGGCCGGCGAAACCCGTCAGCGTCGGCGCCAGATGGGCGGCCAGATCGCCAGCCGCCACCGTCAGGTCGGCCTCCGCCGCCTCCAGGGCGCCCGCCCCCGTCCGGCGTGGCAGCGGCAGGAAGCGCAGGGTGGGGAAGCTGCGGCCCAGCAGCCCGGCCAGGCGCGGATCGCATTCCACGGAAACGGCCTTGGCCCCCTGATCCGCCGCCAGCGCGGCCAGGGCGGGATAGAGGCTGGCGAACAGCAGTTCGTCCCCCAGGCCCTGTTCATGCCAGACCCTCAGGCTGCGGCCCGCCAGGCTTTCGCCGCGCCAGGCCGGCCGGTCGAAGCGGGGCGCATGACCCTTGCCCTCCGCCGCGAAACGATGGGCGTATCCCTGCCAGCCGCGGGGCAGCACGCCCAGTTGCAGGTCGACCAAGCCGCGGTTGAGGCGCGCCGTGGCCAGGGCTGGGTCCAGCGCCACCGCGCGGGCGTAGCTGTCGCCCGCGGCGGCGTACTGGCCGGCGTCGTTCAGGCAGCGGCCCCGGTTGTTCCACACCGTCGCCTGGTCGGGCGCCAGCGCCACGGCCCGGTCCAGCCAAGGCAGGCCGGCGTAGAGGTCCCCATCCCGGCGCAGCGCCTCGCCCAGGCCGCAGAGGGCGTCGATGATGACCGGGTCCCGCGTGTCCGGTACCTGGCGCGGCGTCAAGGCGCCGCCCAGCGCCCGGCGAAAGGCGTCGACGGCCGCCGCCGGCCGGTCCAGCGCCAGCAGCGCGGTGCCCAGGTTGGACGCCGCCGCCGCCAGGTGCGGCGCCAGGGCCAGCGCCCGTTCCTGGCAGGCCGCCGCCTCTGCCGCCCGCCCTTGGGCCAGCAGGGCATTGCCCAGGTTGGTCAGCAGGTCCGGGCGGTTCGGCGTCGCCGCCAGCGCCTGACGGTAGTGGGCCTCCGCCTCCGCCGGCCGTCCCAGTGATTGCAGCACGTTGCCCAGGTTGGAGTGCGCGGCGGCATAATCGGGCATCAGCGCTACCGCCCGACGCAGGAAGGGCAGGCCCGCCTCCGCCCGGCCCATTTGCGCCAAGGCCAGCCCCATGAGGTGCAGCGCCACCGGCTGGTCCGGCTGGCGGTCGAGCACCGCGCGATACAGCGGCAGGGCGCCAACGGCGTCGCCCGCCTGATGGCGCGCCGCCGCATCGGCCAGCAGCGGGTCCTCCTCCGGCTCCGGCGGCGGCGTTGGGGCAGAGGTCGGTGACGTTTGACGCAGCCGGTCCAGCCCCGCCACCACCGGCGCCACCACATCGGCGGCGCGGCCGTCGTGCGGTGCCGGCACCACCGCCATGGTGGCGAACCAGGGCCGCACGGCGGTGCCCAGCATGGACCAGTCGAGGCGCGTGCCCACCCGCCACACCGGCACGCCCAAGGCGCCCGCCAGCTCACCGACGGAGGTCGGGGCCGTGACCACCACGTCCAGGCAGGCGGTCAGGGCGCCCGCTGCCTCCAGATCCTGGCGCAGGTCGGTGTCCGGCCAGCGGTGCAGGGTAACGCCCAGGGCCACCTCCACCGCGCGCACTTCATCCTCGACCTCGCCATATTGCAGCATGACGGGTATCACCCCCGGCAGGCGCAGCAGGGGCGCCCAATCGGCCAGACGGGTGTAGGCGCTGTCGCGGTCCAGATCGCGCACCATGCTTTGCCAGCACAGGCCCACCCGCAGGCCGGGGCCCAGCGCGTCCAGCCGCCGCCGCCAATGGTCCAGGCGCGCCGGATCCGCCGTCAGGTAGGGTTGACCACCGAAGTCACCCAGCCGTCCGCGCAGCAGCCGGGGCAGCCCGCCGGCGGGGATGTGCAGGTCGGCGCCGGCAGCCTGGGCGGTGATGAAATCCGCCACCACCGTCACGCGGGTCGCCGTGGCGAAGGCCCGGGTGAAGTAGCCCACCAGCCGCACGTCGCATTCCAGGACGAATTCCGCCTCGGGATGCGCGGCGATCAGGTCGCGGTACAGGCTGGCGAACATCAGTTCGTCCCCCAGCCCCTGCTCGCGCCAGACCAGCAGGCGGCGGCGGCCCAGCGCCTCCCCCTGCCAACGGGGCTGGGGGAAACGCCGGTGGGGCAGGGCTTGGCCAGCGGCGAAGCGTGCCTGATACCCGTCCCACCCCGGGTTCAGCCGCCCTTCCGCCAGATCCAGGACGGCCAGGTTGTACCGCGCCGGGGGGAAGTCCGGCCGCAGGGTCAGCGCCCGCCGAAAGCCGTCGCGCGCCAGCGACTGCGTGCGCCGGGCCACCTCGGGCGTGGGGCCGCGCTGGCCCAGCCAGGTCAGGGCCAGGTTGTTGGCGGCCTCGACATAGCCGGGGTCCAGGGCCAGGGCCCGCTCATGCTCCAGGCGGGCGGCGCCCCACATCTCCTCCGCCCCCAGGGCCAGGCCCAGGTTGGTCAGGGTGTGGGGTGTCCGCTCCGCCGCCACGGCGGCCCGCGCGGCGTGCAGGGCCTGCCCCGTCCGCCCCAGGCCGGCCAGGGCGCGCGCCTGCTCCACCAGCACCTTGGCATAGCCGGGGCGCAGGGCCAGCGCCCGCTCCGCCGCCGCCAGCGCCGGGGCCCAGGCGCCCCGGTCGTTATGGGTGCCGGCCAGATTGCCCCAGGCTTCGGCGTAATCAGGGGCGCACTCGGTGGCGGTGGCGAAGGCCGCCTGCGCGCCCGCCAGATCGCCCAGCGTGCGCAGGGCCCCGCCCAGGCTGTTGTGCGCCTGGGCGAAGCCGGGGTCCAAGGCCACCGCCTGCCGCAGCAGATGTGCCGCCTCCTCCACCTGGCCATCCTGCATCAGGACCACACCCAGCAGGTGCAGGGCGTCGACATCCTGCGGCGCCCGCGCCAGCACGGCGCGGTAGGCCGCCGCCGCCGCCGCCAGGTCGCCCGCGCGGTGCGCGGTCATGCCGGACTCGACCGTCGCCCCGTCGGGCGGGGCCGCCGCCTCCCGGGCCAGGCGCAGCAGGCTTTGGCGCATGGCGGGCACCACCTGCTCGGGCAGGCCCCAGCCCGACAGCCACAGGCGTTGCGCCGGTAGCCAGGGCCGCGTGCCGGTACCCAGCGCCGCCCAGCCGGCCATATGCTGGAAGCGCCAGGTGGGCACGCCCAGGGCGGCGGACAGCTCCCCCACCGCCGTGCCGGCGGACACCACCAGGTCCAGCCCGGCCATCAGGGCCGCGACGCCCTCCTGGTCGTTCCTGAGGTCCAGGTCCTCCCACAAATGCAGGGTCACGCCGGCCGCGGCCGTCACCTCCGCCATCTCCGCCGCGGCATCGCCCGCGTGGGCGTCATATTGCAGCACGACGAAATGGGTGTGCGGCACGGTCAGCAGCGGCACCATCTGCATCAGGGTCAGGTACAGGTTCTGCCGCCCCAGGCTGCGCAGGCCGCTGCGCCAGCACAGGCCCACCTTCAGGCCGGGCCCCAAGGCGGCCAGCCGGTCCCGCCACGCCGCCGCCCGTTCAGGGTCGGGCTGCAGCCAAGGGTCGGTGGTCGTCGGAAAGTCCCCAAGCGCCACGCGCAGCAGGGCCGGCAAGCCACCCAGGGGCACATGCATGTCGGCATCGCGCGGCGTGTTGGTGCGCCCCCGCACGTCCAGGGCCATGCCCGCCGGCACCTGAGGAGCCAACGCGCGGGCCAGCAGGCCGGCAAGCCTGGCATCCATCTCCACCACCAGCCGGCGGCAGCCTCGCGCGCCCAGCCATCGTAGCAGATCGGGCAGGCAGCCGGCGAACATGATCTCATCGCCCAGACCCTGCTCCGCCCACACCAGCAGGGTGCGGCCCCGCACGTCGCCCCCGGTCCAGGCCGGCAGGGTCAGGTCCGCCCGGGCCGGGCTGTCCGGCACGGCGAAACGGGCGGGATAATCGCGCCACCCCGCCGCCAGCTCGCCATGCTCCAGCGCGGCATAGGCCATGTTGACCCTAGCCGCCGGCCAGCCCGGCCGCAGTTCCAGGGCGCGTCGGTAATGCTCGCGGGCCTCCGTCATGCGATGCATGTCGTAAAGCAGCCGGCCGAGGGTGAGGTGGACGTCGGGGCTGTCCGGCTGCACCGCCAGGGCCGCGCGCAGATGGACAAGGCCGGCCCCCGGATCGCCCATCAACTGACACAGGCTGGCCAACCCCAGCAGGGCGGGAACCGAGGTCGGCTCCATGGCCAGCGCCCGGACGAACGCCTCCCGCGCGTCGGCGGCCTCGTTCAGCTTGGTCAGGGCCAGACCCAGGTTGACCCAGCCGCCGATCCAGGCGGGGTCGGCCTCGGTGGCGCGGCGCTGCGCCTCCGCCGCCGCTTTCAAATCGCCCAGCGCGTCCAACGCCAGGCCCCGGTTGGCATGCAGGGCGGCACGCCCCGGCGCCAACTGCAGGGCCCGGTCATGGCAGCGCAAACCGTCCGCCACCTGGCCCATACCGACCAGGGCCAGCCCCAGGCCGGACAAGGCGTCCGGGTTGTCCGGCCCCAGGGCCAGCACCTGGCGATAGCGGTCGGCCGCCGCCGCCCACCGCTGCTCCCGCCGCAGCAGGCCGGCCAGGGCGGCCAGCGCGGCCGCATGCCCCGCATCCGCCGCCCGGCCCAGCCGGTCAACGGCCCTATCCGTATCACCAGCGTCGCGGGCCGCCATGCCTTCCGCATACAGCGCGTCGGGAGAGGCCGGCAGCACATCGACCCTGGCTGGGATACTGGCTGGAACGGCGGCGGCCAGACTGGCCAGCCGCGAGGCGAGGCCCGGCAGCGTGACGCCGATGACCTCGCCCTCCGGCGGGAAAAAGGACTGCTGGCTGGAAAACCAGGGCCGCGCGCCCGTGCCCAGCCGCGTCCATTCAAAGGTGGGACCCAGGCGCCAGCAGGGCACCCCCAAAGCGCCCGCCAGTTCCGACACGGCGGTGCCGGCCGCCACCACCAGGTCCAGCCCGGACATGAGAGCGGCGACCGCGTCCAGGTCGTCACGCTGGTCGAGATCGGGCCAACGGTGGATGTGTATGCCCAGGCGCGCCTCCGCCGCCATGATCTCCGGCTCCGCCGCCGCCGAATTGTACTGGAGGCTGATGAACTGGATGCCTGGCAGCCGCAGCAGGGGGGCCCATTCATCCAGCTGCGGATACAGCAGGCGTCCGCGTTCGGCGGTGCGCAGGCCACTGCGCCAACATAGGCCCACCTTCAGCCCAGAGCCCAGCGCGGCAAGGCGCCCAGCCCAGGCGCTCGCCAAGGCAGGGTCGGCGGTCAAGTAAGCGGGGCGCCCCTCGACGAACCGCGACAGGGCGGGCCGCAGCAGGGCCGGCAGATCGCCCGCCGACAGCGCGGCATCCACCGGCGGCGCATCCTGGCCCCCTGGGGCGATGACGGCGTCGGGAAAGGCCCGGGCGAACAACGCGGCCAGGCGCGGCTCGCAATCGATGACCAGGCGCCCCACCTGGCCGATGAGTTCCGGATAGAGGCTGGCGAACAGCAGCTCATCCCCCAATCCCTGCTCGCGCCGCACCAGCAGGGTGCGACCGTCCAGGGGCTGGCCGCGCCAGGGTGGGGCCGGCAGCGGGGTCCCCGCCTGCCCCCCAGCGCACGGCGGGCATAGCCGGACCAGCCGGCGGTGAGGTCGCCTTGCGCCAGGCGGGCCAGGCCCAGGTTGAAGGCGATCAGGGCCTCCCCAGGATCCCGCGCCGCGGCGGCGGCCAGGCAGCGTGCGCCATCGGCCAGGCGGCCCTGGGCCACCAGCGCCGTGCCCAGGTTGCCCTGCGCGTGCGCCATGTCCGGCGCCAGCGTCAGCGCCCGCCGCGCCAGGGATTCCGCCTGCCACGGCGCGCCCAGGGCGGTCATGGTTCCCGCCAGGTTGACCAGCGCCTCCGCATTGTCCGGGGCCATGCGCAAGGCGTGGAGCAAGGCGGCCTCCGCCCCCGCAAAATCGTCGCGGTCGCGCAGCAGCGCCCCCAGGTTGGACGCGGCCGGCGCCAGGGCGGGGTCCGCCGCCAGGGCGCGACGGTAGGCGTCTTCCGCCTCCGCCGGGCGGCCCAGCTGGCGCAGGATGTTGCCCAGATTGTTCAAAGGCATGGCTGACTGGCTGGGCGGCAACAGGGTCAAGGCCTGCTCGATCGCCGGCACCGCCCCGGCGGCGTCGCCCGCCTGGAAACGGGCCAGGCCCAGCAGATGCAGGGCCTGGGCCCGGGCCGGCGGCGCCAGCGTGCCCCACTGGAGCAAGGTATCGAGTGCCGCCACCGCCTCAGCGGGGCGCCCCGCGGAGAACAGGTCGTAGGCCTGGACCAGTGTGGGCAGCACCGGCGGTGGAGAGGCTAGCGTCGCCGCCGCCATCGATTTCATTTCGATATCGAAATTAGCTAGTGCCGTCAGGGCGACCCGTACCCTGTCGAGGGCCTGGGCCACGGTCTTGGCCGGAAAGATGCGCATGGACGGATACCAGGGCCGCACACCCGTCCCCAGCATGGACCAATCGCCCTCAAGCTCCAGGCGCCAGATGGGCACGCCCAGGGCGCCGGCCAGTTCCCCGACGGAGGTGGGCGCGGTGATGACCAGATCCAGGGCGGAAACCAGGGCGGCCACGCCCTCGATATCGTTGCGCTGGTCCAGGTCGGCGAAGCGGTGCGGCAGAGGCACGCCCTCCGCCGCGGCGGCCTGCCGCTCGGCCGAGACGTCGCTGTATTGCAGATCCACCCAGACGATGCCGGGCAGGGACAGCAAGGGTGCCCAGCGGGTCAGCCCCAGATAATTGGGATCCCGGTGCGGCGCCTTGACCCCGGAGGTCCAGGACATGCCGATCTTCAGGCCCGCCCCCAAGGCCGCCAGCCGTTGGCGCCACCGCGCCACGGCCGCGGCTTCGGCGGTGAGCCAGCCGCCGGCACGTCCGGCGAACGCGCGCAGGCTGTCGCCGAACAGGGCCGGCAGGCTGCCGGCGGGCAGATGCACGTCGAAATCGTCGCCGGCCTGGGGTTCGGGTCGCAGCTCCACCCGGTCGGCCAAATCAGGCAGGTCCCGCCGCAGATAGCGGCCCATCAGGCCCACCAGCCGGGGTTCGGTCAGGATGACGACACTACCGCCGGATGCCAGGGCGGCGCGAATGGCCGGAACGTAGAAGGGGGAGAACATGAATTCATCCCCCAGCCCCTGTTCGCGCCAGATCATGAGGCGCCGGCCACGTAGCGCGTCACCCGCCCAGCGGGGCCGGTCAGGGTAGCGCCAAGGCTTGGTATTTCCGACAACGAAACGATAGGCGTAATCGTCCCAGCCATCCCGCAGCCGGCCCAGGGCCAGCCGCACGGGGGCACGGTTATGGTGGGCGACCGGATCTTCGGGATACAGTTCCAGCGCGCGCGTGAACGCCGCGTCCGCCCCCGTCAGGTCACCCTGGACCTGAAGCGCGTTGGCCAGGGCGATCAGGGCCTGTTGGCTGGTCGGGTCCTGCGCCAGCGCCCGGCGCGCCATGATCAGTGCGCCGTCGCCATCGTAAAGCTGGCGCAACAGGTCGCTGAAACTGGACAGCGCCCAGACGTCCGTGGGGGCGATGTCCAGCAGGCTGCCGTACGCCGCCTGGGCCGCCGGATAATCATTCAACGCGCGATGGGCCAGGGCCAGCGACCGCCAGGCAGAGAGGGATCGGGGATGCAGGCGCAGGGTGCGGGTCAGCAAGGCCACAGCCGCCGCCGCGTCCCCCTGCTCCAGCACCAGCAGACCCAGGTTTTCCAATGTCCCCTGGTCGTCCGGTCGTACGGCCAGCGCGCGTTCCACCAGGGCGCGCCCCTCCGCCGACCGCCCCTGCTGATGACAGGCCACACCGCCGAGGTTGAGCGCGTCGGGGTGCGCCGGGTCGATGGCCAGGATGCGACGGTACAGCGCCTCCGCCCCCGCCGGGTCGCCCGCGCGGTGCCGGTCGATGGCCTGGGCCAACAGGCCGGCGGTGTCGCCGCCACCCTTCGCACCGTTCCCGGCCCCGCCGTGGACCATTCTTCACCTGTCAGGGACATTGTTTGGAGATTGAACCGCCCGCCGCCCGCCGGCCGTGGGGATCATCCCCGTGTAACCACCCCTTCAGGATAGCAGTTGTGGGGTGACTACATAAACCACACAGATTGTTGATACTTGCAGCGGTGTTGGCGCTATACTCCCGCAATTCATCCGGCGACCGTCCTTTGCGGCGATCTCCGCGACTTTCTGGCCGGGGGGACGGTCCCGTCGGCGGCGGGAGCAGACATGACGTCGAAATTCCTCAAATCCGCCATGGCCGATTTCAACGGCGCGTCCATCCTGATCACCGGCGGAACGGGGTCCTTCGGCCGCCAGTTCGTGCGCTATCTGCTGGAACACGCCAAGCCGCGCCGCATCATCATCTTCTCCCGCGATGAATTCAAACAGTACGAGATGCAGCAGCAGCTGGGCACTGCGCATGAGGGCGTGCTGCGCTTTTTCATCGGCGACGTGCGGGACCGGTCGCGCCTGGAAATGGCGATGCGCGAGGTCGACTACTGCATCCACGCCGCCGCCCTGAAGCATGTTCCCACGGCGGAGTACAACCCCATCGAATGCATCCGCACCAACGTCTATGGCGCGGAAAACGTGGTGCATGCCGCACTCGCCGCCGGCGTGCGCAAGGTCATCGCCCTGTCCACCGACAAGGCGGCCAGCCCCATCAACCTGTACGGCGCCAGCAAGCTGGCGTCGGACAAGATTTTCGTGGCGTCCAACAACCTGTCGGGGTCGGTGGGCACCCGGTTCGCCGTCGTGCGCTATGGCAACGTGGTGGGGTCGCGCGGCAGCGTCATCCCCCTGTTCCGCCGCCTGATCGCCGAGGGCGCGGCGGAACTGCCCATCACCGACGACCGCATGACGCGCTTCTGGATCACCCTGCAGCATGGGGTGGAGTTCGTGGCCTCCTGCTTCGGCATGATGCAGGGCGGCGAGATCTACGTGCCCAAGATCCCCAGCATGCGGGTCAGCGATCTGGCCCGCAGCATGGCGCCGGATCTGCCGCACAAGGTGATCGGCATCCGCCCCGGCGAAAAGCTGCATGAGGTCATGATCACCGAGGATGACAGCCGCCAGACCTTCGAGATGGAGGACCGCTACGTCATCGAGCCGGCGTTCAACTGGTGGACGCGGCAGGCCTACGTCAAGCTGGGCGCCAAGCCCGTGGCCGACGGCTTCAGCTACCGCAGCGACAGCAATACCGACTGGCTGACGCCCGAACGCCTGGCCGTGCTGTTGCAGAGGCCGTGATGGCCACGTCCCCGCCCTTCCTGCCCTATGGCCGGCAAAGCATCGATGAGGACGACATCGCCGCCGTCACCGCCGTGCTGCGGGGCGACTGGCTGACCCAGGGGCCCACCGTCACCCGCTTCGAACAGGCTTTCGCCGACGCGGTGGGCGCCCGGCACGCCATCGCCTGCGCCAACGGCACCGCCGCCCTGCACCTGGCGTGCATGGCGCTGGACCTGGGGCCGGGGGACGCGGTGGTGGTGCCCAGCGTCACCTTCCTGGCCACGGCCAACGCCGCCCGCTATTGCGGGGCGGAGGTGGCGTTCGCCGACGTTGATCCCCTGACCGGCCTGATGGGCCGGGCGCAGGCGGAGGCGGCACTGGCGCGGGCGGAGGCCGCCGGCTGGCGGGTGCGGGCCCTGGCGCCGGTCCACCTGGCCGGCCAGGCGGCGGACATGGACGCCCTGGCCGACCTGGCCGAAACGCGCGGCTTGGCCCTCATCGAGGACGCCTGCCACGCCGTGGGCAGCCGGCGCGCCGGGCGCGGGGGGACAGCATCGCCATCGGCGCCTGCGACCGGTCCGCCATGGCCTGCTTTTCCTTCCATCCCGTCAAGACCATCGCCGCCGGCGAAGGCGGCATGGTCACCACCAACGACGACGCCCTGGCGCGCGCCCTGCGCCGCGACGTCAGCCACGGCATGGTGCGCGACCCGGCAGCCTTCCAGGACCGCGAGGCGGCCTTCGCCGCCGATGGCGCCGCCAACCCCTGGTATTACGAGATGCCATCGCCGGGGTACAATTACCGCCTGACCGACATCCAGGCCGCCCTGGGCCTGAGCCAATTGGGCAAGCTGGACCGGTTCGTGGCCCGCCGGGCAGAGATGGTGGCCCGGTATGACGAACGGCTGGCGTCGCTGGCCCCCCTCATCCGGCCGGCCGGGCGCAGCGGCGGGACGCCCGCCTGGCACCTGTATGTGGCGTTGCTGGACTTCGCGGCGCTGGGCAAGGACCGCGCCGCCGTCATGGCGCAGTTGCGGGCGGCCGGTGTGGGCAGCCAGGTGCATTACATCCCGGTCCACCACCAGCCCTACTACCGGGCGCGCTACGGCCGCCTGGACCTGCCGGGCGGCGACGGCTGGTACGGCGCCTGCCTGTCCCTGCCGCTGTTTCCCGCCATGACAGACGGTGACGTTGACCGGGTGGCGGCGGCGCTGGCCCGGCTGGCCGGGGTGTGATCAGCCCGCCCGGGCGGCCAACCGGGCCAGTCGTTCCTGATAACCGGCCGGATAGAGTGCCAACTGGCGGTGCATGAGCGGGCCGCCTTCCTGGTCGGCCTCACGGTAAGTGGCGACCGCCTCCTGGGATTGCCCGGCGCCATCCAGGACCATGGCCAGCAGCAGCTTGGTCAGGGGCTGGTTGGGCGCCTGCGCGCTGGCCTGTCGCAGGCTGGCCAGGGCCTGGGCCAAGGCCCCCGTCTCGAACTCCACCAGGCCCCGGCATTGGTTGGCGAAATAGTTGCGCGGCTCCCGCTGGCACCCCGCCTGGGCATGGGTCATGGCCTGCGCGGCATCCCCCCGGCGCAGCGCCACCACGGCGCGATAGCTTTCCGGCACGGCCCAGCCGGTATCGATCGCGGCGCACCGCGCGAAATGCTCCTCCGCCGCCGTCAGGTCGCCGGCGCACAGGTCGCGCATGCCCCATTGGTGCAGCAGGTTCTTGTCTTCACCGCCGGAACCTGAATCGGCGAGGTAGCGCTCAATCTCCGGCAGCGCCTCCTGCGGGCGCACCAGCCGGACCAGGCAGCGGATGACCTGGAAGCGCAGGTCCGGGCGGGTGGGCACCAGCCGGCTGGCGACCTGCGCCGCCGCCAGCGCCAGTTCCGTGCGCTGCACCTGGCCGTCATCCCAATAGGCGAACAGTGTGTTGGACACATCGGCCAGGGCGGTCGCCACATCCTCGGCGGAGGCCGCCGGGATATCCGTTTCCACGGTCAGGGCGTGGGCCCAGGCGGCCAGCGCGTCGCCGGCGCGGCCCTGGACCTGGGCGGCTAGGCCCGCCAGGGCCGGCACGCGGATGTCGCTGGCGGGCGCCTGGTCCGCCACGCGGCGGGCCCAGTCCACCCCCTCCGCCTTGCCATCCTTCAGCAGCCGCGCGGCCAGGGCGGCGCAGCCATCCAGCCAAAGGGCCGGCGCGCGGGCCTGCAGGTCAGCCTGACGCTGGCGCGCCGCGTCGGCATGGCCCAGCCTTTCCTCGGCCAGCACCAGCAGGGGGTAGACGATGGCCAGATCGGGCTGGATCTCCATCGCGCGCTGCAGGGCGCCGTGGGCCGCCTGGGCGTCGCCGCCCATCAGCAGGGCGATGCCCATCTCGAAATGATAGTTGGCGAAGGTGGTCTGGCGTATGCGGTCCCGCCAGCGGCCGATCGCCGCCTCGTCCAGCGCGATTGCCGCCTGTGCCCCTGCCGTCACGCTCATCTCCTGCCTTGGTCGACGCCGAACCGTCGGCGCACTCTATCAGGGCGCCCGGTCCCCAATCCATGGCCTATCAACACCTAGCTGTCCGCTGTCTCCATCGCCCTGCCGGCGAAGCGTCGGCCCAGCGCGGCCCAGGCGGCCGGGCCGACGCGCGCCGCACGGGCGGCCACCGTGCGGGCGCGCAGGGTGTCACCGGCGGCGCAGGCGTCGATCAACTGGCGGCCCAGGGCCTGGAGCCCGGTAAGACCGGCGTTGCCGCTGGTGGCGACCAGATCTTGCGCCTCCGCCCGCAGGGAGGCCAGGTCGCCAGCCTGCGCCAGGACACCGACGCGGCGGACGCGGGCCTCGCCATGTTCCACGAAGTTACGCACCAGGATGGCGAAATCCGCCGGCGGCACCAGGGCCTGCAGCGCCGCCAGGGGGGCTGGATCCAGGCGGCAGAGACTGGCGTCGTCGTCCATGGCGGTCGGTCGCGCGGCCGGGGCGGCCATGTCGCCCGGGGTGGTTTCGCCATGATCGGCGCCGCTGGCCACCCAGCGGGCGACCGTATCCAGGAACTGCTGCTGGTCAAAGGGCTTGGAGACATAGTCGTCCATGCCGGCGGCCAGATAATCCTCGCGCATGCCCACCATGGCGTTGGCGGTCATGGCCAGGATGGGCAGGCGGCGCAGGCCCAAATCGCGGCGCAGCGCCCGGGTGGCGGTCACCCCGTCCATCACCGGCATCTGCACGTCCATCAGCACCAGATCGTAGGCGGTGGCACGGCACGCGGCCACCGCCGCCTGCCCATCCTCCGCCATATCGACGGTATAGCCCTCACGTTCCAGCATGATGCGCGCGACGGAGCGGTTGACCATGTTGTCGTCGACCAGCAGCAGGTGCCGGCCCCGTCCCCGCGGCGACGCCTGGCGACCGGCCCGTTGCTCCACGGGGGACGCCGCGTCACCCCGACCACCGGCGGCGGCCCCGGCGGCGGTACGGTCCTCGTGCGCGCCGGCGGACCTGAGCGGAACATCCACGATGAAGGTGGAGCCAGCACCCGGCGCGCTATCCAGGGCGATGGTCCCGCCCATCAGCCGCACCAGTTCCCAGGAAATCGCCAAGCCCAGGCCCGTGCCACCGAAGCGGCGGTTGATGGAGGTGTCGGCCTGGGTGAACTTCTGGAACAGGCGGCATTGCTGGTCCGCGTCCATGCCCACGCCGGTATCGGCGACGGTGAACCGAAGAGGGCGGCGCGCATCCAGCATCGCCTTCCCCGCGACCGCCTCCGCCGGAACCAGCGACACCGTCAGGCTGACGCGGCCCTCGGCCGTGAACTTGACGGCGTTGCCCATCAGGTTCAGCAGCACTTGCCGCAGGCGGGTGGGATCGCCGTTGTAGGCGCCGGCCGCCTCGGGCGCCAGGGTGGCCGTCAGTTCCAGGCCCTTCTCCCGAGCCTGGGGTGACACCAGAGCCATCACGCCGTCCACCACCTCTCCCAGGACAAAGTCCACCGTCTCCAGCTCGACCTTGCCGGCCTCCAGCTTGGAGATGTCCAGGATGTTGTTGATGATGTTCAGCAGGCCCTGGGCGCTGTCGTGGATGGCTTCGGCATAGGCCCGTTGTTCCGCGACCAGGGGGGTGCCCAGCAGGATCTGGGTCATGCCCATGATGCCGTTCATGGGGGTGCGGATCTCGTGGCTCATGTTGGCAAGGAAATCCGATTTAGCGCGGCTCGCCGCCTCCGCCGCCTGCTTGGCGCCCGCCAGATCCTCGGCCAGGGCGGCCAGTTCGCCCTCGCGCTTCTTCTCCCGCGTCACGTCCGACAGCGTCACCACCAGGCCGCGTCCCCAGGGCACGGCGGTGACCCGGAACCAGCGATCGTCCAGATCGCGGTGGTATTCGAAGGTGGCGGGGATGCCCGTGTCCACCACCTCGACCTGGCGCATGAAAAGACCATCACGGGCCAGTTCCGGGAACAGTTCCTTCAGGCCCTGGCCCACCAGGTCGGCGGCGGCGCGGCCCGCCATTCTTTCTCCCGCGACGTTGACCAGGGCGAAACGAAAGTCGCTGACGGAGCCATCCTGGTCCCGCACGGTCTCATAGGCCAAGACGACATCCAGGGAGGCGTTGAGCACGCTGTCCAGCAGGGTCCGCTGGGCCTGAAGGGTGGCGCGCGCGGCCTCCAGTTCCGTCACCTGGGCGTTCAGCTGCAGCGTCGCCGCCACCTGGTCCGACACGTCGCGCAACAAGGCGACATAGTGGGTGATCCGCGTGTCCACCCGGGCGGGGAAGATCGCCAGGTCCGCCCAGAAGGCCTGCCCGTCGCGCGTGTAGTTCTGCAGGCGCTGGCGCACCGGTTCCCCGGCCTTCAGCGCTTGGCCGATCCGCTCCAGCGCGGCCTTGTCGGTGAGCGGCCCTTGCAGGAAGCGCGGGGAACGTCCCACCGCCTCCTCACGCGGGTAGCCCGTCACGGCGGTAAAGGCCTCGTTCACGAAGATGATGCGGGGGCCCGGCTCCTCCAAGCTGCCCGCCTCGGTGATCATGATGCCGTCCGTGGCATGAACGGCGACGGACTGAAGCAGGCGCAACCGCTCCTCCGCCGCCACCTGGCTGGTGCGGTCGCGCCCCGATCCGCGATAGCCCAGGAAGGTGCCGGCCTCGTCGAAGACGGGCTTGCCGCTGACCACCACATGCCGGGGGACCCCATCCTCGCCATGAAGGCTGTAGGCCAGGTTGCGGAAGGGACGGCGCGCGGCCAGGCATTCCTCATAGGCCCGGAAGTCCGCGCTGTCGGGGTCGATGGCGAAATCGCGGCGGGTGCGTCCCAGGAAATGCGCCGCCGGCACGCCCAGGCTGGCCACCCCTCGCGACATCTGGATGAAGCGGCCCTGGGGATCCGTTTCCCAGAACCAGTCGCTGGAAACCTCGGTCAGGTCGCGGAACTGCGCCTCGCGCTGGGCGATGTCGCGCTCGTGTCGGTCCAGCGCCACCGCCATGTCGTTGAAGGCGCGGGCCAGTTGGACGAACTCCGCCGCGCCAGGGGCGACATCGGCCCGCGCGCCACGGTCACCGGCCGCCAAGCGGGAAACGGCATGGCGCAGGGACACGACGCCCCGCAGCACCGTCGCCTCCACCCCCACCCAGCCCAGCAACAGGGCGCAGAGCGCGGCCACGCCGCCGAACGCCAGGGTGCGCCGCTGGTCCTCCAGGATAGGGGCGAGGACGGCGGCGCGGTCCACCGCCACCACGACATGGGCGCCGCTGCCGGGCAGCGTGGCCATGCCCACCAGCCGATCGACCCCGTCCAGCGTGACGAACTCACCCCGGTCGGCGGTTCCCGTCAACACCGCCTGGACGAAGGGATGGTCCTTGAAATTGCGTCCCACCAGGTCCCCCCGCTCCGGCAGGCGGGCCAGCACCGTGCCGGTGCGGTCCAGCACCAGGAACAGGGAATCCTCATGGGCGAAGCGGGCGCCGGTCTTTTCGATCCAGTCCATGCTGAGGCCCGCCATCACCACCAGCACGGGCTTGGCCGGCTCGGCGCCCGGATGGTCGTTGGCGCCAGTGGCCGCCGGGGTGTCCGCGAACACCGGCTGGGCGGTTCCCATGATCACCCGGTTGCTGGGCCGGCCGAACACATAGTCGCTGGTGCTGGGCCGGCCGGTGTCGAAGGCCTGGCGCACATAATCGCGGTCGCTGTAGTTGGACCAGGGCTGGTCGGCGGAGGAGCAGACGACCGAGCCGTCGGGCCGCACGACATGGATGTTGGAAACCCAGGGCTGGGACGCCTTCAGGATGCGGGCGTCGTCCACGCACTGCTCCGGCGGCAACTGGGCCGAATGCTGGGCGAAGCCCCGGCTGAGACGCCGGACCTGATCCAACAGGCGCTCCTGATCGTCCGCCGCCATGCCGGCCAAGTCCGCCGCCTGGGCCTGGGCGGCGGCGATGGCCTCGTCCCGCCGGGCCCGGCTTTCGCCCAGCAACAACAGGAAGAAGGGCACGGTCGTGCCGATCAGCAGCAGCAACAGGCGCCGCCGCAAGCCCAAGGCCATCCGACTTTCCCCCCTCAAGCCGGAACGTCCCGTTCCGGCCGATCATCACCGCCCCCCTTTGTCGCATCCGCCGCCACCGGCGTCCACAACGCGGACGGGGAGGCGCCGCGATGACTTATACGCGCGGCATTTGAACGTGACCGTTCAAATGCCTCCCCTCAAGCGCCGGGTGGCCACATCCGTGGCCTTGGCTTGTCCTCGATTTCCAGTCCGCCTTCGGCTCCCCGGAAATTTCCGGCGCCCGCAGTCGCGGGCTACAGCGGCACGAGTCACCGCCTCGTGCCGCTGATATTAGTCCGCGGCGCCCGCCACCACCTGGCCGCCGGCCGCGTGGTCCGTCCGCCGCCCCATCAGGCGGGAAGTGAAGTAGGCCAGTTCCAAGGCCGGCCCGCGGGCACGGGCGGCATCGTCCAGGCCCCGGGTTCCGTGCCCGCCCTCGTCGCTTTCATAGAACAGCACCGGCTTGCCCAGCGCCTCCATGCGCGCGGCGAACTTGCGGGCGTGACCGGGTCCCACACGGTCATCGTGGGTCGCCGTCATGATCAGCGTTTCCGGATAGGTGCGGGTGGGGTCCAGCCGCTGATAGGGGGAAATGCTGGCCAGGAAGGCGCGCTCCTCCGGCACGGACACGCTGCCATATTCGGCCACCCAGGACGCGCCGGCGGCGATGGCCTCATACCGCAGCATGTCCAGCAGGGGCACCTTGATGGCGACAGCACCCCACAGATCCGGGTGCTGGGTCAGGGCGACGCCCATGAGCAGCCCGCCATTGGACCCGCCGCTGATGCCCAGCCGGGCGGGCTGCGTCACCTGCCGGCTGATGAGGTCGCGCGCCACGGCGGTGAAATCGTCGAAGGACTTTTGGCGGTGTGTCTTCAGCGCGGCCTCATGCCAGGCGGGCCCGAATTCCCCGCCGCCCCGGATGTTGGCAACGACGTAAACGCCGCCCCGGTCCAGCCACAGCTTGCCTATGGTGGCGGAATAAGCGGGCAGACGCGACAAGTTGAAACCACCGTAGGCCGTCAGCAGGGTGGGGTTGTCACTGTTGAGGGCCATGTCCTTGCGGTGGACGATGAAGTAGGGGATGGCGGTGCCATCGGTGGAGATGGCCTGCCACTGATCGACGGTATAAGGGCTGGCGTCGAAGCCGGGCGTGCCGGCCTTGACCAGCGTCGCGGCGGCGCTATCCAGGTCCACGCTCCACAATGCCTGCGGCGTCAGAAACCCAGCCACGGACACGGTGAGCTTGTCCTTGTCCTCGCTGCTGGACTTGATGCTGATGGCCGACATGTCCGGCAGGTCGAGGCGCTGCGCCTTCCAGCCACCGTCCGCGCGGGTCAGCACGGTCAGCCGGCCGCGCACGTTCTCGTCACTGGTGACCACAAGGTGCGACTTGGCCTTCACCAGGTTGGTCACGGCCTCGTGCGGGCCGGGCAGGTAGACGGGGGCCGCCCGCAGCTTGGCCGGCTCATGCCGGGCGGCGTCCAGATCCACCGAGACGTAGGAGCCACCGGGAAAGGTGCGGCCGGTGGCCGCCTGCCAGTCCTGTCCCAGCTTCACCACCAGCTGACCGTTGGCCAGGACCGCCAGTTCCGCCAGTGGCGGCAAGCCCAGGCGCAGGGTGCGGCGGCCCTCCACCAGATAATGCTCCGTCGTGAAATAGGTGGGCCGGCGCACCAGCACGATGGCGCGGTGGCCCTGGCGGTCGCGGAAGACGGCCGGACTGACGGAGGTGTCGGTGACCAAGCCCCGGAAGATCTCATGCGCCTCTTCCAGCCGCTGGCCGCGCTGCAGAACCTTGACCACATAGGGGTAGCCGGCGCGGGTCATCGCCGTGCCGCTGGAATCCCAGCCCCGGGCCACCAGCAGGGTGTCGTGGTCCAGCCACACCACCGTCTGCTTGGCGTACGGCAGATGGAAGCCACCGGGCACATAGGCCTTGGCCGCCGGGTCGTATTCCCGCACCTCCACCGCGTCCTCGCCAGTGCGCGACAGCGACACCAGGCAGGTCCGCCCCACCACCACCGGTTCGGCGCCCGGGGCCGGCGGGGGCGCGTCTGGATCGAGCGTGCCGAAGCAGTTGGAACCGGCGTACACGTGACGCACGCCGTCGATGGTGGTGACGGCCGGGTCCTTGCCGTCCACCGCCCCGCCAGACGGCAGGGCGCCGCTGCCCCCCTCGTCCGAGGCTTCCTGCGCCAACAGGGTGGCGGTGGTCGTGAAATCGGCCAGCGGGGCGTCCCGCGTCAGCTCCGCCAGGGTGCGTGCATTCTGTTGCGCCACCCAGGCCAGCGCGTCCGGCGCGTTGGCGTTCTCCAGCCAGGCGTAGGGATCGGTATAGGTGGACGACAGGCCCGACAGCGGCGGGGCCGTGTCCACGGGGGGCTGGGTCGCGCACGCCGCCAGGGACAGCGCCAAGGCCAGGGTGGGAAGGACGCGCGCCAGGACAGGGAAACGGGGATGGGACGGCATGGGGACGCGACAGCCTCGGCGGATCGGAACCCGTCCCCCGGCCTACGGCGCGGACGCCGGCGTCGAGGGAACGGTGAAACGGGGCCGGAAACATCCGACCCCGTCCCATGGTTGATCCCTAATCCTTGAGTTTCCGTAAAAGATAGGTGAATTCCAGCGCCTGCCGGCGGGCGGTTTCCTTCAGGTTGGCGCTGGCGGCGTGGCCACCCTCGGTGTTCTCGTAATAGAGGAAGGGCAGGCCCATCTCCTTCATCTTGGCCGCCATTTTGCGGGCATGGCCGGGATTCACGCGATCATCCTTGGCCGAGGTGACGAACAAGGGTTCCGGATAGGTCACGCCTGCCTTGAGGTTATGGTAGGGCGAGATGTGGGCCAGGAACGCCCGCTCTTCCGGGATGGCGGGATCGCCGTACTCACCGATCCACGAGGCGCCGGCGCCGATGACGGGAAAGCGCAGCATGTCCAGCAGCGGCACCTGGATGACGACGGCGCGCCACAGTTCCGGATGCTGGGTGAACTGCACCCCCATCAGGAGGCCGCCGTTGGACCCGCCCTCGATGCCCAGCCGACGGGTGCTGGTCAGCTTGGTGGCGATCAGGTCACGGGCCACGGCCACGAAATCGTCGTAGATGGTCTGGCGCTTGGTCTTCAGGCCGGCCTCATGCCAGGCGGGGCCGAACTCCCCACCGCCACGGATATTGGCCAGGACGTAAGCGCCCCCCGTTCCAGCCACAGCTTACCGGCGGTGCCCAGGTAGTGGGGCAGCATCGGCACCTCGAACCCGCCATAGGCGTACAGCAGGGTGGGGGTGGAGCCGTCGAAAGGCACGTCACGCGGCCGCACCACGAAGTAGGGAATGCGGGTACCGTCGCTGGACACCGCCTCGCGCTGTTCCACCACCGCCTTGGACGCGTCGAAGCGCGCCGGGGAGGATTTCAGCTTTTCCACCTTGCCCGTGTTGGTGTCCACCAGCGACAGGGTCAGCGGCTCCAGGAAGCTGGCGACGGTGACGAACGCGCGGTCATGGTCACGGTCGGCACCGGTGATGGTGACGTCGGCGTTGTCGGGCAGTTGCAGCAGGGCGCGGCGCCAGGTGCCGTCGGCATTGCGGTCGGCCACGTAGAGCCGGCCCTTCACATTCTCGGTCAGGCTGAGCAGCAGATGGTGCTTGGTGAAGTCCACGCCGGTCAGGCCCTCGCGCGCGGTGGGGGCATAGACCACCAACGGGTGCAGATGGTCCGGATCGGCCGCGGCCGCCGCCAAATCCACCGCCACCACGGAGCCCTGGCTGACGGCGGTGCCGCCGGCGTCCCAATCCTGCTTGACCTCGACGATCAGCTGGCCGTCGTGCAGGCCCTGGACCTGCACCTTCAGCGGCAGGGCCAGACGCTTGGGCTGGCCGCCCGCCAGCAGGTAGGTTTCCGCCTCGAAAAAGCTGAGGTTGCGGATGATCAGGGTGGCCTGGTGGCCCTGGGCGTCGCGCAGGGTCGTCGCCCCGACCGACATATCGGTCGGCTGGCCGTGGAACACCTCTTTCGCCTGCTCCAGCGGCTGGCCGCGCTTCAGCGACTTGATGACCAGGGGGTAGCCGGCGTTGCTCATGGTACCGGGGCCCCACTCGCGGGCCACCAGCAGGGTTTCCGTGTCGGACCAGGCCACCGTCTGCTTGCCGCGCGGCAGGCTGAAGCCGCCGGGCACGAAGGCCCGCGTCTTCATGTCGAATTCGCGCAGGGTGACCGCGTCCTCGCCGCCATTCGACAGGTGGACGACGCAATGGCGGCGGGTTTCCTCGTCGCAGTCCGTGCCCTTGAACACCCACTTCACGCCTTCGGCCTTGGCCAGCGCGTCCACGTCCAGCACGGTCTGCCAGTCGGGCTTTTCCTTGCGGAAGCTGTCCAGCGTGGTGGTACGCCACAGCCCCTGCACATGGTCGCCGTCCTGCCAGAAATTGTAGACGGCCTCACCCCGGAAGCTGACGACGGGCACCCGGTCCTTGCTTTCAGCGATGGCGGTCGCCTCGGCCAGCAGGGTCGGGTAGCGCGGATCGGCCTGCAACACGGCGGTGGAACGATCCGTCTCCGCCTTGGCCCAGGCCAGGGCGTCGGCGTTGTTCATATCCTCCATCCAGGCGCGGCTGTCTTCCGGGATGCCGTTCCCGGGGGCGCTTGTGGTCGGTGTGGAATCGGCGAAGGCGGCGGTCGCCCCCAGCAGCAAGCCGGGCGACAGCAGAAGTGCGCTGATCGTGTTTTTCATGAACCCCATCCGTGATGGCGGTCGTCCGCTGCCACGGACCGGCCGCCGCCCCACTGTCTATGCCCCTTGGTAGGGGATGGGATAGTAGTGGGTCAGGACGGGGACGGATGCAATATCCTGATTGGGGGAACTTGATCGGGGCAAATCCGCGCGGGCTTAGGCGTCCGCGTCACCGGCATCGATGACGCCATCCGGCGCCTTGCGAAAGACGGAAGGCGTGCCGACGTACAACAACACCGCGTCGCGGTCGGAGGTGTTGCGGGCGCCATGCGGGTGCAGGGCGTCGAAATGCAGGCTGTCGCCGGGGCCCAGCCTGGCCTTGGTATTGCCCACCACGCCGGTCACGTCCCCCTCGATGACATAGAGGAAATCCTCCCCCTTGCGCTGGCCGGTGGGGAAGGCGTGTCCCGGCGGGACCCGCATCAGGACGATGTCCAGCTTGCGGTCGGCCAGGTCGCTGGCCAGGTCGATGTAGTCCACCGGACCGTCGGCCTCGATGCGCCGGGGCTTGGCCGCGCGCTGCACGATGGTGCCGCCGTCCGGCACCTCCATGAAATAGCTGAGGTCCACGGTCAGCGCGTCGGCCAGCGCCAGCAGCGACACCAGCGACGGCACGCTCAAGTCGCGTTCCGCCTGGCTGATGAAGGGGGCGGACAGGCCGGACAGTTGGGCCAGCTGTTGCAACGTCAGGCCCAGCGCCTTGCGCCGGGCGCGGATACGGTCGCCCATCGGCATCTGACGCCGCCGGTCGGCGGTGCTGGCGATCTGCATGGCAAAGCCCCCTCTGGTCCCGGGCCCCCCTGGCCGGGTCCGGCCACAGCCCCTGGGTTTCGCCCCAGGACGGCGATGCCGGCTGAACAGTTGTTCCTTCCTGTAAAGGGCGGACGCGCCGCGGTAAAGCCGGCAACCCCAGCCCCGGCAGCATAGCCGCGCCGCCCCCGATGGGACGGCTCAAAATTATTCAACGCTCAAATATTTGATGGCGCCTCAGGCGTCCTTGAACGCCACGCGGACATTGCCCCAGACGCGGCCGCGCACCCGGATGGGGGCGTCCACCTCCTTCAGGGTCACGATGACGCCGCCGCCCATGTCGCGGGAATACGACTGCACCAGGAAGTCGGCGGTGTTGCGGCCGGCGGCCAGGCCGGCGCGGTCGTTGAACAGGCGGCGGTTGCGGCTGTTGGCCATGTTCCACACATAGTCCCCCGGCCGCTGCGGCTGCGACACCCGTTTCATGTGGGTGGGCAGATAGCCGGAGGGGACGACGGCAGCGCAGAATTGGATGCGGGGATCACCCGCCGCCACCGTTTCCTGAATGTCGGGGAACAGGCGATCGGTCACGGCGGTGTAGGGCGCCATGTACTGCTGCGGGTCGGTCCCCGGTATGGGGTCCAGGTCGGGGGAGAACAGCGCGCCCTCGGCGAGGTCACCGGCCTGCAGGGCGCCTTCCAGCGCCTGTGCCATGCGGCCGGCGGCGGACAGCGCCAGGTCGATGAAGCCGCGATGCCGTTCCATGGCGCGGTCCATCACCGACCTCAACCGGTCGGTGGCGGCGGCGTCGACATGGATGAAGCACAGGTGCAGGCCCAGTTCGCTGGTTCCGGCCACGACAGCGGCGACGGTGCCCATGCCGTCGGCCGTCAGCGCCACCTCCTGCTGGTCGGCCAGGGCCGGCAACCCGTCGACCGCCACCAGGGCACCCCGCACCGACAGATCGCGCAACTGGCCGGAATAGGCCCGCCCGTCCACCCGCACCGTGGCCGGCAAGTCGCAGGGCACCCGGTCGGCGGCGCGGCGATCCCCGGCCAGCGATTGGCGCAACGCGATGGTCATGCGGCGTTTCAGATCCACCATCGCCGTCTGCGTCTCGCCCACACGCAGGTCCAGATCGGCGGCAATGGTGGCGATATCGTCCGACTGGTCCCGGATGCTGCCCACGCTTTGGGACACCTGATGGGCGGCACCGGCGGAGTCGGAGGCGCTGCGGCCGATCTCGGCATTGGCGGCGGATTGCTGTTCGACCGCCGCCGCCGTGGCGGCGGAGGTTTCATTGATCTCGCCGATCACGGCGATGACGGCCTGGATGGCGTCCACGCTGGCCGCCACCGCCGCGCGCAGGCCCGCCACCTGCCCCCCGATCTCATCGGTCGCCTTTTGCGTCTGGCCGGAGAGCGACTTCACCTCGTGCGCCACGACGGCGAAGCCCTTGCCGGCCTCCCCCGCCCGTGCCGCCTCGATGGTGGCGTTCAGGGCCAGCAGGTTGGTCTGCCCGGCGATGTCGGCGATCAGGGTGGTGACCGCGCCGATCTGGCGCGTCGCCTCCTCCATCCGGTCGATGGCGCCGGCGGCCAATTCGGCACTGTCCACGGCGCGACGGGCCACGTCGCTGGAGCGGGCGGCCTGACGGGCGATCTCCTCCCCGGCGGCGCTCAATTCCTCCGTCGCGGCGGCGACGTTGCCGGCGTTGCCGCTGGCCTGTTGCGCGGCGGCCGACACGGCCACCGTGTTTTCGCGCACCACGGCCACGGCCTGCTTCAGGTGGGCGACCCCGTCCACGGCCCGGTGGCTGCCCCGTTCCACCCCCATCCAGGTCGCGGTCAGGTCGGCCTCGATGGCGCGGCAGGTTTCCAGGAGGGCCTGGCGCGCCTCCTCCCGCGTGCGCTCCATCAATTCCGCCTTTTCATCGGCGCTGAACGCCAGCCGCGCCCGCAAGGCGCGCAGGCTGGCGGTCACGGTCTGGAACTCCGCCGCCGGGTCGGGCGGCATGGCCTGGTCGAAGCGTCCCGCCGCCAGGGCGGCGAAGTGCGCTTCCAGGCGATCCAGGGCCTGGCGCAGCGTGCGCAGGACCCAGGCGCCCCCCAGCACGGCGATGGCCAGCGACAGCAGGGTCATGGCGACGTTGGCGCCCAGCCACGAACCGCCGGTGGCCGCCCCGCCCGATCCCAGGAAGCGCAGGCCCCCCGCCCCCAGGGTGCAGGCGATCATCGCCCCCATGGTCAGCACGATACGGCCCCGCACACCGCCCGCCAGGGACGCCAGGCGCGCGCCCGGACCGGCGGCCACGACGACGCCCTCCTTCAGGGCGCCCCGGCCGGCGCGCAGCCCGGCATACAGCGCCTCGGCCGCGCGCACCTCATCCCGGGTGGGCTTGCTGCGGATGGAGATGAAGCCGGCGACCGTGCTGTCCTGCACGATGGGCGTGACGTTGGCGCGCACCCAGTAATGATCGCCGGTCTTGGTGCGGTTCTTGACCAGGCCATCCCAGGGGCGCCCGGCCCGGATGGTGGCCCACAAATCGGCGAAGGCCGCCCTGGGCATGTCGGGATGGCGCACCAGATTGTGGGGGGCGCCGATCAGTTCCTCATGGCTGAAGCCACTGACCCGGATGAAGGCGCGGTTGGCATAGGTGATGCGCCCCGATGGATCCGTGCGGGATACCAGCAGCTCACCGTCGCGCAGCTCCACCTCGCGATTGGTCACGGGCCCCGTGTCGCGCATCGCCGTCGCCCTCCCCAGGCACCGCCAGGCCTTTCACCATGAGGCCCCCATGAAGTCGCATTGGCGGGGCCCCGGCCAGGCGTTGATCCTAACGTATAGGGTAAACTCCCTGAACGCCAAGGACTGACACCCTAAGAAGTGCGATGACACGCATGACGACAACGATGGGTGGGACACGCCGCCCGGGATTCTGGGCCGGGCCTCTGGCCCCGGGGATCTGGCCTGGGATCTGGTCTGGGATCTGCGGCCCGCCTCAGGCGATCTGGGCCGGATGCAGCTGCACGACCCGGCCCAGATCGCCCAGCAGGGTCAGCAGATCTTCCGTCAGCGTGACGCCGGCCGGAACCACCTCTTGCCCCTGCACGGTGGTCAGGGCCGCGCGCAGGACCATGCCCGGCCGCAGTTCGTCCAGGTGATAGCCGCTTTCCACCAGGCGGGGGGTCAGGGCCAGGGCGCCGGCGGCGGGGGCCATGATCTCGTTGGGCGGGCCGACGTCCACCCGTTCGTAACGCTCAGGCGGTTGCGGCGCGCGGCCGCGCCGGGACAACAGCCGCCCCAGCCGTTCCATCAGGGAGACGCGGTCGACGGGCTTGACCAGGAAGGCGTCGCAGTCGAGCGCGATGCTGAGCGACACGGTGGTTTCTTCATTGCTGCTGGTGAAGATGCCGACGGGAACGCCGGCCGGCAATTGCGTGACGCCCATCCGGATCTGCTTCAGCACATAAAGCCCGTGCGCCCACGGCATCATGAAGTCTAGCAGCACGATGTCGAAGTGGGGCGTGGCGGCGATGATGTCCAGGGCCTGGCGCCCGTCACCGCAGGCCGTCACCGCGGCCCCCATCTTGCGGAGCGTCGTTTCGACGACGGAGCGGGTGAAGGGTTCATCATCCGCGACAAGGATGCGTACGCCGGTCAATATCATGGGGATGCCGTGCCAGGCTGTGTCGTTCCGCAAATTCGTAACCGATCCGGGTTATGAAACCATGACAAGCACCGGCGCGCGAGACCGAATCCCGACTGGGGGCCAGAGAGAGGGGACGGCAGTGGCTTATGAGAACGACCTGATCGAGGTGCTGGAAGCCTCCCCCATCGGTGCCGCCATCCTGGATGACCAGGATCAGATCCTGTTCTGGAACAGCCCCTTGCTGGACATCCTGGGCGGGCTTCAGGAGGACGCGTTCGCCCACGCCGCCGCCCGCGCCTTCTTCGCCCACGACAGCGACTATCGCCAGGCGCGCCGCCTGCTGGCGGAGCGGGGCCATGTCTCGGGGCACGAGGTCCGCGTCCTGAGGGCCGACGGGCTGGAGGCCTGGGCGTCGGTCACCATCCGGGCCATCCGGTTCGAGAACCGCCCGGCGACCCTGGTCTGGTACTACGACATCACCCAGACCCACCAGCGCAAGCAGGCGCTGGAGGCGTCGCAGCAAGCCTTGCTGGAGGTGCTGGACAACGCCCCGGTGGGGGCGGCCCTGTGCGACGGGCCCGGCCGGGTCAGCTATTGGAACAACGCCCTGCTCGACCTGCTGGGCTCGGACGCGGGCGACCTGGACCAGCGCACCATGACCACCCTGATCGACCAGGCGGAGGCGGTGCTGGACCATTATGGGCCGGGCCACACCTTCCCGGTGCCGGTGGGGGAGGCCAACCGCTGGCTGGCCGCCTGGCGGGGGGCCGTGAAGTTCGAGGGCCGGCCCAGCACCATCGTCTGGCTGCAGGACGTGACCGAGCTGCGCACCGCGCAGGAGGAGGCGGAGCGGGCCACCCGCATGAAATCCTCCTTCCTGGCCACGGTCAGCCATGAAATCCGCACGCCGATGAACGCCGTGCGCACGCTGGCCGAATTGCTCTCGGACACCAGCCTGTCGGCGGAGCAGGCCAAGATGGCCGCCACTATCCGTGACAGCGCTGACGGCCTGGTCGCCGTCATCAACGACATCCTGGACGTTTCCAAGATCGAGGCCGGGCGCCTGGAGGTGGACCCCCGCCTGTTCAATCTCGATCGGCTGATCGACGGCGTCGTCTCCCTGCTGCGTCCCAAGGCGGAGGAGAAGGGCATCAAGTTCCGCGTCACCGTGCAGGCGGACCTGGCGCCCTGGCGGTACGGCGACGACATGCGCATCCGCCAGATCCTGGTCAACCTGCTGGGCAACGCCATCAAATTCACCGAGCAGGGCACGGTGCGCTTCCAGGTCCGCCAGGGCGAGGCGGCGGGCGCCCTGCTGTTCGAGGTGGCGGACACCGGCATCGGCATCCCGCCCGAAACCCTGCCCCTGCTGTTCCAGCCCTTTCGCCAGGCGGAATCCTCCACCGCCCGCCGGTTCGGCGGCACCGGGCTGGGCCTGTCGATCTGCAAGGGGCTGGTCGACCTCATGGGCGGCGCCATCGAGGCGCGCAGCGTCGTGGGGCGCGGCTCGCAATTCTCCCTGTCCCTGCCGCTGCCCGAGCGGGACGCGCCGGCCGACGCGCAGGCGCGGACCCAGACCACCCGCGCCGGCCGCTGGTCCGGCCCCACCCTGGACCAGGCGGCGGACCGCCGCGCGGTGGTCCTCTGCGCGGAGGACAACGCCACCAACCGCGACGTGCTGGCGCATGTGCTGGACCGGCTGGGCGTCGCGCACGAGTTCGCGGAGGACGGCCTGGCCGCCCTGCGCCTGCTGGATCGCGGCCGGCACGGGCTGCTGCTGACCGATGGCCACATGCCGGGCCTGGACGGGTGGGAACTGGCCACGGCCATCCGCGACCAGGAACAGCGGGGGGGACTGCCGCGCCTGCCCATCATCGCGCTGACGGCCGATGCCGTGCGCGGCGTGGAGGAGCGGTGCCAGGCGGCCGGCATGGACGACCATCTGACCAAGCCCCTGTCGGTGGAGGCGCTGGAGGCCGCCCTGTTGCGCCTGCTGCCGACCCTGGCCGACCTGCGCGGCCCGACCGAGGCGCGGACAGGCGACCTGGGCCCCGGCACCGTGTTCGATGTGGAGGCGCATGTGCTGGACCTGTCCGGCCTCATCGACATGGTGGGGTCGGAATTCGAGGTCATCGACGGCATGCTGGAATCGTTCCGGTCCAGCGCCGACAACCTGATCGCCGACCTGGTGGCCGCCGTCGACCGGGGCGATGCCAAAGCCATCCGCCTGGGCGCGCACGCGCTGAAGGGGGCGGCCCGCTATGTCGGCGCCCGCAAGCTGGCCGACGCGGCGGCGGCGGTGGAGGAGGCGGGGCAGCAGGAACGCCTGGCCGAGGCCCGCCGCTGGGCGCCGGCCTTCCGCCCCATCATGGACGAGCTGTCGCGCGCCATCGAGAAGATCCGGGTGGAGGAACAGCTGCGCCGCATCCGCCAGGAGATCGGCGAGCTGGCCACCTCACGCCGGGGCGTCGGCGCGGGGTTGGAGTTGGAGGCGGTGGTGGACATCACCGAAGTGGCCGCCGACCGCATCCTGGCGGCGGCCGAAACCATCCTGCAACAGGTCGACCGCATCGCCAGCCCCAGCGACGCGGAGGCGGTGCAGGGCGCCGTCATGGCCATCTTCGAGGCCTGCAGCTTCCAGGACCTGACCTCCCAACGGGTGCGCAAGGCCGTGGCCCGCCTGGCGGAAATCGAGGAGAAGCTGGACGCCGTCGTCCGCGGCGACGCGGCCATCGCGGCGCTATCGGAGGAAGGGAAGCCGGAAACGGCGCAGGACGACATCGACAAGCTGTTCGCCTGATGGGCGGTGGGGTGGGGTGGGGAGGTGGGGCAGCAAAGTTCTGGCGGCGGGCGGCGCATAGGGCGCCAACTGCGGATTTGATGATCGTCCAATAACAACAAGGCGGCTTGATGTAGGCAGAACCCTATTTCACGATCATCAAATAGTTTAGCCTTTGGCAGACGAACGCGAACTGGTGACGGCGGTGGTCCGTGCGCCGGCCACTCTCCCGGCTGCTAAGCATTGCGGAGGAGCGGGAAGCCTTTTGACCTCTGACGCCTGAAGATCCCCTTTTTGCGGCAACCCATGCTGACGTGTGGGCTGACCCAAAAAGCGGGGGGGGGCGCGAGACGGGCCGCCAAAGCTCAGGTAAACTTGCTGCATTTCCTGAACGAAGCCTTAGCCATTTGATGCGAAAGCCGGCTGCCCTGACGCTAGATGTGGAGTGTCATCAGGTTGTCCCGATCGAGGCCGATGCGGCTGATGGGCGGCAATGATTTTAGGCTGCTGTGTGGTCGATGCCAGTTGTATCGGTGCAGCCAGGCGGGCAATTCGGCGGCGCGCCCGTCTGAGGAGGGATACGCCTTTGCGTAGGCCCACTCCCGCAGGGCGGTTTGAATGAAGCGCTCGGCCTTGCCGTTGGTTTTCGGGGTGTAGGGTTTTGTCCTGATGTGTTTCAGGCCCAACTCGGCACAGGCGTCGCGGAAGGCGAAGGCCCTGTAGCAGGAACCGTTATCGGTCATGACGCGGGTGACCTTTATGCCCAGGCTGGCGTAGTAGGCGACCGCGGCCTTGAGGAACGGGACGGAGCTTTGGGTTGTCTCGTCTTTCATGATCTGGCTGAACGCCAAGCGTGAGGCGTCATCGATGCAGACGTGGACGAACTCCCAGCCGACGCCTCGGCTGTTGCTCTGGCCAGTACGGTCGCCGGTGATGCGATGGCCGACTTTCTCGAAGCGGCCCAGCTTCTTGATGTCCAGATGGATCAGTTCGCCTGGTGCCTTGCGCTCATAGCGGATGACCGGTTCCTGCGGTTGAAGGTCTTTGGCGCGGCTGAGTTTCGCAGCCCGGAGGACACGGCTGACCGTTGAGCAGGAGACCCCAGCTTCCTGGGCGATTTGCTTCCCGACCAAGCGCTGCCGGCGCGAAGCGATGATCTGTTCCACCACGGCCGGCGGTGTGGGCTTGCGCAGTCGGTGCGGCCTGGAGGACCGGTCCTCCAGGCCGGGCAGGCCCATGGCCTGGTACCGTTCAACCCATTTCCTGACGGTCTTCGCCGTCGTGCCGAAGGCTGTCGCCACGGCCTGAACGCCGTCGCCGGCGAGCACTCGCCGAACCAACTCGGCTCGACCCCTTGGCGTCAATCGGGCATTCTTGTGCACGTTCACTCGATCCTCCCGAGGATTGCTGAAGCTTCGCAACCTCAGCTTCCTCCGGCAGGATCGAGTGGACAACCTATTGGCAACTCACACCTAGAGCTTGAGAAAATCGTTTCTGTCCGCTTTGCGCCTCTGCTTGGTCAGTCCGCCGCTTTGTAGCGGTTCCCAACAATGGGCACGGGAGAATCTCTGTATCATATGTTGCTGTTTAGGCGCTGCCGAGACGCATTTCTAGGGCGACATACATTTGGCGCCCAAATGCTGCTATTTTGGTCGCAGTTCATGAGATTGTAGTTGCGCCGCCCTTTCCTGCCCTGAGTTGCGCCGCTAAGATGGTCAAAACCATCGAAGGCGGCCATGCCCATACAAATTAAAGAAAAGCCCGAAGATGTCGTTCCATTACTTTCATTCGTGAAGGCTGGGGCGGACAGCGCGAAGGAAGAACTGGGGTTCCTTCCTGAGAAGGCCTATGACGACCTGGCCGTATCCGGAAAGCTGCTGGTGGCAACCGTGGGCGCCAGCGGCAAGGAAATCTATGCTGGCCATCTAATGTTCGGGGGCATTTATCCCCATGCCAAAGTATTCCAGCTTTTCGTTGAGGCAGGCTGTCGTGGGAACGGAATTGCGAGGCGGCTGATCAGCCACCTGAAGGAGCGGCTGACCGCCAAGCAATGGCTAAGTATCAAAGCCAGCGTGGCCGACGATCTGGCGGCTAACGATGTCTGGGCACACATGGGCTTCCGTGTCGTCAGGACCAGAGCTGGCGGAAACGCACGAAAGCGGCGGATCAATGTCCGGGTGCTGGACCTGGACACACCCTCGCTTTTTGGCCTCATGCGCGGCCCGGTGCACCAAGAAGGTCTACGTTTAGCCGAACGTCTTTTCCAGCGTCCCATCTATCTGATCGACCTGAATGTCTTGTTCGACACCATTCGCAAACGTCGCCGCTCCTCGTCAGCGGCCAAAGTCATCCGAGCAGGTTTTAGCAACAGCATCCGCCTCATGGTCGCTGCCGAGTTCACGGCCGAACTGCTCCGAACGTCGGCGGATACCAGCAATGATCCTATTCTGGCGTTTGCCAGCCAGTTGGATTTCCTGAGCAGACCCCCTGAGAAGATCGTCCACTCCCTGGTCAACAAACTTGCTCCCGTGATCTTCCCCGACCGCGCAGCCCATGGAACCCTCACGGAACGGGACATGTCCGATCTGGTTCACATCGCCACCGCCATCCACCACGGCGCGGCTGGCTTCATCACCAGCGAAAATGCCATTCTGCGCGCAAGCGACTATCTCCACAAAACCCACCGGATCGACGTCATTGGCTTGGAGGAATTTGCTCGGATCGTCGATGTAGGAGTACGCGTTCCGAGGGCATCCACTACCAACCTATCTAGCGGCACCCTACGAACGAACCGCTGCGACGAAACCGACCTCGCTAACGCCCGCATATTCTTGACGAGAATGCACGCCGAAACGGCGTTCATCCATGAAGCACTGGCCTGTCAGGGAGGCCGGGCCCAATGGTTGCTAGTCACGAGCGGAAGCGCCCCTCTGGGTTTCGCCAAGTGGGAAGTGCATGGAGGTCTGAAACGTGCGGCTGACGTGTACTTGTGCGTCGATGAGGGACACCACGCGGCGGAAACGATCATCGACCACCTGCTTGATACGATTCCGCGCGAATTGAGCGGCGTTGCCCCGACCCTTGTTCGATTGCATATCCCATCGGGCCAGATAATGACGCGCCAAGCTGCCTTGTCGATGGGCTTCCTGCCTCCTGAGGGGGCGTCCGACGGTACATCCAAGCTGCAACGTCTTGCGGTCGGCCTAGTGGTATCGGCAGCGAATTGGGCATCGGCTCGCCAATCCCTTGTCTCGGTTGCTGCTCTTTCATTGCCTGCGCAGCCGCCAACCTTTGCAACTGCTAATCCATATATGCTCGTGAACACAGGACAACGGGATATCGAAATGTCCTTGGCGGAGATTGAGCGGGTATTGTCGCCCGTTCTCTTCTTGTTCCAGGGGCGAGGAGGTGTTATCGTTCCAATTCAGGAGCAGTATGCTCGTGAACTACTTGGGTCCAGTCCCCAGCTTTCGATGCTGGATCCCCCAGAAGCAATCTTGCGGAGGGAGCGGGTCTACATCAGCGCACCAAACACGCTCCGGCGAATGACGCCAGGAACGCCGATGCTGTTCTACGAATCTCTGGATGGTAATGGACGAGGATGTGTGATCGCCCTCGCTCGCATCACCGACAGCAGGGTGGTCAGCAAAGTGGAAGCACTTGGCAAGGTAAAACAGCGGGGTGTTCTTGATGATCGTACCCTGCAGCAGCGGAGCGTAGGTGAAGAGGTGACGGAGACGTCCTTCGATAACATTTTCCTTTTCAAATCCCCTGTGCCACTCAAGCGGCTGCGCCAGCTAGGATGCGCCGATGGCTCCAATCTTATTAGTGCAAGAACCATCTCATTCGATAAGCTGGCGCAGGTGGTCAAGGAAGGGCGTATTGATGGCTGAGGCCGAGGACATCCTTATTTCGGTCCATCCCCGTCATGTCGACAGCATGGTGCGTGGGGTGAAAACCGTGGAGCTTCGGCGGCGTCCGCTGAAGTTGGCCGGTGGCTGCCGCGTCTGGATTTACAGTACGCTTCCACGTGGGTCTGTTGAAGCACTAGGCATCGTCCGCACCGTCGTCGCCGCACCCCCACCTGCAATTTGGCGCGATTACGGACTGGAAAGCGGAATCACCAAGGCAGAGTTTGACGCATATTACGAAGGTGCGGACACCGCATACGCAATCGTGTTCTCGTCCATCGAGAATCTGGATTTGCCTTTCGCCCTGGCCGAGATCAGGCAGCACCTCAACAGCTTTCACCCCCCGCAATTTTTCAAGCGGCTTGCTACGGGAGGGCCTGAACTCAAGCTCTTTAATGCCGCCCTTCCCACGCCATTAGCCGCTTGCGCCTGAGCAGCTCCTGCACAACCTTCCCGTCGGTAGTTTGCGAGTCCAACCCTCTCGTGTGCGCCCCCAGCGCACACTTGATGTTAAGAGTGATTCTCATTATCGTGCCTGCCGAGGATCACAGCAGCAGGTTCGAGATGCCCGACGATCTTATGATCAGCCCCCGCGACCATCGGCCCCCGCCCACCCCGCTGGAGGGGTTGAGCGCCGGGGAGCGGCTGTTGGTGTGGAGCCTGCGCCACATGGCCCAGCCCTATGCCGGGTCCAGCCCAGCCCGGCCCGGCTGTCCCCTGATCCGCCATGCCTTCCTGCAGGCCTGCGGCGAGGACGCGGATGATGTGATGGCGACCTTTCGCGCCTTTCTGCTGCTGTATGGCCGGTCGGCGCGGGAGCGGCCGCGCGTGGGGTGTCCGGGGTGCCCCGACCTGACCCCGGATGAACGCCAGTTGCTGCGCCTGCTGGCGCTGGCCCAGCCCTCGGCCGAGCCCAGCGCCCCGGCCCGGCTGTACGCGCTGGTGGAACATCTGATGCGGCCCGGCACCAGCGACGGCGTGCTGGTGGCGTCGCGGGCCATGGCCTGCGCGCTGGGCGCGCACGGCCTGTCGCTGCCGGTGCGCCCCCTGGCGCTGGAGCGCATGCCCCTGCCCGGGCGCTACGACGCCTGAAGCGGGGGCGAGCGCGCCCCGTCGGTATCGACCTGCACGCGGTCGCCGCCCGCCGCCTTGGCGGCGTCGAGGGCCTGGCCGGCGCGGCGCAGGGCGTCCGCCAGATCCGCGCCGCCACCGCCGCCGCCGCCGCCACCCTCGCCCGTGCCGACCCCAGGAACCTCCGCGTCCGGCGCCCCAGGGGCCGGCGGCGCGGAGATCCGGGCGATGCCGATACTGACCGTCCAGGCCAGGGTGGCCTGGCCGTTGATGGGGGCGGCACCCACCGCGCGGCGTAGGCCCTCGGCGCGGGCGGTCGCGTCCATCAGGTCGGCATCCGGCAGCATCACGGCGAAGGCCCGTCCGCCGATGCGGCCGGCCACCTCGCCCTGCCGCAGCCAGCCCTGCAACAGCCGGCCGAACTGGTCCAGGGCGCGGTCCCCGGCCTCAGGCCCCAGGGACTCGTTGAGGGC
This sequence comes from Nitrospirillum karajorum, assembly GCF_036348415.1. Taxonomy (NCBI): domain Bacteria; kingdom Pseudomonadati; phylum Pseudomonadota; class Alphaproteobacteria; order Rhodospirillales; family Azospirillaceae; genus Nitrospirillum; species Nitrospirillum karajorum. Next base: position 969,359 of record NZ_JAZBQB010000001.1, read on the forward strand.
CCTGAAATGGTCGATGTCGATGAGCAGCAGGGCCGCCGGCTGGCCCGCCCCCTGCCGCCGCCGCACCTCGCGCCCCGCCACCTCCAGGAAGTGGCGGCGGTTGGGCAGGCCGGTCAAGGCGTCGCGGGTCGCCATGTCGTACAGCCGCGCGGCGGACAGCTTCAGCCCCCCGACCAGCGGCCGGAAGATGAACAGGGCCTCCGCCAGCAGGGTGGTCAGCAGGATGGCCAGCACCCCCTGCTGCGCCCGGCGCAGCCCGTCGATGCGCTGCGCCGCCTCCCCCTCGAACTGGCGCACCGCCTCATCCAGCAGGGGGATGATGACGTCCCGCGTCTGGGTGCGGATGTCGGCGAAGGACCGGGCGCGCAATTCCGCGCTGGTATCCGGCGGCTCGTCCCCCCGCGCCAGGATGCGCACGGAGAGGATCAGGTCACGGGTGCGCCGGTCCAGGTCGGTCGGCGGCGAGAAGTAAAGGGCGCGGGCGGCATCGGATAGGCCATGGGTGATGCCCAGGTCGCCGTTGCCGGCCAACAGGGCGCGGTGGGCCCGCTCCATGGCGGCGGCGGCCTGCAGCAGGGGTATCCGCGCCTGTTCGTCATGATCCTCGTAAAAGTCCCGCGCCAGCAGGCCGATGCGTTGCGACAGCATGCGCTGGCGGCCCGCGACGTTGATGATGGTGCCGCTGTCGCGCTGCTGGGCGATGACATGGTCCAGCAACAGATGCACCGCCCCCGACAGCAGGGCGATCAGGGCCAGGGCGGCGACATAGGCCACCGTCAGGCGGCGCGTCGGAAGGCGGTGGTCGGCACGCGTCATGTCACCGGGGCGGTCCTGGGTGGAACGGACGGCCCAAACCGGGGCGCGGCCGCCGCCGGATCATCAACCGGACGGTGTCGCGTGACAAGGGCGCTGGGACTGGCCTGATGGCTAGTCCCGCTCTGGCGTTCCGGGCGCCGGGTCGCCGTGGCCGCCCCGCTGGGAGGCGGCCCGGCGGCCCAGCGCCTGGGACCGGGACAGCGCCACCAGGCGGCCCCGGATGTCGGCGGCGGTCAGGTCGCCATGGGCATCACCGGCCGCCACCGGGCCATTGGCCGGCGATCCATCGGGCCGACGGCCTGTGGACTGGATGGTCATGGCGATCCTCCCCGTTCAGTCAGGCCCGCTCAATGGCCTGGGCCGCCTGGTCCAGGGCCTGGGCGATGGCGCGCGCCTGTTCCTCCGTCAGGCTTTCGCCGCGCAGGCGGAGACGCAGGGCCATTTTCAGGTTTTCCATGGCCCGGACGACGGACGCGGGCGGCATCCAGCCGCGCTGGGCGCTGACCTTGTCCAGCCGTTCCTTGATGGCGGCCAGGGTGGGGCGGTTTTCCTCCAGGAAGGCGGCGCCGGCCGGCGTCAGGGTGTACAGCTTCTTGCCGCCCTCCCCCACCGCCACCTCGGTATGGCCCATTTCCTCCAGCAGGGTCAGCGTCGGGTAGACGACGCCGGGGCTGGGGCTGTAGCCGCCGCCGACCTTTTCCTCGATGGCCTTGATGATCTCATAGCCATAGCGGGGCTTTTCCCGGATCAGGTCCAGGAACAGGAAGCGCAGGTCGCCATTTTCGAAAACCCGCGCCGCGCCGCCACGGCCCCCCCGGCCACCGAAGCCCTCGCGCTCCCCCCGGCCCCAGCGGTCGCCATGGCCACTCCAGTGAGCGCCCCAGGCGCCCCAGAAACCGTCGCCGTCGCGGCCGCGGGCATGGCGGCGGCCGCCGTCGCAATGCCGATCCTCATGATGTTTGAAAAAGCGCATGATGATGTCTCGATCCTATCTAGTGTGTTATTCGATATATCGTGAGATAAGATATATCTCGACCCTTTCTTGAGTCAAGGGCGGCGGCGCGGATTTATCGCAGATCATTGACGGCCCGGGGCGGCACCCCGGATAGTCGGGGCGCAAAAGAAGGAAGCCCCGCCATGTCGCCCGACACCCTGCACAACCCCATGAGCCTGGTCGGCCGGTCCATGCTGGTGACCGGGGCGTCGGCCGGCATTGGCCAGGCCACCGCCGTGCTGCTGTCGCGCCTGGGCGCCCGCGTCACGCTGAACGGCCGGGATGAGGGGCGGCTGGGCGACACCCTGTCGCGGCTGTCCCCTGTTTCAAATGGGCCGGGCGGGGGGCATCGCGTGGCGCCCTTCGACATGGGGGAACTGGATGCCATTCCGGCGTGGATGAAGGAACAGGCGGCCCTGTCGGGCCCCTTCGACGGCGTGGCGCATTGCGCCGGCATCCAGACGCTGCGCCCCATCCGCATCTTCACCCAGGAGTTCTTCGACCAGGTGATGCGGGTCAACCTGGGCTCCTGCCTGGCATTGGCCAAGGGGCTGCGGCAAAAGGGCGTGAAGGCGGAGCGCGCGGCCATGGTCTTCATCTCCTCCACCGCCGCCACCGCCGCGTCGCCGGCCAACATCGTCTATGCGGCGGCCAAGGGCGGCATCATCGCCGCGACCAAGGGCCTGTCGGCCGAACTGCTGCCCGACGGCATCCGCGTGAACTGCGTGGTGCCCAGCATCGTCATGACCGACCTGATCGAGCGCGGCTTCGAAAAGCTGAGCCAGGAGCAGATCGACCATCTGCAGCGCCTGCAGCCTCTGGGCTTCGGCCATGTCGACGACGTGGCGCACGCCATCGCCTATCTGCTGGCCGACACCGGCCGCTGGATCACCGGCACCGCCCTGACCGTTGACGGGGGGCGCACAGCGTGACCACCCCCTGGGTGACCACTCCCTGGGTCAAGCTGGGCGACGCGGCGGCGCTCGCCAGCCACGGCGACTATCTGACGGGCTGGGCAACGGATGCCGAGGGCGCCGCCATTCCCGTGGTGGTGCAGAACTTCCAGGGGGCCCTGAAGGCCTTCCGCAACGTCTGCTCCCATCGCTTCGCCCTGATCCATGACCAGCCCTGCGGACGCGGCCTGCTGCGCTGTCCCTATCATGGCTGGGTGTATGACGCGGATGGCGTGCCCATCGGCATCCCCTTCGACGACAGCGATTTCCAACTGGACGCGGAGGCCCGCCGGCGGCTGGCGCTGACGCCCGTGGGCCTGGCCGTCAGCGGGGGTGCTGTGTGGGTGAACGTGGATGCCGCCGCCATCTTCGCGGGAGGGGTGTGATGGGGGAGATGCTGCCCGCCCGCTGGTTCGATGACCCGCACTGCCATGCCCAGGAATTGGCGGCGCTGCGGCGCCAATGGCTGTACGTCGGTACCCGGTTCGAGGCGCCCTTGACCCGGCCGGTGCTGCGCACGCCCGTGATCCTGGACAGTTCCCTCAAGGCGACCGACGACCAGGGCCGGGCGCTGGAGACGGACAGCTGCGGCGCCTTCGTGTTCGTGCGTCTGGAAGGGAATGGCCCCAGCCTGGCGGAACATCTGGCGCCGGTGGCGGGGCACCTGGCCCGGCTGTCGGGCCAGTGCGACCAGCCCATCGCCGACGACCATGTGGAATTCGCCGCCAACTGGAAGGCGCTGGTGGAAAACACCATGGACGACTTCCACGGCTCCACCGTCCATCCCACCACCATCCATCCCGCCGTGCATGCCGATTGGCAAACGCATCTGGAAACGCGGCGCTATGGCCGGCACAGCACGTCCAGCTGGCGGCTGAGCGAGGAGACCGAAGCGTGGTGGCGGCGCATCGACGGCAAGGCCGGCCTGCGCCGGGTGGTGGACCATGCGCGCTATGACCACTGCTTCGTCTTTCCCAACCTGTATGTCGCCAGCTTTTACGGGGCCATGGTCATCACCCACACGGTGACGCCCCTGGCCCCGGACCGCAGCCGCCTGGACTGGCGCCTGTTCCTGCCGGTGACGGCGCCGGAAAAGCCGGCCGTGGCGGCCTTTCGCCGGTCGCTGGCCACCCTGCTGGCGCAGTCCGCCCGCACCGTGATCCTGGAGGATCAGCCGCTGTGCGAACGGGTGCAGCAGGCGCGGGGGGCGGCAGAGGTCGCCGGCGTCCTGGGCCGGCGCGAACGGCGCATCGCCGATTTCCATCACGCCTGGGCCCGGACCTTGGGCCTGGACGCCCCGCCCCGGCCGGCGGACGCACCCTATGAGGAGGGGGACGCATGACCCTGAGTTATCGCATCCCGACGGAGGACGACGCCCGCTTGCTGCTGGACTGGCGGCTGCGCCCCGATATCGCCCGCCACCTGTTCACCCAGGTGGAGGACGACATGGACAAACAGCGCGCCTGGCTGGCCCGGTGCGCCGCCCGCGACGATTACCATCACCGCATCATGATGGTGGACGGGGTGCCGGTGGGCTACGCCTCCATCACCGTCACCCATCCGGCCTGGGGCATCGCCACCCTGGGGGCCTACATGGCGGACCGGCGGGGGCGCACGGGGTCGGCGCCGCTGAACTTCACCCACGCCCTGAACCACGTCTTCTACGCCCTGGGCTTGCGCAAGGTGGTGAACCAGGTCATGGCCGACAACGACCGCGTCCTGCGCGGCCAGACCATGCTGGGCTATCGTCATGTCGGCGTTCTGAAGGACCATGCGGTGAAGGAAGGTCAGGCATACGACGTCCACCTGTTTGAGATGTCGGCGGCCGACTGGGCGGTGAAACGCCTGAAATTCCGGGAATATGCCGATTGGGATGGGGGCCTTTGGCTCCCCGCCTAAAGGCGGATTGGCGGCGCCAGCCCGTATGGTTAATTGTCGTGCAAGGAACAGAAGGCAGCTCCGTTCCAGGGCAAAGGCCCCCACGATGACCATGACCGATCCCCTCCCCCAATCCACCCGTCGGGTGGTGTTGTTCGCCCATTTCGACCGCGATGGGCAAATCGACGACCATGTCCTCTACTACCTGCGCGGCCTGCGCGAGGTGGCGGAGCGCATCCTGTTCGTGTCCGACGGCGCCTTGATGGAGGGCCAGGCGGAACGGCTGGGCACCTTGGCGGAACTGATTCATGCCGGTCGCCATGGCGCCTATGATTTCGGCAGTTGGAAGCTGGGCTTCGAGGCGCTGGGCGGCGACCTCGCCCTCTATGACGAGGTCATCGTCGCCAACGACAGCTGCTATGGCCCTGTCTTCCCCTTCGCCCCGGTGTTCGAGGCCATGGCGGAGCGGGAGTGCGATTTCTGGGGCCTGACCGATGGGCTGGTGGATGGCGACATCCGCTATCTCACCAGCAATTTCCTGGTTTTCCGCCCGGCCGTGACCCGCCATGCGGAGTTCACCCGCTTCTGGCAAGAGGTGACGCGGCAGCCCGACAAGACGGCCGTCTGCCGCGCCTACGAATTCGGCCTCAGCCAGCGGCTCATGGCCCTGGGCTTTCGGCCCGGCCGCTATCTTCCCCAGCCCTTCGTCGCCAAGGAACTCTATTCCGACGTCTATTTCGACGACTGCCTGGAGGTTCACCGCATGCCCCTGGTGAAGGCGGCGGTGTTCAGCCAGAACCAGCAGCGTGTCGCCCGCCTGCGCGAGCGTCTGGACCGCATGGCCCAGTTCTATCCCGTGGCCCTGATCGAGGCGCATGTGGCGCGCCTGTGCGGCACCGCCCACCCGCCCATCCATGACCTGCCCTGGCGTCAGGAACGTACGCGCCTGGCGTCCCTGCCCGGCACGTACAGGCGCAGCAAGTACAGCCGCGACCTGCGCTGGTGGTGGTGTTACATCCGCGTCCTGGGGGTGCCGGTCTTCGCCGCCGCCCGACGGGTGCGGGCGGCGGGATGACGGCGGTGTCCTAATTAGGCCGCTCGTATTTCCGCCAGGAAACGCACCACCTCGGACCGCAGGGCGTTCGACTGGCTGCCCAGGGAGCGGGCGGCCGCCAACACCTGGGAGGCGGCGGTGCCGGTCTCGCCCGCGGCCCCGGTCACCCGGGCGATGTTGGACGACACCTCCTCCGTGCCCTGCGCCGCCTGGGTGACGTTGCGGGCGATTTCCAGCGTGGTGGCGTTCTGTTCCTCCACCGCCGCCGAAATGGTGGCCGAGATGCCGTTGACCTCCTCGATGGTGCCGCTGATGCCCTGGATGGCGGCCACGACGCCGCCGGTGGCCGCCTGCATCTCCTGAATCTGGCGGGCGATATCCTCGGTGGCACGGGGGGTCTGGTTGGCCAGGCCCTTGACCTCGCTGGCCACGACAGCAAAGCCCTTGCCGGCGTCACCCGCGCGCGCCGCCTCGATGGTGGCGTTCAGGGCCAGCAGGTTGGTTTGGCCGGCGATGGCCTGGATCAGCTCCACCACCGTGCCGATACGCTGCGCCGCGTCCGCCAGCCCCTGGACCAGGGCGTCAGACTGGGCCGCCGCCTGCGCCGCCTCTGACGCCACGGTGCTGGACCGGGCCGCCTGGCGGCTGATCTCCTGAATGGAGCTGGTCATCTCCTCCGCCGCCGAGGCGACGGTCTGCACATTGGCCGAGGTCTGTTCCGCCGCCGCCGCCGTGGCGGTGGCCTGGGCCTTGGTCCGCTCCGCCACGTCGGCCATGCTCTGCGCCGTCGAATCCAACTGGGTGGCGGCGCCGCTGACCGCCTCGAGGATGCCGGCGACAGCGCCGTCGAAACCCTGGACCAGACGGTCCACCGCCTGGGCGCGGCGCAACTTGGCCTCTTCCGCCTGCCGCTGTTCGGCCGCCAGCCGATCGGCCTCGATGGCGTTCTGCTTGAACACCTCCAAGGCGCGGGCCATGGCGCCGACCTCGTCCCGGCGTCCCAGACCGTCGATCGTGATGCCCCGGTCGCCCTCCGCCAGGCGGCGCATGCGGTCGGTCAAGGCGGCGATGGGGGCCGCGATGGCGCCCGACAGCATCAGCGCCGCCAGGATGGCGACCACCACCGCGGCGATGCCGCCCAGGATGGTGGTCCAATAGGTGGTGTGGAACGCGGACTGCTGCTCATCGTGCCGCTGGTCCAACAGGCCCCGCTCGGCCGTGGTGATCTCGGCCACCTTGGCGCGGATGGCGTCCATCTGCGCCTTCCCGCCGTTCACCGATTCCACCGTACGCGCCTGATCCCGCTGATCCGTCTTCATCAGCGCCACGAGCTTTTCAGCGTACTGGTGGCGCCAGGCCCCGGCCAGACGGTCGATCTCATCCAGGCGCCGCTGCTGGGCCGGGTTATCCGCCGTCAGGGTGCGCGCTTCGGTCATCGCCCGACCGTAGGCGTCGGCCCCGGTCTTGTAGGGGGCCAGCACCGCCTCATCGGCCGACACCAGATACCCACGCAGGCCGGTTTCCTGGTCGACCAGGGCGGCAAGCGCCGCATCGACAGCGTCCAGCACCTTGTAACTGTGGGTCGTCCACCGGCTGCTGTCCTGGATGAAGGACACGCGGGCGTATGTCAGGCCGCTGACCGCGAAGGAAACGACCAGCACGAGGGAAAAGGCGACCGCCAGCTTCCCCAAGATGCGAAGATTGCTCAGGAAGGTCATGACGCGCTCCACGGGGTGATTTGTACCCAAGGATTACGTCAATAAGTTACATTCGAAGCCACACGACCTTGGTTTTGTACAAATGTGGTATCCCCTCCGATAGATAGTGACGCTATGTCACATCGGATTAGCCCGGCGGCCCTCGTTCCCCCGAACGGCTAATCCAGTTGATCGGTCACAGCGGGCTGAGGGCTGGACACCACCCGGCGCAGCCGCGCCAGGGTGCGGGTGAAGACGCCGTTGTCGTTCAATGCCCGTGACAGCACCAGGGCGCCTTGGATGCCGGCCACCACCTCCTCCGCATCGGCCTGCGCCTGGTTAGGGTCGCCGCCCGCCCGCACCAGGGCGCCCGCCAGGGCCTGGACCCAGGCGGCGAAATAGCCATGCACCTGCTCGGCGAACAGGTCCCGGGCGTCGCCCAGGGCGAAGACGCCCACGACGCACACCCGCTGGCCTGACCGGAAATAGGCGTCCGTGGCCTGGAACATGGCCTCCACCGCCGCCAAGCCGCCGCCCTCCGTCTCCAGCGGGTCGAAGACGTGGGTGCGGAACCAGTCGTCGATGTGGGCCAGCACCGCCTCCGCCATCTCGGCCTTACCGCCAGGGAAGAAGTTGTAAAGGCTGCCCTTGCCAAGGCCGGTGCGGGCCGTAATGGCGGAAAGGCTGGCACCCTCGAAGCCATGATCGCGGAAGACTTCCGCCAGGACGGGAATCACGTCCTGGCGGTCGGCAAGCGTACGCGCCATGCTGTCACAGCCCCAGATCGCTGAGACCGGGATGGTCATCGGGGCGGCGGCCCAGCGGCCAATGGAACTTGCGCTCCGACTCCTTGATCGGATGCTCGTTGATGCTGGCGTGGCGCGCCCGCATCAGCCCGTCGGCGTCAAACTCCCAATTCTCGTTGCCATAGGCGCGGAACCAGTTGCCGCTGTCGTCACGGTATTCGTACGCGAAGCGTACGGCGATGCGGTTTTCCGTGTATGCCCAGATTTCCTTGATCAGGCGGTAGTCCAGTTCCTTGGCCCACTTGCGGGCCAGAAACGCCTCGATCGCCGGGCGGCCGGTGACGAACTCCGCCCGGTTGCGCCAGCGGCTATCGACCGTATAGGCCTGAGCCACCTTGCCGGGGTCGCGACTGTTCCAGCCATCCTCGGCGGCGCGGACCTTCTGGATGGCAGTATCAAGTGTGTAGGGGGGTAAAGGCGGACGGGACATGGGAACCTCCAATGATCAGGGTTTGGACGAACAACGTTGTACCGATCGGTACGTCGTTGACCAATTGGTACAACGCCGTCGGTCCCGTGGCAAGAGGTCTTTTTCGTCCCGTCCTCTTTTGGCAGGCGCCGATCCTCAGGCGACGGCGCGCTGGGGAACCGCCACCGCGACCAGATCCTCGATGCTGACCAGGGGCATGCCGTGGGTTTCGGCATAGACCACCAGGTCCGGCAGGCGGGCCATGTCGCCGTTCGGCAACATCACCTCGCACAGCACGCCGGCAGGCGCGCGGCCGGCGCGGCGCATCAGGTCGATGGTGGCCTCGGTATGGCCCCGGCGGGCCGCCAGCCCACCCGGATGGGCGCGCAGGGGAAAGACGTGGCCGGGACGGGCCAGGTCATCGGGCTTGGCGCCGGCGGCGATGGCCGTGCGGATGGTGGTGACGCGGTCGGCGGCCGAAACGCCGGTGGTGACGCCGGTCTTTGCCTCGATGCTGACGGTGAAGGCGGTGCCGTAGCGCGAGGAGTTTGCCCCCACCATGGGCGGCAGGTCCAGCGCGCGGGCGCGTTCGTCAGTCAACACCAGGCAGACGATGCCGCTGCAGTCGCGGATCAGCAGGGCCATCTGTGCCACCGTCAGGCTGTCGGCGGCGTAGATGACGTCGCCTTCGTTCTCACGGTCGGCATCGTCGACGACGATGACGCCCTGGCCCGCCTGGATGGCGGCCACGGCGCGGGCCACCCGGGTTTCGGCATCGCCGAAACGGGACAGCAGATCATCGTCATGGGCGGGTATTTGGGAAATCTGACTCAAGGGCCTCACTCCGTTCGACAATCGGGCGAGCCTGAATCAGGGCAAAAAGAGATCGTGGGCGGACGGCGTGTCCCCCCGGGGCAGGCCACCATGCGCGTGCGCGCGCCCCTTCCCGGGCCCGGCAAAGCCCAAAGGGGGGTCGCGCCCGCGCGCCGCGGGCCGGCTCATCCTCTTCCATCCGGACTGTAACCGTCGGCCCCGGCGTTTCACCGGGTCTGCTGACCCCGTGGGCGTTACCGCCCCCGGGCGCTCGCGGGCTCCCCCTCCATCAGGAGGGGATACCGCCGGTCGGGGTTTTCACCCTGCCCTGAGAACAAGCGTATCGCCATCCGGCGGCGCCGGATGACAGGTTGATAGGACAACCATGCGCCCGCCCTGTCAACCGGGGGATGGTTTGAATTTCCTCATAAGCCTCATGATGTGCTGGGCGCGTACACCCTGCGGTCCAGGAAGCCAAGGGCGGGACCGGCGGTGCGCGGCAGGCCCTTATAGCGGGCCACCGGCTTCGGCACCGTGCGCAGCACATGGGCGAGTTGGGCCGCCTCTTCGCCGGTCAGGTCGCCCAAGGCGCGCTGATAGGTGCGGATGGTGAACAGGATGGCGCCGGTGGCGGGCAGGCGACGCAGGGTCTGGCGCTCGATGCGCAGGAACAGACGGTGCCCCGCGTTCTCCGGCGTGAGGGCGGCATCGGCGGCGGTGTGCGCCACCTCTTCCGGCTGGAACAGGGCGGGGTCGTCGTTGAGGCCCCAGTTCATACGCCATACCGGCCGGTCCGGCGCCAGGGTTTCCAGGAAGCGGTCCACCGGCCGGCCCAGCTTCTCACCATACAGGGCCACGGGCGCGTGGATGCCGGCCATGGGGCGCCCCAGCTTCTCCCGCAGCCGCCAGCGGTTGGGGAAGCACAGCACGGCGGCGGCCAGGACCGGCAGCCCGGCGGCATCGGGCAGCAGCAGGCATAGATCCTCCGCCACCAGCCGGCCGGCGACCTCCAATGGATTGGGGCCGGCCGCATCCAGGTCCCACACCTCCCCCGTCAGGCGGCAGGTGAGGCGGCGGCCCTCGCGGACATAGGCGCCGGGGAAATGCCGGGGCAGATGGTCCGCCATCAATGCCAGCACTTCTGCCTGGGCATCGTGGCTGCCCGGCAGGAAGCCGGTCACCGCCCCGTGCCGCTGGGCCAGCAACGCCCGCCGCTCCGCCAGCAGGGCGGGACAGCTGTCATCCACCATCAGCCAACGGGCGGGGTTCAGGGCCATGAGGCCCATGGCCATGCGCCAGTCACCGCCGTCGAACGGCCAGCACGGTTGTTCCGGCGGCAGGGTCCAGGCGGCCACGCCTTACACTTCCAGGGGCGCGAAATCCTCAGGCAGTTCGGCCAGCGTCGGCTCGGCGATGGGGCCGACCTCCGCCACCAGGGTGCCCCAGGACCAGCCGACGCCGAAGCCGGCCATGAGCAGCTTTTTCGGACCTTCCGCCAGCATGGGCCCCAGCCGGTGGCAGATGGCCAGGGGCACCGAGGCGGAGCTGGTGTTGCCGAACTTTTCCATATCGATGAGAAAGCGTTCCGGCGACGCCCCGATCTTTTTGCGGATATGGTCCAGCATCATGCGGTTGGCCTGATGCGGGACAATCATGTCGATGTCGTCCAGGGTCACGCCGGCATGCTCCATCGCCTCGCGCAGCAGCGGCGGTACGGCGCGCAGGGTGAAGGTGAAGACCTCCGCCCCGTTCAGGTGCAGGCGGGCGTCGCGGTAGAGGCGCTTGTGCTCCTCCTCCGACCAGGGCTCCTCGCCGGGGATCAGGCAGTCGCGCTTGCCGCCGGCCTTCACGAAGATGTGCTTGGCCCCGCTGCCGTCCGTGCCCAGGATGGCATGGATGGGCGGCGCGTCTGCATCCACCTCCAGCGCCGTGGCGCTGCCGGCGTCGCCGAACAGGGGCAGGGTGGCGCGGTCATCGGGCCGCAGCCAGCGGGCGGAGTTGTCGCCGGCCAGCACCAAGGCGCGCCGGGCCGTGCTGCCGCCCAGCAACCGCGACGCCATCCAGGTGCCGTAGGCGAAACCGGAACAGCCCAGCGGCACGTCGAAGGCCGCGGCGGTGGTGGGCAGGCCCAAGCGGCGCTGGATGACAGCGGCGGTGACGGGCAGGACGTAGTCCGCGTCCTGGCTGACGAAGATCAGCAGGTCGACGGAGGCCGGGTCCCAGTCCAGTTGCCGCAACAGGCCCTCGGCCGCCGCCACGCACATGTCGGATGCCATGTAGGGCCGGGGCAGCAGGCGCCGTTCCGCCACGCCAATGGTGGCGTGCAGCTTGCGCGCCTCTTCCTCGGTGAACAGGGTGTGGTCTTCCAGATAGGAATGCCGTTCTTTCGGCACCACGGCCCGGAAGCCCTTGATCCGCACGCCTTCGACGATGGCCTTCACCGCAACCCGCCCTGAGAGAAGTGTCCTGAGCTGCTATAGTATGGCCATTCCCGCCCCGATGCCAAAGGCCCTCTGTTGATCGCGCCTTCCCCACCCGCCGGCCCCACCGTCCTGATCCGCGCCGACGCCACCGCGTCCATGGGCACCGGCCATGTCATGCGCTGCCTGTCGGTGGCGGAGGCCCTGGCTGAGCGGGGGGCGACGCCCCTGTTCGCCGCCGTGGACCTGCCGCAGGCCCTGGCGCGGCGGCTGGATGCCGCCGGTTTCGCCGTGGTCCTGCTGCCGGGGCCGGCGAGCGGGCCCGAGGATCTCGCCGGCCTGGCGGGGGAGATGGCTCACCGGGGCGCCCGCGCCCTCATTCTGGACGGCTATCATTTCACCGACGCCTATCGGGCCAGGTTGGCGGCCCTCATGGCGACCCAGCGCGTGCCGGTCATGGCCTTCGATGACGGGCCGGGTACCCGTCCCCTGCACGCCGGCCTGATCGTGAACCCGGGGGCCGCGGTGGACCAGGCGGCCTATCGCGCCGCGAACCCGGATGCCGTGCTGGCGCTGGGCCCTGCCTACGCCCCGCTGCGGGCGGAGTTCCGCCGGGCGCGCGGCCAGGCCCTGCCGCCCTTGGAGCAGCGCAGCCGCCTGCTGCTGACCTTCGGCGGCACCGACCCGGCGGGGCTGACCCTGCCGTGTCTGAAGCGCCTGGCCCCGGCCCTGCCCGAGGGCGTGGGCCTGGACGTGGTGGTGGGGGGCAGCAACCCCAACACCGATTGCATCCGCACGGCCGGGGAGCGTTTCCCCAACACAGTGGTGCATGTGGAAACGCCGCGCATGGCGGACTTGATGCGCGACGCCGGCCTGGCCCTATCCGCCGCCGGCGGCACGCTGGGGGAACTGGCCTGCCTGGCGGTGCCCACCCTGCTGGTGGTGGTGGCGGACAATCAGGCCAGCAGCGCCGGCGCCGTGGCGGCTTCGGCCAAGGCCCGAGTCATCGACGCGCGCGGCATGGACAAGGCGGAGGCGGCCGATCGCATCACCGCAGCCACCCTGGCGCTGTGGGACGATACCGACACCCGTGCGGCCCTGAGCCACCGCATTGCCGATGGGCAAAGTGTCGATGGAAGGGGCGCCGTGCGGATCGCCCAGGCCTTGCTGGATATGGCGCAGGCGTCAGCGGGACAGGCGTAGCGTCACCTCGACCGCCCGGCCGGGCAAGGCCCGGGCGGTGACCAGGCCGCCGTTGCGGCTGGCCACGATCTCGCCCGCGTTGGCATCGCCCTGCATGATGGCCAGGGCGTTGGTCAGATTGCTGCCGCGCACGATCACCTCGACACCGTCACGGGGACGCAGGGTCAGCGTGGCGCCCAGCAGGTGGACGGCCGGCAGCGCCAGGGTGTTGGCGTCATCGCCATAGCGGCGGCCCAGGAAGCGCCAGTCCGCCTCAAGCGACACGGCGCCGTCGGCCAGGGTCAGCTGGGGCCGCAGGCTGGTCATCACCCGGGGGATGCGCCGGGGCAGGTTGCCATCGAAACTGCGGATGGCCTGGCCGCCATCGTCCAGGGTGTCATGGAAGACGTAATGGGCGAAGCGGGGGTCCTGCAAGGTCGCGGTGGCGGAGATGGACAGCGGTTCCAGCGGCCGCCAGCTCCCCTCCAACTCGACCCCCACGGTGCGGGCCTGGGCGTTCAGCCTTCGGCGCACCAGGGCGCCGAAGGCGTCCGTATACTGATCACCGAAGGAAATGTTGTCGAAGTCATTCCAGAACAGGGTGGCGTAGGCCGCCGTCGCCACCGTCTCATGGCTGACGCCCAGTTCGGCCTGGCTGACCCGCTGCACGACCAGGCCGTCGGGCGCCAGGGTGTTGCGGAAACTGCCGATCCCGGGGTCGCGGAAGGTGCGGGTTCCCCGCAGGAACAGGCCGGTATCCTCCGCCGCCCGCCACGACAGGCCGGCGGAGGCGGCGGTGGCGTCATACCGCCGGCCGAATCCCTGATACTGTCCCGTGCCCTGGGCCACCGCGTTGTCGGCCAGCGCCGCGGCATCGCCCACATCCACGGTCTGCACCCCTTCCACCACGCCGGAAAAGGCCTGCCGCTCCTGGCGAACGCCCACGTCCAGGCGCCAGTCCGGGGCCAGTTGCCATTCGTCGGCCAGGTACAGGGCCAGGGCCCCTGTATCCCCGGCCGTATGCTCATAGGTGGCGTTCTCGTTCAGCACGCCGCCATCCGTGACCTGGCCCAGAACCCGCCCGGCGGCGTCCACCGCGACCACATCCAGCAGGCGCCCCTGGCTCCGCGCCTGGACCAGCGCGCTGGCGATGTGCCGGCGGTAATCCATCCGATCGCCGGCGGCATAAAGCCCGGCGGTCAGGTCATGCGCTTGGCCCCATAGCAGCCGGCGGCCGCTGAGCGACACGTCCAGGATGGCCTCGCTGATGCCGATGTCGGCCTCGGTCGGGGCCACCCGCGCCACCAGGCTGTCCAGCGCCATGGGGCCGTCACCGGCCCGGGGCTTGGCATACCTGAGGGTGGTCCTGTCGGCCCCGGGGTAGGCGGCGGCCACCTGCGGCCACAGCGTGGCCAGCATGTCGCCGGCCGTCAGGGCCGCGCCGCTGGAGGCGATGGAATAGCGCCAAGTGTCGGATCGGCGCAGCCGCGCCTTCACCGCCAAGCGGATGTCCTCATCCACATCCTGGTCCCACAGCATGGTGCCGGCCGTCAGCCGGTTGACGTTGTTATGGCCGAACGGCACCTGCCGGCTGCCGTTGCCATCCTTCAGGGTGAGGGTCCGCAGGTCGGGCCCGAACCAGCTGCCGTACAGCGGATCGAACCCGGGCACGCCGGTGACACCGTCCGCCGTGGACAGCAGCGGCATGGAGGAGGTGTTGAACGTGGCGTCGTCCTGCCGCCGGACGTTGAACCGCAGGGTGCCGGTGGGCAGGGCATGCGCCAGGCTGAGACGGACCTGCCCGCCATCCAGGTCGCTGACATGGTCGCGCACGCCCGCGTTGCGCGACCAGTAGCCACCCAGGGCCGCGGACCAGCCGCCGTCCGCCGCAGCGTCCCCCGCCCCGTCATTCCCCAGCGGGCCGCCGACATACCCGTCGAACCGGCGCAAGCCCCGGTCCGACACGGTGAGGGCCGCCACCTGCGCCGGTTGGGCCGGCGCGCGGGTGATGAGGTTCAAGGTGCCGCCCACGGCGTTGCTGGCGAAGACGGAGGACGGGCCGCCACGCACATACTCCACACGATCCACCGTCTCATCCAACCGGAAATACTGGTCCACGTCGGCCCAGGGCAGGCTGCTGTCCTGCTGCACCGGCAGCCCATCCTCCAACACCGCGACACCGTTGTACCCATCCAGGGGCATGCCCCGGACCCGCATGGTGTTGGCGGCGACGCCGGCCGAGGTGTCGGCCCAAACCCCGGGTATGGCCGTCAGCAGGGCGGCGCCGCCGTCGGACAGGGACACGCCCCGCAGGGTGGCGTTGGACTGGACGCTGATGGAATAGCTGAGGTCCAGCCGCGACAGCGGCAGAACCCCGCGCCGCCCCGTGACGATCACCTCCGGCGCATCCAGCGGCTCCACCGGCAGGACCGAGGGCGGCGGCGAGACGGCAGCAGCAGCAGCGGCCGGGGCGGCGCGGCTGACCAGGATGCCGCCGCTGGCCACGCGGCAGTCCAGGGCCAGCGGCCCGCACAGACGGCGCAGCGCCTCTTCCAGCGTGACCGCGCCGGTGATCGCCGCCGCCGTGCGCCCGGCCACGTCATCCGGTCGCACCGCCAAGGGCAGGCCGGCCCGCTCGGCCAGGCGGCGCAGGGATGTTTCCACGGAACCGGCCGGGAGATCCCAGACGGCACGGTCGGGCGCGACCGCCCGCGCGGCGCCGGCCGGGGCCAGCGGCACCAGGAAAAGGACGGCCCAGGCGGTGAGGGAGGGGTGACGAAATGCCATGGGGGGTGCGACGGGGCCCGGCGCCCGTCGGGGCCAGGGGCGGAGGGCGGCCCACTATAGGGACCGCGCATGACAATGGCGTGGCATTGCCGCCCGATGACGAAAGGTCAGCCCAGCCGCAAACCGTCGCCGCTTTCGCCCAAGCGCAAGCCGTAGAGCCCCGCGATCAGCCGCAAGCTGTCCGCCGGCTGATCCAGGCGGAAGCGGCCGCTGACCGCCAGCTTGCCCAGGTCGGGCCGCGCCAGCGCCAACGACCGGGGCGAATAGCGGGCCAGATGCGCCACCACCACATCCAGCCGCTGGTCGCGCACCACCAGCCAACCCTGGCGGAAGGCATCGGCGTCGCCCGGGTCCACCCGGTCGCGGACCACGCCGCCACCGGCGGCCACCACCAGCCGGTCGCCCGCGGCCAGGTCATGGTGCCGGTCGTCGACGCGGGCCGACGCCCGGCCCGCCGTGACCGTCAGGTCGACCTGGCCAGCCGACCGATCCAGGATGAAAGCGCCCTCGGCCACCTCCACCGCCAAGGACCGGGCCTGGGCGCGCAAGGGCTGGCCCGCCGCTGCCACCCGCACCGCCACCTGGCCGGCGAGCAGATCCAGGCGCCGGCCCGCCGTCCCCACCGTCACCCGGCTGGCGGCATCCAGGACCAGGGCGCCGCCATCGGCCAGCGCCACCTCCCGCCGTTGTCCGATGGCGGTCGCGTATTCGCTGTCCCTGGCCGACTGGCGGAACCAGGCGCCGGCACCGGCCAAGGCGGCCACCCCGGCGACGCCCGCAGCCAGCGCCCGGCGCCGGCTGGCGAGAAACGGCCGTGGGACGTCATCGTTGGCCGCGGCGGGCGCCACCTCCGCCAGTGCCTGGGCCAAGGCCGGATCCTGCCACAAGGCGCGGACCTGTTCCGTCGCCCGGGCGTGGGCCGGATCGGCGGCCAGCCAGGCCAGGAAGGCCGCCTGCCGCGCCGGCGTCCAGGGTTCATCGGCCAACACCCAGTCGGCCGCCGCCTCCAGCATGGCCTCACTGGGAGGGGCCACGCCGGGGGACAGAGGGGGGAACCGCTGGTCATGCCGCGCCGTCCTCGCCCATCACGGCGGCCAGTTGGGCCAGGGCCCGGGTCAAATGCTTCTTCACCGTTTCCTCACTGATGCCCATGGCGCGGGCGATCTCCTGCCGGCTTTGCCCCTTGAGGCGCCGGCGCACCACCACCTCCCGACGCTGGGGCGGCAGGGCGCGCAGGGCCGCTGTCAGGGCCGCCAACCGCTGGCGACCCGACACCACCTGGTCCGGGGCCGGCGACGCGCACGGCAGGTCGTCCGCCAGCGGTTCCTGGACGGGGGAGTCGACCCGGTCCAGGATGACGCTGTGAGCGACGCGCAGGGCATAGGGGACGGGCTGGCGGACATCGCCCTCCCGTACCCGTTCCAGCATGCGAAGCATGGTTTCCTGGTAAATATCGTCCGCCTCGGCCGGATTGCGGATCCGGTTGCGAATGAAGGCCAGCAGCCGGCGGTTGCCCGCCAGCAGGTCGGCCACGATATCGGGATACCCCAAACTCAGCATACGGGTCGGCCCCATTTCCGCCGCCACGATGGGCAACTCCGGCGCGCCCGCCGGATCAGTAGCTGTAGCGCACGCCCAGCAGGTACTGCGCCCCGCTGCGCGTGTAGCTATAGACGCGGTCACCCTTGGAATCCACGTACTCGTTCTCAGCCTGGTTGGTCAGGTTCACCCCTTCCAGCGTCACCTTCAGCTTGTCGGTGACGTTGTAAAAAAAGCTGACATCCAGGTTGAGGGAGCCGTGATAGCCGGCCACGTCGTTGCCATTGCCGCCGGGCACGGAGGCCAGGTAGCCGTCCCGGTAGTTCACCGAGGCGCGGCCGCCGTACTTCTCGGTCTCGTAATACAGCGTGGCGTTGGCCGAATTGCGGGACAGGCCCGTCAGGTCGTACATGCCGGTGCCGCCCGACGCCAGCTTGTACTCCGCGCGCGAGTGGGCGTACGTGTAGTTCAGCAGATATCCCAGGTTGTTGAAGGGCGCCGGCAGGAAGTCCAGCCCCTGCTGGTACATCAGCTCCACGCCATAGACGTTGGCGCCCTGGCCATTGACCGGCTGGTAGAAGGTGTAGCTGACATCGCCGTCACCGGCCGGGACCAGCGACGCCGGGAGGCCTGACTGGCTGTACTTCATGGTGGTGACGCCATCGACGATGAAGCTGTCGATCTTCTTGTAGAAGGGCTGGGCGGCCACGATGCCCTGCTTGCCGAAGTACCATTCCGCCGACAGGTCGACCGAGGTGGCGCGATACGGGTCCAGGTTGGGATTGCCGAAGGTGACGGTCTTGCCCGAGGTGTTGACGCTGGAGATGGCAGGGACCAGCGAGGACAGCGACGGCCGCGTGACGTTGCGGTTGGCGTCCAGACGCACGCGGGTGTCGGCGCTGGTTTCCAGCACCAGATTCATGGCGGGCAGCACATCGGTGTAGTCGCGATGGAAGGACACCGGCGGGAAGGATGGGTCGCGGTCATAGGAGTCGGTGTCGGTCCGCACGACGCGCACACCCAGATTGCCGGTGAAGGGCAGGCCGAACAACTGGCTGCGCCAGTCCGCCTGGACATAGCCGGCCCTGGTGGTTTCCTGCACCCCCTGGGGGAAGCCGGTGCCGACCGGAACGGCCACCTTGTCCAGGCCCAGGGCGCTGGAAACCTTGTTCAGGTCCGCCACGATCCAGCGGCTGGGAAGGCCGGAGGTGCCGAGCCCCGTGCCGAAATTATAGGGCACCGTGGTGACGATGCCGGACAGGGCGCTGTCGGTCAGGGACACGCCGCGCAGGTTGCGGCCCAGCAGGTTGGTGATGCTGTCATAGGAGTTGCTGGTGCTGTCATAGTTGAAACGGCGCCAGTCCAGGCCGCTCTTCAGGTCCACGTCGCCCAGGCTGTAGGTCGCGTCCACCTGGCCGGTGCCGAAGGTGTTCCCGACCATCTGCCGGCGCAGACGGGCCTGGTAGAACTGCCAGTCGGCGGGGTTGGTCAGGCCCACGCCATAGGTTTGCTTGGCGACACGGTCGTTGTCACGCAGGTCGAAGCTGAAGCTGGTGTTGGGCGACCAGAAATAGGTGCCGGTCTGGCGATCATGGAAGTCGGCCTCCTGATAGCCGCCGAACAGATCCACCTTCAGGGCATCCGTGGGGCGCAGGTGCGTCTTGAGGCTGGCGGCGTAGAAATCCGTGGTGTCCTGGTACAACTGGTTGTCGGACCGGATGTCGACGTTGCGGAAGCTGCCCGCGACGATGTTG
Source organism: Nitrospirillum karajorum (assembly GCF_036348415.1). Lineage (NCBI taxonomy): Bacteria > Pseudomonadati > Pseudomonadota > Alphaproteobacteria > Rhodospirillales > Azospirillaceae > Nitrospirillum > Nitrospirillum karajorum. The sequence goes on from NZ_JAZBQB010000001.1 coordinate 988,461, forward strand.
TTGTTGCCGTCCACCGCCAGGCTGTCGACGATGGTTTGCGGCAGGCCGGTGCCGGCGCCATTTGTATTAGAGGTGGCGAAGGAGAAGGCGTCGAAATTGTATTCCTCGCGGTCCGTCTTCAGCTTGCCGTACAGCAGGTCCAGATCCATGTCGATCCAGTCCGCCGGCCGCGCCTGGAAGGCGGCGGTCAGGCCCAGGCGCTTCTGATCCTGCACATATTCGTCGTAGCGGAAATAGCGCGGGTAATAGAGGGCGTTGGCCGCGGTGGAGTTCAAGCGCGCCTTGATGGCGGGGTCCACGCTGGACGAGACGTTGTTCAGGTTCCAGCCGCCACTGGCCCAGCGTACGGTGCTGTAGCCCTGTTCCACCACGCTGCGCCGGCTGAAAGCGGCGGAGAACAGGGCGCCGTACTTGCCATCGCCGAAGGTGTCGGAAATCAGCAGCGCCGCGCGGGGATCGACCTCGCCCGAGTTCTCGCCGTAGGCCATCTTGGCAGCGGTGGAGAAGGTGAACTTGTTGTAGTCGAAAGGCTTGGGCGTCCGCAGGTCCACGGTGCCGGCGATACCGCCCTCCTCATCCTGGGCGGAGGAGGATTTCAGCACGTCCACCCGATTGAACAGTTCCGCGGCGAACAGGTTGAAGTCGAAGGAGCGGGAGCGGTTGGTGCCACCGCGGGCGTCGATGCTCTGGGTGGTGCCCAGCGCTTCCATGCCGTTGATCTTCACCAGGGTGAAGTCGGGCCCCAGCCCGCGCATGGAAACCTGCCGCCCCTCGCCGCCATCGCGGGTGATGGTGATGCCCGGCACACGCTGCAACGCCTCGGCCACGTTGAGGTCGGGGAACGCGGCCACGTCGTCGGCCAGGATGCTTTCCCGGCTGCCAATGGCGTCGCGCTTCAAGTCCAGCGCGCGGGCGATGCTCTGCTTATAGCCCGTGACGACGATCTCATCCAGATCACCGCCGGCATCATCGGCCGCACAGGCAGATCCCATGACGGCAAAGGCGCAGGACGCCAGTAATCCGCCGAGGCATTTGGTAATTTTCTTGGTATTATAGCGCATGATTTTCCCCAATCACGGTTAGATTGACTGAGGAAATCTTCCTTTGTGCCGGTTATTTGTTACGAATTATCGGCGATATTTATTATTTATTTGTTAAACGACTTTGCGTCACCGCGCATCCCACCGCCCTCGTTAGGTAAGAGGGCGCCGTGATCAAAAAGGGGACAGGGGGAATTGAAAAAAATTTCGCGGCGCGGACGCGGCGCCGATACGCTGGTGATGCTGCCGGCCTGAGCGCTACCCGCGTCGTCCCGATGCCGCTATGGTCAACCCCCTGCTCGCAACAGCGGACCATCCCAGCGTGACCCTCCCCGACCTCGACGCCCTGCCCCCGCTGGAACGCGCCGTTCTGCGGCTTGAGGCCCTGGCCGGCCCATCGACCGGCAAGAAGCGCCTGCTGGAATGCCTGAACCAGGCCCGGGTGGTGCGGCCGGCCTGCACCTGGGAGGCGTTCTCGACGGCGCGGCATGACCTGCACCGCCGGGGGCTGCTGGACGAAACACTGGCCTGCCCGCCGGCCCTGGCGCAGGCCGTAGCGGTCGCGGCGCTGGAGGAGATGGAGGGTCGGGCCCTGGCAGCGGCCATCCGCGCCCGCATGCCGGCGGAATCCCAAGCCTATTGGGACGTCCGCCAGGTGGAGAACGACGTGTCCCGGGCGCTGCGCCTGGCTGTCCTGATGAACGATGAAGCGGAATTCGCGCGGGTGGCCGGCCTGACCCGGCGGCCGATCGAGGATCTGGACCCGTTCAACGCCGCCTTCACCACCGTGCCTGTGGGGGTGGCCTGGCTGGCCACCCGGACGCCGGCCATCCAGCGCGTGCTGATGGTGCTGAAGGCCAACCACTGGGTAGCGACCGGCGAAATGTCCGCCGATTACCCCCACCTGGTCGATCATTGCCGACGCGACCCCACCCTGCGCGGCGCCTGCTTCGCCCAGATCGCCGATTTCACCCTGCTGAGCGGCAGGCTGGACGCGTTGGCGGAGTTGGTGGCAAGCCCCCTGGACCCGGCTGCGGACATCCCCGCCGACGCCCCGGTCGCCTTCGCCGCCGCGCACGCCCTGCTGTCCGGGGATGCGCCCAAGGCGGTCACCCTGTTCACGGAGGCCCTGACCCTGCGCCGGCGGGCCACGCGGACACGCAAGGGCGGCCTGCCCGGCTATATGGGCCTGCTGCATCTATGCGCCCTGCTGGCCGCCGGCGGGGCCCAGAACCACGCCGCCATGGCGACGCTGCTGCAGGGCAAGGGCGTACCCGGCGGCGGCGCGCCGTTGGGCCAATTGGCGCTGGAGGCGCTGTACGACCTGGTGCGCAATAACGCGGAGGCGGCGGTGACGGGCCTGAAATGGGCGCTGGGCGCGGTGGAGCGCATGGCCACCCCCTCGCCTGTCAGCCTGGGCCTGATGGCCGTGGCCGCGGCGATCATCGATCCGGCCGCCGGCCGCGCCCTTGGCGACATCTGGGCGCTGCACTTCCACCGCCTGGTCCCCACCATGCCCCTGGCCGCCGACCTTGTGGCGGAGGCGTTGGAGCGCATGGCCGACGACCCCGCCCCCTATCAGGCCCATCTCGCCCGCCCGGACCGGCAGGCGCGGCTGCGCTTCCTGTCCCTGGTGCCGGTCAAGGAGGCCTGGGAGCGGGCGCTGGAAAACCTGGAGGTGCTGCTGGAGCCGCCGGCGACGGCGGAGAGGAAGACCACGGGCAAGCGCCTGGCCTGGCTGGTCGACCCCGGCAGCGGCGCGGTGGAGCCGGTGGAGCAGGTGCAGCAGCGGGGCCCGACCAAAAGCCCCACCCAGGGCTGGAGCGTCGGGCGCCCCGTCCAACTGAAGCGCCTGTACCAGGGCGATGCGCAGCTGCCCTATCTGGACGATTTCGACCGGCGGGTCATCGCCACCATCGCCCGGGATTACGACGGCTGGGGCCACGGCCGGTCCCGCTATGAGTACTACCTGCCCCCGCGTGACGCGCTGCCAGCCCTGGTGGGGCATCCCCGTGTGTTTTACCGGCGTGAGCCGGGCCCGCCGGTGGAACTGGTGGCCGCGAAGGCGGAGCTGGTGCTGGCCAAGGCCCGGGGTGGTTATCGCCTGGCGTTGTCGCACCCGGCCACGGAGGCCGATGCCGTCATCGAGGTGGAAAGCGCCACGCGCTGGCGCGTGGTGGTGATTGATGAGAAGGCCGTGGCAGCGGCCCGCGTGCTGGGCAGCGAGGGCATCACCGTGCCGGCGGCGGCCCGCGACCGCCTGTCCGCCATCGCGCGGCGGCAATTGCCCGACCTGCCGATCCGGGTGGACGCGACGGAGCTGGACGAGGGCCGGACGGAGGAGGGCGACCCGGCGCCGGTGGTGCGGCTGCGCCTGCTGGATCCGGGGCTGAAGATATCATTGATCGTGCGGCCGCTGGGCCCCGATGGCCCGCACTTCGTGCCGGGGCAAGGTAGTCGCCGCGTGACGGGCCTGGGCCGCCGCGCCCTGCGCGACCTGGCCGCGGAGGAGCGGTTGGCCCAGGCCCTGGCCGATGCTTGTCCCAGCCTGGGTGGTGAGGGGTGGGAGTGGGAACTGGAAGGCCTGAGCGCGGCGCTGGAGTTCCTGAGCGAGCTGAAGGCCTTGCCCCAGCCGCCGGCCCTGGAATGGCCGGAGGGGCAGAAGCTGACCCTGCGCGACGCGGAGGCCAGCGCCAGCCATTTCAGCACCACGGTCAAGAGCACCGAGAGCTGGTTCGCCGTGGCCGGGTCGCTGACCGTGGACGAGGGGCTGGTGCTGGACCTGAAGGACCTGTTGACCCGGCTGGAGGAGGCGCCGGGACGTTTCGTGCGCCTGGATGATGGCCAATTCGTGGCCCTGGACCGCCATTTCCGCCAACAGCTGGACCGTCTGCTGCGCCTGGGCGGCAGCGGGTTGAAGGTGCCGCGCGCGGCGGGGGCCGCCCTGCGCGACCTGGTGGAGCAGGCGGCGTCGGCCAAGGTCGACACCGCCTGGCGCACCTTCATCCAAACCCTGGATGACGCGGCCGCCTGGCAGCCGCGCCTGCCCAACGGCCTGACCGCTGAACTGCGCGAGTACCAGGCGCAGGGCTATTTCTGGCTGAGCCGTTTGGCGCGCTGGGGCGCCGGCGCCCTGCTGGCCGACGACATGGGCCTGGGCAAGACGGTACAGGCCATCGCCTTGATGGCATCCAAGGCGGGCGACGGTCCCCTGCTGGTGGTGGCACCCACCTCCGTCGCCGGCAACTGGCAAGACGAACTGGGGCGCTTCGCCCCCGGTCTGACCGTCCACCGCCTGGCCGAGACGGGCGGACGGGAAGAGGTGCTGAAGACCCTGGGTCCCGGCGACGTGCTGGTCACCACCTACGGCCTGCTGGTCCGCGAGGAGGCGAAGCTGGCCGCTATTCCCTGGGCCGTGGCCGTACTGGACGAGGCCCAGGCCATCAAGAACCCGGACACGCGCCGCGCCCAGGCCGCCCGCGCCCTGACCGCCCGCTTCCGCCTGGCCCTGACGGGCACGCCGGTGGAAAACGACCTGGATGAACTGTGGAGCCTGTTCCAGTTCACCAACCCCGGCCTGCTGGGTAGCCGCAAGGCCTTCGCCCAGCGCTTCGGCACCCCCATCCAGGCGGCGCGCAACCCAGGCGCCCGCGCCGCCCTGCGCGCCGTGGTGCAGCCGTTCCTGTTGCGCCGGACCAAGGCGTCGGTGCTGTCCGAACTGCCACCGCGCACGGAGCAGACGCTGCTGATCGAGCGCGGGGCCGAGGAGATCGCCTTTTACGAGGCCCTGCGCCGCCGGGCCCTGGAAAAGCTGGAGGAGATGTCGGGCGAACGGTCCCGCATCCACATCCTGGCGGAGATCACCCGCCTGCGGCAGGCCTGCTGCCACCCCGATTTGGTGGCGGCCGACGCGGACCTGCCCTCGGCCAAGCTGGACGCCTTCCTGGAACTGGTGGAGGAACTGCGCGAGGGGGGCCACCGCGCGCTGGTGTTCAGCCAGTTCGTCGGCCACCTGGCGCGGGTGCGCACCGCCCTGGACCGCGCCGGCGTCACCTATCAGCTGCTGGACGGCAGCCTGTCGGACAAGGAACGCCAGCGCCGGGTGGCCGCCTTCCAGGCGGGCGAGGGCGACCTGTTCCTCATCAGCCTGAAGGCGGGGGGCGTGGGCCTGAACCTGACAGCGGCCGATTACGTCATCCACCTGGACCCGTGGTGGAACCCCGCCGTGGAGGACCAGGCGTCGGACCGCGCCCACCGCATCGGCCAGCGCCGGCCCGTCACCATCTACCGCCTGATCCTGAAGGGCAGCATCGAGGAAGGCATCGTGGCCCTGCACGGCCGCAAGCGCGATCTGGCCGACGCCCTGCTGCAGGGCGCCGACGCCGCCGGCCATCTGTCGGACGAGGATCTGCTGGAACTGATCCGGGGTGTGGGCTGAGCGGCGGGCCTGTGGTAGGCTGGCGCCATGGCCCAGCCCGCTTCCATCTTCGACATTGTGGACGAGGACGCCAAGCGTCGCGCCATTGAGGAGGCGCGCGCGTCGGTTGCCGCTGGCGATGTCGTGGACCACGATGTTGTGGTGGCGTGGCTTGAGCGGTTGCTGGCGGGGAAAAAGGTCCCACCGCCCTTACCGCCTCGACAGACTTGAAACGTATCCGCTGGTCCATTGACGCTCTGGGCGATGTCGATCGGCACGTTGCTTATGTAGGCGCCGCTGAACGTATTTTGCGGGCGCTGCTGACCAACGGCGAACAGCCTGCTCACTTTCCCAAATCGTGGCCGTCCAGGCAGCGTGCCGGGAACGCGGGAGTTGCTGGTTTTTCCACCCTACGTGATCGTCTACGAAATCATGGACGATGAAGTCGTCATCCTGCGCGTCTGGCACGGCGCGCAGGATCGGGGCTGATCCCGGTTACCAGTGCCGGTCCACCCAGATCCATCCGGCGATGAAGCCGCCCAGCACGGCCAATAGGGCGGCGGTCAGGCCCAGGCTGCGGAGGAATTGGCCGAACTCGCCCTGCTTGTGCGCGCTGCGGGCCGTCAGCAGCAGGTAGGCCGTCACCAGGACGCCGATGATCACCCACACGGAAACGCCCTGGATCCAGCCCCTGATGGCGTCGCTGAGGTCGTAATACCAATCGGGCATGACAAGAGTCCGGTCCAAAAAGCAAGGGGCGGGGCGCCCGGCCAGGCGCCCCGCCCCCTTTAGACGATAAGGCTCAGTTGCGATAGGCCGGCGGCAGGGTGCCGTCCGGCGTCAGGTAGCGGCGTGCCAGATCCTGCGCCCGGCTGGTCAGCGGCGCCTCCACCCCGCGGACGAAGACATGCTCCGCCACCGACAGGATTTCCAGGGGATCGCCCGACCACACCACCAGGTCGGCATCGCGGCCCGGCTCGATGGAGCCCGCCCGGTCGTTGAAGCCGAAGACCTTGGCCGGGGTGGCGGTGATGGCGGCCAGCGCCGCCGGCCACGGCATGCCGTGGGCCACCGCGTTGCCGGCGTTGTAGCGCACCTGGCGGGCGTAATGCCCGACATAGGGCCCCTTGATCACCACGGTGGCGCCGGCGGCCTGCAGGATGGCGGCGTTTTCCAGCCGGGCGTTCAGGCTTTCGAACTCGCGCGGCAGGTTGGCCAGGGGGTCGACCACCACCGGCACGCCGGAGGCGGCGATCTCCGGCGCCATCATCCAGCCCTCCTCCACCCCATCGAGGATGAGCTTCAGCTTCAGCCGCTTGCCCAGTTCCAGGGTGCGGCGGATGTCGGCCACGCGATGCACGCCCACCAGCAGGGGCGTCTTGCCCTGAATGACGGGCAGCAGCGCCTCCAAATCCTCCTTGCTCTGGCGATAGGGGCGGTGCGCCCCATGTTCGTACCCGCCCTTGTTCGCGGCGTAGCTGGCCGCCTCCTCCAGGCTGGACTCCAGCAGCTGCAGCACACCGCCGTGGCTGCCGCCCAGGTGCTCCGTGGCGTCGGAACCGACATCCACCACCAGCACGGCCCGGCGCTTGGTGATGCTGTCGGTGCCGCCGGACATGTCGACCACCGCCGCCTGGCCGGCGAACAGCCGCTCACCCTTCTTGTCGCCCCGGCCGGACAGTTCGGGCGTGACCAGCGCCCGGGTGACGCCGCCGACGCGGGCCACGGGCACCAGCATGGAGGCCGGGTTGATGCCCAGCGACACGTCGAAGGAGGCCGACATGTCGGCCGTCGCCCCGGCGAAGTCGTTGCTGGAGGCCTCGCCCTCCACCTCGCCGGCGCCCAGGCTGGTGTCGCTGGCCACCAGGCCGGGCGTCACGATGTGGCCCTTGGCGTCCACGCGGCGGGCGTCCGCCGGGATGGCGACCGAGGCGCCCACCGCCTGGATGCGGCCATCGCGGATGAGGATGGTACCGGACGGAATCTCCCCCGCCGGGCCCATGGTTTCGATGCGGGCGTTGGTGATGGCCACGGTTTCGGCGCGCGCGGCGCCGGCCAGCAGGCTGAGCGTGGAGGCCGCCGCCATCAGGATGTGACGGGCGCTCATCGCGGCTGCTCCGTGCTGGTGGTCAAGATGGGGCGGCCGGGGCCGACGCCCTGGGGCCCGGGATGGGCCGGGCCGGTTTGGCCCAGTTCGAAGTCGGACTTGGGCTGCACCGCCGGATCGTGGCGGTCATAGACCAGGGCGCCATCGATGAAGACCTGGTCGGCCGTGGCATAGACGCTGAAGGGGTCGGCGCTCCACAGCACCACGTCGCCCATCTTGCCCGGCTCCAGCGTGCCGGTCTTGTCCAGCACGCCGATGGACTTGGCGGCGTTGGCGGTCACCCACTTGATGGCCTCTGCCTCGTCGATCTCAAGCCCCAAGCGCCGGCCGGCGGCAAGCGCGATGGTGGCCTCCTGCACCAGGTGCTGGGTCAGGATGTCGTCGTCGGAATGAATGACGGTGCAGACGCCGGCCTTTTGCAGCAGGGCCGCGTTCTCCTCGATGCCGTCGTAGGCCTCCATCTTGAAGCCCCACCATTCGCCCCAGGTGGCGACGCAGATGTCCTCCTTCTTCAGGACATCGGCGATCTTGTAAGCCTCCGACCCGTGGTGGAACATGGCGATGTGGAAGCCGAACTCGTGCGAGATGTCGATCATCTGCGCCATCTCATCGGCGCGGTAGCAGTGGTTCTGCACCAGGATGCTGCCGTCCAGCACGCCGGCCAGCGTGTCCATCTGCAGGTCGCGCTTGGGCGCGTCGGGGGCCTTGTCGCCCTTGCCGGCCTTGTAGTCGGCCAGCTTGCGGCGATAGTCGTCCCACTTGCGGCGGTATTCCTGGGCGTCGATCCAGGCCTTGCGATAGCCGAAGACGTTGCCCATGCGGGTGGCCGGGCTGCGGCCCTTGCTGCCGTAGACGCGCTTCGGGTTCTCACCGCAGGCCATCTTCAGGCCATAGGGCGCGCCGGGGAATTTCTTGTCCTGTACGGTGCGGCCGGGAACGTTCTTCAGGATGACGGCGCGGCCGCCGAACAGGTTGGCGGAGCCGGGCAGGATCTCCAGCGTGGTGATGCCGCCTTCCAGGGCGCGGATGAAGCCGGGGTCCTGCGGCCACACCGAATGCTCCGCCCACACCTGCGCGGTGTTGGGGTCCGTCATCTCGTTGCCGTCGGAGTTGGCCCAGACGCTGGGCGAGGCATAGACGCCCAGGTGGCTGTGGGCATCGATGATGCCGGGGGTCACGTACTTGCCCTGGGCGTCGATGACCTTGGCGCCGGCCGGCACGGCGATATCCTTGCCCACCGCCGCGATCTTCCCGTCCACCAGCACCACGGTGCCGCCGTCGATGCGGGCGCCGGTGCCGGTGAAGATCGTGGCGCCCACCAGGGCCGTCGTCACCGACGGCAGCGGATGGTAGGTGCTGGGGAAGGGGTTACTGTCCTCGACCGGGTCCAGGCCGGCATAGACCGGCTTGTCCTTGGCCTTGTCCCCGCCGGACGTGGCGGCGGTGTCCTGGTGCGCGTTGGTGGCGCAGGCGCCAAGCAGCGCCAGCGCGGCCACCAGCGGGACCACGCGATGGTGTCGTTTCATGGAAGTGTCGTCTTCCTGTTCTGCCGGGTGCCCGAAAAGCGCCGCGCCCAGGAATGGGAACGGCCCCTGCGCCCCTATTGATTGTTCTAACGCCCCAAGAGGTTAAGGCGGGCCGTCTCAAAAAAGGACGGTGCATCAACCTTGTTGAGCAAGGTTAACAGAGGGCCGGGCGCCTGCCTATCGCGCAGTGCCCGCCGGCATCATCCGGCCGCCGCCTCCAGATACAGGGTGGTCAGTTCGCCCGCGGTGGTGAACTGGCGGAAGCCGGCACGGAAAGGGTCGGTGCCGGTCAGCTGCTCCAACGCCACCAGCAGGGTGGCGAGATCCAGGCTGTCGAAAGGCAGGCCGCCGTCCAGGAAGCGCGTTTCCGGCCCGAAGGTGCCGGCCCAGGACTCGCCCTTGTCCGCCAGGATCTTCAGGACCTCGGTATGAATCAGCGCCAGCATGGCGCCGCTGTCCAGTCCGATCGCCGTGGGGCCATGGGTGCTCATTGGTGAAACTCCGTCAGCAGGGTGTTGACCTGGGTGGCCGCCTGGGCCTGGGGCATGTGGCCAACGCCCGGCAAGCGATGCAGGGGAACATGGGGAGGCAGGGCGCCCGCGTCCGGCGGGGGAACAATGTCATCGGCCTCACCCCAGATCAGTTGCAGGGGCGGCAGCGGCTGGGTCCAGTCGAACTGGGGCGGCGCGGCGGCGATGTCGGCCACCAGCCGGTCCAGCAGGCGGATCAGCGGGGCCCGCGCCGCCGGGTTGGCCAGACGGGCCAGGAAGGCGCGCGCCAGCGCTTCGCGGTTGGGCGGCGCCCCCCGAACAGCCGGTCGATGAGGCCGCGCGCCTGGTCCAGGGTTTCCAGGGTACACAGCGCCTGCAGAAAGCCCGCGTCCACCCGGCTGCCCAGGCCGGCGCAGGCGATCAGGCTCATGCGCCGCACGCGATCGGGATGCCGCTCGGCCAGCAGCAGGCTGACCCGGCCGCCCATGGAATGGCCGACGATGTCGGCCCGTTCCACGCCCAGCGCATCCATCAGCCGCACCACCCAATCGGCCACCCCACCCAGGCCGGATGGGATGTCGAGGGTGGAGGCGCCATGGCCCGGCAAGTCCACGGCCAGCACGCGGCGCCCCGGCGACCCAAGCGCCCCCTTCACCAGGGCCTGGACATTGAACTGCCAGGACAGGGCGTCACCGCCGAACCCATGGATCAGCAGCAGGGGGGCGGCGCCGTCGTCCTTGGGACCTCGGTCAATGGCGCCGCCGGGGCCGCCGGCGAAGCGCAGCACCCGGCGGCCGGCCAGCAGCCGTTCAGGCTCGATCTCCACCGCCATCCTCAGGCCGTGACGTGATCCGACACCAGGGCCAGAAGGTCGTCCACGGTCTTGGCCTTGGCCAGATCCTCGCCCGCGACCACGGTGTTGAACTTCTCATCCACCAGGGCGATGAAGCTGATGACCGCCAGGCTGTCCCAGCTGTCGATGCCGTCCAGCTCCTCGCCCCCCGTCAGGGTGCCGGGGTCCAGCTCCAGCATCTCGTCCAGCGCGGCCAGGAATTCGTTCCGGTTCATGGGGATCGTCCTCTTTCTTTTGGGTCGGGTCAGTCTTTTGGTCAGACCAGGGGCTTCTGCACCACATCGCGGTTCAGCAGCACCCAATCGGGATGCCGGCGCAGCACATCCAGACAGTCGGTCCAGGTGAAGTGCGGATTCGCCGGCAGTAACTCTTCAAGCAAACGGCGGACCAGCTGGAAATCCTCCACCGTGTCCACGCACCAGCGTTGCATCCCCATCTCCACCGGCGCCGGTCCTTCGGGCGGCAGGGCGCCCAGGCGGAAGCGGTCGGGCCGGCGGTAGATGAAGGGCGTCACATGCTCGCGCTCAAAGGGTTCCCTTGCCTCTTGCCACGCCGCCTGCAAGGCCGTCATTGACATGGCTTCGGCATCCAGGCCGCGCGGATAATGGCCGATATCGACGGCGGCATGGTCCAGGGGCGGGTCGGCCGCCAGGAACAGGGCCAGCAGCCGGTCGATCAGGCCGGGGTCGATCAGGGGGCAGTCGCCCGTCACCCGCACCACCACGTCCGCCCGATGGGCAATGGCGGCCCGGCAAAAACGATCCAGGACGTCCTGCTCGCTGCCACGGAAGCAGGCCACGCCCAGGCCGCGGCACAATTCGGCAATGGGGTCGTCCGCCGCCCGGTCGCTGGTGGCCACCACCACCTCGTCCACCCGGGTGGCGCGGCGCAGGCGGTCGATCTGATGGGCCAACAGGGGCTTGCCCGCCACGGTCAGCAGCACCTTGCCCGGCAGGCGGGTCGATCCCATGCGCGCCTGGGTGATGCAGACGACGCGGGGCTTCTGGGCCGGGACCGTCACGGCTGCACCATGCCCCAGTCGAGGGGAAGGCCGGCCTCCAAATCACGGGCGGCGCGGGCGCCCAGCACCTGGTCCAGATGCTTGGGCGGCAGGCCCAGGCCCGGCCGGACGGAGCGGACGTTGGCGGGCGTGAACGTCTCCCCCGCCTTGACCGGGGCCGAGACGTAGAGGGAGCGGCGGAAGGACCGGCCACCAGCCTCCGACGGCTTCACCGCATAGCCGACCTGGCCCAGCGCCGCATGGGCGACACGGCAAGCGTCGGCCATGGCCTTGAACTCCGCCGGTTCCAGGGAGAAGGAGGCGTCGACGCCGCCCTCGGCCCGCGACAGGGTCAGATGCTTTTCAATGACCACGGCGCCCAGCGCCACCGCCGCCACCGGCACGGCGATGCCATGGGTGTGGTCGGACAGGCCGGTGGGCACGCCGAAGGCCTGGGCCAGGTGGGGAATGGTGCGCAGGTCGCATTCCTCCGGCGGGGTGGGATAGCCGCTGGTGCAGTGAAGCAGCACGGGATCGGGCGCGCCCGCCGGCGCCGCCGCCCGCGCCGCCGACACCGCGTCGTCGATCTCGCCCAGCGTGGCCATGCCGGTGGAGATGATCAGCGGCTTGCCCTTGGACGCGGCATAGCGGATCAGCGGCAGGTCCACGATCTCGTACGACGCGATCTTGAAGGCCGGTGCGCCCAAGCGGTCCAGAAGGTCCACCGCCGTGGGATCGAAGGGGGAGCTGAAGAGGGTGATGCCGACGGTGGCGGCATGGGCGAACAGCTGGGGGTGCCAAGCCCAGGGGGTGTGCGCCTCTTCATACAGCTCGTGCAGGCTGCGACCATCCCAGGGGCCGCCATGGATCTGGAATTCCGGCCGGTCGGACTTCAGGGTGATGGTGTCGGCGGTGTAGGTCTGCAGCTTCACCGCGTCCGCCCCCGCCTCCTTGGCGGCGTCGATCAGGCGGAGTGCGCGCTCAATCTCCCCTTTGTGATTGCCGGACATCTCGGCGATCAGGTAAGGCGCCTGGCCGGCGCGGAAGGTGAGACGGGCGGGATCGGACATGGCGGACCCTCAAAGGCGAAAAGCTTACAAAGCTGTAGCCCCTTGATAGCACCTTGCGGCCCCGTGGAGAAAGCGGCCTGCGCCTCACCCCGCCGTGCGCGCCATGTCCAGGCCGGCCAGGTCGTGCATGCGCAGGAGGCCCAGCACCTTGTTTTCCGCGTCCACCACCGGCAGGACGTAGACCTGCGATGGGCTTTCCATCTGGGCCAGGGCGGCCATGGCGGTGGTGCCGGTGCGGCAGGTGCGGGGCTTTGGCGTCATCAGGGCGCGGGTGTCGCGGTCCAGCAGGTCCTTTCCCACGCGGGCCAGGCCGCGGCGGATGTCGCCGTCGGTGATGAGGCCCAGCAGCCGGTCGTCCGCGTCCACCACCAGGGCGGCGCCGGAGGGGTGACGGGTCATTTCCAGCAGGGTTTCCAGGATCGGGCGGTCGGGCCCCACCAGGGCCACATGGTCCGGCGCCTTCGCCATCAGGTCATCGACATAGGCGCCCAGCACCACGCCCAGGGTGCCGCCCGGATGGTTGCGGCCGAAATCCTTGGCGGTGAAGCCCTTCTCCGTCGCCACCGCCACCACCAGGGCGTCGGCGAAGGCCAGCATGGCGGTGGTGCTGGCCGTCGGCAGCTTGGTGTCCGTCGCCTCGGACTCCACATGGACCTTCAGCGTCCAGTCGGCCATGCGTGACAGGGTGGACGGCACGCGCCCCACCATGGCCGCCACCTTCACACCGCGCGGCTGCGCCGCCTTGGCCACGTCCACCAGTTCCTGGGTCTGGCCGCTGTTGGACAGCAGGATCAGCAGGTCGCCCTCGCGCAGCAGGCCCAGTTCGCCGTGCAGGCTGTCGATGGCGCTGTAATAGAAGGCGCGGGCACCGATGCTGGCCAGCTTGCTGGCGAACTGCCGGGCCACCAAGCCGGATTTGCCGATGCCGGCCACCAGGGTATTGCCATGTTCGCCGCAGATGTGGGCGACAACGTCCAGGAAGTCGCTGTCCAGCGCCTCCACCTGGTGCAGAACGGCGTTGGCCTCGATGCGCAACAGATCGGAAGCGGCGGCAAGGGCGGCGGCGCGGTCGATGGTCATGCGGACGGTATCCATTACCTTGAGGTCGAGGCGGGCCGCGATGGGGCCCGGGAAATTTGCGCACCGGTGTAGCGCAAAGGGCAGGTGCCCACCACGCGCCAGATCACACCGACAGCCGTGTGCGGCGCGTATGGTGGGGTTGCGGCCGCCCCTACACGTCCACGTCAAAGCCCGCCGGCGCCAATCGGGCCCGGGCACGGTGCGCCATGCGGGCGTACGCCCGTTCCAGCCGGCGGCAGAAGGCGTCGGTGTCGAAGGGGCCGCCCGGCCGCCCCCGCGCACCGCCCAATCGGGCGCGTACGTTCTTGAGACGCTCGGGATTCATGGCCAAATCCAATGCCGTGGCCTCGTACGCCGCGAGGTCGTACGTCACCAGGTCGGGCAGGTCCAGGGCCAACAGCAGACTGGCCGCGACCCGCGACGCGAAGGGACCGCCGGCGCGGGTCAGGACCGGCAGCCCGGCATAGAGCGCGTCCGCCGCCGTGGTGTGGGCGTTGAACGGATGGGTATCCAGGAACAGGTCGGCACAGGCGTGGCGGGCGAGGTGATCGGCCATACGCGCCTTAGGTAGGGCCGGCGCCACCACCAAGCGGGCCGGATCAACGCCCTGCTCTGATAGCATTGATTGCAATGCGGGCAGAGCCGCCTTCGGATCCAGCAGCCAAAGAACGGATTCCGGCACGGCGGCCAACAGGCGTGCCCAGCAGGCGACGACATCCGGCGCCAATTTCTGGGCGGCGTTGAAGCAGGCGAAGACGAAGGCGTCCGCCGGCAGGCCCCAGTCGGCGCGGGCGCTGGGCGGCCCGATGGGGCGCCCGGCGTCGTTGGCTTGGTAGCAGCCGGGCAGGCGCACCACCGCCTCATCCCAATACACCGCGCGATCCGGGGGCAGCACGACGGCATCGGCCAGGACATAGTCGGCGCCGGCGCCCCGGCCCAAGGTGCCGGGATAACCGAGGTATTGCACCTGCACCGCCGCCGGCCGCAGCGCGACGATGCCGGGGCGTCCGCCCTCGGTATAGCCTTTGAGGTCCACCAGGATGTCCACTCCGGCGGCGCGGATGGCCTGGGCCGCCGCCCGGTCGTCCATCCCCCGCAGGTCGATGAAGCGGTCCGCCCCGGCCATGAGCCGGGCGCGCAAGGCGCTGCCGTCGTCGGGACCGTAGGAGAAGGCGGTGACGGTGACCGCCGCGCGGTCGTGCCGCTCCAACACGCCGGCCATGAGATAGGCCGTGGGATGCTGGTGCCAGTCGGCGGACAGATAGCCAATGCGCAACGGCTTTCCGGCCGCTCCCAGGCTGGCCGGCGGCAGGGGCGGGGCGGCGGCACGGGCCACGGCGGCGGCGTGCAGGCGGGCCGCGCGCTGGTGCCAGGCCTCGTCCACATCCAGGCACAACAGACCGAACGGCGGAGCGCTGTCGTCGCCAGCCTCGATGGCCGCCAGCAGATCCGGGGTCAGGGCCGCGACATCGTCCCACCGGCACAGACGGGCGTTGAGGTGGACCAAATGGGCCAGGGCCCCCGCCCGCCGGCTGGTGCCATGCCGCAATGCCGCCTGCAGGCAGGGCAACGCCGCCAGGTCCCGGTGCCGGCGTTGCAGCAGCGTCCCTAGGTTCAGCCAGGCGTCGGCCATGTCGGGCCGCTGGGCCGTCAGGGTGCGGTATTCCGCCTCCGCCGCGTCCAGATCGCCGCGATCCTCCAGGACGGAGGCCAGGTTGAAGCGGGCGTTGGCCTGTGCCGGGTCGGCGGCCAGCGCCCCGCGCAGGACGGATTCCGCCTCGGCCAAACGGCCTAGGCGATGCAGCGCCACACCCAGGTTGGCGCGGGCGGGGCCATGGGCCGGGTCCAGCGCCGCCGCCTGTTCCAGGGGCGCCAGCGCCTCCGCCGGCCGATCCAGGGTCAGGAGCAAGGTGCCCAGGGCGAAAGCGGCGTCGGCGTGCGCGCCATCGCGGGCCAGGGCGGCGCGGAACGCCGCCTCCGCCGCCGGCATGCGGCCCACCGCGGCGCGCAGGCGGCCCAGGTTGGTCAGGATTTCCGCGTCCGGCCGCAGGGCGGCGGCACGGGCCACCAACCCTTCGCCCGCCACCGGATCCCCCTGCTGGCCGCGCAACACCCCCAGCAGGTGCAAGGCGTCCGGCTGGTGCGGCGCCAACGCCAGCACCTGGGCATAGAGGTCCGCCGCCTCATCCAGGGCGCCAGCCTGGTGCCGGGCCACGGCTTGGGCCAGGAGGTCACCCATCGCGTCCCCAGACGCGGCGCCTGCGCCGGTCATGGGGCCAGCCAGGCGCCCAGCCGGGCGGTGAGGCGCGACAGCGGCGCCCGCCAGTCGGCCATCTCCTCCTGCCGCAACTGCAGCAGGCTGGGGTACCAGGAACTGTCCAGCCGGCCCTTTTGCCAGCGCCAGCACCCGTCATAGCGGTTCAGCAGCCAGACCGGCCGGCCCAGCGCCCCCGCCAGATGGGTGACGGAGGTGTCGACGGCGACCACCAGATCCAGGTTCGCCATCAGGGCCGCGGTGTCGGCGTAATCCTCCAGATCCGCCGTCCAATCGATCAGCCCCAGGCCGGCAGGGGCGCTGGGCCCGCTTTTCTGCAGACTGATGAAGGCCGCCTGGCCGGCGAAGCGCGCCAGCGGCGCCAGCAGCGCCGGGTCCAGGCTGCGCCGGGTGTCGACGGGATTGCCCGGCGCCCCCGCCCAGCACAGACCCACCCGGCGCCGGCCGGCCGCGACCGCGTTCAGCCGGCTGCCGAAGGCCGCCACCTGGGCGAGATCCGGCGTGAGATAGGGCCGGTCCATGGCCAGGTCGGCGGCGGTGGCCAGGCCCAGCCGCGCCGGCAGGCTGAGCAGCGGGCAATAAGCGTCGTACGTCGGCAGGGGACCCGCCGTGGACACGATCTGCGCCACGCCGGGCGCGGTCGCCAGCAGGCGCGCCAGTTCCGGCTGGCAAGCCAGGATCACCTGGGCACCCTTGGCCGCCAGCGGGGCGATGAAGCGGGCGAACTGCAGGCTGTCCCCCCGACCCTGTTCGCTGTGGACCAGGATGGTCCGGCCGGCAGGGTCGGCGCCATCCCATTCCACCCCCGGCGGGCGGGCGAGAACGTGCCCCGGCCGATGGCGCCGCGCCTCGAACTGGGGCCAGCCGGCGGCGTAATCGCCGGCCATCAGCAGGGCGACGGCCAGATCCCACCGCGCCTCCGCCCCCTGTTGGTCCAGGGGCTGGCCCGGCGGGGGCGTGGTGAGCTCCACCGCCCGGCGCAGAAGGGTCAGCGCACGGGGCAACTGCCCCCGGTCGGTCAGGGCGACCCCCAGGTTGATGAGGGTGGCGGCGTGATCCGGCGCCAGAGGCATGGCCCGGTCCAGACAGGCGATGGCGGCGGCCAGGCGGCCGGTGGCATGCAGCAGGCCGCCCAGGTTGGCCATGGCGTCCACATGACCAGGATCAATGGCAAGCGCCTGGCGATAGGCTTCTTCTGCCAGATCGAAGCGGCCTTGGGCCTTCAGGGCCGTGCCCAGGTTGCTGCGATAACTGGGATTGTCCGGGGCAACCGCCGCCGCCAGCGTCATGCTTTCGGTGGCGCCGTCCAGGTCGCCCAGTTGCACGCGGGCCAAGCCCAGCAGGTGCAGGGCCGCGTGGTTGCGCGGCTCCGCGTCGAGGATGCGGCCATAGAGGGTCACCGCCGCGTCCAGCCGGCCGGCGACGTGATGCTCATAGGCAGCGGAGAGGGCTTCGGTCACACTGGCCATGGCGGCAGAATGAGGGTTCCGGGCCGGCGGGACAAGGCCGGGCTGATGAAGGGCCTGGCCAAATGGGGCCAGGCAATGAGGATGGACGCGGGAATGACGGACAGGTTGGCGGCGATGCGGGCCGCGTTGGCACCGGCGGACTACGGCGCCGCCACGGCGACGGTGGAGACGGCGAGGCTGTTCGCCCGCCTCTGGCACTTCGTCGGCTTCAGCGACGAGCTGGAGGCGCCCGATGGCTATCTGGTGCGAACCATCGCCGGCGTGCCAGTGGTGGTGCAGCGGTTCGACGAGGATATCCGCGCCTTCCGCGACATCTGTTCCCACCGTCATGCCCGCCTGCATCGCGGGGAGTGCGGCCACGGCCCCCTGCGCTGCCCCTATCATGGCTGGACATACAACCGCGACGGGGTGCCGGCGGGCATCCCGGGCAACGACCCGTGCTTCCAGTTGGACAAGGCGGACAAGGTGGCGTTGGCCCTGACGCGGTATGAGGTGGCGTCGCGCGGGCGCTTCGTCTTCGTCCGCTTGGTTCCCGGCGGCCCGTCCCTGGACGACTGGCTGGGCCCGCTGGGCGCCTGGCTGGATTCCGTGTCCAACGGGTTCGCGCGCCCCTTCGACCAGGCGCCGCTGGACTGGCGGGCCGATTGGAAAGTCGGGATGGAGAATGTGCTGGAGGTCTATCACGTCGACGCCGTGCATCCGGAAACCTTCCGCACGGTCACGGCCGGCACCTGGGTCTGCGCCCAGCATGGCCCCCACAGCACCGGCAGCATCGGCCTGACCGCCGAGACCCGCCGCTGGTGGGACGGGGTGGCCAAGCGGCTCAAGCTGACGCCGCTGGCCGAGTTCGCCGATTACGACCACGCCATCATCTTTCCCAACCTGGCCATCGGCCTGACCGCCGGCCTGATGGCCAGCGTACAGACGTACGAGCCGGTGTATGCGACGGATGGCGCGGTGCTGCCCGGCCGCTGCCATCTGCGCTATCGCCTGTCGCTGGCCAAGGCGCAGCCGGGGGCCAGCGCCGCCGCCCGCCAGGGTGTGGAAGCGCATCTGGCGGACTTCAACCGCCGCCTGCTGGCGGAGGATCAGTCCGTGGCCGAAGCCGCCTGGGCGGGCAGCCAGCAGGCCGACCAGCCAGCCCTGCTGGGTCATAACGAGGGGCGCATCCACGCCTTCCATACCGCCTGGCTGGGGGAGATGGGCCGGTAGGAGAGGGCCGGTAGACCTGGGAGAGCGGGGCCCCTACCGGCGGCTGGATATCCAGGCGTCCACCTGCTCCGTCAACAGGTCGAGCGGCAGGGAGCCGGACAGCAGCACCGCATCGTGGAAGGCGCGCTCATCGAAGCGGTCGCCCAGCGTATCCTCCGCCCGGCGGCGCAGGTCCAGCAGCGTCAACTCGCCGATCTTGTAGGCCAGGGCCTGGCCCGGCCAGCCGACGTAACGGCGAAGTTCCGTCTCGATGTTATGGGGCGCCAGGGCGGTGTTATCGGTGAAGCAGGCGCGGGCTTGGTCCAGGGTCCAGTGCTTCCAGTGGATGCCCGTGTCCGCAACCAGACGACAGGCCCGCCACATATCGAAGGACAGACCACCGAACCGCTCATAATCATCGCGGTAGATGCCCATCTCCTTCCCCAACTGCTCGGCATAGAGCCCCCAGCCCTCGCCATAGGCGTTGATGTAGGCACGGCGGCGGAAGGCGGGCAGGTCGTCCAATTCGGCCGCCAAGGAGGTTTGCAGATGGTGTCCGGGCACCGCCTCGTGCAGGGCCAGCGCCGGCAGCTCGTAAAGCGGGCGCTGATCCAGCTTGCTGGTGTTGACCATGAAGCCGCCGGCGATGCCCCTGGCGGCATCGCCGGGGAAATAGCGGCCGGTGGTGTACGTGTCCTCGATGTCGCGCGGCACCTCGCGTACACCGTAGGTCAGACGCGGCAGGCGGCCGAAATGGGCAGGGAGGCGATCGTCGATACGCTTGGCGATCTCCGACGCCTTTTCCAGCAGGCCCTGGCGGGTGGTGACGTAGAAGCGCGGATCGCCGCGCAGGAACGCCTGGAAGTCCTTGAAGTCGCCGGTGAAGCCGGTACGGCGGATCAGCGCCTCCATCTCCGCCCGGATGCGCGCCACCTCCCTCAGGCCGATCTCGTGCACGGCATCGGGTGTCAGCCGGGTGGTGGTGTGGTGGCGCACGGCCCAGGTGTAATAGGCCTCGCCATCCGGAAGGTCCCGGGCCGCCAGGCTTTCCGGCGCCGCCGGCCGGTATTCCTGTTCCAGGAAGGCGACGAAGGCACGCTGCGCCGGGCGTACCTTTTCGGCCAGGATCTGGCGCGCCCGCGCCCGCCAGGATGCCACCTGATCGGCCGGAATGGACGCCGAAATGGGCGACGGCAAAGCCGCCAGGGGCGACAGCAGGCCATCCTCTTCCAGCGGCGTTTCCGCCTGCCGGCGCGCGGTTTCCAACACCGCGTCCACGATCAGGCGCGGCTGCACGAACCCGGTGGCGATGCCGCGTCGGGCATTGGCGATATTGGCGGCGTAATAGTCCGGCACCGCCTCCAGGCAGGCCAGCCAGGACTTGGCCTCCGCCGTGTCCTGCACCCGGGTGCGGTTGGCGGCATAGGTCAGGGTGACGTGAAAGCCGCTGTCGCTGTTGAAGGGCATGCGGTCGAGGTCGAACGCCATGCCGCCCAGGCGGTCCTCCGCATCCCAGCGCATGAAGCGATAGGTCAGGCGATCCGGGGGCGTCAGGCGCCGGGCATCGACCGTGTCCAGGCGCTGGACGAAGGCCATCATCTGGCGCCGCCGTTCCGCCGCGGCCGCCGGGCTGACGTCGGGCAGGCAGCGCCCCTCCTCCTTCCGGCCCTGCAACAGGGCGTCGTACTCCGCGACCAGGGACCCGAAGCCGCTCGGCCGGGTCCAGCCCGCCACCGGCGCCAGCGCGACCATCGTCACCAGGAGAATAGCTACCGTCCTGCCCATATGCCGCCCCATCCGCTTTCCTTCAGAAGACGGAATCGGCCGGCGTCGGGCAAGGGCGACGATGGATGATGCGCGGGGATGAACAGAATGGTGATCAGACGGCGACCGGCGCCTGGGCGCCCGCCAATTGCGCATAAAGCGCGCCCACCTTGGCCATCTGGACCTCGGGACGGAAGCGGGTGAGGTCCACACGGGGGGCGCGGATACGCCCGTCAAGCGCGGCCAGCAGCGTTTCCGCCATCGCCGGCGCATCCTCCGGCGGGCAGAGGAAGGGATAGTCGGCGCCCAGGATTTCCAGTGGTCCGCCCGTGCGCGTGGCCACCAGGGTTACGCCGGCATCGGCGTATTCCAGCAGGGTGAGGCCAAAGGGTTCATGGCGGGAGGAGACGACGCCAAGGTCCAGGGCGGAGAGATAGCGCCGCACGTCAGGACGGAAGCCCGCGAAGACCACATGGTCGCCCAGGGCCAATTGCGCCACCTGATGGCGAAGGGCCTCCATTTCCGTCCCCTGGCCGAACAGCGCGAGGCGGGCGTCGGGCCGGCGGGCCCGCAGCCGGGCGTAGGCCGCCACCAGCACATCGAACCCCTTGCCCAATTCGAGGCGGCCCATGCCGCCAATAACGGGTGCGTCCGCGGGCAAGCCAAGGGCCGTGCGGGCCTCCGCCCGTGTCAGCATCCCGGTTTGCGGCAGCACCCAGTTATGGACGGTGACGGACCGATCCTGCGCCGCCGCCGGCATCATGCGCGCCTGGTAATCGGCGATGCGGATGATGCCGTCGAACCGGTCATGCAGTCCCGCGCGAAAGCCGTTGTGCAGGGTGACGACGCGCGGACAGCCCGGCCGGCAGCGCAACACCCGCCGGGCGGCGGTGTTGAGGTGGGCGTGCACGATGTCAGGGCATAGGGCCAGCAGCTTCCAGAACAGCGCGGCGGTGCGCATGCGGGATGGCAACCACACGACGGATACACGTGGGTCCAGCGACTGCGCCAGATGGCGGGCACCAGCCCCGCCATCCTCACCCGGCCCCAGGATGACCACCACCTGATGGTCATCGGCCTGGAACTCCGCCAGTTCCATCACATGCTTTTCCGCCCCGCCGAAGCCGTGGGGAATGATGACATGGGCAATGCTGGTCACCGCCCCCGAAGCGGGCGGGGACAGGCGTCGGATCCCGCCACGGGTGGCGGGACTATCTGACAAGGCGATGGAGGACATGCCGACGCACTTCTCCCCTACGGATTGAATAGTTCCGCGGGCGACGGACACGGGTGCGCCGCGCGGCGCCGCCAGGCTGAACAGGCCGCCGCCACGGATGGCCAACTGTTTCGGCACGCCCCACCCATCACCCACAGAATGGCAACTGTTCCGTTATACGCCGGGGATGGTGCTAACCTGTCGCAGGCTTGTAACATAGGGGTCCAAACGGACTATCCGATCAGGGCAGTCCTCCGATCTGAACACCAGACGGCATCTTTCCGCCCCCGGCCGATCAGTCGTTGTCCGCGACCACACGCCAGGCGCCGTCCGGCTGCTGGCAAGCGGTGCCATAGGCCTGCTGCGTCTGACCCCCGATGGTCACGTTCTGCTGGAACTCTCGGCAATATTGCCCGTCGGTCGTATGGCCGTCGCGCAGCGCGATGACGCTGCCGCTGGCGTTGCCGTCGTTCCAGACGACGGGCTGGCCCACCGGCGCCATGGTGGCGCGGACCTGGGCATCCTCAAGGGCGCGTTCCTGCTGCTCCGCCAGGCTGTCCAGCAAGGTAAGGGTGATGGCGGTCAGGCCCAGCCAGCGGTAGGCCTCCTCATCCCGATAATAATGACCATAGCCGGTGTAATAGACACCGTAGGGCCGCAGCACCACCACGTCCCGATACAGGTGGCGGCGGTATTCCGGAACGAGGACTGGTCCCCGGCCATAGATGAAGACGTCACGCTCCCGGAAGTGGCCGTAATGCGGTGCCCAGGGGCCCGGCCCCCGGCGGTCGTCCCAGCCCCGGTGTTCCTCCCACCGGCGGTCGTCACCCCGGTGGTGATCATCCCAGCGGTGGTCGTCCCCCCGATCCTGGCTCCAACGATCCTGGGCCATGGCCGGCGCGATGGTGGTGGAGACGGCCACGATGGTGGTGATGGCCAGAATGGAAAGGGTGCGGAACGACAAGCGGCGCATACCGGAATTCCTGTTCATCAAAATCAGCATGGCCCGGATCGGGACCATCACAGCCAACGGGTAGGCCGACTTGATAGAAGCCAGCCATTGCGACCGATTTATGGCCGGTGGCTGGCAGGATCAAGGGCGACGCACCCGCCCAATGTTGTTCCAATTGTGGAACGCGGAATACCGATAAGCCCAACTACCGCCAGAATCGTCCCAGAAATATAGTTCAGACACCAACCAGATAAACCCGGCCCCCGAGCCCCCGCAGCCCCGCCGCTAGGACCCGACGCCAGGAAAGGAGACGACGATGACGACGCTTTGCCTCGCTTGCCCCAACCGCTCGGCTCCGGCCGACCGCGCCGCCATCCGCGCGGCGGTGATGAACACCATCGGCACCCGGGCTCGCACCCTGTTGCCCGCCCTGCTGGCCCTGACCGGGCTGTCCTTCGACCAGATGGTCGTCCTGCGCGCCGGCCTGGACATGGTGCTGCAGGGTACCCGCAGCGGCCGTTTCCACTGATCCATCGCGACCGGGCCCCCCCGAGTCGCGGCCCGTCCGATCCAATGGCCGGCCCCCTTTTCCCTTTATCCAATATACATCGCCCTCCCGAGGCGATCCGCGGGTTCCAGCCCGCCCCCGACCCTCCTCACCTGCCTAAAAATTCCTCTGACTGCCGCCTGCCTGGGCGTCAGGTTCGGACACACGGGTGAATTTGACCGTTTGGTCAGTTTTTTCTTTGGTCACCCCCCGCGCTGTCACACAGTGATCATCAACAATCCCTATGACTGCGGAAACGGTCGTTCGGCCTGATGGGGGCTGCGGGCGACGGTTGCGGGTATGGGGACGGGACGGGTCGAAGCCCGCCCGGATGGGGGAATCACGCGCCCAGGCCTCTGCCAACCGCATCGAAGGGGGACGGAGCGATGGCCGCTACAACGATAGGGTCCACACTGATATCAACCATAGACGGCACCGAACGGCGCGGACGGCGGCTGGGGCTTGCGGCACGCCTGGGACTGGCCTTCGGCGCCATCATCCTGGCCATGACCGTCATCATCGGCCAAAGCTGGCTGACCTACGCCCGCGTCGACAGCACGCTGAACGGCATCGTCGGCGTCACACTGCCCCGGCTGGACACGCTGGATGCCCTGACCCGCGCGGCCGAGGGGCTGGCCGGCACGTCGATGGATGCCTCCATCGCCACCACCCATGAGGAAGCGCAGGCCACGCGCAAGGCGCTGACCCAGGCGGAAAAGGCGTTCAACGACGCCCTGCGCCAGGCCAACGCCCAACTGGGCCAAACCGCGCAATTGGAAGAGTTGAGGGTACTGGGCGGCCGCTTCTCCGCCCTGCTGCAGGTATTGAATGGCGCGGAGGACGCCCGCTGGCGCCTGCGCCAGGCCGTGGCCACGCAGGAGCAAGCCGCGGCCGAGGCCGATGCGCATGGCCAGGCGGCGGTGATGCACGCTCTGGGCCGCGCGCCCACCCCCGCCCTCCTGTCCACCCTGGCGGATCTGCGGGCCGTCGCGACCCTGATGGCAGCCTCCGCCGCCGCGGGGGAGGACCCGGCGGCGGCCAAGGCCGCGCTGGCGGACGCCCTGGCCCACCTGCGCGCCACGCAGGCCACATTGCCGGCCGAGACGCGGGCCGCCATCGGTAGCAGCCTGGACACCCTGACCCGTGTCGCGTTGGGGGACGCGGCACCGGCGGCGCCGGGCTTCGGCGATGTCACCGCCGGCGGTCTGGCCGTGATGAAGGGGCGCCTGGCCGACGCGCAGGACCAAAGCGCCCGGCTGTTGCATCAGAGCGCCGCCATCGCCGCCCGGGTGCAGAAGCTGGGCGCTGAACTGGGCGCCGAGACCCAGATGGAGGTGCGGACCCAGGCGCGGGCGTTGGAGGATGTGGTGGCCTTCGCCCGGCGCCTCCTGGTGGCGTCCGGCCTGGCCGGCATCGCCATTGCCGTGGGCGTGGCCGTCTTCTATGTCGGCCGCAGCATCGCCGGGCGCGTCGCCAACCTGTCACGCGGCATGTTGAAGCTGGCGGGTGGCGACCTGGACGTGGAGATCGACACCCGGGGCAGCGATGAGATCGCGGAGATGGCGCGCACCGTCACCGTCTTCCGCGCCAACGCGGTGCAGGTGCGCCAGCATGAGGCCCAGTTGGCGGCTGAGCGTCGGGAAGCGGCGGAAAAACGCCAGGCCGCCATGGCGGCCATGGCCGATGGCTTCGAGCAGTCGGTGGGCGGCATCATCGCCGCGCTGGTGGACGCGGCGGCGCAGATGACGGCCCTGTCGCAGAGCATGGGCCATTCGGCCGACGCGACCGCCGCGCAGGCCAACACTGTGGCCCAGTCCAGCCAGGCCGCATCGCGCAACACCCAGACCGTGGCGGGCGCGACCGAGCAGCTATCCCTCTCGGTGCGGGAAATCAGCGGGCAGTTGCAGCAGGCCATCAGCATTTCCCAGCGCGCCAATGAGGAGGCCGACGGCGCCGCCGGCATGGTGGAGCGGCTGACCGGCGCCGCCGAGCGCATCGGCAGCGTCACCCGACTGATCGACGACATCGCCGGCCAGACCAACCTGCTGGCGCTGAACGCCACCATCGAGGCGGCCCGCGCCGCCGCCGCCGGCAAGGGCTTCGCCGTGGTGGCCAGCGAGGTCAAAAGCCTGGCGGGCCAGACATCCAAGGCCACGGGCGACATCGCCGGCGAGGTCGCGGCCGTGCGGGGCGCCGTGGACGCGGTCGTCGATTCCATCCGCCAGATCGGCGGCACCATCGTGCAGTTGAGCCAGGTGTCCAGCACCATCGCCGCGGCCGTGGAGCAGCAGAACGCCGCCACCGCCGAAATCAGCCGCTCGATCAGCGAGGCGGCATTGGGGGTGGAGGAGGTCAACAGCACCATCGGACAGGTCCACACCGCCGCGTTGTCCACCGGGGAGGCAGCCAACCAGGTGCGCGAGGGTGCCCAGGGATTGGCCGACCAAGCGGCCCGCCTGAACGACGCGGTGCGCCGCTTCCTCGACCAGGTTCGTGCCACCCAAGCCGCCGCGTGAGGAGGGCCAAGTGAGGAAGAATGCCATGCCCCGATTGGCCTTGATCGCCTTCGCGGGCGCTTTTATCGCCAGCAATGCTTGCATTGCCAGCGCCGCGCCCTTCAAGCCCTGCGTCGTTTATACGGAGGCCGGCAAGTTCGATAAGAGCTTCAACGAAATGGCCTACGACGGCAGCCAAGCCTTCGCGCAAAAGACGGGCGTGGCCGTGGCGGAGTTCGAACCGGCTGGCGAGGACGCCTATCCGGGCGCCTTGCAGTCGGCGGTTTCCGCCGGATGCACCGACGTGGCGCTCATCGGTTTCCGATTCCAAACCGCGCTGGCCGCCTTCGCCCCCCAGCATGCGGACGTCCGTTTCACCCTGTTTGACGGTGTGGTCCCGGGAAACAACGTCGCCTCCGTCCTGTTCGCCGAGAACGAGGGCTCGTACCTGGTCGGCGTGGCGGCCGCGCTGGCCAGCAAAAGCGGCACGGTGGGATTCATCGGCGGCATGCCGGCGGCGGTGATCGAGCGCTTCGAGAAGGGCTACGCCCAGGGCGTCAAGGACACCCGCGCCGACGCCAGGGTGCTGACCGGCCTGGTGGCCGCCGACCCCAAGGGCTTCTCCGATCCCTTCGCGGCGTCGGAGATCGCGCGGGACATGATGCGGCATGGCGCCGACGTGCTGTTCCCGGCCGCCGGCGTATCCGGCCTCGGCGCCCTGGACATCGGCAACTCCCAAGGTGCGCTGGGCGTGGGCGTGGATAGCAACCAGAACTATCTCTACCCTGGCCGCATGCTGACCTCGATGGTCAAGCGCTTGGATGTCGCCATAGACCGGGCCTTCGACGCGGGGCGCCAGCAGACCTTCAAGCCCGGCATCACCCGCCTGGGGTTGAAGGAGGGCGGGGTGGACGTCGTGGTGGACGCTGACAACCGCGCCGTCTGGACGCCGGCCATCGTCGCGGCGGTGGCCCGCGCCCGACAGGCCATCATCAGCGGCCAGGTAAAGGTCGCCAGCCCCAGTTAGGACGCCCTAACCTGGGCGCCCTACAGGGCATCGTGGAAGATGATACCCAGCGTGTGGCGCTGACCGGAGCGGACGCGGCTGACACCATGGCGCAACGTCACGCGATAGCTGCCCCGGCTGCCCGATACCGGACGGTGGTGAACCGCGAAGACGACGCCGTCACCTTGGCGCAAGGGCACCACTTCCGCCCGCGATTGCTGGCGCGGGCGCTGTTCGGTGATCACGAGCTCCCCACCCGTGAAGTCGCGTTCCGGTTCCGACAGCAGGACGGCGACCTGGAGGGGAAAACATGCTCCCCATACAGGTCCTGGTGCAGGCAGTTGTAATCGCCCGGCCCGTAGCGCAGCAGCAGCGGGGTGGGCCGGGCCTGCCCCGCTTCATGACACATCGCCAGAAAGTCGGCGTGGCTGTCTGGATAGCGCACCACCTCCTCCAGCCGCCGGGCCCACTGGTTGGCCACGGGCGCCAGACGGGGGTAAAGCGCCGTGCGCAGGGCCTGTACCGCCGGCGGCAGGGGATAGGCCCAATACTTGTACTCCCCCATGCCGAAGCCATGGCGTGCCATGACGACACGGCTGCGAAATCCCTGCTCTGCCGCGTACAGCGCGGCCACGCTCTTAGAGGTGTCCGCGTTCAACAACGTCGGGAGTACAGCGTTTCCGTACGTGTCTAAAGCCTTATGAATGGATGTCCAATCGTAAGTCTCAATGCTGGCAACGCCATCAACGATATCAGTGTCCGCGCCTGATGTGATCATTCCCCACGCTCCCGCGCCAACAGGACTCGCTTGCGGTCCACGCCCCAGCGGTAGCCTGATAGGGCGCCATCGGTGCGCACCACGCGATGGCACGGGATGGCGATAGCAATGACGTTGTTGGCGCAGGCTTGCGCGACAGCCCTCACCGCCTTGGGGGCGCCGATGCCGGCCGCCACTTGGGCATAGCTCACGGTCTGCCCCGCCGGGATGGCCCGCAGGGCCTGCCACACCCGCTGTTGAAAGGCGGTGCCACGCACATCCAGCGGGAGGTCTACCCCCAGGCCCGGCGCCTCGACCAGACCGACCACCTGGGCGACCAGGGCATCGAAGGCGGGATCATCGCCGGTCAGCCGCGCCTTGGGAAACCGATCCTGGAGATCGCGCACCAGCGCCTCCGGATCGTCACCCAAGGCGATGGCGCAAATGCCACGGCCGCTGCACGCCACCAGCACGGCCCCCAAGCTGCACTGCGCCACGGCGAAGCGAATGTCGGCATTGGCGCCGCCGGCGCGGTAATCGCCTGGCCGCATGCCCAGCAGCCCATCCGCCGCCTCATAGAAGCGGCTGCTGGCATTGAAGCCGGCGTCATAGAGCGCGGTGGTGACGGTGGTGCCGGGCCGGGCCAGTTCCTCCCGCACCCGGCGGGCGCGATGCGCGACGGCATAAGCCTTGGGCGTCACGCCCGTGATGGCTTTGAACACGCGGTGGAAGTGATAGGGGCTGAGCCCAGCCTGCGCCGCCAGGGCATCCAGGCCCGGGGCGTCTTCCGCCGCCTCGATGGTGCGGCAGGCCTGTGCCACGAGGTGGGCCTGGCGCTGGGCCACGCCTTGCTGGTCCGGCCTGCAGCGCTTGCAGGGACGAAAGCCCGCCTGCTCCGCCGACGCGGCGCTGTCATGAAAGGCGACGTTTTGCGGCTTGGCCAAGCGGGAGGGACAGGAGGGGCGGCAGTAGACGCCGGTGGTTTTCACCGAATAGACGAAGCGCCCATCCTGGCTGGCATCGCGGGCCAGAACGGCCTGCCAGCGGGGATCGGCCTCGGCGGCCTGGGCAGGGGACGGATGGGCAAGGGCGCGCATGGGGGATACGGTCAGGCGGGGCATGGTCGTCATCCTGGGATGGTGTCGTCTCTGCCCCGATATGCCCCCGGACGCCCCTGCCCGGCATCCCGGGTCTTGCGGTCAAATTCCGGGAAGCGCCGCCGCGCCAGTCACTGCATCCGGCTGTGCCCGGTCCACAGCGCCACGGCGGCTTCCGCGACCGGGGCGGCGTCTTCCGGATGGTTATACCGGTAGAGCACCAGGGCCGCCTCATACGCATGCTGGTCGGGCGCACCCGACGCCCGCATCTGACGATAGGTCTTCTCAACGGCGGCGCGACAGCACATCGCTCGACAACTCCCCTTCAGGAATTTGACTTAACCCCCCAGGGGGGATAGGAGTCAAGGTATGACCCATACCACCACCCCCGACCTGCTGAACCGCCTCAAGCGCGCCCAGGGCCATTTCGGCAAAATCGTGCAGATGGTGGAGGAAGGGCGGGACGCCCTGACCATCGCCCAGCAGCTTCAGGCCGTCGCCCGCGCCATCGACAAGGCCAAGGTCGCCTTGGTGTTGCATCACATCGAACACCACCTGGAAGAGGCGACCGGCCCCCTACCCAGCGATACCCGGGCCCGGCTATCCGAAATGGCGGAGATCACCAAATACCTCTGAGATGCCCCTGGGAGATGGCCTGGGCGTAAGAGGGGCCACCCGATTGGACGGTATCGGCACACCGGTTTCGGATGAGATAAGCTAAACCCAGAATAACTTGCTTTCCGCCCCGTACGTGTCCAATGTTTCCGGACGTTTTGGCGGGAGGATAAGATGAGTGACGACTGGTGGGATGTGCCGGGTAACCCGTACGCCCCCTCCCCAGCCGAACCGCCGGCGGGGCCGGAGGTTCCCGACCCCGCTTCCTCAAAGCCCGGGCTCCAGAGGCGGGACGAGGACGACCTGTGCACCCCTTACGCGATGGCGGAGGGGTTGGCGTTGGAAGCGGCCTCCGCAGCGCTTGTCCGGTTGGACTGCGGGCTGGCCGCCAGTAGCCCCGCCGTTGCCGCGGGCTGGATCAACCGCATGGCGATTGAAGAGGCGGCCGCCTCCGCCCGGTTGAACGGCATCCTGGTCGATACCGCCGACCTGCGACTGTTGGCGTGGGACAGTCTTGATCGGGCGCCCGATCCAGATCTCGCCCAAGCCCTTCCCCTCTATGACTTGGTTCGGCGCATCACCGCCCGCCATCCCCGCCATCTGTACACCCCCCGTCGCCTGGCGGCACTGGACCGTATTCGACACAGCCGGTCCCCTGGCTTCTCCCTATGGAGTGACGCTGAGGAGGATGTCGGCACGGAGCAGCGGTGGGCCGTGCTGCAGGCGGCCTTGGCGCCGGACGCGCTAGCCCGTTTCCGCGCTGCCCCCGCCCTTGTCGGTGCCGCCGCCTTCCTGGCCCATTGGCATGAAGTGGGGGCAGACCGGAGCGCCGGCGCCGCCCTCGGGCGTTTGCTGGCGGCCTGGTGGCCGGCGCGGCAGGGCCTGGTACAGGGCCGTCGTGGTGGACAGGACGTGGTCGAGGGTTCGGATACCTATGATGGCCCCACCCATCCCGCCTACTCGGGGGGGCCCGTGCTGATGTCCTCCATTGGTTTCCTCGGTCACGCGATGGACTACCGGCCTGACCGCCGCAACGGCTGGCTCAGTGCTTATCTTATGGCGGCGGGACGCTGCCTGGCCCGAGGCGAAGCCCTACTGCGTCGGCTGCGCGTGGCGGAGGGTGGACTGGCGGAAGCCTTGCGCCCCCGGCGCTCCACTTCTCGCGGGCCCCAGGTGGCCGCCTTTCTGCTGTCCCAACCCGTGGTGACGTCAGGCCGCCTGGCCCAAGCCTTGGGCATGAGTGGTACCGCCGCGCGCAGCCTGTTGGACGCCCTGCATCGCGATCACCTGCTGATGGAGATTTCCGGTCGGGACGCCTATCGCGCCTATATTGTGGAATGACCAGCGCGGGGCGCTTGTTGGTTTTTCTGAAAAAACCTCGGTAACCGTTTCCTTGAGAGGCCCCTGGCCGAGACCGAGACCGGAAAAGAAAAACCCCGCCACCAGGGCGGGGTCGTGCAAAGTTTTTTCGGAAAAACCATGGTGCCGGCTGGGGGGGCAACTCAGTCGGGGACATCCAGGCCACAGCGGCGCAAGGCATCCGGCAACTGCGAAAAAAGGGCGTCCAGCGCCTGGGGGGGAAGGCCGGCAGCCAAGCGTAGGATCGGCCGCCCCTCATGCAAGGACAGACGCACCAGAACCTGTCCGGTACGGGATCGGATCACCCGCTCCCCCGCCAGTTCCGGCTCCGCCGCTGGCTCGCCCTGGGCCGCCGCCATCAACGCCCGCAGGCGTGCGCTGAAACTCAGGTTATCATCAACGCCCTTGCCGCTCAGATCGGCTGCCACCTGCTCAACCCGGGCCGCAGCCTCCTCGCTCTCCGCCATAAGGCGCGCCAGCTTGGCACCATCGCTGATCTTCAGCGGCCGGGGATCATCCAAGGCCGCGATGACCGTAGGCGGCAACTCCGCGAATTTCAGCAGGTTGGATAGGTGGCCCTTGCTGAAATCCAGCCGCTCCATCAGCTCCGCCCGGCTCATGAGACCCGTGTCCAACACGGTCTTCAGCTGCACCGCCCGCTCATAAGCGGAGATGTCGGCGCGAGCCTCATTCTCCTGCACCATCTTGATCAGCAGGTCGCGGTCGTCTGCCTGCATCAACCGGGCCACCACCTTGCGGCCAAGCTGTCGGCAGGCCGCCGTCCGGCGATGCCCGGCGATGAGTTCGTACCCCTGCCCATCCGCCGCCGGCCGCACCAGCACGGGTGCCAGTTGGCCATGGCGCAGGATGTCTTGCACCAGCATGGCAAAGGCGGCGTCGGCGAAGGCGGCGACGTGCCGGTCCTGATATTGGGTGCTGTGGATATCGGCCGGGTCCAGTTCCAGCAACACGCGGCCACTGTCGCGCAGCGTCTCCAGCTCCTTGGCGCTGTCCTGGAAGACGCTCTCGATCTGGTTGACGATCGGAATGGCCGATCGGGGGAAGCCGGCCGCGCCGCCCGGGTGGCGGTCAGGTCGCCGATGGCGTTGTCCAGTTCGGCCATTCTGTCCTTACGGCTCATCGCGTTCCCTCCCGCGCCGGCGTGCGCTTCCAGATATCCCAGATCACGCGTTCGATCTCGGCGTTCACGTTGTTCAGATATTCCAGCCCCCGCTCGTAGGTACGGCGGTTCACGTCGCTGGCTTCCAGTTCGTAATAGCTCTGCTTCAGGTTGCCCGCGCTATCCAACCCCGTGGTCAGGGCCATGCGGTTTTCCAGCAGCGTGTCGGCGAAGATGCTGCCCATCCACTTCACCAGTTGGCTCTGGTTGGTATCGGCCGTCTGGTATTTGGAGACCAGCAGCCGCACGGCGTCGAAGGTCTTCACCCGTCCGCCCTCGGCCTGCGCCAGGGTGGATAACGTCTCATAGACCATGCGGAAGAACCGGCCGGCGGAGCTGAAATCCAACATGCTGGGGGGAATGGGGATCAGCAGGAAGTTCGCCGCCATAACGGCGTTAATCGACAGATAGCTGAGCGACGGCGGGCAGTCGCAAACAATGATGTCGTAATCCTGGTCGATGGTCGGCAGGGCGTCGGCCAGGATACGCCAGAACCGCAATTCCCGCTGGCGCATCTGCCGCACCGGCACCTCGAACTCCGTGGAATAAAGACCCAGATTGGCCGGAATGACGTCCAGCCCGTCCCAATAGGTCTTCTGGATCAGCGGCCGCAGATCGTTGATCCGCTGGCTGTCGTCCAGGGTGAACAGCCGGTACAGCGTATCCAGCCGGTCGAACTGCTCATCCGGCACGAAGCCGAACAGGGAGGTGGCGCTGGCCTGGCTGTCGAGGTCGATCATCAACACCCGGTAGCCTTGCAGGGCCAGATACTGTGCCAGGTGGACGGAGTGGGTGGTCTTTGCCGCACCGCCCTTGAAGTTGGCCACGGTGATGACCGACAGCTTCTCCCCCGCCTCCCGATCACGGCCCACGCGATAGCGCACGTCGCCGGTCTGCTGGAACAGCTGGCGGCGAATCTGGTTCACCTCGGCCAAGGTGAAGCCCCGGCGGTTGTTGCCGCCGATGACCGTGCCCTGGGGGAATTGCTCGTTCTTCAGTAGGGCGCGCAGATGGCTTTCGGAGATGCGGATCAGCCGGGCGGCTTCGGAGGTGGGGAACAGGCGCAGGCTCTTGGCATGGCCGGGATAGGCCTGCACTTCGATGATCTTGCGCTGGATGGCGTCGCAGCCTTCCGAGTGGTCGAGGAAGATTTGCAGGGGATCGTCGCCGGCCGGAACGCTGGTATCGGCGGGCGCGCTGACATCGGTGGTCATTGGTGTATCCGAGGGGCTGCCAGAGATGGGCGGATAATGCCCAACCACGATCCGGACGCCAACCGCGATCTTGAGGCAAATATGCGGATAACTGACGCATCATCGATTTTTTGCCCATTAGGCGGGAAAATTCGCTGATGGGATTTGAACAACAGTCTGAGTTGCTGTCTTCGGTAACTGTAACCTTGAAAGCCGGGCGATCGTGACTGGAAATCCGGGCGATCTTCTACTTGGCGGCCCCCGATCTTCAAGGGAACGGATACCAATTTCCGGTGCGGCGGGTGTATCGCCAGAAATGGCGGATTTCCTGGGTTTTTGCTGAAATACCGTTGACGAGCGCGCTTCGATCGGCGGACGAGCTGAAGGCGAAAGCCTGCTCTGGGACCCGCCAAGCCTAATCCCCGGGCCGCTGTCCATGCCGCGGAAGGCCTGGCCTGTGGATAGTTTCCTTAAAAGGATTCAGGGTTAAACAGATATAGGGTTTAACTGTTACGGCTTCTAAAAGCGTTTATTTTCCAGAGGCTTAAGGAGGATTTTGGTAACCGTTCCCACGACTCCCGGTATCCGAACCCTGGGGCCGCGGATTCCAAACCCTCGGGTTTTGGGTCACCGAACCCTTGGCGGAAGGTTGCTGAACCCTGGTGCTGGGAAAATCGGTATCTGAACCCTTGAGGGAAATTGGGGCGAGTCGGCCGGAGTCGGTTGCCGTAGCCTTGATCTTGGTTGCCGTTCCCTCAAACTTGGTTGCGGTTCCCTTGAGTTTGGGGACTCCGGCGGGCCGGTTTCGGACTCTGATACCGCGATCCGACTCACCCGGACCCCGAGTCCGCGCGATTTACCCCCGCCGTGATGAGTTGCCCGAGTCCCTGGGCGAGTCGAGTCAAGGGTTCGGTTACCCAAACTCGCGGGTACGGATACCGATGCCTCCATCGACTCGGTATCAACACCAGATTTTGGGGGTGGGCACGTCAAAATCTCAAGGGATCGGCAACCAAGCGCGCTTTTGCCGTTGGCGACGACGAACGGCCACGTTCATCATCCGGAGTCCGAACGCCCGATCCATGGTGGATGGGGCCTGCTTTGCGTGTGAAGGGTGGCGACAATGGCGGGGACGACGACAGGGACTGCGGACAGGATTTCCGCCCCGTCCATGGTGGAAGCCCCCATGGCTGGGGCCCAACTGGCCCTGGCGCTGGACAGCCCCCTGATCGGGAAGGTGAAGAACGACCGTCTGGTCATGGTCTTCAACTTCTTCGCCCTCAGCAAGGAGACGGTCACCGAGTTGCCGGTCTATGACGACGGGACTGTGCGCATCGAGGTCACCGGCACCAAGCACGGCGTCGCCAACATCTGGGACAAGGAGGTGCTGATCTACCTCGTGTCCCTGATCCAGGACAAACTGAACCGGGGCGAGCCCGTCAGCCCCCGCCTGACCTTCACCGGCCATGACTTCTTCCGTGTGGTGGGCATTCACGCCACCAACACCGCCTATCAACGGTTGGAAGACGCGCTCAAGCGCCTGCAGTCGACCCAGGTGCTGACCAATCTGGAGACGGGCGGCGAAGGGGAGACGGGCGCCTTCTCGTGGGTGCTGGACTATCGCATCAACTACCGGCGGGATAAGGACGGCGGCAAGACCATGAAGTCGCTGACGGTGCAGCTGTGCGATTGGCTGTACCGCGCGGTGGTGAAGGACCGGAAGATCCTCACCTACCATCCCGACTATTTCAAGCTGTCGCCCACGGAGAAGCGGCTGTACGAGATCGCGCGCGCCCATTGCGGCAACCAGGGCGCCTTCAAGATGAATATCGAGAAGCTGCGCCTGCGCGTGGGGGCCGAAAGCGACCTGAAGGTGTTCAAGGCCCGCCTGGTGGCCTTGGCCAAGAAGCGCCAGGCCCTGCCGGAATATGGTTTGACGGTGGTGGACCCGCGCCGCTGGGGCCGGGACCGCAATGCCCCGCCGCCGCCCGGCCGCACACCGCTGAAAAGCCACATGGTGTACTTCTTCCGCACCGACAGTCTGTCCGCCATGGCGCCCTTCGATCAGGCCCCGGAATTCCCGGACGCGCTGCCCGACATGATGATCGGCGACATGGACGGCCTGGCGGCCTGACACAGCGGTCTTGATCGCGGCCGCCCGGCCGCGACCGTTACCAATCTTGCAATCTCACGACAGACATGGTGCAAGTCCCTCAATCCTGGCTGCGGGGCCTGGGACAGACCTGTCGTGAGGAATTTCTCTAATGCGTGATTTCCTGAAGGGCGCGCCCTTGAGCGCGCTGGCGGCGGCGGCTTTGGCCGGCCTCCTGCTGGCGCCCACGGTCGCGGGCGCCGATGAAGGCATGTGGACCTTCAACAACTTCCCCAGCGCCAAGGTGAAGCAAGCCTATGGTTTCAGCCCCGACCCCAAATGGCTGGAACGGGTGCAGCTGGCCTCTGTCCGCCTGGCGCGCGGCTGCTCCGGCGCGTTCGTGTCGGCCAGCGGCCTGGTCCAGACCAACCACCACTGCGCCCGCGCATGCATCCAGCAGGTGTCCACCGCCGAGCACAACCACATCAAGGACGGCTTCACCGCGGCCGAGCTGAAGGATGAGGCCAAGTGCCCGGACATGGAGGTCAACCAGCTGGTTCAGATCACCGACGTGACCCAGCGGGTGAACGCCGCCACCGCTGGCAAGGAAGGCGACGCCTTCTCCGCCGCGCTGAAGGAGGTGCAGGCCGCCATTCAGAAGGAATGCACCGGCGGCGCCGACGACACGCGCTGCGACGTGGTCGAGCTGTACCATGGCGGTGCGTACAATCTGTATAAGTACCACCGCTATCAGGATGTCCGCCTGGTGTTCGCGCCGGAAGAGGACATCGCCTTCTTTGGTGGCGATCCCGACAATTTCGAATTCCCGCGGTACGACCTGGACGTCTCCTACGTCCGCGTCTACGACAAGGACGGGAAGCCGCTGAACACCAAGGCCAACTATTTCCCCTACGCGTCCCATGACGCGAACGAGGGCGACCTGGTCTTCACCTCCGGCAATCCCGGCCGGACGGAGCGCCTGGACACCGTGGCCGAGTTGGAGTACGACCGCGACCACGCCTTGCCCGACCGCTTGCTGTACCTGGCCGAACTGCGCGGCATCCTGCTGCAGTTCACCTCGCAGGGGGAAGAGAACGGCCGCATCGCCCGCACCAAGCTGTTCACGCTGGAGAACAGCTACAAGGCGCTGTACGGCGGCCTGCAGACCCTGGTCGATCCGGCGCTGATCGCCGCCAAGCGCAAGGATGAGGCGGAGCTGAAGGCCATCATCGACGCCGACCCCGCGCTGAAGCAGCAGTATGGCGACCCCTGGGCCGCCATCGCCAAGTCGGTGGAGCATTTCGCCATCGTGGCCACGCGCTACGACGTGCTGGAAGGGGGGCGCAGCTTCACCCAGTCCGACATGTTCACCTTCGCCCGCAACCTGGTGCGCGCCGCCAGTGAACGGACCCTGCCCGACGGCAAGCGCCTGCGCGAATACACCGACGCCAACTTCCCCTTCATCCGCCAGCGCCTGCTGTCCAACAGCCCGGTCTATCCGGAGCTGGAGCGGGTGCTGATGCGCATGCAGCTGGTCTACATGCAGCGTCAGCTGGGCCCGGACGATCCGCTGGTGAAGAAGGTCTTCGGCAGCCGCTCGGCCGAGCAGATCGCCGATGATCTGGTCAAGGGTTCCACCCTGGGTGACCCGGCGGAGCGCAAGCGCCTGCTGGAGGGGGGCCAGGCCGCCCTGGACGCCTCCACCGACCCCATGATCAAGTTCGCCAAGCTGGTCGATGCCGACGCCCTGGCGGCCCGCCGGGATGTGGAGGCCAACGTGGCCGCCGTGCAGCAGAAGAACGCCGGCTACATCGCCCAGGCCATGTTCAAGGTCCACGGCACGTCCATCTACCCCGATGCCACCTTCAGCCCCCGCGTCTCCTACGGCGCGGTGAAGGGGTATGAGCAGAACGGCCAGCATGTCGCCCCCTTCACCACCATGGGCGGCACCTTTGGGCGCGCCACCGGCGCCTTCCCCTTCGCCCTGCCGGAAAGCTGGCTGAAGGCCAAGGACGCTATCAACCCGTCACAGAAGTTCGACGCCGTCAGCACCAACGACATCATCGGCGGCAACTCCGGCTCCCCCGTCATCAACAAGGACGCGGAAGTCGTGGGCCTGATCTTCGACGGCAACATCCAGTCGCTGGGCGGCGACTATGGCTATGACGGCTCGGTCAACCGCGCCGTCTGGGTCACGGTCGGTGCCTTGAAGGAGGCCTTGGCCAAGGTCTACCACGCCAACCGCCTGGCCAAGGAATTGGCCGGGCACTGAGTGAACCCTGACAGAAAGGCCCGCGGAATGCATTTCGCGGGCCTTTTCCTATGCGCGGCGCTCGTGGTGGGTAAACCAAATGCCGCACCTGTGGGGGCGTCAGGAAGAGGTCAGAGTCCCGTATTATAGAGTGAGGACTGGCCCCGAGCGCCCCGGGGCCTTCTTCCTGAAAGGATCAAGGGCGGCTTTGGCGGAAGCCTGATGCATCGGGCTCGCCACCTGAAAGAGGATGATCATGCAGCGCGTGTTCAAGGCACCGTTCCTGGTGATGATGTCGCTGGTGGTGGCCTTGCTGGCGCTGGCCGGTGGCAGCGCCCCGGCCGGGGCCCGCACCTTCGTCAGCGTGGGCATCGGCGTCGGCCCCTATTGGCGGCCCGCGGGCTATTACGGCCCTTATTGGCATGACCCCTACTGGCGCTGGCGCAATCCCTACTGGGCCCCCTACCCGGCGGTCTACGCCCCCTATTACGCCCCGCCGCCCGTTTATGTGGAGCCGCCGCCGGTCTACACGGCGCCGGTCGTGGTCCAGGCGCCTCCCCCGCCACCGGCGGTGGTCGCCCCGCCTGTCCAGACGGTGGCGGCTAAGCCGGCCTATGACCAGTCCAATTGCCGCGAATACACCTCCACCATCACGGTGGCGGGGCAGCCGACGCAGCAGGTGGGCACGGCCTGCCGGCAGCCGGATGGTTCCTGGCGCATCATGAACTGACCCTCGGCGCGGGCCGCTGTCCTGGCCCGCCGCTGACTGAGGCGACGACGCTAGCCCCAGGCCCACGCCTGGGGCTTTTGCATAATCGTCCCCGGACTGTTTGCGTTTCCGTTACAAAATCCCGTCCCGTGCCGGGGCGCATTGGCGGTATGCTGACGCTTGTTCCACCCGGATCGGGAGGTCGGGGCGCAAGAACTGGGAACGGCATGCGAGGGACGGGGATGATGCGGTTGGGGCTTCTGGCGG
The DNA here is from genome assembly GCF_036348415.1 of Nitrospirillum karajorum. NCBI lineage: Bacteria > Pseudomonadati > Pseudomonadota > Alphaproteobacteria > Rhodospirillales > Azospirillaceae > Nitrospirillum > Nitrospirillum karajorum. The sequence goes on from NZ_JAZBQB010000001.1 coordinate 1,026,480, forward strand.
CCGCGCTGGGCGGTGGCCTGTTCATGGCGTCCGTCGCGGCCCGCGCCGACGAAGGCATGTGGACCTTCAACCACTTCCCCGCCGCCAAAATACAGGAAACCTACGGCTTCGAACCCAGCCCGCAATGGCTGGACCACCTGCGCATGGCGTCGCTGCGCCTTCCCCGGGGATGTTCCGCCGCCTTCGTTTCCCCCGCCGGGCTGGTGCAGACCAACCACCACTGCGCCCGCGATTGTCTGCAGCAATTGTCCTCCCCCGCCCGCGACCTGGTCCAGGAGGGCTTTTACGCCGCCCGGCAGGAGGACGAGGTGAAATGCCCGGATGTGGAGGCCAACCAGCTGGTGGGCATTACCGACGTTACCCCGCAGGTGCGTGAGGCGGTGGCGGGCCGCGAGGGCACGGATTACGGCCGCGCCCTGCGGGAGGCGCTGGCCAAGCTGCAGCGCGACTGCGCCGGTGGGGATGAGGCCATCCGTTGCGACGTGGTGGAACTGTACCGGGGTGGCGTCTATGACGTGTACAAGTACCGCCGCTACCAGGACGTGCGCCTGGTGTTCGCGCCGGAAGAGGATATCGCCTTCTTTGGCGGCGACCCGGACAATTTCGAATTTCCCCGCTACGACCTGGATGTCGCCTTCCTGCGCGTCTACGACGCCACCGGGGCACCGTTGAACACCCAGGCCACCTATTTCGCCTATGCCCCCCGGGAGGCGCGGGAGGGCGAGCTGGTCTTCACCTCCGGCAATCCTGGCACGACGGAGCGCCTGGATACGGTGGCGGAACTGGAATACGACCGCGATGTCGTGCTGCCGGAATCCCTGGTCTATCTGGCGGAGCTGCGCGGCCTGCTGCTGCAGTTCTCGGCCGAAGGGGCGGAGCATGCCCGCGTGGCCTTCGCCAAGCTGTTCGCGGTGGAAAACGCCTACAAGGCGCGCCTGGGCCAGTTCCGCGCCCTGGTCAATCCCGGCCTGATCGACGGCCGCCGGCGCGCGGAGAATGAGCTGCGGGCCAAGGTGGCGGCCGATCCCCAGGTCCAGCAGCGCTTCGGTGACCCCTGGGCCGCCATCGCCCAGGCCGTGGCCCATTATCGCGCCGTCGCCGACCGCATGGAGGTGGTGGAGGAGGGGCGGGGGCCCCAATCCGACCTGTTCGCCTACGCCCGCCTGTTGGTCCGCGCGGCGGAACAGCGCCAGCTGCCCGACATCAAGCGCTTCCAGGAGTTCACTGAGGCCGGCTTCCCCTTCACCCGCCAGCGCCTGCTGGCCAACACCCCCATCTCCGCCGACCTGGAAAAGGTGCTGCTGCGCGCCTGGCTGGTGCAATTGCGCCGGGTGCTGGGTCCCGACGATCCGCTGGTGCGCGACGTGTTGGGCGCGCAGACGGCTGACCGGATGGCCAGCGACCTCGTGGACCGGACCCGCCTGGCCGACCCCGCCGAGCGCAAGCGCCTGCTGGCCGGGGGCATCGAGGCCATCAAGAACAGCCACGACCCCCTGATCCGCTTCGCCCAGGAGGTGGACAAGCAGGCGCTGGCCATCCGCCGGGATGTCGAGGTGAATGTCGAGGCGGTGGAGCGGCGCAACGCGGGCGCCATCGCCCAGGTCCTCTTCGCCGCCAAGGGAACCGACGCCTACCCAGACGCCACCTTCTCACCCCGCGTCTCCTACGGCACCGTCAAAGGCTATGAGGAGAACGGCCGGCCGGTGCGCTACTACACCACCATGGGCGAGGCCTACGGCCGGGCCACGGGGGCGAAGCCGTTGGCGCTGCCCTCTTCCTGGCTGCGCGCCCGCAGCGCGGTTGATCCCTTGCGCAAGCTGAACATGGTCAGCACCAACGACATCGTGCGCGGCAATTCCGGCTCCCCTGTCATCAATACCGACGGGCAACTGGTGGGGATCATCTTCGACGGCAACAGCCAGTCGCTGGGCGGCGATTTCGGCTTCGACGAGGCGACCAACCGCGCCGTCTGGGTTTCGGTGGGGGCGGTGAAGGAGGCGCTGGCCAACATCTACGGCACCACCCGCCTGAGCCGTGAGCTGGGTCTGTGACGGCGGCCATCGCACGCCACGGTATATGACGTAACGGTGCGGTGATCTGCACGGTGGGGCGCCAAAGGGGCGCATTTGCCGCTTGCCGCATCCCAGATCTGCGCCATCCTCATTAGGCGCTGTTTAGCGTGATAAGCAATAACTTGCTTGCAAAAGATTTCCACGCCGCAGCACTCCCGCGGCACCTTCCATGCATCCGCAATTCCTTGACCGGCCCCGCCGGCCCAAGCCGCTCGCCCCTTGGAAAAGCCTGGTCGGGGATAGCCCGATCCGGCCTCAACGATCAGGGACCAAAGGACCATCATGACCAGCACGCCCTCCGCCCTTCCGCCCAAGCGTTCCGTCCTGCCCCGTGTCATCGGCCTTGGTGTGCTGGCCGTCATCGTGGTCGGCGGCGTGGTCCTCTGGCTTGGCGGGCGCGGCAAGGAATCGACGGATGACGCCTTTACCGAGGGCCGGGTGGTGACGGTCGCGCCCAAGGTCTCCGGCCTGGTCGTCGAACTGGCGGTCCAGGATAACCAGAAGGTCAAGGCGGGTGACCTGCTGTTCCGCATCGACCCGCGCGACTATCAGAACACCCGCGACCGTGACGCCGCCCAGCTGAAGCTGGCGCAGGCGCAACTGGCGCAGGCCCAGACCAACCTGGAGATCGCCCAGGTCACCTATCCCGCGCAGTTGGACCAGGCCCGCGCCGCCCGCTCCCAGGCCGAGGCCACGCTGGTCCGGGCGAAGTCCGACCTGGCGCGCCAGACGGAAATCGACGTCCGCGCCACCACCAAGTCGCAGATCGACGCCGCCCAGGCGGCTTTCCGCACCGCCCAGGCCCAGCTGGCCGACGCTGATGCCAAGCTGCGCGCGGCCGAACAGGCCCCGCGCAACATCGAGGTCGCCGCCAGCCAGGTGAAGCAGCTGGAGGCCCAGGTGGCCGCGGCGGAGGCGGAACTGGCCCAGGCTGAACTGAACCTGTCCTACACCACCGTCGTGGCGCCCCAGGATGGCTGGGTGACCAAGCGCGCGGTGGAGAAGGGCAACTACCTGCAGGTGTCGCAGTCGGCCCTGACCCTGGTGACGCCGGAAGTCTGGGTGGTGGCCAACTTCAAGGAAAACCAGCTGAAGCGCATGCGGGTGGGCCAGTCCGTGGATATCGAGCTGGACGCCTTCCCCGACCTGAAGCTGACGGGCGCCATCGACAGCTTCCAGATGGGTACGGGCTCCCGCTTCACCGCCTTCCCCACCGAAAACGCCACCGGCAACTTCGTGAAGATCGTCCAGCGCCTGCCGGTCAAGATCAAGGTGACCGGCGGCTTGCCGGCTGACCGTCCGCTGCCGCTGGGGCTGTCGGCTGAACCCACCGTCCACCTGAACTGAGGGGCCGGGCGGTGAGCGAAGGACTTCCCCCTCCTGAGGCTGATCACGGGGCGTCGACCTGGCGCCCGCGGCACAACCCCTATCTCGTCGCCATGGTGGTGACCGTCGCCACCTTCATGGAGGTGCTGGACACCACCATCATCAACGTGGCCCTGCCGCACATCGCCGGCAGCTTGTCGGTGGGCACGGATGAAAGCACCTGGACGCTGACCTCCTACCTGGTGGCCAACGGCATCGTGCTGCCCGTTTCGGGCTGGCTGGGCCGCATGATGGGGCGCAAGAACTACTTCCTGCTGTCCATCGTCATGTTCACGGTGTCGTCGCTGCTCTGCGGCTTGTCGACCTCGCTGCCCGAACTGATCGTCTTCCGCCTGTTCCAGGGCTTCTTCGGCGGCGGCCTGCAGCCGAACCAACAGTCCATCCTGCTGGACACGTTCGAGCCGTCGAAACGCGCCACCGCCTTTGGCGTCACCGCCGTCGCCATCATCGCCGCCCCCATCATGGGGCCGACGCTGGGTGGCTGGATCACGGACAATTTCAGCTGGCGCTGGGTGTTTCTGATCAACGTGCCGGTGGGCGTCCTTGCCACCTTCGCCATCTCGGCGGTGGTGGAGGATCCGCCCTGGGCCAAGGCCGGCGCCGCCAAGGGCCGGCGCAACATCGACGTGATCGGCCTGTCGCTGATCGCCGCCGGCTTCGCCTGCCTGCAGATCGTGCTGGACCGGGGCGAGCAGGAGGATTGGTTCTCCAGCGGCTTCATCCAGGCCTTTGGCGTGGGCGCCGTGCTGGGCCTGGTGGGCGCCGTCGTCTGGCTGCTGGACCGGCCGGATCCCATCGTCAACCTGCGGGTCTGGAAGAACAAGGACTTCGCCATCGGCACCTTGTTCATCAGCATCATGGCCGCCACGCTGTACGGCAGCGCCGTCCTGATCCCGCAATTGGCGCAATCGCAGCTGGGCTACACCGCCACCTGGGCCGGCATGATCCTGTCGCCTGGCGGCTTCATGATCCTGATCATGATCCCCATCATCACCCGGGTGCTGCTGAAGAAGTTCCAGGCCCGTTTCATCGTGGCCACCGGCTTTTTCCTGTTGGGTATCGCCATGTTCTACACGGCGACCATCACGCCGCAGGTGGACTTCCTGACGCTGATGAGCATGCGCATGGCCCAGACCTTCGGCACGGCGCTGCTTATGATCCCCATCAGCACGGTGGCGTTCGCCAGCGTGCCGCGGGAAATGAACGGCGACGCGGCCGCCCTCTATTCCATGGCCCGCAACCTGGGCGGCAGCATCGGCATCGCCCTGGTCACGGCCTACCTGACCCAGCGGTCGCAGGTGCACCAAGCCTATCTGGCGGAACATCTGACCGACCTCAGCGTGGGCTATCAGATGACCAAGCAGGCGTGGATGGATGGCCTGGTCAGCCAGGGGTTGACCCCGTCGCAACTGCAATCCTCCGCGCTGGGCGGCATGTACCGCACCCTGCTGCGCCAGTCGGCCATCCTGGGCTACGTCGATGTCTTCCGCATCTCCGGCGTCGTGGCCCTCTGCGTCGTGCCCCTGGCCTTTTTCATGAAATCCACCAAGGCGGCGCCCAAGGCCGCCGCCGCGGAGTGACCCCGATGTCCGCTACCACTCCCTTCGCCGCTTTCCCCCGCCGGGCCCTGCTGCTGGCTGCCACGGCCGCCTTGGCGCTGACCGCCGCCTGCACCCTGGGGCCCGATTATCAGCCGCCCAAGGCCGATGCGCCCGCGACGTGGAGCGCCACGACCACCCAGTCGGCGATGAAGATTCAGGCCAGCGCCGACCCCACGGTTCTGGCCCATTGGTGGACGGAATTCCACGATCCCACCCTGGACAAGCTGGTCGCCGACGTGGTCGCTGGCAACCTGGACCTGAAGGTGGCGGAACAGCGCATCCTGTCCGCGCGCGCCCAGCGCCAGCAGGCCGCGGCGGCGCAGTATCCCAGCGTGAAGGGCGAGACGGCGGCCATGCGCAACCGTCTGCCGCCGGGCACGTTTGGGCAGTTGGGCGGCACCAACAACATCTTCCTGGCCGGCTTCGACGCCTCGTGGGAGCTGGACCTGTTCGGCGGCACACGGCGCAGCATCGAGGCGGCCGACGCCAACGTCGAGGCCGGCATCGAGAACCGCCGCTCCATGGTCATGTCCATGCTGGCGGAACTGGGTACCGATTACGCCGCCCTGCGCTCCCTTCAGGCGCGCACGGCCATCGCCAATGAGAATGTGCGCCTGTCCCAGGAAACCCGCGACCTGACCGCGGCCAAGTACAAGGTGGGCCTGGCGACGGAACTGCAGCTGGCGGAGGCCGACGGCCAGCTGGAACAGCAGAAGGCGGTGCTGCCGACGCTGGCAACGCAGGCGGCGCAGCGGGCCCACGCCATCGCCACCCTCACGGGCCGCACCCCGGCCGACGTTGATGGCTTGCTGACCACGGCAGGGCCGGAGGTGCCGTTGCCGCCGGCACTGCCGGCCAGCCTGCCGTCCGAGGTGGTGCGCGCGCGCCCCGACATCCGCGCGGCGGAGCGCACCATGGCCGCCACCAACGCCGAGATCGGCGTGAAGGAGGCGGCGCGCTTCCCCAAGGTGTCGCTAGGCCTCATCGGCGGCTTCCTGAACCCGGACCTGGGCAAGCTGTTGCAGGGCGACAGCTTCGGCTGGAGCGTCGGTCCCACCGTCAGCGGCACCCTCTTCGACGGCGGGCGTCTGAAGGCCGGCGTCAAGGATGCCGAAGCCCAGGCGGAGCAGGCCCGCCTGACCTACCGCAAGACGGTGCTGACCGCCTTTCAGGAGGTGGAGGACGCGCTGGTCGCCTATACCAACGAGCGTCAGCGGAACGAAACCCTGCACCGCGCCCTGGACGCGGCGCAGCGGGCGCAGGATCGCGCCCGGTCGCAATACCGCGCCGGCTTGGCCGATTTCCTGAGCGTGCTGGACGCGGACCGCACCCTGGCCACGTCCAAGGATGCAGTGGCGCAAAGCGACTATGCCCTGGTGCAGCAGACCATCGCCCTTTACAAGGCGCTCGGCGGCGGTTGGCAGGCGGGCGAGACGGGGACGGGCGAGACGGGGGCGGGTGAAGCCGCCGCCGCCGACACCGTCCCGGCCGGTTCCCATGGGGGCGCCGGCAACCCGCCGGCGTGAGGCGGGCGCGGGCGATGAAGCAGGGTGGCAAGGTGATAGTGACGGACGGGGAAGCCCCTGGTGAGGAACGCCCCGCCGGGCGCCAGCGCAAGGCTGGGGATACCCGCCGGGCGGAGATCATCGAAGCCGCTCTGGAACTGCTGCATGAGGTGGGGCCCGCCGGCACCACGACCACGGCCATCGCCCGCCGCATCGGCATGGCCCAAGGCTCGCTGTTCCGGCATTTCCCCACCAAGCACGCGATGTGGGATGCGCTGCTGGATAACCTGTCCCAGCGCATCGCCCCCCCGGTTCAAGAGGCGCTGAAAGGCAGCGGCAGCCCCATGACCCGCCTGCGCGAGGTCATGCACACCTGGCTGCGCCTGACGGAGAGCATCCCCGCCCTGTCGTCTCTGATATTCATGCGCGGGGTGCTGGCCGACAGCCCGGACATGCGCCGTCTGCTGGTGGAACGCCTGCAACGGCCCCACCGCATCTATTGCACCCTGATACGCGAAGGCATCGCGGCGGGCGAGGTGTCGCCCGAAACGGATGTGGAGAGGGTGGGCTGGATCCTGTCGGGTTTGAAGCATGGCCTGGTGATGCGCTGGACCCTGCTGGATGGGACGCTGGACATGCACGCCGACCTGGACGTGATGCTGGACACGATTATCGCCGGCATAAGCAAGAGGTAGGGTTGTCGCCAGGTGCGAGGGACGGGTCCCGCGTCATTTTTCCCGACAGGTTGACGCCTGTCGGGCCGTACCAACGGGCGGCCGGGTGCGGGTGGGGGGCCACTTCCGCCATTCGCTGCCCGCCAATCGGGCACGGGCCCAGTTCGTCCGTGACAGGGGGCTTCCGGTATGAAAAGAAGGGCGCCGGGTTCCCGTCCCATTCCGCGTTTCCGTCTGGCCTCCCTTCCTGGATAACGTCCCGCGATGCTGCGCCCCCGGTCGTTTCGCCTCATGCTCCCGTCCGTCCTGCTTTCATCCGCGGCCAGGCCGGCCCTGTTGGCCTGCGCGATGGCGGGCGCGCTGACGGCCTGCACGGTGGGGCCTGACTATGAACGGCCCGAAACGCCGCAACCCACGGCTTACCGCGAGACGGTGACGGGTGATGCGGCCAAGGACGCGGCCCTGCGCAGCGAAATCGCCGCCGACTGGTGGAAGCGGTTCAATTCGCCGGAGCTGGACAGCCTCATCGCCCGCGTGGCGTCCAACAATTTCGACGTGCGCGCCGCCATGGCCCGCATCCGTCAGGCCGAGGGCACGGTGGACGAACAGCGTTCCGCCCTGTTCCCCACGGTGTCGGCCAGCGCCGGCCGCACCCGCAGCCAGACGGGCGGCGGCACCACCACGGTCAGCAACGGCAACTTCATCTCCCGCAACAACATCAGCAGCAATTATTCCGCCAAGCTGTCGGCCAGTTACGAACTGGATTTCTGGGGCAAGAACCGCTCCGCCTTCGAATTGGCCAAGGCCAGCCTGAACTACAGCCGCTACGACAAGCAGACCGTGCTGATGACGGCCATCGCCACGGTGGCCACGGATTATTTCCAGGCATTGGCTTACAAGGACCGCCTGACCCTGGCCCGGCAGTCTCTGAAGGATGCGGAGGATGTGCTGCGCGGCATCCAGGCCCGTGCCCGCGCCGGCACCGCCACCGCCGTGGACGTCGCCAACCAGGTCAACGTGGTGGAGGCGGAGCGCGCCGCCATCCCGCAATACGAACAAAGCCTGGCGCAGCAGATCGACGCCCTGGCCATCCTGGTCGGCGTGCTGCCAGAACAGTTGAAGATCGAGGGCACCACCCTCAATGGCCTGGCGGAGCCGGAGGTGGCGCCCAATCTGCCCTCCACCCTGCTGACCCGCCGCCCCGACGTCGCCTCGGCCGAGGCGCAGCTGATCGCCGCCAACGCCACCTTGCGCAACGTCATCGCGCAGCAATATCCCAGCCTCAGCCTGACCGGCACCTATGGCTATCAGAACGAATCCCTCGGTGACCTGTTCAACCCGGCCAGCAAACTGTGGTCCCTGGGCACCTCGCTGAGCCAGACGGTGTTCGACGCCGGCAATCTGCAAGCGCAGTCCGACGTTCAGCGCGCCCGGGTCGAGGAATTGGCGGCCGATTATCAGAAGGCCGTCGTCACCGCCTTCGCCGATGTCGAGGATGCGCTGGCCGGGGTGCGCTACACCCGCGACATCCGCGCCGCCCAGGAAAAGGCCACCGCCTCCGCCGATGAGGCGTTGCGCGGCACCACCGGCCAATTCCAGCGGGGCACCGCCGACATGGTCAGCGTGCTGACGGCCCAGCGCACGCTGTTCAGCGCCCAGGACACCTTGGTGCAGAGCCGCCTGAACTACCTGACCTCCATCGTCACCCTGTATCGGGTGCTGGGCGGCGGCTGGTCGGTGGAACAGACGGAAGCCCAGGCCGAAACCGCCCCGGACAAGGCCGGTGGCTGAGGCCCGGGCGGCCTTCCCGGCCGTCGCCCAGCCCGAGCGCCTCCTGTCCCTGGACGTCTTCCGCGGGCTGACCGTGGCCCTGATGCTGCTGGTCAACGATCCCGGGACCTGGTCCGACATCTATTGGCCGTTGCGCCATGCCAGATGGCATGGCTGGACGCCCACCGACCTGGTCTTTCCCTTCTTCCTGTTCATGGTGGGCATCACCACCCACTTGTCCCTGGCCCGGCGGCGGGCGCAGGGCCAGGGGGATGCCGCCCTGGTGCGCCAGATCCTGCGGCGCGGCCTGATCCTGTTCGGCCTCGGCCTGTTCATCGCCTGGTTCCCCGGCTACACCGTATCGGGCCACGGCACGCTGGCCGACCGCACGCTGGCGCAACTGCTGTCCTGGCGGATACCGGGTGTCTTGCAGCGCATCGCCCTCTGCCATGTCGCGGCCGGCTTGCTGTCGCTGCGGCTCGGCGCGCGGGGCCAGGGGGCGCTGGTCGTCGCGCTGCTGCTGGGCTATTGGGCGGTGATGACCGGCGTGCCAGTGCCGGGCACCGGCGCCACCGGCCTGGCGGCGCTGGCCCATCCAGGCGCCACCGTGGCGGCGGCCGTGGACCGCGCCTTGTTCGATTGGGGCCCCCTGGGCAACCATCTGTGGGCCGCTGCCCACACCTGGGATCCCGAAGGCGCCCTATCCACCCTGCCGGCCGTGGCCACCGCGCTGTTGGGCGTCCAGGCGGGCCGTTGGCTGGGCCAGCCCCTGCCGCTGCCGACGCGCATCCGGGGGCTCATCATCGCCGGGGTGGCGGGTGTCCTGCTGGGGGAAATCTGGGATCTGGCCTTTCCCATCAACAAGAGCCTGTGGACCAGTTCCTTCGTCGCCCTCACCGCCGGCATGGCCTGCCTGTGCCTGGGGGCTTTGCTGTGGGGGGTGGAGGTGCGGGGCTGGCGCCGCTGGACCCGTCCCGCCTTGGTGTTCGGCGTGAACCCCATCCTGGCCTATGTCGGGTCCGAACTGATGGCCATCATCATCGGCGGCGTCATCACCCTGCCCTGGGACCACCGCATCGCCCCGCTGCAGGACGTGATTTACGAGGCGGTGTTCTATCCCTTGCTGCCGGAAAAGGCGGCCTCCCTGGCCTACGCCCTCCTGTTTGTCGCCCTGTGGTGGGCCATCCTGGAGGTGCTGTACCGCCGCCGGATCTTCCTGAGGGTGTGAGGGGCAACAATAGGCTTGTGGTCGATCAAGATGATGTCGGCAATTGCGATAGCACGGCGGCGAAGGGGCGCAGAGCGGTAACGGTCCTGGGAAGGCCCTGCTTTTCCAGGGTGTCCAGATATTCAGATCCTGACTTTGGCGGCTTCTTTAAACGTCGGCAGCAATTTCCCGCCGCAATCACGACCGCCGCCGCTTTCAGGTCGAACTGGTAGTGAATGAAATCGTCGGGGTGGATGGGCTCCACATTGAACTTCGCCAAATCCTCTATCGGGAAATCCCTCAGGTTAAACGTGATGATTGCGTCCGCCCGTGCATGGATGGCCGCAGCCAGCACGTGCCGGTCGTCAGGATCGGGAAGATTGAGAACGGGAATTAGATGTTCATACCCTGACACCAGGCAATCCGCGACGCTCGCTTCCATGCGCTGCCGAGTCCACCGCAATTGCTCTGGTGTCAGATCTGGGCGATTCTTCAGGACATTCCGTGTCCATTCCTCGTGGATGGCGTCCGTCCATTTCGCCCGAAAAAGTTCCGTTGCCGCCAATTCCATCAGGAAATCGCGAAGAGGCGCCGGATACAGGACGCAAGCATCGAACACGACGGTGAACCGCGACACGTCAGTAGCCCATATCAAGCTCTTGAGCTTGTGCGACCAGCTCATCCAGGGCCTTGGACCGGGCCTCCGCTTGTCTTTGTTTGAAGGCTTTCAGATCCGCGAAACGGACGCGTCGGTGAGTGCCGACCTTGTGGTGGGGAAGATGGCCCGTTTCCAGTAGCTTGACGAGATGGGGCCGACTCACGTTCAGGAAATCCGCCGCCTCCTGGGTCGTCATCTCCGCATGCACCGGGATCACGGTGACGGCGTTGCCTTGTGAGATTTCCACCAGTAGATGCGTGATCAACTCACGCAAGGCCCGTGGCAAGGGCAGGGCCTGGCCATCGTCCAGTTGGACCCGCAGTTCCCGATCCACATGCCTGGACAGGATGCGGCTCGACTCCGTCGCCAGCTTCGTGTCTTCGTCAGATGGGACGATGGTGTCGTTCCGCTCCAACAGCGCCGTCATCGTATCCTCCGCCTCGCCAGTACATCATCCATGATAATGTAGGTATGAGTCAGCTGATCGCTAAACGCAATATACGAAACCTTACGCCGCCTTGTCCTCGAAGCACAGGCTGAACAAAGCTCCGCCGCCGTGGCGGTCGCGGGCGGCCAGGCGGCCACCGTGCTGGCGCATGATTTCCATGGCGATGGCCAGGCCCAGCCCTGAGCCGGTGATGCCGGCGCCGGCGGCGCCGCGGACGAAGGGCTCCGCCAGGGTCAGGGGGTCCTCGCCCTGCAAGCCCGGCCCCCGGTCAGCGACGGACAGGATGGGGCCGGGGCCCACCCGCACCTCCACCATGCCGCCGGCCGGGCCATAGGCGACGGCGTTTTCCACCAGGTTGCGCAGGGCCTCCGCCACGGCACCGGTGTTGCACACCAGGGGGAAGTCCTCCACCACCTCCAGCTCGATGGATTTGCCCAGGGACCGGATGAAGGGCGCCAGGGTCACCAGCTCGCCCGCCGTCAGCTCTCCCGCCATGACGCGGTCGGTGCGGGGCAGGGGGGTGCCGGACAGGCGCGACAGCGATAGCAACTGCGCCACCAGGCGCGACAGGCGGCGCACGTCCGCGCGCACGGCGGCCATGTCGGCCTCCCCGCTTTCCAGGCGCGCCTGCACCACGGCCAGAGGGGTGCGCAGTTGGTGGGCGGCGTCGGCGATGAAGCGGCGGTGGTGGCGGAAGCTGCCCTCCAGCCGGGCCAGGGCCGTGTTGAACGCGTCCACCAGGGGCAAGACCTCGCTGGGCAGGTTCTTGCCGTCCAGGCGGTGGTCCAGCCGGTCCAGGCCGATGGCCGCCGCCTCCTCCGACACCTCCTGGATGGGGGTCAGACTGCTGCGGATGGTCCAGACGCCGATGGCGGCGGCGATCAGGGCCACCGGAATGCCGAACAGCAGGATGTCGCGGACGAATTCGTCCAGCAGGCCGTTGATGATCTTCTGATCGGCGGTGGGCGACTGCGCCACCGCCAGGGTCACGGTCCGGTCGCCCAGCTTGATGGGCGTGCCCAGGCCATAACGCTCCGGCTCCCCCGGCGGGCGGAAGAAATACTCCGCGTCCGTCTGGTTCAGCGCCTCGCGCAGGGTGCTGGCGGCGCGGGGCAGCGATTGGGTCAGCAGCCGTCCATGCTGGTCCCACACGGCGTAAATGACACCGTCCTCCTCCAGGGCGTAGCGATTGGCCAGATCCGGCGGCAGGCGATCCAGGGTCAGGCCGCCATGGTTGAAGGCGGTCATCAGCTCGTTGGCCTGGCCGCGCAGCACCTTGCGCTGCACGACGCCGCCCGCCTCCTCCAGCCGCACCACCAGGGGCAGGATCGCCACGGCGACCGAGGCCAGGAACAGCAGGCCCAGCCGCCAGGCCAGGCGGCCTTGCAGGGACCGGTGCCGCCAAATCTGCGCCAGGGTGGCGAGCATCAGGAAGGGGTCCGGGGCAGTGGAGAAGGGAAGGGGGAAGGGGGCGGGCTCACGATGCGCTCATCATATAGCCCAGTCCCCGCATGGTGATAATGGCGGCCGTGGCCTCCGCCGCGACCAGCTTGCGGCGCAGGCGGGACACCAGCGCCTCAACGGCGTTGTCGGTCGCCTCGTTGCCGAAGCCGTACAGGGCGCTGTCGATATGGGCCTTGGTCACCACCTGGTCCACCTTGCGCAGCAGCACCTCCAGCAGGGCCAGTTCGCGGGCGGTCAGGGCCAGGGGCGACTCCGCCACGGCCGCGCAGCGGGCCGCGCTGTCGAAGGAGAGGTTGCCGCATTCCAGCACCACCCCGATCACGCCGCCCGGCCGCCGCAGCAAGGCCCGCAGCCGGGCCCCCAGTTCCCCCATGTCAAAGGGCTTCACCAGGTAATCGTCGGCCCCGGCGTCCAGCCCTTCGATGCGGTCGTCCAGGGTGGAACGCGCCGTCAGCATCAGGATGGGAACCTTGCGCCGGCCGCCGCGCAGTCGTCGCACCAGGCTTATCCCGTCGCCATCCGGCAGGCGGCGGTCCAGCACCAGGGCATCGTAATCGGCGGTGGAGATATGGTCCTCGGCCTCGGCCAAGCTACCACAGGCGTCGACGGTGAAGCCGATTCGCGACAGATGCTCGGCGGTCAGCGTCCGCAGGTCCCGTTCGTCCTCAACCAACAAAAGCCGCATCGGCCAAGTCCCAGCCCAAGTCCTCGGCGCACCCACCACGGGCGGCAGATGTACCTATACGCGCCAGCGGCCGCCGCCTGTCGTTCCCGGGGGGATTTTCCCGGGCAGGGCGGGGTTGAGGGCGCCGACATCCCGTCAGCACGGCGTCAGCTTGACTGTGCCATCGTTGCCACGCGCTGATCAACCTGGGTGCCGACCATCATGACCGTCCTCACCGCCGCCCTGCTGCCCGAATCCTCCGCTGCTCCATGGGCGGCCTTGCCCGCTTGCGGCGTGACGTCCGGGGCCATTGCCGGACCATCGGTGACGGACCATCGCACCCAGCCCGCACAGGCGGATCACGGCTTTGGCCACCACCGTCCCGTTGGCCTGCCGGCTCTGCTGCTGGCGCTCAGCGCCGCCTTGCCGGCCGACGGTTGGGGGCGGGTCGCCGGGGGGCTGCTGGGACCGGTGGTGCGCACGATGGTGCCCTGGCTCTATGGCTCCATCATCGATGTGACGGTGGACGGGATGCGCCGGCGCCTGCATGTCCGTGACCATGCCGACGACCGCCGTGTCTTGGCGCTGCCCCGGCAGATGGCTGACCAGGCCCGTGCCCGGATGGCCGCGGCCCTTCCGGTGGACGGTGTCTTTGTCGATGTCGGCGCCGGCACGGGCCTGCACACCTTGGCCGCAGCGCGCCATTTGGGACCGCGCGGCCGGGTGCTGGCGGTGGAGCCCAACGCCGCCACCCGCGATCGGCTGGCGGTCAACCTGTCCCTGAACGCGCTGGTGGCCAGCGTCACACTGGTGGAGGACGCGGTGGGCCCGGCCTGTGATGGGTTGGTCCTGGCGGCGGGAAAGCGCAAGCCCGCGGCGGCGGCGTCGGGCTGGGACGCGCCGCCGCCTGCCCTGGTGCGGGCCCGGCCGCTGCTGGATCTGGTGCGGGCGGCCGGCCTCGGGCGGCTGGACGTGCTGCGCTTGGGCATGAAGGCCGGCGCCGACCTGGCGGTGATCTCCTTCCTGCACGCCGCCCCGCGGGCACTGCGGCCCCGGCTGATCCTGGTCGACCGTTGCGGCGCCCAGGGCTGGGGTACGGATTTGGCCGCGACCTTAGCGCTCCACGGCTACCACGCCTGTGGCGACACGGCCGACGCCCTGCTGTTCCAGGGGGAGGCCGAGAGCGACAGTGGCGCCCTGTGGGAACCGGACGACTGGTCCCTGGTTGCCTCCTGATTTGATCCACCCGTCATAGGATAAGGGCCCGCCGAAGCGACTCGGTGGGCCCTTATCATTTGGTCGCGTGCCTTCGGAACAAAAGCTCAGCTTCGCTTCACCCCCGCCATCGCGGCGTGCAGGCGGGACATCTTCGCTTTCCTGGGCCGCAGGGCCAGGTAGATCACCGGGGTGGTGTACAGGGTGATGAACTGCGACACCAGCAAGCCACCCACGATGGCCACGCCCAGCGGTTGGCGCATTTCGGCGCCCGTGCCGCCACCGATGGCCAGCGGCACGGCCCCCAGCAAGGCGGTCAGGGTGGTCATGGTGATGGGTCGGAAACGTTCGCGGCACGCCTCCACGATGGCTTCCTGGGCCGACAGGCCCTGGATGCGCTCCGCAGCCAGGGCGAAGTCCACCAGCATGATGGCGTTCTTCTTCACGATGCCCATCAGCAGGATGATGCCGATGAAAGAGATCATCGAAAGCTCATAGCCCGTGACCATCAGCGCCAGGATGGCGCCGATGCCGGCGGAGGGCAGGGTGGACAGGATGGTGAGGGGCTGGGCCCAGCTTTCATACAGCATGCCCAGCACGATGTAGATGGTCACCAGTGCCGCCAGCACCAGCAGGGGCTGGCCCTGGTTCTGCTGCTGGAAGATGCGGGCGATGCCGCCCACCTCCACCCGCATGGAGGCGGGCATGGCCAGTTCCGTCACCGCCTGCTGTGCCCGGGCCAGCGCGTCCACCTGGGCCACGCCGTCGGCCAGGTTGAAGCTGAGGGTGGAAGAGGGGTACTGCCCCTCGTGGTTCACCGACAGGGGTGATTCCTGCACCTTGACCTTGGCGAAGGTCGACAGCGGCACCATGCCCGCCACCGACTTCACGTAGATGCGCACCAGGTCGTCCGGCCCCGTCTGCTCGTTGGGCGTCGCCTCCAGCACGACGTGGTATTGGTTACGGGCGCCGTACAGGGTGCTGACCTGCTTTTGGCTGAAGGCGTTACCCAGGGCCGCGTCCACGTCAGACGGCGTCAGGTTCATGCGCGAGGCCAGGTCGCGGTCGATCACCACCTTGGCGTCCAGGCCGGCCTTGTCCTGGTCGGAACTGACGTCCTGGAAGTAGTCCGGCAGTTCCTTCAGCCGGGCCACCAGCTTGGGCACCCATTCATAGAGGTCGTCCAGGTTGTCGCTCAGCAATGATACCTGGAACTGCGAGTCGCTGCTGCGGCCGCCGAACCGCAGATCCTGCTCGGCCTGCAGGAACACCTGCAAGGCTTCCAGCTTGGCGAACTTGGGCCGCAGGCGAGCGATGACCTGATCGGCGGTGGCGTCCCGCTCATTGCGGGGTTTCAGCGAGATGGTCATGCTGCCGGTGTTGGCGCTGCTGCTGCCCGGCCCGCCGCCACCGCCGCCGGTGGTGCCGCCGATGGCCGCCACCGCCGGATCGTCGGCGATGATCTTCACCACCTCCTGCATGCGGCGCTGCATGGTCTGGAACGAGGTGTCGGCGGAGGCGCGGACGCTGCCGCGCAGCAGGCCGGTGTCCTGCTGCGGGAAGCCGCCCTTGGGCACCACGCCGTAGAGGTAGATGGTGCCGAAGATGGTGCCGATGGCCACGAACAGCATGATGATCCGGTGGCGCATCACCCAGCCCAACCCCTTCATATACAGGTTGGTTGCGGCGTCCAGCGGCCGGCCAACCCAGCGGTCGGCCCAATTGGCCTTGCGTTCCCGGGCATGGTCGATGAAGCGGGCGCACATCATGGGCGTCAGGGTCACCGACACGATGCCCGAAACCAGGATGGCCGCGGTCAGGGTCATGGCGAATTCGTGGAACAGCCGGCCCGCCAGCCCGCCCATGAAGATGATGGGCACGAACACGGCCACCAGCGACAGGGTCATGGACACGATGGTGAAGCCGATCTCGCGCGCGCCGTCCAGGGCCGCCTGCAAGGGCGGCTTGCCCATCTCGCGATGGCGGACGGCGTTCTCGATCATGACGATGGCGTCGTCGACCACGAAGCCCACGCTGATGGTCAGGGCCATCAGCGACAGGTTGTCCATGCTGTAGTCCAGCAGCCACATGACGGCGAAGGTGCCGGCCAGCGACAGGGGCACGGCGGTGGCGGCGGCCAGGGTGGGCGCCAGGCGGCGCAGGAACAGGCCCACCACCAGAATGACCAGGCCGATGGAAATCAGCATGGTGACCTGCACGTCGTCCACGCTGGCGCGGATGGTGGCTGTCTGGTCGTTGACGACGTTGATCTCGATGCCGGGCGGCAGCCATTTCTGAATCTGGCCCAGGTTGGCCTTGATCAGGTCCACCGTCTTGATGACGTTGGCGCCCGGCTGCTTCAGGACCGACACCAGGACGGCCGGCTGGGTGCCGAACCATCCCGCCTGGCGGATGTTTTCCGAGCTGTTCAGCACCGTGGCCACATCGCCCAGGCGGAAGACGGTGCCGCTGGCGGTGCGTACCACCAGGTCGCGGTAATCCTGCGCCTTCAGCATGGTGTCGTTGGTGGTCACCGTCATCAGCGTGTCTTCGCCATCCATGGTGCCCACGGGCTGGCTGACATTGGCGTTGGTGATGGCGGTGCTGATGTCGGCCAGGCTGATCTTGCGCGCGGCCAGGGCGTTCACGTCCACCTGCACGCGGATGGCGGATTTCTCGCCACCGGCGGCCGAAGCCTGGGCCACGCCTTCGATCTGGGACAGCCGCTGGGCCAGGATGCCGTCGGCGGCGTCGAAGATGGCCTGGTTGGTCAGGGTCTTGGACGTCAGCGCCAGCGTCATGATCGGCCGGCCGTTGGGGTTGGCCTTGCGGAAGATGGGCTGGCTGGTGAGGCCGGAGGGCAGGTCCGTCGCCGCCGCGCTGATGGCGGCCTGCACGTCCCGGGCGGCGTCCGAGACCGGACGGTTGACGTCGAACTGCAGGATGATGGTGCTGACGCCCAGCGACGTGGACGACGTCATCTCGTTCACACCGGCGATCTCGCCCAGGTGCCGCTCCAGCGGGGCGGTCACCGTGGCGGCCATGGTCACGGGGTCGGCCCCCGATTCCCGGGCCTGGACGAAGATGATGGGCAGGTCGGTGTTGGGCAGCGACGCCACGGGCAGAAAGGCGTAGGCCACCGCCCCCACCAGCGCCAGGCCCAGGGCCAGCAGGGCCGTGCCGATGGGCCGGCGGATGAAGGGTTCGGAAATGCTCATGGGATGGCCGCCCTCACTCCGCCAGGCCCGTCAGGGACGGCGGGGCGTTGGGGGGCGGCACGTCCTCCGTCCGGTCGCCGCCGGTGCGGCGGGCCACCCAGGCGCGCAGCCGCTCCATGTACAGATAGATCACCGGGGTTGTGTACAGGGTCAGCAACTGCGACAGGATCAGGCCGCCGACGATGGTGATGCCCAGGGGGCGCCGCAGCTCCGACCCCGTGCCATGCTCCAGCGCCAGGGGAAGGG
The DNA here is from genome assembly GCF_036348415.1 of Nitrospirillum karajorum. NCBI lineage: Bacteria > Pseudomonadati > Pseudomonadota > Alphaproteobacteria > Rhodospirillales > Azospirillaceae > Nitrospirillum > Nitrospirillum karajorum. The sequence goes on from NZ_JAZBQB010000001.1 coordinate 1,044,608, forward strand.
CGCCCAGCAGCGCCGCCATGGTGGTCATCATGATGGGCCGGAAGCGCAGCAGGCAGGCCTCGACGATCGAGTCGTGGGGGGACTTGCCCTCCACCCGCTCCGCCTCGATGGCGAAGTCGATCATCATGATCGCGTTCTTCTTGACGATGCCCATCAGCAGCACGATGCCGATCAGGGCCACCAGCGACAGGTCGTTGCCGGTCAGCCACAGGGCCAGCAGGGCGCCGATGCCGGCCGACGGCAGGGTCGACAGGATGGTCACCGGGTGGATGACGCTTTCATACAGCACGCCCAGCACGATGTAGATGGTGACCACGGCGGCGGCGATCAGCCACGGCTCGCTGGCGATGGACGTCTGGAACTCCGCCGCCTCGCCGGCGAAGGACCCGGTCACCGTGTCCGGCATGCCGATGTCCCGCTCCGCCTTGGTCACGGCATCCACCGCGTCGCCCAGCGACTGGCCCTCGGCCAGGTTGAAGGTGACGGTCAGGGCCGGGAACTGCGCCTGGTGGTTCACCGTCAGGGGTGCGCTGGTGGTTTCGATCCGCACCAGCGAGCTCAAGGGCACCTGGGTGTTGGTGGTGACCTGGGTGCTCTGCGCCACGGCGTTCACCGACACGGGGCCGCCGGTGCTGGGCACGTACAGCCGGCCCAGCGCCTCGGGATTGGTTTGCAGCTTGTCCGGCACCTCCAGCACCACGCGGTACTGGTTCATCTGGGCATAGATGGTGGAGATCTGGCGCTGGCCGAAGGCGTCGTACAGCACGTCGTCGATGCTCTGGATGCTGACGCCCAGGCGGGCGGCCAGATCCCGGTCGATGGTCAGCATCACCTGGCGGCCGTTGGTCTGCTGGTCGCTGGCCACGTCGCGGAACTGCGGCAGGCTGCGCAGCTTGGCCACCAGCTTGGGTGCCCATTCCGCCAGTTCCACGCCGTCGGCGTCGGCCAAGGTGTACTGGTATTGGGTGCGGCTGGCGCGGGCGCCGATCTGGATGTCCTGCACCGACTGGACGTAGACCTCGCCCTGCACGCCCGACAGCTTGTGGCTGAGGCGCACGGCGATGGCGTCGGCGTTGTCCGAGCGCTCGTCCCGCGGCTTCAGGCCCACGGACAGGTGGGCGGTGTTGGGCGTGGGGTTCACGGTGCTGGCGCCGGCGAAGCTGGTCACCGACACCACGTCGGGGTCTTTCGCCACGATGTCGGCCACCTGCTGCTGCAGGCGGCGCATGGACGCGAAGGAACTGTCCTGGTCGCCGTCCACCGTGATGGCCAGGATGCCGGTGTCCTGACTGGGCAGGAAGCCCTTGGGCATCCACATGTACAGCACGACGGTCAGCACCAGGGTGCCAATGGCCACCAGCAGCGTCAGGAACTGGAAGCGCATGACGACGGCCAGGGTGCGTCCGTAGAGCTTCAGCATCCAGTTGAAGCCGGCCTCCGTCCATTCCAGGGGCGAATAGCGCGCCCAGCGCGAGCGGCGCTGGTGGGCGGCCTGCTCCGCGGCATGGCTGCGCAGCAGGCGGCCGCACATCATGGGCGTGACGGTCAGCGACACGACGGCGGACGCGACGACGGCGATGGTCAGGGTCAGCGAGAATTCGCGGAACAGGCGCCCGATGATGCCGCTCATGAACAGCAGGGGGATGAACACCGCGACCAGCGACACCGTCAGCGAGATGACGGTGAAGCCGATCTGCTTGGCGCCCTTGTAGGCGGCGGGCAGGGGGGCCTCCCCCGCCTCGATGTAGCGGATGACGTTCTCGATCATGACAATGGCGTCGTCGACGACGAAGCCGGTGCCGATGGTCAAGGCCATGAGGGAGAGGTTGTCCAGGCTGAAGCCGCACAGCGCCATGACGCCGAAGGTGACGATCAGGGACAGGGGCAGGGCCACGGCCGGGATGATGGTGGCGCGGCCGGACCGCAGGAAGGCCAGGATGACCAGCACGACCAGCACGGTGGTCAGCACCAGGGTCTGCTGCACGTCGCGGACGCTGGCGCGGATGGTTTCCGTGCGGTCGGCGACGATGGTCAGCTTGATGCCGGCGGGCAGGGCGGCCTGAAGCTCCTTCAGCTTGTACTTCAGCCGGTCGGCCGTCTCCACGATGTTGGCGCCGGGCTGGCGCTGGATGTCCAGCAGCACGCCCTGCTTACCGTTGAACCAGGCGCCTACGCGGGCGTTTTCCAGGCCCCGGGTCACCACGCCCACGTCCTTCAGGTGGACGGGGGCGCCGTTCTTGTAGGTGACGATGACGTCGGCGTACGCCTCCGCCTTTTCGATCTGGTCGTTGGCGGTGATGGTGTAGGCCTGGGCGGCGCCATCGAAGCTGCCCTTGGCCTGGTTGACGTTGGCCTTGCCCAGGGCGGTGCGGATATCCTCCATGCTCAGGCTGTACGCGGCCAGCCGTTCCGGCTGGATCTGGATGCGTACGGCCGGCCGCTGGTTGCCCTGCACCGTCACGCGGCCTACACCCGACACCTGGCTGAGCTTCTGCGCCAGCAGGCTGTCGGCCGTGTCGGACAGGGTGGCGATGGGCAGGGTTTCCGACGTCAGCGCCAGCGACAGGATGGGCGGATCGGCCGGGTTCACCTTGGCGTAGGTGGGCGGGTAGGGCAGCGTCTTGGGCAGGGTGCTGCCCGCGGCGTTGATGGCCGCCTGCACGTCCTGCGCCGCGTCGTCGATGTTATGGCCCAGGCCGAACTGCAACGTGATGTTGGACACGCCGAAGCTGGAGATCGACGTCATGACGTCCAGCCCGGGAATCTGGCCCAACTGGCGTTCCAGCGAGGCGGTGATCAGCGTGGCCGTGGTGTCGGCACTGGCGCCCGGCAACTGGGTGGTGACCTGGATGACGGGGAAGTCCACTTCCGGCAGCGATGACACCGGCAGGGCCTGATAGCCCAGGACGCCCACCAGCACAATGCCGATCGCCAGCAACGTGGTGGCGATCGGCCGGGCGATGAAGGGGGCGGAAACGTTCATCGCGGCTGACCGCCCTGGCTGTTTCCTGGTGCGGGTTGGCCACCCGCCGGCTGGCCAGCCGCCGGTTGATTGGCGTTAGGCGCACCCTGCGCCGGATCGGTGCCCGGCTGGCCGCCCTGGTTGCGGCGGCGGTGATGTTCGCCCTCGGGCCCGGCTTGGCCGTTGCCGCCCTGGCCGCGGCGATGCTCACCGGCCGCCGGGGGGACGCCATCGGCGCCGCCCGAGGCGGACGGGGCCGCGCTGGCGATGTTGATCTTGGCGCCGTCCTGCAGTCGGTCCTGGCCGTTCACCACCACGCGCTCGCCCACCTTCACGCCGTCAGACAGGGCGGACTTGTCGCCTTCGTTCAAGGTGACGGTGACCAGGCGCGGGGTGACGGTGTTGTCGTCGTTGACGATGTAGACGAAGGTGCCGTTGGGGCCGTGCTGGATGGCGGACGCCGGCACCACCGCCAGCTTGGGCTTCACTTCCAGCAGCAGGCGCATGTTGACGAAACCGCCGGGCCACAGGCGGTTGTCCTTGTTGGGGAAGGTGGCCTTCAGCTTGATGGTGCCGGTGGTGGTGTCCACCTGGTTGTCCAGGGTGGTCAGCGTGCCCTTGTCCAGTTGGCGGCCATCGGAATTGACGGCCAGAACGCTCAGGGTCTCGCCCTTGGCCAGGTGGCTGTTGATGACGTCCAGCTGCTGCTGCGGCAGGGTGAAGGTGCCGGCGATCGGCTGCATCTGGGTGATGATCACCAGCCCGGTGCTGTCGCTGGAACTGACGATGTTGCCCACGTCGACCAGGCGCAGGCCGGTGCGGCCGTCGATGGGGGCCTTGGTGACGGTCCAGTCCAGGTTGGTACGGGCGGTTTCCACGGCCGCCTGGTCGTACTTCAGATTCGCCTCATACTGGGCGACGGTGGCCTTCTGGGTGTCATAGGTCTGCTGCGTGCCGTACTTCTCCGCCGCCAGGGCGCGATAGCGCTCCAGGTCCAGGCGGGCGTTGGCCAACTGCGCCTGGTCCTGCGCCACCTTGGCCACGGCTTGATCGTATGCCGCCTGGTACAGGCGCGGATCGACCACGGCCAGGACGTCGCCGGTCTTCACCGTCTGTCCTTCGGTGAAGGCGACCTTGGTCAGCTGGCCGCCGATGCGGGTTCTGACCGTGACCGTGTTCAGCGCCTGCACCGTGCCCAGGCCGTCCAGGTAGACCGGCATGTCGGCCAGGACCACCGGCGTCACCGCCACCGTGGGAATGGAAAAGCCGCCGCGACGTCCGCCAGGACCACCCGGCGGTCCGCCCATGGGGCCGCCCGGGGGCGGGCCACCCATGGCCCCCCGCGCATCCTGGCTGCCCGGCTTCTTGTGCATCACCCACCACGCGCCACCCCCCAGCAGCACCACGACCAGGGCAGACACCCAAACACTGCGTCGCATCGAAATCCCAACCTTCCCGATGATCTCTAGAACCGGGGTTTATACGCCGGCCAGCCTGAGATCCTGTTGTCCCGTCTATTATCGTCTATTGTGTGGATGGCTATGGCCGGTGAGATAGGGAATGGCCCGTACCCGACTGCCCCGCCTGGTGTTTCGCGCTTCCTCTTACCCTGAAAAGCCACGGGCGTCAGCACCGCTTGCGCCCGTCGGCACCGGTCCGCTTTCGCTGATCCGCCAGGTGGTTGCCCCACCGGGCCGTCCCTGCCCGGGCATGACCGTTTTATGGCATCCGCCGTCCTTCGTCCCCCGCGCCAATCGGCGCATGGCGCCAAAGCGGGGCCGTTGGCGTCCTGCCGGGGCAAATGTTTTTGCATTGCGGCAAATTGCGCTTTTGTTTGGGGTTGACGCAGGTCCCCCTGCCGGTTTATTGGCGGGCCGTCGGTTGTCCTTCGCTGTTTGGAACTTCTGGTTCCGGATGACGGGCGGCACGCCGTCAACCCCACAGATAGCCACCCTGAGAATGAACCCTCGACCTAGTGAGAGCGGCGCGGACCCGTTTGGCCGGACCCATCCGGCGCGACTGGGCGCTTCAGACCGCCAGCCGGGACAGGGGTGTGGGTGGGCGCGTCGGACCCCTTGCTGAGACGGGGGCGCCGCCGCCCCCATCCTTCACCTCGTCCCCGCCGGGCACCGGCCGCGTGACGGAGGCAGCAATGGCCCTCAACAAGACCCGTTTTTCCGCCGGGACCGATTCCGTGGCCGCCGTCATGGCGGCGGGGCCCCGGGCCGCGCAGGCCCAGCGCGCGGCGCACTCTGGCCATGGCCTCACGCTGGTATGGCGGCAGGATGCCGTCGGCCGCCCCGTCATGGGCTGGATGCTGATGCGCCGCCCGGTGGCCGCCAATGACGTTGCCGCCAACGACGCACCGTCGGAGGGCCGAACGCGGCACGCCTTCTGACCGGCGTTCGATTCCCGTAGCCTTTTCCGACACCACCGGCGAAGGGGGGAATGGCTGATGACCATGCACGTCCTCCACGGCGGCCGTGACGGGCTGGGATCTCCCAGCCCGCTGGCCCGCCTGGCGCCGTCCCGCTGGGACATGGTGGCCCTGCCCCTGGTCCTGGGCCTGCTGGCCCTCATGGTCTTCGGCGGGCACGAGGTGGCGCAGCCGCTGTCGCAGCTGGAACGCACCCCCATCACGCTTGATCCCTGGACCCTGCCCTATTACGCCCTGCGCACCACGCTGCGCATGATGGCGGCGCTGGGCGCCTCCCTGCTGTTCACCCTGGTCTACGCGCCGCTGGCGGTGAAGAGCCAGCGGGCCGGGCAGATCCTCATCCCGGCGCTGGACATCCTGCAGTCCGTGCCGGTGCTGACCTACCTGTCCTTCACGGTCACCTTTTTCTTGGGCCTGTTCCCCGGCCAGGTGGTGGGGGCGGAGCTGGCGTCCATCTTCGCCATCTTCACCAGCCAGGCCTGGAACATGACGTTCAGCTTCTACCAGTCGCTGCGGACGGTGCCGTCCGACCTGGAAGAGGTGTGCACGGGCTATCACTTCTCCACCTGGCAGCGCTTCTGGCGGCTGGAGGTGCCCTTCGCCATTCCCGGCCTGGTCTGGAACATGATGATGAGCATGTCCGGCGGCTGGTTCTTCGTGGTGGCGGCCGAGGCGGTGACCGTGGGCAGCACCACCATCACTCTGCCGGGGGTCGGCGCCTATCTGGCGCTGGCCATTGAACAGCGCGACCTGGGCGCCATCGGCTGGGTCATCCTGACCATGCTGGGCGTCATCATCCTCTATGACCAGCTGCTGTTCCGGCCGCTGGTGGCCTGGGCGGATCGGTTCCGCGCCGACACCGTCCAGGCGGAACAGCGCCCGACCTCCTGGGTGCTGACCATGGTGGAGCGGTCCGCCCTGTTCCGCGCGCTGGGCCGGCCGGCCGGCGGGGCCGCGCGCGCCACCCTGCGCTGGCGTTTCCCGTCCCTGCCCAAGCTCAAGCTGGCGGCGCCGCGGCTCAGCCCCCGCGCCATCAAGATCGGCGATTACGTGTGGCAGGGGGCGCTGGCCGCCATGGCGATCTACGTCGCCGTGGACGGCATCCGCTTCATGGCCACCGGCGTCACCTGGGGCGATGTCGGCCACGTCGTGCTGCTGGGGCTCGCCACCATGGTCCGCGTGATCGTGCTGATCGTCCTGGCCGCCATCTTCTGGGTGCCGGTCGGCGTGATGGTCGGCATGCGGCCGCGCCTGGCGGCCATCGTGCAGCCCCTGGCCCAGTTCCTGGCCGCCTTCCCGTCGAACCTGTTCTTCCCCGTGGCGGTCGCCGTCATCGTGCATTGGACCTTGAACCCGGACATCTGGCTGTCGCCGCTGATGATCCTGGGCACGCAGTGGTACATCCTGTTCAATGTCGTGGCCGGGGCCCAGGCCTACCCCGTGGACCTGCGCGACGTCATCGCCAACCTGCGCCTGCGCGGCTGGCGCAAGTGGCGCGACGCCTTGCTGCCCGGTGTCTTCCCCCACCTGGTCACGGGCGCCATCACCGCCAGCGGCGGCGCCTGGAACGCCAGCATCGTGGCGGAGGCCGTGTCCTGGGGTGACACCCATGTGCAGGCCCGCGGCCTGGGCGCCTACATCGCTCAGATGACGACCGACGCCGATTTCCCCCGCCTGGTGCTGGGCAACGTCGTCATGGTCTGCTTCGTCGTGCTGTTCAACCGCTTGGTCTGGCGCCCGCTCTACGGGTACGCCGAACGCCGCCTGCGTGTGTCCTGAGGACACGGGAAGGAGACCGAAATCATGAACCTGACCCCGAAGTCCCTGCGGACCGCGATGGGCACCCCCCTGGGCGTGAACGCGCCGGCCGACCTCGCCACCGCCGGCGTGGCCCCGCGCGCGCCGTCCAGCAACGCCCCCATCCTCACCGTGCGTGGCGTCAGCAAGCGCTATGACGCCGATCCGGACAGCCCGCTGGTTCTGGACAAGGTGGACATGACGGTGGACCGGCGCGAGATCGTTGCCCTGCTGGGCCGGTCCGGCTCCGGCAAATCCACGCTGCTCCGCATCATCGCCGGCCTCTTGTCCTCCACCTCCGGCCAGGTGTCGGTGGCGGGCAAGCCGGTTTCGGGCCCGGCCAATGACGTGGCCATGGTCTTCCAATCTTTCGCCCTGTTTCCCTGGCTGACCGTGCTGGAGAATGTGCAGGTGGGGCTGGAGGCGCGCGGCGTCCCGCCGGCGGAAATGCGCCGCCGGGCGCTGGCCGCCATCGACCTCATCGGCCTGGACGGGTTTGAGAACGCCTACCCGCGCGAGCTGTCGGGCGGCATGCGCCAGCGCGTGGGCTTCGCCCGCGCCCTGGTGCTGGACCCCGGCATCCTGCTGCTGGATGAGCCGTTCTCGGCCCTGGACGTGCTGACGGCCGAAACCGTCCGCACCGACTTCCTGGACCTGTGGGCGGACGGGCACCTGGCCATCGGTGCTGTGCTGCTGGTGACCCACAACATCGAGGAAGCGGTGCAGATGTGCGACCGCATCCTGGTGATGTCGTCCAATCCGGGCCGCGTGGCGGCGGAGATCGAGGTGACGCTGCCCCATCCACGCGTCCGCACCGATCCCGCCTTCCGCCAGATGGTGGACCACATCTACGGCCTGATGACCCGTCGCCCCAAGGCGGCCCCCGGCCCCGCCGAGACGCTGGCCGCGGGCCTCAGCCTGCAGTTGCCGCACGTGTCGACCAACGTGCTGGCCGGCCTGATGGAACTGGTGGACGGCGCGCCGCATAACGGCGTGGCCGACCTGCCGGTCATCTCCTCCGCCCTGCAGATGTCCACGGACGACCTGTTGAAGGTGGCGGAAACCCTGCAGATGCTGGGCTTTGCCGAGGTGGTGGAGGGTGACATCCGCCTGTCGGCGCCGGCGCGGCAGTTCGCCCAGACCGAGCTGGACGTGCGTAAGCGGCTGTTCGCCGACCATCTGCTGCAACGCATTCCCCTGGCCGGCCACATCCGGCGCGTCCTGCAGGAACGTCCCAACCACCGCGCCCCCCGCGCCCGTTTCGAGACGGAGCTGGAGGATTACATGTCCGAGACGGCGGCGGATGAGACGCTGAAGGCCATGATCAGCTGGGCCCGGTATGCCGAGGTCTTCGCCTACGACGGCGATACGGAGCAGTTCCACCTGGACGCGGAAGAAGAGGCCTGATGGGGGACCGCGGGGCACCGCTGCATCGGCCAGGATGCTGATTTCAGCGGCGCGCGACGGAAGGGACTTGGCAGAACGGGCCGCCGGTGATGCACTGCGCGGCCCGTTCGCTTTTCCGGAAGATGCCCATGGTCCGCCCCACTTCCCGCCGCCTGTTCGCGCTCGCCCTCATTGGGGCGGGATTGTGGGGGAACGCCGCCGGGGCGGTGGGGCTGCCGTCCACGCCGGCCAAGCCGGTGACGGACACTTATTTCGGGCAGGTGGTGACCGACCCTTATCGTTGGCTGGAGGACTGGTCCGATCCCGTCGTGAAGCGTTGGTCCGCCGACCAGAACGCCTACAGCCGCGTCTACTTGGACGCCGTGCCCCAGCATGCCGCCATCAAGGCGCGGCTGACATCCCTGATCGCGGCCACCCCGACTCGCTATTCCGGCGTACGCGCCGCCGGCGGCCATCTCTTCGCCCGCCTGACCGATCCCCGCCTGCAACAGCCGCAAATCGTCATGATCGACGACTCGATGGCCACGGCGCCGTCGCGGGACCTGCCCGTCCGCGTGGTGATCGACCCCAACAAGATCGACCCGCGCGGCTTGACCGCGGTCGATTGGTTCGTGCCCTCGCCTGACGGCCGGCTGGTGGCGGCCAGCCTGTCCACTGGCGGTAGCGAGAACGGCAGTGTCCATGTCTTCGACGCCGCCACCGGCGCGGAGGTGGGTGACGTCATTGCCCGCGTGCAATACCCCACCGGCGGCGGCGACCTGGCCTGGTCCGCCGATGGCAAGGGCTTCTGGTACACCCGTTACCCAGGCGAGGAGCGCCCGGAGGCCGACCGCCATTTCTTCATGCAGGTCTACTGGCACCCGCTGGGCGGGGACCCGCGCAACGACAGTTATGTGCTGGGCCATGACTTCCCCCGCATTGCGGAGGTGGAGCTGGACAACCGCGAGGGCACCGGCCCGCTGGTCATCTCCGTCGCCAACGGCGATGGCGGCGAGTTCGAGCATTTCCTGCTGCCGGCATCCGCCGGTCCCACCGGCGCGCCGGTGCCGGTCACCCGGTTCGCGGACAAGGTGGTGGCGGTGACGCCCGGCCCGGATGGCGCGCTGTACCTGATTTCCCGGCTGAACGCCCCGGCGGGGCGCCTGTTGCGCCTGGCGCCGGGCGACACTGACTTGGCCCATGCCAAGCTCTTGGTGCCGGAGGGCAAGGCGGCGCTGCTGTCCGACCGGGGGTCGCACTCCCTAGCGGTGACGGACAACCGCCTCTATTTGCGCCGCATCGAGGGCGGGCCGATCAGCGTCGCCATGGTGGCACCAGCCACGGGCCAGCCCCTGGGCCCCTTGCCCCTGCCGCCGGTGTCCGCCAACCATGAACTGGTGCCCCTGGCCGGCGGGCGCGTGCTGTATGACGTCACCACCTATCTCAGGGCGCCGCTGTACGCCGTTTATGACGAGCGGCGGCAGAGCATGGACGAGACCAAGCTCACCGCCTCCGGCGGGCTGGACTTCGGCGATGCCGAGGTGGTGCGCGATGCCGCCATCTCGGCGGACGGGACCCAAGTGCCGGTCACCCTCATCATCCCCAAGGGCGCCCGCAAGGGTGGAAAGGCGCCGGCGCTGCTGACGGGGTACGGCGGCTTCGGCATCAGCCTGACGCCGGGGCAGCTGGCGGCGGAACAGCGGCTGTGGCTGGACGCCGGTGGCATCTACGCCGTCGCCAACCTGCGCGGCGGGGCGGAATTTGGCGAGGCCTGGCACGATGCCGGCCGCCTGACCAACAAGCAGCACGTCTTCGACGATTTCGCCGCCGTGGCCCGCCTGTTGGTCCAGCGGGGCTACACCGATGCCGACCATCTGGCCCTGATCGGCGGCAGCAACGGGGGGTTGCTGATGGGCGCCACCCTGACCCAGCATCCGGAACTGGCCCGCGCCGTGGTGGGCAACGTGGGCCTCTACGACATGGTCCGCACCGAACTGGACCCCAACGGCGCCTTCAACATCACCGAATACGGCACGGTGACCGATCCGGCGCAGTTCCGCGCCATCTACGCCTATTCCCCCTATCACCACGTCACGGACGGCACCCGCTATCCGGCCGTGCTGCTGACCACGGGGGAGAATGACGGGCGGGTTAACCCTATGCATTCGCGCAAGATGGTGGCGCGGCTGCAGGCGGCCGACCCCGCCGGCCTGCCCATCCTGCTGCGCACAACCGCCAATGCCGGGCATGGGCATGGCAGTTCCCTGGCGGAGCGGGTGGCCTTGTCGACCGACATCTACGGTTTTCTGTTCGACCAGTTGGCCATGACCCTGCCGCCGGCGGCCAAGTGACGGCTGTGCGGATGCTTTAAGGCTGTCGCGGGCGGGACGGGTGGCCCATAGTAGGGGGCTGTTTTTCCTCACGCTGTTCCGCCCCCATGGGTCCGCCTGGTGCCATGACGTCCTTGCCCGCCATTCCGCCATTCCTTTCCCCGTTGGGGGCTGGGGTGGACTGGCTGGACCCCGCTTGTCGGCTGGTCCAGGATGGGCAGGTGTATGGCCAGGCGGACCTGATTGGCCGTGCCCGGGACTTATGGGCGCGCTGGGGCGCCGTGGGGCCGGTGGCGGCGGTGGCGGCCACACCGCTGGCCGTGGCCACGGCCCTGATTGCCGCGTGCTTGTCGAACGTCCCGCTGTTCCTGCTGCGCGGTGCCGATGTGCCGCCGGGGGTGGACGCCTTGGTTCACGCGGACGGTATGGTGACGCGCCTCAACAATGGCGCGGGGGCGGTGACGTCGGGCTTTTCCCTGGTGCTGGAAACATCCGGCACCACGGGCGCCCCCAAGCGCCTGCGCCATGATTTCGGGCGCCTGACGGCGCGTATCCAGCCGGGGCGCGGGCAGGGCTGCACGTGGTTGGCCACCTTCGATCCAGGCGGCTACGCCGGCCTGCAGGTGCTGCTGACCGTGCTGCGGGGCGGCGGTACCCTGGTCGACGGCGCGGCCCATGACGTACCGGCGCAGGCCGAGCGCGCGATGCGGCACTCCGTCACCCACATCAGTGCCACGCCCAGTTTCTGGCGGGCCTTTCTGCTGACGGGAAAGACACCACCGTTGAAGGCGCTGACCCTGGGGGGGAGGCGGTGGATCAGGCCCTGCTGGACCGCTTGGCGGCGTCCTTCCCCGACGCCACGCTGCGTCATATCTATGCCAGCACCGAGGCGGGCTCCTTGTTCGCCGTGTCTGATGGTCGCGCCGGCTTCCCCGCCGCCTGGCTGGAGACGGGCGTGGAAGGGACCGACCTTGCCATCCGTGACGGCGTGCTGCATGTCAGGGGGCCCCGGCTGGCCGTCGCCCTGGCCGATGAGCGCCTGCTGACGGACGCCGACGGCTGGTACGCCACCGGCGACCGGGTCGAGGTGGTGGGCGACCGGGTGCTTTTCCGGGGGCGTGAGGACGGCGTGGTCAATGTCGGCGGGGTGAAGGTCATGCCGGACGCGGTGGAGGCGCTGATCCAGGCGGTGCCCGGCATCGCCGACGCCGCCATCCGGGTGCAGGCCAGTCCCATCACCGGGCATCTGCTGACGGCGCAGTTGGTGGCGGCCCCAGGTCAGGACCCCACCGTCCTTCGGCCCCTGGTGGTGGCGGCCTTGGCCGGCCTGTCGCCAGCCGCGCGGCCCCGACGGCTGGAATTCGTTACGGATCTGGAACTATCCCCTTCTGGCAAGAAAAAGCGGGTGCAGGCATGAGTGATCACATCATCGTCACCGGCGGCAGCCGGGGGCTGGGTCTGGCCTTGGTGCGCGCCCTGTTGGCGGACGGCTGGCGCGTCTCCACCTGCGCCCGCATCACCACGGCGGAGGTGGAGGAACTGGCGGGCCAGCACGGCGACCGCTTCCTCTTCCAGGTGGCGCAGGTGGGGGACGCGGCCCAGGTGACGGCCTTCGTCGACGCCGCGGCGGCCTGGGCCGGCGGCCTCTACGGCCTGGTCAACAACGCCGGCATCGCGCGCGAAGGCATCCTGGCCACCCTGCCGCAGGTGGAAATCGACACCCTGATCCAGACCAATCTCAACGGCGCCATCCAGGCGGCGCGCGCGGCCCTGCGCCACCTGCTGCGCCGGCCCGCCGACGCCAGCCCGGCGGGCGGACGCATCGTCAACATCTCCTCCATCATCGGGCAGCGCGGCTATACCGGCCTTGCCGCCTATGCCGCCACCAAGGCGGGGATGGACGGCATGACCCGGGCCTTGGCGCGTGAGGTGGGGCGGCGTGGCATCACCGTCAACTCGGTGGCGCCGGGCTATCTGGAGACGGAAATGTCGTCGACGCTCAGCGCTGGCCAGCGCGACCAGATCATCCGGCGCACGCCGTTGGGTCGCCTCGGCACGGCCGATGACGTCGTGCCGGTCGTGCGCTTCCTGCTGGGGCCGGCCGCCGCCTATATTACCGGGCAGACCCTGGTGGTCGACGGCGGCATCAGTTGCTGAGGGGAGGATATTAATGGCCTTGGCCCGGTTGAACGGCGTGGCGGTGCGGGGCATCGTCTCGGCACTGCCGGCCCGGGTGGAAGACACCACGGACCTGGCCGTCCGCTTCGGCGAAGACGCGGCGCGGCGCCTGGCCACGGCCACCGGCATCCATGCCCGCCATCGAGTGGCACCGGACCAGTGCACCTCCGACCTCGCCGTGCCCGCCGCGCAGGCGCTGCTGCGGGGGCTGGGCTGGCCGGCTGACAGTGTCGACCTGCTGGTCTTCGTCAGCCAGACCCATGACCAGGTGCTGCCGGCCACCGCCTGCCTGGTGCAGCGGCGGCTGGGCCTGCCCAAGACAGCCGCGGCCTTCGACCTGTCGCTGGGCTGCTCCGGCTATGTGTATGGCTTGTGGGCCGCGGGCTCGGCCCTGGCCACCCTGCTGCCACGGGCGGATTGCCGTCCGGCGCGTGCCCTGCTGCTTGTCGGGGACACCACCACCCGTCTCCTGGACCCGGATGACCGGGCTGTCGCCCCGCTGTTCGGCGATGCCGCCGCCGCCACGGCGCTGGAAATCGACCCCGCCGCCGCCGCCATGACCATTGATCTGGGGACGGACGGCGCCGGTGCCCCCTACCTCATGGCGGCGGGTGGGGCCATGCGCGCGCCGGACCAGCTCGCCCGGCTGTTCATGGACGGCACGCAGGTCTTCGCCTTCACCCTGCGCGAAGTGCCGGCCGCCATCGCCGCCACGCTGGCCGCAGCGGGCTGGTCGCCGGCGGACGTCGACCGCTTCGTCCTGCACCAGGCCAATGAGATGATGATACGCCGCCTGGGGCAAAAGATCGGCGCCACAGAGGATAAGCTGGTGCTGGCGCTGGCCCGCCACGGCAACACCAGTTCCGCCTCCGTGCCCCTGGCCCTGACCGACGCGATGGCCGGCATGCTCAAGGCGGGGCCGGCCCGGGTCCTGCTATCGGGGTTCGGGGTCGGCTGGTCCTGGGCCACGGCGGCGGCCACCCTCGGGCCGCTGGCCGTATGCGAAACCCTGGTGCTGCCCCCCTGAGGGCGGCCCCGCTTGGGCCGGGCGGCCGGCCTTATACGCGCGTCATTCTCAAATGCGCCCTCAAGCGCCGGGCGGCGGACATCCGTCCGCTTAGGCTTGTCCTCGCTGCGCCCTGCGGTGCTCGCTCCGGCGGCCCCCGTCGGGGGCCTTCAGCGGCACGAGTCACTATCTCGTGACGCTGGTATTATTCGTCGATGGACGGGGCGGCCACTTTGCGGCGGCGGCGCACCACCTCCACCGTCGGTTTGGGCGCCGGGGGCGCGTCCATGGTTTCCTTGATGTCGAACAGCTTACGGCACAATTTCAGGGCACGGTAATTGTTGCCCTCCCGCACCAGGGTCTGCACCTCATCGAACAAGGCCTCCTTGTCCGGATGCTGGGCGCGCGCCTCTTCCAGAATCGCGGCGAAGTGAACCATGTTGGTCGCCGCGTCTTCGGGGAAGATGTAGATCAGCTGAATGACGAAGTAGAGCCGCTTTTCGATGGTGTCGCAGTTCTCCTCCTTCAGGATTTCCCGGCCCCGCAGGAAATTCACCTTGTTATAGAAGAACAGCGAGACGGGGTGATCGCCGATGCCGATGACGGCGCCGTTGACGATCAGCTTTTCTCCCGGGCGTAGCACCAGTTTTAGCGGCACGGGGCAATCCTTCCTTAGAACGCGGTCACAGACCCCGGGGCCCGGCTTGGAAATCCGGCCTGATGGCCGGGCGGGCAAACCTTAAACGGATAGGGGCGTCCCCTGCAGGCGGGGCCCTTAGGAATTACGGCAGCCAACCCCGTCCGGTCATCAAAAAACCGCTGGCGCCGGAACCCCGCGACAAAAAAAGAAGGTGGCGGACGCCGCCGTCCGCCACCTTCCGTACTTCCAAACCGTCGCTGGTCTATTAGAACAGCTTGAGGATGGACTGCTGAGCCTGGTTGGCCAAGGACAGGGTGGTGACACCCAGGGACTGCTTGGTCTGCAGGGCCAGCAACTGGGCACCGGCTTCGTTCTGGTCCACCTGCGTCAGGTTGTCAGAGCCATCCTGCAACACGTTGTTGAACGCGCTCGTGAAGTCGGAGCGGGTCTGGACGATGTTCAGGTTGGTGCTGAGCGTCTGAGAGGCGGCGCGCAGGACGTTGGTGGCGTTGGTCAGCTGCGCCGAGGCCTTGTCGATATCCGACCGGTCCAGGAAATTGTTCTGGGCGTAGTCGATGGCCAGGCCTTGGCCCGAGGTGGTGATGTTGGTCGCCGCAACGGTGATGCTGCTGCTGTTGTCCGCGTTGAACTGGACGCTCAGGTCGTTCGACGTACCCGCCGCCGTGGTCTGCGCGGTGGTGACGTTCGCCGCACCAGCGGCACTCGCCGCCAGGATGACGTTGCTCGCGGCCACGTTCAGTCGGACGGTGCCCGTGCTGAACGAGAAGGCGTTTTCACCATCCGCCAGCTTGGAGTCACCCCGCTGGTTGGCGCCGGAACGGGTCACGGAGACACCGTTCAGGTCAGTGGCGGTCACAGCGACATCCACATTCTTTTCGATGGTGGAGGTGCCGTTACCATTCGTGCCCAGGGCTTCCAGCGACGCGCGGTCGATGGTGAAGGAGACCACGGTGCCCGACGAGAAGGAGATGGAAACGTTCTTCGTCAGGGCGTTCGATGCCGAGGTGCCCAGGGTGAAGGTATTGGCGGTGCCCGTGCTGCCGGGAGCCGTCAGCGTGAAGCTGTTGGAGGTGCCACCGGGATTCGAGGCCGTGAAGGTGGACAGCGAACCGCCAGCGGCCGTAGCCGCATTGATCTTGTTGTACAAGCCAACGGCGATGTTCTTCTCACGTGTGGCAGCGTCAGCCGCCGTCACGTCACCAGCCGACGCGGTGTAGGTGAAGGAGGTGCCGTTGACCGTGGCGGTGAAGGTGTCGCCCTTATCGACATTGCCGGTGATGGTGATCGTCGACGTCTGCTTCGTGCCGGACACGCCGGCGGTGGACAGCGTGTTCGAGACCGCCTGGGTGTTGTCGAAGAAGTTGATGGTCCGCGACTCGGAGCCTTCCGTCACCACCACGCTGCGGGTCTGGCCGACCGCGCCGCGCGTCTGGATCGAAATGTCGGAGAAGTTGCCGGAGGTGCTGCTCAGCTTGCCGGAAACCTTCAGGCCGAACACGCCGCGGGCCGTCTCGGCATTGGCGATGTCGCCGGCATCGCCGGAAATCGCACCGGTGCCGGAGACGCGCACCGAATAGGTGTCGGCCGAGGTGATGTTGGTGACGCGGGTGTTGGAAATCGCCGTGATGGAATTGGCCGTGGCGACCGAGGTCGAGGTGGCGGCGAAGGACTGGCCATTACCGGCGACCAAGTTCTTGCCCGAGTAGCCGCTGTCGCCAGCCAGCTTGTCGATTTGGTCCTTGATGCCGTTGAACTGGTCGGCTAGCGACTTGCGAGTCGCGATGGAGCTGGCGTCCGTACCGAGGTTGGAGTACGCGGTCGTCAGCAGGCCCTGGGCCTGGGTGACCAGCGACTGGATGGAGGTGATGCCCTGGCTGCCCGCCTTAATGGTGTTGACGGCCTGCGTCATACCATCCTTCAGGGTGGACAGATCGTTCGCGCGCTGGCTCAGGCTCTGCGCGGCGAAGAAAGCGGTGGGACCGTCGAGGGCGGAATTGACCTTCTTACCGGTCGCCAGCTGGGTTTCGAGCTTGCTCGTGGACGTGGTGGTCTGCTGCAGCAGCAGCAGATTGGACCGCATGCTGGACGAAAGCTGAACGGCGTCAGACATAAGAAATCTCCTTTGGAGAGGGTGTGTGTCGCCCGAATTTTTCGGGCACGGTAAGTGATGACCTGTTTCTGCGACGGAGTCAAGGCACGATTGATAAAATTTTAGACATTCTGTCCACGCCCCTGGGGGCTATCGTCGCGCCAGCCTCTGCCGTCAGCGTCTAATACAGTATCAATCGTTGAAGGAACATTAACATGGATCAAGCTGGGAAGGTGGATTAACCCAGGTCGCTAGATCGGTGGCGACCTGCCGCATGACCGGGCCCCAATCATCGCGCGTTTCCTGCCGATACAGCCGCGCGCTGGGATACCAGTCACTATCGGTCCGCCCCAGGCCCCAGCGCCAGTCGGGCGACCGGGGCAGAACCACCCAGACGGGACGGCCCAGGGCGCCCGCCAGGTGCACCGGCGCCGTGCAGGAACTGATCAACAGATCGACCTCCATCAGGATGGCCGCGGTATCGGCGAAATCCCGGATATCCGGGGCCAGGTCGGTGAAGGCGTCGGGAAGGGGCGTGGTGGTCAGGTCGCGCCGCCCATCCCCCATCTGCAGACTGAAGAAATGGGCGCCCGGCACCTGAAGCACCGGCGCGAACGCCGGCAGGCGGGGGAACGCCAGCGGTCGCCGGTGAAGTTGGGATTGCCGGCCCATACCAGCGCCACCTTCAAGGCCCCCCGCAGGGGGAAGGACCTTGCTGTGGCCTGTGCCAGCCGATCACGCCACCGCACCCGCAGCGAGTCGTCGGCGTGAAGGTAGGGTACTTTGCTGGGAATAGGGGTGATGCCCGCTTGGAACAGACCGGGCAGGCTCATGATCGGACATTGCAGATCGAAGGGGGGCAGCGGCTGGTCAGTGGGTGCCAGCTCCAACCGGCCGGGCTCGACCAGATCCTGCATCAGGCCGACCAGCTCCGGCGGCGTCTCCAGCAGCACCCGTCCCCCCATCGCCGCCACCGCCGGCAGATACCGCGCGACCATCAGCACATCACCCAGGCCCTGTTCGACATGCACCAGCAGCGTGCGGCCAGGGAAGGGCGTGCCGTCCCAGGCAGGGCGGTCGAAGGTGCGCAGGGGGTTGGTGCGGCTGTGGCGGCGCCATTCGTAGAGCGGCCAGCCTTGGGCGAAGCGTCCCAGCAGCAGCGACACCAGCGCCAGGTTCCAGTTTGCCTCGACCCCGCTGGGATGGATCGCCAGCGCCCTTTCCGCCGCCGCCGCCGCTTCCTCGAACCGTCCCAACTCATAGAGGACGGCGCCCAGGGCGGTCCAGGCGCGATGAAAGAGGGATCCAGGGCCAACGCCCGGTGATAGGCGTCGGCCGCACCGTGCAGGTCATCCACGGCATGCCGGCCCATGCCGACGTTCAGCCATCCGCCCACGAACGCGGGGTTCAGCCTTACGGCCTCTTGATAGGCGGCCAGGGCCTCGACCGGCTGGTTCAACTCCGCCAGGACCGTCCCCAGGTTGGTGTGCAATTCCGGCACCTTGGGGAACAGCGCCAGCGCCTGGCGATAGCGGGCGGCCGCTTCGTCGAGCCGCTTCGCCGCCTTCAGCGCACCGCCCAGGTTGGATAGGGCCTCGCCATAGCGTGGGTCGGCCGCGACAGCGGACTCGAAGGCGGAGATCGCCTCCTCCCGCCGCCCGGCCGCCAGCAAACCGGCGCCCAGGCTGTTCCACAGCGTCGGCTTGGGCGACAGGCCGGCGGTCCGCAATACGGTCACGGCCTGCTCATCATGCGACAGTGCCGCGGCCATGTCCCCGCGCGCCTGAAGGGCTTTGGCCTCCTCCTCCAGCATTTCCGCGAGGGCGGCCGCGGCCTCGCCATGCCTGGGCTCCGCCGCCAGCACCTCGCGATACAAGGTTTCGGCGGTGGCCCGTCCGCCCAGGGTCCGGTGCACGGCGGCGAGGAGGGCGGTGATGACCGTCGCCGTTGGCGCCAGGTAACGCGCCCGTTCCAGGCGGGGCAGGGCCGCGCCAGGGTCGCCACGCAGGTGGGCCGCCGCCCCCCACAGGAACAACGCCTGCACATGGTCAGGCGCCATCGCCACGACCCTGCCGTACAGCGCCTCCGCTTCCGCCAGGCGGCCGGCATCATGATGGCTCAGCGCCAGCGTCAGCGTGTCTTCAACGGTAGCCATGGTGATCGTGCCGTCCCGGCGCTGCGCATGCGGTTGTGGGCGCAGCATGGCCGGTCCGGCCCCGGCGTTTCAAAACAAATCGCGCGGAAAGGGCCCGAGAAGGCTCAGGAGGAGGGGTATGAAGAAACCTGCGGAGGAGGGATGCGCTCAGGCCATCACATTCACGGCGGCCGCGCCCAAGGTGACGGCGGCAACGGTGGCGCTGATCAGGGCACTGCCGGAGCCGCCTGTAGAAGCGCCCCCTAGGGAACCGCCCCCTATGGAGCCTCCGCCCGTGGAACCTCTGGACGTCGCCGTTCCGCCGCTTGACGAACCGGCGCTGGCACCGGCTGACGCGGCCGTCGTGTCCGTGGCCCCGGTTCCCGACTGGTCGTTGGACGGCGCCGCGACGTCGGCCACAAGCGGATTCCCGCCCTGGTACCGCGCCGCCCCCGTGGCCCGCAGGCGGTACTGTTCCACCACATGGCGGGAGGGAATTTGATAGTCCACGGCACCCGTGACACTGTCGCGGAACTGGGTGATGGCGATGGCCGCCTGGCTGTCATAAGACACGACGGGGCTGATGTAGGCGGGGGCCGAAAGGCGCGGGGCCGTCTCCCCGCCCGAGGCGGTTCCGGCCGCCGTGTCGGTGCCCGCCTTGGTCCCGCCCGGCTCAGCCGTGGCGTCGTTGGCGGCATGACCCAGGGTTCCCACGGCCCCGTTGGGGACCTGGACATAAGCAGAGCCGGTGCTCAACACGCCATCCAGTGCCATGGACTCGGGTCCTTGGTTAGGAGACAAAGGAAATATTCACCATCCCCCGATAAAGGGGACATGGGCAGGCCAGGAAGACATCGGTTCAATCCCCTTGTTCCACCCTTGGTGCCGAGGGCCTTACCGGAAATGAATTCCTGGGAAAGGGCCGATGGCGAGGGGGCCGGGGGTGGCGGATTCACGCCACAATAAATTTTTCAACAACAACTTTAACAAAATTGACGCCGGTGCACAAATTTTTTCCGCAACTCTACCGTTAGTGTAAGGCCATGCCCCGCACGCGGGCGCCCGTGATTGCGGTGACGCCTGGCCCTCGATCTGGATATATGGGAAAATTATATATAATTCAGTGACTTGACCTAAGGGCCAAATCTTCGGCGACTTGCTGGATCGTGGGGCCCCAATCACCCCAAACCCTTTGGCGGTATAGGCGCAGGGTCGGATACCAGGGGCTGTCGGTCCGGTTGCGCAGCCAGCGCCAGCAGCCGTCGATGCGGGACAGCACCCATACGGGCCGCCCCAGCGCCCCCGCCAGGTGGGCCACTGCCGTGTCCACCGTGATCACCAGGTCCAGGCAGGACAGCAGGGCGGCGGTGTCGGCGAAGTCGCCCAATGCCGCCGTCCAGTCCAGCAGGGGGAAGGGGGCGCCACCGGCCTGGGTCGCCGCCTGGCCTTTCTGTAAGCTGACGAAGCGGACATCGGGGACGGCGGCGAGGGGGGCCAAAGCCGCCAGCGGCAGGCTGCGCCGCCGGTCGATCAGGGCCGACACCGGATCGTCCGGCCGGGGATCGCCGGACCAAACCAGGCCAACGGCCCGCATGCCGCTGGGGACCGCCTGCGCCAGCCGGTCGCGCCACGCGGCCGGCGGCGGTGGCGCCAGATAGGGGCAGGAAGCGGGGATGCTCTCCAGCGTGGTGCCCAGGCGATACGGCAGGCTCATGAGCGAGACGCGGGCGTCCCAGTCGGTGGCGTGGATCGCCGCACCGGGCGGCAGCACCGTCACGCCGGGCAGGCTGATCGCCATCAGCCGCGCCAGCGCCGGCTGCACGTTCAGGCCGACCTGGACCAGACCCAGGCGTTGCGCCGCCGCTTGAAGCAGGGGCGCGTATCGGACGAATTGCAGCGTGTCGCCATGACCCTGTTCCGCATGCAGCAAAAGGCGGATGGGCCCCGTCGTCGCGGCGGGGCCCTGCCACTCCGGGATGGCGGCCAGGGCGGGCTCCAGCGGTGGCATGTGGCCGGTGTGGTGACGCCACTCGTAGTCCTGCCAGCCGGTGACGAAGTCTCCTGCCATCAGGCGGGCCAGCGATCGCTGCCAGCGCACCGCGGCGTCATCCGGCGCCAAGGTCAACGCCTGGGCGTAGCGTGCTTCCGCGCCGGCATCGTCGCCTTGGTCCTTCAGCACCGTGGCCAGATTGGTCAGCGGCCGGTGGTCACCCGCGGCGGCGGCGGCGGCACGGGTCAACGTCTCCGCCGCGTCGGCCAACCGGCCCTGGGCATGAAGCAGCACCCCCCGATGGTTCAAGGTCTCCGCCCGGCCGGGCTCCAGGGCCTCGGCCTGATCCAACATCGTCGCCGCTTCGCTGAAACGGCCCAGGCGGGTTTCCAGGAAGCCGAGGTTGATCAGGATCTCGACCGTCTCCTCCACCGGGCCGGAAAGGGACAGGGCCCGGCGCAGGGCATCAGCGGCCGGTTCCATCTGGTTCATCGCCATCAGCGCCACGCCCAGCCGGGCCCAGCCGTCGCGCCGGCCGGGGGCCTGTTCCACCGCGCGGCGGGCCAGATCGGCGGCTGCCGCCGGCTGGTCGCCGTCGAGATGGCGGACAGTCTGGTTCAGCCACACGCTCACCAGGTTGCGGGCCGCTCCGGCATGGTCGGGCCGCCGGCGCAGGACCTCGGTGAACGCCGCCTCCGCCTCGTCCGGCAGGCCGGCCTTGACCAGCATCACCGCCAGGTCGTCCAGGGTGTCCACATCCTGGGGCGCCAGGGCCACCGCCGCCCGCAGGGCCGACAGCGCCGCCGGCATGTCCCCCGTGGCGGCCAGGGCGCGGCCGCGTCGCCGTTGCCAGCCGGCGGCCTGGGCGGCCGCTGGCGCCAAGGCCAGGGCCCGGCCCAGGCATTCCGCCTCCAGCGCCGGGCGTCCCAGTGTGGCGGCGGCATCGGCCTGGGTGGCGTGAAAGGTGGGGGCGCCGGGATTGATCCGTGTGGCCTGGCTGGCCAAGTCCAGCGCCTCGTCCCCCCGGTCCGTCTGCAGGCAGAGCAGCGCCAGCAGGTTCAGGGCGTCCCCCTCCGCCGGGGCCACCTCCAGGATGCGGCGGTAGATCACCTCGGCGTGGCCCAGGGCACCTTCGCGGTGGTGGCGCAAGGCCTCGTTCAGGGCTTCGGCGACGGTGGCCATGGGCGGCTTTCTTTAAGGGACTGGGGGCTTTAACGGGCGTCCAGGGGGCGATGGTGTCGGATCAGCCCCGGGCCACGGCGCGGTCGGAGACGAAGGGATTGGTGCGCCGTTCCTGTCCGAAGGTCGACGGCTCGCCATGCCCGGGCAGGAAGGTGATGTCGTCGCCCAGGGGGAACAGCTTCTCCCGGATTGAGCGGATCAGGGCCGCATGGTCGCCCCGGGGAAAGTCGGTGCGGCCGATGGAACCCTGGAAGATGACGTCGCCCACGATGGCCAGGCGCGACGGCTGATGGATGAAGACGACGTGTCCGGGGGTATGGCCAGGACAATGCAGCACATCCAGGACCACGTCGCCCACGGCCACGGTGTCTCCGTCGCCCAGCCATCGGGTGGGCGTGAAAGGCTTGGCATGCAGCATGCCATACTTGGCCCCGTCCTCCGGCAGGCGGTCGATCCAGAACTTGTCCTCTTGCTGCGGTCCATCGACCGGCACGCCGGTCTTGGCCGCCAGGTCGGCGACGGCGGCGGCATGGTCGACATGGCCATGTGTCACCAGGATGCGTTCCAGCGTCAGTCCCTGGCGCACCAGGAATTCCTCGATCTGGGTGACGCCGTCGCCGGGGTCGACCACCGCGGCCCGCTTGGTGGCGGTGCACCATAGAATGGAGCAGTTCTGCTGGAAGGGCGTCACCGGCAGGATGGCGACCTTCAGCGGCGGCATGCCTGGCGCTGACGGCCCCGGTGCGGTCGACGCGGGGGAACGGTCTGGTCCGGCATGACTGGCCTCGACTGTGGCGTGGATGATGTCCGTCATACCCCGACGGCCGGCGTCTGGTCCAGGTCCAGGCAACGCGCGCACCCGGGCACCCGGCGGCGCGGGCGGGCCATGGGCATGGCTAAAGCGATGAGAAGATTGAGAAATGCAAGAGAGACTGGGCACTGTTTACCTATATTGCCGCGGGTGCCGTCCTATGATGTCGCGGGGCGGCGGAAAAAGAGGTTGCGTCCTGCCCTAATCATGGCCGGCCCCCGTGGCGTTCAAAACGCCGTTGTCCCCGCCGTGAAATTTAACCCAGCAGCCGATTACGGCGTTGGGGTTAGCCCTTTTTGTCGTCGGCCATCTGGCCTATGACTGTGCCGCCGGTAGCGAATCCTTAAGCACTTCCGCCCAAACTTCGACCCAAGGGCACGGGGGAGTGGGGTTTATGGATATTGGCACAATGCGCGCCGGGGTCGCCTTGGGCGGCGACGCCATCCGGATTATCGGGTCCTGGCCCGCGCTTTTGACCATAACGCTGGCCATCGCCGCAGCCCTGCGCGGCCTGGTGCGCCGTCGTGCCGTTATCCGTGCCCGCCGTGCCGTCCCGCCCTGTTCGACGGGCGACGGGGAGGGGATGCCGGACAGCCAGCGTTTGGATGGCCAGCGTTTGGATAGCCAGCGTCCGGAAACCCAGCATCCGCAGGGCTTTCCCGCCGACGCCCTTGCCTTGCTGGACAAGGCCCAGTCCCAAATGATCCATCGCCTGCGCGCGGCCAGTGCCTTGCGTGACAATGAAACGGCCGCGCATACCGACAGGGTGGGCCAGATGGCCCGCCACCTGGCGCTGCTAGCAGGGTGCGAGGCGGACTTCGCGGCTCAGTTGGCGCTGGCGGCGCCCCTTCACGACGTGGGCAAGATCGGCATCCCCGACGCCATCCTGTTGAAGCCCGGCCCGCTGGAGGCGGCGGAATGGGATGTGATGAAGACCCACACCACCATCGGGGCCGGCATCTTGATGGGCAGCGGCCTGCCGCTGCTCGACCTGGCGGCGGAGGTGGCGCTGTGCCATCACGAGCGCTGGAACGGCCAGGGATATCCCCGGGCGCTGAAGGAAACGGCCATCCCCTTGTCCGGTCGCATCGTGGCCCTGGTGGACGTGTTCGACGCCCTGATGTCGGCCCGTCCCTACAAGGCGCCTTGGCCCCTGTCACGCTCCCTCGCCTATATCGCGGCCGAGGCCGGTGTTCATTTCGATCCCAGCCTGGTGCGGTTGTTCATGGACCATATCCAGGACTTCATCGCCATCCGGGAACGCGACCGTGACGAGGGGGCCAGGGTGGGGGCGGCCTTGGCACAGGATCGCGACGAAGCGTCAGCCGCCCAGGTGATCCCGTTGCCCCGCCGCTGAAGGGTGGTCTCATTCCCTGGGGCTTCCGCTCCGCTTTCCCGCCCCCGCCCCCGCTTTCCTGCATGGCTGATCTGCCCGTTGGCGTCCACGGCTCGCCGGCACCGGGGCCGCCTGCGACCAATTGTCTGAAACGGCTGATGCAAGCGGTTTCACGCAGCCCGGCGCGCCCGCTGTGGCAGATGGATGAAGTTCGACGACGGACAGGCCCCCGTGCGGGCTGAAATCCGCGCAATTCCAGGCCCGCCGGATCATCGTCCGCATGCGGCCCGCCTGGTGGCGGAGTGGCCGCTGGCCCCAATGACGCCCCGGCCGGTCCCATCGGCGTCCAACCGCGCCGGCCACCGTTCCGCCGGGAAACGACAAAACCGGCATATTAATCGTCCCTGCAAGCGACAGCTTTCCGCGGGTCGTCCGTATAACGACAAAAGCGCACTTAATTCCTGTCGCCCCGAGGAAGAGTTGGCTGAAGTGCCAAGGGGAAGCGCCCCTGTCCGGGCAGATTTGGACGGGACGCTGGGATTGGTTGCGGGATTGCATCGGTGTGTTGGGCCCGAGCGATAGTGAGTGCCATTTCTGCAATGGCCTAAGTTGATTTCGCAACTGTCGGCGGTTCCCTTCCCGCCGACAGCGCGCGGAACCAGCCGGCGGGTGTGGAATGGCGGTGTCGGGCGGTTCCGCCCCCAAGCCTGTGGGCGCCTCCTGTCCAGGACGCGCGACCCAGGGCTACGGGGGCCGACCAAACAAGTGGGTTTGCAGACATGAAGATCAAAAGCGTCATCGTCATTGAAGTGGAAGCCGAGGACTTCGTGGCGGCCGGTGATCACCAGGCGAACATCCGTCGTCTCTTTGAGCCGATCATGACCACGTATCCTCAGGCCAACCTCACGTTTTCGCAGGTGAAGCAGCGCGCGGCGTCCCAGGTGCGGCCGTCCCTGCGCCTGGCGTCCAACACGGGGAACATGCATCACTATGACAGCTGATCAGAACGACGGCCGCCACCGGCAGCGCAGCGCGCCCCTGGCGACCTTGGAAGCCATGCGGGCGGTGGATGAACAGTTCTCGCTGCAGGAGGCCTGCGGCTTCCTCTACATTTGTGAGAACGAGGGCATCAGCCTGCGGGAACTGGGCCTGCTGCTGCGGGCGCAGCCGCACACCGTCTCCCGCATCGTGGCCCGCCTCTCCACGGGGTTCGGCAACCGCGCCTCGGATCTGGTGGAGGCGCGCACCCTGCACCATGACAACCGTGTCCGCACCCTGCACCTGACCGAACGCGGACGGTCTTTGTGCCGGACGCTGAACAGCATCGTCCTCCAGGCCGTTCCCATCATCGATGATGGCGACGACGCCCCGTCCGCCAGCCGTTCGCCGGCCAGCACCTCCTGGGCGTCCGCCACGGCCTGAGCCTGAGCCGCGGTCCCCGGCGGCGCTTGGTCGCCGGGGCGCGTTCCTTATCGGTTGGCTGCATCGGTTGGCCGCGCGGCCAGTGGTGTGGAAGGGTCTTGCCCGTCCACGCCATGGGTCAGTCAGCGACCTTCAACACCAGCTTGCCGAAGTTCTCCCCGCTGAAAAGCTTCAGCAGGGTGGCGGGGAAGGCGTCCACGCCTCCCGTCGCGATATCCTCGCGACTGACCAGCCGGCCTTCCTTGATCCAGGTGCCGATGTCGGACACCGCCAGCGGATAGCGATCGGCGTAATCGAACACCACCATGCCCTCCATGCGGGCGCGGTTGACCAGCAGCGACAGATAGTTCGCCGGCCCCTTCACCGCCGTGGTGTTGTTGTATTGCGAGATGGCGCCGCACACGACGATGCGGGCCTTGCGCGCCAGCTGCGCCAGCACCGCCTCCAGGATGTCGCCGCCGACATTGTCGAAATAGACGTCCACGCCGCTGGGGCAGTGGGTGCGCAATTCCTGGCGGATGTCGCCGGCCTTATAGTCGATGGCGGCGTCGTAGCCCAACGTCTCCACGGCGTAGCGGCACTTCTCCGGGCCACCGGCGATGGCGACGGTGCGGCATCCCTTGATCTTGGCGATCTGCCCCACCACCGCGCCCACGGCGCCCGTGGCGGCGGACACCACCACCGTGTCGCCCGGCTTGGGCTGGCCCACGTCCAGCAGGCCGAAATAGGCGGTCATGCCCGGCATGCCCAGGGCACTCAGGTGGACGGGCAGGGGGGCCAGGGTGGGATCCACCTTGGTCAGGGCCTTGGCCGGCAGGGTCGCGTACTCCTGCACGCCCAGGGCGCCGCTGACATGGTCCCCGACGGCCAGGCCGGGGGCGGCGCTGGCCACCACGCGGCCGATGCCGCCGGCACGCATGACCTCGCCCAGGCCCACGGGCGGGATGTAGGACTTGCCCTCGTTCATCCAGCCGCGCATGGCCGGGTCCAGCGACAGGTACAGGGTCTGCACCAGCACCTCGCCCTCGGCCGGCGGGCGCGCCGGTTCTTCCGTGCGCTGCCAGTCGCCGTCCTTGGGCAGGCCGACGGGGCGGGCCGCCAGGCGGATCTGGTGATTGGTGGGCGTGCTCATGGGCGGATTTCTCCCGGTATCGAAGGGCCGGCGTGCCCCGGCCTTGGCTGACGCGGGACGCAGCCTACCGCCAAGCGGGCGGAACCGGTATATCGAAAACCATCGATACAATTTTATTTTGCACAACATATTGCCAACAAAGGAAAACGGCGGGTCC
The DNA here is from genome assembly GCF_036348415.1 of Nitrospirillum karajorum. NCBI lineage: Bacteria > Pseudomonadati > Pseudomonadota > Alphaproteobacteria > Rhodospirillales > Azospirillaceae > Nitrospirillum > Nitrospirillum karajorum. The sequence continues at coordinate 1,071,618 of NZ_JAZBQB010000001.1, forward strand.
GGGACCCGCCGCTCCAACGCTTTCGCTCGCAGATGCCGCCGATCAGAAGTCGGCGGTGACGCCCAGGAAGAAGGTCCGGCCCAAGGTGTCGTAAATGCCGGGGAAGGTGTTGCCGTTGCCGTAGTTCGACGTGCCCGAGATGCCGTAGACGTTGCTGTCCAGGATGGGCGGGTCCTTGTCGAACAGGTTGTTCACGCCAAAGCGGACCGTGTAGTGGTCATACAGGGTGGCCGACATGGCGATGTCGAAGTAGCTGTAGGAATTGATACGGCCGTCGGCCTTGTCGTAGTCGCCGGACAGCAGGGCGTTGCTGGTGTTCTGGTCCAGCTTCACGCCACCGATGTACCGCCAGTTGCCCGACAGGTCGAAGTTCCACGGCGTCTGCCAGGTGACGCGCATGGTGTGGCGCCACATGGGGGTGGGCTGGCCGCAGGTCACGCCGAACAGGCCCTTGCAGTTGAAGGCGCTTTCACCCGGCTGCTGCTGCACCAGATAGTTGGCCATCCACGTGCCGTTGAAGTTGAACAGCACGGAACCGCGGTCCTTCACGTTCAGGTCTTCCAGGTCCAGCAGATAGTTCAGGCCGATGTCCACGCCCTGCTCGTTCAGGTAACCGGTGTTCAGCTCGGTATCGATGATGTAGCCGCCGGTCAGCGCCAGGCTGCCGTTGCTGGCGCGGTGCACCAGGCCGCAGTAGTAGCTATCGCCAGTGTTCAGGCATTGGTTCAGGATGGACGACACCGACAGGGTGCTGATCAGGTCGGTCACGCGGATGTCGAAATAATCGATGGTGGCCGAGAAGTTGCGCATGAAGGTCGGCGTGATCACCGTGCCGATGGTCCAGGTGTCGGCCGTTTCGGGCTTCAGCGCGGTATTGCCGCCGCTCAGCACGTTGCACTGTGAGGAGGTGCATTCCGCGATGGTGCCGTACTGGGCGGCGGTGACGCCGGTACGGGCGCACTGGGCCAGCGAGGCCGACGGGCTGGAGCCCGCGCAGGGGTCGGAGGCGGAGGTCAGGCCGACGGTCTGGGTGGAATAGAGTTCCAGGATGCTGGGCGCGCGGACGGCGCGGTTGAAGCCGCCGCGGAAGCTGACATCGGACACCGGGGCATAGGTCAGGCTGGTCTTCCAGCTGTCCACGGTGCCGGACGAGCTGTAGTCCGACCAGCGGTAGCCGGCATCCAGGACCAGGGACTTGGCCCATTCGCGGCCCTCGATCAGCGGCACGCGCAGTTCGCCGTAAAGTTCCTTCACATCATAGGAACCGCTGGAGTTCTGGGTGGCGCCGCCGGAACCGGCCAGGTCGCCCGAGGAGTTCTCCTCGTCCACCTTCAGGTTCAGGCCTTCCTTGCGGTATTCGGTGCCGAAGGCGATGGCGACGGGGTTCTTGGCCAGCGGGCTCTGCGCGCCGAATTGGCCGAAGTCGCCGGTGACGGAGCCGCTGACCACGTCCTGGGTGACGTTACCCTCCTTGAAGGAGGTGGTCTTGATGTAGTTCCAGGCGTCGCTGCTGATGCCGTTCAGCGAGAAGATGTTCAGCGGCACGCAGTTCAGATCGGTGCCGTCGACGACCGACTGGCAGGTGGCGACCCCGTTCACGTTCACGACGTTCAGGGCCTTCTGGACCTTGGAGATGGAAACGTCGTTCTCGTAATGCTCGGTGTAGATCACCTCGGAATGCTGGGCGGAAACGTCGTAGCTCCAGCCGCCGCCCAGGTCGCCCTTGGTGCCGATGACATAGCGGTAATCGGTGTGGCGGATGTCGTCGTAGCGCTCCATGCCCGACCCGCTGAAGCGCAGGCCGATGGTGCCCGACCAGTTGGCGCTGGTGCCGGCGTTGCTGCCGCACAGCGCCGTCGCTTCCGACGCCGACATCAGCGGATTGTCGCAGTTGATGTTGTACAGCGCCGAATTGAAGATGGCCGACGGGGCGATCTGGGCCCGGGTGTGGTCGGTCATGAACATGAAGTCGGTGTAGACGTCGAACGCGGGGCTGATCTCATAGTGGGCAAAGGCGCCGCCCGTGTACCGCTCATCCTGACGCTGCAGGTAGTTGTAAGGCCCGTAGTTGTAGGACAAGGCGTTGGTGTAGGGCACGAAGGTGGACGACCCGTCCGGGTTCAGCGACAGGCCGGTGCCCGACCCGTTGGTGCGGAAGCGGCCATACGTGTTGTTGCTGGAACCCTGGCAGACATGGCTGTCGTTGTCGTCGCCCGAGACGGAAAGGGAGCAGGCGGACCAGTCGCGGCTGGACTGCTTCACCGGCTCCGTCCAGCGGTAGGTGGCATAGGCCGTGACGTTGCCGCGGTTGTTGGGCGCGTTGGCGCCGATGATGAAGGAACTGTCGCGCACGAAGCCGTCGAACTGGCTGCCCGGCACGCTCACGCCGAAGTTCTTCAGCGCTGTCTGCGCTTCCTTGTTGTTGTTGTCGTGCTGCGCGGCCGACAGCTGGTAATCGACCTTAACGCCCTCGAAATCGCGCTTCATCTTGAAGTTCACGACGCCGGCCACGGCGTCGGAGCCATAGACCGCCGAGGCACCGCCCGTCACCACGTCCACGCTGTCCACCAGCGCGGCCGGGATGAAGTTGACGTCGGCGTAGGGATAGCTGGGGTCGCCGCCCACCATGCGCCGGCCGTCGATCAGCACCAGGGTGCGTGAGGCGCCCAGGTTGCGCAGGTTGATGGTGGCCGTGCCGCTGGCGCCGTTGGACACACCCTGCGTCTGGTCGGCGGTGACGCCGGGCAGGCGGTTCAGCAGGGTCTCGATGTTGGTCGTGCCCTGCAGCTTCATTTCCGTGTCGGTGACCGTCGTCAGCGGGCTGTCGCTGGTCAGGTTCGCCGCCTGCTTGATGCGCGAGCCCGTGACCACGATCTCCTGCAAATCGTCATCCGCGGCGGCGGCGGATCCCGCCGCCATCGCCATCACCGCCATGGCCATGGAGCCGACCAGCATGGTCCCCCTCAGCGTGGTTGACGTGAGCAACCGTCCCCGGTTCGTAATTTTCTTCACTTGTCTCATCTCCACCGAACTGCCTGAAACAGCGTCTTGACGGTCACGCCGGTAATGCCGCGCCGAATAAGGACACGGACCCGTCGGATCGCTTGGAGCAGAGTTTTTGAGGAGTGAAAAACGAGCGTCAACTAAAGGCGATAATATCGCCGCATATGACGAGCCAATGTCACGTTTCAGTGACACTTAATATTAATAACGCACCATGATTTTGGTAACTGCTTCGTAACTCGTTACAGATATATTTGTACATCGTGCCCATTATTAAATGCAGTATCGCGCGCCTTCGTTGGGTAATTGCACAAACATGGTGCATTTGAGTGCGTTTCCAAATGGTTAGTATTCAGATCCCTAGCAATGTGACCGGAGTTGTGCTGCCATGGCGCGGGAAAGCACGCTGATAACGGGGAGTAACGATGCAGCCTGATGCCCAAGCCCAGCGGTCGAATGCGGCCGCCATGGCGGCCATGAAATCAGGCAATTACGCGGAGGCGCACGCCATCCTGGAGGAGGCGCTGCGCCAACACCCCCGGGAACTGTCGCTGTGGCTGAACCTGGCGGCGGCCCGCCGCGCCATGGGCAGGCATGGCGATGCGCTGGCGGCGGTGGAGCACGTGCTGACGCTGGAACCCCGCCAGTTCATGGCCCTGCTGATGCGGGCGTCGTTGTTGCAGGCGCTGGGCCGCAAGCGCGCGGCGGGTGAGGCCTATGGCGTGGCGGTCGCCATGGGTGAGGCGCAACAGAACCTGGACCCGCCAACTCAGCGGGCCTTGGACCAGGCGCGCAAGGCCCACGCCGCCCATGTCCAGGACATGGCCGATTTCCTGCGGCCGGTGGTGGACCAGGGGGCCGCGCGGGGCGGCAGCGTCGACGCCCGCCGCATGGCCTTCTTCGTTGACCAGGTATTGGGACGGCGCAAGGTCTATACCCAGCAGCCGACGCACTATCATTATCCCGACCTGCCCGCGATCGAGTTCTACGACCGCGAGGAATGCCCCTGGCTACCCACGCTGGAGGCCGGGACCGCCGACATCCAGGCGGAGTTGGCGGCGGTGCTGGCGGAAGAGGCGCTGGCCGACGCCTTCGTGCCCTATATTGACTACCGCGACGGCCTGCCGCTGGACCAATGGGCGGAATTGAACCGCTCACCCCGGTGGAGCGCCTTTCACCTGCTGCAGCATGGCCTGCCGGTGCCGGGCAACGCCGACCGCTGTCCCAAGACCATGGCGGTGCTGGAGCAGATGCCGCAACCGCGCATGATCCGCCGCTCCCCGGCGGCCATGTTCTCGGTGCTGAAGCCCCGCACCCGCATCCCGCCGCACACGGGCGTGGCCAACACCCGGCTGGTGGTGCACCTGCCGCTGGTGGTTCCGCCCGGCTGCGGCTTCCGCGTGGGCAACCAGACCCGCGAATGGAAGGTGGGCGTGGGCTGGGCTTTCGACGACACCATTGAGCATGAAGCCTGGAACGATAGCGATCAGGTGCGCGTGGTCATGATCTTCGATATCTGGAGCCCGCGCCTTTCCGCGGCGGAGCGTGACTTCATCGCCCATGTCATGGCGGCGATGGACGACTTCCAGACTCAACAGCCGGCGTCCGCCGGGGGCTTCGGCGCCGCGCCGCTGACGCCATCCGTCCAGTCGGCGGGCGGGTTCTCCAGCCTGTAGGGCGGTAACTCCTAGCGGGTCCCCGCCTCGGGGGCGTAGGCCCGCAGGAACACGTCCACGGCCGCGTCGGCCGCCGCGTCGATGGCCGCGTCCTCCGGCGCCTCCTTGGCGCCCAGCAGGAACGGCTCCACATGCTCGGCCTCCAGCAGGCCGCGGAAATGGGCCGCAGCCAGGCTGGCATCGGTGGGGCGCAACCGTCCCCGTTCCATCAGGGCGGTCAGGTAGGTGGCGAACTGCGACCAACCCACCTTGGGGCCGTTCTCGTACAGCAAGCGTCCCACGTTGGACCGTGCCGCCTCCGCCACCGCGATGCGGCGGGTGGATATCGCCCAGGGTGACAGGATGAAGCGCAAATAGATGCGACCGAATCGGCCCAGCACGTCTCGGGGGTCGCGGTCGGGATTCAGCGCTCCGAACGAGCCTTGCTTCATCTCGCCGGCGGCGTGGGCCATGACCGCGACGAACAGTTCCTCCTTTGAGGGGAAGTAACTGTACAGCGTAGCCTTCGACCCCCCCACGCGCGCCGCCAAGCCCGACATGGAGGCGGCGGCGAAGCCCACCTCCTGAAACAGGGCGCTGGCCGCATCCAGGATGGCCCGGCGGCGGGCTTCGGTCTTCACCTTCATAATGCGCGTTTCCTCAAGGCTCTGCCGGTTCTTGCGGCCCGTGGCTCCGGTCATTGGCGGCGACCATGCCTGGGCGATGCGTGGGCGGCAAGACGCAATCGTCTATAACTAAACCGTACGGTACATTTATGGCTTGACGGGCTCTGGGTGCAAGTATAAACCGTACCGTACGGTTCATTTATGCCGATAAGGTTGTCCATGTCCGCCCCTGCCTTTTCTTCCTTCCGTCCGCTGCGGCGGCTGGGCGCCCGGCTGTTGGTGTCCACCGCCCTGCTGGTGCCGGCCGCCTGCGCCTGGGTGCCCGATGTCGGGCCCGCGCCGGCGCCGCGCGATGCCGCCAGCTTCGCCACCCAGGCCAGTTTCGCCACCCCCGCGTCCGAAGCCACCGCCCAGTGGCCGCAGGACCGGTGGTGGACGGCCTATGGCGATCCCCAACTGAATGCCCTGATCGATGAGGGTTTGGCCGGGGCGCCGGACTTGGCGGCGGCGGCGGCACGGCTGCGCAAGGCCGAGGCGCTGGCCGACCAGGCCGACTCAGCCCTGCTGCCGCACCTCACGGCCAACGCCCAGGTGACGGAAGACAAGCAAAGCTACCGCTACCTGTTCCCGCCCGCCTTTGTGCCCAAGGGCTATCATGAGGTGCCGCGCGGCACCCTGGACCTCAGCTACGATTTCGACTTCTGGGGGAAGAACCGGGCCAGCCTGGCCGCCGCCACGTCCGAGGCGGAGGAGGCGCGGGCGGAACTGGCGCAGGCCCGCCTGACCCTGTCGGCCAGCATCGCCGCGGCCTACGCCGACCTGGCGCAGCAGGTGGCCGACCGTGACGCCGCCGCGGAGGCGGTGGACGTGCGGGCGCGCAGCGCCAACCTGACCCGCCAGCGCCGGGACAACGGCTTGGAAACCCTGGGTGCCGTGCGTCAGGCCGAGGCGCGCGAGGCCGCCGCCCGGGGGGACTTGGCGGCGGAGGATGAGGCCATCGCCCTGACCCGCAACCGGCTGGCCGCGCTGATCGGGGCGGGGCCCGACCGGGGCCTGGCCATCCAGCCACCCGCCCAGGCCCGTCTCAAGGCATTCGGCCTGCCGGCGACGCTGGCCGCCGACCTTCTGGGCCGCCGCCCCGACGTGGTCGCCGCCCGGCTCAAGGTGGAGGCGGAGGCCAAGCGGATCGACGTGGCCAAGGCATCCTTCTATCCTAACGTGAACCTGTCCGCGTATTTCGGGTTCCAGACCCTGGGCCTGAACGCCTTGACCAAGTCCGGCGCCACCATCGGCAGCGTCGGCCCCGCCATCAGCCTTCCCCTGTTCGATGGTGGCTCGCTGGCCGCCCAGTACCGGGGCGCGCGGGCGGATTATGACGCCGCCGTCGCCGACTATGACAACACCGTCGCCAAGGCGCTGCAGGACGTGGCCGATGCCGCCGCCAGCACCCGCGCGCTGGAGGAACGCCTGAGCCATGCCCGCGACGCGTTGACCGCCGCGGCCGACGCGTACCGCATCGCCACCGCCCGGTACGAAGGCAAGCTGTCCACCTACCTCGATGTGCTGACGGCGGAGGACACGCTGATCACCGACCGGCGCGCCCTGGCGGATTTGCAGGCCCGCGCCTTCACGCTGGACGTGTCCCTCGTCCGCGCGCTGGGCGGCGGCTACCAGTCCGCCACCCCGGCTGTCCAAACCACTGCTGTCCAAACCCCGGCTGCCCCAACCCCGGCTGCCCCAACCCCGGCTGCCCCAACCATCGCCGCCCGCTGACCTGCCCGCCCGTTCCCAAGGATCGTTTCCATGTCCACACCCTCCCGCTCCCCCGTCGCCGGGGCGACCGAACCCTCCTCCGTCCATGTCCTGGCGCCGGCGCCGAAAGGCCCGTCGACGCGAACCCGGCTGTTCGCCGGCTTGGGTGCCGTTGTCCTGCTGGCGGGACTGGGGTATGGCGGTTACCGCCTGGTGATGGGCGGTCGCTATGTCTCCACCGACAACGCCTATGTCAACGCCGACGCGGCCGAGGTCACGTCGTCCGTCGACGGCACCGTCCGGGCCGTGCCGGTGGTGGATACCCAGGCGGTGAAGAAGGGCGACGTGCTGGTGGTCATCGACGACACCGACACCCGCATCGCCCTGGCCCAGGCACAGGCGCAGCTGGGCCAGGCGGAACGCCGGGTCCGGGGGTATTTCGCCAACGAGGGCGCGTTGGCGGCCCAGGTGGCGGCGCGCGACGCCGACAGCGTCCGGGCCGAGGCGCAACTGACCTCCGCCCAGGCCGATTTCGACAAGGCCCGGATTGACCTGGAACGGCGCAAGGCGCTGGCCGCCTCCGGCGCGGTGTCGGGTGATGAGCTGACCAGCGCTCAGAACGCCTTCGCCACCGCCACGGCCAACCTGGCCGTGGCCAAGGCCACCCGGGCGCAGGCCGCGGCCAACCGCGCCGCCGCCCAGGGCTCGCAAAAGGTCAACACGGTGCTGATCGCCGACAGCGACGTGGCCACCAATCCCGAGGTCATGGCCGCCCGCGCCAAGGTGGACCAGGCCCAGGTGGACCTGGGCCGCACCGTGGTGCGGGCGCCCTTCGACGGCGTCGTCGCCCGCCGCCAGGTGCAGGTGGGTCAGCGTATCAAGGCCGACAGCGTGCTGATGAGCGTGGTGCCTGTCGGGCAGGCGTATGTCGACGCCAATTTCAAGGAGGTGCAGCTGGCCCATGTGCGCCCCGGCCAGCCGGTGGAGCTGACGGCCGACCTCTACGGCGGCGATGTCACCTTCCATGGCCAGGTGGCCGGCCTGGCCGGCGGCACCGGCTCCGCCTTCGCCGTTATCCCGGCGCAGAACGCCACCGGCAACTGGATCAAGGTGGTCCAGCGCGTGCCGGTGCGCATCACGCTGGATCCCAATGAACTGGCCGTGCATCCCCTGCGCGTCGGCCTGTCCATGAACGTGACCATCGATACGGCCGGCGCCACCGACACCCCGTCGGCGGCGGTCCCCAAGACGCACTGAGGGGGCATTGCCATGAGCAGCGCTGTTCCCGGGGCCGACGCGCCCAAGACCCTGGCCGGCGGGCAGCTGGCGGTGGCGGCGCTGTTGTTGGCCGCCGCCAACTTCCTGGTGGTGCTGGACACCACCATCGCCAACGTGTCGGTGCCCAATATCGCCGGCGGTTTGGCCGTGTCCTCCAGCCAGGGCACCTTCGTCATCACCTCCTATTCCGTGGCGGAGGCGGTGACCGTGCCGCTGACCGGCTGGCTGGCGGGGCGCTTCGGCACCGTGCGCACCTTCGTCACCGCCATGCTGGGCTTCGGCATCTGCTCCGCCCTCTGCGGCTTCGCCCAGTCGCTGGGCATGCTGGTTCTGTTCCGGGTGTTGCAGGGCTTGGCCGGCGGGCCGCTGATGCCCCTGTCGCAGACCCTGCTGCTGCGCGTTTTTCCCAAGGAGAAAGCGCCCGCCGCCATGGGCATCTGGGCCATGACCACCCTGGTGGCGCCCATCCTGGGGCCCATCCTGGGCGGCACCCTGTGCGATAACTGGGGCTGGCCCTTCATCTTCTACATCAACGTGCCCATCGCCCTCATCTGCGCGGTTGCCTGCTGGGGCTTGCTGAAAAGTTTCGAGACGGCGACGGTCCGTCCCCGCTTCGACCTCGTGGGCCTGATCCTGCTGATCGTCTGGGTGGGCGCCTTGCAGATCATGCTGGACGAGGGCAAGGACCTGGACTGGTTCTCCTCTTCCACCATCGTGGCTTTGGCCATCGTCGCCGTCATTGGCCTGGCCGCCTTCCTCATCTGGGAACTGACGGAGGCGCATCCGGTGGTGGACCTGAAGGTCTTCCGCCATCGCGGCTTCGCCATGGCGGTGCTGACCATCAGCCTGGGCTTCGGCGCCTTTTTCGGGGCCACCGTCCTGACGCCGCTGTGGCTGCAGAGCAATATGGGCTACACCGCCACCTGGGCGGGCTATGCCACGGCGGCCACCGGGGTGCTGGCGGTCATGGCGGCGCCGATGGTGGCCAATATGTCGGCCAAGGTCGATCCCCGGCCCCTGGTCTTCTTCGGGCTCATGTGGCTGGCGGGCGTCACCCTCTATCGCAGCGGCTCGACCCCCGACATGACCTATGGGCAGATTTCCCTGCCGCTGCTGATGCAGGGGCTGGGCATGCCCTTCTTCTTCGTGCCCCTGACCGGGCTGGCGCTGGCCAGCGTGAATGTGGAGGAGACCGCGTCCGCCGCCGGCCTCATGAACTTCCTGCGGACCCTGTCCGGTGCCTTCGCCACCTCCCTCGTCAATACGCTGTGGGAGGATGGCGCCACCCGCAACCGGGCCGAACTCGTGGACCTGCTGCGGCCCGGCCTGATTGGCGATGGCCTGTCCATCCACCAGTTGGACAGCCTGGTCCAGGGCCAGGGGGTCATGCTGGCGACGAACCAGATTTTCCTGGGGGTGGCCGTCGCCTTCGCCCTGTCGGCCCTGGTGATCTGGCTGGCGCCCAAGCCGACGCGGGTGGCGGACACCACCGGCGTGCACTGACCGGAACGGCCCCGCCCGGCGTGACGCCAGGCGGGGCCCACAGCATTGAGCGGCTGGGGGTCAGAAAGTATAGGATGCCTTCACACCGAACTCGCTGCGGTCATTGTTGCGGATGATTTCGGTGAAGCCGGCGAAGGCGTCGTCCAACCGGCCCACGTCATAGCGCTTGTTGAAGATGTTCTCGCCATACACGGCGGCCGTCCAGCTTCCGTGGGCCGGCGTATAGGCGATGTTGAAGCCAACCAGGCTGCGGGACTTGATCAGATTATAGGCGTCATTGGCCGCCTGCCCGTATTCCTTGCCGCGGTAGGAGTAGTCGATGCGGGCGTCGATGGTGCCGCTGTCCAGGAACAGGTGGTATTGCGGCGCCACCGACAGGGTCCATTGCGGCGTCAAGGCCGGGATGAAGCCCACCTTGATGGCGGTGGCGTCTCCCGGTACCGCTGTGATGCGGGCATCGATGAAGCCGACGGAGGTCTGGATATCGAAAGCCTTGCTCAGCTTCAGGGTCCCCTCCACCTCGACGCCCTTGGCCTCCGACTGGCCGGCGCTTTCGATGCGGGTGTTGAAGCCGCTGGCCGACGGTTGCGACACCTCCAGGGGCAGGTCGGTATATTCGGTGTAGAAGCCCGAGACGTTCATTTGCAGCAGGTCGAAGAAGACGCCCTTGATGCCCGTCTCATAATTGGTGGCGAAGGTGGGGTTGAAGGCGGTGAAGTAGCTGGGCCCGTTGAACGGTCGGGGCGGGAACCCGCCGCTTTGGTAGCCGCGCGAAATGGTGGCGTAGGCGCTTAAGGATTTACGGATGTCGTAGGTCGCCGACACGTCCCAGGTGGTGGCGCTCCATGACTGGCTGCGGTAAACCCGCGACGGGTCGGTCCAGCTGTCGAACTGGGCGCTGGCGTTCTTGTGGTCGTCGGAATAGCGGGCCCCGGCCGACAGTTTCAAGTCGTCCAGGATCATATAGCCGGCATGGGCGTACACCGCGTAACTGCTGGTCGTCTGCTTGATGTCGAAATAGCCGCTGGGGCTGATGTAGACGGTGGGGCCGGAATTGGTGTTGCCCTGTTCGTCGCTGGCGTAGGCGCCGACCACGAAGTCCAGCTTGCCGTATTCGCCGTTCAACTGCGGCTCCACCGAATATTGCCGGGCGAAGCCGCGTTCCGGGTACGATTCCAGATCAAGGTAGGTCTGGTCGTCATCCAGACCGCCCGTGTAATGGGTATAACGGAAGCCGCCCAGCACCTTGGCCGTCAGGTTGTCGTTCAGCTCCCAGTTGGCGGTCAGTGAGGCGCCCCGGTTGCGGATGGTCTGCTTGAACAGTTCCGGGTGGTTGGAATTGCTGTCGTCCGGGTTGGCGGGCAGCAGGCGTTCGCTCAGGCCCAGCGTGCCCGTGAAGAAGGCGTTGGGGTTGTTCACCTCCATGGTGGTGGGCGTCTTGCCATAGATGCCGTTCATGGCATCCAGCGTCAGCAGCAGGGAGAAGGTCTCCGACGCCTGCAGCTTCGCGGCGGCACGGCCCGACACCTCGTTGATCTCACCCACATCCTCTGGCGCGTTCACCTTCAGGGCCCGGCCGATGCCGTCGCGGCGGTTCACGGCGGCGGTGAAGGAGACCGCCAGCTTGTCGGTGATCCTGGTGTTGGTGTAGACGTCGGCCGCCACCCGGGCGCGGCTCCCCACCTTCAGATCCGCCTTCGTCACCTGTTCATCGCCCGGCTGCGCGGTGATGACGTTGACGGCGCCGCCGATGGTGTTCTTGCCGTAGAGTGTGCCTTGGGGGCCGCGCAGCACCTCCACCCGCTCGATATTGGGGAGGGTGAGGTTGGCCCCCATCTGCCGGCCCAGATAAACACCGTCGACATAGACGCCCACGCCCGGGTCGGTGGTGATGATATGGTCCTGCAGGCCGATGCCGCGGATGAAAATAGCGGCATGGGCCGGGTTGCCGACGCCGAAGCGGTTGATTTCCAAGTTGGGGACGTATTTGCCGACGTCCGCCAGGTTTTCCATGTTCCGTTGCTGCAAATCCTCGGCGGTGAAGGCGGAAATGGCGGCCGGCGTCTCGATGAGGCTTTCCGTTCGCTTGCGCGCCGTGACCACGATTTCCTGAAAGGTCGTATCGTCCGCGTTCGTCGCGGTCTGCGCCTGGGCGCCGGCGGCCATGACCAGTGCCGCGCCGCCCGCCAGCAGGCATTTCAGCTTTCGGCCGGTCTTTGTTCCAGAAGTGCCCTTTGAATGAACTGCCCTGTTCGACATTGTTGTCCCCGTCTTTCGTGATTGGATTTGACGAAAGCAGGCCCGATGGATTCCGCCCTTTTTTATGGGAACCGCTCCGCCTGTACGGCGTGACCGGCCGCTGACAGCATCGGCGCAGCCAGGGGTTGCGGCAATGGTTTTCTGACCATACGGTCAGGTTTTGACATTGTGGGTAAGCCCGGGCGCCGTCTCGCGCATATCAGGGGCGTCGCCCTCTGCGCGGGTGGTATGCCGGTCGGTGGCTGTCCGCCATCGGAGAACAGAGGACGTGTCGCCGCTGGTGCGGCGTTCCGTCCGAGTTGGGCTGGGCGCGCTATGAAAAAGGGCGGTCCCCATGGCCGGGGCCGCCCTCGCTGGTCTGATTCTGTCGTGACGCCGCCGCGTCAGTTGATACGCGTGGCCTTCACCACCCGGCTGCGGCCCACCACCATGGAGTAGCTGCCCAGCAGGCCGTGCATCACCCGCACCTCGTCACCCGGCTTGGGATCGAAGGTCAGGGCCTCCTTGCTGACCCAGGTCTGACCGTTTTCCAGCGTCACGGCGAAGATGCGATAGGGCAGGGCGACGGACTTAGCCACGGTGGAATGCATCTCCTCCTCTTGCTCCGCATCCTCCTGGGCCCGCTTCTCTTCCGTCCGGGGCAATTTCTCCTTGCCGAAGCGGGCCACCGGATCTTCTGGAACGGGTGGGGCGGCCACTGGGACGTTCGCCGAGGCGTTCGCTGGGGCGGCGGAGGCGACCGGTGTCGCCGGCGCGGCGGCCGCCAGGGCGTCGTAACAGGCCAGGCGCTGGGTGGCGTCGCCGATGGCCCGGCAGGTGGCCAGCGTGTCGGCGGCCATGGCCATCCGGGGGGCGGCGGGCGCCACGGCCACGGCCAGCGACAGCGCGGCGGCGGCCTTCATGAGCGGCATGTTCTTGAACGGCATGATCCGGAATTCCAGGGGTAGGGCCCAAGGGTCAGGGCGCGGGTGCGTGATCCGTGGCGTCAGTGTGCCATGGCTTTACACCGGGCGGAATAGGGGCGGCTGTCGGTCACCTTTGCCGCAAGCGCTTGAGTGTAAAAGAAAACGGCGGGCCCCGAGGGACCCGCCGTCTCTGTACTGAACGCTACGCCTGGGTTCGATTAGAACTTGGCGGAGGCTTGGAAGAAGAAGTACCGGCCCAGAGCGTCGTACACCTGAGCATAGGTGTTGCCGTTCAGGAACGAGCTGCCACCCACGGCCGTGGTCAGCAGCGGCGGATCCTTGTCGAAGACGTTGTTCACGCCGCCACTCAAGGTCAGCCAATCGCTCACCTGGTAAGAAGCCGAGAAGTCGAAGTAATCGTAGCTCGGGATCTTGGCATTGAACGGGTTGTACGACCCGGACAGAGAGGGATCGCTGGTGGTCCGCTCATACACGACACCGGACAGGTGGCGCCAATCTGCCGACAGGGTGGCGTTCCACGGGGTTTCCCAGGTCACGCGGGCCTTGTGGCGCCACGTCGGCATGGGGGTGCCGCAGCTGTTGCCGTACAGGCCGGCGCAGTCATAGGTGGTCGGGTCGTTCGGCAGGGTCTTCACGACGAAGTCCTGCAGGTAGGTGCCCACCATGTTGAAGTTCAACGCGCCAACCTTATCCAGGCCGATATCAGCCAGGTCAAGGCGGTAGTTCACGTTGAAGTCGATGCCAGAGGTCTCATTGCTGCCCAGGTTCTGTACCTGGTTCACGATGTAACCGCTGGTGCCCAGCCACAGGGTGCCGGCGACACCGCGGTGGATCAGGCTGCAGTAGGTCGGGTCGCCCGAGGTCAGGCAGTTCGACATGGTGGTGTCGCCGCCGTACGAACCGATCAGGTCGTCGATCTTGATGTGGAAGTAGTCAACCTGCACCGTCAGGTCGGGCAGGAAGGTCGGGGTGATCACCGCACCAACGGTCAGGGTGTCGGCGGACTCCGGCTTCAGATTGGTGTTTCCCGATTCCAGCGTGTTGTACTGGCCAGCGTAGTTGTTGGTGATGTGGCCGTACTGGGCCGCCGTCACACCGGTGCGAATGCACTGGGCCAGCGTAGCCTCCGGGTCGGAACCCGAGCAAGGATCGTCGCTGGCGCCCAAGGCGACGCCGGGGTTCTTGTACAGTTCAACGACGTTCGGCGCGCGGACTGCGTGGTTGAAGCTGGTGCGGAAGCGGACATCCGCGGTCGGGGCCCAGTCGCCGCCCACCTTGTAGGTGTCGGTGGTGCCGACGGAGCTGTAGTCGGAGTAGCGGTAACCGCCTTCCAGGTTCATGTCGTAGAAGAACGGCTTGTCCTGGATCAGCGGGATCTTCACTTCCATGAAGGCTTCACGGACATCGTAGCCGCCGCTGACCGAATGCGTCGGGCCACCCTGGCCCGCCAGATCACCGCTGTCGAATTCCTGGTCGACGTTCAGCTTCAGCTCTTCACGGCGGTATTCGCCACCGAAGGCGACGCCGACACCGTGCTTGGCCAGCGGGCTTTGGAAGCCATAACGGCCCAGGTCACCACTGAAGGACGCATTCAGGACGTCCTGGTTGGTGGAGCCGGTTTCGAAGCCCGGGAGCTGCAGGTACTTCAGCGCGTTGGCCGTAACCGGGCCGGTACCGAAGATGTTGTAAGGCACGCAGCCGTTGTTGCGAGCGGTGGCGCTGGCGCAGACCTGGGCGCCGGTGCTGTCGGTCACGACGTTCAGCGCATCGGCCGCGTGGCTCAACGAGAAGTCGTTGTGGTAGGATTCGGACAGCAGAACCGTGCTGCGCTGGGCGGACACATCGTAGCTCCAGCCGTCCCACAGATCGCCCTTCACGCCGGCCAGCATGCGGTAGGAGGTGTGCCGCAGGTCGTCGTAACGACCGCCACCTTCCACGTTGCGGCGCAGGATGGACAGGGTGGCGTTGTCGGTCGAGGTCAGGCCCTGCGAGGTGCAGAGGGTGTTGACCTGGGCGGCCGACAGCATGGGGTTGCTGCACGAAATGTTGAACACTTGGCCGAACAGACCCGAGGGCGCGATCTGGGCGACCGTGTGGTCGTCGTGGAACATGAATTCGGTGTAGACCTGCACATGCGGGTTGAAGTCGTAGTGACCGAAGAAACCCGCAGAGTAACGCTGGTCGGGGCGCTGATAGTAGTTGTAAGGAGCGTAGTTGAACGCATCCGTGGACGAGTTGTAATTACGGATGCCGCCGCCGGCCTGAACGATCTGGTTAGGAATGTTCTGGACGTAGTCCTGGTTGCCCGTGGTGTCGAACAGCGAGCCCAGCACCGCTGGAGCGGTCGTGCCGGAGCCGCCGCAAATCGGCGCGCCCTTCGAGTTGAAGGCAATAGCGCAGGCGCTGTAATCGCGGTTGGCCTGCAGCACCGGCTGGGTCTTGCGGTAGTCGAAATAGGCGGTGATGTTGCCCTTGCCGTCGGCAGTGTTCACACCCAGCACACCCGAGTAGGTGCGGGTGAAGCCGTCGGTGACGTCGCTGTCCGGCTGCGTGAAGTTACGCGCCTTCAGGCGGTTCTGCGACGCGGTGTCGTCATTGTTGTGCTGGTAGAAGCTATAGTTAACTTCCGCCTTCGCACCCTCGAAATTGTCGTCCATGACGAAGTTGACGACACCGGCCACGGCGTCGGCGCCATACACGGCCGAGGCACCGCCGGTCAGCACGTCGACGCGCTTCACCAGCGAGGAGGGGATCTCGTTAAGGTCAGCGGCGACTTCCAGCGGAGAACCAGCCGGCATGCGGTGGCCGTTGACCAGGACCAGCGTGCGGCTCGCGCCCAAGTTACGCAGGTTGACGGTGGCGGTGCCGCTGGAGCCGTTCGAGATGGCGCTGCCCTGGTCGGCGAACACCTGCGGCAGGTTGTTCAGCACATCTTCGATGCGGGTGGCACCCTGCATCTTGATTTCTTCATTGCTAACAGCGGTCACCGGGCTGATGCCGGCAGACGAATCCGTCTTAATACGCGAACCGGTGATGACGATTTCCTGCAGATCGTCCGCCGCGGCGAACGCCGTCGTCGACATCGTGAGGGCGCAAACGCCAATGGCGGCGCCCGTCAGCAGCGACTGACGGATCCTGCTCTCAAATCCCTTCATGTAGTCCATCTCCACTTCGGATTGGTTGTTCCCCGTTCGGCGCCGCCCGGGCGTGTTGTCCGGCCTCAGGCGGCAGCTCCCCAGTTCGCCTCTGCCCAGCGTTCTGTTTGGCTTGGGGGAAGTTTTCCGATCACGTTAGCAATGCGTCAACGATCCAAGGGGACGATTGCCCGATTCCGTGCATGTCTGTAGCTTTTTGGTTACACTTAAGCGATAAACTTGCGCCAAAAATGTTGAAATTGGACAAAAATAACCGCCGAGCAGAATGAGTTGCCCGACACACATCTGTTGCAAATGTAAAATCAAACCGTAACAGCGGAAAAATGCACTCCTGCGCCGACCCCGTCGGCGCCCAGCGGCCCGTTTGCCGAATCAGTGGGCAGCGAACCGAGTTGCACAAAGAGAGGGCGTCCGGACGCGCCCACAAGGCCCGGCATGGCCATTCGTTCGCGGCTGTAGGCACAAAAAAGGGCGGCCCGAAGACCGCCCCCACCTGGGGCCGGCGGCCCGAAGGCCGCCGGCTTATCAGAACCCGGCTTATCAGAACCCGGTTTATCAGAACCCGGTTTATTAGAACCCTGTTTATTAGAACGACGTGTGGATGGTGCCCATGAACGTGCGCGGGGCGCCCACCAGGTAGAAAGGCAGGCTGGGGGACTTGCCAGCCACCACCGTAGCGATCGTCGTGGAGGACGAGATCGTGTTCAGGTAGCGGCGGTCAAACAGGTTGTTCACGTTGAACTGCAGGTAGGTGCCCTTGAAGCCGCCGGCATCCGGCAGGTCCAGGCGCGCCTCGAAGTTGGCGACGAAGAACGGGGTGGTCCATTCGTCGTTCACGTCGGTGGCGGCGCGGGTGCCGGTGTACTTGCCTTCGATGGAGGCCGACAGGATGTCCAGCGGCTTGTACTCGACGCGGCCGGCGGCCATCCATTCGGGCGTGTCCACCAGCTGCTTGCCGGCGGTCTTGAAGGTGTAATTGTTCGGTCCAGCCAGGTTGTTCTTGACCTCGGAGTGCGTGTAGCTACCCGAGAAGTAGACGTTGATCTGGTCGGTGATAGTGGCGCCGGCTTCGGCCGACGCGCCATACAGATCGACGCGGCCCAAGCTGCGGTCGATGGTGTTGTTGGCGTCGTTCGGGTCCAGGGCGGACACGATGCGGTTGATGTAACGGGTGTACCAGCCGCTGACCGAGGTCATCAGCCAGTTGGTCTGGAAGCGCTCACCCAGCTCGAAGTTATAGGTCTTTTCTGGATCGACGATGCCTGGCTGGTCGGTCTTCACACCGTACAGGTTGTCGGTGCGCGGCGCGGAGAAGCCTTCGGAGAACTGGAAGTAGACCTGGTGTTCCGGGGTGACCTGGTACACGACGCCGAGGCTGGGCAGTGCGTCACTGAAATCTTTCGTGCCGTGCCAAGGGCCACCTTTGCCAGGGCCTTGGGTGTACAAGTTTGTCGCGGAGATGTTCGGGTTACTGGTGCAGTACTGGTTGCTGCTCAGCGATGCCACATTGGCAGAGGTGCTAGTGTAGGTGTAGCAGTACTGGTTCAGTTCACGATGGAAGTAGGGCAGGCGCAGGGCAGGCACCACGGTCAGCTTCTGGTCGAACGCCTTGAACACGTATTCCAGCGAAGCTTGGTTCAATTCAGCGATGGAGTATCGGTTGCGATTCTCCAGCGCGGTACCGTCAGCAGCCAAAACCTGCCCTGAATATTTTCCTCCGAAAACATCGGTGGGCGTGCCGTCGTTGCCAATATAGGAATAGTCACCAGTCTGGCGGTGCCGGCCGTAGTCTAGGGTGTAGCCGATGCGCAGGCGGTTGTTGTCATCGATGTCCCAAATCACCGAGGACGTGACGCCGCTGCGGAAGGTGTTGGTGTTGCTTGGGGCATAAAAAAGGATGTTATCCAAGGTGTCGCTGTCAGCCGGCGTGGTACCGCCATCAGGAGACAGCGACTTGGCTTTGCCCGCAGCGCCAATTAAACGGGCATCCGTTTCGCTCAGATAATTGGTGCCACCGCCGTTTGCCAGTGTGTACTGGAAGTACGGGTCGACGGTCAACATAACATCGTCGCTTAGGTGGAAGCGCGATTGGCCTCGGATATTACCCGTATTCGAAGGGTTCACGCGAACCTTATAATAATTGTTGTCAATCCCATTGATCGAAGTGCTGGCCTTGCCGTTCGTCGTCTGATCAGCGACACCGGCGACGGCCGTCTGCGGCACCCAGGTGTTGTTGTAGTCGGTGAAGTAGTTCGCGGCGATGTTCGCGCGACTGGTCGTCATGTACGAGTTGTTGCGGTTCTCGTTGTAGTGCGCCGCGACGGAGATGAAGTCGCCACCACCCAGATCTTCGTAGATGCGGGTGTTGAACTGCTTCTTCTGCAGCTCGCCGTAGCCCTTGAACTTGTTGTAGTCCTGGTAGGACGCGGCCAGGAAGGCAGAGGTGCGGTTGCCGGGGCCGAAGTCGCCGGTGTCCAGGACGGTGAAGATGCGCTTGTAGTCGTTGCTGCCGAAGCTCAGCTTGCCTTCGACGCCCAGCTCATCCAGCGGCTTGCGGGTCTGGACGTTGATGGTGCCGCCGGTGGCCGAGGCGGTGGGGCTGTCGACGTCGGTGGTGCCGATGTTGACCGTGGCGCGGTTCACCAGCTCTTCATCGATGACCTGGTTGGAATAGATGGCGTAGTTGCCGGTGTCGTTCAGCGGGATGCCGTCGAAGGTCAGCGAGACGCGGTTGCCGTCGAAGCCGCGGATGCGGATGTTGCCGCCGGAGGAGCCATAGGCGTCGTTGTTGGTGAAGTTGACGCCCGGCAGCAGGTTCAGGCTGGCCAGCACGCTCTGGCCGGCGGTCTGCGTGGCCAGGTATTCCTGGGTCACGGTCGACTTGGACTTGGGCGCGGTCTCGGCTTGAATCAGGCCACCGATGTTGGGCTGCTTGCGCGCGCCGGTGATGACGACCTCATCCATTTCAGAGGCGGTGGACTGCGCCAGAGCCGGGGCGGTCCAGGCGGCGGCGGTGGCCAGCGCGACCAGGCCGGTACCCAGCTTCAGGAAAGAAGTATAACGGCGCGCCGGCGCCATCCCGCGAGTAAGCTTCTTCATCGATTGCCCCCAGAATTTGGATCGTTCGTCGTTCGGTCAGCCATGCACCCGTCCGCACCCGCTCGTTCAGCCAGGGTGTGGCCGTGTCGGGCGCTTTATTCACTCCTTCGTATTACAACACCATTACAGAGGCCCGGCCTTCTTGTCCGTGGCGTGCCAAAACGCGCTGATTTGCCCCCTGGTGTGACCGTCAAAGCACATATCGAAGGCCATCCGCGACAAAGTGCAGCGCAGCTTTTTTCCGCAGAAACGAAGATATTTCTTATGTAATTCAATTATTTAATATATGGCGCACCCGCGCTGTGTCGCTGTGGCGGGTTAAGTGTTGCAGAATGATGAAATCTTGACCCGTTGATCAGGAAATTGGACGAATCAGGACGTCTCCGGGGCAGCGTTCCCACCGCGTCGCATTCCTACCACCCAATCGTTGGCCTTTCCGAACCACCTGCCCTTGGCGCCTCGGGCGGCCGGCCCTAATATGATCACAGGGCCCGTTTCCTTCGGAGGCTGGCCAGGGTGCAGTCGGGGGCACGGCGCATGCGACGCGCGGACGGTGAAGGGTGATGCGTCTACCGGGATTGCGCAGCAGGCTGCTGTTGCTTCTGGTGGCCGTCATCGGTGCCATGGCGGCGCTGATGGTGGTCGAGGGGCAATCCCGCCGCCACGCCGCCGTCACCGCCGCCCGCGCCCATCTCCGCATTCTGACCCAGGTGGCCGAGGAAGAGCATCGCGTCCTGGTGGAACAGCTGGGCCATCTGGTGGAAACCGTGGCCCTGCAGGAACTGGATGTGTCCGCGGGCGACTGCGCCGACGATCTGGCGCGGCTGAAGGCGGCCGAGCCCTGGATCGCCAACGTTTTTCTCTCCCGGCCGGACGGCACCACCATCTGCGCGTCCACCAATGCCCCGGCGGCCCTGCTGACCGTCGGGGACCGGCCCTATTTCCAAGAGGCGGTGCGCACCGGCCGCACCACCCTCAGCGACTATATGATAGGGCGCACCTCTCGTGCGCCCATCCTGGCCATGGCGCGTCCCATCCTGGGACCGGACGGCCACGTCACGGCCGTCGCGCGGGCCAGCATGCGGCTGAACTGGGCCGGCCGCCTGGCCGCCATGGCGGCGGACATGCCCAATGGCGTGTTCGCCATCGTCGATGCCCGGGGCGAGATTCTGGTGCGCTTTCCCGCGCCGGCCCGTGGGCCCGCGCCCCTTCCGGTGGATGGCTCGACCGTCCTGGATGACAAGACAGGCGCGGACCTGCCGGGGGAGACCTTGGAGGCGGGCCTGGTGTCCCAGTTGTTCGCCCAGCCCTCGGGCACGCTGCTGTCCGCCGGGCTGGATGGGGTGCCCCGCATCATCGGCTTCGGCGCCCTGCAGGGACTCAACGCCCGCGTCCTCGTCAGCCTGCCCCGGGACGAGGCGGTGGGCGAGGCGGATGAGGATTTCTGGCGCAGCATGATGGGCCTGGCGGCGGTGGCCGCCATCACCCTGCTGTTCGGCATCGTCGGCGTCGAAACGTCGGTCATGAGCAGGCTCGGCACGCTGACGCGGGTGGTTGACCGCATCGGCCGGGGCGAACGCGGCGTCCGCGCGCCCGTGCGGCCGGCCGATGCGGAGTTCGCCGTGCTGGCCCGCGCCATCAACACCATGGCCCACAATCTGGAACAAGGCGCCGCCGACCTGGCGGAGCGCGAGGTGCGCTTCCGCGACCTGATCGATGTTTCCACCGATTGGTATTGGGAGGCGGACCCCGCCCGGCGTCTCACCTACGTCTCTCCCGGGGTGCGGGCCATCGGACTGGACCCGCAGCGCATGGTGGGTGAAACGCCGGTCGCGGGGCTGACCCCTACGCCGGAGACGGCCGCCGCCCTGGCCAGTGGCGCCGACGGCCGCGAGTTTCGCGACCTGCGCTACATCGTCGACCACCCCAGCGGCCGGCGCTATCACATCGTTCTGTCGGGCCGCCCCCTGTACGACGTGGACGGTACCCTCCGTGGCTGGCGTGGCGTCGGCCGGGACATCACCGCCCTGGTGGAGGCGCGTGTCGCGCGGGAGGAGAGCGAGGCCCGATTCCGCCTGCTGGCCGATCGCGCCAGCGACATCATCCTGCTGACCCGTCCCGATGGCACGCGCCTGTACGTTTCCCCGTCGGTGGAGCGTATCCTGGGCTACAGCGTGGCCGAATTCACGCGCCTGCCCCTATCGGACCTCCGCCATCCGGACGACGATGCCGTCGACGCCACTCTGGAGGCGCTGTCGGCGGCGGCCCAGCAGCCGGATCGCATGGCCGGGGGCGCGGGCGGCGAGCTGGCGGGGAATGCGGCCGATGGCGTTTCCGCCCGATTCCGCCTGCGCCACAAGGACGGCCGGTGGATATGGCTCGAGGCCCTGATCTCCCACACTCGGGGTGATGACGGCGCGCCCTTGTTGATCTCCGCGGCTCGGGACATCACCCGCCGCGTGCGGCAGGAGGAGGAGTTGCGCGCCGCCCGGGATACCCTCACGGTGGCGGCGGCGGAATTGGAACAGGCCCGCCGCGTGGCGGAGGATGCCAATGTCGCCAAATCCGTCTTCCTCACCGCCACGAGCCATGAGATCCGCACGCCGTTGAACGGCATCATCGGGGCCATCCAGTTGCTGGCGGCGGAGCCGTTGGCGCCCTTGCAGCGCGACCTGGCCGCCATCATTCGTGACAGTGCGCAAACACTTCTGCTACTGGTGGATGATCTCCTGGATTTGTCGAAACTGGAGGCCGGCCGCGTGGAATTGGTGGAGACGGAGTTCCAGCTCGCTGCCGTGGTGACGGAGGCGGCCCGCCTGATGGAAGGCCAGGCGCGGGCCAAGGGCCTGGCGCTCACCACCCGCATCGCGCCCGAGGCGGCCGCCCCCTTCCGGGGGGATGCGCGTCGCCTGCGGCAGGTGCTGCTGAACCTGCTGGGCAATGCCGTCAAGTTCACCGACCGGGGTGAGGTCCAAGTGATGGCCGAGGTGGTGGATGCCCACGGTCAGGACGCCCATGTGGTGCTGACCGTGCGCGACACCGGTATCGGCATGACCGCCGACCAGCAGGCGCGGCTGTTCAACCGTTTCGTCCAGGGCGACGACGGTATCGCCCAGCGCTATGGCGGCAGCGGCCTGGGCCTGTCCATTTGCCGTGAACTGGTCACCCTCATGGGTGGCACGATCACCCTGCACAGCGCGCCCGGCCAGGGCAGCGCCTTCGTCATCGACCTGACCCTGCCCCGCTTGCCCGTCCAGGCGGCGGACCCGGCCCCCGACTCCGGCTCCCCCGCTGTCCCCAAGCGGGGCGCCGGCCGCCGCGTGCTGGTGGTGGAGGACAACAGCATCAACGCCCGTATCACGGAAATGATGCTGCGGACCGAAGGGTACACCGTCCTGCTGGCGAGCGATGGCGCCGCCGGGGCCGCCATCGCGCTGGGCGATCCGCCGGTCGATCTGGTGCTGATGGACATCCAGATGGCGGGCCTGGATGGGCTGGAGGCCACACGCCGCATCCGCGCGGGCGAACCGCCCGGTCGCCGTGTTCCAGTCATCGCCATGACGGCCAACGCCATGGTGGGCATGCGCGAGGAATACCTGGCCGCCGGCATGGACGACTATGTCTCCAAGCCTTTCGATCAAAACCGTTTCCTGGATCTGGTGGCGCGATGGACCGGGGGCGGTCAGGCGGCGGCCCAGCCAGCCGACAGCGGCCCGGCGGGGGCGTCCCCGCCGTCTTCCCCTCCCGGCGACGGCTATCCCATGGGCGACCAGCCGTTGTTTGATGGCGAGCCTTTGGCCAAGCTGGTGGACTTGGCGGGCCGCGAGGGCACCGTAGACATGGTGCGCGAGTTCGTGAGCTTCGGTCAGGCCCGGATCGCCCGTACCGCCAGCCTGGTCGCCGCCGGCAACATGGCCGAGGCGCGGCGCGAGGCGCACAGCCTGATCTCCACGGTCGGCAATCTGGGCTTGCGCCGCCTGCAGCGCCTGGCGGAATCGCTGGAACAAGCCTGCGTCGACGGCGATGCGGAGCAGGCGCGCCAGCTCATGGCCGCCATCGTCGGCCTAGCCCCGGCCTCCTGGGCCGCCCTGGCCCGGGATTATCCCGTGCCCATTGCGGCAGCTTAGGCTTTTCTCACGTTTGGGGAATTGACCTAAGCGCTGCCGATGAGGATGCCGGTGGCGAACACCAGCAGGCCCCCGACGATCACCTGAAAGGCGGCGGCCAGGAAGCTCGTGTCCATGTAACGGTTGCGGATCCAGGCGATGACGCCCAGCTCCGCCGCCACCACCGCGGCGGCGATGGCCGTGGCCGTCCAGAAATGGGGAACAAGATAGGGCAGGGCGTGCCCCAGGCCGCCCACGGTGGTCATCAAGCCGCAGACCAGACCGCGCAGCCAGGGGCTGCCCCGGCCGGTCAGGCTGCCATCGTCGGACAGGGCCTCGGCAAAGCCCATGCTGATGCCCGCCCCCACGGCGGATGCGATGCCCACCAGGAAGGTCTGCCAGGTGTCATGGGTGGCGAAGGCGGCGGCGAACAGGGGGGCGAGGGTGGATACGGAACCATCCATCAACCCGGCCAGCCCGGGTTGCACCACCTGCAACACGAACAGGCGCCGTTCCGACGCGTGCTCCTCCTCCCGCACTTCCGGCGTGACCAGCCGCGATTCCAGCTGCTCCGCCCGCGCCTCGTGGCGCCGCTCCTCATCCGCCAGGTCGCCCAGCAACTGACGGATGGCGGCGTCGGTCGAGCGGCGGGCGGCCCGGGTATAGAAACGCTTGGTCTCCGCCTCCATCAGTTCGGCCTGCTGGCGCACCGTCTCCAGCGACAGGGGGCGGGTCAGCCACACCGGCTTGCGCTGCACGAACCCGCGCACGTCCTGGCGCCGGATCAACGGGATATGCTCGCCAAAGCGCTTGCGGTACAGCTCGATCAGGCGGTGCCGGTGGCCGTTCTCCTCCGCCGCCATGGCGTTGAAGACCTTGGCGCTTTCCGGGAAATTCTCCCGCAGGCCGGTGGCGAATTCGTCATAGATGCGGGCGTCCTCCTCCTCCAGCGAGACGGCCAACGCCAGCACCTCCTGTTCGGTGAGGTCGGAGAAATCTTTCATGGCGGGCCTCGGGCGCGGACGGCGGGAAGGATGGTCCCGAGACTAGCCATGTTCACGCGCCCGTCAACCCGCCGCGTGGGGTGGGCTGCCGAAATTTCCAAGTAATAATAATGAGTTGCGCTTGCTTCTCGGCGCCGCCATGGCCCCGTGGCATGGGCTCCCTGCGTGGGGCCCCCCTCATCAACGGACGGCTTTCGGGGTACAATCCAGCCCCAAACCCTTATCAGCGAGGATGCGCGGGCAATGTTGAGCTGGCAGACCCTTTCGGCCTTCACCGTCACCTGCTTCTTCCTCTCGGCCACCCCGGGCCCGAACATGCTGTTCGCCATGGGGGTGGGGCTGCGTCACGGGGTGCGCGCCGCGGCCTGGGCGGGTGCCGGCATGTGCCTGGCCTTGGGCGCCATGGCGGGCCTGTCCGCCATTGGCATGGCGGCGCTGCTCCAGGCGTCCTCCACCGCCTTCATGGTGGTTAAGGTGCTGGGTGTGGCCTATCTGCTGTACCTCGGCGTTCAGGCGTGGCGGGCCAAGCCGGAGGACACGCTGCGGGCCGAAGCCGGCGCCGAGCGGGAGGGGGAGGCGGTGCGTCCCGCCGACGCCCGCGCCCACCGGCTGTTGCTGCGCGGCCTGCTGGTCTGCGGCTCCAACCCCAAGGCGCTGATCTTCATGGCCGCCTTCTTTCCGCAATTCATTGATGCCGCTCTGCCGCTGACGGCCCAGCTGGTGCTGCTGACCGTGTTGATGGTGGTGATCGAGTTCGGCTGGATCCTGACCTACGCCATCGGTGGGCAGGCCCTGGCTGGGCGTCTGCAGACGCCCAAGGCGGCGCGCCAGCTGAACCGTCTGACCGGCGGCCTGCTGATCGGGGCCGGCGGCATCCTGGCGCTGATGCGCTGACCCGCGCGCCTGCATTCGGGGCCACCCGCCGTGTAAGCTGAGGTCGTTTGCAGATGCGCGCCCATGGCCTACAGTGGTGACGGGTGGCCTTCCGCTGCCGATCCCGTCCCGCCGGCTGTTCCTGGGGTGCCATGCCTTTGCGTCGTCTTTCCGCTCCCGTCATCGCCGCCGGCTTGGCCGCGTCCCTGCTGTCCGGCTGCGCCTTCTTTCAGGGGGACGACGAGCCCGCGCCCTCCAAGCCGGTCGCCCCGGTTCCGACGGCGCAGCAGCCGGCGACCCCGGCGCCGGACACCATCATGCCCGGTGCCCAGGGGCAGGCCGCCGGTCGCGGGCCGGTGTACGAGCTGCCGCTCGACGGCCACATCACACCGCCGGTCGACCCGCCGGATGCCCAGCGCCTGGTGGGCCAGGCTGACGCACAGATGGAGGACAAGGACGGCAAGGGTCCGAACTCCCAGGCCCTGGCGCAGGCCCTGGCCCTGTTTGACCAGGCTATGGCGCGGGGTAGCCTGAAGGCGCGCGAGGCGCTGGCGGTCTATTATTATTACGGCCGGGGCACCGGCCGCGATCCGCAGAAGGCGGCGGAGGTGGTGAAGCCCGCCGCCCAGGCGGGGTTGCCCATGGCGGCCCTCATCTACGGCCAGCTTTATAATAATGGCAGCATCCCCGGCGGCGGGGCGGGCGAGGCGCAGTATTGGTACAATGTCGCCCGCCGGGCCGGCTGCGCGCCCTGCATGTCCAGCCACCAGGAGTTCCTGAACAGCATCGAGGCCAAGCTGAACCTGCCGTCCAGCAAGGGGCAGGGCGACTTGGCCAGCGATCCCATCGTGCTGCCCGGCATCGCTGACGACGCGGCGGGTGCCAAGCGCGAATACGCCGTGCTGGGCATCCTCTATCCCGGCTGGAAGCAGGTGGAGCAGCACCGCGTGGTGGAGAATGGCCGCCAACTGGACCAGTTCACCCTGGAAAACGCCCAGAAGCGGCGGGTGCGCGTCTATTTTGATGCCACCGATTGGGGTAAGCCGGCAGGGAAGGGCGGCCCCGGCGCGAAGTAGGCGGCGGTTCCCTCCGTCTGAAAGGGGTCAATCCGCCGATGACCAGGCGCGGCGCAGGGCCCGTCCGCAGGCCATGCTGGCCAGATAGGCCCGGGGCGCGACCACCTCGCGGGCGACCAAGCCATAGGTGCGGCGGTCGGCGCTGATCCAGGGATAAAAGCCCATCATCCCCGGGCTGCTGAAGGCGCCGTCGCCGCCGGGACCATCCTCCACCCAATGGTTCAGGCTGTAATGCCAGGGCTGGGGCAACTCGGGCGCCTGCACGGCGGGGCAGTTCGGCCCCCCGGTGCAGACGGGATGGCTGCCCAACAGATCGCGGATGCGCAGGCGGCCGGCCACCACCTTGCGCAGGAAGGCGGCATAGGCGGAGGGGCTGGCCTTCAGGCCGCCGCCCACCCGCGGCGCGGCGTAATCCAGGGCCAGTTCGGGGCCCAGCACGCGGCGCATCTCCGCCGCCAGGCCATAGCGGTCAAGATCGCCCAGGCCCAGGGTCGCGGCCAGATGCTGATCATGGCCGCCGTTGTAGCTGAACCGTCCCTGATGGTCCGCATTCACCAGCCCGTTGTCGCGCCGGTCCAGACAGGCCGCGACGGTGCGCGCGCCGAAACAGGCCAACGGGTTGAAGTTGTCGTATCCTGACCGCATCTCCAGCGCGTCCAATTGCGCCGGCGTCAGCCGGCCGTCGACCCGTTCCACCACATAGGCGGCGAAGATCAGCTTGCTGGCCGACGCCACCTGCAAGGGCTTGTTGGCGCTGTAGCGGGTGCCCCGGCTGCCGCTGGCGAGGGCACCGGTGCCGTCGCCGATCTCCCAGTAGAAATCGCCGATCCCGCGGCAGGCGGCATCGCCATTGGCCGCCGCGGCAACGGCGGCCCGGCGCCGGCTCAGTCCATGATGCGGGTCGGATTTCTGGAACGGCTGTACCAGCGCCGTGTCCACCCGGACGCCGTTGACGTCGGTTTCCATGGGGGCGTCGGTTTCCCGGGGGGCCGCCGGCGGCGCCGCCGACTGGGCCCGGGCAGGCTGATGCCATACCCCGGCGGCGGCCAGCAGCGCGCCCGCAAGGCCGATGGCCCGGACGGATGTCCGCCATCCCGCCACCGCTCCTGGTACCTGCCGCTTGCCCTGCACGTCCGCTGACCACACCGTTGACCAAAGGCACCCATGATATCAGCCACCCCTGACCGGGGGTATGGGCGGGGCTGGTACTGTCGTCTTTGTCGCAGGTGGTCTGGCCAGGCGATATGCGCCTCATGCGCGCATTGAACAAAAAATACATACGTATTAATTGTAGTCGCGCCTTAAACTGGGCGCTGTCGAAAGCGTCTTGCAATCAGCGGGGAGTGAACCGGATGGCGACGACCTATGATGCGTGGCAAACCACCTTCTTCTTCAACAATATCGCCAATGACGCCAGCGGCCAGGACGTGCCGGTGGACTTGGATAAGTCCCTGCCGAAAAACGCCGCCCTGCAGGCGGGCGCCACGGCGGCGGCGGCGCAGCTGACGGCCATCTTGACAGACGGCGTCGACAAGGCGATCAAGGCCGCCGGGTCGCAGCTGGGGGCTGACGACTGGACCGTGGTGTGGGGCCCCCAGGCCCTTTGCATCGACCCGGTCTTCGGCAGCGTGCGCTGGGACGCACCGACCCCCACCGCCCGCTTCAACGCCGCCAACGCCCTGTTCGTGGCCTACAGCCCCACGCTGGCCCGCTATGTCGTGGCCATCGCCGCCACCAACTTCAAATCCTTCTACGATTGGCTGAAGGAGGATTTCGCTGTGGCCACCGTGGTGGCATGGGATGGGGCCCTGCAGGTGTGGAACGGCGGCACCAACGACACCCAGCCCAGCGACCAGGTCCCCTGCATCTCGACAGCGACCTACACCGGCATCACCAACCTGCTCGGCATCGTCGACACCCAGATCACCAAGCAGACCTTGGTGACTTTCCTCAAGGGGTTGACCCCGCCGTCCGGCACCACGCTGACCTTCACCGGCCATTCGCTGGCGGGCGCCCTGTCGCCGACGCTGGCCATGGCCTGCTTCGATCCCACCGCCGGCCTGCTGCGGGGCAGTTCGTGGGCGGCGGGCGATGCCATGATCTACGCCACCGCCGGCGCCACCCCCGGCAACGCCCCCTTCGCGGCACTGGTCAATGGTACCGCCTGGGCGGGCAGCGACCAGACGGGCAGCCAGCCCTGGCAAATCTGGAACCATGACATGTATAACAACGTGGATGTGGTGCCCCACGCCTGGGGCTCCGCCATGCTGGACGCCATTCCCGGCTATTACGGCACCTATTATGGCGCGCTGACCACCGACCTCATCACCCACCTCATCTCCGACGCCCGCGCCCATGCCAAGAAGGGTGAGGCCGTGGCCGGCCCCTACACCCCCATCAACAACCAGGCGCTGAATCCCGAGGGCCAGTCCGCCGCCTTCGACGAATTCGTCTCCAGCTACAAGGTGGCCGAGGGGGGCGGGGAGGTGATCGAGTACCTGACCCCGGCCCAGGCCGCAGCGGTGTCGCCATCGCCCACGGACAAGACGCAGGTATCCTGGACCGAGCAGGTGCTGTTCCAGCACACCACGGCCTATGGCCAGTTGATCCTGCAGAACCCGCCCCAGCCGGTGAAGTCAGCATCTTAGGATTGAAGGCGACCCAATAAGGAAGGCCGGCGTCCATCCGGGCGCCGGCCTTTCCCTGCGGTCTTCGCCCTTTTCGCCTGGGCGTTCCTCCCTCTCCCCGGGAACTCAGGAACCTGTCTCCATCAGCCGGTCATAGGCTGGCAGGGTCAGGAATTCGGCGAAACGGTGCTGGAACACGAGTTCGGAGAACAGGCGCGCCGCCTCCTCATGCCGGCTGTGGGCCAGCGCGACCTCCCCCACCCGGCCGATCCAGGCGGCCAGTTCCTCCTCGATGATGCGCTCCACCAGGGCATGGTCGACGACGCGGCCGTCATCCAGCCGGGCGCCATGGCGCAGCCACTGCCACACCTGGGCGCGGCTGATTTCGGCGGTGGCCGCGTCCTCCATCAGGTTAAACAGGGGCACGCAGCCCTGGCCGCGCAGCCACGCCTCGATATAGCCGATGCCCACCGCCACGTTCTGGCGCAGGCCGGCCTCGGTGCGCGGGCCCTGGGGAATGGCCAGCAGATCCTCCGCCGTCACCCGCACGTCGTGGCAGGTGGCGTGGATCTGGTTGGGGGTGCGCATCAGGTCGTCGAACACCTCCCGTGCCACGGGCACCAGCGCCGGATGGGCCACCCAGGTGCCGTCATGGCCGTTGCGGGCCTCACGTTCCTTGTCCGCCCGCACTTGGGCGAAGGCGCGGTCGTTGGCCACCGGGTCATCCTTCACCGGGATGTAGGCCGCCATGCCGCCGATGGCCGGGGCGCCGCGGCGGTGGCAGGTCTTCACCGCCAGGCGCGAATAGGCGTTCAGGAAGGCCTTGTCCATGGTGATGGCCGCGCGGTCGGGCAACACGGCGTTCGGGTCGTTACGGAACTTCTTGATGAAGCTGAAGATGTAATCCCAGCGGCCGCAGTTCAGGCCGGCGGAATGGCAGCGCAGCTCATACAGGATCTCGTCCATCTCGAAGGCCGCCAGGATGCTCTCGATCAGCACCGTGGCCTTGATGGTGCCGGCGGGCAGGCCCAGGCAATCCTGGGCATGCAGGAAGATGTCGTTCCACAGCCGCGCCTCGGCCCGGCCCTCGATCTTGGGCAGGTAGAAATAGGGGCCGCTGCCCCGGGTCAGCAGCTCGTGGGCGTTGTGGAAAAAATACAGGCCGAAGTCGAACAGGGCGGCGGACACGGGCCGGCCGTCGATCAGCACATGCTTCTCCTCCAGGTGCCAACCGCGCGGGCGGACCATCAGCACGGCGACCTTATCGTTCAGGGCGTAATGCTTGCCCGAGATGGGATCGATGTGGGTGATGGTGCGGCGGATGGCGTCGCGCAGGTTGACCTGGCCGTCCATGACGTTGGTCCAGGTCGGGGCGTTGCTGTCCTCGAAATCGGCCATGAACACCTGCGCGCCGGAATTCAGCGCGTTGATGATCATCTTGCGCTCGACGGGGCCGGTGATCTCCACCCGGCGGTCGCGCAGGGCGGCCGGTTGCGGTTCGACCGTCCATTCCTCATGCCGGGCATAGCCGCAGGCGGGATTGAAGGCCGGCTTTTCGCCGGCATCCAGGCGGGCCTGGCGCTCCACCCGCTTTTCCAGCAGGTAGCGACGGCGCCAGCCGAAGCGGCGTTCCAGGTCGGCGACGAAAGCCAGGGCGGCGGGGGTGAGAAGGACATCATAGCCGGGCTTGGACGCGGCGCGGATCTCGATACGCCCTACCGGGGCATCCGGCGACAGGCGGGGGGCCGAGGGGGCGAACAAAGCGTCAGGCATGATACCTCTCCCTTCAGATCAGGGGGCCCGGCCGCAGTGGGGGCTCGGGCCCGTGAGGCGGTGTTGTAGGGGGCAGGGGTGCGGCGGCGGGACGCTCCAGCGTCGTTTAAACCCCGTCGCCGCACCCTTGCCAGGGCAGGGAATGGAATGGGCCATTCCTGCCGATCATGGGGACGCGTTTGGACTTGAGACAGGAACCGGAGGGAAAACCGGGCGGCGGCGGGACGCTCCAGCGTCGTTTATTCCCGCCACCGCCCGAAGGGTGCTACCAGGCGAACGGTGCGTCGGCCTTCCCTGGAAGCCACCCCGTTCCGGGGACGGAGACGATCAGTGGAACTGGTCGGTCTCGGTCGAGTCCTTCATGGCGGTGGTGCTGCTGGTGCCGCCGGAAATCGCCAGGGACACGGCGTCGAAGTAGCCGGTGCCCACCTCGCGCTGGTGCTTCACGGCGGTGAAACCGTGCTCCACGGCGGCGAATTCCTTCTGCTGCAACTCGGAGAAGGCGGCCATGCCGCGCTCCTTGTAGCCGCGCGCCAGCTCGAAGGTGGCGTAGTTCAGCGAGTGGAAGCCTGCCAGGGTGATGAACTGGAACTTGTAGCCCATGGCGCCCAGTTCCTGCTGGAAGCGGGCGATGGTCGCCTCGTCCAGGTTGGCGCGCCAGTTGAAGCTGGGCGAGCAGTTGTAGGCCAGCAACTTGCCCGGGAACTGCTTGTGCACGGCTTCGGCGAAGCGGCGGGCGTCGTCCAGGTTGGGCTTGGACGTTTCCCACCACAGCAGGTCGGCATAGGGGGCGTAGGCCAGGCCGCGGGCGATGCAGTAGTCGACGCCCATGCCCTTGCGGATGCGGAAGAAGCCTTCCGGCGTACGGTCGTTGCGGTCGATGAAGGGATGGTCGCGCTCATCCACGTCGGACGTGATCAGCTGCGCGCTCTCCGCGTCGGTGCGGGCCACCACCAGGGTGCTGGTGCCGCTGACATCGGCGCCCAGGCGGGCGGCGTTCAGGATGCGGATGAACTGCTGGATGGGGATCAGCACCTTGCCGCCCAGATGACCGCACTTCTTTTCCGACGCCAGCTGGTCCTCGAAATGGACGGCGGCGGCGCCGGCCTCGATCATGGACTTCATCAGCTCATGGGCGTTCAGCGGACCGCCGAAGCCGGCCTCGGCGTCGGCGACGATGGGCACCATCCAGTTGATGCTGTCCTTGCCTTCGGCATGGTGGATCTGGTCGGCGCGCAGCAGGGCGTTGTTGATGCGCTTCACGACGCTGGGGACGGAGTTGGCCGGGTACAGGCTCTGGTCCGGGTACATCTGACCCGCCAGGTTGGCGTCGGCCGCGACCTGCCAGCCGGACAGGTAGATGGCCTCCAGCCCGGCCTTGGCCATCTGCACCGCTTGATTGCCGGTGAAGGCGCCCAGGCTGTGGACATAGGGGCGGGTGTGCAGCAGTTCCCACAGGCGGCGGGCGCCCAGCTCGGCCAGGGTGTATTCGATCTTCACCGTACCGGACAGACGCTTCACGTCCTCCGCGGTGTAGTCGCGCTTCACGCCGTCGAAACGGCGGGCATGCAGCGCCTTCAGGTCGGTGGGGGTGGAGCCGTGATCCAGCGGAGCCATGATCGCCTAATTCCTTTCTAGAAGACTTCGGATGCCGGCGGGCGGCTATCCCGCCCGATCTGTCCGGCCATCCCGCCGATGATGTCGTGAACGTCGGTGGTCGCCTGTTTCGCGGTGCGTCCGTCGCGTTCACTGCACTGCATTAGACTTGGCGATTTGGTAAACCGGATCAATAAGTCTTTGATTGAAAAGTGGTAACGTTGTAATCTCTTGTAATGTAGGTAGGTGAAAACTTGTAAAGTTTGTAAATCGACTTGCCCCTTCCGGCGCACCGCGGAAGAGTGGGGAACCGGGTGGGAGACCTGGAAGCGCGGGGGGCGGGAACGGAAAGGGGGGGCCATGGCGGCGGAAAAGAAGGCGATGCTGGGGCACAAGGTGCGCCGCCTGCGCCGCGAGCTTCGGCTGACCCAGGCGCAGATGGCGGAAATGCTGGCCATCTCCCCCTCCTACCTCAACCTGATCGAGGGCAACCAGCGACCGCTGACCGTGGCGCTGCTGCTGAAGATCGGGCAGACCTTCGACGTGGATCTGGCCACCTTCGCCGAGGATGATGAGGTGCGGCTGGTCGCGGGGCTGCGCGAGGTGTTCTCCGACCCGCTGTTCGACCACAACGACATCAAGAACCAGGACATGAAGGAACTGGCGGCTGTGGCCCCCACCCTGGGCCAGGCCGTCGTCACCCTGTATCGCGCCTATCTGGAAGCACGGGAGGACGTGCAGGCGCTGGCGGAAAAGGTGGACGACCGTGACCGCCAGCAGCCCCAGGCCGCCGGCCAGCATTTCGCCCAGGATGAGGTCGGGGAGTTTTTCCAGAACCAGAACAACCACTTCCCGGAGCTGGAGCTGGCGGCGGAGACGCTGTGGTTCGATGGCGACCTGGAGTCGGGGGACCTGTACGGGTCCCTCGCCCGCTTCGTGCAGAAGGCGCATGGCCTGACGGTGAAGCTGATGCCGGTGGAGGTGATGGGCGAGACGGTGCGCCGCTACGACCGCCATTCCCGGCGGGTGCTGATCTCGGAAATGCTGTCGCCGGCGGGCCGCACCTTCCAACTGGCGGTGCAGGTGGCCCTGATGCGCCATCGCGACCTGCTGAACGCCACGGTGGAAAAGGCCGGCATGGCGGCGGAGGAATCGCGGCAACTGGCGCGCATGGTCCTTGCCGGCTATTTCGCCGCCGCCGTCATGATGCCCTATGGCCGCTTCCTGGAGGCGGCGAAGGCCGCGCGCTATGACATCGAGGTGCTGATGCACCGCTTCGTCGCCAGCTTCGAACAGGTCTGCCACCGGCTGACGACGTTGCAGCGGCCGGGTGCCAAGGGCGTGCCCTTCTTCCTGGTGCGGGTCGATCCGGCGGGCAACATCTCCAAGCGGTTCAGCGCGGTGCCGGGCTTCCACATGGCGCGCTTCGGCGGCGGCTGCCCGCGCTGGACGGTGCATCAGGCATTCCGCAACCCGGGGCAGATCCTGACCCAGCTGATGCGGATGCCGGATGGCACCAGCTATTTCGCCATCGCCCGCACCCTCAGCAAGGCGGGTGGCTGGAAAAGCGTCCCCCGGCAGTTCGCCCTCAGCCTGGGTTGCGAGGCGGCCCAGGCCCATCAGTTGATCTACGCCGACGGCATGGATCTGGCGGGCGCCGCCGATGCCGGGGGCCGGGCGACGCCGGTGGGCACCAACTGCCGCCTCTGCCCGCGCCTGGACTGCACCCAGCGGGCCTTCCCGCCCCTGAACCACCGCCTGGTGGTGGATGAGAACATTCGCGGCCTGTCCAGCTATATCGGCCCGCCCACGGGCTGACACCAGACCGCGAACCTCCGCACCCCATCCCCTTGCACCCTTGTGGTCCGGTGCGGCGGGCGGGCAGGGTGCGGCCTGGTTGTGGGGACGGGGACTTTGGCGATGCGCAGGTTGGTGATGGGAATGGCCCTGGGCGCCATCTTGGGTGTGTCCCTGGCCGTGTTCGCCGACCCGGTGCCGGGGTTGAAGCCCATGGCCTTCCTGGCCGGCCATTGCTGGACGGGTGAATTCCCCGGCAGCCAGCAGCGCACCGACACCCACTGCTTCGCCTGGCTGTACGAAGGCAAGGCCCTGCGGGATACCCACACCGTGCGTGCCCCTGGCCAGCCGGACCATGTGGGCGAAACCACCTACTACTGGGACCCGTCGTCCAAACGGGTGGAATACCTGTACATCGAGAACCAGGGCGGCGTCAGTCACGGCACCGTGACGCCAGAGGGCGGCGCCTTGGTCTTCCCCGCCACCCAGTATGTGACGGACGGCGAGACCCTGACCTACCGCGTGCGCTGGACCCCCCAGCGGCCCCCCCAGGCCGGGGAGGGGGGCGAGCCCGACGCCTATGAGGCATGGAGCGAAACCCGGACCAAGGACGGCTGGACCACCATGTTCAAGCTGGTGCTGAAGCGGCAGTCCTGACGGGAGGGACGATCACGGTGGTTCAATGGCCCGCCGGCGGTTGCAGCGCCCGGTCTGCCGACGCCAGTGCCCCCTTGCCGGTGAGGGTAAGAACAACGACGTAGTTCTGGTAATGGTGCAGGCGCTCTATCAATAGCTGTCGCTGCGCCGGCGCCATCACGGCTGGGTCGGCACCGAACAGGCGCAAATCCTGCCATTCCGCCAGCTGCGCCTTCTCCTGCTCCATGAACAGTCGAAAACCGGCATAGGCCTCGGCATAGCGGCGCGCTTCGTCATACGGCAGATCCCCCAGCGCGTGGGTGGCGATGGCGGCGTCCCAGCTGGCGCTGGACAGCAGGTCAAGGCGGATGCCGGGGTATTTCAACTCCGCGCCCGGCGTGCCTTTGCCCTGCTGCCACGCCTCCAACAAGGCCAGGCCCTGTTCGGCCCGGGCGTTATGCTCGGCGATTTCGGTCATCACGTCCTGCACCGACTTGCGGTTCTCCGCCAACTCGGCATGGAAGCTGGCCACCGCCTGACGGACCAGTTCATGGCGATGGTAGGCTTCCACCGCTTGCTCGAGTCCCAGGGCGATCAAGATGCCGACGGTGACCACGCCGATATGGATGACGAAGTCCTTCAGGGATTGGATGGGGCTCTCCGGCGCGTGAATTTCCATGGGGCCTGCTCACATTTTCCAGGGATGGGCTTATGGGCGTGGATCGGGATCTTTGACGGGAACCGGGTTTCCTTGAGTCGCGGCAGAGGGGCCGTCGTCCGATGAGACAGGGGTGCCGGCGGGGCCCCCTTTCCCCTCTGGAACGCAGGGTAAGACACATCAACGCCGCTGCTTTGGCAATGGCCGTTGCCGGACCGGGGCTGGGGCGGATACCGTTTCGTCATCGGTCCGCGGGAACGTATCCGGCGGACCCCAGAACAAGATGGACGATGGGCAGAAAGGGCGAAAGATGAGGGGCTTGATGGGGAAGCGCCGGCGGCTGTGGCTGGCGGCGATGATGGCGTCCACGGCGCTGGTGGCGGCGGCATCCGGGGGGCGGTCGTGGCGGAAGCGCCCGCCCATGACACCGTGGTCTATGCCGGCGCGCTGATTGACGGCGTGACCTTCGCCCCCCGCCGCCAGGTCACCATCCTGGTGCATGACGGCAAGGTGGCGGCGG
Source organism: Nitrospirillum karajorum (assembly GCF_036348415.1). NCBI lineage: Bacteria > Pseudomonadati > Pseudomonadota > Alphaproteobacteria > Rhodospirillales > Azospirillaceae > Nitrospirillum > Nitrospirillum karajorum. The sequence goes on from NZ_JAZBQB010000001.1 coordinate 1,107,540, forward strand.
TGGAGGCCGGCTATGTCGCCCACCCCGGCGCCACGGTCATCGATCTGAAGGACCAGACGGTGCTGCCGGGCCTGATCGACTGCCATGTCCACATCGCGTCCAAACTACCCAGCCAGGCCAACGCGGTGGAGGACATGGTGACCCACAGCGCGGTGGACGCGGTGCTGGACGGCGCCGTCTTCGCCCGCGCCATGCTGCTGCAAGGCTTCACCAGCGCGCGCGACGTGGGCGGCGGGGATGACACGGTGTCGCTGCGCAACGCCATCGACGCCGGCAAGGTGCCCGGCCCGCGCCTGTGGGTGTCGCTGGAACCCCTGGGCCCCACCGGCGGCCACGGCGACCCCTCCAACGGCTTTGATTCCCGCCTGCACCATCCCGATTGGCAGAACGGCATCGTCGACACGCCGGACATGGCCCGCCTGCGGGTGCGCGAACACCACAAGCGCGGCGCCAACCTCATCAAGATCATGCCCTCCGGCGGCATCGCCAGCACCGGCGACGATCCCCGCGCCCAGCTCATGACCAATGACGAAATCAAGGCCGCCATCGATACGGCCCATGCGCTGGGCATGAAGGTGGCGGCCCACACCTATCCCGCCCAGGCCATCATCAACACCGTGAACGCCGGCGTCGATTCCATCGAGCATGGCTCTTTCGCGGATGCCGACGCGGTGAAGGCCATGAAGGCCCACGGCACCTATCTGGTGCCGACGCTGACCGTGTACGACGTGTACATGAAGGCGGCGCAGGAGCATCCCGAACTGCTGCCCCCGGGCACGGCGGAAAAGGAACTGGCCAACGACGCCATACCCAAGCGCAACCTGCCCCTGGCCTACAAGGCGGGGGTGAAGATCGCCTATGGCACCGACATCGGCGAGGGCGACCATGCCCGGGAATTCGCCCTGCTGGCCGAGGCCGGCGTGACACCGGCCGATGCCCTGTCGTTCGCCACTCGCAACGCCGCCGACCTGATCGGCGCCGCCGATCGCATCGGCACGGTGCAGCCCGGCCGCTACGCCGACCTGATCGCCGTCGCCGGCGACCCGCTCAGCCATCTTGAATTGATGGAACAGGTGCGGTTTGTCATGAAGGGGGGCGTGGTCTACAAGGCCGATGGCCACCCGGTCGCGCTGCCGTGACCGGAGACGAGGGGAGGGCGGATGTGAGGGGGAACGAGGGCGATATCAGCCTGGCGGAGCGGTGGCGCACCCGCATCCCGTCCTGGCACACCTTCCTGGAACGGGCGCAGATAGACCGGCGGCTGGCCATTTATGACCTGCTGCCCATGATCTGGACGCCCCGGGCGCGCGATGTCGCCGCCGCCATCGTGGCGTTTTTCCAGCCCAAGTCGCCCTGGCCCCGGCCCACCAACCAGGCCCGGTCTTGGGCGCGCGATCTGGCCTGGCAGGGACTGGTGCCCCTGCCGGCGCTGGACGGCGAGGTGGCGGCCGAGATCCGCGCCTATTTCCAGGGTGTGCCGTGCAGCGATCCCTTCCGGCCCCACCTCGGCACCTTCTCCTGGAACCATCCCGCCAGCGATGAAACCAACATGGGCTACTACGCCGTGCAGGACATCCTGGCGGCCCCCCATGTGCTGTCGCTGCTGAACGACTCCACCATCCTGGACGTGGCGGAGCTGTACCTGGGCTGCAAGCCGGTGCTGGACAATATCGGCTGCTGGTGGTCTTACGGCGACCGCCCCATGGCCAAGGGCACCCAGCGCTATCACCGCGACTGGGACTCGCTGAAGGGCTTCAAGCTGTTCTTTTACCTGACGGACGTGGGGGAGGAGGATGGCCCCCATGTCTTCGTGCGCGGCAGCCACCGCGACCCCCGCCTGGCGGTGGGCAAGGCCCTGTCGGATGAGGGGGTGCACCGCGTGTTCGGCCTGGACAAGGTGGCGACCGTGACAGGGCCGGCCGGCACCCGCTTCCTGGCCGACACCTTCGGCGTTCATAAGGGCCAACTGCCCCGGGCCGGCCGCCGCCTGATCCTGACGGCTCAGTATAACGTCCACTCCTCCCCCCATACCCCGCGCCAGCCCTGGCTGGCGCGCGACAGCCATTTCGACCCGGACGTGAACCGGCGGGTGATGAAGCGGCGTTAGAACGCGCCGGGTTGCACAGGCGGGAATGGTATAAGCGAGAGCGGAAACCATTGTTGGGGTGGTGGCGATGCGGTGTGGATGGGGCGGTGTGGTCCTGGCCGTGGCGATGATGGCGGCGGCGGGGCCGGCCGGTGCGATTTTCATCCAACCGCCGACCACGGGGCCGTTGGCCCAGGCGGCGCCCCAGGCCGCGGCCTATATGGCGCGGGCCCAATCGACCCTGGACGAGCATGCGTGCGACGCGGCCGAACCCGTCTGCGCCCTGGGCATCGCCGCCTTTGCCAACACCGCCGTCTTCACGGTGGGCCACGCGGCCTGCGACGACCAGGCCTGTGAGGCGCAGCGGGCGACACTGGAGGCCGACTACCGCGCCAAGGCGGACACCATCCGTGCCCGGGTCGCCCGCGACGACACCTTCGTCAGCCAGGAGGCCGTGGGGATTGTCGAGGGCCTGCGGGCCCGGGGCGACATGCCCAGCAAGGCGCAGGTGGATGCCCTGCTGAACCGGGCGCAAACCGCCCTGAACATGGACGCCTGCCCCATCACCACGCCCGCCTGTGTGGAGGGGGAATTGACGCTGATCTGGGACATGGACCAGATGGTCCGTGCCTTCCCCAACTGCAATGCCCTGGCCGGGGCCGAGGTGCAGGCCTGCTGGCAGGCCTTAGCCCCGCGCATGCGTGCGGCCGACGCGTACGACCGCCGGCGGCTGCGGCGGCTGATGGAGACCATCGGCTGGCCGAGTGAGCGCGACTGGGGGCGCCGCGCGGCCACCGGGGCATGGCTGGTGGCGCAGCATTCGGGCCGCGCCGATCCCGACCTTCAAGCTGCGGTGCTGGTGGCGGTCAAGGCGGCGGTGGATGCCGGCAAAAGCCCTGCTGTCCAGTACGCCTATCTTTTCGACCGCCAGGCCGTGAGCACGGGCAAGGAGCAGGCATACGGCACCCAAGGGGTCTGCGATCCCGCCAGCAAGACCTGGGTCATGAGCAAGGTCGCCGATCCCGATGGCCTGGCGGAGCGGCGGGCCGCCTTGGGCCTGGAGCCCATGGCGCTGTACCAGCAGCAATCGGATCGCTTTTGCCGGGGCGGTAAAAGCGCCGAGGATTGACGCCGCGAAAAGGAAAGCCCCGCCGGGGCGGACCCGGTGGGGCTTTCCTGCATCAAACGCTGGTGTCGCGGCACCTCAGGCGCCGTGGCACTTCTTGTATTTCTTGCCGCTGCCGCAGGGGCAGGGGTCGTTGCGGCCGACCTTGTCCGCCGTGCGCGGGCGCGGGCCCATGGCGCCGTCGACATAATACCACCGGCCGTCGCGCTTCTCGAACCGGCTGGTCTCGTGGTGCAGGTAGTCCTTGCCCTCGAAGTTGAAGCGGGCCACGAACTCCACCTTGCCGGTATCGTCCTCCGGGCCGCCAGCTTCGGTCCAGCGCACGTCCAGGCCCTGCCACTGGCTGTCGCGGGCCCACTGCTCGGTCTCTTCGCGGTTGAAGTCCTCCGCCGTCTCCGGCAGCAGCGTGCTCTGCAGATAGTCGATGTTGTGGACGATGAAGGCGGAGTAGCGCGAGCGCATCAGCGCTTCGGCCGTGGGCGGCAGGGCGGTGCCCGCATGATAGGGGCCGCAGCAATCTTCATAGGCGCGGGCGCTGCCGCAATGGCACTGGCTCATCGTCGTGACGTCTCAAGGGCTGATAGAAGGAATGATTGCGCAAGGCAGATACCGCAAACCGCCGCCGGGCGCCAGTGCGCAGGCGCCGGGGCTTGCCCGCGATGATGCGGCCGGGCGCCGAAACCCTGCGCGCAACGGTGACGCTCCAGCTCTGCGCCGCGGGGGACTTGCGCGGGGCGGCCTCCGCGCTCATGTCCTAACCATAGCAGGATGCGTGCCCAGGGCGGATGCCGGGGCCGACCATCGCCCCTGATCAGGCCGACCCCATCCTTGCCCGCGGCGCCATCCCTTCAGGGAGTGCACGAACCATGTCCTTGCCTGGCAACATCGCTTCCACGGCGGGCGCGGCTACCGCGACCCAGCCGAAACATGCCTGGTCCGTACCAGCCAAACGCGTTCTGAGGGGTTTGGTGGCCGGTGCCGCGCTGCTCGGCCTGTCCGGCTGCGTGGCCGACGGCTACTACAGCGCGCCTGTCTATTCAGGCTCCTACGTTTATTCCAGCTACCCCTACTACGATTATTATGGGGGCTATCCCTATTACGTCGGCGTCGGCGGCTATTACCCCTATTACGGCTGGGGCCATGGCTATTGGCACGGCGGTGGCTATTGGCGTGGCCATTATTGGGGGGGCGGCCATTGGGGTGGCGGTCATTACTGGGGTGGCCATGGCGGATGGGTCCACCATTAAGGCCATCCGGTCGCGCGGGGTTGCCAAGGCGCCCGGTCCAGCGATGGGCCGGGCGTTTTTCCATCCGGGGCCCCGTCGCGCCTTCCTCCCCATCCGCTGCGTCAGGCTGCCGCGCCCGTGGGCCCGATCATGCCCCGCCGCCGCCGTCTTGTCGTCGCAATTGGCCGCCACAGTTATCCCATGCCGCAAACCCGTTCCAGGTCGCGGCCCGATAGTCCGGAGAAAAATCATGTCTGATCGAACCCGTTCCATCGTGACCCGGCTGGTGCTGGCTGGGATGGTGCTGGCCGGACTGTCCGGCTGCGTGATCGAAGAGCGTCCCTATTACCACCATCACTACTGGTACCATTACTAAGACCCCGTCTGTCAGGTCCCTGGGTAATACCCAGGGGCCCGGCGCAGGTCACCAAGGCCGGAGGTGCGGGGAAACCGCGCCTCCGGTTTTGTTTTTACCGGCGATGAACGGCCCATCGTCGCACGCGGGGCTGATCCGCACAAAGGCCGGATTGGTTGGCGGGCGGGCTGTCGCCATCATTATCGCTCACTGGGCCGCGATTTCCGGGGCGGCGTGTTTGGGGGCGGCGGGTCCGCCTCAGGGGGTTTACGTGGCGGTGGAACAGGTGGTCCGGGGCACGGCGCTGGCCGGCGGGACGTCTGCGGTTTCGGAAGTGGATACGGGCACACGCCGGGGCACCGGGTTGCTAACCCAGCGCGGCGTGGGGTTCGTCGCCATGCTGGCCATGCTGATGTCCTTCGGGTCCATGTCGGTCGACATGTACCTGCCGGCCATGCCGCAGATCGCCCATGACCTGGGCATCACCCAGGCGGGCGTGGAATCCTCGCTCACCGCCTTCTTCCTGGCCTTCGGCCTCTGTCAGCTGTTCTGGGGTCCCCTGGGCGACCGCTTCGGTCGCCGCGGCCCCATCCTGGTGGGCATCCTGCTCTATCTGGTGGGCAGCGCCGGCTGTGCCGCCGCCCAGAACATCACGACCCTCAGCCTGTGCCGCGCGGTGCAGGCGGCGGGCGCCTGCGCCGCGCCCGTCCTGGCCCGCGCCATGGTCCGCGACGTGTTCGACCGCGACCGTGCCGCCAGCGTGTTCTCCATGATGATGCTGGTCATGGGCATCGCGCCCATGGCGGCGCCGCTGTTGGGTGGCCAGGTCCTGGCCTATCTGGATTGGCGGGCCATCTTCTGGGTGCAGGCGGGCTTCGGCCTGGTGGCCATGGTCGGCCTGATATCGCAGCCGGAAACCCTGAATCCGGCGACGCGGGCGCAGTCGCACTGGCTGACTCAGCTGCGCAACTATGGGCAGCTGTTGGTCAGCGGCCGCTTCCTTGGCTACGCACTGACCTCCAGCATGATCTACGGCGGCATGTTCGCTTACATCGCCGGCACGCCCTTCGTGTACATCAATTATTTCAAGGTGCCGGCCGGCCTGTACGGCCTGCTGTTCGGCCTGAACATCGTCGGCATGATCATCGTCAACATGATCAACAGCCGCCTGGTGCTGCGCCTGGGCACGGACCGGCTGCTGGCCCTCGGTTCCGCCTGTATCGCCGTGTTCGGCATCGGGCTCGCCATCGCGGGTTGGACCGGCGCCGGGGGCCTCTGGGGTATCGTTGCCGGCCTGTTCCTGTTCATGGCCTTCACCGGGCTGATCGGCGCCAACGCCACGGCCGGCGCCCTGGCCTCCTACCCCCATATGGCGGGCACGGCGTCGGCGCTGATGGGCTCCAGCCAGTTCGTCACCGGCGCGGTGGTGGGCACGCTGGTGGGCTGGTCGGCCGATGGCACGCCCTGGCCCATGGCCGCCATCATCGGTGCGCTGGGTATCCTGGGTTTGGTCTTCAACCGCCTTCTGATCCGCTAAGGGTGGCGGCCGCCCGGTGACATGTGCGCCGCGTCACTGAGACGCGGGCGGCCTTTGCCTTAAACCACTGCACGATTGCATTGGACCGGATGTGGCGGGCCGTGGCGGGGGGCAACCCGACCCAACCCGTCCGCGCACCCGGTCTTTCTTGACATGCGTTCCCTATCGCCAGCCCCTGCACCCAGCCTTTGCGCTGTCGTCCGTGCGGGGGGACGAAACCGTTTTGCCGGATCGAAGGTTTCCAAGATGTCCACGCCGCGCACCCCCGTCGCCCCGTCCTCGGCCGCCCCTCTCCGGCTCCGCCGGCTGGCTGTCGCCTTCCTGCCGCTGATGCTGGCGGCCTGTGCGCTGGACGGGGAAACCCCAGCCGACCCGGCCAAGACCCTCGTGATGCCGTCCAAGTGGGACGCCACCTCCACCCAGGGCGGCGTCGCGGATGGCACGACCAAGACGGCGGCCGTGACCACCGCCGCCGCCGCCTGGCCCAGCACCGATTGGTGGTCGGGTTTCAACTCCCCCGAACTGACCCAGTTGTTGGCCCAGGCGCGGGCCGACAACCCCGACCTGGGGGCCGCTGCCGCCCGTATCGCCCAGGCCGAAGCCCAGGCGGAAATCGCCGGCGCCCCCTTGTGGCCCAGCGTCCAGCTTGGGCTGGGCAGCACCCGCTCCGGCAGCCGCAACATGAAGGGATCGGCCGCCCGCGGCCTGGCCTCCGTGCCGGCCAGCGACTATGCCAGCAATGTGCACCAGGCGTCGCTTTCCGCCAGCTATGAGATCGACTTCTGGGGCAAGAACCGCGCCAGCCGCGATTCCGCGCAATTCAGCCTGGACGCCAGCCGTTTCGATAACGAAACGGTTGCCCTGTCGCTCAGCAGCAATGTGGCGTCGACCTATTTCCAGATCCTGGCCCTGCGGGACCGCCTGGCGGTGGCGCGTGGCAACCTGGAAAATGCCGAGCATGTGCTGTCCTTGATCGAGGCTCGCGTGGCCGCCGGCGCCGACAGCCAGCTGGACCTGGTGCAGCAGAAGTCCATCGTGGCCACCCAGCGCGCCGCCGTGCCGGCCCTGGAACAGCAGGAACGCACGCAGGTGAACGCCCTGGCCATCCTGCTGGGCCGGGCGCCGGAGGGCTTCACCGTCCAGGCCCGGGGCCTGGCCGATGTGCAGCCCCCGGCCCTGGGCACCGGCGTCCCGGCCGAACTGCTGACCCGCCGCCCCGACATCCGCTATGCCGAGGCGCAATTGGCCGCCGCCGGCGCCGACATCACGGTGGCGCGGACGCAGATGCTGCCGTCCGTCACCCTGAACGCCAGCACCGGCGTCGAGGCGGCGACCCTGGCCCATCTGGTGAACGCCCCCACCCTGCTGTTCAGCCTGGGCGGCAACCTGGCCCAGAGCCTGTTCTCCGGCGGCCGGCTGGAGGGCCAGGTGCGCCAGGCGGAAGGCCGGCACCGCGAACTGGCGGAGGATTACCGCAAGGCCGCCCTGTCCGCTTTGTCCGACGTGGAAAGCGCCGTCTACTCCATCGACCGCTACCAGGACCAGTACAGCCTGCAGAAGGACGCCGTGGCCCAGAGCCAGCGCGCCTTTGAACTGGCGGAGGACCGCTACAAGGGCGGCCTGACCGATCTGCAGACCCTGTTGGACACCCAGCGCACCCTGCTGTCCACCCAGGACACCCTGGCCCAGGTGAAGCTGTCGCGGGTGCAGGCCAGCGTCAGCCTGTTCAAGGCGCTGGGTGGCGGCTGGCAGGATGACGGCAGCAGCTTCCTGTCCCAGGCCAAGGCCGCGCGCTGATCGCCACCCGGCTTGAGTTCAAGGAGAACCCGCCCCGGCGCTGGCCAGGGCGGGTTTTCTTTTGCGCCTACGCCTGGGCCGCTTTCGTGGCGGCGCCGACATAGTCCCACAGGCCCTGGTCGAAGGGTAGGCCGTGGCCTTGCGGGTCGCGGTCCAGGGCCTTTTGCCATAGGCCGGCGGTGCGTTGCGCCACCGCCCCGTCCCCCTGGGTGAAGGCGGCCACCAGGCCCTGCCAGCGCCGGGCGGCCTCCTGGGCTTGCGGATCGGTGGCCGGAATGCCGGCCTGCCGCAAGGCCTGGATGTCGGCGATCAGCTGGGTCCAGGCGCGTGTACCCTCGGCTACGGCCGCCTCACTGCCCCGGGGTGTCATCAGGGTGGCGCGTTCCTCGGCCGTATAGTCCTCGGCCAGGACGGTACGCAGGGTTTCAGGCATCGTGTTCATGTTCAATCTCCGGATCAAAGTGCACAGATCATCGACGGAGATCGGGGGGACGTCGGGGCGGGACGTATCCGTGCGGGCCAGGGCCTGTTTCACCAGGTCCAGCCCGGCCTGGGCCGCCGCCAGCCGCCCACGCCAGAGGGCGGCCTGCACCTCCAGCACGCGCCGCAGCGACGGGGTGTCGCCGGCCAGGACCCGGGCGATTTCGGCCAGCGACAGGCCCAGGGATTTCAGCGCCTGGATGATGCCCAGACGTTGGAACTCCCGGGGCCCATACAGCCGCCAGCCCTTATCCGTGCGCGGCGGATCCAGCAGGCCCCTGGCCTCATAGACCCGCAGCGCCCGGACGGTCAGCCCGGTGCGCGCGGCCGCTTCCGCCGCCGTCAGCACCGGTTCCGCCATCCGCTTCCTGGCCATACTGTCCACCCTTGTCCGCACCATCTTGCCCCCGATCATCGTCGATAAGGGACGGTGCGGGTATGACCCAGGGTCCGGCTCAAGAGGTTTTTTCGCCCCTTCGAAGGCGCGGATGCGTTCAGGAAAGATTCAAAGATAATCCACGGTCAGCGGCGCATGGTCGCTGAAGCGCTGGTCCTTGTAGATGGCGGCCCGTTGGGCGGTGGCGGCCACGCCCGGCGTGGCGATCTGGTAGTCGATGCGCCACCCGACGTTCTTGGCCCAGGCCTGGCCCCGATTGGACCACCACGTGTAACCTTCCTCGCCCACCTCGGGGTACAGGCGGCGATAGACGTCGACCCAGCCCTGTTCATCGAACAGGCGGGACAGCCAGGCGCGCTCCTCCGGCAGGAAGCCCGAGTTCTTCAGGTTGCCCTTCCAGTTTTTCAGGTCGATTTCCTTATGGGCGATATTCCAATCGCCGCAGATGATGACCTGGCGACCGGCCTGGGCCAGGGCGGCCATGTGGGGCAGGAAGCGGTCCATGAAGGCGAACTTGGCGGCCTGCCTATGCTCCCCGCTTGACCCCGACGGCAGGTAGACCGAGACGACGGACAGGTTGCCGAACACCGCCTCGACATAGCGGCCCTCGGCGTCGATGTCCTCGATCCCCAGGCCCGCGATCACCTGGTCCGGCGCCTTGCGGCTGTAGAGGCCGACGCCGCTGTAACCTTTCTTTTCCGCGTATTGGAAAAACCCATGATAGGGGGCGCCGGCGGCGTCGCTGGGTGCCAGCATCAGGGGCGTCATGTCCTCGGCCTGGGCCTTCAGCTCCTGCACGCAGACGACGTCGGCGTCCTGGGCCGCCATCCACTCGAAGAAGCCCTTGGTGGTGGCGGAGCGGATGCCGTTCAGGTTGGCGGAGATGATGCGCATGCTGGGGCTTTCGTTGGTCGCGGGCAAAGAAGAGGGGGGCCGCGTGGGCCCCCCTCTCGGTAAACAAATTGGATGGGTTCAGCAACAGCGGCCGACCTTGCCGCTGTACCGCGCCTCCTGTCGTTCGCGGAAGAACGCCTCCCGCGACATGATGGGCTGGTCCGGATGGTTGAGGCGCCGGTGCTCGACATAGCTGTCGTAGTCCGGCAACCCCACCATCAGGTTGGCCATGCGGGCCACCAGCTTGGCGAAGGGAAGGGCTTGCGCCTGCGCCGCCATCAGTCGTCCCCGGCCGCGACGGCGGCACCACCCCCGAGGGAGACGGCTCCGACCTCGTGCGTCGTGGCGCGCGGGTTGGCCAGGGCCTTGCGGATGTTCAGCAGGCCGAACACCAGCATGGAAACGACCACGGCCATGAACACGCCGCACAGGGTCGCGTCGACATAGTCGTTGGTGATGACCCGGGCCATGGCCTCCGTCGTCTTGGCCGGGGCCAGGACCTTGCCGTCGGCCAGGGCGGTCGAGAACTTCCTGGCGTGTGCCAGGAAGCCCACGGCCGGATTGTCATCGAACAGCTTCTGCCAGCCGGCGGTCAGCGTGCAGATGGCCAGCCAGGTGGTGGGCAGGATGGTGATCCAGGCGAACTTCTCCCGCTTCATCTTGAACAGGATGACCGTACCCAGCATCAGGGCGATGGCCGCCAGCATCTGGTTGGAGATGCCGAACAAGGGCCACAGCGTGTTGATGCCACCCAGCGGGTCGACCACGCCCTGGTACAGGAAATAGCCCCAGCCGGAAACGGCGATGGCCGTGGCCAGCAGGTTGGCGCCCCAGCTCTGGGTGACCCGCAGGGCCGGCACCGCCGTGCCCAACAGATCCTGGATCATGAAGCGGGCGACGCGGGTGCCGGCGTCGACCGTGGTCAGGATGAACAGCGCTTCGAACAGGATGGCGAAGTGGTACCAGAAGGCGGTCATGGACTGGCCGCCCACCAGGCTGGACAGGATGGTGGACATGCCCACGGCCAGGGTGGGGGCGCCACCCGCGCGGCTGAGGATGGTCGACTCGCCCACATTCTTGGCCACCTGGGCCAGCTCATCGGGCGTGATGGCGAAGCCCCAGTTGCCCACGACCTGCGCCGCCTGGTCCACCGTGGTGCCGATGACGCCGGCGGGGGTGTTCATGGCGAAATAGACGCCGGGGTGCAGCACGCAGGCCGAAATCAGAGCCATGATGGCGACGAAGCTTTCGGCCAGCATGGCGCCATAGCCGACCATGCGAGCCTGGGTTTCCGTCTCCAGCATCTTGGGCGTGGTGCCCGACGAGATCAGGGCGTGGAAGCCCGAGACCGAGCCGCAGGCGATGGTGATGAACAGGAAGGGGAACAACTGGCCGGAGAAGACCGGGCCGCTGCCGTCGACGAAGCGGCTGACCGCCGGCATATGAAGCTCGGGCATGACGATCAGGATGCCCACCGCCAGCGCGATGATGGTGCCGATCTTCAGGAAGGTCGACAGATAGTCGCGCGGCGCCAGAAGCAGCCACACCGGCAGGACCGAGGCGATGAAACCGTAGCCAATCAACATCAGGGCCAGCGTCTCACCCTTGAAGGTGAAGGCCGCGGCCCAGGCGGGATCCTCTGCCACCCACTGGCCGCCCATGATGCCCAGCAGCAGCAGGACCAGGCCGATGGCCGACATTTCGCCCACGCGGCCGGGTCGGATGAAGCGGCCATAGACGCCCATCAGCACGGCGATGGGCATGGTGGCGAAGACGGTGAAGGTGCCCCAGGGGCTGCCGGCCAGGGCCTTGACCACGATCAGCGCCAGCACGGCCAGCAGGATGATCATGATCAGCAGCACGCCGAACAGGGCGATGACGCCCGGCACCGTGCCCATTTCGGACTTGATCATGTCGCCCAGGGACCGGCCGTCGCGGCGGGTGGAGGCGAACAGGACGATGAAGTCCTGCACCGCGCCGGCGAAGACGACGCCGACCAGGATCCAAAGGGTACCGGGCAGATAGCCCATCTGCGCGGCCAGGACGGGACCCACCAGGGGGCCGGCGCCGGCGATGGCGGCGAAGTGGTGGCCGAACAGCACCCATTTGTCCGTGGGCACATAATCCAGGCCATCGTTATGGCGGATGGCCGGGGTGGCGCGCCCGCCGTCCAGCTTCAGGGCGACATTGGCGATGTACAGGCTGTAGAAGCGATAGGCGATGGTGTAGGTGCACAGCGCCGCCACAACCACCCACAGCGCATTGATGCTTTCGCCGCGCGACAGCGCGACCACGCCCAGCGATCCGGCGCCGACAAGCGCCACGATCAGCCAGACGAGCCGTCCGGCGGTTCCGTTCATTCCGTTTCCTCCCAAGTATCCCACACCCCAGCCCAGGCGAAGGGGGTACCCCGAATTCTCTTAAGCCGTGAACCCCTGTCCGGCGTACCGCGACGGGGGTCCAGACGGGGCTTTGCAGTGCCACGCCAGGGCTAACGGCCTTGATATTACAGGATCGTTCGCCGCTTGGACAGGGGCGGCCCTCGCGGGGCGACCCTCGGTGGGAGGTCCATTTTTGTGCGCTGCGGTAAAGGATTTGTTCATAGTTAAGAGCGATAACAGAAGGGCAACTTGGTTGCGTTTTCCTCCCTTTTAAACTCGACCCCGGCGCCTTTGAGGCTGCCGGGGTTTTTTATTGCGCCGTGCGCCGGCACCCTTTGCTGCGGTGGCGAAATGGCAACGGCCCCGCCTGGGTGACCAGGCGGGGCCGTTTTGCTTTGGGGGAAGAAGCGTCACTTTCCCTGGATGGTGATGGTCAGGGTGTCGGTGTAGCTGCCGGCGATGGCCTGTGCGTTGGCGGGGACGGTGACGGCGACGGTGGCGGTCTTGTTGAACTGGGCGGAGGAGCGGACGACGTTGACGCTGCTGCCGCTGGACTGGCCGTCGTAGATGGGGGTGTAGCTGATGGGCTGGGCGCCGGTGGCGTTGGACTTCAGGGTGCCGCCGTTGGCGGAGGTGACGCTGATCTGGTAGCCGGCGCCGTCGTTGCAGGTCTCGACCACGCTGCCGACGGTGACGGCGTTGGAGCCGGAGAGGATGTTCAGCTGGGCGCCGGCGTCGGTGACGGCCACGGTGCAGGTCTGGGCGACGGTGCTGTTCAGCTGGATGGTGCCCGAGGCGCTGGCGGCGGCGAAGGCGGGGGCGGCGGCCAGGGAAGCGGCGGCGATCAGGGCGGCGGCGGCGAAGCGGATCATGACGGTGGTTCCTATCGGTTCGGCAGGGCTTGTTGCCCGTTTGCTTGATGGGAGGGGTAACAGCAAACGGGGTGCCAGAAGCGGGGCCGTGCTGGGCCAATTTGTTAATGTATTGATAAGGTTAATATATCGGATTTATGCTGACCGAGCCTGTCGGGCGCGGCAGCCCAACCCTTGCGTTCCGCAGCGGGCGGAAGGCCAGGAACGCAAGCGAATCAATGCATTAGGATTTGCCGTTCGCCAGGGTCGGCCCGGACGCGCGAAAGGGCGCCCCGGTCGGGGGCGCCCTCTGGCACGGCGAAGAAGGGGTCGGCTTACTTGCCGGCGATGGTGATGGTCAGGGTGTCGGCGTAGCTGCCGGCGATGGCCTGGGCGTTGGCCGGGACGGTCACGGACACGGCGGCGGTCTTGTTGAACTGGGCGCCGGAGCGGGTGACGGCGAAGCTGGAGCCCGAGCCGCTGGTGCCGTCGTAGGTCGTGGTGTAGCTGATGGCCTGGGCGCCGGTGGCGCTGGACTTCAGGGTGCCGTTGTTGGCCGAGGCGACAGTGATGGTATAGCCGGCGCCGTCGTTGCAGTTCTCGACCACGCTGCCGACCGCCACGTTGCTGGAGCCGGACAGGATGTTCAGGGTGGCGCCGGCATCGGTCACCGCCACGGTGCAGGTCTGCGCGACCGTGCCGCTGAGCCGGATGCTGCCCGAGGTATCGGCCAGGGCCGGGGCGGAGATCAGGGCGGCGACGAGGGCGGAAGCGGCGGCGATGCGGCGGATCATGGCGGTAGTCCTATTTATCGGTTCGGGGTGGGCTTTGCCCGTTTGGTTCATGTCCCGTTATAAGCACGAGGCATGCCAATTTTCACCGAGTCGCCATGAATGTATTAATTTCAATTAACTAACATGATGCATCGCGTGGGTGTCGCGATGCTGTCCTACAATGCGATGCGGAATTTAACCTTTTGCGCTGCGATACGCATCGCGCCTTTTGAATAGTTTGGTGACCAACGCATTGCATAATGCAAACAACCTCGAACCCCAACCTGGTTTCCTCATTACGCAGCTTTATGGACTTCGTTGGGTGAACCAGTTGGTCGCTGATTGATTCATCTCAAGGACGCTAACTGCGGGCTTCGGTATCTCAATGGCACTGCCCGTCTCGACAGGCGCCAGGGAGGAGAACACCCATGACCATCACCGCCGATGTTCTCACCGCGCCGCTCTCTTCCCCTCAGGCGGGGGCAGGCGGTTCCGGTCCGGCCGGTTCCGGTTCGGGCGGTTTGGGCAGCGAACTGATGGGCTATCTGCTCATCGCCTATGCCATGGGGTGTGCCGCTCGGCGTGAGGGACATAGTCTTTTGGCTAATCCCTTCGAGGCAGCCGACCCACTTGGCTCTTTAGGTGATGTCGCGGATGCCGACGCCTGGCGGGACGGCTGGTTGAGCGGAGGGTAGGAATAGAGCAACTATTTGGGAAATATGAGATATTTCCCTATGGCGGCGGCCATGCCCAACCCACTTTCCGCACCGGTCTGCCCCTTTTGGCGGCCCCGGATGGCGAAAGGGGGGAAGATGGCGGATGACAAGGGCGCCACGTACCCCTAAGCTATATCTCTTAGCATTTGATTTGGATTATGCTGACCGTGACAGCCCAAGGGTTCCACCCCCGGGCGGCCGGTCCGGCGAACGGCCCGGGTTTCAAGAGCCGACCCCGCGGGGGTGCCGCGTGCGCGTGTACCGCCGAGGCTGTTAAGGAGTAGGGAAGCTATGGTGTTGTCAAGGCGCGGGGGCGAACCGCCCAAACCCGGTGAATGGATGGAAGAGGTGAAGCTGCCCAAGCGTCGCCTGCTGGTCCACGCCATCCACCAGCGGGCGGGCCATCCGCCCCATGTCGAATTCCTGGTCGATGGTCGCGCCAGTGATCGCCTGAGCCTCGCGCTTGAGGTGGTTTTGGACAGCGATAGGTTCCGCCGCATGGGTGTGTCGCAGAACGCCGCCTGATGCGCATGAAACGGTAGAAACGACGACAGCCGGGCCGGCAACGGCCCGGCTGTCGTGTTTTCAGCCGTCGTATTTCAGGGCTTGGGGGGCTGCGCGGTGATCCAGGCCGCCGCCGCCGCCACGGCGGCCTCCGCGCCCTGGTACAGGCCATGGGTGCCGGCCTCGCCCCAGGCGGTGATCGCCGGGTCCACCAGCATCAGATTGGCGCCCAGGCCGAAATCCTCCACCATCTGTCCCGCCGGGTCGCGCCACGCGTCGTCATCGCCGCGTATGACGGGACCGTGGGCCCGCGTGCGCTCCAGCAGGCTGTCTGCCGTTTCGGTATAGGCGAACACCGGCCGCCCCAGTGCCGTGGCATAGCCCATCTCATAGGCGGTGCCATCGTCGGCGGAGGGTCCCCGGAAGGGGCTGGCGTTGGCCAGCACCAGATCCGTTTCCCGGATCAGCGCCAGGTTGGCGGCGCGGATGCGGGCGGCGTGCGCCGCCGGCAGCTCCCCAGGGGCGGGGGCGACCGCGCCATCCAGGGGAAAGACGCCGACGATGCCATGTCGCGCGCATACGGCGCGCAGCGCCTCGGCCGCGGCACCCGGGTCGGGCAGGAACACCTCCGGCCCCGCCAGGTAGGCCCGCCACACTTTCTTCCTGACCCGCATGCCCCCGTCCCCCATCCGACCGATCCTCACTTGCCCAGGGCCTGGCCGGCCAGCGCCGTCGGCGACAGGTCGACGCGGAACAGCTCCAGCCCCGCCTCGCCTGGGCCGGCGTCGCTGAGGTTGGGGTAGTTGGTCAGCAGGGGGGCGGCTTTGGCGTTGGTGTCGTACAGCACCGTCACCGGCGCCGCGATGGGGGCGAAACCCCAGCTGTGGTTGGTCTTGGGCATCAGCGTGCCGACGCCGCGCAGATAGTCGGCGATGATCTCCTGGATGGTCTCCGTCCCGGAATAGACGATGTTCTTGCCATCCAGGCCGGGGAAGTTGCCGCCGCCATTGGCGCGGTAGTTGTTGGTGACGACGATGAATTCCTCATCGTCCTTCACCGGCCGGCCCTCATAGCGCAGGTCGACGATGCGGTGGTTGTCGCCCGGCAAGGGCTTGCCATCGCCCCCGAAGCGGGGCGCCTGGGTCAGATCGACCCGCCAGGTGACGCCATCGATGACATCGAAGTCGAAGCTGGGAACCGCGCGGTTCACCAGCATCTGGGCTTCCTTCTTGGCCGAGTCGATGCGGTTGAACACCCGCGCCGCCATCTCCAGCCAATCCCGCACCTGGGCGCCCGTCACCTTCACCGCCGCGACGATGTTGGGATAGAGGTAGAGGTCGGCCACGTTGCGCAGGCTGATCTGCCCGGCGGCCACGTCGGTGAAATAGTCGGGCCCCGGCTTGCCGCCGGCCTTGAACGGGGCCGCGGCCGACAGGATGGGCAGCCCGGCGTAGGGGCTCCCCGCCAGGGCCTTGGCCACATAGGCGCGCTGGGCGTCGGACACGATGTCCAGGGCCGGCTGGTCGGCGATGAAGGCGAAATAGGTTTCGATGCGGCCGGTGCTCTTGCCCACCGGCTGGCGCACATAGTCCAGCGTGGCCTGGTGCGCGGCCTGGGCCAGGGCCGCCACCTGCGCATCCGGTTCCACCAGCGGGGTGGCCTTGCCGTTCACCCGCGTCAGCACAGCGCGGGTTTCGGCATGGCCGCCGGCCACGATCCAGCCGCCCTTGCCGTCATGGGCCTTGGGGTCGGCGGACAGGATCAGGTCGATCACGCCCAGATGGTCGCCGAAGAATCCGGCCATGACCACCGGCTTGCCATGGATCAGTCCATGCGGGATGTCGGCGTCCGGCAGGTTGGCATAGTCGGCCCCAGGGAAGACGCGGTGGGAATGGCCGGTGACGACGGCGTCCACCTCGGGGATGGCGGCCACCGCGACGCCGGCGTTCTCCGCCATCTTCTGGTAGGGCGCGCCCGACAGGCCGCTGTGCGTCACCACCACCACCACGTCGGCCCCCTGGGCCTTCAGGTCGCGGGCGGTCTTGGCCGCCACCTCCACGATGTCGGCGGTGGTGACCTTGCCCTCCAGCTTGTCCTTGTCCCACAGCACGATCTGGGGCGTCAGCACGCCGACCACGCCCACCCGCACCGTGTGCTTGGCGCCGGCGCCGTCGGTGAACTGCCGGTCCAGGATGATTCCGGCGGGGAACAGCGGCTGGCCATCCTCCACCCGGTTCACGTTGCCGGCCAGCACGGGGTACTTGGCCTCCTTCTCCGCCGCGACGGCGTAATCCAGGCCGA
The DNA here is from genome assembly GCF_036348415.1 of Nitrospirillum karajorum. Lineage (NCBI taxonomy): Bacteria > Pseudomonadati > Pseudomonadota > Alphaproteobacteria > Rhodospirillales > Azospirillaceae > Nitrospirillum > Nitrospirillum karajorum. The sequence goes on from NZ_JAZBQB010000001.1 coordinate 1,124,964, forward strand.
AGTTGAATTCATGGTTGCCCATGACGGCGGCGTCATAGCCCAGGGCGTTCATGGCGGCGATGATGGGCTGGAACTTGCCCGGTCCCAGGCCCTGGACGCGGGCCACATAATCGCCCATGGGCGTACCCTGGATCAGGTCGCCGGCATCCACCAGCAGGGTGTTGGGTTTTTCCGCCCGCGCCTTGCGGATCAGACTGGCCACGCGCACCAGGCCGACGCCGGGATCCGGCCTGTCGGCGTAGTAATCGTAATCCATGAGGTTCATGTGCAGGTCGGTCGTCGACAGGATCTGCACGTCGATCTGGTCGGGCCGCACCTCCTGCGCCGTCGCGGTCACGGTCCCGATCAGCATGCTACCGGTCAACAGCAGGGCGGCCAGGCGGCGGCGGGCGGGCATGGCGGGGCGTCCTTCATCGGCGTCGGGGAAATGGCGGGGCCGGCGTCCGGCCCCGCCCTGGCTTTACAGGTGCGCTGTTACATCAAGACGATTGGCGCCCGCCTTGATGTAGGTCGCTCAGCGATCTTTGACATAGGCTTGGCCGGCCGCCTTGGGCGGGATGGACTTGCCGACGAAGCCGGCCAGCAGCAGCACGGTCAAGATGTAGGGCAGCACCTCGATGATCTGCACCGGCACCGCGCCGACCACCGGCAGGGCCACGCCCTGCAGACGCGCCTGCAAGGCGTCGGTGGCGGCGAACAGCAGGCAGCCCGCCAGGGTGGGATAGGGCCGCCATTTGCCCAGGATCAGGGCGGCCAGCGCCAGGTATCCCTTGCCGGCGGTCATGTTCTCCTGAAAGCCGGCGCCCTGCGCGATGGAGAGATAGGCGCCGGCGACACCGCACAAGGCGCCGGTGATCAGCACGGCGCGATAGCGCAGCCAGGGCACGGAAATGCCGGCCGTGTCCACGGCGGCCGGGTTTTCCCCCACCGCCCGCAGGCGCAGGCCGAAGCGGGTCTGGTAGGCGACCCATGAGGTGAGGGGCACGGCCAGGACCGCCAGGTAGACCAGCAGGTTCTGTCCGCCCACGACCTCGCCATAGAGGCGGCCCAGCAGGGGCACGCCGCGCAGGGCGTCGGTCAGGGGAAATGCAGGCCCAGGAAGCGCTGCGTGCCGTCCAGCGACGGGGTGCGGCCGCCCAGGTCGAACCAGGCGTTGGCCAGCACGGCCGTCAGGCCGGCGGCGATGGTGTTGATGGCGACGCCGGCCACGACCTGGTCGCCGCGGTGGGTGATGCAGGCGAAGCCGTGCACCAGGGCCAGCACCAGCGATGCCGCGATGGCGGCCGCCAGGCCCGCCCAAGGCGACCCGGTGGCGGTGGCGGTGGCGGCGGCCGCGAAGGCGCCGGTCAGCATCTTGCCTTCCAGGCCGATGTCGACCACGCCGGCGCGCTCGGAATAAAAGCCGGCCAGTGCCGCCAGCACCAGCGGTGTCGCCAGGCGCACGGTGCTGGCCAGCAGCGACACGATCCACAGGGTGGTATCGTCCATGATCTCTTCCCCGGATCTTTAAGCGCGCTGGCCGGCGGCGGCCGGGGCCTTGGGCTTCAACAGGCGCAGCAGCGCCGGGCGGAACATGTGCTCCAAGGCGCCGGAGAACAGGATGACCACGCCCTGGATCACCACCACCAGGCGCGGGCTGATCTCATTGTATTCGAACGACAGTTCCGCCCCGCCCTGGTACAGGGCGCCGAACAGCAGCGACGACAGGACGATGCCCACCGGGTGCCCCCGGCCCATCAGGGCCACGGCGATGCCGGTGAAGCCCATGCCGGCCTGGAAGTTCAGGGTGACGCGGTGCTGCACCCCTTGCAGCTCGTTGATGCCGACCAGGCCGGCCAGGGCGCCGGAAATGGCCATGGCGACGACGATGGTGGTGCGGGCGTTCATGCCGGCGTAGCGGGCCGCCGCCTCGTTGGCGCCCACCGTGCGCATCTGAAAACCCCAGCGGGTGTGCCAGATCAGGAACCAGACCCCGCCAGCGCAGAGCAGCGCCAGGATCAGCGACAGGTTCAGCGGCAGGGTGGGGGTGCGGTACCCCAGGGCGGCCGCGATCTCCTTCACCGCCGGCAGGAAGGTGCTCTCGGCGAACTCCCGGCTTTCCGGCGCCATCTGGCCATGCTCGATCAGCGGCCCGCCCAGCAGATAGACCATCAGGGCGCTGGCCAGGAAGTTGAACATGATGGTGGTGATGACGATGTGGCTGCCGCGATAGGCCTGCAGATAGCCTGGGACCAGGCCCCACACCGCGCCGAACAGGGCGCCCGCCAGCACCGCCACCGGCAGCACGGCGTACCAGGGCCAGCCGCTGAGCGCCAGGCACACCAGGCCGGTGCCCAGGCCGCCGACATAGGCCTGGCCCTCGCCGCCGATATTGAACAGGCCGGCATGGTTGGCGATGGCCACGGCCAGGCCGGTGAAGATCAGGCTGGTGGCGTAATAGAGGGTGTAGCTGAGGCCCGTGCCGCTGCCCACCGCCCCCTTGACCATGAAGGCCAGGGCGGAAACGGGGTCCTGGCCGATGGCCAGGATGACCAGGGACGACACCACCAGGGCGGCGCCCAGGTTGATGGCCGGCAGCAGGGCCAGCGTGGCCCAACGCGGCAGGCCGTCGGAATTGGTTGACGCGCTCATGCCGCCCCTCCGGCCGCGTCGGCGCGCGGGCCCGTCTCTGTTTCCATATCGTCGGTGATGCCGGCCATCAGGCGGCCGATCAGTCCCTCGGTCGCATCCTCGGCCGCCAGCTCGCCGGTGATGGCGCCGTCGCACATCACCAGGATGCGGTCGGACAGGGCCATGATCTCCTCCAGCTCGGCGGAGACCAGCAGGATGGCCTTGCCGGCGTCGCGCATGGTCAGCAGGCGGCGATGGATGAACTCGATGGCGCCGATGTCCACGCCCCGGGTGGGCTGCCCCACCAGCAGCACGTTGGGGTCGCGCTCCATCTCCCGGCCTAGCACCAGCTTCTGCTGGTTGCCGCCAGAAAAGAGCGAGGTGCGCAGGGACGGCTGGCGGGGGCGGACGTCCCAATCCTCCATCAGGCGGGCGGTGGCGGCGGCCACCCGCTTCCAGTTCAGGCGCGGGCCGTCGGCCATGGCCGGGTCGTCCTGATAGCCCAACAGGGCGTTCTGGAAGGCGGGGAAGGGCTTCACCACCGCGCGGCGCAGGCGATCCTCCGGCACATGGGCGATGCCCTGGCGCCGGGCCTGGGCCGGGTCCATGGGGGCATCCGGCGTCACGTCACGGCCATTGATGTGGAAGCGGCCGCGCTGGAACGGCGTCATGCCCGACAGTGCCTCCAGCAATTCCGACTGGCCATTGCCGGCCACGCCGGCCACGCCCACGATCTCCCCGGCCCGCACGCGGAAGGTGGCGCCCTTCAGGCGCTCCACCCCGCGCTCGTCGATCACGCTCAGATCCTCCACCGTCAGCAGCGGCGCGCCCGCGGGCGCCCCCGGCCGGCGGACGACGGGGTTGGCGCGGCGGCCCACCATGGCTTCGGCCAGCGCGGCCTCGCTGGTGTCCCGGGTGTCGAAGTTGGCCACCACCGCCCCCTGGCGCAACACCGACACGGCGTCGGTGATGGCCATGATCTCCTTCAGCTTGTGGGTGATCATCAGGATGGTGCGGCCCTGGGCGCGCAAGGCGTCCAGGATGCGGAAAAGGTCCTGCACCTCCGGCGGCGACAGCACGGCCGTCGGCTCATCCAGGATCAGCACCTGGGCGCCGCGATAAAGCGCCTTCAGGATTTCCACCCGCTGCTGCACGCCCACGTTCAGGTCGGCGACCTTGGTGTCCAGCGGCACGTCCAGGCGATAGGCTTTCTCCAGCCGCTCCACCTCCGCCCGGGCCTTGCGGATGCCGTCCTTCAGCAGGCGGCCGCCCTCGGCCCCCAGCATCAGGTTTTCCAGCACGGTGAATTCCTCCACCAGCATGAAGTGCTGGTGGACCATGCCGATGCCCAGGTTGATGGCGTCCTTGGGCTCGCGGATGCGCGCCTCGGCGCCGTTGACCAGGATCTGCCCCTCGTCGGCCTGGTAGAAGCCGTAGAGGATGCTCATCAGGGTGGACTTGCCGGCGCCGTTCTCCCCCACCAGGCCATGGATGGACCCGGCGCGGATGCGCAGGCTCACGGCCTTGTTGGCGTGGACGGGGCCGAAGCGCTTGTCGATGCCCACCAGTTCCACGGCCCAGGGGCCCGGCTGCGGCTGCGGGGAAGTCGGGGGGAACGGTCTGCGACACGGGGCGGCTGGTCTCTGGGTCTGGGGGGCGCACGGGCGGGCCCCGAGGCGTGGCGGGGGCGGCGTCAGTACTTGCAGCCGTTGGTTTCGTCGTAATTGGCGACCTTGCGGGTTCCAGCCTGGATTTCCGCCGAGGCCGCGTCCAGTTCCGCCTTCATCTCCGGCGTCACCAGCTTGGCATTGTTCTCATCCAGCGCCCAGCCCACGCCGTCCTCCTTCAGGCCCAGCGTGCGCACGCCGGGTTGCCAGGTGCCGTCCTGCGCCGCCTTGATGGCGTTGTAGGCGGCCACGTCCACCCGCTTGACCATGGAGGTCAGGACGGAGCCCGGGAACAGGTGGTTCTGGTTGCTGTCGACGCCGATGGACAGCTTGCCGGCATCCTTGGCCGCCTGCAGCACGCCGATGCCGCTTTGCCCGGCGGCGGCGAACACCACGTCCACGCCCCGGTCGAACTGGCTCTTGGCCAATTCGCCGCCGCGCGTGGGGTCCGACCAGGCGGCGGGCGTGGTGCCCACCATGTTGGTGATGATGTGGTCGTCCGGGGCTACGGCCTTCACCCCCTGCTCATACCCGCAGGCGAATCGGCGGATCAGGGGGATGTCCATGCCGCCGACGAAGCCCACCGTGTGGGTCTTGCTGCTCAACGCCGCCAGCATGCCCACCAGGTACGACCCCTCCTGCTCGGAAAACAGGATGGACTGGACGTTAGGCAGCTTCACCACGCCGTCAATCAGGGTGAACTTGATCTCCGGGAATTCCTTGGCGACCTTGGCCACCGCAGGCGCCTGGCTGAAGCCCACGGCCAGGATGATGTCGGCGCCATGCTCCGCCAGGCGGCGCAGGTACTGCTCGCGCTGGACGTCGTTGCTGATCTCCAGCGCCTTGTAGGGGACGCCCGTCTCACGGCGGAAGCGCTCGATTCCCGTCAGGACGCCTTCGTTGAAGGACTTGTCGTACTTGCCGCCATAATCGAAGACCACGCCGGGAAAGAAGGCGGCATCCGCTTTGGGGGCGGACAAGGCGCAGCTCAACAGGGCGGCCGCCGCCAACGCCGCGCGGATCGCTCTACTCATGAAGGGTCCCTGCCTCCCTTGGGGCATACTCGATTGACGGGCGGCGAACGGGAAGGCCGCACCGCTTGCTCGACCTGAAACCTAGTCCATTTCCCAAGCTTCCGGCAAGCCGGGGGCGCACGGGGGCACGGCACGGGACTGCACCCTGGCTGATCCTGACCAAATGGTCAAGATAGGGCGGCGTGGCCGTGGGCGCCATCTGCGGTTGCGCCGGCCGCTGACGCCAGGGTTGCGCCCGCTTGCGACACTTTCATGACGGGCTGGCTGGGTGGGGTTTTCCGGGTTGACAGGCCCCTGCCGGCAGGCACTCTGCCGCCCGTTTGCGCCATGTCCCTTGGCGTCCCTTCGCCCCGCCAGCCGTCGAGATCCCGCCCATGACCCGGTTCAGCCCTGTTCCCGAGGCCACCCGCCGCGCCTTGCTGAAAACCTTCGGGGCGACCGCGGCCACGGCCTTCCTGCTGCCGTCGTCCATGGGCTCGGCCCTGGCGCAGGCGGCGTTCAGCAACGATCCGTTCTCGCTGGGCGTGGCCTCCGGCGACCCGCTGCCCGACGGCTTCGTGCTGTGGACCCGGCTGGCGCCCGATCCGCTGGCGTTCGGCTACGGCATGCCCAAGCGGCCGGTGGAGGTGGACTGGCAGGTGGCGACGGACGACCGCATGCGCACCATCGTGCAGAGCGGGACCGAGGTGGCGCGGCCGGAACTGGGCCATGCCGTCCATGTCGAGGTCGGGGGCCTGGAACCGGGCCGCGATTACTACTACCGCTTCACCGTGGGGGCGGAGCGCAGCATGGTGGCCCGCGCCCGCACCGCCCCGGCCCTGGGCGCCAAGGTGGACCGCGTGCGCCTGGGCATGGTCGGCTGCCAGAATTACGAGGATGGCTATTACACCGCCTTCCGCCATTTGGCGGAGGAACGGCCGGACTTCGTCTTCCACTATGGCGACTATATCTACGAAAACCGGGTGCGGACGCATGAGAGCAGCCGCTACGGCGGCCTGGCCATCCCCACCCCCCGGCAGCACCTGGGCGACGAACCCTATTCGCTGGATGAGTACCGCCGCCGCTACGCCCAGTACACCATGGACCTGGACCTGCAACTGGCCCGCGCCGCCTGCCCGTGGATGGTGACCTGGGACGACCATGAGGTCGACAACAACTGGACCGGCGCCACCGACGGCGCCGGCATCGCGCCGCCCGAATTTTTCCTGCTGCGCCGCGCGGCGGCCGCCCAGGCGTATTACGAGCACATGCCCCTGCGCCGCGCCTCCTGGCCCAAGGGCCCGGACATGCAGATTTACCGCCGCCTGGCCTTCGGCAACCTGATCGACCTGCACCTGCTGGACACGCGGCAGTTCCGCACCGACCAGCCCTGCGGCGACGGCTTCAAGCCCGCCTGCGAGGGCCAGGACGACGACGACGCCCAGGTGATGGGGGAGGAGCAGGAGCGCTGGCTGTTCGAGGGGCTGGACCGTGGCCGCGCGCGCTGGAACATCATCGGCCAGCAGGTGATGATGATGACCATGAACCGCGAGCCCTGGCACGGCCCCATCTACAACATGGACAGTTGGGAAGGCTATCACGAGCCGCGCCAGCGCCTGCTGCGCCACATCGCCGACCGCCGCCTGAACAACGTGGTGGTCCTGACGGGGGATGAGCACCAGAATTTCGTCGGCGACCTCAAGGCCGACTACCGCGGCGACAAGGCGCCCATCGTCGCCACCGAATTCGTCGGCACCTCCATCAGCTCCGGCGGCGACGGCGCCGACAAGCGCCCCCGCCAGGAAGAGATCCAGCGCGGCAACCCGCACATCCGCTTCATGAACGACCAGCGCGGCTATCTGATGTGCGACATCGGCCATGACAAGCTGACGGCCAACTTCCGCGTCATGGACCGCGTCAGCACCCCCGGCGGCGCCATCAGCACCCGCGCCAGCTTCGTGGTCGAACCGGGCAAGCCGGGCGCGAAGTCGGCTTAGCTCTTGAGACTAAAGCGGATGCAGCCTTACGCCGCCTCCACCCTCAGCGCCGTGCCATCCAGCCCCACCACCCGCACGGTTGCGCCCGCCGGCAGGTCGTCGGGGCCGTGGACGATCCAGGCGCCGTCGTCCAGGCGGGCGCGGCCCTGGCCGTTGACGATGGCGGTTTCCAGGGTGACGAGACGGCCCAGGTAGAGGGCGCCGCGCTCATTCAGCCGCTCAGGCGAGGCCTGTGTAGCGGGGCCGCCTCGGCCCAGCCAGCGCCGGGTGATGACCAGCAAGGCGGCCGCGAGGACGGCGAACAGCACCACCTGGGCCACCAGGGGCAGGGTGGGGACCAGGAACAGCACGCACCCCACCAGCACGGCCGCCACACCCAGCCACAGCAGGCCGACGCCGGGGGTGATCATTTCCACCAGCGCCAGGGCGACGCCCGCCGCCCACCAGTGCCAGGCGTGGGCCGTCCATGCGGTGAAGTCGGGCATGGCCTTCTCCTCAGCTCTCCGGCGTTGCCCACGGGCCGCCGGTCGGCGGTGCCGAGGGTGGAGCGGGCGGCGGATCGGTCCGGCGGGGTGGGGCGCTGGGGCGGGCCTGGTTGGCGGGCGTGCCGGCGAAGCTGTCCTTGGCCAGTTCGGCGATGCCGCCCAGGGCGCCCAGGATGCCGGTCGATTCCATGGGCATGAACAGGATTTTCTGGTTGGGGCTGGCGGCGAAGCCCTTCAGCGCGTCGACATAGCGCTGGGCGATGAAGTAGTTCACGGCCTGCACGCTGCCGCCGGCGATGGCCTCCGACACCACGCGGGTGGCGGTGGCCTCCGCCTCCGCCAGGCGCACGCGGGCCTCCGCCTCGCGGAAGGCGGCCTCCCTCTTGCCTTCGGCCTGCAGGATGGCGGACTGCTTTTCGCCCTCCGCCCGCAGGATGGCGGATTGGCGCAGGCCTTCCGCCTCCAGGATCAGGGCGCGGCGTTCCCGTTCCGCCTTCATCTGGCGGGCCATGCTGTCCACCAGGTCGCGCGGCGGCTGGATGTCCCGGATTTCCACGCGGGTGATCTTCACGCCCCAGGGGTGGGTGGCGGCGTCGACCACGGTCAGCAGGCGGGCGTTGATGGCATCGCGCTGCGACAGCAGCTCGTCCAAATCCATGGAGCCCATGACCGTGCGCAGGTTGGTCATGGTCAGGTTCAGCACGGCGCTGTCCAGGTTGCGCACTTCATAGCTGGCCTTGGCGGCGTCCAGCACCTGGAAGAACAGCACGCCGTCTACCGTCACCATGGCGTTGTCCTTGGTGATGATCTCCTGCGACGGCACGTCCAGCACCACTTCCTGCATGGTCTGCCGGGCGCCAATGCGGTCGAAGAACGGGACGATGATGGCCAAGCCGGGCTTCAGGGTGCGGGTGTACCGCCCGAACCGCTCCACCGTGTATTCCATGCCCTGTGGCACTGTCTTGACGCCGCTGTAGACAAGAACGATGGCGAAGGCCAGGACGGCCAAGGCGAACACGCCGAATGGCGACAAGGCGTCTCTCCCCACTTCGTGGCCCGCCCGAAGGCGCCAGCCTATTCCCCACCATCATGCCAGAAACAACAGTCATCCGCTCCTAATTCGCGCATCTGGACCCGGATGCGTAATTCCAAGACGGGTCTGAGCACGCGATACGGGTGATTTCTCAAACCCTACGTCTTCTGGCTCCCATTATGTAGATGGCCGCAACAACGACCGTCACCCCATCAACGGGTGCCAGAATGGGCCAGGGGCTTTCCCATTTATCCATGTTGGTCGTGCCGCCGTAATAAGGGGGGCCGTTGCCGTAAGCCTCCCATAGGTTCAGGGCGTTGAAGGCGGCAACGCCGACGATGCCCAAAAGTAGGGCTATTCCGACAATTTTTCGATACATATCAATACCTTATTGACAGAGGCACATAACATTCCGGCCCGTCTTTCACGACCTCCTGTAGATCAACAAGAAATCGCTCCATGTCCGCGTGGAGGTTTATGCATCCAGCGCTGCCGGGATGGGTCCCGCCATGGATGAAAAAGCCACCGCGACCATACGTTTCAGTTCCAGGGTAAATGTGGATCGTAATCCGGTGAAATCCCCAGGCAGCTGATGGTGCGAGGTTGTACCAGTGATTGGTCCACATCTGAGAGGGCTCAATCCAATACTGACCCTCTGGGATGGGTCCCTCTCGTCTCATCCTCTGTCGGGGGATTGAATAATCGAACTCACCATTGTCATTTGGTCTGCCGGATACGCCAAAATAGGTGTACCCCCCCTTCGGGCTTCCGTTCATGGACAAAACCCGTCCATTGAAACTGAGGGATATGGCGGACTTTCCACACAGGGGGATAACGGGATCGCTTCGCTCTGACGAATAACGGTCGGGCATGATGGTTATCCCGCTCCCATTGTGGTGGTCGGTGTTCATCAACGTATTTTGGTGTTCTTTCTCGGCAAGGTTCGGGCGGGTTCGATTCCATCGAAAAATGAAGGTGCGTCACTCCCGCGCCAACGCCATCCAGGGCGCCTTGGCGGCGGCGTAGGTGGCGTCGCCCAGCACGCAGTCCAGTTGCGGCAGGCGGGTGATCAGAGGCTGGTTGGGCCGTCGCCCGCCATCCAGTCCCGGCCTAGTTGCCGGATCAGGGCGACCTGCTCATGCCCCCTCTCCCAACCGTGCCCGCTTGCCCGACTAGAGGGGGTGGAATATTGCCACCTATCCGCGCAATGCCGCGATGTTGGCCTGATAGTGGCCGGCTCCGCCCTGGAACACGGCGGAGCCGGCGACCAGCACCTCCGCCCCCGCCTGCGCGCACAGGCGCGCCGTCTCAGGGTTCACGCCGCCGTCAACCTCGATCTGGATGGGCCGGCGGCCGATCAGGGCGCGCAGGGCCTGGATCTTGGGGATCATGGCGGGGATGAAGGACTGGCCGCCGAAGCCGGGGTTGACCGTCATGACCAGCACCAGGTCCAGCCGGTCCAGGACATAGGCGACGGCGCTTTCCGGCGTGGAGGGGTTCAGCGCCACCCCGGCCTTTTTGCCCAGGGCGCGGATGCGCTCCAGCGTGCGGTCCAGGTGGGTGGTGGCCTCCGCCTGCACGGTGATGATGTCGGCCCCGGCCTGGGCGAAGGCTTCCAGATAGGGATCAACCGGGCTGATCATCAGATGCACGTCGAAAGGGCGGTCGGTATGGGGGCGCAGCGCCTTCACCACGGCGGGGCCGATGGTGATGTTGGGCACGAAATGGCCGTCCATGACATCGACATGGATGTAGTCGGCCCCCGCCGCGGTGATGGCCCGCACCTCGGCGCCCAGGCTGGCGAAGTCGGCGGACAGGATGCTGGGGGCGATCAGCGGCTGGGTCATGGCGCCGTTTCCTTCTCTTCCATCTGGCCGTCCGGGCGGCCCGCGAACACCCGGCTGGCCAGGATGTCTTCCGCCTCGATCAGCGTCAGGTCGTCCACGGACAGGGGGCCGTCCTCCCGCTGAAACAGGCGGCTGGCCTGGCGCAGGCGGGCGCGGTCCAGGGCGTTGCGGATGGATCGGCCGTTGGCGAAATGCGGCTGGCCCCGGCGGAGCGCGATGTATTGGGCGAACACCGCCTTGGCCCGGGGGCTGAAGCGATAGTTCATGCTCTCCAGTTGCCGCTCCCCGATTTCCAGCAGCTCTGCCTCGCCATAGTCGGGGAAGTCGATATGGTGGGCCACGCGGGAGCGGAAGCCGGGGTTGGCCTGGAAGAAGCGGTCCATGCGGTCGGCATAGCCGGCCAGGATGACCACCAGGTCGTCACGCTGGTTCTCCATGACCTGCAGCAGGATCTCGATGGCCTCCTGGCCATAGTCGCGCTCGTTCTCCGGCCGGTAGAGGTAATAGGCCTCGTCGATGAACAGCACGCCGCCGGCGGCGCGTTTCAGCACCTCCTTCGTCTTGGGCGCGGTGTGGCCGATGTACTGGCCCACCAGATCATCGCGGGTGACGGTCACCAGGTGCCCGCGCCGGACATAGCCCAGCCGGTGCAGGATGGCGGCCATCTTCAGCGCCAAGGTGGTCTTGCCCGTGCCTGGGTTGCCGGTGAAGCTCATGTGCAGGGTGGGGGCGCCCACCGCCAGGCCAAAGCGCTGGCGCGCCCTGTCCACCAGCAGTAGGGCGGCGATCTCGCGCAGCCGCCCCTTGATGGGCGCCAGACCCACCATCTCCCGGTCCAGCTGATCGAAGATTTCCGGCAGGCCGGAGGCTTCGAAGTCGGCGCGCAAATCCACGGCACCGGGGGCCGCCGGGGCCGCGGCGGCCTCCGGCGGGACGGCTTTCAACGGGAGGGGGCGGCCATCACGAATACCGCTCCCCTTCCGGCAATTGGGCGGCATAGGCGCGGGTGCTGTAGCGCACGCGCCGCCCGTCATGTTCCTGGCGTTCCAGGCCGAAGCCGGGCTCGTTGGCCGGCCGGTTGGCGATGAAGGACAGGCGCACGCTCTCCCACCCGTGGCTGGCGTCGAAGCCGGAGATGCGGATGTAGCGGTCGCCATAGACCTTGCGACAGGAGGCCAGTTCCCCCATCACCCCAGCGGCGTCGCGGATGTCGAACATGGGCATGCCCCACATGTCCCAGTAGGTGTTGCGGGGGTGAGGGTCGTCCGTGAATTCGATGTTCACCGCCCAGCCGTTGTCGATGCAGTACTGCACCTGGGCCGTGATCTGCTCATCCGTCAGGTCGGGCAGGAAGGAGAAGGTTCCTTGGGTGACGCGCATGATGATTTCCTCACTCTCTGATGGGAAGGGCGCCGACGGCACTCATGCGGCCGCCCGCCGCTTGAGGGCGTCAGCCGGCAACGCTGGCGGTGGGCACGAAGTCCGGTGAGTCGGTCGAGGTGTAGTTGAAGGTAACGTCCTTCCAGACGTCCAAGGCCTGGCGCAGGGGCGTGCAGTGGCGGCTGGCGGCGGCCAGGATGTCCGGCCCCTCGGCCAGGATGTCGCGGCCCTCGTTGCGGGCCAGCACCATGGCCTCCAGCGCCACCCGGTTGGCGGTGGCGCCCGCCTGGATGCCCATGGGGTGGCCGATGGTGCCGCCGCCGAACTGCAGCACCACGTCGTCGCCGAACAAATCCAGCAACTGGTGCATCTGACCGGCATGGATGCCGCCCGACGCCACCGGCATGGTCTTGCGCAGCGAAGCGAACGACTGGTCGAAGAAGATGCCGTTCTCCAGCCGCTGGGGCAGGAAGTCCTCGCGGCAGATGTCGTAATAGCCCTTGGTGGTGGCGGGATCGCCCTCCAGCTTGCCCACCACGGTGCCGGCGTGGATGTGGTCCACACCCGCCAGCCGCATCCATTTGGCGATGACGCGGAAGGACACGCCGTGGCTCTTTTGCCGGGTGTAGGTGGAATGGCCGGCGCGGTGCAGATGCAGGATCATGTCGTTGCGCCGCGCCCATTTCGACATGGACTGGATGGCGGTGTAGCCGATGACCAGGTCGATCATGACGATGGTCGACCCGATGGACTTGGCGAACTCCGCCCGCTCGTACATGTCCTCCATGGTGGCGGCGGTCACGTTGAGATAGGTGCCCTTGATCTCGCCCGTCGCCGCCTGGGCGCGGTTCACCGCCTCCATGCAATAGAGGAAGCGGTCGCGCCAGTGCATGAAGGGTTGGGAATTGATGTTCTCGTCATCCTTGGTGAAGTCCAGGCCGCCCTTCAGCGCCTCATAGACCACGCGGCCATAGTTGCGGCCCGACAGGCCCAGCTTGGGCTTCACCGTGGCGCCCAGCAGAGGGCGGCCGAACTTGTCCAACCGTTCCCGCTCCACAACGATGCCGGTGGGCGGCCCGTCGAAGGTCTTCACATAGGCCACCGGCAGGCGCATGTCCTCCAGCCGCAGGGCCTTCAGCGGCTTGAAGCCGAAGACATTGCCGATGATGGACGCCGTCAGGTTGGCAATCGATCCGGGTTCGAAAAGATCAATGTCATAGGCGATGTAGGCGAACCAGCTGTCGGGGGAGCCGGGCACGGGGTCCACCCGGTGGGCCTTGGCGCGGTACTTGTCGCAGGCGGTCAGGCGGTCGGTCCACACCACGGTCCAGGTGGCGGTGGAGGATTCGCCCGCCACGGCGGCGGCGGCCTCGATGGGGTCCACCCCGTCTTGCGGGGTGATGCGGAACACGGCGATGACGTCGGTGTCCTTGGGCTCGTAATCCGGCTGCCAGTAGCCCATGTCGCGGTACTTCATGACGCCGGCGGCATAGCGGTCGCGGCGGTCCCTATTGTCGATGGCGTTCATGTTCCTGTCCTCCTCAAGCGCCGGCGGGGCATCCGCCCCTTGGCTATCCTGGATTTCCAATCCGCTGACGCTCCCCGGAAATCTCCGGCGGCCCCGGTCGGGGCCAGGGTTCAGGTGCGCGGCGGGGCGGGGGTGGTGGTTACTCGGCGGCCACCGGCGTCCGGCCCAACTGTGGGTCCAGGGCGCCTGTGGCGTAGCGCTTGGCCATGGCGGCCATGGGCAGGGGGGTGATGCGGCTGGCGTTGCCGGCGGCGCCGAACTGCTCGAACCGGTCGCGGCACAGCGCCTTCATGGCGTCCATGGCCGGCTTCAGGAACTTGCGCGGGTCGAATTCCGCCGGGTTCTGCGTGGCGGTCTTGCGGAACTGCACCGCCATGGCCAGGCGGCAGTCGGTGTCGATGTTGATCTTGCGCACCCCGAAGCGGATGCCGCGCACGATCTCCTCCACCGGCACGCCCCAGGTGCGGGGCATCTGGCCGCCATAGGCGTTGAACAGATCCTGCAATTCTTGCGGCACGGACGAACTGCCGTGCATGACCAGGTGGGTATTGGGCAGCCGTTCGTGGATGGCCTCCACCACGTTCATGGCCAGGATGTCGCCGTCCGGCTGGCGCGAGAATTTATAGGCGCCGTGGGAGGTGCCCATGGCGATGGCCAGCGCGTCCACGCGGGTGGCGGCGACGAAGTCCAACGCCTGGTCGGGGTCGGTGCACAGCTGCTCCAGCGACAGCACGCCCTCGGCCCCGTGGCCGTCCTCCGCCTCGCCCTGGCCCGTCTCCAGGCTGCCCAGCACGCCCAACTCGCCCTCGACCGAGGCGCCCACCCAGTGCGCCGCCTCCGCCACGCGGCGGGTGATGTCGACATTGTAGTCGTAAGAAGCGGGGGTTTTGGCGTCGGCCATCAGCGACCCGTCCATCATGACGGAGGTGAAGCCGTGCTGCAGGGCCGTCAGGCAGGTGGCCTCGCTGTTGCCGTGGTCCTGATGCAGGCACAGTGGGATGGTGGGATAAAGGGCCTCCAGCGCGTCGATCATACGGGCCAGCATGAGATCGCCGGCATAGGACCGGGCGCCCCGGCTGGCCTGCAGGATGACGGGCGCGTCCACTTGGGCGGCGGCCTCCATGACCGCCAGGCCCTGTTCCATGTTGTTGATGTTGAAGGCGGGAACGCCGTAGTCGCGCTCCGCAGCGTGGTCCAGTAGCTGACGAAGGGTTATACGAGCCATTGTGTAGCGCTCCTTAAGCGTGGGCGACGCGGGCGCGGACGGCGGCCATGATGGCGTCGACGGTGATGCCGAAGTGGCGGTAGAGATCGGCGGCCGGGGCGGAGGCGCCGAAGCCCCCCATCCCGATGAAGGCGCCCTGGTCGCCCAGCCAGCGGTCCCAGCCGAAGCGCACCGCCGCCTCCACCCCGATGCGGGGGGCGGAGCCCAGCACCAGGGCGCGGTTGGCGGGTGGCTGCCGCTCGAACAGTTCCCAGCAGGGCATGGACACCACGGCGGTGGCGATGCCCTCCTTGGCCAGGCGTTCCGCCGCCTCCACCGCCAGGGCCACCTCCGACCCGGTGGCCAGCAGGGTGGCGTCACGCGGCCCCGGTGTCTCCCGCAGGATGTAGGCGCCGGTGGCGCTGCGGTTCCAGGAGGCGTCGCGGCGCAGGGTGGGCAGATCCTGGCGCGACAGGCACAGCGCCGAGGGCGTACCGGGACTGGCCAGCGCCAGTTCCCAGCACTCCGCCGTCTCCACCGCGTCGGCGGGGCGGAAGACCTGCAGGTTGGGCGTGGCGCGCAGCATGGCCAGGTGCTCCACCGGCTGGTGGGTCGGGCCGTCCTCCCCCAGGCCGATGCTGTCATGGGTCAGCACATGGATGACGCGCACGCCCATCAGGGCCGACAGGCGGATGGCGCCCCGGGCATAGTCGGAGAACACCAGGAAGGTGCCGCCGTAGGGGATGACGCCACCATGCAGGGCCAGGCCGTTCATGACGGCGGCCATGGCATGCTCGCGTATGCCGTAGTGGATGTAGCGGCCGGCGTAGGCATCCGCCTCCATCGGCGCCATTCCCTTGGTCTGCGTCAGGTTGGAATGGGTCAGGTCGGCGGAGCCGCCCACCGTCAGATCGGTGGCGGCGTTCACCACCCCCAGCACCAGTTGCGAGGCCTTGCGCGTCGCCATCGTCGGCCGGTTCTGCGCCAACTCCTGCCGATAGGCGGCCAGGGCGTCGGCCAGCTCCAGCCCGGGGTCGGTGGCCATGACCCGTTGGAAATCCAGGCGGGACGGATGGGCGGCCAGCCGCCGCTCCCACGCTTCCCGCGCTTGGCCGCCCGCCTGGGCCACGGCGCGCCAGGCGGCCAGGATGTCGTCCGGCACGGTGAAGGGCGGGCTGTCCCAGCCCAGGGCCCGGGCCGCGCCTTGCGCCTCCTCAGCTCCCAGGGGGGCGCCGTGCACGCCGCAGGTGCCCGCCTTGGTGGGGGCGCCATAGCCGATGACGCTGCGGCAGGCGATCAGGGTGGGGCGATCGCTGGCCTGGGCGCGGACCAAGGCGGCCTCGATGGCCTCATGGTCGTAGGCGTCCACCCGCTCCACCGCCCAGCCGGAGGCAGCGAAGCGGACCAACTGGTCGGTGCGGGTGGACAGGCCGGTGGTGCCGTCGATGGTGATGCCGTTGTCGTCCCACAGCACGATCAGGCGGGACAGCCGCAGCTGGCCGGCCAGGTCGATGGCCTCCTGGCTGATGCCCTCCATCAGGCAGCCGTCGCCGGCGATGACATAGGTGCGGTGGTCAACCAGGGCGTCGCCGAAGCGGGCGTTCAGGTGCCGCTCCGCCAGGGCCATGCCCACGGCGGTGGTGAGGCCCTGGCCCAGCGGCCCGGTGGTGGTCTCGATCCCCTGGGCATGGCCGTATTCCGGGTGGCCCGCCGCGCGGGAGCCCAACTGGCGGAAGCGCTTCAGCTCCTCCAGCCCCATGTCGGCATAGCCCAGCAGGTGGTGCAGGGCGTATTGCAGCATGCTGCCGTGGCCGGCCGACAGCACGAAGCGGTCGCGGTCGGGCCAGTCGGGCCGCGCCGGGTCCAGGCGCAGCACGCGGGTGAATAGCACGGTGGCGACGTCGGCCATGCCCATGGGCATGCCGGGATGGCCGGACTTCGCCGCCTCCACCCCCGCGACCGCCAGCATGCGGACGGCGTTGGCCATGTCGGCCAAGCTGGGCGTTCCGTCAGGGGCGGGCGCGGCCTCGGGTTCGGTGGTTTCGATCTGGCGCAGCGATAGGGTGGGCGTCATTTCTCGGCCTCCTCAACCGGCGCGGCGCTTGCGGTCGACCAGTTGCAGGATCAGCGGCGTCAGGATCAGCTGCATGGCGAGGTCGAGCTTGCCGCCCGGGATGACGATGGAATTGGCCCGCGACATGAAGCTGCCGGCGATCATGGACAGCAGGTAGGCGAAGTCGATGCCGCGCGGGTTGCGGAAGCGGATGACGACGATGGATTCGTCCGGGGTCGGTATCCACCGCGCGATGAAGGGGTTGGAGGTGTCGACCGTGGGCACCCGCTGGAAGTTGATGTCCGTCTGGGTGAACTGTGGGCAGATGTAGCGGACATAGTCCGGCATGCGCCGCAGGATGGTGGTCATCACATCCTCCGTGCTGTAGCCGCGCAGGGTGCGGTCACGGTGGATCTTCTGGATCCATTCCAGGTTGATTACCGGCACCACGCCGATCTTCAGGTCCGCATGGCCGGCGATGTCATAGCCGTCGGCCACCACGGCGCCATGCAGGCCCTCATAGAACAGCAGGTCGCTGGGGCCCGGCAGGTCCTCCCACGGGGTGAAGGTGCCGGCGGGGCAGCCGTATTGTTCCGCCTCCGCCGCGTCGTGGACATAGTGGCGGGTGCGGCCCGTGCCGTCGTCGCCATAGCGGCGGAACAGCTCCTGTAATTCGCCCAGTAGGTTGGCCTGCGGGCCAAAATGGCTGAAATGATGGTCGCCGTCCTTGTCGGCCTGGGCGATGGCCTGCTTCATCTGCGCCCGGTCATAGCGGTGGTAGGCGTCACCGTCGATGCAGGCGGCGTTCACCCCTTCGCGGCGGAAGACCTGCTCGAAAATCTGGCGGACGCTGGTGGTGCCGGCGCCCGACGACCCGGTGACGGAAATGATGGGATGGCGGATGGACATGGCGGGGGACCTCCCGGTCTAGCGGCTGAAGGGGCAGGCCGGTCAGGCGCGCAGCAGGCCGCGTTGGCCGAACAGGGGCGCGCGGTCGGCCAGGATGGCCGGGGCGGTATGGTGCTCGGCCACCCGCCGCACCTCCGTTTGCGACCCGAAGACCAGGGCCGTGCGCTCATGCAGGTGGCGGGGCGTCAGGTCCAGGATGCGGTTCTGCCCGTCGGTGGCGGCCCCGCCCGCCTGCTCGATGACCAGGGCGATGGGGTTGGCCTCGTACACCAGGCGCAGGCGGCCACTGCGATAGCCCGGGCGCTCATCGGTGGGGTAGAGATAGACGCCGCCCCGGCGCAGGATGCGGAAGGCGTCGGCCACCAGCGAGGCGATCCACCGCATGTTGTAGTTCTTGGCCCGTGGCCCGTCCGATCCCGCCAGGCAGTCGTCGACATAGGCGCGGATGCTGGGCGCCCAATGCCGCTGGTTCGAGGCGTTGATGGCGAACTCCTTGGTCTCCGCCATCACCGTCACCGGGCTGGTCATGCGCACGAATTCCGCCTTGGGCGTGCGCGGCGCCGGGGATGCCCAGCCGGCGCCGCCATGGACCGCCGGCAGCGGCTCGACCGGCCGCTTGTCCAGGAAGAAGATCTCGGTGCCCTCGCCCAGGGTCAGCACCAGGGCGGTCTGCGGCCCGTAGACCAGGAAGCCGGCCGCCAGTTGCCGGTGCCCCGGCTGCAGCAGCGAGGCGGCGGGGTCGGCCGCGTCCTCCACCCCCAGGATGGAGAAGATGGTGCCGACCGACACGTTGGTCTCGATGTTGCTGGACCCATCCAGGGGGTCGATGGCCACCACCAGCGTACCCGCCGGGTCCAGCAGCACGGGGGCGTCGCTCTCCTCCGACCCCACCACCGCCACCGGCGCGCCGGCCAGGCGGTCGACCACGATGTCATGGGCGCGGATATCCAGTTCCTTCTGGGTGTCGCCGTTGCTTTCGCCGCGCACGGCGGCCATCTCGCCCGCCAGGGGGCCCATGGCCACCAGGTCGGCGATGGCCAGGCCGGCGTCGGCCAGGGCCAGGATGGTGCGCACGATATCCGCCCGCAGGTGGGCCCCACCGTTTTGGGTGCTTCCGCTCCAGGCAACCAGATGCCGCGCCAATGTCGTGGTGTTCGCCATGATGTCCTCCCGCTTCTGGGCGGGGTTCCCGTCCCCGCGTCGTTCCCGGCCCGTCTTGTTGTTGGCCGGCGTCGTTCTTGAGAGGGAGTGTGCGGACGATTGCGCCGTAAGAAAATTCGAATAAACTTAGCTTTTCGTTCAGAATTTCTGAAAGCGGAAGGCGGACATGCGCAATGTGACGCTGAAACAGCTGCGCGCCCTCGCGGCGGTGGCGCAAACGGGGTCGGTGACGGCGGCGGCCAAGCGCCTGCACGTCACGCCGCCGGCCGTCACCATGCAGGTGCAGGCGCTGGAGGACTTGCTGGGCGTGCCCCTGCTGGACCGGCTAGGGGAACGCTTCAAGCCCACCGACGCGGGGCGGGAGGTGATCGAGACGGTCATCCGCATCGAGGCGGAACTGAACAATTGCGCCGCCACCATGGAGGCGCTGCGCAACCTGTCCGGCGGCCGGGTGGCGGTGGGGGTGGTCAGCACCGCCAAGTATTTCGCGCCCTACGCTCTGGGCGCCTTCCACGGCGAATACCCCCAGATCGAATTGTCGCTCATGGTGGGCAACCGGGAGGAGATCATCGCGGCGCTGAAGGCGGACAGCATCGACATCGCCATCATGGGCCGCCCGCCCCGCGACCTCGCCGTCGATATGCACGCCCTCGGCGACCATCCCCACATCATGATCGCCCCACCCCACCACCCGCTGGTGGGCCGCCGCCAACTGAGGCTGGAGGAATTCGCGCACGAAACCTTCCTGGTGCGCGAGGTCGGGTCCGGCACCCGCATGCTGATGGAATGGTTCTTCGCCCAGGCCGACCTGCACCCGCCCATCAGCATGGAGGTGGGCAGCAATGAGACGGTGAAGCAGGCGGTGATGGCCGGCCTGGGCCTCTCCTTCATCTCCGCCCACACCATCGCCGCCGAACTGGAAAGCGGCCGCCTGGCGCCACTGGATGTGGAGGGTTTGCCCATCGTGCGCCAGTGGTTCGTGGCCAAGCGGTCGGACAAGCGCCTGGCCCCGGCGGCGGCGGCGGTCAAGGCCTTCCTGGTGGACCGGGGGCGGGAATTCCTGCCCAACGTGCGGCCCATCGCGTGAGGGAAATAACCATTCAGGGCAGTTGCGGGGGCAAAAGGCCGCTCCACTTCCCTGTGCATGGGGTCCCTATCCCAGGAAACCCATACACGGGGGAACCGGACGGGAACGCGGCGATCCATGCGCCCGCCCTCCCTCATGCCGGCCATTGAGTACCATGAAAGCGCTTCCCACCCTGACCCTCGCCGTCATCGTCCCGATCGTGATGGCGGCGCCCACGGCGCTGGCCCAGGCCTGTGCGTACCAGGCGCTGGAGCCTGGCGTGGGCAAAATCCTGGTGGGATCAGCCACCATGGATTTGGGGGAAGGGGATGACCCCCTCAAACCGCAAGCCTGGCAAGGGCCGGTGGTGTTCACCCACGCTGACGGGACATCCTGCACGGTGGACCCCGATATCAGTTTGGTGGAGCGGCCATTATTGACGGATGGCCAGCGCGTCATTGTCTCCACCTACTCGGGCAGCGAGCGGAGGGTTCACTTCTTGGACATCAACAATTGCCGGATCTTATGGAAAAGCTCCCCATTCTCGGGGGAGGTGAGCCTGACGCCTCAGGCTCTGCGCCTGGGCACCAGGACGCATAAGCTGGGGTCGCTTTGCATTCCCTCAGCCGCTACCTCCTAAAGGGTTACCGCAACAGGGGGGAGTGTTTTCGCGCGGCGCGGAAAATGATCTTTACCAAGGACAGGCTCATCCAAGGATTGCTTCGCCCATGACGATCTTCTCCAAAGGTTTGGCCCTCGCCGCCGCGGCGGCGCTGATTCCGCCCGCCGTGGCCCAGGCCGCCCCCCAGCGCCATCTGCCGGTCGTCTGCCCCTACCAGCCGGTGGAACCGGCGTCCGGCAAGGTCCGCGCCGATGTCCTGACCCTGGACCTGGGCCCCGCCGCCGACGGGGCGGGCACGTCCTGGAAAGGCCCCCTGACCATCACCGGCCAGGACGGCACCACCTGCACCGCCGACGCCGCCGTGGCCCCCATCGAGGGCACGCTGTACAGCGACGGCCAGCACCTACTGGTGACCACCTCCGCCGGCGGCGCCCGCAAGCTGTTCATCCTCAGCACCACCAGCTGCCAGCCCCTGTGGAAAAGCGGCAACTTCACCGGCGCCGTCTCCTTCAAGGGCGGCCAGCTTTACACCGGCAAGACAGCCAACAAGCTGAACCCGGATTGCCTGCCTCTGCCCTGAGGGCGGGCGGCGGAAGGTGGCCGGTCTGAAATGGCGCTGGCGGCGCGGGCGTCCTTCGGGCGATGATCCAGCATGCTTTTGGGGAGCCCGTACCGCCCATGATCGACCAGAACGGCCAGCCCGTCCGCAAGGCGGCGCTGAAGACCTACCTCGACACCTATAACGCCGGCGTGCGTGGCTCCAAGGAGTTCGGCGCCCTGCCGCGCGCCCTGGTGATCATCTGCGACGGCCTGACGCCTGGCAAGACGACCTACGTGAAATGCGTGGACGGCCAGGTGCAGCTGTCCCGCCGCAAGGACGGCTCGGTGCTGGGTGGCGGGTTGTGAGAAAGCGCTGATGGCTTTTCTGAAGCGGCGGAATCTCGGTTTGACGGCTCGCTTCGGTGCCAAACCCCAGGGCGAACTGTGACGCCGCAAGTTTGGCGGCCAGTTCCGCGTAGGTGCGTTCCAATGCCGGGGTGGCGGCGCAGCCCGCCGCCTATTCAGCTGCAGGGTGGATGTTCGCCCAGGCGTGGCGAACGAACTTAGGAAAACGTTGGTGTCGATGCCTACGCGGATCATGTCGCGGCGCGGGCTTCGTCGTCTTCCTCTTCCATCAGGAGTAGGGCAGGAGGGAGATATTATCCATATTCAAATATATCAGATGTCTTTCCTACAGTTTCTCCAGATCTATATTGAAATTATTTTTTTGAAACCTGTGCGAGAAGACCGTCGAAATTGAGATCTGAAATAAGGCGCTCAAATTCCCGCATGAACATGTATGTTTCTTTCTCGCTGTAATTTTCCACAAATGGCATGTTGTGCAACATTTTTATGGCTGCAAAGAAACGACGCCGTGCAGTATCTTTGTTCGAGGTATGAATTGCCTCTCTGTATGCTTCAACGCCAAGCTCATGCATCCAAGGAAATTCCTCCTTTATAAAGCTAGCAAGAAGCAGGAATTGGATGGGGTCACTTGGGCCAAAATCGCTAGAATGTAGTAGGTCGCGCAACACCATCGGATGAAAGCGAGTCCTGCGGCGGCGAACTCGCGGCGTTTCCTCTTGGCTCTCGCGGAAACGCATATCTAGGCCACGGATGCTGGAAACGAGTTCCTCCAGTATCTCATGCTGCGGTCTAGTTTTCTGAGCATGTGGAGGGTTTTTGGGGAACTGCTCAACAGATTTCTCGAAAGTCGGCCATAGCGCTTCAAACTGACGGTTCAGGTGGGTATCCGATAGCTTTCCATCTGAAAATTTATTAATAGAAGTCACTACATCAAATATGCCAGATTTTTCCACCTTCTTAGCTTGAAACTGCGCAAGTGGGCCGGTGATATCTTTGAACTCAATGTCGAGTAATAGAGGGACAACCCGGCCTTCCTGCATGGATTTTGCCAACGCTCCAGCCTCAAACAAAATCCAAGGGGACGAGATATTTTCACGCGTTATGCAAATTATTCCAAAATTACAAGCCTCTAGTTCTTTCCCAACCTGATTTGCCCACCGTTCACCTGCATCAATGTCGGATTGGGATAGCCATGGTTCTATGGACTGGAGAACCATGGGCAACCAATCATACAATGCCTGGCCGAGCGCATGACTGCGCTCACCACTCCAGCTGATAAAAGCCTTCATTTTTCCCCCGAAATTCGCTGGGATGAAGCTGAAACCCTGACGGCGATCTTTTCAAAGCCGCCGTAGCTATCAAACCGCCAGCCGGCTCGTCCCGAAGGGCGAGCCGTTTGAATGGGCGTTTGATTCACTTGATGGTTGCGTCAGTTCAAGCCTTCGTTCGTAAAGCCGACCGAAGGCTAGGCACCCCCCTTAGCTGCACCCCGTCGTGCTGCCGCAGGTGTCGCACTTCAGGCACGTCCCATTCCGCACCAGGGTCATGTTCTGGCATTCGGGGCAGGGGTCGCCTTCGTAGCCTTTGGCGCGGGCTTCCTTGACCTTTTCCCAGCGGGCGTCGCTGCCGCCGGAAACGGCGCCGCCGTAGCTGGTGCTGGTCACCACCTTTTCCGCGCGGGTCAGGGTGGAGTAGGCCTGGGGGGCGCCGTGGGTGCCGGTGGCGACGTGGGTTTCCACGCTGGCGGTCGCGGTGGCCGTCTGGAAGGCGGCGACGGCGCGGCCGGCCTGGCCGCCGGGCAGGACCCGCAGGTTGGGCAGGTTGTTGCGGACATAGCCGGTGGAGGTGATGCGCGCCACGGCGTTCAGCGTTTCCTCCGCCACCTCGGCCGCGTGCGGCGGCAGGTCGCTCTGCTTCACGCCGCCGCCCATGGTGTCGGGCAGGATGTCCTCCGGCGTGGCGTGGGCGAGGTCCGTGCGCGACAGATAGCTGATGGCCAGCTCACGGAACACATAGTCCAGGATGGACGTCGCCATCTTGATGGCGTCGTTGCCCTGCACCATGCCGGCGGGCTCGAAGCGGGTGAAGGTGAAGGCCTCCACATACTCCTCCAGCGGCACGCCGTACTGCAGGCCCAGGCTGATGGCGATGGCGAAGTTGTTCATCAGCGAGCGGAAGGCGGCGCCCTCCTTGTGCATGTCGATGAAGATTTCGCCCAGCTTGCCGTCCTCATACTCGCCGGTGCGCAAATAGACCTTGTGGCCGCCCACCATGGCCTTCTGGGTGTAGCCCTTGCGGCGGTGGGGCAGGCGCTCGCGCTGGGCGCGCACCACCTTCTCCACCACCTTTTCCACGATGCGCTCGGTCACCACCTCGACGCGCGCGGCGGCCGGGGCCTCCAGCACGCGCTCCAGCGTGGTTTCGGCGACGTCTTCCTCCTCATCCTCCTCCAGCACCTGGGCGTTCAGCGGCTGGGACAGCTTGCTGCCGTCGCGGTAGAGCGCATTGGCCTTCAGGCCCAGGCTCCACGACAGCATGTAGGCGTCCTTGCACGCCTCCACCGTGGCGTGGTTGGGCATGTTGATGGTCTTGGAGATGGCGCCGGAGATGAAGGGCTGCGAGGCCGCCATCATGCGGATGTGGCTTTCGGCCGACAGGTAGCGCGTGCCGATCTTCCCACACGGGCTGGCGCAATCGAACACGGGCAGATGCTCGGCCTTCAGGCCGGGCGCGCCCTCCAGGGTCATGGCGCCGCAGCAGTGGACGTTGGCCGCCTCGATCTCCGCCTTGGTGAAGCCCAGGTGGGACAGGAGGTCGAAGCCGAACTCCTCCAGCTTGTGCGCTGGCACGCCCAGGGCCCCGGTCAGGAAGTCGGCGCCCAGCGTCCACTTGTTGAAGGCGAACTTGATGTCGAAGGCGTTGGCCAGGCCGGCTTCCAGCTTTTCCAACTGCTCGGGCCCGAAGCCCTTGGCCGCCAGCGTCTCATGGTTCACGCCCGGCGCGCCCTTCAGGGTGCCGTGGCCCACGGCGTAACGCTCGATGCGGGCCACGTCCGTGGCGGAATAGCCCAGGCGCGACAGCGCCTCCGGCACCACGCGGTTGATGATCTTGAAATAGCCGCCGCCGGCCAGCTTCTTGAACTTCACCAGGGCGAAGTCCGGCTCGATGCCGGTGGTGTCGCAGTCCATGACCAGGCCGATGGTGCCGGTGGGGGCGACCACGGTGGCCTGGGCGTTGCGGTAGCCGTGCTTCTGGCCCAGTTCCAACGCCTCATCCCAGGCGCGGCGGGCGGCCACGATCAGCCGCTGGTCGGGGCAATCCTCGGCATCCAGCGGCACCGGGGTGACCGACAGGCCCTCGTAACCTTCCCCGGCGCCATAGGCGGCGCGGCGGTGGTTGCGGATGACCCGCAGCATGGCGGTGGCGTTGGGGGCGTAGCCGGGGAAGGGCCCCAGTTCCCCCGCCATCTCGCCGGAGGTGGCGTAGGCGACGCCGGTCATGACGGCGCTGATGGCGCCGCAGATGGCCCGGCCCTCGGCGCTGTCATAGGGGATGCCCGCCGCCATCAGCAGGCCGCCGAGGTTGGCGAAGCCCAGGCCCAGGGTGCGGTACTCGTACGACAGGCGCGCGATCTCCTTGGAGGGGAACTGCGCCATGAGCACGGAGATTTCCAGCGCCACCGTCCACAGCCGGCAGGCGTGGCTGAAGGCGTCGGTGTCGAACGAGCCGTCGGCCCGGCGGAACTCCATGAGGTTCAGGGACGCCAGGTTGCAGGCCGTGTCGTCCAGGAACATGTATTCCGAGCAGGGGTTGGACGCGTTGATACGGCCGGACTCGGGGCAGGTGTGCCAGTCGTTGATGGTGGTGTCGTACTGCACGCCGGGGTCGGCCGACTGCCAGGCGGCGTGGCCGATCTTGTCCCACAGGTCGCGGGCCTTCAGCGTCTTGGCCACCTTGCCGTCGGTGCGGCGGATCAGGTTCCAGTCGGCATCCTCCTGCACCGCGCGGATGAAGGCGTCGGGCACGCGGACGGAGTTGTTGGAGTTCTGGCCGGAAACGGTCAGGTAGGCGCTGGAATCCCAGTCCGTGTCATAGGTCTGGAACTCCATCTCCGTGTAGCCCTGGCCGGCGAACTGGATGACCCGCTGGATGTAGTTTTCCGGGATCATGGACTTGCGGGCCTCGATGATGGCCCGCTTCAGCGCCTTGTTCTTGGTCGGGTCCAGACGATCGGCATCCGGGCCCATGCCCTCCGTCGCTGCCGCCATGATGGCGTTCAGGTGCTTGTTGGCCAGCTTGGACCCGGCCACCAGGGCGCAGACCTTCTGCTCTTCCACCACCTTCCAGTCGATGTAGGCCTCGATGTCCGGGTGGTCCAGGTCCACCGTCACCATCTTGGCGGCACGGCGGGTGGTGCCGCCCGACTTGATGGCCCCGGCGGCGCGGTCGCCGATCTTCAGGAAGCTCATCAGGCCGGAGGACTTGCCGCCGCCGGCCAGCCGCTCGCCATCGCCGCGCAGGCGGGAGAAGTTGGAACCGGTGCCGGAGCCGTACTTGAACAGGCGGGCCTCGCGCACCCACAGGTCCATGATGCCGCCCTCGTTCACCAGGTCGTCGGCGACGGACTGGATGAAGCAGGCATGGGGCTGCGGGTGCTCATAGGCCGACTTGCTGGCCACCAGCTCGCCGGTCTTGAAGTCGACGTAGTGATGGCCCTGGGCGGGGCCGTCGATGCCATAGGCCCAGTGCAGGCCGGTGTTGAACCATTGCGGGCTGTTGGGCGCCGCCATTTGGCGGGCCAGCATGTGGCGCATCTCATCGAAATAGGCGCTGGCGTCGGCCTCGCTGTCGAAGTAGCCGCCCTTCCAGCCCCAATAGGCCCAGGTGCCGGCCAGGCGGTCGAACACCTGGCGGGCGGAGGTCTCGCCCCCCACCCGTTCCTTTTCCGGCAGGGCGGCCAGCGCGTCCTGGTCGGCCACATGGCGCCACAGGAAGGACGGAACGTCGTTCTCCTCCACCGTCTTAAGGCGGGCGGGCACGCCGGCGCGGCGGAAATACTTCTGGGCCAGGATGTCACAGGCCACCTGGCTCCAGTCCGCCGGCACCTGGATGTCTTTGGCCTGGAAAACCACCGAGCCGTCGGGGTTGCGGATCTCGCTGGTCGCCGTGCGGAAGGCGATCCCCTCGTAAGCGTCCCGACCGTCGACCGTGAACCGTCTCTCGATGCGCATGGTGCCCCGACCCCTGAATGAAATGCCGCGATGACGGGGTGGGTGTCGCGGGGGCGGGCCTCGTCCGGAATCGTTGCCCGGAGGATGGCCGTGGAAACAGGCAAAACCACCCCAAAACCTGGGTTGGTCCCTGGTGCTCCGCGCCGCGACAGCACCCCAAGATGCTGTATGTCGGGGAAGCGTATGCCACCATGTTTCGACCATCAACGACATTTTGTGGTGCCAAACGGGCAGGTGCATACGGGTTGTGGTTGACTCTTCGGGTAGGAGGCGATTCTCCAGCAAACCCGGGCCTCTCACCATTTCGGCGGGCCCCTTTTCGTCGGCTGAAAAATGCGGCCGGGCGACCACCGGGCCAGGGGCGGCGTCCGGGCCGTCGGTGCCCGGCCCTCTCTGCGCTTTTGGGTTTTCAACCCGGGAGGAAGATGGCAGGGTGCCCCCTCGCCCGCGCCGGCGGTATTCCGGCGCCTATTTTTCTTCAGGCCCGAGAATCCCCGTCCCGAATGTCCCCTGAGCGCAGCCCAGACCAGCGCCCCAATCGCCCGACTTATCATCATCCGGTGGTCATCGACCCGGCGGCGCGCCCGCCGGTGGGTGGGACGGGGGCAGGCGACAGGGGGGGCGGTGAAACGGCGATGGGGGACAGGGCGGCGGATGGGGACCCCGCCCGGCCCGCGACACACCGGCCCAATTGGATCAAGCGCCTAACCACCCTGGTCACCGCCCTGGTGCTGCTGGGGCTGGTCGTGCTGGCCGTGCGCCATGTGGCGCGGGACTTCCGCCCGGCGGAGGTCTGGGCCTATGTCCAGCTTCTGCCTTGGGCGCGGGTGGCGCAGGCGGCGGGCCTGGTGGCCGGCGCCTATATGGTGATGACGCTCTATGACGTCTCCGCCCTGAAATACCTGGGCATCAAGCTGCCGTACCGCACCGTGGGCCTGGGCAGCTTCGCCGGCTACGCCATCTCCAACAATGTGGGCTTCGCCGTCATCAGCGGCGGGTCGGTGCGCTATCGCGTCTACTCGGTGGCGGGCCTGTCGGCGGCGGACATCGCCAAGATCGTCGTGTTTTCCACCACGACCTTCACGCTGGGCATCACCTTCACCGGCGCGCTGGGCGTGGCCATCGGGCCCGAGGTGGGGGCTGGCATGCTGAACGTGCCCGCCTGGCTGCTGCAGGGTGTGGCCGGCCTGGTGCTGGCGGGGCTGGGCGCCATGACGGTGGCGGCGGCCGTGACGCACAAGCCCATGCGGCTGTGGCGGTGGTCCGTCGCCCTGCCGTCCTCCGGCGTGATGCTGTCGCAGATCGTCATCGCGTCGCTGGAAATCCTGCTGTCGGCGGCGGCGCTGTGGACCCTGCTGCCGGCCGAGTCCAGCGTGGGCTTCATGGAGTTCACGGCCCTATTCTGCGCCGGCCTGGCCATCGCCATCGTCAGCCATGTGCCGGGCGGCCTGGGCGTGTTCGAGACCATCCTGCTGCTGGGCCTGCGGGACCACGGCCCCGCCGGTGGCGCCATCGGCGCCCTGCTGGCCTACCGCTTCCTCTATTACGTGCTGCCGCTGGTCCTGGCCGGCCTGCTGCTGCTGGTCTGGGAAATCCGCGCCGACCATGGCCCCGTGGCCGCCTGGCGCCGCTGGCGGGCCCGGCGCGGGCGATAGCGCCCCGCGGGCGGCCAACAGGCGGCCAGTGGTCAGGCCGACCGGCGCCGCAAGCCGTCCTCGAACGCCGCGACCGGGACAGGGCGGCCGAACAGGTAGCCCTGGTAGAAGCGGCAGCCGTTGGCTTGCAGGAAATCGTGCTGCCCCGCCGTCTCGACCCCTTCGGCGATCACCGACAGGCCCAGATTGTGGGCCAGCGACAGGATGATGCGGGCGATGTTGGCGTCGTTGGGGTTGGACAGCACGTCGCGGACGAACATGCGATCGATCTTCAGTTCGTTCAGCGGCAGGCGCTGAAGATAGCCCAGCGACGAATAGCCGGTGCCGAAATCGTCCAGTGACAGCCGCACGCCGCGCTCCTTCAGGCGCGCCATCTTGGCGATGATGTCCCCGATGTCGTGGGCCAGCAGGCTTTCCGTCAGTTCCAGCTTCAGCCGGCAGGGATTGGCGCCGGTGGCGGCCAGGATCTCCAGGACCTGGCTGTCGAAATCCGACTCGTGGAACTGGCGGGCGCTGACATTGACCGACAGCGACAGCCGCGACAGGACCGGGTCGTGGGCCCAGCGGCGCAGGGTCGCGCACGCCTCCTTCAACACCCATTTGCCCAGCGGCAGGATCAGGCCCGTGGACTCGGCCAGGGGGACGAAGTCCGCCGGGGAGACCAGGCCGCGCTCCGGATGCTCCCAGCGCAGCAGCACCTCCGCGCCCACGACGGTGCCGGCCTGGTCCACCTGGGGCTGAAGGTGGATGGCCATCTGGCCGCGTTCCAACCCCTCGCGCAGGTCCTTTTCCAGGGCCAGGCGGCCATCCACGGCCAGTTGCATGCCGGCATCGAAAAAGCGCAGCGCGTTGCCGCCGCCGGCCTTGGCCGCGCCCATGGCCAGGTCCGCCTGCTTGATGAGGCAGTCCGCGCTTTTGGTTTCGGCGCCGAACAAGGCCACGCCCACGCTGGGGGTGGCCCGGTGGCTGTCCGCGCCCAGCACGAAGGGGGTATCGAAGGCGGCCAAGATTTTGCCGCCCACCGC
Organism: Nitrospirillum karajorum; assembly: GCF_036348415.1. Lineage (NCBI taxonomy): Bacteria > Pseudomonadati > Pseudomonadota > Alphaproteobacteria > Rhodospirillales > Azospirillaceae > Nitrospirillum > Nitrospirillum karajorum. The sequence continues at coordinate 1,154,356 of NZ_JAZBQB010000001.1, forward strand.
CTTGGCCGCCAGGGCGGCGTCGTCGGCCGTGCGGCCCAGCCCTTCCAGCATCACGACGAACTCGTCCCCGCCCAGGCGCGCCACCATGTCGGTGTCCCGCGCGCAGGCGCGCAGCCGGGCGGCCACCTGGCGCAGCAGTTCGTCGCCCTGGTCGTGGCCCAAGGTGTCGTTCACCACCTTGAAATGGTCCAAGTCGACGAACAGCAGCGCGCCCCGGGACGCCCGGCGTCTTCCCGACAGCAGGGAGCGGCGGAGGTGTTCCAGCAGCAGGCTGCGGTTGGGCACCTCGGTAAGGGAGTCATAATAGGCCAGGTGGTGGATGCGCTGCTCCGCTTGGCGGCGCTCCGTCAGGTTGGTGTTGGTGCCGGAGACGCGCACGGCCTGGCCATCGGCATTGCGCAGGATGAAGCCGCGCGACAGCACCGGGACGTAGTGGCCGTCCTTGTGGCGCAGGCGGAATTCCATCTCATAGCTTTCCTGCCCGCTTTTGAGCGCGGCGTGGAAAATCGCCCGGGCGGGTTCCCAATCGTCGGGGTGGGTCAGGTTCTGCCAAGGGCTGGGGTCCCGGCACAGCTCACCCACCTCGTAACCGATCATCTCCCACCAGCGGGGGGAATAATACAGCAGGTTGCTGGTCAGGTCCCAATCCCAGGGCGCGTCCTGCGACCCCCGCAGCACCAGCCGCAACCGTTCCTCCGACTTTTCCAGCGACTGCTGGACCTTCTTCAGGTCGGTCACGTCGGTGAAGCTGATGACCGCCTCCACCGGCTGGCCGTTGTCGTCCAGCACGGGATAGGCGTTGCACATCAGCCAGGTGGTGGACGACTCCCCGCGCCGCTTCAGGCCCAGCAGTATGTTGTTGGCATCCATGCGGCCCTGCAGCGCCAGGCTGCCCGGCAGTTCGTCGGCAGGCACCGGGCTGCCATCCTCCCGCACGAAGCTCCAGCGCGGATCGGGCTCATAGCTGCCCAGGATGGCATCCTCGCTGAGGCCCAGCATGCGGCAGGCGGCGGCGTTGGCGTAGCGCAGCCGCGTGTCGGCGGCGCGGACCATGACGCCGGCGGGTACATGATCCAGCAGGAAACGGTAGCGTTGGGCCGCCTCGCGCAGGGCGGCTTCCGCTGAGGGGGGCTGCGGCATCGCTGGGGGTCGCGACAGCGACGGCGCCGCCGTCCCGTGCCGCGCGGTCATGCCCATGCCTTCCACCACGTCCATTCCTTATTCCATGCCATCCAGTTGCGTTGCCGTTGGCCCGTTGGGGCACTTGCCGCCATCAAGACGTCCAAGTCTTTCAAAAGGGTTACCGCCCTTGGCCGCTATCCTTCCGCATAGTTGACCCCATAGGCCGCCGCGCCGCCCCCCGAGCGGCCGCCCAAGTGGCCATCCAAGCGGGTTCGGAGGCAGCCATGCCACGGCCGGCGTCGGCGGCCCGCCTCTGCGTATGGACGCGCGGGACTGAAACTGCCATAGTCCGGCCGGTTCGTTTCGGGGGCCCGCTGCCAGGCGCTTGGCCCCCATCCATACCGTCCCTGGCACACTTTCCTGGTTTCGGCTCATGACCCAACGCATCTCCATCCTGACCTGGCTGTCCCAACTGTCGATCCGCCTGCTGATTTCGCGGCGGGGGAACTGGTTGGCACTGATCGGTTCGGCAACCGTTATTTCCGGGAAAAGAAGGCGCGGCCGGGCATGAAGGTGCGCCGCTGGGTGCTGTTCGCGGGTGAGCCCGAGGCGTCGGCCGTCCCGCCGGAATGGCACGGCTGGCTGCACTACTCCATGGAACAGCCGCTGCCGGAAAACAGCGCCTACCACAAGCCGTGGGTGAAGGCGCATGAGCCGAACGCCACCGGCACCACCACCGCCTACCGTCCGCCGGGGCACACCTTCGAGGGCGGCCGCCGCGCCGCCGCCACCGGCGATTACGAGCCCTGGACCCCCGCATAAGCGGTCCCCAACGGGGTGTGCGGTGCGTGGCCGGCCGCCATCAGCGCGACGGTACGGCCGCGCGGCCCGCGTGACAGGCTAACGACGGGCTGGGCAGGGGGTGTGTCGTCCTCCTGCGGCGGGCGTTGGGGCATGGGTGCCGTCGAATCGACCCCGGGGCCTTGCGCCAAGCCAGGCTTGTCCTATTTCTAGGGTTTTCCAGAGGAAGCCAATGCGCAGCAATGTGATCGAGACCGTGCTGGGGGCCGTCGTCCTGGTGGTGGCGGCGTTCTTCCTCTATTTCGCCTACACCACGGCCAACGTGCGCGCCGTTTCCGGCTATGCGCTGCAGGCCCGGTTCGCCAGCACCGGTGGCCTCACGGCCGGCAACGACGTCCGCATCAGCGGCGTGAAGGTCGGGTCGGTCACCAAGGCCTATCTGGACCCCAAGACCTACCAGGCCGTCATCGAGATGCAGATCGACAGCCAGGTGAAGCTGCCGGAGGACACCAGCGCCGGCATCGCCTCCGAAAGCCTGTTGGGGGGCAAGTATCTGAACCTGCAGCCCGGTGGCGAGGAAGAGATGCTGAAGCCCGGCGGCCGTATCCAGTACACCCAGTCCGCGGTGAACCTGGAAGATCTTCTCGGCCGCTTCATCTTCAGCGCCGGCGGCAGCAATGCCAACAAGGGCGGCGACGCCGGCCAGGGCCAGCAGCCCGCCGCCCAGCAGCCCCCGGCTCAGCAACCGAAAGCCGACCCGTCCAAGGGTCTGCTGAACGGCGGCGGCAAATGAGCCTGCGGCGTCTGCTGCTGACGGCTTCCTGCCTGGCGGTGGCCGCCACCGCCGGCGCCTGGGCGCAGAACACCCCGACCATCCCCGCAGCCGCACCGCCGGTTCCGACCGCGTCGCCTGCCGGGGCTGCACTGGGCGCTTCGCCATCCGAGGTGAAGAAGACCGTCGACCAGGCGCCGGAGGAGCAACCGCCCACCAGCCAGCCGGTGAGCGGTCCCAACGCGGCCGGGCAGCCACAGGACCAGCAGCCGGCGGAGGGCGCCCAGGGCGCCGCCGCCGGTGTCGGTGCCGCTGCCGAAGGGGCCTCGCCCGTCACGCCGTTGCCCCCGCTGCCGCCACAGCCGGCCGTGCCGCGCACGTTCGAGGATATGAAGGTCGCCGTCCTGGGGGGCCTGGACAAGGTCACCGGGCGCGTCTCCACCGTCGAGATTCCGGTGGGTCAGACCGGCCGCTTCGGCCAGCTGACGGTGGCGGCCCGCGCCTGCCGCAAGACCACCCCCATCGAGGAACCGGAATCGGCCGCCTTCCTGGATATCGTGGAGGCGAAGCCCGACGACCCGGCGGCCAAGGTCTTCACCGGCTGGATGTTCGCGTCCAGCCCCGCCCTGTCGGCGATGGAGGACCCGGTCTACGACGTCTGGGTGGTGGATTGCAGGAACCCGGCGACCAAGGCGCCGTCGTCCAAGCTGCCCTCCGGCAAATCACAGTGAAACCGCGCAGGCTGGGATAAGGCCCCGGCCAGCAGCGCCCGATATTGGACGCGGGGAATTTCCACCGCACCGAATTGCGCCAGGTGGGTGGTGACGAACTGGGTGTCCAGCAGGCGATAGCCGCCGGCGCGCAAGCGGGCCACCAGATGGACCAGCGCCACCTTGCTGGCGTCCGTCTCGCGCGAGAACATGCTTTCGCCGAAGAACGCGCCGCCGATGGAAACACCATACAGGCCGCCCACCAGTCGGCCCTCGCGCCGGCATTCCACGGAATGGGCGTGGCCTTCGCGGTGCAGCGCGACATAGGCCTCCAGGATTTGGGCGTTGATCCAGGTCTCCGGCCGGTCGGTGGTGGATTCGCCGCAGGCGCGCATCACCCCGGCGAAATCGGTGTCGACACTGACCTGGAAACGCCCCTGGCGCACGGTGCGCATAAGGCGGCGCGGGGCATGGAACCCGTCCAACGGCAGGATTCCCCGCTCCGGCGGGTCGAACCAGAAGATCTCGTCATCCTCCGCCGATTCCGCCATGGGGAAGACCCCCAGGGTATAGGCGCGGACCAGCAGTTCCGGTGTCAGGCGCATCAGGCGGTCCCCTCCGGCGGACGGGCGGCTATGAACACCACCCGCTGGTAGACGTAACCGATGCCCATGAGGCACAGGCCCAGGCCCAGGAAGGAGAGGATGCGCAGCAGGCCGGTCAGGTCCGCCATGTCGGACAGGAAGACCTTCAACACCGTCACCAGCAGCACCGCCAGCGAGGCGTAGCGCACATCCGCCCGGCGGGTTTTCACCCCCGCCGCCAGCAACACCAGCGCGAAGCCCAACCAGGCGGCGGAATAGCTGTACCATTCGGCATCCGGCCGCCCGCCGCCGTGGGCCCACAGGGTCAGGATGCTGCCATGGAAGGCCTGGCGCACCTCCAGCGAGACGCAGGCGAAGGCCAGGACCAGCACCAGGGTCACCAGGACGCGCCGACCCGGCCCGGGCGTCTGGCCCCAGGCCACCAGGCCGAACAGCAGGGCCGGCAGGGCATAGATCAGCAGCAGCAGGTTGACCACCGGCCAGGACCCCACCGGTTCGTCCGCCCACAGGGGGTTCAGGATACCCAACTGCACCACCACCACCTGGGCCGTCGCCAGGCGCACCAGGATACGCGCACCCCACCGCGCCACGGGGTGGGCGGGGCCGGGGTTGCCTGGCCGGCCGGCCAGGACCAGGGCCGTCACCAGGAACAACGCCGTGCGCAGGCTGGTGGGCAGCAGGGCGAACGGGTCGCTGTCCAGGCGGCCACCCTGCATCACCTGGATTTCCAGGCAGGCGAACAGCAGGCCCAGAACCAGGGCGGCGATGGCCAGACCCCGCGCCGGACGGTCGTCGCGGCGCCGGCGCAGCAGCCAGGCGCCACCCGCGCAGGCCAGGGCCGGGACGCCGCAGCCCCACACCAGCCAGTTGAGGGGGGAGGTGCCGCTCAGCGGATACTCCAGCACCCAAGGATTCAGCATCAGGCGGCCCGCCACCACGATGGCCAGCAGCGCCGCCGCCCGTCGCAGCGCGGCGACCAGCCCCGCCATCGCCGTGCGGCTTTCAATCAGCGCCACCGCCGGGATCAGCAGCGACAGCGCCGCCGTTAGCCAGGAGGTGCGCAACAGGGCGGCCAACGCCAGGCTGATCAGCGCCAGCGAGGCGATGACGAACGCGTCCGCCGCGCCCTCGGCTCGCGCCGTCCACCGCGCGGCCCAGGCCGCGCCGCCCGCCAGCACGATGCCGACCAATGCCCAGGCGACGTCGGGCACTGTGTTGGAGGGGTCGAAGGCCCAGCCGGCCCAGGCCAGGGCCGTTATCGGTAGGGCCGCGCTCCAGGCCCAGGCCCGCGGCCGGGTGCCGGTGATGGCGGGGGGGATGGCCAGCGCGCGCAGGCCGGCCGCCGCCAGCCCCAGGCCAAAGCCCAGGGCCACCGCCAGCTGCGCGCCATACGGCAGGTCGGCACCGCGCACGGTAAAGCCCTGCGACAGGGCCAGGGTGGCGATGGCGGCGGCGATGGGCGCCAACGCCGTCATCACGCGGGTGTGCGGGGAGGGCCACCGCGCGGCCGTCACCGCCAGCAGGGTCAGGATGGCCAGCGCGGCCACGCCGGCGACGGCATAGTCGCTTCCCACCAGCAACAGCCAATCCAGCAGCAGGGGCACGCCGCCCAAGGCTATGGCGATCCAGGCGTCGGTGACATCCGACCGGCGGTGGCGCAGGCCTGTCAGCGCGAAACCCATCCCCGCGCCCGACAGGGCCGCCAGGAACACGGCGATGGGGATGGCGTCCGATCCATGGGCCGTGGCGGTCACGACCCACAGGGCGGCCCCCGCCAGCACCGGCAACCCCAGCCAGGGGGCCGGCAGCCGCCACCCCACCGCCAGGGTGGCGGTGTTCAGCAGCGCCAGGTAGCCGAACAAGGCCCAGGCCGAGGGGTGGTCGCTGGGAACCAGGGCCGGCACGGCCAGGCCGCCGCCCAAGCCCAGCAGGGCGATGAACGCGCCGGCGGACAGGCCCTCGCCACCCCCGTGGCGCAAGGCGAGCAGGAACGCCGCCCCGGTCAGAACGGCCAGGCCGGCGAATGTGGTGCCAGGCCCGATCAGGCCATGCAGGGCGTGGGCGGCATAGACGCAGGCGAAGGCGGTGGCCAAGCCGGCCGCCGTCAAGGCGGCAGGAATGGAGGCGGCCTGGAACGACGGGGTCCCGCCCCTTCCAGCCGTGTCACCGGCGCTGGCGGCGCGCCGGCGCAGGATGTCGCCCGCCACCACCAGCCCGGCGCCGAACAGGCCGCCCAGGGTCAGGCGCACGGCAGGGCCCAGCAGGCCCAGGTCCACGGCATACTTGGCCAGGAACACGCCCGCCAGGGCCACGGCGATGGCGCCCAGCCAGACCAGCCAGCGCGTGCCCAGCGCCTGCTCCAGGGACGGTGGCGGAAGGGAGGGCGGCCCAAGGGAGGGCGACGGGGTGGGGACGGGCTTGGGGATGGGACGGGGGGAGGGCGTATCCGCCATAGGCGGCGGCACCGGCGCGGGGAGGGGCTCGGAGAGCGTTGGCGGGGCCGTCGCCACCGGCGCCCCGACGCTCTGGGGCTGGGGGGTGCTGCCCTGCAGGTCGGCCAACCGCCGGGTCAATACGTCCAGCCGGGCGTTCAGGTTCGCCACGCGGCGGTTCGCTTTGTCGGCATGGATCAGGGCCCACAGGGCCACCATCAGGGCGATGAAGACAAGAAAGGCCATGCCGGTCCCAGGATCACGCGGAGCGACAGGAAAGGTAGTGCATTTCCCGCAGCCGTGCAGTGGCTATCGCTCAGGCCCGGTCGCGGGGCTGGAAAAACGACAGGCCCGGGGCCGACCATCCGTCGATCCCGGGCCTGGGTCACGTGTCTGTGGATTAGGAAGGATCAGCCGGCGGGCTGGTTCTTCATCCATTCCTCCAGCCAGCGGATGTCATAGTCGCCGTTGATGAAGTCCGGCTGGGCGATGATGCGCTGGTGCAGCGGCAGGGTGGTGTCGATACCGCCGATGACGAATTCCTCGATGGCGCGGCGCAGGCGCATCAGGCACTCGTTACGGCTGTTCCCGTGGACGATCAGCTTGGCGATCATGCTGTCGTAGTGGGGGGGCACGCGATAACCGTCGTACAGCGCGCTATCCACCCGAACACCCAGGCCGCCCGGGGCGTGATAGCCGTCGATCTTGCCGGGGCTGGGGGTGAAGGTCACCGGGTTCTCGGCGTTCACGCGGCATTCGATGGAATGGCCGTTGAACTTGATGTCGTTCTGGCCATAGCCCAGCGGCGCGCCGGTGGCCACGCGGATCTGTTCCCGCACAAGGTCGATGCCCGTGACCATCTCGGTGATGGTGTGCTCGATCTGCAGGCGGGTGTTCATCTCGATGAAGTAGAACTGCCCGTTCTCGTACAGGAACTCCATCGTGCCGACGCCGCGATAGCCGAAGGCCGCCGCCGTCTTGGCCGCCAGGTTGCCGATGAAGGCCCGCTCTTCCGCGTTCAGCGCCGGCGACGGCGCTTCTTCCACCACCTTCTGGTGGCGGCGCTGGATGGAGCAGTCGCGCTCACCGAAATGCACCACGGTGCCGTGGTGGTCGCCCAGCAGCTGGATTTCGATGTGGCGCGGCTTGGCCAGGTACTTTTCCATGTAGACCTGGTCGTTGCCGAAGGCGGCGCGCGCCTCGCCCCGGGCCAACTGGTACGCCTCGGCCAGCTCACCCTCGCTCCAGGCCACCTTCATGCCCTTGCCGCCACCGCCGGCGGCGGCCTTGATCAGCACGGGGTAGCCGATGCGGGCGGCGTTGACCAGGGCGGCCTCGACCGTTTCCACCGGGCCGTCGGAGCCGGGAACGACCGGCAGGCCCAGGTCCATCACGGTGCGCTTGGCCGTGACCTTGTCGCCCATGATGCGGATGTGTTCCGGCGACGGGCCGATCCAGGCGAAGCCGTGTTCCTCCACCATCTGGGCGAACTGGGCGTTTTCCGCCATGAAGCCGATGCCGGGGTGGATGGCGTCCGCCCCGGTGATCGCCGCCGCCGACAGGATGGCCGGGATGTTCAGGTAGCTTTCCTTGGCCGAGGGCGGGCCGATGCACACGCTCTCATCCGCCAGGCGGACATGCATGGCGTCGGCGTCGGCGGTGGAATGCACCGCCACGGTGTGGATGCCCATCTCGCGACAGGCGCGGTGGATGCGAAGCGCGATCTCGCCGCGATTGGCGATCAGGACCTTCTCGAATAGGCCGCCCATGGTCAAATCCTCACTCGATGATCAGCAGGACTTCGCCGTATTCGACGGGCTGGGCGTCGCCGACCTGAATCTGGGTCACGGTGCCGGCCTTGGTCGCCTTGATGGGGTTCATGACCTTCATGGCCTCGATGATCAGCAGGGTCTGGCCCACCTTGACCGCGTCGCCCACCTTCACGAAGGTGGAGGCACCCGGCTCCGGCGCCAGATAGGCGGTGCCGACCATGGGTGACTTCACCGCGCCCGGATGCTGCGCCGGCGGCACGGCCGCCACGGGGGCGGCGACGGGGGCGGCGGCCGCCACCGGGGCGGCGGCCACGGCGACGGGCGCCATCGCGGCGGCCGGGGCGGCGCGGGACAGGCGGATGCGCTTTTCGCCTTCCGCGTACTCGATCTCGGTGAGACCGGTTTCGCCGAGAAGCTCGGCCAACTTGCGCACGAATTCGCTGTCGAGTTCGAAGGTCGCCATTGTCATGATCCTGGGTACTGGGCTGCGGTTAGGCCGCCGATGGTGTTGGTTAGGCCGGTTGCCTGTGAGGGGGGGCGCCGGTGCCGGCGTTACGGTTTCTCGTTTACGCGGGGGGTGGGCTGTCGATCAGGCGGGCTGCCGCCTGTAGCGCCAGCAGGTAACCCTGCGAGCCGAAGCCGCAGATGACGCCGCGTGCCACCGGCGACACGTAGGAGTGATGCCGGAACGGCTCGCGCCGGAAGATGTTGCTCAAGTGCACCTCGACCACCGGCAGGCCCACGGTGCTGAGCGCGTCGTGGATGGCGATGGATGTATGTGTGTACGCGCCGGCGTTCAGGATGATGGCGTCGTGTTCGCCGCGCGCGTCCTGTATCCAGGTGACCAGCTCGCCCTCATGGTTGGACTGGCGGAAGTCGATCTCCAGGCCCAGGCGCGCGGCCGTTTCCTGGCAGGCGTTCTCGATATCCTCCAGCGTCTCCGCGCCATAGATGTGCGGCTCGCGAATCCCCAGCATGTTGAGGTTCGGACCGTTCAAAACCAGGACGGAGGGCGCGATGGCCAAGGGTGTGTCGCCTTTGTGTACGTACGTCTCTGAACCCGGACGTCTGGGGGTATGCGTCCCCGGCCAGCGTCCGTCGAAGGCCGCTTTATAACACGGGTGGCGCCCGGGGCAAGAATCCACGCGCGCGGGCGCCGGGGTCCGCCCATGCGTCCCCGGCGTCTCAAACCGGCCCGGCGCCTACTGCGCTGGCCTTGCGGTCAGCTCTTGGCGCTGCGGGCCTTGGCGAACAGGTCCTTGAAGGCGTCGGCGCCGATGGCGCCCGGCACCAGGGTGTTGCCAATGACGAATCCCGGCGTGCCGTGGATGTTGAGGGCGTCGGCCAGCGCCAGATTGGCGTCGATTTCCTTCTGCACGGCCGGGGAATCCATATCCTTGACCAGGCGCTCGGTGTCTGCGCCCGCCTCCTTGGCGATGGACAGGATGCGGTCCCGGTCCAGCTTGCCCGTGGCCGCCATCAGCGCCGCGTGCACGGACTCGTACTTGCCCTGCATGTTGGCCGCCAATGCCGCCTTGGTGGCGATGACCGACGCCGGGCCCAGGATGGGGAATTCCTTGTAGACGATGCGGATCTTGCCGTCCTTCTTGATGGCGCTGTCCATCTCCGGCTGGGTGTGCTTGCAGTAGCCGCACTGATAGTCGAAGAACTCCACCATCGTGACGTCGCCCTTCAGGTTGCCGCCCACAGGGGACGCCTTGGAGGCGAACAGCTCATCCTTGTGCTTCACCAGCGCGTCGGCGGCGGCCTTGGCCTCCTCCGCCTCGGCCTTGTCCTGCAGCGCCTGCACCGCCTCCGTGATCACCTCGGGATGGGCCAGGATATAGTCGTGGACGATCTGTTCCACCTGGGCCTTGTCGTAGGGCCCCTTGTCCGCCACCGGCTTGTCGGCGGCGAAGACCGGGCTGACGATCGCCAGGCCGGCGAGCGCCACGGTGGCGCAAAGGGTGGCGTTAATGGTACGCGACATCGGGACAAACTCCGGTTTGCGGCCTATTCCCCAAAGCCAAGGTGCCTCGTGCCCGGGGTGGCGGTGACGGCGCGCAGCATGGACCAGGCGGCGGCAGGGCGCAATCCCGCAAGGGCGCGGGTGCGGCGTCATGCGCCGCCGGCCTTGCGTCCGCCTTGCCGGTGGGCCATCCATCGTCGCGCTTGCCAGGTTGGCGGCGCTGTGCGGTCATGAGCTGGGCTGGGTCTGGGGTTTGCATAGGATGACGCCGGTGATGACGCCGGTGGGGGATGACGCCGGCGGGGATGCGTTTCCATGCCCAGGCATGAAGGTGGGGTTGGCCATGACCATGGCGGATGACGACGACGATTTCCTCTTCCAGGACGACGAGGATGAGGATGCCGGCGAGGAGTCGGAACTGATTCCGGGCATGCCGCCCTGGCAGGTGCTGATCGTCGATGACGATCCCGAGGTCCACGCCATGACCCGCCTGGTCATGCGCAAGTTCGCCTTCCAGGGCCGCGGCCTGGCCTTCGTCTCCGCCTATTCCGCCGCCGAAGCGCTGCACATCCTGCAGGGGGAGCATGACATCGCCATGATCCTGCTGGACGTGGTGATGGAAAGCGACGACGCCGGCCTGAAGCTTGTGCCCCGCATCCGGGATGAGCTGGGCAACCGGGCGGTGCGGATCATCCTGCGCACCGGCCAGCCCGGCCAGGCGCCGGAGGACGCCGTGATCGCCGGCTATGACGTAAACGACTACAAGGCCAAGACCGAGCTGACCGCCCGCAAGCTGGTGACGGCCACCATCACGGCGCTGCGCGCCTACCACCACATCCGGACGCTGGAACGATCTTGCATCGGGCTGGAACGGGTGGCTGGGCTGGGACTGTGCCAGATGGCGCTGTCAGGCCCGTCCTCGGCCGCGGGGGCGGCCCTGGATCAGATCGCGGAGGTGCTGGAGCAGCCGGCCGATGGGCTTTTCTGTGTGATGTACGGTGCCGACCGCCTATCAGCCCGCATCCTGGCGGGACGCGGACGCTATCAGGACGCGGCCGGACATCCCCTGGCCACCGTGGCCGACACCGGCGCCTTGGCCAACGCCCTGCGCAGCCCGGGCGACCTGCGTCACGACTTCGCCAACGACGCCATGACCCTGGCCTGGCCGCTGACCGGCCCGGCGGGGGAGGGCGGCAATCCGCACGCTGGCGCGGTGGCCATGCTGCACCTGCATCTGGTCCGGCCGCTGGATGAGATCGAGCGGCGCCTGGCCCTGCTGCTGATGATGCGCATCGCCGACGCCCTGGTCACCGCCTGGGCCCTGGAACAGGCGCGCGACCCGGCCTGACGGCCGCTTCCCCATGCGGCGCGCACCACCCAGGGTGGCGCGCGCCTGCTGCGGCTTGCCCAGAAAATTAACCATGCTACATGTCCGCACAGGTTGAACGCCCGAGCGGGGGATCCACGGACATGCGCAATTTTTCGCTAATTCTGCGTATCGGCATCATCATGGCCATCATGGTGGTGTCGATGCTCGCCATTTCGGGGGCGCAGGTTTGGAGTCTGCGCAAGTCGATCTATGCCGAGCGCGAGCAGAAGCTGCACGACATGGTCGGCAGCGTGCTCAAGCTGATCCACACCTATGATGAGGAGGTCAAGGCTGGCAGGATGCCGCTGGATCAGGCGCAGGAGACGGTGAAGAAGGCCATCCGCGCCATGCGCTGGGGCGAGGGCGATTACTACGGCGTCTATCAGTTCGATGGCGTCACGCTGGTCCACGCCAATCCCAAGAACGAAGGCGTGAATCGCATGGAGTTCAAGGACCCCAAGGGCACCCGTATCGTGGCGGATATCATCGCCGCGGCCCAGCGAGGCGGGGGCCTGGCGACCTATGAGGCGCCGCGCGGCACGGCCGGCGCCGAGGTGCCGGCGCCCAAGCTGGTCTACGCCGCGCCCTACGAACCGTGGAAATGGGCGGTGCAGGCCGGTGTCTATATCGACGACATCGATGCCACCCTGTGGCGCGAGGCGCTGTGGACCGGCGCCTGCACCGTGCTGGTGCTGCTGGTGGCGGGCGTGTTCACCGTGCTGATCGCCCGCAGCATCACGCGCCCCCTGGCCGATCTGTGCGGTACCATGGACCGGCTGGCGGCCGACGACCTGAACGTCGACATCCACTATACGACGGACCGGAGCGAGATCGGCCGCATCGCGCGCGCGGTGGCCCTGTTCCGGGAGCACATGCGCAACGCCGCGGCGCTGCGGGCGGAGCAGGCGCGGACGGAGGCGGCGGCGGCGGCGCGCCAACGCCAGGCCCTGGCCGGCGTGGCCGATACGTTCCAGGCCCGCGTGGGGGGCGTGGTGGGCACCGTCACCCAGGCCGCCACCGATCTGGAGCGCTTGGCCGCCACGCTGACCCAGGCGGCGGACCAGGCACTTACCCGCGCGCGGGCGGCATCCGGCGCGGCGGCCGACGCGTCCAGCAACGTCAACACCGTGGCGGCGGCCAGCGAGGAGCTGTCGGCCTCCATCGGCGAGATCAGCGCCCAGGTTGTCCGTTCCGCCACCATCGCCGGCGAGGCGCTGGCCGTGGTGCGCGAGACGGACACGGTGGTCGAGGGCCTGGATGGTGACGCGCGCCGCATCGGTGAGGTGCTGGGTTTGATCCAGGCCATCGCCGCCCAGACCAATTTGCTGGCCCTGAACGCCACTATCGAGGCCGCCCGCGCCGGCGAGGCGGGCAAGGGCTTCGCCGTCGTCGCCAATGAGGTCAAGGGCCTGGCCAACCAGACCGCCAAGGCTACCGAGGAAATCGCGGCGCAGATCACCACCATCCAGGGCCGCAGCACCCAGACGGTGACGGCCATCCGCCGCATCGGTGCCACCATCGCCGACGTCAACGAGTTGACGGTCACCATCGCCTCGGCGGTGGAGGAGCAGACCGCCGCGACGCAGGAGATCGCGCGCAATGTGCAGCAGGCGGCGGTGGGCATCGGCGACGTGGCCGGCAGCCTGGGCGACCTGACGGGCGCGTCACAGGCGGTGGGCGACGCCGCCCAGGGCGTCTCCGGCCTGGCCGAGAGGCTGTCCGCCCAATCCGCCATCCTGGACAGCGAGTCGGCCGGCTTCGTGAAGATGGTCCGGCTGGGCTGACGGCTTCGTCCGGCGCCGGGCGGGTCCCTCGGGGAAGCCCCGGGCGGATCAGCGTCCGCCCGGACCGCCGCGTTGTCCGCCCATGCCGCCCCCGCCCAGTGTCCCCAGGCCCGAGGAACCGGCGCCGATGGTAGTGGGGGTCGGCAGGTCGGTGATACCGGGGAAGGTGGGACCGATGGCGGCCGTCCCCCCGGTGGACAGGGCGTCCTCCGGCATGCGGCCGGTGGAGATGATGGGTGTGTCGGGCGAGGCCAGGCCGCTGCTGGGCGCCAGTTGCGGGCGCATGTTGTGCGGCAGGCGGCTTTCCACCAGCACACGAATGTCCTGGGCCCGCACCCAATCCGGCGACCCGGCGGGCAGCATCTGCTCCGCCCGGTCGGCGTGATAGCGGGCGGCGCGGATGTCGCCCCGCGCCAACGCCTCTTCCGCCCGGGCATAGGCCAGTTGCGGCGCCATGTCGGCGCGGGCGTAGGCGCTGGCCAGCAGCAGCCAGGTCAGTTCCACCAGCGGCTCATCCCGTGCGGAAGAGCGCAGGACGTCGATGGCCTCGTGCACCAGCTTGTCGTCGCCGGCCTCCAGTAGGGCGTGGCCCAGGGCCATGCGCAGCTGGGCGCTGTCCGGGGCGTATTTCACCGCATTCCGGTAGGGATCGACCGCCTCCTTGGCACGGCCGTTCTCGAACAGGATCTGGCCCTTCAACTCATAGAAGTAGGGGTTCTTGGGTTCCTGCTCGATCAGGCCATCGACGATCTTCAGGCCCTTGTTGATGTCACCCACCTGGTAATAGGCGATGGACCGGGCGTAGCGGGCCGCGACGCTGGTGTCGCTTTCCGGATACTTGCGCAGGGCCAGGTCGGGATGGATGAAGCCGTACAGCTTGGCTCGCATGCGCTGGTGCATGTCGTAATAGGCCGAGGGCATCCTGGCGTTGGTGAACTTCGAGATATGGTCGACGAAGTTCTCGATGTACTCGATACGGTTCTTGGTCAGCGGGTGGGTCATCAGGAACTCCACCTGCTTGGTCTGTGGCAGGCCGGAGTCCTGCTTGTGCAGCTTCTCCATGAACTCCAGCATGCCCTTCGACGAATAGCCGTTGGCCTCCAGGTAGGACAGGCCGGCCTCGTCGGCCGACGCTTCCTGCGCGCGGCTGAAGGCGAAGAAGGACCGGGCGCCCAGTTCCTGGGCGCCGGCGATACCGCCCATGGCGGCACCGCCGCCGTCGCCACGGCGGGTGCCGCCGATGGCGGCCGCGACGCTCAGCAGCGTCGCCAGGGTCGACAGGATGACCGCGTTCTCGATGGCGTCACGGGACCGGACCTGGTGGCCGCCGGCCATGTGGCCGGTTTCGTGCGCCATGACGCCGATCAGTTGTTCCGGCGTGTCGGCGGCCATGATCAGGCCGGTGTTGATGAACATGTTCTGGCCGCCGGCGACGAAGGCGTTCAGTTCGTCATCGTTGACCAGGACCAGGGTGACGGCGTCGGGGACGATACCCGCCGCGCGGAAGATGGGGGTGGCGAAGACGCGCAGCGTGTGCTCGATTTCGGCGTCACGCACCAGGCTGATGCCGCGGTCCTGGGCCATCACCGGTTCCACGGCCAAGGCCGAAGACAACAGGCTGACCAGGATCAGGCGGGCTAGGCGGCGTGGTCGCAAGAACATAGTCGATTCCATCGGCGGTGCCGTCGATACCCGAACAGGCGAGCGGTAAGGTATGACCCCTACAGACTCCAAGGACGAATTTCCACGCGCGGCGGGGCAACCGGCTGTCGCTGTACGCACCAGTACCATTTCACCCTTCATGGTGATGGAGGTACTGCGCGCCGCCAATGCCCGCCAGGCCGCCGGCGGCGACGTCCTGCACCTGGAAATAGGCCAGCCGTCCACCCCGGCACCGAAGGGGGTGATCGCTGCGGCAGCCCACGCCCTGGCCGCTGATCGCCTAGCCTACACCGATGCCCTGGGCCTGCCAGCCTTGAGAGAGGGCATAGCACGTTGGTATCAAGATCGCCATGGGCTGGTGGTCTCGCCGGAGCGGGTGGTGGTCACTACCGGTTCGTCCGGCGCCTTCCTCCTGGCCTTCCTCGCGGCCTTCGACCCGGGTGACCGCGTGGCCTTGGCGGCCCCGGGATATCCGGCCTACCGCAACATCCTGAAGACGGCGGGCCTGGTGCCGGTGGAATTGCCCACGGGGCCCGAGACGCGCTTCCAGCCCACCCCGGCCCTGTTGGATGAACTGCTGGCGCAGGGGGGCGGCCCTTTCCGGGGCCTGATCGTGGCCAGCCCGTCCAACCCCACCGGCACCATGCTGGACGCGGCCGCCATGGCGGCGCTGGGCGCCTGGTGCCGCCGTCACAGCGTCTGGCTGATATCGGACGAGATCTACCACGGCATCGAATACGGCACGGTTCCGGCCGCCACGGCCTTGGCGGTCGATGGGGGGCAGGGCGCCATCACCCTCAACAGCTTCTCCAAATATTTCTCCATGACCGGGTGGCGCCTGGGGTGGGCTGTCGTGCCCGAACGGCTGGTGCGGTCGGTGGAATGCCTGGCGCAGAACCTCTATATCTCCCCGCCCACCCTGTCGCAGCACGCGGCCGTGGCGGCCTTCGGCTGCGTGGATGAGCTGGAGGGCCACGTCGCCCGCTATCGCCGTAACCGCGACATCCTGCTGGACCTGCTGCCCGACGCCGGATTCGGCCGCCTGGCCCCCGCCGATGGCGCCTTTTTCCTGTATGCGGACATTTCCGACCGCACCGACGACGCCCAGGCCTTCTGCACCCGCCTGCTGAACGAGACGGGCGTGGCCCTGACGCCGGGCGTGGACTTCGACCCCCTGCGCGGTCACCACACCGTCCGCATCAGCTTCGCCGGGGCTGAGGCGGAGATGGTGGAAGCGGCACGCCGCCTCAAGGCCTGGCGCGGATAGGCGGTCAAGCCAAGCCTGAAAAAGGGGAAGGGCCGGCCGGTGTCGCCACCGCCGGCCCTTCGCATATCAACCCTTTTGAGGACTGTCCCTTTGGGGGCGCCGGTCGTTGGTTGCCGGCGCCTTTCCCGATTCCTGAATAAACTCAGTTCAGGGCGATCAGCCGGTGCGGCATGGTGTGGCCGGCATGGGCCCTGATGACGCTGGTGCCCGTCGCCTTGCAGGGGACCGCCAAACCATCGCGGCTCGTACCCGGGGTGGTCACGGCGTTGGCGGGAATGACCGTCAGCCGGCCCGACTTTGAGGCCGCCAGCGTCGCGGCGGGCGTCGGCCCCGGGGGGCGGCCTGCGCCACGGCGGCGACATCGGGACGGGGCGCCGCGACCAGGATGGCAGGGGCGACCAGGAAGGGCAGGCCCAGGAACAGGCCGGTGAGAACGCTGCGAACGGTCGTCATAATACCACCTCCATAAAACGATCGGCCCTCGGGCGGCTCCTCTGCTAGGCCGAACGACTGATGGGCGTGACTTGAAGGTCGAGGCCAACCGTGGCGGAACCATGGCAAGAAGCGGCACTTACCGGGGCAGGCGCAGACTCCCGACCCCCTGTGGCGAATTGGCAACAGTCGGCCCTGTCGCCGCCTGCGGGACACCCATGCGGCGATGACGGGCGATTGAATGAAAGAGAAGGCTTGCGATGGCCGGCGGATGTCGATATATACCCGCCCACCCCGAGACGGAGAGTAGCTCAGCCTGGTAGAGCACTGCTTTCGGGAGGCAGGGGCCGGAGGTTCGAATCCTCTCTCTCCGACCATCTCAGGGACGCATAAGCGGCCGGCTTCTCCCGAAGCCGGCCGTTTTGCTTTTCAGCGCGGGGCGCAGACGAGCGCGGTCTGGCGCAACAAAAAAGGCGCGCCGGTGAGGGCGCGCCTTTAGCGGAAACGGGCTGGCGCCCGGTTCAGAAATCCCGGTCGACGACGAAGTCGATGACGTCCAGCAGGGCGCGCTTGATGGGGCTGGCGGGGAACAGGCCCAGGGCGTCGCGGGCCACGGCGCCATAGTGCCGGGCGCGCTCCACGCTGTCGCGCAGGGTGTTGTGGCGCTGCATGAGGGCCAGCGCATGCTCCAGGTCGCCTTCCCGCTGGTCGACCTCCTCCAGCGTGCGGCGCCAGAAGGCGCGTTCCTCGTCATCGCCCCGGCGGAAGGCCAGGACCACGGGCAGGGTGATCTTGCCCTCGCGGAAGTCGTCGCCGATGGTCTTGCCCAGGCGGGCCTGCACGGCGGAATAGTCCAGCACGTCGTCCACCACCTGGAAGGCGATGCCCAGGTTCAGGCCATAGCTGCGCAGCGCCTCCTCCTCCGCCGCGGGGCGGCCGGCCACCACGGCGCCGATGCGGCAGGCGGCGGCGAACAGTTCCGCCGTCTTGGCGCGGATGACCTCCAGATAGGCTTCCTCGCTGGTGGTGGTGTCGTTGGCGGTGATCAGCTGCAGCACCTCGCCCTCGGAAATGACGGCGGAGGCGCTGGACAGAATGCGCAGCACATCCAGCGACCCATCCTCGGTCATCACCTGGAAGGCGCGGGAGAACAGGAAGTCCCCCACCAGCACGCTGGCCTTGTTGCCGAAGACGGCGTTGGCCGAGGGCTGGCCCCGGCGCAGGTCGCTTTCGTCGACCACGTCGTCGTGCAGCAGGGTGGCGGTGTGGATGAACTCGACGCAGGCGGCCAGGGGCTGGTGGCGTTCCCCCTGATAGCCGCACAGGCGGGCGGCGGCCAGGGTCAGCACCGGGCGCAGGCGCTTGCCGCCGCTGGCCACGATGTAGCCCGCCAATTGCGGGATCATCTCCACATCCGAATGCATGCGGCGGATGATGATGTCATTGACCGCGGCCAAGTCGGTCGCCACCAGTTCCACCAGCGCCTCCAGGGCATCGGTGCCGGGCTTCCGGCGCTTGGGATCGAGGGGGGTGACGACGGCCACGAAACGAACTCCTGCCAATGGGAGCCAACATGGGGGCCAACGTCGCTATCGCGCGAGACCCAGTTGACGGCCCTGGATAGGACAGTGAGCATACCGGCGCAACCCCCGTGGTCAAGCTGGCAGACCGCATCGCCGTCCCCCATATTAAGGCGCCCCCGTCGATCAAGCCCGGCGGTCCCTCTCCAAGGAAGCCTTCATGCAGCCCATCCTCAGCAGCAATGACCCCGTGGAACTGTCCTGGGCCCGCGCCGTGCTGGCCGACGCGGGTATCGAGGCGGTGCTGCTGGACGAATACACGGCGGCGGCGGAGGGCAGCATCCTGGCCATTCCCCGGCGGCTGATGGTGGCGGACGGCGCCGTCACCGCCGCGACGGTCGCCCTGGCCGTGGCCCGGGCGCAGCTGGAGGAGGCGCCGTGACCGGCGCGGCCGTCCTCCTGGCCCCGCCGGTGGAGGGCGACCTCACGGAGGACAGGCTGCTGGATGGGCGGGTGCGCCTGTTGCAGCCGGCGCAAGGATACCGCGCGGCCATCGATCCGGTGCTGCTGGCGGCGGCGACCCCCGCCGGTGGAGAGGATCACGTGCTGGATCTGGGCTGCGGCGCCGGGGCCGCGACCTTTTGCCTGGCCGCCCGGCTGCCCGGCGTGCGGATCGCCGGGCTGGAGGTTCAGCCCGCGGCGGTGGATTTGGCCCGGCGCAACGCGGATCTCAACGGCGTCGCCGGCCGCGTCCGCATTTCCCTGGGCGATGCGGCCCAGGCGCCCGGCCATCTTCCGCCCGGTTCCGATCCCGACCTCCTGGCGGGACGCTTCGATCATGTGATGACCAACCCGCCCTTTTACCCGGGCGGGCGGCACACCCGATCCCCCCGCGCCGGCAAGGCGGTATCACATGGCGAGGGGACGGCGGATCTGGCCACCTGGATCGCGGCGGCCGCCCGCCTCCTGGCCCCCCGCGGCACCCTCACCATGATCCACCGTGCCGACCGCGTGGACGACATCCTGGCGCGCCTGGCGGGCCGTTTCGGCGCCGTGGTGCTTTACCCCCTGTGGCCCCGCGCCGGTGCGGAGGCGCGGCGCGTCATCATCCGCGCCCGCCTGGGTGCCCGGACCCCCGCCCGCCTGCTGCCCGGCCTGGTGCTGCACGGCGAGAGAGGGGGCTATACGCCGGCGGCAGACGCCGTCCTCAGGGGCGGCGAGGGCCTGGACTTCTGACAGTGTCCAGCGTATCCCGGGCGCGCGGTACAACCGAAGACGATAGGACCCCAGCATGGAAGTGAAGCGCCTGGACATCGATGGCCTGGTGATGGTGAAGCCCCGCCGCTTCGGCGACGACCGCGGCTGGTTCGTCGAAACCTGGAATGAGGAAAAGCACGCCGCCGCCGGTATCACCGGGCCCTTCGTCCAGGACAACCAGTCGCTGTCGCGCATTCAGGGCACGGTGCGCGGCCTGCACTTCCAGTTGGCGCCGGCGGCCCAGGGCAAGCTGGTGCGCGTCATCCGCGGGCGTATCCTGGACGTGGCGGTGGACCTGCGCCAGGGCTCCGCCACATACGGCCGCCACGTCGCCGTGGAGCTGGATGCGGAAGAGGGCTGGCAGCTCTGGGTGCCGGTGGGCTTCGCCCACGGGTTCTGCACCCTCGTCCCGGACACCGAGATCGCCTACAAGGTGACGGCGCCCTACAGCCCGGCCCATGACCGCGGCCTGCTGTGGAACGACCCGGCGCTGGGCATCCAGTGGCCCGAGTTCGCCGGCGCCGTGCTGTCGGACAAGGACGGCAAGCAGCCGACCTTGGCGGAGATCGGCGCGCCCTTCCCGGGCTGAGGCCTTCAGGCCCTGGCCACGTGCGCCAGGGCCGCCCCCAGCCGGGGGCCCAGGACCGCCAGGTCATACTCCCGTGCCACCAGGTCGCGGCCGGCCGTGGCGAGGCGGTGGCGCAAATCCAGGTTGGAGCGCAGCGCTTCCAGGGCCTGGACCCAGCCTTCCGGGCTGTCGGCCCACAGGCCGGTGACGCCGTCGGCCACGATGCGCCGGTTCTCCCCCACCGGGCTGGCCACCACGGCCTTGCCGGCCGCCATGTACTGCAACAGTTTGAAACCTGACTTGCCCTGCGCGAACGGCGTGTGGGGCAGGGGCATGATCCCTGCGTCGACTCCGGCCAGGGCGGCGGCCTCGCCCGCCTCGCCCCAGGCGATGAACTCCTCCGGCACACCGGGCAGGTTGACAGGGGCGCTGGCGATGGTCACCAGCGTCAGCGGGCCGCTGGCCGCAAGCGCCGCCAGGGGCCCGGCCAACGCGGCCAGATAGCGCGCGGAGGACGGGGTGCCGATCCAGCCCACGCGGAACCCGCCGGCGGTCGGCTCCGACCGCGCGGCGGCTTGGTAGCGGGACAGGTCCACCGGCGTGGGCAGGCGCAACAGGCGGCAGGCGCCGGCGGCCTCCGCCCAGCCGGCCAGGGCCTCGTTGGCGACCACGGTCAGGGCCGCCCCCGCCACCAGCCGCTCCAGCTTTCGGCCCAGAAGCGCGCGCACCGGCGCCCTGCGATGGCCGGCATAGCGCAGGTGCCAGGCGTCGTCGAAGTCCAGAACATACGGGCGCCCCCGGAACATCAGGCGTTCCGCGGCATCCGGCAGCCAGGGCAGGGCCTCCTTCTCTATCCACAGCAGATCGCCACGTCCGGCGCGGCCGAGGGCCGTCAACCGCTGCCGATAGCGTCCCAGCAGGGCGCGGCCGTCCACCGGCTGCCCGGCGTACAGGCGGTGCAGATAAGCGTCGTCGAAGAACGGGGCGCAGGTGACCTCCAGGCCCGCCGCCGCCAGATGGGGCAGCGGGTCGAAGAAGCGCAGCCGGCTGCTGGCCCCCAGCCGGTCATAACGGGGCAAGGCCAGCACCCGCGCCGGGCGGGGCGGGGTGCGGAGCGGCGGGGATGCCATGGGGGTGCCGGTCTCAGCCCTTGCGGGCGACGACCAGCAGGCGCTCGGTCCCGCCGGGGATGGCGGGTGGCAGCGTCGTGCCCTCCAGCACAGCCAGGCCCGCCTGGCGCAGGGCGCCCTCCACATGGTCGCGGCGATGCAGGAAGCGGCCGTTTTCCTTCAACGCCACGGCGGGGGCCCATGGCTCAGCCGCGTCCAGAACCAGGACCAGCGTGCCGCCGGGCAGCAGCGCGTCGGCGGCGGCCGAGGCCAGTGGCCCCAGGTCGCCGACATGGTTGGCGATGTCGGTCGAGACGATCAGGTTGGCGTTGGCGGCTGAGCGCTCCAGCACCACGGCATGGTCACCGTGAACCAACTGGTCGTACAGGCCACTCCGCGCCGCCGCCTGTATGGCGGTCGCGGACGGATGCACCCCCACCAGATCGGCGGCGTAGGGCTTCAGCAGGGGAGCCAAGGCACCCACGCCGCAATCGATCTCCAGCACCTGCAGGGTGCCGGCCGCGGGGCCGAGATGCCGTGCCAAGGTGGCGGCCAGGGCGGGCGAGAGGGCGGCCGTGGCGGCGGCGACGGCCTGTTCCGTCAGCATGGCGGCCTGGGCGTCGTACATCTGTTCCAGATAGGCGGAATCCGCCCGGGGCGGTGGGGGGCTAGGCCCAGCGCCGCCTCCGTATGGCGCAGGATGGGGGTGACGCCGGCCGTCCGCCAGGCGTCCACCAGCGATCGGGCGGCGGCGCCGTTGCCGGAAGCCTGCAGGGCGGCGGCGATCTGGGCGGCCTCCAACTCGGCGGAGATGGTGGTTTCCGGCCGATTCAGCGCCTGACGGATGGCGGTGGCCGCCTCGGCCAAGTGGCCCAGGCCCCGCAGCGCGCCGGCGCGGCCGACGTGGGGCGCCACCTCGAACGGGCGCAGCGCGGCCAGGTGGTCGAACACGGCCAGCGCCTCCTGGTACTGCCCGGCCTCGTTCAACACCAAGCCCAGGTTGGAATGGGTTTGCGCCAGGTCCGGCTGGGCCTCGGCGGTGGCCCGCAGATAGTCCAGCGCCTCGTCCAGACGGCCCAGGCGGCGCAGGACCAGGCCCAGGTTGGCGGCGGCCTCGACATAGGACGGCCGGGCCTCCAGCGCGTTGCGGTAGTGTTGCTCCGCGATGTCCAGGTGGCCGGCCTCCTGGAACAGCGTGGCCAGGTTGAAATAGGCCTCCGCCAGCATGGGCTCGCGTTCCAGCGCGTCCAGGTAATGGGTGGCGGCCTCGTGCCCCTGGCCCAGGCGCTGGCAGGCCGCGCCCAGGTTGAAGCGATGGATGGGGTTGTCCGGGTCCAGGGCCACCGCCATGCCATAGGCCGCCTTGGCGGACTCGTTGTCCTGCTGCCGTTCGAACGCCAGGCCCAGGTCGGCGCGTAGCGCGGCGTCGTCGGGGCGCAGGGCCACCGCCTGGCTCAGCAGCGAGACAGCCTGGGCCGCGTCGCCGCCTTCCAATGCCGCCAGGCCGTCGGCCTGCAGGATCAGGACGGCCGCGTCTTCCGGCGTGGCCGGCGTGCTGGGGACGGGCGTGCTGTCGGTGTGGTCGGTCATGCTTCCTCCGCCGGCGGAACCAACGACACGGGCCCCGGCTCGCTTCATTTCATGGGGAGAGGATAGGGGGCGGCGGCGCCCGTGAACAGAGGCAAGATATGCCCACTGGCCGCCGATTCACCGGGCGATTCAGGGATCTGCGATCGTCAGCAGCCCGTGGCGACTGAGCGCGTCACCGTGGCGCACGACGTGGTCGTGCAAAAGGTCCTTTTGCAACGCGCGCAGCGCCGGATTCCGCAGGATACGGAAATAGCCGGCCAGGGTCCCTTTGCCCACCCGCACATGGCCGTCATAGACATCCATGAACCAATGGCGGCTGGCCGTGCAATGCACCAGCCTTACGGTCCGCCCGCGCACGGCGTGGCCGTCGCCGTCCGCGTGGATCAGGGGCAGCAGGTGATTTTGCGGTTGCCACTCCATCGGATCCAGCAGCAACGCTTCGCCGGCTTTGCCCCACCGAGGCCCGTGGACCAGAAGGGCCATGACGTTCTGCTCGAACAACGGGTGGGGTGTCAGCCCCCGGCTGCGGCGGTCCCAGTCGGCCAGCAGGGCCCGCGAGCGGCACAGCCAGAAGCCCACGCTGACATAGGGGGCGTCCGGGTCGGCGCCGCTGTCGGCCATCAGGGCGCGAAAGGGGGCCAGGGCGACGCCGCCCTCATCCATGGCCGCCACGTCACGCAGGGCGATGCCGTTGATATCCGTGGTCAGGGCGATGGCGGCGCCGGTTTCGTCCAGCCGTTGGAACAGCTGCGCCATGATGCCGGTATCCAAGCCCGTGACCAGCATGTCGGCATCGATCCAGCACAGGCCGCGCCACGGCAGGGCGCCGACATAGTCCAGGATGGCCGCCTTCTTGGCATAGGGATGCAGGCTTTCCGGCACGCCAGGCGGCCGGGGCAGCAACTGTCCCCGCTCCGCCAGATAGGCTTGCTGGCCCGGGGCCAAGCCGTAGTCGCAGACCATCAGCCGCTCACCCGGCAGGCGCTGGGCGAAGCTCTCCAGCAGCATCAGCGTGGTCGCGAAGAACCGCTGGTCGGCGCCGGTGACATAGAGGATATCGCTCATGCCATCACCGGCGTCTGCGGCCAATCGGCGCCCCAATCGGTACCATGGATCAGGCGTAGCGACGGGTACCAGGGGGTGGCCTCGCCGGCTGCCGGCCATCGCCAGTCGGCGTCGGGGGGACCAGCACCACCCCCGGCCGGCCCAGGGCCCCCGCCAGGTGGGCCAGGATGCCGACAGGTAGGGCCACCGCGTCCGCCGCCGCGAGGGTGGCGGCGACTTGGGCCCATCCGTCCGGCGCATCCGGCGGCGGGGGGCATATGGGGATCGCCACCACCCCCTGCGGCAGGGTCGGTTGGGCCGCGCCGGCGGCGACCGCCACCGTTCGGCTTGGCGGCAGGGCTGCCACCAGGGCGGTCGGCGGTGTGGGGGCATGGAGATAGGGCCCGGTCCAGAAGCCGTTGGGTTCCCACAGCGCCAGGCGGTCGGGAACGTCCTGCAACGGCACCTGGAAATCCGCGTGGACGGTGTCCCGCCCCCGGATCGCCACAGTGATGCCGGCCAGGGGCTGGTCCGGTCCCGTGGGCAACAGCGGCGCCCAACCCGGCGGAACTTCCACCACCACATCCACACCCCGGTCGCGCAGGCGCGGCAGCAGGCGGGCCAGATGGGGCAGGGCCTCCGCCTCCACCTCGTCCCACACCAGCAGGCGGCACCCGGCGATATCCTGGTCGGCCCGTTCCCACAGTGGGATGGCGCCGTGGCGGCGGGTGGTTCCCGGCCGCATCCAGCGCCAAGCCAGGTCGGCGAAGCCATCCCGCCAGGCGCCCAGGCGCAGGCAGGCGGCGGCATGGTCCAGCCGCGCGGCGGCATGACGGGGGTCCAGCACCAGGGCGCGCGCATACCGGGCGCGGGCGCCGGCGATATCGCCCGACCGCTGTTTCAATCGCCCCCAGGTGTGATGGATGTCGGCATCCGCGCCGCCGGCGGCCTCGAGGGCCGTCAGCAGGGCCGCCGCCCGCTGCGGCGCGTCGGGGATCAGCAGTTCCGCCCGCAGGCGGTGGGCGGCCCCGTTGGCGGCGTCCAGCGGCGGCAGACTGTCCAATACCCCCAGCGCGGCCCCGGGCTTGCCGCGGCGGACCAGCAGCCTGGCCAAGCCAGCGCGGGCCGGCATGCTGCCGGGATCGTCCGCCAACAGGCTGCGGTAATGGCCCTCCGCCTCCACCACCGCGCCCGCGCTGGCCAGCCCCTCGGCCAATGCCAAGCGGGTGGACGCCTCCAAGGGCAGGCCCAAGGCGTCGGCCTCCAACAGGACCTCCAGCGCGCACTGCGGCTGGCCGGCCCGTTGGTGGCTGGCCGCCAGGGCGGCGAGGCCGCGCACCAGATTGGCGCCGATGTCGGGAACGGTGACGGCGCCCGGCTGCCCGTGGGCGCGGCGGATCAGGTCCACCCCGGCCTCCAAGCCGCTGGTGGCCCCTTGGGCACGTTGCAGGATCAGGACGCCCCGCAGGTGCAGGGCGTCCACCTGGTCCGGCACCTGGGCCAGAATAGCGGCGTACAGCGCTTCCGCCTCATCCAGACGACCGGCGCCGTGATGGGCGACAGCGGCGGACAGCGCCTGGGCCAGGGACATTCCTTCCTGGGCCATGGGTCAGTGGCGGGTGGGGGCCGGAGTGGGGGAAACGGGCGAGCCCAAGGGGATGCCCAGGGGCCAGGGCGTCAGGCCGTCATATCGATCAACTGGCCGCGCCCATCGGTGGGGGCGGGGCCGGCGCTCTGCCCGGTCAGCAGTTCGGTCGCCACGGCGGACTGCGCGTCCGTGGTCTGCTTCAGGGCCTGCACCTGGAATTGCAGGCTGGCCTGCAACACATTGGCGGCGGTGGCCGCGGCGGCTTGGCTGTCGATCTGCATCTGCGCTACTCCGGGGGCTGCGCCCGCGAGGGGCGGCCGACAGTCGCAGTATCGCTCCGATCGGCCGGCCGCTCAAGGCATAGAGTCGGCGTCCATCCGTGCTGACGTCGTTAGCTCAGCGAACTCATGATGCTGAAGCACAGCTGGTCGCCCTGGGCGTGCAGGGTTTTCAGCGCGTCCTTGGGCAGGGGGATGCGCTTTTTCTGGCAATAGGCCACGATCAGCCGCGCCAGCAGGTAGGACTCCAGCTGCATCACCTCGCGCCCGCCGCCGGTGGGCAGCTCGCTGGTCAGCTTCACCGTCGGGGGGGGGCCTTCGACCACCTGGATGCTCAGGATGCGGCGGCTGGCGTCGAATTCCTCCGGCGGCACGGTTTGGAAGACGAGCTTTAGCTCGTCATTGGAGAAGATGATGTGCCGGATTTCCGTGATCATGACCGTTTCCTTGGACGTCAGGCCGTGGCGCGCTTCTTCTGGCGGCGGCGATAAATGGTGCAGGGATTGATTTCCAGCAGCGCGGCGGCGCGCGTGATGTTGCCCTGGCAGAGGCGGATGGCTTCCTCGATGGTTTCCTCCTCCACCATCCACAGCGGCCGGATGCGTCGCTCCGGGGCGGGGTCGGGGTCGAGGGCGGCCGTCCCATCCTCAAGGGAAATGGGGGCGGCCCAGCTGTTGACGCCCGGCAGACGCGCGGCCCCCATGGAAACGCCGCCCGGCGCCGGTGCGGCGGGTGGCGCGGGCGGCATGCCGAATCCGGTCGGCGCCACGCCCCCCAGAGAGGCCCCACCGGGGGCCGGACCGGCCAAGTTGGCGGGCGGCGGCGGCGAGAAGGGGAAGGGCATGGGCCCGGCCATGGCCGCCCAGCGCGGATCGTTCAGCATGGGGGGCACGATCATGGTCGGCTTGTTCAGCGGCGGGGGCAGCATGAACGGCTGGATGACGGCACCGTCGTTCAGCACCACCACGTTGCGCACCACGTTCAGCAACTGGCGCACGTTGCCCGGCCAGGTGTAGGTACGCATGATGTCCTCCGCCTCGTCACTGAAGCCGGTGAAAGACTTGCGTTCCTCCTGCGTGTACTTGGCCAGGAACTCCCGCGCGATCAGCAGGATGTCGTCGCCGCGGTCGCGCAGGGGCGGCAGCTCGATGGAAATCACCTGCAGGCGATAGAACAGATCCTCGCGGAAGCGGCCGGCCTGCACCTCGGCGAAGGGGTCGCGGTTGGTGGCGCAGACGATGCGCACGTCCACCGCCTCGGCCTTTTCGCTGCCCACCTTCTTGACCATGCCGGTCTGCAGGAAGCGCAGCAGCTTGGCCTGCAGGGCCAAATCCATTTCGCCGATTTCGTCCAGGAACAGCGTGCCGCCGTCGGCTTGCAGGGCGGCGCCGGCGTGATCCGCCGTCGCCCCGGTGAAGGCGCCCTTCACGTGGCCGAAGATCTCGCTTTCCATCAAATCCTTCGGGATGGCCGCGCAGTTCACCGGGATGAAGGGCTTGGTGGCGCGCGGGCTGCGGCGGTGGA
This sequence comes from Nitrospirillum karajorum, assembly GCF_036348415.1. Classification (NCBI taxonomy): domain Bacteria; kingdom Pseudomonadati; phylum Pseudomonadota; class Alphaproteobacteria; order Rhodospirillales; family Azospirillaceae; genus Nitrospirillum; species Nitrospirillum karajorum. Next base: position 1,181,531 of record NZ_JAZBQB010000001.1, read on the forward strand.
TGGCCTCGGCGCAGACCTCCTTGCCCGTGCCGCTTTCCCCGGTGATGAACACCGTGGCCTTGGACGGGGCCGCCGCCTCGATCATGCGGTAGACGCCGCGCATGGCCGGCGAGATGCCGACGAAGCCCAGATAGCCCAGCGGGTCCTCCACCGGGGCGGTGGGCGGCGCCGCCTCCAACACCTTTTCCCGTTCGGTCAAGGCGGTGGCCATGGCCTGGCGCAGGCGATCCGTGCCCGCCGGCAGCAGCAGCACGTCCACGGCACCGGCGCGCATGACGTCCACCGCCATTTGCACCGAGCCCTGGGACGTCAGCGCCACCACCTGCGGCGCCCGGGTGTCGGCCTTCAATTCCTTCAGCAAATCCAGGCCGTTGCCGCCTGGCAACTGAAGGTTCAAGAGCACCACGTCGGCCGGCGCCTCCGCCAGCGCCCGGCGGGCGGCCGGGGCGGTGTCCACCACCTGCAGGGCGTGGCCGTCCTTGCGCAATGCTTGGCTGTAGGCAGCGGCCATCGACGGCGTGGGTTCGACGATCAGGACGCGGCGCGGGCGGGTTTCCATGGGGCGGATGCTTTCAGGGGGACATCGCCCGCGCCTATCCTTTAGGGGAATGCGTCGGGCATTGCAGCTTGCAGGTTTTCAAGCAATCGCCCAGCGCTGTCAACGCAGGACATTGCAGGATGCAATGCCGCGGAGCTGTTCTTAAGGTTAGGGTGCCGCCCGCTCCCCGCTCCGGTCAGCCCTATTGGATAGGCTTGGCCTCAGCCGTACGGACGGGTATGGGAATATTACAAACGTCCACGTGCCCCGCCGGTACGGGGAAGAAGTCCTCCCTCCGGTTGCGGCGTGCCTCGACATAGGCGGCCCAGGTGGGGGTGTCGGTGCGCAACACCACCAGGTTGTCGCGCTGGTCGGGGGGCAGGTCGGCGGCCAGCCTCACCTTGGTGATGGGAATGCGCTGTTCCGGCTTGTCATAGAAGCCCAGGGCGGCGGTGCCGCGCGGCAGGCTGCTCAGGATGTCCATACCCCGCAGCACCCGGCCAACCACGGTGATGTTGCGGTCCAGATGGCGCGGCGCCTGGCCGATGACGGCATAGAGTTCCGCCCCGCTGCCACTGTCCAGCGCCATGTCGCGGCCCACGCCCACCATGCCGTAGCAATGGACCAGCCAGGCCTCGCGCCCCTTGGCGTCGCGGGCGGCGGGGAAGCCGTCGCTGTAGCCCGCCTCGGGCGCGTACGTGTCATGGTCGGGCAGGGGGGTGAAGGGCAGCTTCGCCACGGCGTCGCCCCGCACCACGAATTCGGGGGCCAGCTTGGTCTGCGCCGTCTTCGGCGTGCGGGTGCCGTCGGCGTCGCCCCATTGGGTGACGTAGTTGTCCTGCACCCGGTCCACGGCCAGGCCGTCGAACCAGCCCTCGCGCACCAGCTTGCGGATGTTGTCGACATGCGCCGGGGCGAAGGCGGGTGCCAGCTCGATGATCACCCGGCCCTGGGCCAGGTCCATGTACAGCAGGTTTTCCGGGTTGGGCGACCGCCAGTCCATGGGACCCGCGGCGGCCAGGACATCGGCGGCGACCGGGCCCGCCTTGGCGGTTGGCTTTGGCGCGGCCGGCTTGGCCGCGTCGGCGGCATAGGCGGTGACGGACAGGCAAACCAGGGCCGCCGCCAGGCGGGCGGCTACCATTGGACGACGCATCGCTTCCCCTTCATTCTTACGGCGGCCGTTCCCATGATGGGGCCGCCATCCCGGCGCAGGATTGGCTGCGAGGTGCAGCATGGGCAAGCGATTTCAGGTGGCTTTGAGGTTGGGGGCCTTCGGACGGTTTCCTACTTGGCGGCGATCGAAACCGTGACCGTATCCTGGTAGACGCCGGCGGCGGCCTGGCTGTTGCCGGGCAGGCTGACAGCCAAGGTGCCCTGCCGGCTTTGCGTGGAGCCGGCGCGGTCCGTGGTCAGCGTGCCGTTCTTGGCGGCGGCCGTATTGTCGTAGGAAAGGTTGTAGGCCACGGCCGTGGACCCGGTGGCGCTGCTCTTCAGCGTGCCGCTGTTGGCCGAGGCGACCGACACGGTATAGCCGTTGCCGGCGTTGCACTGCTCCGTCACCGATCCCACGGTGACGGCGTTCTGGCCGTTAACCAGATCCAGCGTGGCGTTGCTGGACGTGACGGCGACGGTGCAGACGGTGGGGACGGTGGCGCTGAGCTGGATGGTGCCGCTGCTGTTGCCCGCCCAGGCGGAACAGCCCAGGACCAGGGTGGCAGCGATGGTCAGGGCCAGGCAAATCCGATGCGCGGGGGCCCCATGGGCGGGGGTATGGTCGCGGGGCGGGGCGGGCAGACGCTGGGACATTTTTTGTCTCCATGGGCGCCCCGGAATGGACGCCATCTGTCGATCAGGATGGGCAACCGCCTTCTGCGGCGCCCTGCGTTGGATCAAATGGATGATCCAGCCGCCTGATCCAGATGGTATGTCAGTTCGCCGTCACCGTCATCAGGAGATAATCCGTATAGGTCCCGGCGATGACCTTGGTGACGTCACCGATGACGATGATGAAGGTGTGCCGGTCCAGGCTGGAATAACTGTAATAGTTCAGCGTGGTACCACCAGCGGCCACGCCCCGGCCGTCCACCGTCATGCTGTAGGGGATGCGGGTGTTGGCGGCGCTGTTCACCAGCTGGCCGCCGTTCTGCGACTGGATGGTGACGCTGTACCCGGTGTTGCCCGACACCTCCAGGTCGAAGCTGCGGCTGGCCCCGGTGGTCAACTCCCCGAAGTCGACGTTGGCGGTCGACGCCGCCAGGTTGCTGCGCACGCCCCCGACATTGACGGTGGCAGAGACGGAGGTGCGCACGGTGGCCCGCACCTGGACGATGGCGCTGTCCATGATGGCCACGATGGTGCCGGCGCTGTTCAGCTGGTACAGCGTCACCGTCACCTGGTCGAAATAATAGGATGCCCCCACCAACTGCCCGGCCGGGACGGAGGCATAGAATCCGGTGGTCACCGTCTGGGTGCCGCGTCCGTTGTTGACCGTCCCGGTGATCAGGTTGCTGGTGTTGCCCGTGCCGTAGTCGCCCACCCGCTGGGTCAGGGCGCCATCCTTGTACAAATCATAGCTCAGCCAGTTGCCGCTGAAGCCCAGCATGCGCCGCGTGCTGCTCCACAGCCCGCTGTCGATGCCGATCCCGAACAGGCAGTTGCTGCCCGCGATGTATTGCACCGTCACCGTGTTGTAGGTGGGGGGCTGCAGCGCCGCGAAAGGGTCGTAGCTGGTGACGGGTGTCACCTGCGACAGGCCGCTCAATACGGCGTAGCAGGTTTGGGCAGCCCGGGCCGGCACCGTGGTCAACGCCATCACCAGGGCCAGCGCCAGCAGGGCCCACAGCGGGACGCCCCGGGACCGGGCGCCTGAAGGCCGGGCGGTGGCAGGGCGAAGGCGGGTTGGCTGTTGCATGGCATCCAGGATGGTGGCGTCCCGGCCGGGCGGCACCCGGTCAGGAGAATGGGCCCGGCGGCGGGGGCCGTCAGGCGGTGCGTTATTGGCAAGCAAGAAGCGTTCCGCCGTGGGCTGGCGTCCATCCTCACCCTGGTATTCGCTTCCGTTCATGATGGGCCATCCCCGGTCGTCGTGGACGCCGGCTTGGCGGGCGACAGATTGATGGTCTGGCCGGGCAGCGGCTCCAGCGTCAGCGTGCCCAGCGGGAACAGGCCTTCGGCCGCCGCCGGTACGGTCACGGGGATGGGCTTGTGCGGCACGCCGTTCAGCTGCATCAGCCATTCGCCGGGGCGCACCGCCTCAACGCGGAACCGGCCCTTGCGGTTGGTGAAGAACGGCACCTCCAGCCCCGCCTTGGGGTCCTTGGCGTTGGTGGCCTTGACCGCCTTGCCGTCCGTGCGCCGCAGCAGGCCGGCCGCCAGCGGCACGGGCTTGCCCGCCGGGTCCAGCAGCACGCCGTCCAGCGACACGGTGGCGTCGGTGCCGATGGGCACCAGGGTGCCGGTATGGTTGCCCGGCACGATGGCGGGCCGGTCGTTGCCGATATCATAGCCCATGGGCGCGTCCGGCACGTCCAGCAGCAGCGGCCGCACCAGATAGGCGGAGATGTTGGGCACCACCGGCGGGCCCAGCCAGTCGCTGGACGACAGGTAATGGCCGGTGACCGGATCGACGCCGATCTCCTCATCCGCGATGCGGGGGTGAGGGACCACCAGGGCGAAGCTGTTGGTCACCGGCCGGGTGACGCCGACATGGCCATCGGCGAACACCAGGCCGGTGGCGAAGTTCAGGGTCGTGCGCTCGTCATTCTGCAGCGGGCCGTCCAGCGTGGACAGGCGCTGGCTGTAGTCATGGCGGATGGAGGCTTCGAACCGGTCCATGGTGTACCCGATGGAACCGCTGGCCTGGTAGGTGCCGGTGGTGTTGGTCGCGTCCACGCCCAGGTTCCAGGAATTGGTGGGCCATGGGTCCTGGTAGCGCCAGTCCACCTCGCGCTGGCGGCTCAGCGTGTCCATGGTGAGGCCGGCGGACTGCACACCGTCACCGAAGGTGTAGCGGAAGGCCAGATAGGCGCTGTTGTCCGCTTCGCGCGTCACGGTGTTGCGGGCCCGGCTCAGCGTCAGCTCCAGCGTCGCGTGCCGGCCGAAGCGGCGGCGGAACCCCAGGTCCACGGAATAGCCGTCGATCTGACTGTCATCGCGCACCAACTGGTATCGGCCGCTCACGGTCGCGGTCAAATCCTCGTCCAGCGGCTGGCCGTACCGCGCGGCCAGGTCATAGGACACGGTGTTGCGGGGATCCAGGGTGCCCAGGCTGGCATACCCGCCGGAGCGCCAGCTGCCCTGCGCCGTGAGGGTGCGCTGCTGGAAGAACTGTTCGTCGTTCGTGTAGTCACGGTAGGTCAGATCCACCGACGCCCCGCGGGAGGCGCCCAGGCTGGCGCCCGGGTTGATGCCGATGGTGCCGAGGCCGGTGACGAACAGCACCTCGGTGCCGATGACCTGCTGGCTCTTGTCCGCCTGAAGGCTGGCGCCCACGGTCAGGTTGTCGGTGATGCCCTGGCGATGATAGCCGGAAAAGGTCGGCCGGCTGCGGTCATAGGTCAGGCGGTCGCTGGCGGTGGTGTAGGGCACGCCGACCGTGTAGTTGAACTCCGACACGCCCTCGGCCAGCAGTTCGGAATCGAAGAAGAAGGGGAAATCGATGGTCCGCGTCTGGCCATAGGCGTCGGTGATGCGCACCTGCACGTCGTTGGTGCCGGACGTGCCGGGGAAGTCGGACAGGTTGACGGGGCCCGCGTCCTCGCGGAACACGCGCGTGGGGCGGCCGTTCACCAGCACCTCCACCTGCGACGGCGTATCCAGGATGAAGTCGCGGCTGCCCGTGGGCTGGATGGCGCGGTAGGGCTGCAGGGTGTAATTGCGGGCGATGGACAGTCCGGTCAGGGGGCGGTTGGTCTGGATGCCGGTGATGGAGTAGTCCAGGTCGCCGGCCTGAAGGCGCACCGCGTCGTCCGGGAAGTCGCGGACCAGCCGCGCGGGCCCGCGCATGAAATGGTGGCTGTACTGCTCCTGGTATTGGCCCTGCCATTCGAAGGACCAGCCGTCGATGTTGCCGCCGCCATCCAGGCCCAGGTTCAGCGGCTGGCGGTAATTGCCGCTGTCGGTGGCGGGCTGCGCCAGGAAGACCTGGGCGGTGCGCAGGTTGACGTAGGCCGCCACGTCTGCCGGCTCCAGCACCTGGTAACCGCTGGCGGCATTGGCGCGGTTCACCACGGTCAGGTTGCGCACCGCGCGCAGTTGCGCCGGCACCTTGACCGACAGCGTCAGCTCCTTGGGGTCCACGGTGATGGAAATGGTGGCGGCCAATGGACCGCCGCGCGCGCCGCCGGCCGGCCCGCCTTGGTACAGTGCCCCCAGCTTGACATAGCCGTCCGGGCCGGCCTGGGCCACCAGGTCGCCCAGGGCCTTGGCCTGCACGAAGTCGCGCAGCAGCAGGGACAGTCGGTTCAGATCCACCTGCGTTTCGGCGGGGTCCGGTGCCATCTTGACCGGCACCTGGCCGACCTCCCGCCCCTCCACCTTCACCGGCAGGTCCAGGCTGGTGGGCTTTTCCGCCTTCTTTTTTTTACCGAACGTCTTCTCGAACAACGCCTCCGTGTTCTGGTTGGCGGGTGGCGCCGTCTGGGCCCACGCCGGGCGGGAGGTCAGCAGCGGGGCCAGCAGGGCCGAAACCAGGACGCAGGCAAGCGCGCCCTGGCGCAGGCGGCCGGGATGGGGGCCGGGGCGGGCAACACAAAACGGACCGCGCGTCCGGCGGCCGGGCATTTTCGGTCGCGACAGGCGCACCGCCGTCCTCTTATCAGGGCACCGACAGGGTCACCGTGGCGGGGCCCTGGGCAGATCCGCCGGCCAGGGGATGTGGAAACGGCGGGTGACGCCGGCAAGGACGTTTTCGCCGACCATGCCGGTCAGCTGCTCCTTGCGCAGGGTGACGCTCTTGCCGTTGACCTGGGCGGTCAGTTCCAGGTCGCGCATCACCTGGCGCGAGCCACCGTCGTTGCGCACCACCACCTCCATCACCGTGCCGGTGGCGGGGGCCGTGGCGGGCTTGGGGCCGGCGGACACGACGGTCAGCTTGGGTTTCGCCCCTTCCGGCACGACGTAGAGCGAGGCGACGTACCTCACCAGCAGCTTCACCTGCCCGCCCTGCACCGGCGCGTTGCCCAGGTCGATCGGCAACTGCTCGGCCACCAGGCGGAAGGGCAGTTCCTTGGCCGGCTTGGGATCGCCCGACCACTGCACGCGGATGGACTGGTTTTCGCCCGGCTGCAGGATGATCTGTTCCGGCACGATGGCGAAGCTGTCCTCGGCATCGGCCAGGATGTCCTGGCCATCCTGGTCCATGCCGCGCGACATGATCTTGACGTCGATGGCCACCGGGTCCTTGCCGTCATTCTCCACCCGGAAGATCTGGGTGGCGCCTCGGCCGCTGGGCTCCATGTCCATTTCGATGGGGATCAGGCGGAACGAGGCCAGAGCGCCGGTTGACAGCAGCAGCGCGCCCGCCAGGGCCAGCCCAAGGACCCGCGCGGGCCGGGGTAAACGAAACCGGTGAGATGCCGACATGGATAACCGCCCGACTCTTAATAAGACGCGTTTCAGCGCGACGCCTGTGAATGGGGCGGCAAATCTTAAATAATGGTTTACAGCTTTTCTTGGAAACGCCACCCCACCGACGTCCGCGGCCCCACCATACCCAGATGCGGGCGGCGTTGCATCCGCTTCCATGCCGCGCCGGGTCGAAATCCCTTGGCGACGGCTAAATCTGGTCAGGTGGCCCGTGGTGGGGTAGACCTGGGAACCGATTTTCAACAACAGACCGGTTTTGTCATGGCCACCCTGTTCGTCGCCCGCAGCGCCAACCTGTCGAAATGGGCCTCCGACGTCGGCCTGCCCAAGAACATCTTCAAGGTGGGTGTGGTCGACGGCGGCGCCGACGCGTTGGCCGCTGCCCTGGCTGCCGGCTGGGCGGCGGAAAAGGACTGGACCCTGGTGAAGAAGGTGGAGGTCGGCGACTGGACGGAGGAGGAGGCGCTGCAGCGTCTATCCGCCAAGGAAAAGCCCGTCGATTCCAACTATTATCCCCGCCTGAAGGGGGCCGCCGGCATCTACAAGCTGACGCCCACCACCGTGGGCAACCACCTGATCGTGGCCCGCGCCATGGCCGGCAACGAAAGCCTGGATTTCAAGCTGAAGGTCGCCGACTACGCCAACTACCTGATCCAGTTTGCCCAGCCGCCGAAGGCGGCGAGCGAATAAGGGCCGCCGAAGGCGGCGAGCGAATAAGGACGGCCGAAGGCGGCGGGTTGGATGCAGGTCGCGTCAGGCGGCTTCCGCGATCTTGCGCAGCGCGGTCTCATACGCCTCCGGCGGTTGACCACCGGAGATGAGGTAGCGGCCGTTGACAATCACGGCGGGCACCGACTGGATGCCGCGCGACAGCCACAGCTGTTCCGCCTCGCGGACCTCGGCGGCGTAGCGGTCGCCGGCCAGGATCGCCCGGGCCTCCGCCGCGTCCAGGCCGGCCTGGGCCACGGCCGCCAGCAGGACATCGGTATCGGATGGTGCCTCGCCCCGGGTGAAGTACGCCTCGAACAGGGCCAGCTTCAGGGCCAGTTGGCGTTCTGACCCGTGGGCTTCCGCCCAATGCAGCAAACGGTGGGCGTCGAAGGTGTTATAGATGCGGCGCTTGCCGCCCTGGGCGCCGGTGGCCGACATGGTGAAGCCGACGGCGGCGGCGCGGGTGCGGATCATCTCCCGCGTTTGGGCCATCTGCTCCGCGCCGGCGCCGTATTTCCGGGCGATATGCTCATCCACATCTTCGCCTTCCGGCCCCATCTGCGGATTCAGTTCGAAGGGCTGGAAATGGATGTCGGCCTCCACCTCACCCTCCAGCCGCGCCAGCGCCGCTTGCAGGCTCTTCAGCCCGATGACGCACCAGGGGCAGGAAACGTCGGAGACGAAGTCGAGGGACAGGCGCTTGGTCATGGGGGATTTCCGGTGTGCAGGAAGGACGTCCGCACCTTGCCTAGGGTGTGAACCTCGCGCCGTGGCGATGGTCACAGTGGCGCCATGGGCGCAGCGGACGACGATGCGGGGGGCTTAATACACCAGCTCGTCGTCGCCCTTGCCGGAGGCGATGACGATCTCGCCGCGGGCGGCCATGTCCTTGGCCAACTGCACCATGTACATCTGCGCCTCGTCCACGTCGCGCAGGCGCACCGGGCCCATGGCGGCCATGTCCTCGCGCATGATCTTGGCGGCGCGTTCCGACATGTTGGTGAAGAACAGGTCCTTCAGCGTTTCCGAGGCGCCCTTCAGCGCCGTCGCCAGCTTGGACTTGTCGACGGAGCGCAGCAGCGACTGCACGCCCGACGGGTCCAGCTTGCCCAAATCCTCGAAGGTGAACATCAGGGCGCGGATACGCTCCGCGCTGTCGCGGTTGCGTTCTTCCAGTGCTGCGATGAAGCGGCTTTCCGTGCTGCGGTCCAGGCTGTTGAAGATTTCCGCCATCATCTCATGCGCGTCGCGGCGGTTGGTGCGCGCCAGGTTGGACATGAACTCGGTGCGCAGCGTGCGCTCGATATCGTCCACCACTTCCTTCTGCACCGATTCCATGCGCAGCATGCGCATGATGACTTCCATGGCGAAGCTTTCGGGCAACAGCTGCAGCACGCGGCCGGCATGGTCGGCCTTGATCTTGGTCAGGATGACGGCGACGGTCTGCGGATATTCGTTCTTCAGGTAGTTGGCCAGCACCTGCTCGTTCACGTTGGCCAGCTTGTCCCACATGGTGCGACCCGCGGGACCGCGGATCTCCTCCATGATGGTGTCGACCTTTTCCTTGGGCAGCACCTTCATCAGCAGGCGTTCGGTGCTGTCGAAGGTACCGACCAGGGAGCCGGTCGAACTGATCTGCTCCGCGAACTCGACGAACAGGCGCTCCACGATGTTGGAACTGACCGAGCCCAAATTGGCCATGGTCTGCGACAGTTCCTTGATCTCGTCCTCGGCCATCAGGGCGAACAGGCGGCTGGCATGTTCCTCGCCCAGCGCCAGCATCAGCACCGCGGCCTTCTCCGGCCCCGTCAGACCCCGGTAATCTTCACGTACCCGGATCGCCATGTATCGTCATCTCCTGTCCGGCGTCACACCGCCGCCGGATTGTCCCGCAGGGGCGGGCCGTCGTCACGCCCCCGCCCCTGAAACACGTTTCCGAACCACAACTAAGGGCCCGAACCACGAGCGGGGCCCTGAACCACCAGGCAAAGTACACCTGCCCCTGGCGGCAGGATAGAAATTTTGTCGCAAGAAGCCCAGGCGGCCCTGGTCCGTATAATCCCAGGTATAGTGGCCCCGTGCGCCCATCCCCCTATGATGGCTGTGGAACCTTCACGTTCCGGGGGGCGTTCCAGGGCCGTTTCTCCGGCGATTCGGGAGCATGGCGATGACAGAGCGGTATGGTCGGATAGGGGCAAGAGCCCGGTGGGGCGCCGCGGCGCTGGCGGTGCTGCTGGCGGGATGCCAGTCGACCGGTCCAGGCGGTGGCCCAGCGGGTGGTCAAACGGGCGCGGCCAGCGCGGGGGCCGGCGCTGTCGCCTCGGCCGATGCGGCCCCTGGCGCCACCCCCAAGGCGGAACAGCCGCCCTGCTTTTTCACCCGGGATATCGACGGCTGGAACAGCATCGATCCCTACACCGTGCGCATCCGGGTGGGCATCAACAAGCGCTATGACCTGAAGCTGTTCATGCCTCAGCCCGACCTGTCCACGCGCCTGCAACTGGCCATCGTGACCAAACCGGGCGGGTCCGATTGGGTCTGCTCCCCCATGGATATCGAGATCATCGGCGAGCCGCTGCACTTGCGGGTGCCGGTGCGGGAGATCATCGCCGTGCCGCCTGAGCCGAAGAAGTCAGGCTCCCCCGACAAAGACTCCCAAAACAAGGACGGGGAGGCACAGCCCGGGGCGCAAAAAGACGAAACGCCGCCCAAGGCGACAAGCACCTGACGGTCCAGCAATCACCGCCGGACAAAGCCCTGGAGACCACACCAAGGGGCAGGGCCGGACGCCCGTTCCCCTGGTGCTTCCGCTCAGGCGTTTTCGCCTACTCCTCGCTATCGCCGGCCGGGCCAGAGGCCGGTCGGCGGCGGGGCGGGAACCGATCTCCCCCCGCGGGGCCGCCATGGCTGCGCGGCGGCGCCTCGGCCCGCTGGGCGGCGGCGCCATCGATGGCGCCTGTCCAGCCCGACGCCCGGGGACGGGCGCTGCGTTCCTCGGCGGCGGCGATGGTGCCTTCCAATTCGCGGATGCGCTCCTTCAAGGGGGCGATCATGGCGCTGCTGCTGTTACGCGCCAGGTATTGTTCGAGATCGCCCTTCAGGCGCTGCAACTGGCTGCGCAAGGTCGCCAGGTCCGTTTTCGGCTTGGCGGAGCGGAAAACCCGTTCCTCGTGTCTGGTCACACCCGTCCTCCATTCGCGCCGGCGTCAGCCGCCGACGGCTGGTCTGCGACCAAGATATAGCAGCGACAAGCGTTTCGTGAAACCCGGCGCGATGGGGAATGGCATCCCTCTTCTTAACGGGGTATGCCGCGCCCCGTTCCCGCCCCCGTTCCCGGCGCCGGTTGGGTGGGCGCCAAGCAGCGGGCCAGGGCCTGGCGCAGGTGGGTGCTGTCCAAGGGTTTGGGCACGATGACGAAGCCCAGGCTCTCCGCCTCCGCCACCTTGTCGCCATAGCCACTGACCAACAGGATGGGCAGGCCGGGGTGCATATGCCGCACCCCCTGCGCCAGTTCCAGGCCGTCACGCCCCCCCGGCAGCACGATGTCGCACAGCACCAGGGAGATGTCGGGCCGCTCGGTCAGCAGCACCTGCGCCGCGTCCGCCGTGGCTGTGGCTTGCACGGCGAACCCCAGCCCCTCCACCATGTGCTGCATCACCTTGCACACCGCCGGATTGTCCTCGACCAGCAGGACCTGGCGTCCGTTGCCGTCGATGTCCGGAACCTCGTCGGTAGGGGATCGACCGGCTGCGGCATCCTGGCCGTCCTCATCCTCGTCCGACCGGGGCAGGTAGAGCGTGATGGTGGTGCCTCCGGCTGCGGCGCCGGGAACGCGGGCGCTCAGGCTGTCGGCCAGGGCGGCGCCGCCCGCCTGGCCGACCATGCTCTGCACCTGTGCCAAGCCCAGGCCGGTCGATCGCCCGTCCTGCTTGGTGGTGAAAAAGGGGTCGAAAACCCGATCCAGGATGTCGGCGGGGATGCCGTCGCCGGTATCGCTGATGGTCAGGCGGACGAAATCGCCCATCAGGCCACCTGTACGCTCGCTCTCGCGGGTGGCAGGGGCGATGTGGACGTTGGCGGCCGCCAGGCGCAGCGTTCCACCCCTGGGCATCGCGTCGCGGGCGTTGACCGCCAGGTTGAGCAGCGCCAGATCGAATTCCATCCTGTCCAGCCGCAGGGGCCATAGGCGGGGTGGCAGGTCGGTCGCCAATTGGATGTCGCCGCGCAGCGCCGGGCGCAACAATTCCGCGATGTCGTCCGCCATGTCCGACAGCCTCACCGAATCCAGGTTCGCATGGGGCCGGCGGCTGAAGGTGCGCAGGTTGCGGGTCAGGCGTTCCCCCAGGTGATCGCCTGCAGCATGGCGTCCAGCACCTCGCGTTGCGGTTCGGTGTGGGGCCGGTGGCACAGTATTTCCGCGCCGGACCGCACGGTCATCAGCAGGTTGGCGAAGTCGTGGATGATGCCGCCGGTGATCTGGTCCAGGGCCTGCAGGCGCTGGGTGCGAAGCAGCGCGCTCTCCGCCTGTTCGCGCCGCGCCTCGGCCCCCCGCAACGCCTTGGCCGCCCGCCTTTCCCGCCGCGCCCGCCGCATGGCCAGCAGCGTCGTGCCGCAGAAGATGCCCATGACCGGCAGGGTCAGCAGTGTCAGCCAGCCCAGGCGTTGATGCCACGCCGCTTCGACCTGGGACCGCTCCACCCCCACCATGACCACCAGCGACGCGTTGGCGACCATGCGGCAGGCCGTCAGGCGTTCCCGTCCATCCAGGGGCGATATCCGCCAGACGGCGGCTGCCCCGGGGCAACTCGTGTCGGCGCGCGCGTCCCCGGCGGGGACCGGCCCGCCAGCCATGACCCGGCCGTCCCGATTCAGCAGCGCCACCGTGGTGGTCGGATCGTCGCGCGTCGCCCGCCGGAAGAAATCGTCGAAGTGGACCGGCGACATGGACACGGCGGCGATGCCCGCCAAGCTGCCGTCCGCGCGGCTCAGGCGCCGAACCAGGGTGAATGCCCGCTGGCTGAAGGCGCCCACGCCGGACGGTGCGGCGGTCCCCTTCACTGGCTCCTGCCCGGGAGGCACCAATATCTCCGCCTGGCCGGCGCTCAACTGGCTGTGAAGGGTGGTGCCGGTGATGTCGGTGCCGTCGGCGGTGGGTGGGCGACTGGCGGCCAGGGTCCGGCCATCCGCGTCCCACAGCCACAGCGCCCGGATGGACGGGGTGTCCGCCACCATGCCGGCCAAGGCGCGGCCCAGTTCCCGCGCATTCGGGGCGGGGGAACAGCGCCGCCGGCCGGCCGCGTTGGCACCAGCAGGTCGCGCATGCGATCCAGCACCAGGCGGTCGCTTTCCACGGTCCGTTGCGCGCGCTCGTCCACCAGGCTGGCGATGCGCTCCACCCGGTCTCCGGCCTGGGCCGTAATGTCTTTCCGGCTTTGGCTGGCGGCGGCGGCCAGCACGCCCAGGGGAATGATCACCGCGGCGACCATCTGCAACCGCAGGGCCGCCATGGTGGAGGTCCCCCGGGCGGGGGCGGCGGCAGTGTGCGCATCCGCGCCTGGCAATCGCGCCGTACCGATGTCGGAATTGACCGTCACGACCGCCCTTGAGCCCAGCCCTCACCCGATCCGACTATAGGTTGCGGCTTGCGCAATCTACAATCGTGCCATTGGCGGGCCGGGGTATTCCTTTAGGCAGGCGCGTCTTCTTAGGCGGCCGGGCTCGGCGATACCGGGTCGTTGGGGAAGGCCAGCTCATGCCGCGCCCGCCATTCCGGCTTCACGTAGTTGATGATGATGGTGCGGCGAACCCCCCGGAACGGTCGGCGGGCGAAGCCGTGCCAGGTGTCGCTGCCGGGGATGAAGACCAAGCCGGTGTTGAACCGCCCCGACGCCCGGCCGACGTGCCCGCCCTCGGGCCCGTCCATGATGTCGGTGCCCAGGGTTTCCGCGTCCGGCCCGGTGCTGAGGTAGACCAGCATGGTGAACAGCTTGGCGCCGATGTCGGTATGCGGCTCCAGCCAGAACCCCTCCCGGTCCAGGCAATATTCGATGCGCAGGGACGATCCGGACAGGTCCAGCCCGAACTGCCGCGCCAGGGTGGCGATGGTGTCCGGCGATTGAAAGGCCGCCGCCACCGCGCCGCAGACCGGATACAGCAGCTGGTTGTCGGCCGACAGGAAGGTGCGGGTGGAGTTGTGGGTTTCGCGCCGGCCCTGGGTGTCCTCGATCTCCGGGGCCGCGAACGGCAACTCGGCCAAGGCTTCCGCCACGGTGGCGGGGAAAACGCTGTTCAGATACCAGTGGCGGTAGGGATGGTCGTCCCGGTCCGCCGCTGTCAGGCAGGCGCGCACATGGCGGCCGGTGGTGTCGTCCAGGGCCTGCGGGTCGAAGGCGGACGTGTTGGCGGCGCGGACGGTCGCGGTCAAGCTCATCACATTTCCCCCTTTGAGAGGCCGCCGCCCAGGGCCAGGCGCTTCAGCCCGGCGGTGACGCCGTGGCGCAGGGTCTCACGCCGCGCGGTGCCGGCGTCCACCATCCAGTTCAGCATGATGTACCGGCGCACACCGTCATGCGGCTTATGCCCGTGGAAGGAATTGTCGGTGCGGCGGAAGGCCACCAGCGTGCCATCCAGCGGCAGCACCTCGGCCAGCATGTCCTCCATGTCGTCGGCGCTGCGCAGCAGACGCAGGCGGCCGCCGGGTGCGGTCCATTCCTCGTTCAGGTACAGCAGCGCCGTCAGACGCTTGGTCACGCTGTCGGTGTGGATGCGGCCATCCTTGGGCACGCAGCGGCTGCGCACCGTCACCATCAAGGCGTTGGGGTCCAGGTCCAGGTTGAAGGTTTCGGCGAAAGCCTGGGTCGTCTCCGGCGCCGTCAGCGCGGCCAGCAGCCGGGTGAAGCCGTCCAGTCCGCCCCGCTCCAGCACCGCGCGCGACGGCGCCGGGACCAGGCCGCCATGGGGGCTGTCGGGAAAGTCGTGGCGGGCGGTGACGGCGACGGCGGGCGCGATGAAACCCGTCATCACCAGATGGGGGAAGGGCACCTCGGCCGGGCGCAGGGCCCGCAGGCCGTCCAGGTTCAGGACGCCGTCCGTCCGGTTGGTGGGGGAAATAGCCGACGGCGGCACCGGGGCCTTGGGCGCGGCGGGGGAGGAGAGGGCGGGCATTCGGGCACCTTGACGAGGCGGAGGCGGGAAGGCCGGTCAGGACGGACCTTGCCGCGATGCCCCCTTTTCCACCCCTTGCGCCTTTGCGGCGTTGATCCAGGTCAACGGCCGTTGCCGCCCCCGGGCGGTGGAGTCCGGTTTCAGGCGACCCAGGTGTCCGCTAACGGACACTGTCCGCAATCGGACGGGTGATAATTGTTATCAACCAATTGATTTATAAAGAATCCGTCCTCTGGCACACCCCTTGCCAATGGATGGTGTGGCGTCCAATCGGGAATGGAATGCCGACGGGCCGCCTCCGGGGTGGCCTGGACGACTGATCAAGGAAGTGGGGTTGATGATGGTCCGCAACGACGTCCTGATGGGCATGCCGCAAGCCGCCGATGCCCGGCCTTTGATCGAGCGGGTCGAGGATGCGCTGCTGTCGGTCAATCCAGACCTGTGGCTGGTCAGCGCCCTGCTGGTGGTGGCCATCCGCTGCCTGGGGGGGCTGTGATGGGCACGCCAGGGTCCCCCAGCATGGAGGGCGCCGGCCCCCATATCGTGAAGGCCCCCCTGGGGGCGGGCGTGAGTGGGGGCATGGGGGCGGGCATGGACCGCCGGGTGGAACGGCCAACGGGCTGGAAGGGCTGGGTGCATCGGGCCCGGACGGACAAGCGCGCCTGGGCCGCCGGCGTGGCGCTGTTGGCCCTGGCCGGCGGGGCCGCCGTGCTGACGCAGACCCAGGGCGGCCAGACGGTGCGCGTGGCGGAATCCCGCCTGACGGTCGCCACCGTGGCCCAAGGCACGTTCGAGGATTTCATCCCCGTGCGCGGCGCGGTGGAGCCGTTGAACAGCGTCTATCTCGACAGCATCGAGGGCGGCCGGGTGGAAAAGAAGCTGGTGGAGGTGGGCCAGAAGGTGAAGGCCGGCCAGCCGTTGGTGGAGCTGTCCAACACCCAGCTGCAACTGGACATCATCTCGCGCGAGGCGCAGGTGATGGAACAGATCAACCGCCTGCACGACACCGAGCTGCAGCTGGAAACCAGCCGCATCAGCAACCAGCGGGAACTGGCGGAGTGCGACTACAATGTGTCCTGGCTGTCCAAGGACCTGGAGCGCAAGACGGCGCTGATCAAGACGGGCGCATCCTCGCAACGCGACATCGACATCATCCGCGACCAGATCAAATGGTATGAGCGCCGGCGCGACCTGACGCTGGAAACCATGCGCACCACCGACAAGATGCGCGCCAGCCAATACACCGAGATGCAGGACAGCACCCGCCGGCTGGAGGAGAACCTGGCCATGGCGCGCAAGAACCTGGACAGCCTGGTGGTGCGGGCGCCGGTGGACGGTCAGATCACCGTGCTGGATGTCGAGATCGGTCAGACCAAGCAGAAGGGCGAACGCCTGGGCCGCATCGACCGCGATGACGGCTTCAAGGTCCAGGCGCAGATGGATGAATTCTACCTGTCGCGCCTGGAGTTGGGCCAGACGGCGGAGGCCGCCATCGGTGCCGGGGAGTACAAACTGAAGGTCGCCAAGATTTACCCGCAGGTCCGCGACGGCCAGTTCCAGGTGGACCTGGAATTCCTGGGCGCCGCGCCGCAGGATATCCGCAGCGGCCAGACCCTGCAGATGCGCCTGAAGCTGGGGGCGGCGGCCACCGCCCTGCTGATTCCCAACGGCGGCTTCTACCAGGACACGGGCGGCGACTGGATCTTCGTGGTGCGGCCCGACGGGGCCTATGCCGAGAAGCGGCGCGTGCACCTGGGCCGGCGCAACGCCCAGATGATCGAGGTGCGCGACGGGCTGTCGGCGGGGGACAGGGTGATCGTCTCGTCCTACGGCGATCTCGCCCATATGGACCGTATCGAGTTAAATTGATCCGATACCGAAATGATGACCGGATTTGGTGTGATAAGACGGGGTGGCAAGAATGCTGAAGCTAGTCGACCTGACCAAGGTCTACCGCACGGAAGAGGTGGAGACCACGGCCCTGAACCAGGTGAACATCCACATCAAGCAGGGTGAGTTCGTGGCCATCATGGGCCCCTCGGGCTGTGGCAAGTCCTCGCTGCTGAACATCGTGGGCATGCTGGACAACCCCAGCAGCGGCCAATACTGGTTCGGGGATGAGGACGTGGCGGGCTATGGCGAGCGTAAGCTGGCCGACATCCGCAAGAAGAACATCGGCTTCATCTTCCAGAGCTTCAACCTGATCGATGAGCTGACGGTGTTCGAGAATGTGGAGCTGGCGCTGCTCTACCACGACATTCCCTCGCGGGAGCGGAAGGAACGGGTGAAGGAGGCGCTGGCCAAGGTGAACATCGCCCACCGCTCCAGCCACCTGCCGCAGCAATTGTCCGGTGGGCAGCAGCAGCGCGTGGCCATCGCCCGCGCCGTCGTCTCCCGCCCCCGCATGCTGCTGGCGGACGAGCCCACGGGTAACCTGGACAGCGCCAACGGTGAGGAGGTCATGAACATGCTGACCGAGCTGAATGGCGAGGGCACGACCATCGTCATGGTCACCCACTCCATGCCGCACGCCCAATACGCCCGGCGCATCATCAACCTGTTCGACGGCCAGGTGGTGGCGGAAAACCTTCGCGCCGCCTGACGTTTCGCACCCGTCTGTCCCGTCTGCTCTCTGCTGCCGCCCTTCGCCGGAAAGGGGGAACGTCGCCCCATGTTCGCCAACTACCTGACCGTGGCGCTGCGCATGCTGGTCAAGCACAGGCTCTATTCCGCCATCACGGTGGCGGGGCTGGCGCTGGGCCTGACGGCGGCCATCCTGATCGGCCTGTTCGTCCACAACGAACTGACCTACGACCGCGACGTCACCGACGCCGACCGCATCCAGCAGGTTCTGGTCACGGCGACGCTGCCCGGCCGCGCGCCGGAGGATGGGGCGGCCTTGCCCATGCCGGTGGGACCGGCGCTGCGGCAGGCCTTCCCCCAGGTGGCGGACATGACCCGCGTCGCGGCCCAGACCTCCACGGTGAAGCGGGCCGCCGCGGACCAGGACGGCGCCCTGTTCAGCGAGCAGGCGGCCGTGGCCGACGCCAGCTTTTTCCACCTGTTCGATTGGCCCTTCCTGGCCGGCGACCGGGCCACGGCCCTGGACGATCCCAATTCAGTGGTGCTGACGGCCAAGACCGCCTCCAAGTATTTCGGCGATGCCGACCCGGTGGGCCGGACGCTGTCGGTGGATGGCCACCTGCTGCGCGTGACCGGTGTGGTGCGCGACCTGCCGGCGAATACCCAGTTCGCCTTCGCCCTGCTGATCCCCATGGACAGCCAGGCCAACCAGATCCCCGACTATCTGCGCCAGCACTGGGGCGGCCTGATGGCCATGACCTTCCTGAAGCTGAAGCCGGGGGCCGGCCCCGATGCCATCCAGGCCGGGCTGCCCGCCTTCGGCGCCGCCATACCGCCCATCCGCAGCAGCACGGGCGAGTTTCGCGTGGGCGACGTGTTCAAGTTCTTCCTGGTGCCGTTGAGCGACTCCCACCTGCACCCCGTGCGCGGCACCATGGTGGACGGAATCAGCCCGGTGGAAATCGCCATCTTCACGGCCGTCGCCGTGCTGGTGCTGGTCATCGCCTGCATCAACTTCATGAACCTGGCGACGGCGCGCGCTTCATTGCGGGCGCGCGAGGTGGCCTTGCGCAAGGTGGTGGGCGCCAGCCGTGGCCAGATCATGGCCCAGTTCCTGGGCGAATCCATCCTGCTGACCACGTTGGCCCTGATCCTGGCCGTGGCGCTGGTGGAGGTGCTGCTGCCGTCCTTCACCGCCTTCCTGGGCAAGCCGTCGCTGGCCTTCAATTATCTGCGGGACGCGCGCGTCATCGGCTGCCTGGCAGCCCTGGTGCTGGTGGTGGGCGGTGCCGGCGGGGTGTACCCGGCCGTCTTCCTGTCCGCCTTCCAGCCGGGACCGGTGTTGAAGGGCAACAGCGGCGGCACCGGCGCCGGCGGCCGCCTGCGCGTGGTCCTGGTGGTGGTGCAGTTCGCCATTTCCATCGGTCTGATGGTGGCGACGGGTGTGGTTTATCGCCAGCTGGCCTACGCGCAGGGCCGGGCCCTGGGCTTCAACAAGGAAAACGTGGTGGTCCTGACCGACCTGTACGGCCCGGATCTGCGAAAGGCGGAGACGCTGCGCGACGCCCTACGCCAGGACCCGCGCATCGTCGCGGCATCCCTGGCCCAGTCCTACCCCGGCAGCGGCACGGAAAACAATATGGGCGCGCACCGCCCCGGTGCGATGATGGATGACGCGGCGGTGCTGCGCCAGGACGCGGTGGATGCCGACTATTTCGCCGCCCTGGGGGTGCCGCTGCTGGCCGGCCGCGTTTTCGACCGGCGATCGGCCGCCGCCGACACGCTGACCCCGGCCGACCCCGCACATCCAGAAAAGACGCGGCACGGCGGCCTGGTCCTGAACCGGGCCGCGGTTAAGCGCCTGGGCTTCGCCTCGCCCGAGGCGGCGGTGGGCCAGCCGCTGACATTGCCAAGCAATCTGGGCAGTGCCGGCATAGAAATGACCGTGGTGGGCGTGGTGGAGGACTTCCACCAGGCCAGCGTCCATACCGCCGTGGCGCCGCAGATGTTCCTGGTGGCGCCGCAAAGCTACGGCCAGCTGCTGATCCGGGTGAAGGCGGGCGAGATGCCCGGCGCCCTGGACCTGATCGACCGCACCTGGCACCAGATGATACCGGACAGGCCGGTGCCCCGGCTGTTCCTGGATGCCCAGCTGCAAAGCGTCTATGAGCGCGAGATCAAGACCGGCCAGCTGTTCGCCGCCTTCTCTGGGCTCGCCATCGTCATCGCGGCGTTGGGCCTGTTCGGCCTCGCCTCCTTCACCGCCGAGCGGCGGACCAAGGAGATCGGGCTGCGCAAGGTGCTGGGCGCCGGCGTGGCCGACATCGTGCGCCTGCTGGTCTGGCAGTTCTCCAAGCCCGTGCTGGTGGCCAACCTGATTGCCTGGCCTGTCGCCTGGATCGCCATGCGGCATTGGCTGGAGGGCTTCGCCGACCGTGTTTCCCTCAATCCCCTGCTGTTCGTGGCGTCTGGCCTGTCGGCTCTGCTGGTCGCCTGGGCCACGGTGGGGCTGCACGCCGCCCGCGTGGCGGCGACCAAGCCCGTCGTCGCCCTGCGTTATGAATAAGGAGTCCTCGCCATGAAGATGCTGGGCAATTTCCTGCGGGTGGCGGTGCGCATCCTGGTGCGCGACCGGATGTACACCGTGCTGAACGTGGCGGGCCTGGCCATCGGCATCGCTGCAGCCAGCATGCTGGGCCTCTATGTCTGGCATGAGACGCATTACGACGGCTTTTTCAGCAAGGCCGACCGCATCTACCGCGTGGACAAGACGGAGTTCATGCCCGGCCGGGAGCCCGTCACCTATTCGTCCACGCCGAAGCCCCTGGCCCCCCTGCTGCCGCAGGATTTCCCAGAGATCGAAACCAGCGTCCGCGTGCATGACGAGGCGGTGGTGGTCAGCCGCGATGGCAGCCCCTTCCGGCAACTGATGCAGGTGGTCGATCCCGATTTCTTCCGCCTGTTCGACCTGCCCTTCATCGCGGGCGATCCGGCCACGGCGCTGGCCGAACCCGGCACGGTCGTCCTGCCGGAAAGCCTGTCGCGCAAGTATTTCAACGGCGTGGACGTGCTGGGGCGCAGCCTGACCCTGACCAATGGCATCAGCCTGGCGGTCAGTGGCGTCATCCGCGACCTGCCGACCAACACCCATCTGCGCCGCGACGCCATGCTGACCAACATCCAGACCCGGCTGGGCGAGGCTGTCGATGGCTGGTCCGCCCGCATGGATACGGCGTGGAACAGAGCCTTCGTCCAGACCTATATCCTGGTGAAGCCGGGCACGGACCCGGCGGCATTGACGGCGCGCTTTCCCGCCTTCCTGTCGGCGCACGACCCCGACTATCTATTGGTCGGCATCAATAAGCCTTCCGAGGCCCTGGTGCTGACCGGCCTCACCCACATCCACACCGATCCGACGGGCGTTCCCTTCAGCCTTCTGGGCGTGCTGCATGGCTTGGTGGCCGTGGCCGCCGTGGTGCTGGGCATCGCCGTCGTGAACTTCGTCAACCTGTCGACCGCGCGTTCTTCCTTGCGGGTGCGCGAGGTGGCGGTGCGCAAGGCGCTGGGCGCGCCGCGCGGCATGCTGGTCGGCCAGTTCATGGTGGAATCGGTGCTGCTGACCCTGGTGGCGGCGGTGCTGGCCTATGTCCTGCTGGAGGTGGCCATGCCCGCCTCCGTCGCCGCGTTGGGCATCCGCTTCGACCGCGCCTATCTCCACAACCCTTGGCTGCTGCTGGCCGAACTGCTGGGCGTCGTGGCGGTGGGCGTCGTGGCCGGCCTGTACCCCGCCCTGGTCCTGTCACGTCCCACGGCGTCCGTGCTGCTGCGGGGCGGGCCGGTGGCGGCCGGCGGTGCGGGCGTGCGCGCCCTGCTGGTGGTGGCGCAGTTCAGCGCGGCCATCCTGCTGGCCATCGCCACCATCGTCATCTTCCAGCAGACCCGGTATGTCAGCAGCCAGCAACTGGGCTTTAACGCCGATGGCGTGCTGTTGGTGCGCGGACTGCACCTGCCCGAGGCACGCCCCCATATCGAAAGCTTCCGCCAGGCGTTGCTGCGCATTCCGGGGGTGGGGCAGGCGGGCGCCGCCTTCCACGCCCCCAGCGACGGGCCGTATAGCACCAACAATTACCATGTGCCGGGCACGGTGGACGACGGCACCATCGTTTTCCGCAGCGAATATATCGGCCACGACTATCTGCAGGCCATGGGCGCGCGCCTGCTGGCCGGCCGCCTGTTCGACCGTGCCGCCACGGCGGACGCGCTGCGGCCGCCGGGATCGATGACGGGCGAGGGCGGCGTGACCGCCCGCTCCTCCGACCCTCCGGGCCGCACGGTTGTGCTGTCCTGGCGGGCGGTCCAGCGCCTGGGCTTCCACACGGCCGAGGAGGCTGTGGGCCGCCAGGTTGTCTACGATGTCGACTATCCCCTGACCATCATTGGCGTGGTGGATGATATGCAGTTCAACAGCGCCCGCGTGGCCCTGCAGCCCACGGCCTTCCTGCTGAATGAAAGCGGGCTGGACGTCATGGCCGTGCGCCTGACGCCCGCCGCCGGCGCCGCGACGCTGGCCGCCATCGACCGGCTGTGGCGGGACAGCTTCCCCACCATTCCTATGAACCGCGAATTCCTGGACGACCATGTGCGGGACGCCTACGCCGCCGAACTGCGCCAGGGCACGCTGCTGGCGGGCTTCACCGGCCTGGCCATCCTGATCGCCTGCCTGGGTTTGTTCGGCCTCGCGGCCTTCACCGCCCAACGGCGGACGAAGGAGATCGGGCTGCGCAAGGTGCTGGGCGCCGGCGTGCCCGACATCATGCGCCTGCTGGTCTGGCAATTCAGCAAGCCGGTCATGGTGGCCAACCTGATCGCCTGGCCCCTGGCCTGGCTGGGGCTCAGCCATTGGCTGCAGGGCTACGCCTACCGCATCGCGCTGAACCCGCTGGTCTTCGCGCTGGCCGGCCTCGCCGCCCTACTCATCGCCTGGATCACGGTGGCGGGCCACGCCGCACGGGTAGCGGCGTCCAAGCCCGTCGTCGCCTTGCGGTACGAGTAAGGAGTTCCGGTTATGAAGATGTTGGGCAATTTCCTGCGGGTGGCGGTGCGCATCCTGGTGCGCGACCGGATGTACACCGTGCTGAACGTGGCGGGCCTGGCCATCGGCATCGCCGCTGCCAGCATGCTGGGCCTCTACGTCTGGCATGAAACGCATTACGACGGCTTTTTCAGCAAGGCCGACCGCATCTACCGCGTGGACAAGACGGAGTTCATGCCCGGCCGGGAGCCCGTCACCTATTCGTCCACGCCGAAGCCCCTGGCCCCCCTGCTGAAGCAGGACTTTCCCGAGATCGAAACCAGCGTCCGCGTGAATGACGAGGCTGTGGTGGTCAGCCGCGATGGCAGCCCCTTCCGGCAACTGATGCAGGTGGTCGATCCCGATTTCTTCCGCCTGTTCGACCTGCCCTTCATCGCGGGCGATCCGGCCACGGCGCTGGCCGAACCCGGCACGGTCGTCCTGCCGGAAAGCCTGGCGCGCAAGTATTTCAACGGCGTGGACGTGCTGGGGCGCAGCCTGACCCTGACCAATGGCATCAGCCTGACGGTCAGTGGCGTCATCCGCGACCTGCCGACCAACACCCATCTGCACCGCAACGCCATGCTGACCAACATCCAGACCCGGCTGGGCGAGAATGTCGACGGCTGGTTCGCCCGCATGGACACGGTGTGGAACAGCAACTTCCTCCAGACCTACATCCTGGTGAAGCCGGGCACGGACCCGGCGGCGCTGACGGCGGGTTTCCCCGCCTTCCTGACGGCGCACGACCCCGACTATCTCTCGACCGGCACCAATAAGCCGTCCAAGGCCCTGGTTTTGACCGGCCTCACCCACATCCACACCGATCCGACCGGCGTTCCCGCGAACCTGCTGGGGGTGCTGCATGGTCTGGTGGCCGTGGCGGCCGTGGTGCTGGGCATCGCCATCGTCAACTTCGTCAACCTGTCGACCGCGCGTTCTTCCTTGCGGGTGCGCGAGGTGGCGGTGCGCAAGGCGCTGGGCGCCCCGCGCGGCATGCTGGTCGGCCAGTTCATGGTGGAATCGGTGCTGCTGACCCTGGTGGCGGCGGTGCTGGCCTATGTCCTGCTGGAGATGGCCATGCCCGCCTCCGTCGCCGCGCTGGGCATCCGCTTTGACCGCGCCTATCTTTACAGCCCGTGGCTGCTGCTGGCCGAACTGCTGGGCGTCGTGGCGGTGGGCGGCGTGGCCGGCCTGTACCCCGCCTTGGTCCTGTCGCGGCCGTCGGCGTCCGTGCTGCTGCGGGGCGGGCCGGTGGCGGCTGGCGGTGCCGGCGTGCGCGCCCTGCTGGTGGTGGCGCAGTTCAGCGCGGCCATCCTGCTGTCCATCGCCACCATCGTCATCTTCCAGCAGACCCGCTATGTCAGCAGCCAGCAACTGGGCTTTAACGCCGATGGCGTGCTGTTGGTGCGCGGACTGCACCTGCCCGAGGCGCGCGCCCATATCGAAAGCTTCCGCCAGGCGCTGCTGCGCATTCCGGGGGTGGGGCAGGCGGGCGCCGCCTTCCACGCCCCCAGCGACGGTTCCGAAAGTACGTCCAACTACCATGTGGCGGGCACGGTGGACGACGGCACCATCGTCTTCCGCAGCGAATATGTCGGCCACGATTATCTGCAGGCCATGGGCGTGCGCCTGCTGGCCGGCCGCCTGTTCGACCGTGCCGCCACGGCCGACACGCTGCGCCCGCCGGGATCGACGACGGGCGAGGGTGGCGGGACCGTCCGCTCCTCCGATCCGCCCGGCCGCACCGCCGTGCTGTCCTGGCGGGCGGTCCAGCGCCTGGGCTTCCACACGGCGGAGGAGGCCGTGGGTCGCCAGGTCATCTACGAGGGCGACTATCCCCTGACCATCGTCGGTGTGGTGGATGATGTGCAGTTCAACGACGCCCGCGTGGCCCTGCAGCCCACGGCCTTCCTGCTGGGCGAAAGCGGGCTGGACGTCATGGCCGTGCGCCTGACGCCCGCCGCCGGCGCCGCGACGCTGGCCGCCATCGACCGGCTGTGGCGGGACAGCTTCCCCACCATTCCCGTGAACCGCGAATTCCTGGACGACCATGTGCGGGACGCCTACGCCGACGAACTGCGCCAGGGCACGCTGCTGGCGGGCTTCACCGGCCTGGCCATCCTGATCGCCTGCTTGGGGCTCTTCGGCCTAGCGGCCTTCACCGCCCAGCGGCGGACGAAGGAGATCGGCTTGCGCAAGGTACTGGGCGCCGGCGTGCCCGACATCATGCGCCTGCTGGTCTGGCAGTTCAGCAAGCCGGTCATGGTGGCCAACCTGATCGCGTGGCCCCTGGCCTGGCTGGGGCTCAGCCACTGGCTGCAGGGCTACGCCTATCGCATCGCGCTCAACCCGCTGGTCTTCGTGCTGGCCGGCCTCGCCGCCCTGCTCATCGCCTGGGTCACGGTGGCCGGCCACGCCGCGCGGGTGGCGGCGGCCAAGCCGGTCGACGCGCTGCGGTACGAGTGACCATCCGGACAGAGGGGGAGGGGGCGCCGATGCTGATGAACTATCTGCGGGTCGCGGTGCGCGTGCTGGTGCGCCAGCGGCTCTACACCGCCCTCAACATCGCGGGCTTGGCCTTGGGCATCGCCACGGCCGCCATGATCAGCCTCTTCGTCTGGCACGAGATGCACTATGACGGCTTCTTCGCCCATGCCGATCGCATTTACCGCATGGTGCGCACCTATCGCACCCCCAGCGGCGTGCCGACCACGGTGGCGGCGCAGGCAAAGCCCCTGGGGCCGGCCCTCGCCCGCGATTTCCCGGAGATGGAGGCCGTGGTGCGGGTCAGCGGCCACACCGTGGCGGTGCGGCGGGACGGCGGCGTCTTCGGGGCGCGGGTCACGGTGGCCGATGCGGACTATTTCCGGCTTTTCGATTGGCCCTTCCTGGCGGGTGACCCCGCCACGGCCATCC
Source organism: Nitrospirillum karajorum (assembly GCF_036348415.1). Taxonomy (NCBI): domain Bacteria; kingdom Pseudomonadati; phylum Pseudomonadota; class Alphaproteobacteria; order Rhodospirillales; family Azospirillaceae; genus Nitrospirillum; species Nitrospirillum karajorum. The sequence continues at coordinate 1,207,105 of NZ_JAZBQB010000001.1, forward strand.
GCACCCCCGGCACGGTGGTGCTGACCGAGACGGCGGCGCGCAAGTATTTCGGCACCATCGACGCCGTGGGTCGGGTGCTCACGCTGACCTCGGGCGCCGATCTGACGGTCACCGGGGTCATCCGCGACCCGCCCTCCAACACGGTCTTCCGTCTGGAGATGGTGACCAACATCGCCACCCGGTTCAACGATGGCTGGGATGCCGTGTTCGCCACCGCTGATGAGGAGTGGACCCACAGCTTTCTCCGTACCTATGTCCTGCTGAAGCCAGGGGTGGATCCGGCGGCCGTGACCGCACGGCTGCCGGATTTCCTGCTGGCGCGCATGAAGGACTACCTGAACCCGACGACCGGCAAGCCCGACATCACCCAGGCCTTGCAGCCCCTGACCCGCATTCATGTGGAGAACATCAGCGACGACGGCGTGCCCATGCCGGTGCTGATGACGTTCGTGGGCATCGCCCTCCTGGTGCTGGGTATCGCCATGGTGAACTTCGTGAACCTGTCGACCGCCCGTTCCTCCCTGCGGGCGCGGGAGGTGGCGATCCGCAAGACCATGGGCGGCCGGCGCGGAGCGTTGGTGGCGCAGTTCCTGGCGGAATCGCTGCTGCTGTCGTTCCTATCCGGAATTGTGGCGCTGGTCCTGCTGGAATTGGTCATGCCCCGGTTCCTGCGCGTTCTGGGTCTGCACATAGATCATCACTTCCTGTCCGGTTGGTGGATGGCGGCCGCCCTGATTCCCTTGGCGGCGGTGGTGGGATTGCTGGCTGGGCTCCATCCGGCCCTCGTGCTGTCCCGCCCGCGGCCGGGCGACCTGCTGAGGGGGGGCAAGGGCAGCCCTGGCGGTGGCCGCCTGCGCGCCGCGCTGGTGGTCATCCAGTTCGCCGCCGCCATCGTGCTGGTGATCTCCACCGTCATCATGGTTCAGCAGACGTCCTTCGCCAGCAGCCAGCGCCTGGGCTTCCTGCCGGAAAACGTGCTGCTGCTGCGCGGGTTGGACAATCCGCAGGGCCATGCGCACCAGGACGCCTTGCGCCAGGCCCTGTTGCGCATTCCCGGCGTCGTGCAGGCCGGTGCCACCATGGCGCCACCGTCCGATGGATCCGACTGGTTCTCCACCTTCCACCTGCCCGATACGCCGAAGGACGGGGCCATGCGCCTGCGGACCGAGGGCGTGGGCATGGGCTATATGGAAACTATGGGCGTCCACCTGCTGGCCGGCCGCCTGTTCGATCCCGCCCATCCCGTCGACACCGTCATCGACCGGGGCCAGCCGCCGGAGGACCCGGCCGCCCCCCTGGGCGGCAGCATCGTCCTGTCGGCGCTGACCGTCTCCCGCCTGGGGATGGGCACACCGGAACAGGCCTTGGGCAAAACCTTGATGATGGGGGAACGCACCGGTTTCACCATCATCGGCGTGGTTGACGATGTGCAGTTCAGCACCGCCCGCGAGGTGCTGGAGCCCACTGTCTACGTCATCTATCCCGCCCAGGTTGAGGCCATGGCGGTGCGGCTGGCCGCGGGCGGCGGTGCCGCTACCCTGTCCGCCATCGATGACACCTGGCGCCGTGTGTTCCCCGACCTGCCGCTCAAGCGGGAGTTCATGGACGACAACATCCGCGCCGCCTACGCCGGCGAACACCAGCAATCCTTGCTGCTGGCGACGTTTTCCGGCCTGGCCATCCTGATCGCCTGTCTGGGCCTGTTCGGCCTGGCGGCCTTTACGGCCGAACGGCGGACCAAGGAGATCGGCTTGCGCAAGGTGCTGGGCGCCACCATCCCGCAGATCGTCCGCCTGCTGGTCTGGCAATTCAGCCGGCCGGTGATGGTGGCGGCGCTGATCGCCTGGCCGGTGGCCTGGGTGCTGGCGTCGCGCTGGCTGGGCGGCTTCGTCTATCGCATCCAGATGGACCCGCTGGTCTTCGCGCTGGCCGGCCTCGCCGCCCTGCTGATCGCCTGGGTCACGGTGGCGGGCCATGCCGCGCGGGTGGCGGCGGCCAAGCCGGTCGATGCCTTGCGCTACGAGTGACCATTCGGACAGGGGGGAAAGGGGGCGCCGATGCTGATGAACCACCTGCGGCTCGCGGTGCGCGTGCTGGTGCGCCAACGACTCTACACCGTCCTCAACATCGCGGGCCTGTCCTTGGGCATCGCGACGGCGGCCATGATCGGCCTCTTCGTTTGGCATGAGATGCACTTCGACGGCTTTTACAGCAATGCCGCCCGCGTTTTCCGCGTACTCCCCGCCCAATACCTGCCCGGCCATGAGCCCAGCCGCATGACGGTGACGGCCAAGCCCCTGGGCCCCGTCCTCGCGGCGGACCTGCCGGAGGTGGAGGCCATGGTGCGGGTGGCGCACCATGCCGTGGTGTTGCGCGACAAGGGCATGCCGGTGGAGGACCGCATCACGCTGGTGGATGCGCCCTTCTTCCGCCTGTTCGACTTCCCCTTCCTGGCGGGCGACCCGGCCACGGCCTTGGCCGGACCGGGCACCGCGGTCCTGACGGAGGGTCAGGCCCGCCGCTATTTCGGCACGACGGAGGTTTTGGGCCAGACCCTGACCCTGACGTCCGGCGCCGGGTTGGTGGTGACGGGCGTGGTGCGGGATCTGCCGTCCAACACCCTGTTCAGCCGCGACACGCCCATCCAGATTTGGACCAACATCGCCACCAAGTTCCAGGACGGCTGGGACCCCTTGTTCGCCGCCAAGGATACCCGGTGGCGGGATGAGTTCCTTCAGACTTTCGTGATGCTGCGGCCGGGCGTTGACCCGGCGACCCTGGCGCCGCGCTTCCCGGCCCTGCTGGCGGCCCACCGCGAAGGCATGGAGGCCGTGGCCCCCGGCCTGGTGGAAACCCTGGAACTGCAACCGCTGACGGCCATGCACATCGAGCCGATGGAGGGCAGGGGCATTTCCCCCACCACATTGGCCGGGTTCGTGGGCATCGCCGGCCTGGTGCTGGCCATCGCCGTCGTCAATTTCGTGAACCTGTCGACCGCCCGCTCCTCATTGCGGGCGCGCGAGGTTGCCATCCGCAAGACCTTGGGCGGCCGGCGCGGTCAGCTCGTGGCGCAGTTCCTGCTGGAATCGATGCTGTTGGCCGTGGTGGCCGGCCTGTTGGGGCTGGTGCTGGTGGAACTGGCCATGCCGCGTTTCCTGCGCCTTCTGAACCTGCAACTGGATGCGGGTTTCGTGTCTGGTGCCTGGCTGTTCGCGGCCATTTCGCCGCTGGTGCTGGTGGTCGGTCTGGTGGGGGGCCTCTATCCCGCTTACGACCTCTCGCGGCCCCGGCCCACCGACCTGCTGCGGGCCAGCCGGGCGAGCGGCGGCGGCCGGCTGCGCGCCGCCCTGGTCATGCTGCAGTTCACCGTGGCCGTCGTATTGGGGATCGCCACCGTCGTCATCGGTCAGCAGACCCGCTATGCCAGTACGCAGAACCTTGGCTTCCGGGCGGAGGGGGCGGTGGTGCTGCGCGGACTGGACCGACCGGCGGGGCTGGCCGGCATCGATGCCTTGCGTGACGCGCTGCGGCGCATCCCTGGCGTCGCCGCCGTCGGCGCCGCCGCCAATGTGCCCAGCGACCGCAGCGAATGGACCAACAACTATCGCCTGCCGGAGGCGCCGGCCGGCGCGCCCGACCTGCTGATCCGTACCGAACCGGTGGACGCGGACTATCTGCAGGCCCTGGGCGTGCCCTTGCGGGCGGGACGCCTGTTCGACCCGGCGCGGCCGGGCGACATCACCAGCCATGCCGCCCTGCGGGCGGGTGGCGGCGGCGTCACCATTCCCGTCGTGCTGTCGGGCACGGCGGTGCGTCGCCTGGGCCTGGCCACGGCGGAACAGGCGGTGGGCCGGACGGTGATGTATGGCGGCGGCACGGCGCTGACCATCATTGGCGTGGTGGACGACGTGCAGTTCGGCAGCGCCCATTCCGGCTTCGAGCCCACGATTTACCTCGCCATGCATGACGACCGCTCCGTCCTGCTGGTGCGCCTGTCGCCCACGGCCGACGGCGCCACCCTGGCCGCCATCGACGACACCTGGCGCCGGCTGTTCCCGGATCTGCCGCTGACGCGTGAATTTCTGGATGACCACATCCGCCAAGTCTACGCGGATGAGGCGCGGCAGGGGGATCTTCTGGCCCTGTTCTCCGGCCTCGCCATCTTGATCGCCTGCCTGGGCCTGTTCGGTTTGGCGGCGTTCATGGCGGAACGGCGCACCAAGGAGATCGGCTTGCGCAAGGTGCTGGGCGCCGGCGTGACCGACATCGTGCGCCTGCTGGTCTGGCAATTCAGCAAGCCGGTGCTGGTGGCCAACCTGGTCGCCTGGCCTGTCGCCTGGGTCCTGATGGGCCGCTGGCTAGGGGGCTTTGTCTATCGCATCCAGATGGACCCGCTGGTCTTCGCGCTGGCCAGCCTTGGGGCCTTGCTGATCGCCTGGGTCACGGTGGCGGGCCACGCCGCGCGGGTGGCGGTGGCCAAGCCGGTGCGGGCGTTACGTTATGAGTGATCCCCCGGTACTTGTACCAGTGCGACACCGTGCCGTTTGACCTCTTCGGGGACCCGTCACTCTATCGCCTTGAATCCCGATCAAGGACAGTGACGTCGCATGCTCCCGGCCCTCATCTCGGTGATACTGCTTGGCGCCGTCCTCCTGGCGGCACCGGCCCAGGCGCAAGACCGCCGGGCGGTCAGTGAGCCCAGCCTGCCGGCACAGGTTTGCGCGACCCTGTCCCCATCCCCGGCTTCGACGGAAGGCCGCTGGCCGGAGGAGACCCAGCGCCTGCAATCGGCGATCAACCATTGTTCCTCCGGCGGCGCGGTCCACCTGGTTGCCGATGGCATGGGGGGCGTTTCCTCAGCGGACCGCTCACCATGAAGTCTGGCGTCACGCTATGGATCGATCGCGGCGCCATTCTCAGCGCCGTTCCGGACCCGCGCGCCTATGACACCGGGCGGCGCCTTTGTGGCGCCATCGCGGGGAAGGGGAATGGCTGCATACCCTTCATCACCTTCAAGGGAACCACCGGCGGCGGCATCGTCGGGGATGGTGAGATTGACGGGTTGGGGGGCGCGACCATGGTCGGCCATAGTGAAACGTGGTGGCAGATCGCCAGCCGGGCGGATCGTGAGGGCGGCAAGCAGAATAATCCCCGGCTGATCGAGGCGGATCACGCCCGTGACCTGACCTTCTATCGCATCACCTTGCGCAACGCGGCCAATTTCCACGTCATGCTCGATGAGGTCGAGGGCGCGACCTTCTGGGGCGTGAAGATCGACACGCCCGCCGACGCGCGCAACACCGACGGCATTGATCCCAGCGCGTCGCAGGACATCACCATCGCCCACAGCTATATCCGGGCCGGCGATGACAATATCGCGATCAAGGCGGGCAGAGGCGCCACCCGCCATGTCTCGATCCTGGACGACCATTTCTATTGGGGCCACGGCCTGTCGATCGGCAGCGAGACCAATGCGGGGGTCAGCGACATCCTGGTCCGCGATGTAACGCTCGACGGGACCACCTCGGGCCTCCGCATCAAGAGCGATGTCAGCCGGGGCGGCCTGGTCACCCGGGTGCGCTATGAGGATGTGTGCCTGCGCGACAACCAGAAGCCGATTGATTTCGACACCCGTTACGATGCCAGCGCCTGGGGCCTGTCGATCCCCGTCTATGAGGCGATCAGCCTGCACGACGTGACGGGGGCGGACGGCACGCTGATCCTGCGGGGCCATGACGGTGACCATCCCCTCACGGTCCAGTTTGACGGGGTGCGGTTTGGGCAGGGGGCGACCTGGCAGGTCGAGAATGCGGATCTGTCCGCCGGGCCGGGCGGGGTGTCCCCAATGCCGCCCGGCCGTACTCTGACACCGGCGGCGGGCCCTCCGTCCGATTGTGCGGAACGCTGGGCGCCTTTTCCGGAATGAGCGCCATGCCGGGGCGGCCCTTGCCCCTGGGTGGCGCGCGGTGCCAGCCTGCTAGCCTCGCACACACGGAAGGGGATGGGTCATGGGCATGGCGGTGACAGGCGCGGATGTCGAGGCGGCGGCGGACCTGCTGGCGGGCAAGGCGGTGATGACGCCGCTGCTCACCAACGCGGCCCTGGACGCGGCGGTGGGGGCCCGGGTTCTGCTGAAGCCCGAGGTGCTGCAGCGCACCGGCTCCTTCAAGTTCCGCGGCGCCTATAACCGCCTGGGCCGCCTGACGGCCGAGGAAAGGGCGCGGGGCGTCGTCGCCTGGTCGTCCGGCAACCATGCCCAAGGCGTGGCGGAGGCCGCGCGGCTGGTGGGCACCAAGGCCACCATCGTCATGCCGGCCGACGCCCCCGCCATCAAGGTGGCCGGCACGCGCGCCCTGGGGGCCGAGATCGTCTTCTATGATCGCTACACCGAGGATCGAGAGGTCATAGGGCGGGAACTAAGCGCCCGCACCGGGGCGGTGCTGGTCCCCTCCTATGACGATGTCCACATCATCGCTGGTCAGGGCACGGTGGGGCTGGAGATCGGGCGCCAGGCGGCGGCCCTGGGCCTGACGGTGGACGCCTGCCTGGTGAATTGCAGCGGCGGCGGCTTGGCCACCGGCACGGCCCTGGGCCTCAAGCAAACCTTCCCCGGCGCCCGCGTGCACACGGCGGAGCCGGAAGGCTTCGACGACATGGCGCGGTCGCTGGCGGCCGGGGAACGGCTGGCCAACGCGCCGGGGGGCAAGTCCTCTTGCGACGCCTTGCTGTCCCCCATTCCGGGCACCATCACCTTCCCCTTGGCCCAGGTCCTGCTGGGCCCCGGCCTGGTGGTGACGGAGGCGGAGGTGCGCGCCGCCATGCGGTTCGCGGCGGCGAACCTGAAGCTGGTGGTGGAGCCGGGCGGAGCGGCGGCGCTGGCGGCCCTGCTGTCCGGCAAGGTGGACGCCGCCGGGCGGACCATCGCCGTCGTGCTGTCGGGCGGCAACGTCGATCCGGCCTTCTATGCCGACGTGCTGAAGGAAGCGGCCTAAGGGTGAAGGCCGGCCGCACGGGATGCGGCCGGCCGCCAATCCAGCCTATTTCGGCTGCGAAACGATACGCAGATAGGGCTTGGGCGCTGTCCACCCGTCCGGAAACTTGGCCTTGGCGGCCTCATCCGACACCGACAGGGCGATGATGACGTCGTCGCCCGCCTGCCAGTCGGCCGGGGTGGCCACGCTGTGCCGGTCGGTCAGTTGCAGGCTGTCGATCACCCGCAGGATTTCGTGGAAGTTGCGGCCCGTGGTCTGGGGATAGGTCAGCAGCAGGCGCACCTTCTTCTTCGGGTCGATGACGAAGACGGTGCGGACGGTATGCGTCTCGTCATGGTTGGGATGGATCATGTCGTAGAGCGCCGCCACCGCGCGGTCCGGATCGGCGATCAGGGGGAAGTTCAGGGCGGCACCCTGCGTCTCCTCGATGTCCCGGGCCCAGTCGCGGTGGCTGCCCACCGGGTCCACCGACAGGCCGATGGGCTTCACGCCGCGCTTGTCGAATTCCGGCTTCAACCGGGCGACTGCCCCCAGTTCGGTGGTGCAGACCGGCGTGAAGTCGCGCGGGTGGGAGAACAGCACGGCCCAGCCGTCGCCGATCCAGTCATGGAAACGGATGGGGCCTTCCGACGTGTCGGCCTGGAAGTCGGGGGCGATGTCGCCCAGTCGCAGGGTCATGGCGTATCCTCCGGGGGTGATGCCGGCGGGGTTGGCAGCGCCGGCGATGATGCGCTATCGAAAAGGCCCGGCGCTCCCGCGCCGGATAGGCTGAGAGGGTGGATGGCATGGAACTCGAGGATCGGTTGGCGGTGAAGCTGCTGGCCCAGGCCCAGGCCCTGCTGGGCAAGGCGATGAACGAGACGCTGTGCACGCACCCCGACCGCCGCCTGGTGCGCGCGCTGGTGACGGACGCCCAGGCGATGATCGCCGAGTTCGGTGACACGTATTTCGAGGAAAGGGCCGGGGCCCCCGCCGGCGATCAGGCCGCTTCGGGCTGACCCGGGCTGGTGGGGCCTTCCCAGCTGCGCCAGATTTGGCCGCGGCTGTCGCGGGTGCGGCGCTGGTCGGCCAGTGCCGCCTCCAGGCTGCTCACCGCCCGCTCCACGGCCCGCACGCTGCGGAACCGCTGCCCGTCCAGGGCCTGGAACAGGGTGTTCGAGGCGAAGAACTGCACGTCCCGGCCGTCCTGCACGGCCAGCCCCGCCGTGTGGCGGGCGGTCTCGATGATGACCGCGGCGGGCGCGGGCGCCCGGACGATGTCCTGGTTTTGAAGTCGCTGGCTCATGGTGAGCTCCCTCTACACCCCCGCCATTACGGGGGTGTGAAAACAACACGATGGTTTTGTGGCTCGGGGCCCCGGGGCCCGGAACGGTGCGGCTGGGTCCGGCGGGACGCGTATGGCGCGTCCGGCGGGGCATCAACAGCGGCAATCCATGCGCATGAGGCGACAGCGTCCACCCAGGGCCGTCAATGCGGCCCCGGGTAAGGGAATGACGGGCGTGGAAACTCGGGACGGATACGCGTGTGGGAAAGTGCTGGTCATTGCCTGGTCCTTCACGTTCCGGAGAACCACGAAGGGGCTTCGTGGCGCTTTAGCGGTTGGTGACGCGGCGCAAGCTGCTCCGTCAAATGGCCGCGGGCCGGTTGGCCGGGCCCCACACCGATAAGGGAACGAACGGGCGGTTGTTCCTGGCGGGTCGTGGGGCCCGGCGCTGGCCGGAAAGGACGCTGGGGGCGCCCCTTCCTTGACGCCAAGGCTGTCATCCGCCGATTTGCATGTCAATAAGGATTACAATGACGAATTTTTAATGTTGAATTAAGGGGCGGGCAATAGTGGCGGGGATTGGGGATTTTCCGCTGGCATCCGACGCGGCATGAAGGGTGCGTCCACCCAGATGGCCGTATCCGTGATCCCCATCACCCGGAAGGGTTCCCATTCGGAGCGCGACAATTCAACATATTGCCATGTTAAATTTGCGCGCATCCCGCACGCATGCGTGGGCATTGACAGGCGCGCGTCGCCGTTGATCCTATGCCGGCCGGGGTATCGCCACCCGCCTTTAACATGTCGGCGACATTGGAATTGGAAAGGGAGCGCCCATGCGTCGTGCCTATTCGTCCCTGCTGACGGCCCTGCCGCTGATCGGCGCGCTGCTGGCGGCCCCGACCCACGCGGCTGAGGCCCAGGGCGGTCAGCCTGTCATCCACATCGGCTACATTCCCGTGCTGGGGGCGGCCCCCGCCTACATCATCAGCCAGGAGGGCTGGGACAAGCAGGCGGGGTTTGAGCTGAAGCTGACGCAGTTCGACAGCGGCCCCAACATGATCCTGGGCCTGGCGTCCGGCACGCTGGAGGCCTACATGGGCGGCATCGGTCCCCTGATGGTGGCTGGCTCCCAAGGCATCGCGGTCAAGGTCGTCGCCTCCACCGCGGTGGAGGAGCTGGTGGTGGCCGGCGGGCCGGAGCTGTCGGCCGAGGCGGCCAAGGGCGGCACCAAGGCGGAGGCTATTTCGCGCCTGGCCGCCAAGCTGGGCCGGCCGGTGAAGATCGCGACCCAGCCCGTGGGCTCCATCCCCGACACGGTGCTGAAGTATTGGCTGCAGGAGGATGAGCACGTCGACCCGGCCAAGGTGCAGATCGTGGCCATGGGCATCGACGCCACCCAGCAGGCGCTGTTGGCCGGTGCCGTGGACGCGGCCACCGTGCGTGAGCCGGCCCTGACCATCATCCAGGACCGTCAGCCGGCGGTGAAGGTGCTGGCCTATGGCAAGGACATGATCAAGGACCAGCCGGGCACCGTGCTGGGCGTCACCGCCGCCCTGGCCAAGGAGCATCCGGACCAGGTGCAGAAGCTGGTGGAACTGGTGGACAGGGCCGTCACCCTGATCGCCCAGGATCCGGCGCGCGCGGCGGCCGACGTGGAAAAGGTGCTGGGCCGTGGCATCGTGGACGTTAAGACCATGCAGCGGGCTCTGACGTCCCCCGCCTCGCAGTTCGTGGTCGACCCCCGCCGCATCGTGGACAAGACCAAGACCTTGCAGGACTTCCAGGTGAAGACCGGCGTCTTGAAGAAGGCGGAACCGCTGGATACGCTGTTCGACGCCAGCTACTACGAAAAACTCCATAAGTGAGCGTCGTCGTTTGACCCCTCCCGCATCGCAGAACGGCCCCGGGGCGGAACCGCCCGCTCCGGGCAAGCGCATTCCGCCGTCCGCCTTCCTGGCCAAGCCGTCCCGGCGGCATCGCGGCCTATGGGCGCTGCTGGGCGTGATCGCCTTCCTGGCGGTGTGGGAGGCGGTGCCCCGCCTGGGCCTGGTGCGCCCCGTCCTGCTGCCGCCGCCCAGCGCCATTCCCCAGGCCTTCGTGGCGGAGGTGCGCAGCGGCCAGTGGACCGACGCCATCGTCCACAGCCTAGTGCATTATTTCTGGGGCCTGCTCATCGGCTCGGTCACCGGCATCGCCGCCGGCGTGCTGACCGGCATGTCGCGGCGGCTGGAGGATTTCACCAGTTGGGTGGTGCGTCTGCTGCGGCCCATCCCCGGCCTGGCGTGGGTGCCCTTCGCCATCATCTGGTTCGGCGTCACCCCCACGGCGGCCACCTTCATCATCGTGCTGGGTGTCTTCTGGATCAATTACTTCGCGGCATTGGGCGCCGTGCAGGCGGTGGACCGCGACCTGCTGGAGCTGGCCGACGCCTTCGGCCATCGCTCCGCCCTGGCCAAGCTGGTCAAGATCGTGCTGCCGGCGGCCTCCGGCACCATCCTGGCCGGCCTGCGCACCGGCCTGGGCCAGGCCTGGATGTCGGTGGTGGCGGCGGAACTGTTCGGCGTGCCCGGCCTGGGCCAGCGCATGATGCAGGCCAGTTCCCTGCTGGCCACCGATATCGTCATCGTCTACATGGCCACCATGGCCCTGTTCTACGGCCTGGTCGACATGGGCTTCGTCGCGGTGCGCGACCGTCTGATGCGGTGGAAGGCTTAAGATGGCGGAGAGGACCCCCATGATCGAGATCCGCGATCTCAGCCTGGCCTTTCCGAACCCCGCGTCGCCTGACGGACGCACCGTGGTGCTGCGCGACTTCAACCTGTCGGTGGCACCGGGGGAGTTCATCGCCATCGTCGGCGCGTCGGGGGTGGGCAAGTCCACCCTGCTGCGCGTGGTGGCCGGCCTGGTTCCGCCCAACAGCGGTACGATGGTTCACGCCCAAAGCGGCGACCTCAGGGGCCGCCGCCCCTACGGCCTGGTGTTCCAGGACGCGCGTCTGCTGCCCTGGCGTACCGTGCGCGCCAACGTCGCCTTCGGCCTGGAAGGGCTGGGCCTGTCCCGCGGCGAACGCCGCCGGCGGGCGGAGGAGGCGCTGGCCCTGGTGGGCCTGGCCGACAAGGCCGGACGCTGGCCGCACCAACTGTCGGGCGGGCAGCGCCAGCGCGTGGCCATCGCCCGCGCCCTGGCGGTCGATCCCGACCTGCTGATGATGGACGAACCCTTCGGCGCACTGGACGCCATCACCCGCCAGTCCCTGCAGGACGAACTGCTGGACCTGTGGCGGCGCACGTCCAAGACCATCCTGTTCGTCACCCACGACATCGACGAGGCCGTCTACCTGGCCGACCGCGTCATCCTGCTGGCCGGATCGCCTGCCACCGTGCGGTCGGAGGATCGCATCGCCACACCCCGCCCCCGCGCTCGCGACGACAGCGCCGCCCGCGCGCTCGTCACCCGCATCCGCGACCGCCTGTCGGACCTGATGGACGGCGGGGGGATTTGAAGGAAAAGGCCGGGGCGATGACCCCGGCCTTTCCCTAGCAAACGCTCGGTTCAGCTCAGAACTGGTCTTCCGACAGGGCCATCAGGGTGCGGTGACCGGTGCGGATCAGCTCGGCCAGGCCCAGCGACGGGCCCACCACCTGTTCCACGAAGAAGCGGGCGGTGACCAGCTTGCTCTCATGGAAGGCGGTGTCCTGGCCCTGGGCCAGCGCCTGGTTGGCGGCGATGGCGCCGCGGGCCAGCAGGAAGGCGCCGGTGACGTTGCCGAGCAGGGTCAGGTAGGGCACGGCCCCGGCCGCCGCCGCGCGGGCGTCGGCCTTCACATGGTCCACCAGGAAGGAGGTCGCGTCCTCCAGCGCCGCGATTCCGCGCTTCAGGCCCTGGGCGATGACGGCCAGGTCGTCGCCCGGCTGGGCGGATGCCGCCTCCGCCGTTTCGGCCATCTGGGCGAACAGCGCGCGGGCGGTGGCGCCGCCGTCCCGGCCCAGCTTGCGGAACACCAGATCGTTGGCCTGGATGCCGTTGGTGCCCTCGTAAATCGGGGCGATGCGGGCGTCGCGGTAATACTGGGCGGCGCCCGTCTCCTCGATGAAGCCCATGCCGCCGTGCACCTGCACGCCCAGGCTGGCGACCTCGACCCCGATGTCGGTGCTCCACGCCTTGGCCACCGGCGTCATCAGGTCGTTCAGCAGGCCGGCCTGGTGGGCGGCGGCCGCGTCGGGGTGATGGTGCCGCCCGTCGAGGAACGAGGCGGTGAAATAGACGATGGCCCGCGCGGCCTCCACCTTCGACCGCATGGTCAGCAGCATGCGCCGCACATCCGGGTGGTGGATGATGGTCACCGGCTGCGGCCCGCCGGCGACGTCGCGGCTCTGCACCCGGGTCTTGGCATAGGCCAGCGCCTGCTGGTAGGCGCGGTCGCCGATGGCGACGCCCTGCAGGCCCACCCCCAGGCGCGCGTTGTTCATCATGGTGAACATGTACTCGATGCCGCGGTTCTCCTCGCCCACCAGGTAGCCGACGCAGGCGCCGTTGTCGCCATAGCTCATGACGGCCGTGGGGCTGGCGTGTATGCCCAGCTTGTGTTCCAGGCTGACGCAGCGGGCGTCGTTGCGCTCACCCGGCGTGCCGTCGGCGTTCAGCAGGAACTTGGGCACGATGAACAGCGAGATGCCCTTGGTGCCCGCCGGCGCCTCCGGCGTGCGGGCCAGCACCAGGTGGACGATGTTGTCCGTCCAGTCATGGTCGCCATAGGTGATGAAGATTTTCTGGCCGGTGATGCGGTAGGTGCCGTCCTCATGCCGCACCGCGCGGGTGCGCACCGCCCCCACGTCGGACCCGGCCTGCGGCTCCGTCAGGTTCATGGTTCCGGCCCATTCGCCGGAGATCAGCTTTTCCAGGTACAGCGTCTTCTGCTCATCCGAACCGTGGGCGGTCAGCAGCTCCACCGCCCCCTGGGTCAGCAGCGGCCCCAGGGCGAAGGACATGTTGGCGCTGGTCCAGGTTTCCAGCAGCGCGATAAACAGGGTCCAGGGCAGGCCCTGGCCGCCATGGTTGGGGTCGAAGGGCACGCTGTTCCAGCCGCCCTCCACGAACTGGCGGTAGGCGTCTTTGAAACCTTCGGGGGTGCGCACGCCGGTGTCGGTGAGGTGCGAGCCCTGGCGGTCGCCGGGCGCGTTCAGGGGGGCCAGCACGTTGTCGGCCAGCTTGGCGCCTTCCTCCAGCACGGCGTCCACCAGGTCGGGGGTCGCGGCCTCGAAGGCGGGGAAGGCCGCGACGCGGTCCAGGCCGACGACGGAATTCAGGACGAAACGGATTTCCTTCAGGGGCGCTTGATAGGTCATGGTCTCTCGGGTCCTCCCGGGTGCCGGCGGCGGCCCGGCGCCCCCTCGCTTCAGGACAAGGGGGGCGGGCCCGGCACGGCCGGCGGGGTGCTCACTGTTATTGGGCGGGCGGGCCCCTCATCGGTGCGGAAGGGCCGCGTCCCGTCGACGCGGGTGTCATCCTGCCGGGACGGCGGCGACCGGGCAAGGGCCGGTGAAATTTCATCCCGTTCCCGGTGTCTGGCACGGCCCTTGCTTTCCTTTTGGGCCAACATCGGATCGGCCCCGTCGGCCGGTCGTTTTCCAGGTAAGTGAGGTCCGGTCGTGAACAGCGCACTGTCCACCACGCAGTTGACTGCAGCACAGGGTTTGGCGTCCTCCGCCCCCGCCAGGATCGTGGCGGCGGTGCAGCAGGCCAGCACCAAGGCCGGGGTAGATTTTTCCTATCTGCTGAAGCAGGCGTCAGTGGAAAGCGGCTACGATACCAACGCCAAGGCCAGCACCAGCAGCGCCACCGGCCTGTATCAGTTCACCGACTCCACATGGCTGAACATGGTGCAGCAGCATGGCGCGGAGGTTGGCCTGGGCCAGTACGCCAGCGCCATCAAGACCCGCAGCGACGGCAGCGCCTACGTCTCCGACCCGGCCACCCGGCAAAAGATTCTCGACCTGCGCAAGGACGCCACCACCTCGGCCATGATGGCGGCCCAGCTGGCGCAGGACAACAAGACCACCCTGCAGCAGCAGGTGGGCGGCACCATCGGCGGGACCGAGCTTTACCTGGCCCATTTCCTGGGTGCCGGCGGCGCTGCCAAGTTCCTGAACGCGCTGAAGAAAAACCCCAACCAGGCGGCGGATACCGTCGTGCCGGACGCGGCGGACGCCAACGACGCCGTCTTCTATGACAACAACGGCAAGGCCCTGTCCCTGGGCCAGGTCTATGACCGCTTCGCCAAGAAGTTCGACGGCACGGGCGGCACCAGCGCGGACAAATATGCCGGGTCCACCACCCTGGGCACCGTGCAGGCGGCCGACAGCACGTCGCAGCCGTGGGACATGGCGCGGGGCGCCAGCTCATCCAAGATGCCGCTGTCCACCTACACCATCATGATGCTGAACGCCTTGGCCGCCCCCACCGAGGATGACGACCAGGACAACAAGGACGGCTACAGCCAGCAGGAACAGCGCATGACGATCAACCGCGCCCCCAACATGGCCGCGGCCTACATGGCCAGCGCCTAAACCGAACCATAGGTTTCTGGCGTCGACGGTATGGCCATCCACGCCTTCACGCCACCATCGCTGGACTGACCCGACTGGCCGCCGCATTGCCGCGCCAATTGTTGCAGCAGCAGGCGCCCCAGGCCGGCGGGCGGCCGCACCCCGGTGCCGGAATCTTCTGCCGACCCGGCGCTTGTTGCCGGGTCCTTGTCGTTGGACGGGGTGCCCAGCCCCACGCCGTCATCTGCCACGCGCAGCACCCATTGCTCCCCCTCCGTCGCCAGGCGCACGGCGACGGTGCCGGCACGGCCATCGGGGAAGGCGTACTTCAACGCATTGGTCAGCAGCTCATTGGCGGCCAGGCCCAGGGTGACTGCGGCGCGTTGCGGCAACTGCACGTCCTCCACCTCCACGGTGAAGGTGATGGGCCGGCCGGTGGCATGGGCCGCGGCCAGGTTCTCCACCAACTGCTCCAGCAGGCTGCGGGCCGGCACGAAGGGTTCGCGCTGCAGTCGCTGCAGGCTGGAATACACCAGCCCCAGCACGCGCACGCGTTCCCCGGCCTTGGCCAGTTCCGCGGCCTCCGCCCCGCCCGCGCGGCTTTCCGCCACCATCAGCAGGCTGGAGACCGATTGCAGGTCATTGCGGATGCGGTGGTAGATCTCGCGCAACAGCATGGCCTGCTGCTGCTCCCCCGCCGCCAGGGTGTCCAGGGCGCGGTGCAGTGCGGCGATGATGGCGACCACCACCAGGCCGATGATGACGAATAGGCCGGGACCCGCCCATGCCTTAGGCGGCAGGGCCGCCAGCCGGTCCGGCAGGGTGGCCAACTGCTGCGCCCATGTCAGGTCATCGTCCGCCGGGGCGATGAAGGGCAGGGCCAGCACCGTGCTCAGGCCATCGTTCGCCGGGGCGATGAAAGGCAGGGCCAGCACCGTGCTCAGGGCCACGGACACCAGGCCAGGCCCCACGCCGAAGCATAGGGTGCCCAGCACCAGGGCGGGAAAGAACTGCAGGACGGGATAGCCGTCCAGCAGCTCGTCCAGCGCCATGCGCAGCCCGAACGACAGGATCACCATCAGTGCCGCCCCGGCATAGCGCAGGGGGGCGGGGCGTTGCCGCAAGGCCAGGAGGGTGGTGAGCAAGGGCGTCATGGCGGCGGATCATAGCGCCGCCTCGGCCAACCGCACTACATTCGACGGTATATCGCCTTAGCAGGATGCGGAAAAACCCTTCCGTCTGAGTTCCTGTCGTGATTCGCTTCCTCATGACGCTGAGGAGGATGGGATGCGTGGCGGAGACATTCGGACGGAAGGCTTGTTTTCGTACGTGAGTTGCGAAGCGCGTGTTCCGCCAAGGCATCCGCTTCGGGCGATCCGGGCGATCTGTGACGAGGCGCTGGAGGTTTTGTCGCCGGACTTTGAGGCGATGTACGCGAAGGTGGGTCGTCCTTCGATCCCGCCGGAGAAACTGCTGCGGGCGCTGCTGCTCCAGGCCTTCTATTCGGTCCGGTCGGAGCGACAACTGATGGAGCAGATGGACTACAATCTGCTGTTCCGCTGGTTTGTCGGGTTGGCGATGGACGCCCCGGTGTGGGACGTGACGGTGTTCACCAAGAACCGTGAGCGGCTTCTTGGAGGCGACGTCGCGGCGAAGTTCCTGGGGGCGGTGGTGGCCCAGGCGCGAGGCCGGAACTTGCTGTCGGACGACCACTTCTCGGTGGATGGCACGCTGATCGAGGCCTGGGCGTCGATCAAGAGCTTCCGGCCCAAGGATGGCGGTGGCGACCCGCCGGGCCCCGGTCGCAACGGGGAGCGCGACTTCCACGGGGAGAAGCGCTCCAACCAGACCCACGCGTCCACCACCGACCCTGAAGCCAAACTGTACCGCAAGAGCAATGGCCAGCCATCGCGCCTAGCCTACATGGGGCATGTGCTGATGGAGAACCGCAACGGCCTGGTGGTTGGTGCGACGCTGACCCAAGCGACCGGCACCGCCGAACGCGAGGCGGCGTTGGCATTGGTCGACGGGCTGAAGCCGACGCGGCGGATCACCTTGGGCGCCGACAAGGCCTTTGATGCGCGTGAGTTCGTCCGGGAACTCCGTGCCCGCAAGGTGACGCCGCATATCGCCCGGAATGATCACCTGACCAAGACCGGGGCGCGGCGCACGTCCGCCATTGATGGACGCACCACCCGCCACCCCGGCTATGGCGTGTCCTTGCGTATCCGCAAGCGTATTGAGGAGGTCTTCGGCTGGATCAAGACCACCGGCACCTTGCGCAAGACGCGCCACAAGGGAACCGATCGCGTCGGCTGGGCCTTCATGTTGACCGCCGCCGCCTACAACCTCGTCAGACTGCCCAAGCTGATGGTGGCGGCCTGACCATGCCCGGATTCCGCCTGCAAACGGCGGAAGCCGGGGAAGATGGCCGCAAAAGCGGCCCGTAGCCCCTCGATCAAGCCTTCAATCGGCTTGGCTCATGGGGAAAGGGGCCTTAACGCTCCATTCTTCCGCACCCTGTTAGAAATGAACCAGCGCCGGGTCATCGCACCGGCCGGCCATCATCTGCCCGGCACAGGCGCCGCCGGCCATCTGGGGGCGCACATGCAGGACGCCATCAGCATCCGCCAGCGCGTCGGCCTGGGATGGGATCCCTGGCGTTCCGCGCACTAGGCGCCGGTAAAGGGCCAGGGGGAGGGCGCGGTGCCGGTGGGGGTCGAGGTCTTGCCAGGCATGGGCTCCCTCCCTTCGCTGGGGTGGGCCACCGGGCAATGCGGCGGCGTCACCGGCTCCACTATCTCAGGTGGAAGCGTCTCATGGCGGCCGAGTCGCCGTCAATTGATGCCAAAGGTCAGTGCGGGCCTATGCCCTGGCGCTGGCCGGGGCAGCGAAACCTGCCAATTAGGGTAAGATTTTCCCCGGATTCATCAGGTCACGCGGGTCCAGCAGGCGCTTCAACTCCGTCATCAGGGTGATTTCCAGAGGGGAGCGGGCGCGGGCCAATTCGTCGCGCTTCTTGCTGCCGATGCCGTGCTCGGCGCTGATCGATCCGTCCAGGTCCAGCACCACGTCATGGACGGCCCGCATGATACGGGGCCCCAGTGCCAGGAAGGCGGCGCGCTCGGTCGGGTCGTCGCTGTCGGGCCGGGCGATATTATAGTGGATGTTGCCGTCGCCCAGATGGCCGAAAGGGTAGGGGCGGGCGCCGGGGCAAAGGTCGGCCACCGCGCGGTTCGCCCGCTCGATGAACTGGGGCACGCGGCTGACGGGCACGGCCACATCATGGTGCAGGGCGCCGCCCACCTTGCGTCCGATCTCCGGCAGGCCCTCGCGCAGGCGCCACAGCTTCTGGCGCTGGTCGCCGCTGGCGGCCAGGGTGGCGTCCGTTGCCTCCCCCGCCTCCAGGGCCTCTGCCAGGGCGCCTTCCACCGTTTCGCGCAGGGCGTCGCCGGGCGTACCCGCCGTCAATTCCGTCAGGATGTACCAGGGTGACGGCTCCGACAGCGGGTCGTTGTGTTCGCCCAGGTAGCGGGCGGCGCCATCGATGGCGAAGCGCGGCATGATCTCGAAGGCCGACACGGCGTCGCCGCTGGCCTGGCGCAGCCGCTTCAGCAGGCGCAGGGCGGCGGTCACGTCCGGCACGGCCACCAGGGCCGTTTCCATCTGCCGCGGTCGGGGCACCAGCGACAGGGTAGCGGCGGTGATGATGCCCAGCGTGCCCTCCGCCCCCAGGAACAGGTGCTTCAGGTCATAGCCGGTGTTGTCCTTGCGCAGGCGGCGCAGGCCGTTCCAGATCTGGCCGTCCGGCAGCACCACCTCCAGCCCCAGCACCTGGGCGCGGGCGTTGCCGTAGCGCAGGGTCAGGATGCCGCCGGCGTTGGTCGACAGGTTGCCGCCAATCGTGCAACTGCCCTCGGCACCCAGGCTCAGGGGGAACATCAGGTCGACGTCGTTCGCCGCCTGCTGCGCCGTGGCCAGAATGACGCCCGCCTCCACCGTCATGGTATGGTCCAGCGCGTCCACCTCGCGGATGCGGTTCAGGCGGCCCAGGTTCAGCAGCACGGTGCCCGCCGCCGCCAGCGCCCCGCCCACCAGGCCGGTGTTGCCCCCTGGGGCACCAGGGCGATGCCGGCCGCCGCCGTCAGGCGCACCACGGCCGCCACCTCCTCCACCGTACCCGGGCGCACCACCGCCAGCGGCGTGCTGACGGCGTTGCCGCGCGCCTCGGTCAGGTAGGGGGCCTGCGCCTCCGCCCCGGTGATGACGCCAGCGGGCCCCAGCAGGTCGGCCAGCGCGGCCAGGCAGGCTTGGACGGTCTGGGGGGCGGGGGTGCTCATGGGGCTTCATCCGGAATCAGGGCCGCCAGATCCGTGACGCCCACGTCCTGGCCGGCCTGGGTCAGCAGGGTGGTCACCTGGCCGCGATGATGGGTTTGGTGGTTGAAGAATTGCACGGTCAGGTCGCCGAAGCGGCGGGCGCAGGCAACGCCCGCACTGTTGGTATAGGCCAGGACGTGGTTCATGTCACAGGCGCGCACGCTGGCCGCCCACTGCGTGATCGCCGTGTCGATCACCCGGCGGTCGGCCGCCAGGCTGGCCAGATCCTGGTACAGCGCCTCGTCCAGCCGCGACGGCAGGGCCAAGTCCATCACCGGGTCCAGGGTGGTATAGCCGGCGGGGTGGGTGCGGAAGCGCCGCAGCCAGAGAAGGTCCGCCACCATCAAATGGTTCAGCGTGCCCAGGATGGAGCGGAAGAACGCCCCCCGGTCGGCGGCCAGGGCCTCCGCCGGCAGCTTGCCCGCCGCCTCGATCACCTTGGCGTTCATCCAGGCATTGTAGCGGGCCATCAGGGCGATATACCGGGGCTCTGTCATAAGGCGGCCTCAACTCCGGGGCGGGGCGCCAGAGTGTCCGGTCCCGGCCCGTGGGATCAAGTGCTAACGCGCCGCCCGTCCACCGGTTCCGGTCATGAGGGCCGATGTCAGGGGCGCGGTGCCGCCGCGCGGCGCAGGCGATCATTGATGGCCAGGCCCAGGCCCACATCCGGGATGGTCATGACCGCGATGCCGCTGAGGCCGGGCTTGTCCAGCCGGCGCAGCATGGCGAACAGGTTGGCGGCGGCCTCGTTCAGGTCGCCGGTGGGGGACAGGTTCAGCCGCTCCGCCCCGCCCAGGACGAAGCGATCGGGGCCGAAGCCCAGCAGCGCTTCATTCTTCGCGGCGTTCAGTGCGTTCAGGCGCACGGGCAGGCCGGGGGCGTAGTGGCTTTCCAGCATGCCCGGCGCCTTGATCCCGGTTCCGGGAGTGGCGGCGCGCTGAACGGGGCCCAGGACGGCCTCGATCTCCTCCGGCGTGATGGAGCCGGGACGCAGCAGCACGGGATGCTCGCCCGACAGGTCCAGCACGGTGGACTCCACCCCCACCGGGCAGCGACCATCCGCCAGGATCATCGCCAGCCGGCCCCCGCCGCTCTCGGGAAACTCCTCCCGCACATGAATGGGGGCGGTGGGACTGACATGGCCGGACCGGTTGGCGCTGGGCGCCGCGATGGGGCGACCGCTGGCCTGCAGCAGGGCGCGGGCGGTGGGGTGGCGCGGCACCCGCACCGCCACCGTGTCCAGCCCGGCGCTGACCAGCAGCGACAGGGCGGCGTCTTTCTTGCGGGGCAGCACCAGGGTCAAGGGACCCGGCCAATACAGGTCGGCCATCTGGTGCGCCCGCTCATCCATCACGGCATAGCGTTCCACCGCCGCGACATCGGGCAGATGGACGATCAGGGGGTTGAAGCTGGGGCGGCCCTTGGCGGCGAAGATGTCGGCCACTGCCTGGTCGTTGCCGGCGTCGCCCCCCAGGCCATAGACCGTCTCCGTCGGGAAGGCCACCAGCTTGCCGGCGGCCAGCGCCTGGGACGCGCGGGCCAGCGCCTCAGGCGTGGGCGGGGACATGTCGGGGGCAGGGTGTTGGGTCACGGGGCCGGCACCAGGTGAAGGATGTCTCCCCCTATCTAGCCCACCGGCCCGCCCGGTCCAAGGCCGCCGGTCGCAGGGCCGCCCCCACCCTTTTGAGGCATCGCCGATTGTGCGCTGCACCCTTGCCCGCCATCGCGGCGGGGTCCACACTGCCGACCACGGTCATTCCTTGAAGGGGGAACCATCATGGCGGGTCACGTCGTCACCATCGCGCAGCAGAAGGGCGGGGCGGGCAAGACCACGCTGGCCATCCAGCTGGCGGTGGCCTGGTCTCTGGCCGGGATGCGGGTGGCGGTGGTGGACATCGACCCCCAGGGCAGCCTGACCGCCTGGTTCGGCCTGCGCGCGCAGGCGCTGGACGATCCCGGCCTGACCCACATGCAGATCAACGGCTGGCGCACCCAGAAAGAGGTGGAGCGCCTGGCGCGGGAACATGACGTGGTGGTGGTGGACAGCCCCCCGCATGCCGAGACGGAGGCGCGCATCGCCGTGCGCGTGGCCGACCTGGTGGTGGTGCCGGTGCAGCCCAGCCCCATGGACCTGTGGGCCACCCGCCCGACGCTGGACATGGCGAAGACGGAAAAGCGGCCGGTGCTGGTGACGCTGAACCGCGTGCCGCCCCGCGCCAAGCTGGCCGACCGGTTGACGGAGGCGGTGGCGGGCCTGGGCGTGCCCATGGCGGAGGCGGTGATCGGCAACCGCGTGGGCTTTGCTGGTGCCATGATGGACGGCCTGTCGTTGCAGGAAACTGACCGCCGCGCCAAGGGATCGGAAGAGATCGCGGCCCTGGCCGGGGAGATCCTGGCCCGCCTGGGCGGCACCCTGACGGCCGGCACCCGCAGCGCCAGCGCCTGACGCACCCCTTCCGGGTGCCTACCCCTGGGGTGCCTGCCCCTGGGGTGCCTGCCCCTGGGGTGCCTGCATTGCGGCCGGCGCGCGGGGCGGTGTATACCCGATGTCGCCGTCTCGGGGGGCGTGGCGGCGCTGGGGTGGGGTTGGGAACCAATGCAAATTCTGTCGCGCCTGTTTTCGCGCCGTGCGCCGGTGACCGGGACGGCGGCGTCGCCGATCCTGCCTGACGTGGTGATCGCCGAGCCGTTCAACGCCTTTGTCCATGGGCTGAATGCCATCACCATCCCCGGTGACCTGCGGGCCACGCGGGATGGGGCGCCGCTGCAGGCCCTGGTGATGGATGCGGCGGGCACCCAGGTGCGCGTGGGCGACGTGGTCCAGGCGACCCCCGGCATCGACCGCGTCGCCTTCGCCGCCTTCCCCGAAGGAATGGGCCCCGCCTTCTGGCTGTTCGTGGTGGCGCCGCTGGACGGTGCCGATCCCGCGCCGCTGCTTCCGGCCTTGCGGGCGCTGGCGGCGGGCCTGGGGGCGCGGCCGCCGCTGGCGGTGGGCTGTGAAGGCCCCGCCCTGGACCGGGCCAGGCTCAGCTTCGCCATGATCAGTGATGAGCCGCCGCCGGCCACCCTGCCGCCCCTGGACCAGCCGGTGGTGGATGACGGCGCGCTGACCCCCGAACAGCGGCAGTGGCGGGAGGAGGGGGTGGCCATCCTCAAGGGCTTCCTGTCCGATGAGCTGCTGGACCCCTATATAGCCCGCCGCGAACAGTTGGGCCGGGCGGGCGGCTGGCGGTCCCCCACCCCCTATATGCAGGTGGAGGAATTGCGGCGCATCTGCCTGCATCCGCCCCTTATGGGCGTGCTGAACAGCCTGGTGGGGGAGGAGATGCTGCTGCACCTCAACCTCACCGGCTGGATCTCGACCGAGCGTGATTGGCATCAGGACGAGTATCTGAGCCCACCCTTCGTCAACAGCTGGTACGCCGCCGTGTGGATCGCGTTGGACCGCATCCACCCAGACGCCGGTCCCTTCGAATACATCCCCGGTTCGCACCGCTGGCCGTTGCTGCGCGGCGACAAGGTGCGCCAGTTCATGACCGGCGACGAACGGCGCCTCAGCGCGGTCACCGACAGCGGCTATGACGCCTGGCCCAGCATCACCCAATCCTATGTCGCGCCCATCGTGGAGGCGGAAATCGCCCGGCGCGGTGTCGAAAAGCGGGCCTTCCTGGCGGAAAAGGGCGATGTGCTGATCTGGCACGGCCGCCTGATGCATCGCGGCTCCCCCGCGCGGCAGCAGGGTCTGGAGCGGCGGTCCCTGATCGCGCACTATACCGGCGTGAACCACCGTCCCGACATGCCGGAGCGCCGGTTCGAGGGCGGCGGACACTACGCCGTGTTCCACACGCCCCTGCTGTGACCCTCTTCCTCTGATGAGCCGGCTTTTCCCATGACCTTCCTGTCCCGCCTCCTCGGCCGCCGGCCGGCCGCCGCACCCGTCGCCCCGCCACCGGCGCCGTCGCTGCCGCCGCTGCTGATCGTGGAGCGGGTGGTGACGCGGGTGGCCAACCTGGAGGTTGTGGAGGTGCCGGGCGACATCCGGTCTGGCCGGCCAGACCGGAAGCTGCACGCCCTGCTGGTCGATGAGGCGACCGGCCAGGCGCGCCAGGGGCCGCTGGTGTCGCGCACCCCGGATGGTCTGTTCGACGGCGATCTGCGCTGTGACCGCGTCACCGTCCCACCCTTCCCCAATGGCTGCGGCCCCGTCTACTGGCTGTTCGTGGCCGAGGCGGAGGAGGTGCCGGATGCCCAGGCGCTGGCGCCCGCGCTGCTGGCCTTGGCCCGCACGCTGGGTGACCGGCCGCCCCTGGGCGCCCTGTGCTACGGCACGCCGCCGGACGCCAGCGGCGGCATCCGCTTTTCCATGCTGAGTGACCATCCCGACCCCGAGGGCCTGCCGCCCCTGGACCAGCCGGTGGTGGATGAGGCCGCGCTGACCCCCGAACAGCGGCAGTGGCGGCGCGAGGGTGTCGTCCTGCTCAAGGGCTTCCTCGGCGACGACCTGCTGGATCCCTACATCAAGCGGCGCGAGCAGGTGGACCGGGCGCTGGGCTGGATCACCCCCACTCCCTACATGCAGGTGGAGGAGTTGCGGCGCATCTGCCTGCATCCGCCGCTGATGACCATCATGAACAGCCTGATCGGGGAGGAGATGATGCTGCATCTCAACCTCACCGGCTGGGCCTCGACGGAGCGCAACTGGCACCAGGACGAATATCTCAGCCCGCCCTTCGTCAACGGCTGGTACGCCGCCGTGTGGATCGCCCTGGACCGTATCGACCCGGATTCCGGGCCGTTCGAATACGTCCCGGGTTCCCACCGCTGGCCCCTGCTGCAGGGGGAGAGGGTGCGGCAGTTCATGACCGCGGCGGAACGCGACCGTGTCACCGGCACCACCGGCAGCGCCTCCTGGCCGCACTTGACGCAGCGCTACGTCACGCCCGCCATCGAGGCGGAGATCGCGGCCCAGGGGGTGGAGACGCGCCGCTTCCTGGGGGAGAAGGGCGACGTGCTGATCTGGCATGGCCGGTTGATGCACCGGGGCTCGGCGCCGAACCGCCCGGGGGTGGAACGGCGGTCGCTGATCGGTCACTACACCGGCGTGAACCACCGCCCCGACATGCCCAACCGGCGGTTCGACCATGGCGGGCACTATGCCGTGTTCGACTATCCGTTGAAGTAGGCGCGCGCGGGCCTCCCCAGCCGGTCCGATCTGTGCCAATCTCACGGTCAGCCGCGCCGTCAGGGGCCGCCCATGACCGTCCCATCCTCCCGTCTTGTGTCCGTCCGCCGCCATGACGGCCTGCGGGACGCTTGGCATGTGGCCAATCTGGCGCCGCCGCCGGCCCTGTCCGGCCTGCTGGACGGTTATGCCGATTACCGCGAACGCACCAGCTTCACCACCCGCCGGGAACTGCCCCACGCCCAGGCCGTCCTGATCGTCAATCTGGCGGAACCGATCGGCATCGTCGGCGGCGACGGGCGACCGATCACCGTGCGTGCCGGGGAGGGCTTCGTGGCCGGCGCCCACCTGGCGCCGGCGCTGTCCCGGTCGGGCGGCACCCAGGCGGGGATGCATATCTTCCTGCCGCTCTCCAGCCTGCGGCGCCTGCTGGGCTGCCCGTTGACGGAGGTGGTGGACCGCGTGGTGCCCCTGGATGCCGTGCTGGGTCCGGCGGGGACGCGGCTGGGCCAGGCGTTGGCGGAGGCGCCGGACGGGGCCGGACGCATGGCCATCCTGGATGAGGCGCTGAGCCGCCGCTTCGCCGCCCTGCCGGGCCTGCCGCGGGCGCAGATGCACGCGCTGACCCTGCTGCGCGACCGGCCCGACCTGGACATCGCCGACATCGCGCACGAGATCGGGTGGAGCGCCAAGCACCTCGCCGCCCGCGTGAAGGACGCGCTGGGCGTGGGGCCGCGCACCTACCGGCGCCTGCTGCGTTTCGAGGCGCTAACCAAGCGGCTGGGGGCGGCCCCGCCGGATGAGGCCAGCGGCGGCTGGGCCGGCATCGCCATCGACGCCGGCTATTGCGACCAGTCGCACATGATCCGGGAGTTTCGGGAGTTCGCCGGGTTGACGCCAGGGCAATACCTGGCCCAGTCCCTGCCGGACGGCGGCGGCCTGGTGGAGGCCGGAATGGGGGAGGCCAGGATCGAGAAGGTAAATTAGATCCAATCCAGGCCGCGCCGTCCGGCCCTAGGGTCGGGGCAGCGGCATCCTCGCCGCCTGACAGGAGACCGAGCCCCATGCCCACCCCTTCCTTGATCCCCTGCCTGCGCTATCAGGACGCGCCGGCCGCCATCGACTTCCTGTGCGCCGCCTTCGGCTTCCGGCGCCATGCCGTTTATGCCGACGACCAGGACCCCAGCCTCATCCATCACGCGCAGCTGACGCTGGGCGACGGCATGGTCATGCTGGGATCAGCCCGGCCGGGGCCGTCCACCGACGCCTATCGCTGGAAAACGGCGGCGGAGGCGGGGGGCGTCACAGCCTGCGTCTACATCGTCGTTGACGATTTGGACGCCCATCACGACCGCGCCCGCGCCGCCGGGGCCGAGATCGTGACCCCGCCGCACGACAATGAAGGCTACCCCGGCCGCGGCTACCACGCCCGCGATCCGGAGGGAAACAGCTGGAGCTTCGGTACCTACGATCCCTGGGCGCCGCTTTGAGGAGGGGGCGCCAATCATCAGCGGCGGGCTTCCGACCCGCCGTCTTACCCCTGTTTAAAGCGCCTGCACCGCCGCCAGCACGGCGTCGACATGGCCGGGCACCTTGACCTTGCGCCACACCTTGGCCACCTGGCCGTCCTTGTCGATCAGGAAGGTGGCGCGTTCGATGCCGAAGTACGTCCGGCCGTACATGTTCTTTTCCACCCACACGCCATAGCGTTCGCACACGTCGCTGTCGGCGTCGGACGCCAGGGTGAAGGGCAGGTTGTACTTCTTCTTGAATTTGTCGTGGCTGGCCACGCTGTCCTTGGACACGCCAATGATGGTGGCGTCCACCTTCTCGAAGTGCGGCAGGGATTCACCGAAGCCGCAGGCCTCGGCCGTGCAGCCGCTAGTATCATCCTTGGGGTAGAAGTACAGCACCACCGGACGGCCTTTCAGGGACGACAGGGTGATGCTGCCGCCACCATCGGTGGGCATGGTGAAGTCCGGGGCGGGGGTTCCGACCTCAACGGCCATGGTGCTTTTCCTTCCTGGGTTCGGGCCTGGGTTCGGGCCAAGGTTTGCGACAGGACCAGGTACGCTCCAGCCTGTCGGTTGGATCAAGGGGCCGGCGCCGGCAGGCGGGCGGCGGGTTCCTCCACCACCTTCCGGAACAGGGCGTGGGCCTGGGCCGCCGCGGCCCGGATCTTTGCCTCCGCCGCGTCGAAGTCAAGGCCGTCGCCCACGGCTTCCGCCAGGGCCAGGCGCAGGGCGGGGGGCGCCTCCGCCACCTTGACCTCGCCCGCCACCGTCAGGCGCAGGAAGGCCTGCACCCGGCGCCACAGGCGGTGGATGTCGATCATGGCGTCGGCGTCCGCCGCGTCCAGCAGCCCGGCGTCGCGCAGGCGGGCCAGGGCGCCGGTGGTGTTGGGGTCCAGGATGCCGGGATGGTCGGCGGCGTGGCGCAGGGTCAGGTACTGCACCAGGAACTGGATGTCGACCATGCCGCCACGCACATGCTTCACCGACCAGGGGTCCTTGGTGTGGTGCTCCCGGTCCATGCGGGCGCGCATGTCGGCCACATCGGCCAGCAGCTTGTCCGGATCGCGCCGTTGCACCAGCACGGCGCGGATGGCCTCGGTCAGTTGTGCCCGCAGGGCCGGCGGGCCGGTCAGCACCCGGGCGCGGGTCAGCGCCATGTGTTCCCAGGTCCAGGCGCTTTCCCGCTGGTATCGGATGAAGGCGTCCAGGCTGACGGCCAGGGGCCCCTTGTTGCCGGACGGGCGCAGCCGCATGTCCACCTCATACAACGCGCCCTCCGCCGTGGGGGCGGTGATGGCGTTGATCAGGCGCTGGGTCAGGCGGATGTAATACTCGCTGGGCGACAGCGGCTTGGGCCCATTGGATAGGTCCGCCCCCTCCGGCACCTGATAGACCGTGATCAGGTCCAGATCCGACCCCAGGGACAGCGAACCGGCGCCCAGGCGGCCCATGCCCAGGATGGCCATGCCGGCCCCCTCATCCGTTCCGGACACGAAACAACCATGGCGGGGCCTATACTCTGCCTCCACCCGTCCATGCAGGACCGCCAGCGCGGTTTCCGCCACCTCGGTCAGGAAGGGGCCGCACTGGTCGCCATCGGTCAGGTGGCGCAGGATCTGGATGCCGGCGCGCAGGCGCTGGTCACTGGTCCAGCGCCGCGTCAGGTCCAGCACCTCCTCGAAGTGGTGGGCGTCGGCCAGCAGGCGGGACAGCCCCTCGCGCAATTCTTGGGCGTCCGGCAGATGGTCGAAGAAGCCGGGCGTCAGCACGGCGTCCAATTGCGATGGGCGTCGCGACAGGCTGTCGGCCAGGCGGGGCGCTGTGCCCATGATCAGGGCCACCAGCTCCAGCAGCTTGGGGTTGGCGTAGAACAGGCTGAACAGCTGCACCCCGGCGGGCAGGCGGTTCAGGAACTCATCGAACTTCAGGAAGGCTTGGTCCGGCTGCGCCGTGCCGCCCAGGGCCGCCAGCAGGCTGGGCACCAGCTCCGTTAGCAGCTCCCGGGCGCGGGTGCTGCGGGTGGCGCGATAGCGACCGTGGTGCCATGCGCGGATTTGCGCGGCCACGGCCGACGGGTTCTGAAAGCCCAGGGACCGCAGGGTGGTGATGGTGTCGGGGTCGTCCTCCGTCCCGGTGAAGACCAGGTTGCCGGGGCCGGACAGGGGCGGCGCCTCCTCGAACAGGGCGGCGTAGCGGTCCTCCACCCGGCCCAGGGTGGCCAGCAGCTCGGTGCGGAAGCTGTCGGCGTCGGTATAGCCCAGGAAGGTGGCGATGGCGGCCACGCCGGCGTCATCCACCGGCAGCTTGTGGGTCTGCTGGTCGTCCACCATCTGCACCCGATGCTCCACCCGGCGCAGGAAGCGGTAGGCCGCCTTCAAATCCTCCGCCGCCGCTTCGCTGACCCGTCCGGCCGCGACCAGCGCGTCCAGCGCCATCATGGTGGCGGGGATGCGCAGATGGGCGTCGCGCCCGCCATAGATCAGCTGCTGGGTCTGGGCGAAAAACTCGATCTCGCGAATGCCGCCGCGCCCCAGCTTGATGTCGTGGCCGTTCACCGCCTTGTCGCGATGGCCCTTGTGGGCGCCGATCTGGCGCTTGATGGAATGGATGTCCTGGATGGCGGCGAAGTCCAGGCTGCGGCGCCAGACGAAGTGGCGGATCAGGCCCATGAAATCCTGGCCGGCCTTGCGGTCGCCCGCCACGGGCCGCGCCTTGATCATGGCCGCCCGTTCCCAGTTTTGGCCCAGGCTGCCGTAATACGCCTCGGCGGCGGAGACGGAAACGGCCAGCGGTGTGGCGCCGGGGTCGGGGCGCAGACGCAGGTCGGTGCGGAAGACATACCCGTCCACCGTCCGCTCCTCCATGATGCGCACCAGCTCGCGCGCCAGCCGCACGAAGGTGCGGGTCATCTCATCCGGGTCGCGGGCCTGGACCACGCCGTCGTCATAGAGGACGATCAGGTCGATATCGCTGGAATAGTTCAGCTCCAGCGCCCCGAACTTGCCCATGGCCAGGACGATCAGGCCGCTGCCGGCCTCGGGGTCGTTCTCCGCGTCGGGCAGGCGGATTTCCCCCTTGGCCGCCAGTTGGCGCAGCAGGTGGCGCGCCGTCAGCCGCAACGCCGTTTCCGCCAGTTGGCTTAACGCGCCCGTCACTTGCTCCAGCGTCCACGCGCACGATATGTCGGCGGCGGCGATCAGCAGGGCGGCGCGGCGCTTGGCCACGCGCAACGCCTTCATCAGGTGGTCAGTGGTGGTGGCGCCCCCCACATCCCCCCAAAGCCCCTCCAGCATCTCCATGAAGGTGGCGTCGAAGCCCTGTGTGGCCACCTGCCGGAAGAACGCCTGTTCCTTCAGCAGGGCCTGGCCCAGGAAGGGGCTGTTGCCCAGGACTGCCCGCAGCAGGGCCCCGCCCGCCTCGTCCACCGCGTAGGTGCTGGCGAATTCCGTCAGCTCCGGATCGCCGGAGTCCTCCGCCCGCCGGTGCCAGGACTCCAGCCCGCGGGCCAGAAGTTCGGTATCTGCCGCCTGGGGTAGGGATTTCGCATTGAACATGGATGTCTGGCCGGGCTATGCCAGGAATCGGACCTTGCCCCCGTGTAACCCGTCCATCGCGCCCTATGTTGCTGGGCGGGACGGTGGTGGCGGGCGGGGTCCGTTCGCTGTTCGCCGTTCGCGGTTGGAAGGGTCAACGGGGGCAGAGTGCCCGCGGGCCGCCGACCGGGTCAAGCCATGCTGGAAGTCTGAACCTTTGCCTCGTCCCACGCCGCCCCTTCCCCCCGCCGAGGCGCCGGCTGGCGCCCCGACTGGGACGCCAGTCGGGACGGAGCCCGTGGGGCTGCGCGTGCCCGGCCGGCGCCCGCCGGAGGTGCCCGATCCGCTGCCTAAGGCACCCCGGCCGCCGCGCAAGCGGCGCGGCGTGGTGGGACACACGGCCCTGGTGATCCTGGAACTGGTGGCCGGCCTGCTGCTGGTGGTGCTGCTGACCGCTGGCCTGTTGTCCTGGCGCCTCAGCCGTGGGCCCATGCCCATCTCGTGGTTCGCGCCCTATCTTGAGCAGGCGGTGAACGAGGGCGGCACCGTCCATATCTCGGTCCACAAGGTGGCCTTGGCCAAGGCGGCCAAGGGCGCCACGGTGGAAATCATGGCCGATGACGTGGTGCTGACCGGCACGGGCGGCGCCACGGTGGCGACATTGCCGGAATTCCGCATTGCGCTGTCGGTGCCGGCCCTGCTGCACGGGCGCCTGGCGCCCACCCGCATCGTGCTGGTCCGCCCCCGCCTGAACGCCATCCGCGAGGTTGACGGTCGCTTCCGTCTGGCGCTGTTGTCGGATGACGACACCGACGACGGCAACGACTTCATGGCCGACCTGATCGCGGCCCTGAAGCGGCCGCCCGACCCCTTGGAACCCCTCGGCGCCTTGACCAAGCTGGTGGTGTCGGAGGCGCGGCTGTCGGTGGACAACCGGCAACTGGGCCTGGTCTGGTCCGCTCCCCGGGCCGATGTCGTGCTCACGCGTGACCGCCAGGGCATCACCGGCAACGCCCAGCTCATGGTCGATTTGGGCGGGCACATGACCCAACTGGCGGCTGACCTGGGCTATCGCCTGGCCGATGGCACCATCAGCGCCGTCGGCCATTTCTCCGGCGTCAGTCCGGCGGACCTGGCCCATGTCACCCGCGCGTCGGACGGCGTGCTGGCGGCGGTGGGCGGCATCGACATGCCCTTGGCCGGCACGATCACCCTGGAACTCGCCGCCGACTTCTCCCCCCGCATCTTCGACGTGGCGCTCAGCGGCACGGCGGGCACCGTCACCCTGCCTGGCCGGTTGAAGGCGCCGCTGGCGGTGGCGAACCTGGACCTGCAGGCACGGCTGGAGCCGGAGGGGCTGACCCTCAACCATCTGAACCTGACCCTGCCGGCCACCAGTGGGACGGCCCCCAATGGCGCGATCCCAGGGTCCACCATCGCGTTGACGGGCAAGGCCGCGAAGCGCGATGACGGCAGTTACCGGGTGGGGCTGAACGCCGAGGTCAAGGCCGTGCCGCTGAACGCGCTGGACGCCCTGTGGCCCCTGGATGCCCTGCCCAAGCCGCGCGCCTGGATTCTGCAGAACCTGTCGGATGGCGCCTTCGACAAGGTCGCCTTCACGCTGGAGGGCAGCGCGCCGGCCGGCCTGTCGGACCTGGTTCCCACCCGTATGGCCGCGACCTTCGCCTTTTCCGGCGCGACCGTGAACTATATGGACGGTTTGCCCAAGGTGAAGGATGTCGGCGGCACCGCCACCTTCGACGGTGGCCACCTGGGCATCGAGCTGACTCAGGGCCGGCTGCTGGACCTCGCCCTAGGCACGTCGCGCCTGGACATCACCGGCCTGGACAAGACGGCGCAGAAGATGGAAATGACCCTGCCCGTCAGCGGCCCCATCTCCTCCGCCCTCACCGTGATCGACACCCCGCCGCTGGGCTATGCCAAGAAGGTGGGCCTGGTGCCGTCCGCCGTGGCCGGCACCGCCGACATGACCCTGCGCTTCGACTTCCCCTTGGTCGCCACGCTCAAGATGGACCAGGTGAAACTGGGCGTGCAGGCGCACCTGAAGAGCGTGGCGGCCGATAACATCGTGGCCGACATCAAGGCGTCCGAGGGCGACCTGACCCTGGTGCTGGACAACAAGGGCATGGACACCAACGGCACCGCCAGGCTGAACGGCATGCCGGCGCGTATCCTGTGGCGCGAGAACTTCCCGGAAGAGGCGCCCATCGGCACCCGTGTCGCCCTGCAGGCCACGGCCACCGACCGCGACCGCCAGTTGTTCCATCTGGACTTTCCTGATTGGGTACGCGGGCCCATGGGGGTCAGCATGGTCTACACCCGTGACGCCCAGCACGCCGAATCCATCCTGGCCGACCTGGACCTGACCCGGTCCGCGCTGGCCGTCGCGCTGATGGATTGGCGCAAGGTGCCGGGCACGCCGGCGTCGGCCCATGTCGAGGTGGGGTTCGACCAGGGGCGCCCCCTGCATATCACCCGCTTCCAGCTGAAGTCGGACGGGATGGAGGCGTCGGGCAGCCTGGACCTGAAGCACGATTTTTCCATCCGCCACATCGCGGTCGACCGCTATCGCCAGGGGCGCACCGACGCCGCGATGACGGTGGACATGGATGATGCCGGCGGCATGAGGATCAAGGCGGCCGGTCCCTCGCTGGACGCTCGGCCGTTCCGCCGCTCCGCCAGTGGCGGGGGCAATGGCGGCGGCGGGGGCAATGCCGGCGGTTCGCCCCGGGCGCCGACCGAGGCGGAGCTGAAGGCGCTGGATGCCCGCCCGCCGCTGGATATCGACTTCAACTTCGATAAGGTGGTGACGGCCAACGGCGGGCGTGAGATTGGCGCCAGCAAGGGCCAGTTCGCCCGGCGGGGCCGCAGTTGGCGTTCCGTCGCGCTGGACAGCCGCGTCGGCAAGGACAACGCCGGTCACCTGTCCCTGCGCTATGTACCCGATGGCAACGCCATGGCCCTCACCATCACCTCCGACGACGCCGGCGCCGCCTTGCAACAGCTGGACGTGCTGGACCATCTGCGGGGGGGCAAGCTGGTGGTCAAGGGCCACAGCCTGCCCGGCGACCCGCACGAGGTGGTGGACGGCACCCTGGACGTCACCGATTACCAGGTGGTGGAGGCGCCGGTGATGGCGCGCCTGCTTTCCGCCGCCAGTTTCCAGGGCTTTTCCGACTTCATGAGCGGCGCCCCCATCACCTTCAGCAAGCTGGAGGGCGGGTTCCATTGGACCGAGACCGGCGTCACCTTCCACGACGTGCGCACCTCGGGCGCCGCCATCGGCCTGACCATGGAAGGTGAGATCAACCTCAGCAAGAGCATGGCCGACCTCCAGGGCACCATCGTGCCCTTCAGCACCCTGAACAAGCTGCTGGGGGCCATCCCCATCGTGGGCGACCTGCTGACGGGTGGGGAAGGGCAGGGGCTGCTGTCGGCGACCTATCGGGTGAAGGGCCCGCTGGATGACCTGGATGTGTCGGTGAATCCGCTGGCCGTGCTGGCGCCTGGCTTCCTGCGCAACCTGTTCTTCCTTTCCCCCACTGATGAGGACGGCAAGCCGGAGGCCAAGCCCGCGCCCCGCAAAGGTTCGGGCAAGGCCGGTGGGGCTTCCTCCGGTGGCGAAGGGCCGAAGTGACGGCCCTGGCCTGCGAGCCAGGATTTCAATGCTCTACGGGAGTGCTTTCCGACCCTGAATGCTTCACCGCTGGAACGGTTTCCCGGTGGGCTGAATCGCACGATAGTGGCGAAGTTTCAACGCATTAGTGTCTATGATCGCGATAATGCCCCTAAGGGTATTGCGTCGTGGGCTCATTAATCATATAAGTAAGATTACGAATAAGCCGCATGATTCAAAAACGGCGACAAGCGGGGAGGGTAATGCCATGTCGAGAAATGGCATTAAATGGCCTGATGGTATCCGGCGTCATGTCGGACCCATTCCAATGGTCGGCGGCTATCAAACGGGTTGATAGCCTTGTGTGCAAATATTCTTCTCGATCAGGTTTTCGATTTCCGGAAATGAAAAGCTGAATAAGCTTTTCGTATGCTTGATGATGGCTGATTCGTAGTTGCCTTAGACAACGACGAAAACAATCTCGTTCGTGGGTATGCCCATAAACGACATGAATTCGTGCTGCCTTCTATTCAAGAATCTGAAAATAAATAGGGAGGGTAAGAAGTGGCTGTGAATAAGACTCGGCGCTGGGAGCGCAAAGAGGGCCTTTTAAAATCAGTTTGTGTCCTGGCTCTGGGCACGGCGTTCAGCATGGCGGTGGGCGCCGGCGCGCAGGCGGCGGACGATCCCCAGGGCGTCAGCGCTGCCGACACCAACAGCGACATGCAGGAGATCGTGGTTTCCGGCATTCGCAAGAGCATCGCCAGTGCCGCGGAGCGCAAGCGGGATGCCGACCTGATCATGGATTCCATCGCCCAGGAGGATTTGGGCAAGTTCCCCGACGCCAACGTGGCCGAGTCCCTGCAGCGCGTGCCCGGCATTTCCATCGACCGCAGCAGCGGCGAAGGCCAGAAAGTCACGGTTCGTGGACTGGGTCCGCAGTTCAATACCGTACTGTTCAATGGCCGCACCTTGGCCAATGACAGTTATGGGCGGGATTTCTCCTTCGACCTGCTGCCGGCTGAATTGATCAGCGGGGCCGACACCTACAAAACCTCCGTCGCCCGTGTCCAGGAGGGCGCCATTGGCGCCACCATCAACCTGCATACGGCCCGGCCCTTCGACCTGCCGGGGCCCCACGGGGTCGTCGCGCTCAAAGAGAATTTCGAGACGGCGGGGGATGACAAGCAGCCGCAGGCGTTCGCCCTGCTCAGCGACACCTTCGCCCAGGACAAACTGGGCGTGCTGGCCTCGGTGTCCTATCAAAAGCGCAGCCCGTCCATCAACAGCGTGACCAGCGACGGCTATCTGCCCAACGTCGCCGTCGGACCTTCGTCCGCCCCGCTGTATCAGGACGTCTATGCGCCGCGAAACATCAACGTCAACAATTCCCTGGACCATCGTGAGCGGCTGGGCGCCACCTTGGTCGGCCAGTTCAAGCCCAACAGCGACCTGACCATCACGGTCGACGGCCTGTATGACCATTTCAAGGACGACGCCGACAACAAGTCCCTGGGCTTGTGGTTCGAACCGTCCCAGTACACCGCCGCCACCATCAATTCCAATCGCACCGTCACGTCGCTGACCACCTCTGGTCATGCCGACATGATCAATCAGTCGAGCCTGCGCGACACGTCCACCTATGAAGGCGGCCTCAACGCCGATTGGCAGGCCACCGACACGCTGCATGTGGTTCTGGATGCGACGGCGTCGCGGGCGCACAACGATGGCGCGGGTAAGAGCTTCTTCACCGTGACCGGCGTGCCCACGACCTACAGCTTCACCGAGGGGCCGGTGGGCGAATTACCCTCGGTTTTCGGCTTCACGCCGGGCGCGACCACCAATACCAATGGCGCCTACACCCACCTGGCGCAGCGTTCCGGCAATGACGTGGTCGACCGGGTCACCGAAACCAAGCTCGACCTCGACTGGACCCCTGACTACGGTTTGTTCCATGCCCTGCGCGGGGGCTTCGGGTACACCGACCGCAAGCGCACCACGTTCAGTGCCGGCACGTTGAACGTCAATTGCCTCTACTGCGGCTATCCCACCCTGACGCCGTCGTCGCTGTTGTCCACCTTCACCGTCAAGGGCCTGGGCGGCAACCTGCCGACGTCGTTCCTGGCATACGATCCCAACGCCTATTTGGCCTATCTCAGCAGCCCGGCGGCACTTTCGGCGCTCGATGCCGCCCAGAACCTGGCCCCCGGAACCTCGGCCGCCAACCTGCAATCGCAGTCGCAGGGCAACGGCTTCAATTCCGTGGCCAATCCCGCCGACTTCGTTCAGGAAAAGGTCTACGCGGCCTACGCCGAGACCGATTTCAAGGGCAAGCTCTATGGTGTCGACTGGCTGCTGAACCTGGGGGCCCGCTACGTGGTCACGGACATGAGCGCCGGGTCCCAGTCACGGGCTCTGGTCGATCTGCTGCCGGTCACCAACGATCCCACCATCTACAACGCTGTCTATCAGAACAACGGCCAGTACGTGCCCGTCTCGGCCAGCCATCGCTATTATTCCTTCCTTCCAGACTTCAACCTGACGCTCAAGCCCACGTCGGATACGGTGGTGCGCCTGGCCGGGTCGCAGACCCTGACCCGGCCCAACCTGGGGGATCTGCGTCCGGTCACGTCCTATGATGTGCTCCGCCCGGCGGACATGGAACTGAGCGGCGGCAATCCGGACCTGAAGCCCTACAAGTCCACCAACTTCGACATCTCGGTGGAATGGTATCCGACCCAGACGACCATGCTGTCCGGCGCCTTGTTCAACAAGGACATCAAGGACTACATCGTCACGACCATCGAGACCGAGACCGTCACCATCGCCAATTCCGGCAACCTGCCGGTGGGCGGCTTCATCACCGGCCCCCACACGGCCAGCTTCGCCGCCGCGCGCCCGCACAACCTGGGCAAGGTGAACGTGCAGGGGGCGGAGGTGAACCTGGTCCACACCTTCGACTGGATGCCACATCCCTTCGATGGTTTCGGCGTTCAGCTCAATGCCACCTTCGTGACCACCGACCGCACGTTCGGCAACATGTCGCCCAATGTGCGGTTCGCCATCGTCGGCCTCAGCAATTCCCAGAACGCCACGCTGTTCTATGAGAAATACGGACTGTCCGCCCGCATCGCCTACAACCACCGCGGCGGCTTCCTGTCATCGATTTCCCAAGGATATGGTGGCGAGCCGTTGTTCGTGATGCCTTATGGCCAGGTGGACACCAGCATCTCGTACGAGATCATGGACGGTGTGCAGATCCTGTTCGAGGGGACGAACATCACCGATGAGAAATACGTGACGACCGCCCGCTACTCCAACCAGCTGCGCGGTTGGTACGACTATGGCGCACGCTACGATATCGGCGTCCGCTACAAATTCTGAGGATTTTTCAAGCCTTGCCTGGGTGGTGGCGGTCATCCCGCCGCCACCCTTCGGCGCTTCCGTGGTCGTCGGGATCGCCAATCAGTCATAATGATCGGAGGAGATTGCTGTGAAACGCCGTTTGAAGGCCGAACGACGGGGATGGTTCAATCGGGTCGCCGCCCTGGCGCTGGTGGGGGCGTGGGCCGCTGGGCCCCAGGCGACGGCGGCGCCCGCGCCGTCGCATGAGGTGACGTTCGATTCCCACAGCTTCCTCATCGATGGAAAGCGCGTCTATCTCTGGTCGGGCGAATTCCATCCGTTCCGCCTGCCCAGCCCGGCCCTGTGGTCCGATGTCCTGCAAAAGATGAAGGCGGCCGGCTTCAACACGGTGTCGATCTACTTCTCCTGGGGCTATCACTCCCCGCGTGAGGGCGTTTACGACTTCACCGGCATCCGCGACATCGACCGCATGCTCGACGCGGCCCGCGATGCCGGCATGTACGTCATCGCCCGCCCCAGCCCCTACATCAATGCCGAGGTGGACAGCGGCGGCCTGCCCCTGTGGCTGACGACGAAGAAGCTGAACAATCGCAGCGCCGATCCTGAATACCTGCGCTATGCCGATGAATGGCTGACCCAGGTCGACCGCATCATCGCCCGCCATCAGCTGGTCGACGGCGGCGGCACGGTCATCGGCTATCAGGTCGAAAACGAATATTACCTGAATGGCGAGGACAACCGGACCTATATGGAGCATCTGAAGCAGAAGGCCCGGGCCGATGGCATCCAGGTACCCCTGCTGGGCAACCATGACGGCGCCTATGTCGAGGGCAAGGGCGCCATGGAGGTCAGCGGCTGGGATTTCTATCCGCAGGGCTTCGACTGCTCCAACCCCTCAGTCTGGAAGCCCGCGCCCGACATGGCGCGCAGCCGCAAGGAAGGGGAGCCCCTGTTCACCGCCGAGTTCCAGGGCGGGGCGTTCGATCCCTGGGGTGGCCCCGGCTACGCCAAATGCGCGGAGCTGATCAACGACAGCTTCGCCAACGTCTTCTACAAATCCAATATCGCGGCGGGCGCCACCGGCCAGAACTTCTACATGCTGTACGGCGGCACCTCCTGGGGTTGGCAGGCCATTCCCCAGAACTACACGTCCTACGACTATGGCGCGGCCATCACCGAGGCCCGCCAGTTCGAGGGGAAGTATTACGAAGACAAGCGCATCGGCTATTTCGTGACGACGACGGCACCCCTGTTGCGGACGGACCCCATGCCGTCGGCCTGGCTGGACGACCGCGGCCTGATCGACATCGCCCGCGTCAATCCCGAGACGGGGACGCAATTCCATCTGATCCGGCATGCGGACTCGACCTCCACCGCCCAGTCGTCGGCGCGTTTCTCCGTGACCGTGGATGGGCAAGCCATCACCCTTCCGCAGAAGGCGGGAACCACCCTGGCCATCAATGGGCGCCAGGCGAAGATGATCGTCGTGGGATATCCCTTCGGCGCCCAGCACCTGCGCTATGCCACGTCGGAGGTCATGACCGCCGCCACCATCGGCGGGCGGGACTTCCTGGTCCTGTACGGGGACCGGGGAACCGCGGGCGAGGCCAGTTTCCGCGTTCCCGCCAACGCCCAGGCCCGGGTCGTGCGCGGCGCGGTCCACAGCGAGATCAAGGACGGTCAACTGTCCTTGGACTACACCCATGACGGCTTGGCGGAGGTGGTGGTCACCGGCGGGGAGCGGCCGCTGGTCGTCCTGCTGGCGGATCGTCAGGCAACGGAACGGATTTGGCGGACTGAGACGGCCGCCGGCCCGGTGCTGATGGTGGGCTCGCATCTGCTGCGTACGGCCACGGTCACCGGCAAGACCCTGGCGCTGGTCGGTGATTCCGACACCGATAAGGACGCCATCGTCTTCGGCCCCGGCGCCACCGCCGTCACCTGGAACGGGGCGTCCATCCCGGTCACGCCGTCCGGCGCGGAAGATGGCGCCTTGGCGGTGACCCTGCCGACGCCGGCGCCCGTGGCCCTGCCGGCGCTCAAGGACTGGCAGGCGCGCGATGGCGCCCCGGAAATCGCGCCTGGCTTCGATGACCATGCCTGGCGTGTCGCGGACCTGACGACGTCCAACAGCATCACCAACCCGCTGTCCCACCCCGTGCTGCTGGCCGATGATTACGGCTTCCACACCGGCAACACCTGGTACCGGGGCCATTTCTCCGGCGCCGGTGCCGACGTGCCGCGCGGTGTGCGCCTGCGGGTGTTGAGCGGGGCCACCGGTGGCGCCTTCTCCGCCTGGCTGAACGGCCACTTCCTGGGCAGCGTGCAGCGCGGGGACGACGGCACCTTCCCCTTCCCCCAAGGCTGGATCGAAAAGGGCGACAACGTCGTCTCCGTCCTGACCGTCAACATGGGGCATGAGGAGGACTATCAGAGCCGCAACGAGAACCGGACCGGCCGGGGCATCGCCTACGCCTCGGCCTTGGGCGCCTCCGACCATGCCATTTCCTGGCGTATCCAGGGCCACGCCGGGGGCGAGGCGGCGATGGACCCGGTGCGCGGCCCCTATAATGAGGGCGGCCTGTTCGGCGAGCGTGAGGGCTGGCATCTGAAGCCTGGCGCCCTGCCACAGGGCAAGCCCGTCACCCTGCCGGCCAGCGAGCAGGCGCCGGGCGTCACCTGGTATCGCACCCATGTGGCGCTGTCCCTGCCCAAGGACCAGGACACCTCGCTGGGCGTGGAGTTCCGCGATCCGCCGGGGCGGCACTACCGGGCGCTGCTGTTCGTGAACGGCTGGCAGATGGGCCAGTACGTTTCCGATATCGGGCCGCAGCACAGCTTCCCCATCCCCAACGGCGTGCTGCTGCCCCAGGGCGACAACACCATCGACATCGCCGTCTGGAAGACGGAAGAGGGGCCGGGCGGCCTGGGTGAGGTTTCCCTGGTCAATTACGGCAGCTACAAATCCAGCATGGGGACGCCGTCCAGCCGGCGGTGACCCGGGAGTGGTGGCGGGCCTATCCGCGCCCGCCACCGCCCGACCCAAAAAGAGGATGGCCAAGAATGAGGGAGGCCATGGCCCAGGCCCCATCCGGGAAAAGC
The DNA here is from genome assembly GCF_036348415.1 of Nitrospirillum karajorum. Taxonomy (NCBI): domain Bacteria; kingdom Pseudomonadati; phylum Pseudomonadota; class Alphaproteobacteria; order Rhodospirillales; family Azospirillaceae; genus Nitrospirillum; species Nitrospirillum karajorum. The sequence goes on from NZ_JAZBQB010000001.1 coordinate 1,246,622, forward strand.
GAGAACCATGCGATCCGCCGCGTCGTCGTCGTCGGGGGCGGCAGCGCCGGATGGATCGCCGCCGCGCGTATCGCCGCCCGCAATGCCGATCCCGAAGGGGAGCCTGGGCACGACAGGGTCGCGGTGGTGCTGGTGGAGTCGCCGACGGAGCCGTCGATCGGCGTCGGTGAGGGCACCTGGCCCACCATGCGCAACACCCTGGCGAAGATCCGCCTGTCGGAGACGGATTTCATCCGCAGCGCCGACGCCGTGTTCAAGCAGGGCGCCCGGTTCGTCGGTTGGACGTGGGGGGGCGATGACGCCTATTACCATCCGCTGAATCCCCCGGTGGGGGCGGGCGAGGTGAACCTGTCGCCCCATTGGCAGGAACGGGCCGCGGCGGGGCCGGCGGGTGAGGACTTCGCCCACAGCGTCGATTTCCAAGGCGCGCTGTGCGACGCGGGCTTGGCGCCCAAGGCCATCACCCATCCCGAATACGCCGGGCTGGCCAATTACGCCTATCACCTGGACGCGGGCAAGTTCGCGACGTTGCTGCGCGACCATGCCGTCGGCCGCTTGGGCGTGCGGCATGTCGTGGGTGACGTCGTGGCCGCCGACCAGACAGCGGAGGGGGACATCCAGGCGCTGCGCCTGGCGGATGGGACGGTGATCGAGGGCGACCTGTTCGTGGATTGCACCGGCTTCAAAGGGGTGCTGATCGACCGCGTCTACGGTGTTCCGCTGAAAAGCTGCCGCCAGTATTTGTTCGCCGACAAGGCGCTGGCCCTGCAAATCCCCTATCCCGTCGAGGATGCCCCCATCGCCTGCCATACCGTGTCGACGGCCCAGACCGCCGGCTGGATTTGGGACATCGGCCTGTGGAGCCGGCGCGGAATCGGCTACGTCTATTCCAGCGCCCACACCTCTGCCGATCAGGCGGAGGCGACCTTGCGCGCCTATGCCGGCCCCGGCGCGGATGCGCTCTCCGTGCGCAGCATCAACATCAATGCCGGCCACCGTGAGACCTTCTGGATCAACAACTGTGTCGCCGTGGGACTTTCCGCCGGGTTCATCGAGCCGCTGGAGGCGTCGGCGCTGATGCTGATCGAACTGTCGATGGACACGATCGCGGACCGGCTGCCGGCCACCCGGCGGGCCATGGACCACATCGCCCGGCAGTTCAACGCCGATTTCCATCATCATTGGGCGCGGGTTATCGAGTTTCTGAAACTGCACTACGTCCTGACCCACCGGCCGGAGCCCTTCTGGCAAGACAACCTTGATCCAGCCTCGTTCCCTGATGGTCTTGGCGAACGCCTGGAGTTGTGGCGCCATCATCCGCCGTGCGCGGCGGATTTCACCCGCCATCGCGAGGTGTTTTCCTGGCCCAGCTATCAGTATGTGCTGCATGGCATGGGTTTCCCCACCCAGTATGCGGGGCATCCGACGCTGGGGCCGGAGCGCAAGGCGGCCGCGCGGCTGTTCGCGCGGGCGGCGGCCCAGCGTTCCGACGCGATGACCCGTTTGCCGCCGCACAGAAGCCTTATCCGGGCCATACGCCAACACGGACTGCAGCGCCTATGACACGGTATCGCCCTCTCGACCCCACCCGGCATCGGGCCCTCCAAATGCGCCCGACGGCGGATGCGCGCGCCCTGCGGTACGCCTGGGTCGGCTTGTCCGAAATCCCCCTCGCGGCCGCGGACTTCCCGTTGTGCTTCGCCAAGGATGGCGAGACCGGCCGCTTCACTTTGGTGGCGCTGCTCAGCCTGGACCAGCCACGGAACCTCTATTGGCGGGAGGGAGGGTGGCGGTGCACCTACCTGCCCGAAGCGGTCATGGCGGAAGGATTCCGCCTGGATGCCAGCAGCGCCCTGGGTCTGCTGATCGACGAGGCCGCCGATCGCTTCGCCGCCCCCGGGCAGTCCCTGTTCGGGACGGACGGGAGGCCAACGGCGGTGGTCGAGGCGATGCGCGCCCGGCTGCAGCGGCTGGTGGCCGACCTTAACGCCGCCCATGACATGGTCGATGGCTTCGTCCAATTGGATCTGATCAGGGCGCTGGAGGTGGTGCTGCGCTTGCCCAACGGGGCCGAGCATGAGGTGGGTGGGCTTTACACCCTGTCGCCGTCCGCCCTGGCGGACCTGCCGGACACGGTGGTGGTGGACTTGTTCCGCAAGGGCCACTTGGCGGCGGCCACGCTGATCGCGGCGTCGGTGAACCAGATGGAACGGCTGCTTCAGTTGCGCGGCGCCGACCAGGGGGACGGGGGGCGCCCGGATCTCCATATTCGCCTGCGGGATCACGTTTCCCGCCCGTAAGGCGGGTAAAAGTGGCGGGCTCGCCGCGCCGGATGCTATCCTCCGCGCCACGAGTAGGGGCGGGATGGCCCGGAATTGGGGGGCATATGCTTGGTGGCGTGGCGGCTTTGGTCCGCCCTCATGATCCGGCGGAACTGGACCGGGCCTTCCGGGAAAAGCGGCGCCTGCACCTGCGCACCGGCCAGGCGGACACCTTCGCCCGGCTGCTGCCCTGGTCGCTGATCAACGCCCAGGTCACCCTGGCGGGCCTGCACAATGGTCGCCTGCGCCTGGTCCGCTCCGGCAAGGATCTGCCCTATGAGACGGTGGTGGGCCGCAACAAGGCGGGGCAGTTGTTCCTCAAGCCCGCCGCCCTGCAGGACCAGATCAACCAGGGCCTCAGCCTGGCGTTGAACCACCTGCACCATGTCTCCCCGCGCATCGCCGCGCTGATCGCGGCGGTGGAACGGCGCTATCGCGTGCGCGGCGGTGCCAACGCCTATGTCAGCTTCCAGCGGGAGGGCGCGCTGGGGCCGCATTGGGACAACCACGACGTCATCATCCTGCAGATCTCGGGCGAGAAGCACTGGCGCTGCCACGGCTTCCGCGCCACCCACCCGCTGGTCAGCCGCAGCTACGCCACCCTGGCGGAGGCTGGGCCGGTGGAGTGGGAGGACACGCTGCGCCCCGGTGACGTGCTGTACATCCCGCGCGGCGACATCCACTGGGCCACGGTGGCGGAGGGCGGCCATTCCGCCCACCTGACCATCAACCTGGGCGGCTTGCGCGCCAAGGACCTGCTGCGGGCCCTGGCCGGGCGGCTGGAAGGCAACAACGATGCCCTGCGGGAAGAGGTCATGGCCATCGCCGAGGAGGCCGCGACGCGCCGGCAGATGGCGGCGCAGGCCGACCTGCTGCGTGGCGCCCTGGACCAGCCCGACCTGCCGGCGCTGTTCACCCAGCTGGATGCGGAGCGCGAGGCGTTCCAGCCCATGAACCTGGGCCTGGACCGGGTGCTGTCCGACGCCACGGAAATCCACCCCGCCGCGCGCGCGCCGGGACCGGCTCCGTCCAAGCTGCCGGCGGACCAGCGGCGGGTGCTGGCCCAGTTGCTGGCCACGGATGGCGCCCGCCTGGCGGCGCTGAAGCAGGACTTGGCTGACATGGAAGGAGCTGTGGTCGCTGACGCGGTCGCCGGCCTGGCCCGCGCCGGCCAGGTCTGGCTGTTGGAGGACTGAGGTCAGTTCATCTTAGGGCCCGCGCGCAGGCGGTCGCCCAGCCAGCGTTGCACCAGGTCCAGCACCTCGGGCGCGGACACCGCCGGTTCCAGTGGGCCCGGCGTGTGGGTGTCGACATGCTGAAAGCCGTGGTTCACGCCCGGTATCTCCAGCACGGTCGCATCCGGGTTGGCGCGCAGGGCCCTTTGGGCCTCCGGCATCGCCCGGTGGGTCGGGACCACGGTGTCCCGTCCGGCGTACAGGGCCAGGACGGGGGCGCGGAGCCGGGCCAGCGCCTCGTTGGGGGCGGCCTGGTACAGGGACAGGACCGCCGGGGTGTCCAGTTCCGCCACCACGGCGTCCGCCTGCGCCGGGCTCCAGCCGCCCGCGACAAAGGCGTCGGTCAACGCCTGGCGGGCTCCGCCCACCACCGATGGCGTCGCTCCGGCGATACGTGCGCCGTATAGGGCCTCAAGGGCAGCGACGATCCGGTCGTTGGCGTCACCGACGATGCCAGCCTTGGCCAGCTTCTCCCGCATGTCGTCGGTGAACAGCGTGCCCCGCTCGCCCGCCGGCCCGGCCAGCATGACCACGGCGGCGATGGCCGGGTCGCGGGCGGCGACGGCGGGCCCGACATAGGCGCCCTGGCTCAGGCCCAGAAAGGCCACCCGACCGCCGTCGATATCCGGCCGGCCGCGCAGGTAGGCCACGGCCGCTGCCGCGTCCCGCTCCATCAGCCCCAGGGTGTCGACGAACGTTCCGGTCGACTCGCCGACCCCGCGTTTGTCGTAATCCAGGGTGGCGATACCCTCTGCCAGCAGCCTGTCCTCGATCAAGGGGAAGACGCCGCGTTTACCGGGGCCGCTGCCGCTCAGCAGGACCACGACCGGGAACGGGCCATCGCCATGCCGGCCCGGCAGGCGCAACCGGCCGGCCAGCACCACGCCAGGATCGGTGGGGATGGGGACATCCTGCACCCGCTGCGCGGGACGGAAGCCGGCGAAAGCCGCCTGGATGTCGGCGTCATAGGGTACGCCGGGCTGGAACAGCACGGGGCCCAGCTGGATGTCGGCCGGCGCCCTGCCCAGATGCAGGGTCAGGAACTGCGTGCCGGCGGCAAGGTCGGCCGGCGCCGCGCCGCTGAGAGTGATGCGGCGCCAGTCCGGCGTCAGGTCGACCGTCCGGCTGGCCAGGACGGCGTAGGACGGCGCGCCACCGTTGATCATGACCGGCACCGTCTCCGCCTGGGCGGCGCGGGCCCAGAAGGTGGCGCTGACCCGGTCGCCCGCCTTCAGCGGCAAAGGGACGGCCATGCTGGCGGCGCTGGCCCAGGGTTCCCCCGTCCTGTCCTCCCGCGCGGCGGCGGTCACGGTGGTGCCGCCGGGCACCGCACCGTCCTGCACAAAGGTGACGCGCGTGCCCCAGATGGTCCAGGCGCCGACATCTTTCAACGTCGCGTTCATCGTCCTCGCGTCCGTCGTCACCGCGCTCTGGGACCGGGCGTCCAGGACCGGTGCGGCCGTCAGCAACAGCGCCAGGCAGGCGCGGGCAATTATTCGCTTCATAGCGGCGTTCTCCAGATCAGATCGGGTTGCGGGGGGGCTGGGCTGGACCTGCCAGGGGCTTATCCGCGCTAGGCTTGATCCCGGGGGACGCCGGTATCGCTTGCGGGGGCGGGGCATCATCCTTCCACGCCACCCAGAAGCGGACCGTGGTCCGCCGCCGCGTTTCGGCCCGCTTGTTCATGAGGGTCAGGGTCAGGATGCGGTTGCCGTTCTGCAGGGTGCCGCTGACCTCGCTGCCCGTGTACAGGCTGTCGGCGATGAAGGTGGCGACCCCGTCGCCGCAGACATAGCGGGCGCATTCGCCCATGGGCGCTCTGTCCTGCGAGATGCCGCAGTAGACGGCGACGATTTGGGCGGTCCCGGGCAATTCCACCAGCAGGTTCTCTTCCCCTCCCGGGCGGATGGCCGTCCGCGTCTGCGCCGCCGTCACCCGCACGCCGGGTGCGCCCAGGTCCCGCGCCATGCGGTCCCCGCCCTGGTAATCGTTCCAGGCCTGGCAGAACGGATAGTCCACGATGTTGGCGCCCCGGAAATATCCGGGGTCGGTCTGTAACCCGGCCTGCCGCCACCACGGCTCCGGTATCGAGGCCTTCATCAGGCCATAGACCAGGCTGACCGAGAGCAGGGCCGAAATCAGGGAGACCAGCAGTCGGCTCATGAGCGCGACGGGGAACGGCATCTGGGCCTCCAGCGACACATTCGCGTGCATGGCTTCTGTCTCCTCGAGTTTAATACACAATGTAGAAGAAATAAGCGCGCCACCGTGAGGTGGGGCGAAGCGGGCAGGGGGGCTTCAAGGGGCGCTGGTGCCGTCGTCGCGCCAGGCGATCCAGAAATGGCCAGTGACGCCGTCCTCGGGGCCGGCGGTACGGGTGTACATGGCCAAGGTCAGGACGCGGCCTTTGACATAGGCGCTGTCCTCGACAAACGCCGAGACACCGGCGCCGCAGCCACCGCGGGAACACTCTTCGACCGCTGCTTTCCCGGTGCCCGGCCGGCTGATGCCGCAGTAGATGGCGGTCACCTTGGCCGTCTGGGGCAGCAGCACGGCCAGATCCTGTTCAGCACCTTGGCGCACCGCGCCCCGGGTGGTGACCCTGGTGACATGGACGCCGGGGCGGTGCAGGTCACGCGCCACGCGGCTCCGCCCCTCATAGTCGGTCCAGGCCTGGCAGACGGGATAGTCGGACTGGTTGAAACGCTGGAACTGGCCGGGATAGCTGGGCAGGCCGGCCCGCATCCACCACGGGTCGGGCACCAACACAGACATCACGGCAAAGCAGGCGGTGAAGGCCAGGGTCATCGTGGCCAGCGACAGCAACAGCCGGCCCCGGTCCAGGAAGCGCAGCAGCACCAGGTTCTCCAGCCGTCGGCTGGTGATGGCCAGGATGCTGGAGGCGATGTCGCGGCGATACCGGCTGAGGGCGGCATCCGGCCCCAGCACCACCAGGGCATTGACGTAGGACTCCTCCAGATCGCCCATGCGGTCCTCCACCTCGTCGGGGGTGGCCACCAGCATCAGGCAGAGCCGGGGGAACAGGGGCAGGGCGGCCGGGGCGACGACGGCGTCGCTGTCTTGGGACGGTGTCGCCATGGTTCAGGCCCCCTTGCCCGCCAGATCCAGCCCATACTCCAACTCGTGACGGGTATTGACGGCGTGGTCCAGCGCCTGACGCCCCTCGCTGGTCAGCTTGAAAAAGCGTTTGGCCCGGCCGCCGCGCGTCGGCGTCGGCTCCCCCAGGGTGGACTCCAGCAATTCCTTGGCCGTCAGCCGGTCCAGCGTGGTGTAGACGGCGCCCAGCGTATGCTCGCGCCGGGTACGACGGCTGAGTTCGTCGCGGATGGCCACGCCATAGGCGCCGTCGCCCAGGGCCAGGATGACCATCATCACCGCCTGTTCCAGCGTGCCCAGCGTGTTCCTGCCCATCGTGCCCTACCCTGCGGCGCTATTTCTTCTACAATGTATATTCGACCGATCTGGGTGGTCAACAGGGTTGGCTGTGGCGGATCAGGTCGCGTCTCTGAGGTCAGCGCTTATCCCAAACGGAAGAATTTCAGGAGCCCGATCGAAACGCCGTGGAGTATCATTCCACCGAAGGTCATCATTGCAAGCAGGGCGATAGACTGCCCATCGGCGGGGGGCAGGCCCAGCCACTCCAGGACATGGCCACCGCTTCCTCCGCCCAGCCCCGTCGCACTCGCTAAACTCAACATCAAGAACAGGCTGGTCACGGCTGTCATAACTGCCGTGAAGATCCTCATATGCCGCACGGCGGCGGCTCCGCGCTTGGTCCAAGCCAACTCATCTTCAACGTCGGGTCCCATGATGGTCCTGGGGAATCGTGCAGCGTCGGTCGCTATCGTCCGGCGGGGGGAATTAAATGCAACCGGCGCTCTATTGGATAGATCTCAGTGTCCTTCCTTGGACGGGGCGGCTCGCCATCATGGCGCGGCCCCGGGCGGGCGATTGGCTGGAAGATGAAATCGCCGGCTGGCACGCCGAGGGCGTCGATGAAGTGATCAGCCTGCTGGAGTTGGCGGAGGTCCGGGAACTGGCGCTCATGACTGAGGAGGGGCTGTGCCAGGCCCAGGGGATGGCCTTCACCACATTTCCCATGCCCGACCGGGGTGTGCCTGACTCGCGCCGCCAGGTGGCCATGCTGGCGCGGCGTCTCTCCCGGGACCTGGCCTCCGGGCGCTCCGTGGCCGTGCATTGCCGGGCCGGTATCGGCCGGTCATCCCTGCTGGCGGCCAGTGTCCTGGCTTGCGCCGGACTGGATGTCACGGCGGCGTTCGCCCGCATCGCCCAGGCGCGCGGTGTGCCCGTGCCCGACACGGATGAGCAGCGCGCCTGGGTACGATCCTTTGCCGAGGCGCTGCCGCTTTTGGTCTGACTCAGGCTTCGTCCAGCAGATCCACGCCCAGGCTGGCCAGCGCCCGCCAGTAGCCGGGATAGGTCTTGGCGACGCAAGCGGGGTCCAGGATGGTGATGTCGCGGATCTTCAGGCCGGCCAGGGCGAAGCTCATGGCGATGCGGTGGTCGGCGTAGGTCTCGATACGGGTGGGCAGGCTCTGGCCGGCCAGGCCGGCATCGCTGGCCACCAGTAGGTCGTCCCCCTCCTCCACGCCCAAACCGGGGCGAATGCGCGACAGCTCTGTGGCCAGGGCGGCCACGCGATCGCATTCCTTCACCCGCAGGTTGGCGATGCCGGTGAAGCGCACCGGCGTGGTGTTGAAGGCCGCCAGCACCGCCAGGGTGGGGATGGCGTCCTGCATCTGCGACCCATCGATGATGGGCGGCAGGTGGGGGAACAGGCGGATGAAGTCCCAGGCGCGGGCGTCCGGCTGGGTGAAGGCGTCGGCCGGGGTGCCCAGGTCGATGGCGCCGCCGGTCAGGGCCTCCGCCGCCCACAGGTAGGTCGCGGCCGAGGCGTCGGGCTCCACCGCGAGATCGGTGGCCTGATAGCCGGTGGCGGCCACGGTCCAGACCGTGTCGCTGGGGTGGCTGACCGCCGCGCCGAAGGCCGCCATGGCGGCGGTGGTCAGGTCGACATAGCCCTTGGCGCCGATGTCGGCGCCGGTCAGCACCACGTCGGTCGGCTGGGAGCCCAAGGCCCCCATCATCAGCAGGGCGGAGACGTACTGGCTGGACAAGCCGCCGTCGATCTCCACCCGGCCACCGGCGAACCCGCCGGCACGGCCGCGCACGGTGACGGGCGGGCAGCCGGAGGGGGCGTCGATGTCGACGCCCAGGGTCTTCAGGGCCGCCACCAGCGGGGCGATGGGCCGCTTGCGCATGTGCGCGTCGCCATCCACCACCACCGTGCCGTCCACGGCGGCGGCCACCGCCGCCGTCAGGAAGCGGGTGGCGGTGCCGGCGTTGCCCAGGAACAGGGGCTGGACCGGCGCGTTCAGCCGGCCGGTGCCCTGGACGACGAAGGTGGTGTCGTCCGGCTCATCCACCGCGACGCCCATGTCGCGCAGGGCCTGGGCCATATAGCGGGTGTCGTCGCTTTTCAGGGCGCCGGTCAGCCGGCTGGTGCCGGCCGCCAGACCCGCCAGCAGCAGGGCGCGGTTGGTGATGGACTTGGACCCCGGCGGCGCCACCCGGCCCCGAAGCGGCCCTTGCGGTGGAATGATCAAAGTCGCGCCGTTGCCGTTACCCATCACCTACGTCCCCGTTATCATTGGTGCAAAAGCCGCCGGCGTGACTTTCACGCCGGCGGTAGCCCGCGACTGCGGGCGCCGGAGCGAGCACCCCTCCACGCGGGAAAAGGGGCGCGCAGCGAGGAAGCCAAGGCCGCGGATGCGGCCGCCCGGCGCTTGAGGGAGATTACCCTTGAAAAGGATCCCGCATCAGGATGGTGTCGTCGCGCTCGGGGCTGGTGGACAGCAGGGTCACCGGCGCCTCGATCAGTTCCTCGATGCGGCGGATGTACTTGATGGCCGTGGCCGGCAGGTCGGCCCAGGACCGGGCGCCATAGGTGCTCTGGGTCCAGCCTTCGAACGTCTCGTAGATGGGCTCCACCTCGGCCTGGGCGGTCTGGGCGGCCGGCAAGTGGTGGATGACCTCACCCTTGTAGCGATAGCCGGTGCAGACCTTCAGCTCCTCGATGCCGTCCAGCACGTCCAGCTTGGTCAGGGCGATGCCGTCGATGCCGCCCACCTTCACCGCCTGGCGCACCAGCACGGCGTCGAACCAGCCGCAGCGGCGCTTGCGGCCGGTGACCACGCCGAATTCCTTGCCCTTGGCGCCGATCAGTTCGCCGATGTCGTCGAACAGCTCGGTGGGGAAGGGGCCGGAGCCGACGCGGGTGGTGTAGGCCTTGGTGATGCCCAGCACATGCCCGACGGCGCCGGGGCCCATGCCGCTGCCGGCGGCGGCGTTGCCCGACACGGTGTTGGAGGAGGTCACGAAGGGATAGGTGCCGTGGTCCACGTCCAGCATGGCGCCCTGGGCGCCCTCGAACAGGATGCGCTTGCCCTGGGCGCGGGCCTCTTCCAGGCGCTGCCAGACGACGGCGCTGTAGGGCAGGATGCGCGGGGCGATCTCACGCAGCTGGGCCAGCAGCTCGGCGCGGTCGATCTCCGGCGCGTTCAGGCCGCGCAGCAAGGCGTTGTGGTGGAACAGCAGCTGGTCGACCTTGTGCTCCAACACCGCCTCGTCGGCCAGGTCGCACAGGCGGATGGCGCGGCGGGCCACCTTGTCCTCATAGGCCGGGCCGATGCCGCGGCCGGTGGTGCCGATCTTGCCGGCGCCGCGCGCCTCCTCACGGGCCTTGTCCACCGCGCTGTGCAGCGGCAGGATCAGGGTGGCGTTCTCGGCCACGATCAGGCTTTCCGGGGTGATCTGCACGCCCTGGGCGGCGATGTTCTCGATCTCGCGCAGCAGGGCCCAGGGGTCGACCACCACGCCGTTGCCGATGACCGACAGCTTGCCCGGACGCACGACGCCGGAGGGCAGCAGCGACAGCTTGTAGGTGACGCCGTTGATGACCAGCGTGTGGCCGGCGTTGTGGCCGCCCTGGAAACGGACGATGACGTCGGCGCGGCTGGACAGCCAGTCGACGATCTTGCCCTTGCCTTCGTCACCCCATTGCGAGCCGACGACCGCGACATTGGCCATGATGGTTCTCCCTCTAAACGGCGCTCAATAGCAGACGCGGGGGGCGTGCCACGCACCCCGCAGGATGTTCAAACAGGTGGACGCTCAGACCTCGACGGTCCAGCCGTCCCGCAACAGGTGGCTGCAGCCCAGGCGCTTGGCTTCCGCCGCGTCATCCGCCAACGGCTCCAACGCCGCCACCGTGTCCCAGCCCTTCTCGCGCAGGCGCTGGGCCTGGGTCGCCGGGGTGCCATGGGGCAGCAGCAGGCGCCGGGCCGGCGCCGGGCCGGGCACGGATTCGATGACCGTGTCGGTGAACAGGGTGAAGCCGGTGGCGGGTTCGCCCGCCAGGGTGCGATAGCGGCCGCCGCGCCCGATCTCACCGCGCACGCCGCGGGCGAAGACGGTGAAGCTGACCCCGGTCTGGTACTCGAACCCGCGCTGTTCCACCGGGTCGATGGTGATCTGCACATGCGGGGCGGCGCTGACGATCAGGTTCACCACCGTGGCCAGGCGCTGGCGTTCCGGCTCCGCTTCCGCCGGCAGCTCGACGGCGGCCAGGGCCTCCACGGCGGCGGGGGCGTTGCCGCAGCAGGCCATGACGCGGCCCAGCAGCTCGGCGGCGGCCCCGCCGATGGCCGCCAGGCCGGCGGCGTCGCGGTGGTCCAGGGCCTCGCGCGCGGCGCGCTGCGTGGCGTCATCCAGGTTCAGGGAGCGGAACAGCGCCGGCACCAGGGTGGGCACCGTCAGGTCCACGGTCAGGCCTTCGGCCCCCAGGTTGGTCAGGGCCTCCATGGCCAGCAGCACGATCTCGGCATCGGCCTCGGCGCGCAGGCTGCCGATCAGTTCCACGCCCACCTGGCCGAACTGGCGCTCATGGCGTAGTTGCGACCCCTTCACGCGCAGCACCTGGCCGGCATAGGACAGCCGCAGCGGGCGCGGGGCGTTGGCCAGGCGGGTCTGGGCGATGCGGGCGACCTGCAGCGTCATGTCGGCGCGCAGGCCCATCATGCGCTGGGAAACCGGGTCCATCAGGCGGAAGGTCTGGTGCGCCAGCTTGGCGCCCGGGCCGGCCAGCAGGCCCTCCTCGAACTCGATCAGCGGCGGCTTGACCCGGTCATACCCATGGCGGCCGAAATCCGCCATCAGCTGTTCCACGATGCGGGCCTCGTGCTGGGCGGCGGGCGGCAAAAGATCGCGCAAGCCGGCCGGCAGCAGGGCCTTGGCCGCAATGGCCTCGTCGGCGCTGTCAGTCATAATGCAGAAGGGTCCCGGGCGTCGAAAGGGCGACAGTGCCCGTTACGGGTCTTTAATCGCTGGCCGGCGCGCACGCAATTGTTTAAGCCCCGCGCCCGCCGGGGAGGGGGCATGTGTGATGTTTGCTTCAGGCGCCAGCGGGGCCGTACGGCCCCTTGGCTTCCTCGCATTCCGGTCCGCTGACGCTCCCCGGAATGCTGTGGCAGACGCGGTCGCGTCCTAGTCGCTACGCTCGATCGCGCCTGGGAAGGCGCGGGTCAGATGACCCGCACGTTCTTGAACTGCCAGGCGTCGTCGCGGTCCAGGTCCTCGGGGAACAGGGTTTCGCGGCCGTCCAGGGGGGACCAGTCGGTGTAGACGCCGACCACGGGCCCCAGGTAGGGCGTGGCGATTTCCATGACCCGCTCGAACGAAACCTCGTCGGCCTCGACGGGGCCCTGCGTGGGGTTCTCCAGGGCCCAGACCATGCCGCCCAGGACGGTGGCGCAGACCTGCAGGCTGGTGGCGTTGTTGTAGGGCACCAGCTCCCGCGCCTCGGCCACGGTCAATTGCGAGCCGTACCAGTAGGCGCCCTTCTCATGGCCGCACAGCAGCACGCCCAGCTCGTCGATGCCGTCGACGATCTCGGTCATCAGCAGGCGCTGCCGCTCCTGCTGCACATAGCCCTTGCCCACGAACTCGTGGATGGAGGTGATGGCGTCGTCGCAGGGGTGATAGGCGTAATGGCAGGTCGGGCGATAGGCGACGCTGCCGTCCTCGTTCCGCGCCGTGAAATAGTCGGCGATGGAAATGGCCTCGTTATGAGTCACCAGGAAACCGTGGAAGGGCCCCTCCATGGGCGTCCAGGTGCGCACCTTGGTGCTGATGCCGGGGCGGTTCAGGAAGATGGCCGCCTGGCTGCCGAAGTCATGGTGCTGGCCGTCCACGGGGAAGTGGCGCTCATGCGTGCCCCAGCCCAGTTCCGCCGGCTGGCAGCCCTCGCTGACGAAGCCATCGATTGACCAGGTGTTGACGAACTCGCCCCGCTCGCGCGGGCGGTCGGCCACCTGGGTGTCGCGCTCGGCCACGTGCACGGTCTTGATGTTCAGACGCTGGGCCAGGCGGGCCCAGCCGTCGCGCGTGGTGGGCACGGCCACGTCCAGGCCATTGTCCTGGGCGATGTTCAGCAGCGCCTGCTTCATGAAGTGCGACACCAGCCCGGGGTTGGCGCCATGGGTCAGCACGGCGGTGGGGCCGCCGGGATAGCGGGTCTTCAGCTCCAGCGCCGCCTCGCGCAGGGCGTAGTTGCTGCGCAGCGACGGCGACAGGCTGGGGTCGGTGTAGCCGCCCACCCAGGGTTCGATGCAGGTGTCGAGGTAGAAGGCGCCGGCCTCCTGGCACAGTTCCACCAGCGCCAGGGAGGAGACGTCGACCGACAGGTTCAGGACGAAGTCGCCCTTGCGCAGCAGCGGCACCAGGATGTCGCGGTGGTTGTCGCGGGTCAGGGGGCGGATCTGGAAATCCACCTGATAGTGCGCCGCCTCGTCCCGGCCGCGCGCGTCGGCGGTGATGATGGTGATGCGGTCGGCGGTGATGTCCAGGTGCCGCAGCACCAGGGGAAGCACGCCTTGGCCTATACTGCCGAAACCGATGATATAAAGTCGCCCGGGGATGGCGGCATGTTTCACGGAATGGGACATAGTTAACTCTCCGGGCTTTACCAACGGTTGACCGACCGTCTGTTGCTGTCGCGAATTCGCCGGTGTTCCTTCACGGGCACCGGCCCCTCTGTTGAATTAAGAGCGCCGTGTTTGCCTCAAGCGATGCGGCGGCGCAATATGCCGTATCGCGAATTCCGCCGAACCGGGGCGGAAACCAGGCCTGCGGTCGCCACCAGCGGGGCATCGCGGACCTCCACCAGGCGGGCCTGGTCAAAGCCGTTGAAGGCCGTGCGCAAGGCGGCGCCGTAGGCGCCCAACTGTCCGATCTCGATCCAGTCGCCCTCGCGGATGTCCGCGGGCAACAGGAAGGGACCGCGCATGTAATCGGCGCTGTCGCAGGTGGGGCCCCAGAAGCTGAACTCCTGCAGCGTCTCGGCCCCGCTCTGGCGAATCAGGCGCACGGGGAAGCGCATGCCCAGGGCGCCGGCGTCGGCCAGGCTGCCATAGGCGCCGTCATTGATGAAAAGCTCCGATCCGCGGCGGCGTTCCACCTGCACGACGACCGAGGCGCCGGTGGCGACCAGGGCGCGGCCCGGCTCGCACCACACCTGCACGGTGGGCGCCAGGTCCATGGCCACCAGGCCGTCGCGGATGGCCGCCATGTAGTCGGCCAGAGGGGGCGGGTCCATGTCCGGGTAGCGGGCGGGGAAGCCGCCGCCCACATCCACCACGTCGATGGCGACGCCGGCGGCTTTCACCACGGCGTCGGCGATGGCCAGCGCGCGGGTATAGGCCTGCGGGTCCATGCACTGGGAGCCGACATGGAAGCAGACACCCACCCGCATGGCCAGCGGCCGCGCCGCGCGCAGCAGCGCCACCGCGTCATCGAAATCGGCGCCGAACTTGGCCGACAGGTCATAGGCGGCCTGGCCCTTGGGCATGGCCAGGCGAATCACCAGGCCCAAATCCGCCGCCACCGGGTCCAGGCGGGCGTCCACGCCGTCGGCGCCGGGCACGCCCTCGGCCACCACCTCGACGATCTTGGCCAGTTCATCGGCCGAATTGAGGGAGAAGTCGCGCACAGACTGCTCGAAATAGGCGGCTCGGATGGCAGCCCGGTTCTTCACCGGGTGCATGTAGTGCACCGCCGCCGACGGATACATCTGGCGGGCCAGGCGGATCTCGGCGGGGGAAGCGCAGTCGAAGTGGCGCAGGCCACCCTCGGTCAGGGCGCGCAGCATGGTCGGGTCGGGGTTGCACTTCACCGCGTACATGACGGTGCCGCGATCACCGTCGCCCAGGGCCTGGGCCACGGCGCCGTGGAAGGCGGCGATGAAGGCGCGGGCGTTGGCGGCCACCTGGTGTGGACGCAGGCAGTGCATGGGCTCCGCCGGGGCCAGGCTGGCGACCAGGCTGTCCACGGTGGGCGCCGCCGCCTGCAGGGCGGAGGGCAGGGACTGGGCGCGCACGCGGCGCAGGGGGGAAACGGCGGAACGGAAACGATAGGCCATGGCTAAACCCCTATCCGGCGCGTCCCGTCGCTCTCGGGCGTACGGGGGCCGGCATCATTCGGCTGATCCAGGGACCGTAAGGGATCACGGCGAGGCCAAGGGCCCGGGCCGTTTCAACAGCAGCGGTCGGTGGGAAGGGGAATGATCTGGTCTAGCGCCGTGATTGCCGGGCCATCGGGTCGATCTGTCGACCTTGAGACCTCAAAGCGTCAACTGACGCATCAGGACCAGAAGGGGCTTACCGCTTCACCGCCCGTTTTATGGTGGAAAGCATGATGTTGGTTCCCTCTCAAGGCCCGGCCCAGTCACATCGGCCGGATCTGCTCAAAAAGGACGCCTAACGTCGTTGCTTAACCATCCAAGGGTACGGGATCATCGGGCGATGACCGGAACCCAGGGGCCAGGGGCACGTGCGGGTGCGTCGCGAAATTTGTATTTAGGCGATTTACGCGCCTAAGCAAACTTAAATTTTTGAAGGCCGGCCCCCCGCTCACCTCAGGGCTGGATTCGGAACTTGTTAAGACGGTCCCTTGTCAGGGAACGCCGCCGCTCTCCACCGGGGTCTTCGATTCCGGGCCTGTCTTGGTGTGGGCCATCCAGGCCAGCAGGCTGATCACGGCGATGGGGGCCAGGGCCACCCAGCGGGGGTCGCCATAGGACAGGATGGCGCTGGCGGCCAGGGCGGCGTTGGCCGCCAGGATGGCCAGGGCCACCAGGTCGTGCCGGCCCAGCCGGCGCACCGCCTGCTGGTAGAAATGCTGGCGATGGGCCTGCCACACCGGCTCCCGCCGCCATAGGCGCTTGGCCAGGGTTAGGGTGGCGTCGCTCAGGTAATAGAGTGGCAGGATCAGGGCGGGCAGCCACAGCCCGTCCCCGGCCGCGCGCAGCAGCAGCCAGCCGGACAGAAAGCCCAGGGGCACGCTGCCGACATCGCCCAGGAAGACGCGGGCGGGGTGCCAATTCCAGGCGATGAAGCCCAGGGCCACGCCGGCCAGGGCCAGGGCGTAGGAACTCATGAAGCCCATCAGGCCGGCGGCGAAATAGGCGGCTGCCAGGCCCAGGCCCAGGCAAAGCGTCTCCACCGCGCTGATGCCGTCGATGCCGTCCATGAAATTGAACAGGTTGACGAACCACACCCAGGCCAGACCAGCCACCAGCCGGTCCAGCCAGTGCGGCAGCCAGCCCTGGAACACCAGGGACTCCGACGGCAGGGCGGACAGGCCGACGGCCACCGCCAGAACCTGGGCCAGCAGGCGCCAGCCGGGCGGGACGCCGCCCAAATCGTCGGCCCAGGAAATGACGGCCAGGGCCAGGGCGGCGGCGATGGTGGGCCACAGCGTGTCCATATCCCCCGCCATCAGGCCGGTCACCGCCCAGGCGCCCAGCAGCGCCGGCACGACACCCAGTCCGCCGCCGCGTGGCGTGGGCAGGCTGTGGCTGGAGCGTTCATTGGGCCGGTCCATGACCTGGCGGCGCTTCAGCCACCAGGTGGCACCCCCCGTCAGGCCAAGCGCCAGCAGGAAGGGCAGGAACAGGCAAAGGAAGGGGGTCAGGATGGACATGGGGCCCTGTTGTAAGCAACTCGGGGTGGCTTCACAAGGCAGCCCTTGCTTAAGACGGTGCGTCACGGCGCCTTGCGCCACACCGAATAGGCCACGGTGCCGTCGCCCGAGGCGCTGGCCGGCACGCCATAGCTCAGCAGCCCGCCCTCATAGGTGTAGTCCCGCACCTGGCGCTTACCCTCCCAATTGGGGAAGCTGGCCGCCTGCACGTCGAACACCAGCTGGTGATGCGCCCGGTCGATCTGGACGGTGCCGAAGTGGGTGCTGGAGCCCAGGACGGCCTGCCGGTACTCCTCCGCCGTGCCCTGGGCCTTCACTCCGCTGGCGAAGGCGGGCCGGCCCACCCGGAAAATCTGCATGTTGTAGCGCCCGGCCGAATCGACGGTCAGCAGGCCCAGCGGGTGTTCGCCATAGTTGGTCGTGCGGCTGCCGTCGGCATGGATCTCATACGCCGCGTCCATCACCCAGGTGCCCTCCAGCGTGGTCAGGTCGGCGGCCCGGGCGGCGGGGGACGTGCCCAGGGCCGCCAGCACAGCCAGGGCGGACAGTCTCTTGTCGAAACGCATGGTCGCTTCCTCTTATGTAACCAGTTTATCCGGTTTCAGAGAGGTGATGGTTGCCCTGATCCATGAAACCTGTCAATACGGTTACATGCGACACGACGACCATTCCCATGTCTTCCCGTTGGCGGAGGAACGCGACGGCTTCCGTTTCCGGGGTGGCTGCCCGGCCATCGATCTGCCGGCCACCTTGCAGGCGCGGCTGAAGCCCGCGCCGCGCGAACTGCTGGCGACGCCGGAGGACGTGCGGCGCTGGATGGCGGCGGCCGGCCTGACCGATACGGCACCGCCGGCGGATGAGGGGGATTTGGCGCTGGCGCGGCGCCTGCGCGAGGCTATTTACGATCTGGCCGTCCATCGGCATGGCGGCAGCGGCCCGCCCGGTGGCAGCCTCGATTCGGCGTTGGATGTGGTGAACCAGGTGGCCGCCCTGCCGGCGGCGATACCCGCTCTGTCCCAGTCCGGGAGTGTGCGCCTCTCCGGCCCGATGACGGCCTTCATCGCCACGGTGGCGCGCGACGCGGTGCATCTGTTCGGCAGCGGGGCGCCCATCCGGCAATGCCAGTCACCCGCCTGCACCCTGTTCTTCGTCGACACGTCCCGCGCCGGCGACCGCCGCTGGTGCTCCATGAAAGGCTGCGGCACCAAGGCCAAGGTGGCGGAGTTCCGCCGACGCAAGCGCGAGGGAGTGTGAGCGTTAGGTCAAGAGTTCTTGATCGACCCGGAACACGCCCTTGATCATTTTCGGATTCCGGACGGCAATTTGGATATGGGTTTTGTCGCTGAAGCCTGAGCCTGGATAGGCTTGTTCGCCTTCAACGAACACGCCTTTCACGGTGTCGAAGGGAGGGAAATCATCGCCTTGGGCGGCGAGGATGTGGGCGGCTTCAATGACGGCGCAATCCAGTCGCCTAAAACGGACGCTGTTGGTTGGGAGGGGTGAGCCCAGCACATCCAGGCCTATGCTCAACGTTCTGTAGGCGGTCTTCAAGACGTCCACGCCGGCTTCAGTGGTTAAGTCCAAGCAGTGCCCCAAGTCGATGACCGCTCCGACAACGGCAGGATGCTTCTTGGACTTCTTCCGTTTCAGCGCTTCTTTGGCGAATGCGAGGCCGCGCTTGGGATTAGCTTCCCAAAAGTAGATACCGTGACCCAGCCAATCGTAGTCATTCTCGGATTGTTTGAAAGGCGCGCCCGCCAATAGGGCCTTAGCCACTGCCTGGGAGCAGCCGTGATAGCCCAGCACAAATCCGTAGCTAAGCTTATGCACTTACGATTTGTAGGGCTCTGAAAGCTTTCCGTCCTTATCCACAATCCCGGCCCGTTGCAGGAAATCGAGAGCTTGTCGACGAGCAGCTTCTGGGTTCTTGGAATAGGAGGGTGCCGCTCGGTCTAGCGCCTGCAAAAAGCCCATGTCTCCCAGTCTAAGAGGGGCCTGCGCGTAGAGGGCTGTAGCGGGTTTTGGCATGGTCTTTATCATCTAAGGTCGTAAAGAACTCAGTCAATATCGTCCCGGATAAATGATGTTGTCCAGTGGCCACCGACACGGGGATTTTCAGTCCCCGTGTCGGCATCGCCCAGTTCACTCCACCACCCGCACCTTCACGTAGCTGCCGGGCGCGTCCTCGATGGGCTTCAGCTTGCCATCGCCCGGTGTGCGGGCCGGCACCTGCGGGCCGGCGTATGGCTTCAGCCAGTCGGCGTAGACGGGCCACCAGCTACCCGGCACCTGGGTGGTGCCCGCCAGCCAGTCGTCGGGCGAGGCCGGCAGCGCGTCGTTCAGGAAGTGGCTGTACTTGTTGGCCGCCGGCGGGTTGACCACGCCGGCGATATGGCCCGAGGCCGCCAGCACGAACTTCACCGGTCCGCCATAGAGCTGGGTGGCGGCGTAGGTGCTTTTCCACGGCGCGATGTGGTCCTCGCGCGTGGACAGCATGAAGGTGGGCGTCTTGATGGTGCGCAGGTCGATGGGCACGCCCTTCAGGGTGATGCCGCCCGGCCGGACCAGCAGGTTCTTCTGGTACATGTTGCGCAGGTAGAAGCTGTGCATGGCCGGCGGCATGCGGGTGCTGTCGGAATTCCAGTACAGCAGGTCGAAGGGGAAGGGGTCCTTGCCCAGCAGGTAGTTGTTGACCACGAAGGACCAGATCAGGTCGTTCGAGCGCAGCATGTTGAAGGTGGTGGCCATGGACTGGCCGTCCAGGTAGCCCCGGCTTTTCATGCGGGACTCCAGCGCGCCCAGTTGTTCCTCGTCGATGAACACCGACAGTTCGCCCACGTCGGTGAAGTCGGTCAGGGTCACCAGGTACATGGCGCTCTTGATGCGCGTGTCCTTCTTGGCCGCCATATAGGCCAGGGTGCCCGCCAGCAGGGTGCCGCCGATGCAATAGCCGATGGCGTTCACGCCCTCCTCGCCGGTGGCGTCCTTGATGGCGTCCAGGGCGGCCAGCGGCCCGTCGGCCATGTAGTCCTCGAAATCCTTGGCGGCCAGCTTCTCGTTGGGATTGACCCAGGAGATGACGAAGACGGTGTGGCCCTGCTCCGTCAGCCAGCGGATCAGCGAATTGGCCGGCTTCAGGTCCAGGATATAGAACTTGTTGATCCAGGGCGGGATGATCAGCAGCGGCGTCTTGTGCACCGTCTCAGTCAGCGGCGCGTACTGGATCAGCTGCATCAGGTCGTTCTGGAACACCACCTTGCCCGGGGTGACGGCGATGTTGCGCCCCACCTCGAACGCGGAGTAGTCGGTCATGGAGATGGCCAGCTGGCCCCGGCCACGTTCCAGGTCGCCCAGCAGGTTTTCCAGGCCCTTCAGCAGGTTGTCGCCGCCCGTCTCCAGCGTGACGCGCAACACCTCGGGATTGGTCAGGGGGAAGTTGGTGGGCGACAGGGCGTCCACGAACTGGCGGGTGAAGAAGTCCAGCTTCTTGGCGGTCTTGCCCTCCAGCCCTTCCACCCCGCGCACGGCGGTCTGCACGTACTTGGCGGTCAGCAGGTAGGACTGCTTGATGAAGTCGAAGACGGCGCTTTCATCCCAGGACTTGTCCCGGAAGCGCTTGTCCTCCTTGGCCGGGCTGATCACCGGCTCCGCCTCCTCCCCCAGCAGGCGCTGGGCGGTGCGCTGCCACAGCGCCATGTAGTCCTGCCACAGGCCCAGTTGCGCCTCGAACAGGCGGTTGGGGTCGGCCATCAGCCGGGCGGTCATCTCCATGAAGGCGCCGCCTAGGTTGAAGGGGTCCAGGCTGGACAGGTTGGCTGGCAGGCTGTTGAAGGAGGCCGCGCCAAAGGGGGCCGCGATCGACATGGGGTCGGCCGTGGCGGTGCCGTCAGCCGGCGTCTGCGCCTGGCGGGCCACGAAATCGGCCACCAGGCGCTGCGCCTGTTCCGCGATCCGGTTCATGGCCAGGGTCATTTCCACCGGGTCGGGCAGGCGGACCTCTCCATCCTTGGCCCCATCTTTGGCGGCAGAGTCCTTCGTCGCGGGTTTGGGGGCGGCCTCCGTCTTCACGGCGGGGGTGAAAGGCGGTGGCTTGGGCGCTTCCGGCGCCGCTACCGCCGGCATCACTACGTTGGGCGTCATCACGCTGGGCATCACCACGGTGGGGGGCGGCGGGGCGGCCTTGCGGCGGGGCGCCTTGGCGGCCACGGCAGGGGCGGCCGTGGCCTTGGCCGGCTTCTTCACCACTGTGGGCGCGGCTTTCGCCTTCTCCGCCGTCGCTCCGGCCACCGGTACCGGGGCCAGCGGTTCCCGGGAGTCGTTCTTGTGGGCCTTCAGATGCGGCGCACCCGGCACCGGCGGGGCGATGGGGACCGCGCGAACCACCTTGGTCTTGGCCGCGTCGGTCTTAGGAGCGGTCTTGGAGGCGGGCCGGGGGGCAGCGGGCTTGGCCGGGGCCGCTTTCACGGTGCTCGCCTTTGGGGTCGCCTTGGCGGCCTTAGCCGGTTGGGGCGGGGGGAGGGGGGCGTTTCAGCGGCGGTCGTCTGAGGGGCAGTCTTGGAAACACGCGGGGACCGGGTACGCTTGGGCGGGGTATCGGCCATGCTTTCTTGTTCCTTCGCCTCGATTACCAGAGAACCTATTCCAGGACGGAAGCCGGCGCCGCGCAATCTGTTCCGCGGGGAACCGCCCGTTCGGCAGGCTGGGCGCCTGCATCCCGCCCGGCCGTTCCGTCGCCGTAAGAAGGCTGGGTTACGGCTGGTGACGGCGCTTGCGGCCCGTGGGGATTTCATACACGATCCGGCCATGATTTTCACCGACGCTAACGCACGGCCCGCGGGTGTAGGCACCCAGGATGGTCGCTCCAATCGCCCCACCGTCGACTCCAGCGCGACGGCGGCGGCCTGTCGCACCCGCGCCATGGCCGGGCGGGGCCTGCGGGCGCTGGTCCTGGCGGGGGTGGTGTTGAGCTTGGGGGGGTGTGCCGGCAAACTGGTGCCCCAAGCCCTGTTCCATGATGGGCCGGAGGATCCGGAGCCCTTGGCCAACGACGCCAGTTCCAAGGCGTTGCTGATGGGCGAGCGGCCGGTGCGGCGCGTCGGGCCGCCGCCCGACGTATGGCCCAACCTCGCTTCCGTGCCCGAACGTCCCAAGGACGTGCCCGATCCGGCCACCCGCCAGAAGGACATGGACGCCCTGTTGGCCGACCGTACGGCGGCGGGTTCCATCGCCATGGATTTGACCAAGTACCAGAACTCCCCGGACCAGCAGTCTGTGCAGCGCGCCACCTCCTCGTCCAACGCGCTGTTCGGCGGCTCGTCCTCGGGCGCGGCCGCACCCAGCCAGAGCAAGATGCCGGTGGTGCCCAGCGCGCCGCCGGCCGTCCCCGGCCGCGTGCCCGATTCCGTCCCCGCCGTGCCGTTCGCCGCCCCCCCGGCCGCCGCTAGCCAGGCTGGTGCCCCCGCCGCCAACGGCACCAGCCAGACCCCCCAGAACTGATCCGGCGCACCGGATCGGGGCGGAAAATTAGGCCGGCGCGGGTGTTCTTGTAAGCAAATGTCTTGAAACGGGATGCCCGCCCTGTGGAAATTGCTGTCGCCCGGCCCCGGCCGGGGCGATACAAACCCCTCGGCGATCCTCGCCTTCCCTCCACCCCGAATCGATACAGATCCTCCCATGAACGAAGAGTTCCACCGCATTAAGCGCCTGCCGCCCTATGTGTTCGCCGAAGTGAACGCGATGAAGGCGC
This sequence comes from Nitrospirillum karajorum, assembly GCF_036348415.1. Classification (NCBI taxonomy): domain Bacteria; kingdom Pseudomonadati; phylum Pseudomonadota; class Alphaproteobacteria; order Rhodospirillales; family Azospirillaceae; genus Nitrospirillum; species Nitrospirillum karajorum. Next base: position 1,269,004 of record NZ_JAZBQB010000001.1, read on the forward strand.
GAGCTCGCGCGGCCGGTGAGGACATCATCGATCTCGGCATGGGCAACCCCGACCAGCCGACCCCGCCCCACATCGTGGAAAAGCTGGTGGAGGCGGTGCGCAATCCCAAGACGCACCGCTATTCCATGTCCCGCGGCATCCCCGGCCTGCGCAAGGCGATCTCCGCCTATTACAAGCGCCGATTCGACGTCGATATCGATCCGGAGACGGAGGCCTGCGTCACCATCGGCTCCAAGGAAGGCTTGGCCAACCTGGCCCAGGCCATCACCAGCCCGGGTGACGTCATCCTGGTGCCCAACCCCTCCTACCCCATCCATCCCTTCGGCTTCATGCTGGCCGGCGCCGCGCTGCGCCACATCCCGGTGGTGGACGGCGTGGACAATTTCGTGGAGACGCTGGAACGCGCCATCCGCCATTCGGTGCCCAAGCCCATCGCCGTCATCGTCAGCTTCCCGGCCAACCCCACGGCCCAGACGGTGACCCTGGACTTCTACAAGCCCATCGTCGAGCTGTGCCTGAAGCACGGCATCTACATCCTGTCGGACATCGCCTACGCCGAGATCTATTTCGACGGCAACCCGCCGCCGTCGGTGCTGCAGATCCCCGAGGCGCGCGACATCACGGTGGAATTCAACAGCCTGAGCAAGACCTACAACATGCCGGGCTGGCGCGTGGGCTTCGGCGTGGGCTCCAAGAAGCTCATCGGCGCGCTCGCCAAGTTCAAGTCCTACGTCGATTATGGCGCCTTCACCCCCATCCAGGTCGCGGCCACCGCCGCGCTGAACGGGCCGCAGGACTGCGTGGAGGAAATCCGCCAGATGTACAAGGCGCGGCGCGACGCTCTGATCGAGGGGCTGGCCGCCGCCGGTTGGGACGTACCGGCCCCCAACGCCACCATGTTCGTTTGGGCCCGCATTCCCGAGCCCTTCCGCGCCATGGGCTCGCTGGAGTTTTCCAAGCTGTTGCTGCAGGAGGCGCAGGTGGCCGTCTCTCCCGGCATCGGCTTCGGCGAATACGGCGACGAGCATGTCCGTTTCGGCCTGGTGGAAAACGTCCAGCGCATCCGCCAGGCCTGCCGCAACATCCGGGGCTTCCTGCACCGGACCGGCAACGGTGGCGAAGCCGCCTCCAAAAAAGTGATCTGAGTCTGATGGTTGCGGTCGATAAGGGGGAAAGCATGGGTACGGCACCGTTGCGCGTGGGCATCGCCGGTCTTGGCACCGTCGGCGCCGGGGTCCTGACGGTGCTGGCCACCCAGGCCGACCTCCTGGCCCGGCGTTGCGGCCGGCCGCTGGTGGTCACGGCCGTCAGCGCCCGCGACCGCGGCCGCGACCGGGGCGTCGACCTGTCGTCCGTGCGTTGGTACGACAACGCCGTCGACCTGGCGGCGGACGACCAGGTCGACGTGGTGGTGGAGCTGATCGGCGGGTCGGACGGTATCGCCGCCCGCACGGTCGAGGCGGCGCTGGCCCACGGCAAGCATGTCGTCACCGCCAACAAGGCGCTGCTGGCCCACCATGGCACGGCGCTGGCCACCCAGGCCGAGTCCCAGGGCCTGACCCTGGCGTTCGAGGCGGCGGTGGCCGGCGGCATCCCCGTCATCAAGGGCCTGCGCGAGGGCCTCGCCGCCAACCAGGTGCGCGAGGTGCACGGCATCCTGAACGGCACCTGCAACTACATCCTGACCGAGATGCGGACCACGGGCCGCGACTTCGGCGACGTGCTGGCCGAGGCCCAGGCCAAGGGCTATGCCGAGGCCGACCCCAGCTTCGACATCGACGGCGTGGACGCGGCGCACAAGCTGGCCATCCTCACCTCCGTCGCCTTCGGCACGCGGGTGGACTTCGCCAATGTGCAGGTGGAGGGCATCCGCCACATCTCCGCCCTGGACATCGACTATGCCGGGCAGCTGGGCTACCGCATCAAGTTGCTGGGCATCGCCCGGCGCACGGACACGGGCATCGAGCAGCGGGTGAACCCCTGCATGGTGCCGGTCGGTTCCCTCATCGCCGCCACTGATGGCGTGTTCAACGCCGTGGTCGCGGACAGCGATTTCGCCGACAAGGTGGCGCTGGTCGGGCGCGGTGCCGGTGCCGGGCCCACCGCTTCCGCCGTGGTCGCCGACCTGGTGGATATCGCCATCGGCCGGCGCACCTCAACCTTCGCCGTACCCGCCAGCCAGTTGGCACCCCTGACGCCTGCCCCCTTGTCGGCGCGGCGCGGACGGTATTATGTGCGCCTCATGGTGGTCGACCGTCCGGGTGTCATCGCCGATGTCGCCGCGGCCCTGCGCGACCAGAACGTCTCCATGGAGTCGTTCCTGCAGCGGGGGCGGGCGCCGGGTGAGGCTGTTCCGGTGGTGCTGACCACCCACGATACGGAAGAGGTGGCGATGTTGCGCGCCCTGGCCGTCATTGGCGGCCTGGACGCGGTTCAGGAAACCCCGCGCATGATCCGTATCGAGGATTATTGACACACCACCGTCACGGACCCCGTCCTTATAATAAGGGGTGCGACGGCAAACAAACTCAGGGGAAGATGACTATGAGCAAGGCTACCGAGGCGCCCGTCGATCCGAAGGGCGACATCAGCCTGGTGATGGACCGCAACCTGGCCCTGGAAGCGGTGCGCGTGACCGAGGCCGCGGCCTTGTCCGCCTCGCTGCTGATGGGCCGCGGCGACGAAAAGGCCGCCGACCAGGCTGCCGTGGATGCCATGCGCAAGGCCCTGAACAGCCTGGCGATCGATGGCACCGTGGTGATCGGCGAGGGTGAGCGCGACGAGGCGCCGATGCTGTACATCGGTGAGAAGGTGGGCAGCGGCCACGGCCCCAAGATCGACATCGCGCTGGACCCGCTGGAAGGTACCACCATCACCGCCACCGGCGGCCCCAACGCCCTGGCGGTCATCGCCATGGCGGAATCGGGCGGCTTCCTGAACGCCCCCGACGTCTACATGGACAAGATCGCCGTGGGCGCCGGCCTGCCCGAGGGCGTGGTCGACATCGATGAGAAGATCGAGACCAACCTGAAGAACCTGGCCCTGGCCAAGCATGCCACGGTGGAGGAACTGGTGGTCTGCATCCTGGACCGCCCCCGTCACCGCGAGCTGATCGCCCGTGTGCGCGCCGCCGGCGCCCGCATCATGCTGATCGGCGACGGCGATGTGTCCGGCGTCATCTCCACCGCGCAGCCCGACAGCGGCATTGACCTGTATGTCGGTTCCGGCGGCGCGCCGGAAGGCGTGCTGGCCGCCGCCGCCCTGCGCTGCATCGGTGGCCAGATGCAGGGCCGCCTGCTGTTCCGCAACGACGATGAGCGCGCCCGCGCCAAGCGCTGGGGCGTCACCGACCTGGACCGCAAGTATGGCCTGACGGACCTGGCCAGCGGCAACGTCATGTTCGCCGCCACCGGCGTGACCACCGGCACCATGCTGCGTGGTGTCCGTCGCTTCCCCGGCGGGGCCTACACCCATTCGGTGATTATGCGGTCGAAGAGCGGCACGGTGCGCTATGTTGAGGCGCACCACAACCTCCGCACCAAGACCAAATTCGTTCCGGATGCAGAATAATATCACGTTTGTGGGCTCGCCGGCGGGGGACATCCCCGCCGGCGAGCCTCGCCCCCTCCTGGGGGTGTCGCGTTCCGCGACCGGCCGGCGCTGGTTGGCCCGCCCGCATGATGAACGGCTGGCCTTGGCCCACGCCCAGCGCGGCGGCCTGCCGGAACTGGTGGGGCGCGTCCTGGCGGCGCGCGGCGTCAGCCTGGAAGAGGCTGAGGATTTCCTGGCCCCCACCCTGAAGCGTTTCCTGCCCGATCCCCACGCCCTGCTGGACATGCAGGCGGCGGCGGAGCATCTGGCCGACGCGGTGCGCCGGGGGCGGCGTCTGGCCGTGTTCGGCGATTACGACGTGGACGGCGCCACCTCCTCCGCCTTGCTGGTGCGCTTTTTCCGGGCCGTGGGCGCCGATATCCAGGCCTACATTCCCGATCGCATCGCCGAGGGCTATGGCCCCAACGCGCCGGCCCTGCTGCGCCTCCGCGAGACGGGGGTGGACCTGGTCATCACCGTCGATTGCGGCGTCACCTCGTTCGAGCCGCTGGCTGCCGCCGCCCAGGCGGGGCTGGAGGTCATCGTCGTCGATCACCATAAGGCGGAGCCGGCCCTGCCCAAGGCCCATGCGGTGGTGAACCCCAACCGGCTGGACGAGGCCATGACCGATCGACTGGGTACCCTGGCGGCGGTGGGCGTCAGCTTCCTGCTGGTGGTGGCGGTCAATCGCGTCCTGCGTCAGGCCGGCTGGTACGTCAACCGGGCGGAGCCGGACCTTATGGGCTGGCTGGACCTGGTGGCCCTGGGTACGGTGTGCGACGTGGTGCCGCTGGTGGGCCTGAACCGGGCCTTGGTGGCCCAGGGCCTGAAGGTCATGGGCCGGCGCAACAATCCCGGTCTCTCGGCGCTGGCCGACGTGGCTGGCATCAATGAACGCATGGACGGCTACCATGCCGGCTACATCCTGGGGCCCCGCGTCAACGCCGGGGGCCGGGTGGGCCGGGCCGACCTGGGCACCCGCCTCCTATCCACCGAAGACCCGGTGGAGGCGCGCGACCTGGCGGCCCAGCTGCATGCCCTGAATGCCGAGCGCCGGGCCATCGAGGCCTTGGTGCTGGAAGAGGCCATGGCGATGGTGGAGGCGCAGGCCGCCACCAATCCGCTTGCCGGTGCCGGGGCATTGGTGATCGCGGGGGCGGGCTGGCATCCGGGCGTCATCGGCATCGTCGCCTCCCGCCTCAAGGAGCGCTATGGCGTGCCGGCCTGCGTGGTGGCGCTGGACGGCGGCATCGGCAAGGCTTCCGGCCGCTCCGTGCGGGGTGTCGACCTTGGGGCTGCCGTCATCGCCGCGCGCCAGGCCGGCCTGCTGATGGCCGGCGGCGGCCATGCCATGGCGGCGGGCTTCACCGTGGCGGAGGCCAAGCTGGCCGACCTGCGCACCTTCCTGGCCGAACGGATCGCGCAGCAGACGGCGGGGCAGGGTCCGCTGGTGCCCACCCTGCACCTGGATGGGGTGGTTTCGGTGCGGGGTGCGTCCACCGACCTACTGGACCACATCACCCGCCTGGGGCCTTTCGGCACCGGCAATTCCGAACCGCGCCTGGCGGTGGCCGACGCCCGCATCGTGCGGGCCGACGTGGTGGGTGGCAGCCATGTGCGGTGTGTGCTGTCCTCGCCCGACGGTGCCCGGCTGAAGGCCATTGCTTTCCGTGCCATGGATGAGGATCTGGGCCCCGCGCTCCTGAATCATGGCGGCCGGCCCCTGCATCTGGCCGGAACCCTGCGCGCCGACCGCTGGAACGGGGCGGAGGGGGTGCAACTGACCATTGATGACGCCGCTGTGCCGGGCGGCGCCTGATACGGCGGGGCGCCGGTTCTACCCGAAAGTAATAAATCGTCCGTTATGGGTCTTGTGGCGCGCGGTAACGGCAGAACCCCGCCAATCCTTATCGGTGCTGATGTATGTCGGCGCCCGGACCATCGACCCTTCAAGCGCAAATATCTGCCGCCGTCGCTTTAACGGCGGCTTTTTTGCGCGTCCTGAACGGTTCCGCCCGGATCGTCTTTCACCAAGCGGCGTGGCCGGGGCTGGCTGCCGGTTTACATTGGGGTATCGGGCACAATATTAATCAATTTATTAGAGCCATCCGGCAGTAGCCATGTAGGCTTATATTGGTCTGTGTCTGGCCGTAACGCGCTCGTCATCCAATTATCATTTTCAAATTGCGGATCAGGCCAGATTGACAGCGGCCCTGCATTGGACGATCCTTGCGCCCAGAGGGCAGGCGCACTTAACCGTTACTCTCCACGAGCCTTAATCCGTTCGGGGCAGTTCAAGTGGGTGGCGCCATAAAGTCAAAGGGCTGGTCATTACAACGCAAGAAGGTTCCAAGCCTCCGCCTGGGCAGCCGCGAAGGGTGCCGGGGGGATGAGGGGGTATTGATGTCGGGACAGCCTGGAACGAAACGGGCGGCGGCGGCCGGACCGGAAACCCCTGCTGATGCCGCGGCGCCAGAATCGACTCTCAGCCGTCTTGAATCCCATTTCCGTACCTTGGACGAGGGCTCCCTGGTCCGTGTCGCCACGGCGGTCGAAAAGGCCCGCGCGACCGAAACCGGTGCCGCCTCCGACGAACAAATCCTGACATGCCTGCGCCCGATGCTGCGCAGCCTGCGGCCCGTGCGGGTGCCCACGTTCCAGCGGGCGCTGTGCGTTTGCCTTGAGCCCTATCTGATCGACGCCGATCCCATGAGCACCGCCAACCGGCGGGCGGTTGTGGCTCGGTCCAGCCTGGCGCCCTGGTGGCGCCTGCTCATGGGGTCTGCCTACCGGCCGCGCCTGGCGGCGGCCACGGCGGAGTATCGCAATGCCGTCGCGTCCGAGCGGCAGGACGAGATCGACGCCGTCATCCAATTCGGGCGCAGCATCGCGGCGGAGGCCACCGAAACCCTGTTGGCGGAGGCCGGGCAGTCGTCCGTGCGCAAGCGGGAAGTGGCGGTGTTGCTGGGCAGCGAGCGCGCGTTCGAGGACGCGGCGGAGATTGCGCGCATCCTGGGCCTGGATCCGCTGCTGACCCCCTGGTTCGACCAGATCCGCGCGGCATGCCCGCGCACGGCGGATGGCCGGGTGCATGACTTCAACCCCCAGGGCACGGTCATCGCCAAGAACGGCTACATGCACCTGCACGCGGCCGACCGCGAGGTGGTGGACTATTATTTCCATGGGCTGCTGCGCCTGTTGGCCCAGCCGTGGCAGTCGCTGCGCCTGGTGCGGCTGTTGTCGGCCGACCTGTTGCGCGCCGGTGCCGACAGCGCCGGCCTGCAGATGATCCCGGCCCGTCTGTTCAGTGACCTGACGCGCACCCTGGCGGAGATCGGCCGCACGGCGGCGGGTGACCGGGGCATGACCCGGCGGGTGTGGCTCATGACCTGCGCCCGGCTCATCTCCGATGCCGGCGCCATGGTGCAGGGCATGGCGGACGAGGTGAAGGAATTCGGCAACGCCGGGTGGGAGACCATGATGGTTGAGGCCCGACAGAAGGTGACACAGGCCGCCGACCAGTTCGCCAGCGTGGCGGTGCGCGACGCCGGCGTGGTCCTGCCACAAAAGCAGGTGCGCGAGAAGCTGGAGGTCCGGCTGGTGCCGGATATGGATCACAGCCCCACGGATGACGAGGTGTCGGTGGCCCAGGCGGCCGCCACCCTGTTCACCGCTTGCCGCAAGGTCGCGGAGAAGGAGGGGTTCGACCGCTCCATCCGCGCCAAGGAGGCGGATCTGGAGGCGACCTTCCATACCGCCATCACCTTCCGCTTCGAATACCTGCGGGCGCGCGGCAAGAACAAGGCCGTGTCCGCCCAGTTGCAGGCGCTGGAAAAGGTCTTGCGCTCCATGCCCAAGACCGAGCCGATGCTGGACTTGATCCTGAAGGCGGAACGCGCGATCGAGCGCTTCCGCTAGAGGGAGGCGGCAACCGCTTTCCCGCCCATCGGCCGCGCGACCAGGCAGACCCCCTATGCGCGAAAACCGGTGGGCGGGTCTTTTTATCCGCTTGCCATATCGGGGACGGATCATTATGTATCCACCCCGCCGTCCCCTTCGTCTAGAGGCCTAGGACACCGCCCTTTCACGGCGGCGACACGGGTTCGAATCCCGTAGGGGACGCCATCCTCCGGATGGCCGTACATAGGATGGACCACTCTCCATCCGCCTCATGTCCCCTTCGTCTAGAGGCCTAGGACACCGCCCTTTCACGGCGGCGACACGGGTTCGAATCCCGTAGGGGACGCCATCTGGCGATCAAGTCTGTACCCTAAAACGCTGAGCCCCACGGTTGAGGGTCTGATCAGGGGCGGAAAAGCCCGTGGATGGGCTGCCGCACCCGCTCGTGGCGCGCGCTCTGTCCGCCCCTCATCCGCCGACATAGGACGCAAGTTCTTCGGACGTTCCCTGGGGGAATGCCTCTTTGAGATAGTCCAGGAATGCCGACACACGGGCGCTGAGCAGCCGGCGGGACGGGTATAGCGCCCAAAGGGCGGTTTCCGGCCCGTCCACGTCGCCCCAATGCACCAGGCGTGCGGTTGCCAGATCGGGGCTGACCAGCGACAAGGGCAGGCGCGCGATGCCGACGCCCAGGCGCACGGCATCCCGGACCATGACCAGCGAGGACAAGCCCAGAACGGGTGTGACTGGTACAGCTGTGACTGGCAGGTCGGCGCCGCCCGACGGCGTCTTGATGGTCCACATGTCGCCCGGGGTGACGGCGCCACGCACGACGGCGGGGACGGGCGCCCCCGGTGGCGGCCGACGCAGGCCGGGGCTGGCCACCACGACCAGCCGGTCATGCAGGAAAACACGTCCCACCAGGCTCGCGTCCGGTTCCGGGTTGACGCGGATGGCCAGGTCATAAGCCTCCTCGATCATGTCGACGGGGCGGTCTTCCGCCGTAACCTCCAGCCGCACGTCCGGATGCCGGAGGGCGAACCCCGCCGCCAGCTTTCCCATGGCCGTTTGGGCAAACAGCAGGGGCGCGCTGATGCGCAAGCGACCACGGGGACTGTGGCCACCAGAGGCGATCGCCGCCGCCGTCTCATCCAGTTCCGTCAGCAGCTGGCCGGTCCGCTCGAACAGGGCCCGGCCCTCTTCCGTCAGCTTGAGGGCCCGGGCTCCGCGCTCGAACAGGCGCAGATCCAGGCTGGCCTCCAGCTCCGCCACCCGTCGGGACAGGGTGGCCTTGGGCCGTCCGGCTGCCCGGGCGGCCTTACCGAACCCGCCATGGCGGGCCACCAGGTTGAAGTCGGCGAGGGCGAGCAGATCCATGTGTTCCACCACTGAGACGGCTGGTCCAAACATAGCGTCTATCGGCATGAATTTGGATCGTTAATTTAGGAGGTGTCTTCTGACCCACACACTGGAGTGATCCTCATGACCATCCTTGTTATTGGCGCCACCGGCCGTGTCGGCCACCATGTCGTCGACCAGCTTGTCACGCGCGGCGCCGCCGTGCGCGTCCTGACCCGTGACCCGTCGAAAGCCAAGTTTCCGGCCGGTGTTGAGGTGGCGCAGGGCGATCTGCTGGACATCGACTCACTGCGCGCCGCATTCACTGGTGTGCGCACGCTGTTCCTGCTGAACGCCGTCACCGGCGACGAGTTCACCCAGGCGATCATCACCCTCAACATCGCCCGGGAGGCGGGGGTCGAGCGGCTGGTCTACCTGTCGGTGATCCATGCCGACCGCTTCGTGAACGTGCCGCATTTCGCGGTGAAGCTGGGTGCTGAGCGCATGATCGAGCAGATGGGCTTCAGCGCCACCATCCTGCGGCCCAGCTACTTCATCGACAATGAGTGGATGATCAAGGACGTCGTCCTTAATCACGGCGTCTATCCCATGCCGATCGGCGGCAAGGGGGTCGCCATGGTCGACGCCCGCGACATCGCCGAGGTCGCGGCCATCGAGCTGATCCGGCGTGATCAGGCGCCGGGCAGGCTGCCGCTGGAGACCATCAACCTGGTCGGTCCCGACACGCTGACCGGCGCCGATGTGGCCGCGATCTGGTCGGACGTCCTGGGACGGCCGGTCGCCTATGCCGGCGACGATCCCAGCGGGTTCGAGCAGACCATGGCCGGCTTCATGCCCAAGTGGATGGCCTACGAGATGCGCCTGATGGCCGAGCGCTATGTCAGTGACGGCATGATCCCCGAAGCCGGCGATGTCGAGCGCCTGACCCGCATCCTGGGCCGCCCGTTGCACACCTACCGCGATGTCGCCAAGGGAATCGCGGAGGCGTCCAAATGAGAAAGACGCCGCCGTTCGACGGCACGAACGGCGGCGTTTTCTTGCGGTGGACGATGATGCGCCCCTTCAGTGCGAGACGCGACGCTCCAGCGTCCAGTCCCAGCGCCGGGTCGGCTTGTCGTCGTCCAGCGACTGCTGGCTGCCGTCCCGCCACTCACTATAGCTGGCGCCGATTTCGGCGGCGGCGAGTTGCAGGGCGGGCAGGTACTTGGCCCGGAACATAGCTTCCGGCACGGCCTTTTCCATGAAGCGCATGCCGACGCAGCCGAGCAGTTCGCCGTCGCTGAAGACCGGCACCGCCGCTGTCGATTCGCCGCGGTACTGGCGGATGTTGATGGCGTAGCCGGCCTTGCGGATATGCGACAGCACCTTGTCGATCAGGTCGCGTTGCCGGCCCGCCCCCTCCATCTCGCCATCGGAGCCGAGGGCGATGTCGAGCAGGGCGGCCCGCTGCGCCGATGGGCTGAACGCCAGGTAGGTGCGCCCCGTCGCGCTGTTCAGCAGGGGCAGGCGCACGCCGGCGTTGTACCGTTCCAGCGCCAGCGGGCTGTTCCTGTCGGTGGTGTGGCGCACCAGCATCGAATTGCCCTGGTTCGTGCTGAACGACACCGGCCAGATCAGGGTCTGGCCCAGTTGGGTGACGATGGGTTGCGCCACCTCCGCCACCCATGACTCGTCATCGAAGCCCTCGGACAGACAGCGGACCAGCACCGTCAGGCGATAGCGGTCGTCCGTGGTGTCACGAACCGCGTATCCCGCGGAACACAAAGTTTCCAGGACGCGGTAGGCGGTGGTTCTGGGCAGGTCGATCGCGTTGGCAACATCGGTGACGCTCACCCCGTTGCGGCTGTTCAGGACCTGCAAGACATCAAGCACGCGCAGCATTGCCCGTACGGGCTTAACCTTTTCCATTCCCAAACTCCCCATTCTGCCAATTATGCGCCGGCAAATTATATATCCGTACATATAACACGGTTGGGGTGGGTGAGTTAGCCTATAAATAGACCATTATGCCAATTCCGTTGCGACAGCCCGCGGCCCGCTCTACGTTGCGTCGTGCGACGGAATTTCCGCCGGACGCCGGCCGGAGGTTTCCGGGGTCGGCGGCGGGGACAAGAACAATCCAGGGGAGGGAAGTGCGCGATGACTGGACATGCCGACACTTATGTGGCGAAGCGCGTGACGGCGGAGGCGGCCGTCCGCATGATCCCATCGGGGTCCCGCGTCGTGATGGGGCTGGGCGTCGCCGGCCCGCCGGCGCTGCTGCGGGCGCTGGCTGCGCGGGCGGAGCGCGGGGAGGTGGACGGCCTCTCCGTCTATTACCTGTTGGCTTTCGCCAATGCGGCGCCGGTGTTGCGGACGGATCTCAGGCCGCGCATCCGGCCGGTCAGCCTTTTCCACGGCGCGCTGGAGCGCAAATTGGACCTGGAGGCGGCCCAACTGGGCCTGCCCCCGGTGGATTTCGTGCCCACCGCCTTCAGCCAGGCGCCGGCGGTCCTCAGCCGCCAGGTCGATGCCGATGTGCTGCTGACGACGGTGTCGCCCATGGATGAGGACGGCTGTTTCAGCCTGGGCACCAATACCGACTACGCCCTGGCGGTGTCCCGGACGGCGCGCCAGGTCATTCTGGAGGTGAACCCGGCGATGCCGCGTACCCGGGGCGATTGCCGCATCCCCTTGGATCGGGTGACCGCCATCGTGGAAAATCCGGTGCCCTTGCTGGAGGTGCCGCCGGCGGCGATCCGGGAGAACGACCGGGCGATCGGCCGGCTGATCGCGGACCTGGTGGAGGATGGCGCCTGCCTGCAGATGGGCATCGGCGCCCTGCCGGATGCCGTGTGCGCCGCGCTGGAGGATCGGCGCCACCTGGGCATCCACACGGAATTGATGACGCCCCGGCTGGCGCACCTCATGCGCCTGGGGGTCGTGGACAACAGCCGCAAGACCATCCACACAGGGCGCGCCGTGTTCACCTTCGCCGCCGGCGACCGCGCGCTGTACGACTTCCTGGACGATAATCCGGCCTGTGAGGCCCATCCCGTCGATTACGTCAACAACCCCACGATCATCGCCCGCAACGACGGCATGGTGTCGGTGAACGCGACGCTGGAGATCGACCTGCAGGGCGCCTGCAATTCGGAATGTGTCGGCGGGCGCCAATACAGCGGGGCCGGTGGGCAACTGGATTTCGTGCGCGGCGCTTCCGCCTCCCGGGGCGGAAAGTCCATCATCGCCTGTCACTCCACGGCGGCGGGCGGCACCGCGTCGCGCATCGTTTCCCGCCTCAGCGGGCCGGTGACGACGCCGCGCAACGACGTGCAGTATGTCGCGACGGAATACGGCGTCGTGAACCTGCGCGGCCTGTCGTTGGCGGAGCGCGCGAAGGCCCTGATCGGCATCGCGCATCCCGATTTCCGTGAAGCCCTGGAACGGGAGGCTTACGCCGGCGCCCGCTCCTAACCGCCCGCAGCCCTCCCTCCACCGTGTGGACGCCTGTGCTCATGTCCGCCGTGCGGACAGGCCACCCCACCGTGATGGCCGCTTGCCCTTGGTCGCCGCCTAATCCCTTCCGACCCGGCGGGGGATGCCGGCGACCAGACTGAAGGCAGGCCCATGAGCAAGGCGCGTGTGACGATCGTTGGCGGTGGCATCGGTGGCGTGACGGCGGCGATCGCCTTGTTGGACCGGGGTTTTTCCGTAACCGTGCTGGAATCGGCACCCGCCTTCGCCGAGGTCGGCGCCGGCGTCACCCTGGCGCCGAACGCCATGCGGGGCTACATCCACCTGGGCATCGCGGAGGCCATCGCCCAGGCAGGCGTCGAACCGACGCGCCAGCGTATTCAACACTGGGCCGATGGCCGGGTGTTGCGGGTGGTCGAGCGTGGCGACATGCGCGCGCGGCAGGGTGCGCCCTACGTCTACATCCACCGCGCCGATCTGCATGCCATCCTGGTCGCGACGGCGCAGCAGCGGGGTGGCCGGCTGCTGACCAGTGCCGGTGTGACCGCCGTCGAGGGCACCACGGCCATCCTGCAGGACGGCCGGACCGTCGAGGGCGACATTCTCATCGGCGCGGATGGTGTCAAGTCGGTGGTGCGGCGCGCGTTCGAGGAAAAGGCGCCGCACTTCACCGGCCATGTCGCCTGGCGCGCCCTGGTGCCCGTGGACGAGGCGCTGGCCGACCTGACATCCTGGCCCGGCATCCACATCGGTCCGCAGCGCATGGTGTTGAGATACCCCATGCGGCAATCCAAGATCCTGAACCTGGTTTTCTTCGCCCGGCAAGCGGGGTGGACGCAGGATGGCTGGACCATTCCGGCCCGCCGGTCCGACCTTCAGGAAGCCTTCGCCGGCTGGGCGCCGGAAGTGCAGACCATGATCGCGGCCATCCGTGAGGGGGAGTTCTACAAGTGGGCGATCAACGCCCGCCAGCCGCTGCCCACCTGGGTTCAGGGCCGTGTCGCCCTGCTGGGCGACGCCGCTCACGGCATGACGCCCTTCCTGGGCCAGGGTGCTGCCTGCGCCATCGAGGATGCGGTGGTCCTGGCCCGCGCCCTGGCCGATAGCGCCACGGCGGAGGAAGGATTGCGGCGCTATGAGGCCGCCCGGCACGAGCGCGCGACCTTTATCCAGTTGGAATCGAACGCCAACGCGGACCGTATGCAGGCCGACGACACCGACCTGTTCGGGCTGCGGGCCATGCGCAACGAGGATACGCTGGGCCTGTTCGACTATGACTGCGCCACCGTGCCGGTCTGACCCCATCCCCGCTGCCGCGTGCCCTCGGAGGTTCCATGTCCGCCCCCATCCTGCCGTTTGACGGTCATCCCGTGCTGGAAAGCACGCGCGCCTTCCTGGCCGAGCGGCACGGCCTGTTCATCGACGGGGCCTGGCGCGCCGGCCGGGAGACGATCACCACCCGTGACCCCGCGACCGGCCTGGTGCTGGCCGAGGCCGATATCGGCGGGGGGACGGATGTGGAGGATGCCGTGGCCGCCGCCGGCCGGGCCTTCCAGGGCGGTCAGGGCCAAGCCCCGTGGGGTCGCACCTTGGGTCCCGAACGCGCGCGCTTGCTGACCCGCCTGGCACGGCTGGTGGAGGAGCACGCCCGGCTGTTCACGGAGCTGGAGATCCTGGACAACGGCATGCCGGCCTTCATCGCCGGCCTGACGGTCAGCAACAGCGTGGAGATGGTCGACTACTATGCCGGCTGGGCGCTGAGGATCGAGGGGGTGACCACCACGCCGCCGGCCCATGTGGCCGCGGTGGCCGAGGCGCTGACCTACACCGTGCGCGAGCCGGTGGGCGTCGTCGCCCTCATCGTGCCCTGGAACGTCCCGCTGTCCACCCTGGTCCTGAAGCTGGCGCCGGCCCTGGCGGCGGGTTGCACGGTCATCGTCAAGCCGGCGGAGGAGACGCCGCTGTCGGCCCTGCTGCTGGCCCGCCTGGTGGTCCAGGCCGGCTTCCCGCCCGGCGTGGTCAACGTCATCAACGGCCTGGGCGAGGTGGTCGGCGCGGCATTGGCCGCCCACCCCAAGGTGGACAAGGTCAGCTTCACCGGCTCCACCGAGGTGGGGCGCAAGATCGTCCACGCCGCCGCCGGCAACCTGAAGAAAGTGTCGCTGGAATTGGGCGGCAAGTCGCCGGTGGTCGTCATGCCGGATGCCGACCTGGATCTGGCGGTGCCGGGGGTGGCGATGGCAACCTTCTTCCTGCAAGGCCAGAACTGCATGGCCGGGACGCGCATCTTCGCCCATGCCGCCATCCATGATCGCCTGGTGGAGGGCATGGCGGCCTTCAGCCGGACCCTGACCTTGGGCCACGGCCTCGACCCGGCGGTGCAGTTCGGCCCCCTGATTAGCGCTGGGCACGCCGCCCGCGTCATGGGCTACGTGGATCGTGGCCTCACCCAGGGGGCGCGGCTGGTGACGGGTGGCGTGCGACCCGACCGTCCGGGCCATTTCGTGCCGCCCACGATTTTCACCAATGTCCAGCCGGACATGGACATCTTCCGTGATGAGATTTTCGGCCCCGTCATGGCGGTGCATCGGCTGGAAACCGCCGATCTCGATGAGATCGCCGCCCTGGCCAACGACAGCGACTATGGCCTGTCGGGCAGCGTCTGGACCCGCGACCTGTCCACGGCCCACCGCCTGGCGTCGCGCATCCGCTCGGGCCAGGTCTCGATCAACTGCCACGGCGCCATCGGCACCAACATCCCGTTCGGCGGCTTCCGCCAATCCGGCTGGGGGCGGGAGTTCGGGCGGGAAGGGTTGGACGCGTACCTGGAAACCAAGGCGGTCACCGCCCGGCTGTGACGCTCCGGGCCGCAAGGATCAAAAGGGGGGTAAGGTATGAGGCGGTTGGCGATGATCCTGTGCGCGGCGACCTTCCTGGCGTGGCTTTGGGCCTCGCCGCTTCCCGGTGCCGCGGCGGCCGATGCCGGCGGCCCCGTCCTGAGGATATTGGCGCCGGAGCGGGTGTGGCCGGGGGAGGCGCCCCTGGACGCCGGTTGGCCGGGCAGGGCGGCCCACCCCGTGGTGGAGGCGACCAGCGCCGATGGGGAACGCGTGACCAACGTCACCGACCCGACCTATCAGGCCTACCTGCCCGATCCGGCGCGGGCCACCGGTGCCGCCGTCATCATCGCCCCCGGCGGTGGCTTCCGCTTCCTGGCCATCCGCAATGAGGGCGTGGCCGTGGCCACCTGGTTGGCCGAGCGGGGTGTGGCCGCCTTCGTTCTGAAATACCGCCTGGTACAGCAGGACGGGCCGGAGGACGACATCCAGCGCCGGTTCCAGGGCGTGCCGGTGGAGGTTCAGGGCGTTCCCGGCGTGGCCGATGGCATCCAGGCGCTGAAGCGCATCCGCGAGCGCGCAGCCGCCTATGGCATCGACCCGCACCGGGTGGCGGCCATCGGCTTTTCCGCCGGGGCGCATGTGGTGTCGATGATGGGCCTCGCCCCTGTCGCCGCCGACCGGCCGGATTACGTGGCGCCCATCTACGGCGGCGCCTTCACGACGGGCGACTACACCCTGCCCCCCGCCAACCTGCCGCCAGAGCCGGGGACGCCGACGGAGCCCTGGCTGGCCCCGCCGCCCAAGCCGGCACCCGGCCGCCTGCCGCCCTTCTTCCTGGCCATGGCCCAGGACGACGTGTTCGTGGGCCAGGGGGTGCGCCGCTTCTACGACGCGCTGGTCGCCGCCGGCTACCGGCCGGAGGTGCACCTGTACCTGCGCGGCGGCCACGGCTTCGGCATGACGCCGCGGGGCAGCACTTCGGACCACTTCCTGCAGGAATTCCTGTGGTGGCTGGAGGCCCTGGGCGCCACGGGCACGGCCGGGCCGGGCTGATCGCCGGCTTTCACCCGCCTGCGGGGACCGGCTGAGGCGACAGCGCCGGCGGGTTGACCAGGCCGCGCAGCAGCAGGTTGGGCAGGCGGGCGTTATCCCAGTCCAGGGCCTTGGGCGGCGTCGGTCCCAGCCGCAGCACGATCAGGCCGGCGGCGGGGGAAACGTGGACCGTCTGGTTGCCGTTGCCGTCGAACAGGTAAAGGTCGCGGTCCAGGTAAGGCTCGCCATGGCGAACGCTGGGGCCGGGGGTCCCGGGCGCGCCGAAGCCGCGCCGTTCCACGTAAGGTCCGGCCACCCACACCCCCAGGCCATAGCGCGGGTTCTGCGCCGTAGGCGTCACCATCTCCCGGATGTAGAAGGGGGGCAGGATGCGCCGCCCGTCCACCACGCCATCGTTCAGCAGCAGGCGGGCCAGCCGCAGCCAGCTTTCCGCCGGCAGCAGGATGCAGCAACCGGAATGGGCCAGCCCGTCCGGCTGGCTGACCCAGATGGCGCCCCCCGGCGATCCGATGGGGGCCAGGACCTCATGCCCCAGGAACTCGGCGTAGCGCCGCCCCGTGGCGCGTTCCAGCACCACGGCCACCAAGTCCGCCGTGGCGTTGGAATAGGCGAAGCGGCTGCCGGGCACGTCGGTCAGGGGATAGGCGTCGATGATGTAGCGGCCATGGTCGGGGCTGAGATAGGCCCGGTTCCAGGGGCTGTCGGGGTCGGCGCTCACGCCCTGGTCCAGCAGGCCGGAGCGCATGTCCAGCAGATGGCGCACCAGGATGGCGGCCTTGGCCGTTCCCCGCCATTCCGGGATGAAATCGGCCACCGGCTGGTCCAGCGAGCGGATATACCCCAGGAAGATGGCCCGGCCCACCGCCACCGCCGCCAAGGGTTTGGACAGTGACTTCGAGGGCAGCGGCGTTTGCGCCGTGACCCCGTCGAAATAGCGCTCCGCCGCCAGTCGCCCCTGGTGCCAGACCAGGAAGGCGCTGGCCTTGCTCTCGGCGGCATAGGCCTCGGCGGCGGCCAGCGCGTCGGCGCGGATGCCCGCGATGGCGCTGGCGCGTGTGGCTGTTTGGGCGCGCGGCAGGGCGACGGGCGATGCGGCCCCCGGTACCGCTTCCAGCGGCTGGTAGATCGATTCCGGCGCCGCCCCCGCCATCAACGCCGACAGGCGCTGGCGGTACACCGCCTCCGCCGCGTCGGTCGCCTCGGCGGCGTGGGCATTGGCGGGCAGGGCGAGAAGCAAGGAGTACAGCGCCAGCAGGGAGGGGAGGCGCCGCATGCGGGTCGTCCCGGGGTGGGCCGGGGTGTGATGCGGGCTCATCATGGTGCCGCCGATCCCGTTTCACGCTTCAGGATGGTGATCAGCGCCTTCAGCCGTTCCGGATCGGTGATGTTGCCGGAGGACACGACCATGGCGGTGCCGGGGGCGAACGTGTCGGGATCGGACAGGAAGGCGGCCAGGGCCTCATCCGTCCACACCTCGCCGTTGCGGCCCCGGGCTGCCAGGCTGGCGCCGTAGGGGAAGTTGGGCGCCGCCGCCATGCGTTGGCCGAAGACGGCGTAGAGGTTGGGGCCGGTGCCATGGGCCCCGCCCTTGTTCATGGTGTGGCAGAACACGCACCATTTGAACGTCTCCGCCCGCACCTGACGTTCGAAATCGGTCTCCGGTGGCAGGGTGACCACCACCGGCGCCTCCGACCGGGAGGTGGCGCCCTTCTCCGCCTGCACCACGTGGCCGCTGGCGAAGGGGGAGACGCGGAACAGGGCGTGTGGGCCGTACAGCCCCACGCCGACCAGCAGCGCCGCCGCGATGGCGGCCGGTATCCGCCCCTTGTAGCCCTCGGCCGGCGGCCGGCCGGCGCGGCGGCGACGCACCAGCGCGCCCAGGCCCCACAGGATGGCGGCGACGGCCAGATACTCCGCCACCACGACAGGGCCCCGGTCATAGGACTTGAAGGTGCTGAGCGCGAACAGCGCGGACCCCATGCTGAGCAGGGCGTACAGGCCGAAGCCGCGCGGAAAGGCGGCGAACAGCCCCTTGCCATGGCGGAACAGGAAGTAGACCGCCGACAACAGGACGGCCATCTTCAGAACCAGCAGACTGGTCCCGGACGCCGAATGGAAATAGCCGGTGAACAGCCACAGGTCGCGGTTCTCGCCGATGGGGGCGGGCAGGGCCGGCAGGGGGCCGAAATGCAGGCCCGTGCCATGGCTCCACACCACGAACACACCCAGCAGGGGCGTCAGGCTGAGGCAGATATAGGTCGCCAGCACCAGGCCCATGGCCCAGGCGCGGGCGCGCGGCGGCAGGCCGGGCGTGGGCAGGGGCGGCAGGCCCCGCTTCCAGCGCCACAGCCGGGTGACTGCCAGCGCGAACAGCAGCGTGCCGACCAGATAATGCCAGCCGCGCAACTCCTCACGCAGGGGCGACATCTTGTCCATGCGCGGCATCAGCGTCGTCAGCACGTCCTGCGCCATCACCAGCGCGGGCAAGGCGTAATCCAGCAGGATCTCGACCGGGCGACGCGCGCGGTCCTGTTCGTTGGTCATCATGGCTCCCAGACGGTCATGCCTGTTGTCGCCGCCCCTGTGCGGCGGTGGGACCGGGTTCAGTTCCCGGCTTGGAAGGCTTGAATGCGCTGTGCGATGTTGGCGCGGATGTCGGCGTAGAACAGGCCGTAGTCGTGATAGTGCATCAGTCCGCCGGGCAGGGGCTTCAGCCCCAGGTCGGCGGCCGGCTCCACCACCAGGTAGCCCCGGTCGCAGCGGGCGCTGACGGCGTGGGGGCGCAACGGTTGCGGCGGCCCTTCGCCTGGGTCCCCAGGTACGGCGCCCAGCGACCGCTCCACCCCGGCGGCGGGCCGTGCGCGGTCGAAGGTCAGCGGGTTGACGCAGACCAGCGTCTTGCCCGGGTTGTCGCCGTGGCGCTGGACGTAGCGCGCCTCCCCCGCCTTGGCGAACAGCGCGATGTCGGCCTCGGGCAAAACCGAATTCCAGCCGATGACGCAGTGGGTTTGGGCTGGCGTGTCGCACAGCGCCAGCGTCTTGTAGGTGCGGGGGAAGTCCCCTTCCGACAGGTTGGTGCCGATGGTGTAGGCGGCAACCAGCTGCCGGGCCAGCGGCGTGCCGTCGATGCGCCGTTCCAGCAGGCGCGTCAGGTGCACCG
This sequence comes from Nitrospirillum karajorum, assembly GCF_036348415.1. Classification (NCBI taxonomy): domain Bacteria; kingdom Pseudomonadati; phylum Pseudomonadota; class Alphaproteobacteria; order Rhodospirillales; family Azospirillaceae; genus Nitrospirillum; species Nitrospirillum karajorum. The sequence continues at coordinate 1,288,363 of NZ_JAZBQB010000001.1, forward strand.
CACCCTGGCTGTGACCCGCCAGGATGAAGGACCGGCCGCCATTGTCGTACGCCATGTAATGGTCGAAAGCCCGCTCGACATCGCTGTAGGCCAAGTCGAACGCCTTGGCGCCGTCGCCGGCCATGGTGCTGAACGCCAACGACGAGCCCTGGCGGTAGCGGGGCGCGAAAATCCGGCAGCAGCCGTTGAAGACGCTGGCCTGGCGCGCGATGACGCTGGCGTCGGTCCAGGCGTTGACCGTGGCGTCGGCGATGTCCTGGTTCCAGTGGTCGCGGCTGCGGTAGGTGGTCGGGTGGACGTAGAACACGTCCACGCCCGCGGCGGACGCCGCCACCGGGCTGGCGCCCGGGGGCACGGCCGTCGACGCGCCGGGCGCGCCCGGCCGCGCCGCCCAGCTTTCGGGCCGGCCGTAATCCGGTGCCGGCGGCGGCGCCTGGTCGGCGAAGGGCATTACGGCTGCGGGGGCTCCCGGCGTGTCGGCGGCCTGGGTCGGGCCTGGCTGGCAAACCAGGGCCAGGGCCAGCAGGCAGGCGGGTGCGATCTTCATGGCGGACCTTCCACAGCGATGACTCATAACGGTTAACATCCCGATCGGCGTGGGCGCGCGGGACCGTAATGGTCTGACCGCTGGGTGGATAGACGGCGGCGCCCGCCCCTGCGGAACCGAAACTATCCGCCACGCGGACAGGGGGATGGCGGGGGCTTTGGTTTCGCCGCCGGGCGGCGGACGCTGCATGCTTGCCGTCGCGGTTGGTACGCTTTCGCCATCCATCCCGTCGGCCGTCCTCTCCCTTCAAGGCCGGAAAGACCGCTTCCATGTCCCAGGATGTCCGTTCCTTTCTCCCCACTCGCCGTGCCGTCGTCGGCGGCTTGCTCGCGACCGCCCCGCTGCTGGGGACTGCCCCTGCCTGGGCCAAGGGGCCGCAGAGTGTCGATGTCGTCATCATCGGCGCCGGCCTGGCGGGCCTGAACGCCGCGTCCATCCTGGAAGGCCAGGGACTGTCGGTGCAGGTGGTGGAGGCGTCGGACCGTGTCGGTGGCCGTCTGCGCACCGGGCGCAAGGACGGCTATCAGGCGGAACTGGGCGCCAGTGAGGTCGGTGCGCTCTACGGCCGTGTGCGCGACGCCTGTTCGCGGCTGAACGTCGGCCTGACCAATAAGGGCGGCATCCCGACCGACTTCCTGCTGCACGTCAACGGCGTCTCCCTCCGGCCGCAGGATTGGGCCAACGCCCCGGTGAACATGACCCGCGGGGCGGAGCGGAGCATCCTGCCCTACATCCTGCAGACGGGCCTGTTCCAGCGCTGGCTGCCCTTCAAGGACACCGCCGCCTGGCTGGATCCCGCCAACCTGGTCCACGACATCTCGGCAGCCGAGTTCATGCGGGCCAAGGGCGTTTCCGAGGCGGCGATCCGCCTGGCCGACATCGACGTCAACGGTCCCAGCCTGGAAAGCATCTCCGCCCTCAGCATCTTCCGCGACCTCGCCCGCGCCCGGGCGGAAGGGTTCACCGACCCCAACAAGCCGCAGTACGGCGTCAATAATATGGAGCGCAGCTACATCGTCGGCGGCTCCGACGTGCTGCCCAAGGCCATGGCGGCGGCGCTGAAGACCCCGGTGCGCCTGCTCAGCCCGGCTGTCGCCGTGGACCAGGGCGATGGCAAGGTGCGGGTGCAACTGGCGAACGGCGACGTGCTGACCGGCAAGTACCTGGTGGTGGCGGCCCCTTATTCGGCGGTGCGCAACATCCGCTTCACGCCGGGCCTGCCCGACGCCCAGGCCGACGCCATCGCCGGCGCCCTGTACTCCGCCACCACCCAGTTCCATTTCCGCATCACCAAGCCGTACTGGGAACAGGACGGCCTGCCGCCGTCGCTGTGGACCGACCTGCCCTTCGAGCGCGCCTTCGCGCTGAAAAGCCCGGAGACGGGGGCGACCGACACGCTGATCGTCTGGGTCAACGGCGACGGCGCCACGCGCTGGGACGACCGGGAGGTGGAGCAGCAGTCCGACCTCGTCATCGCGGAACTGGCCCGGGTGCGGCCGTCCATGGTGGGGGCGCTGGACTACATCCTGGGCTACAGCTGGGGCCGCAATCCCTATGTCCGGGGCAACAAGCATGTCTTCGGCCCGGGCCAGGTCAAGCGCTTCGCCACCGACATGGGCAAGCCGGTGGGCCGCATCCACTTCGCGGGCGAACATCTGCGCCGCCTGGAACACGGCATGGAATCCGCCATGGAGACGGGTGAGGCCGCCGCCATGGAAATCCTGGAGAAGGCGTGATGGCGGCGCGGGACGGGAAAGCGTCGTTCAGGCTGGGCCGGCGGACCTTCCTGGCCGCCGGCGCGGGTGTCGCGGTGGCGGGGCGCCTGCGTCCCGCCCGGGCGGAGGGCGGACGGTTGACGCTGCGCACCGCCGGGGGCCGCGCCGTGGACGTCCGCACCTGGACCGTCGCGGACGAGCGCGGCCGTATCCTGTTTTCCCATGGGGCCCTGTCGGCGCCGTGGAAATACCAGTCGGTCATCGAGGCGTGGGGGCGGGCCGGCTACAGCGTGTACGCCCCCCTGCATGTGGATTCCACGGACCATCCGGACCAGGCCTCTTTCCCCGGCCTGGCCAGCTGGCCGGCGCGCATCGAGGATGTCCGCGCCGTGGCGGACCATCTGGGCGGGACCTACATCGCGGCCGGTCATTCCTACGGCGCCTTGATCGCCCTGGTCCTGGGCGGCGCCACGCCGGCCGTGCCGGAAGGGGTTCCCCTGCCCCTGCGCGACCCGCGCGCCCGCGTCGCCGTGGCGTTTTCGCCGCCAGGCGTGGGGGGCGGCCTGGTGCGGGCCGGCGATTATGCCGCGCTGGCGGTGCCGGCCCTCATCCAGACCGGTGACCGCGACACCCCGCCCGGCATGACTGATTGGCGCGGCCATCTGGCCGCCTATGAGGAGGCCGCAGTCGGTGGGGACCGCTACGCCGCTGTGCTGGATGGCGCGGACCATTATTTCGGGGGGGCATCTGCCGGCCGGAATTGCCGGGGCCGCGGCAGGAGGCGGCGCTGGCGGCTGCCGTTTCCCTGTCCATCCTGTTCATGCGGGCCTATGCCGGGGGTGACGCCGGCGCGCTGCAGGTGCTGCGGGGCCGCCTTTCCGACAACGGACCGGTGCGTCTTTCTCATAAGTGACGGGGTGGGGCGGTGGCCACGCCGCCCGCCATCCTCATGCCCATCAATCTATGAGTGAAGGTAACGCCGTTCATGCGGCGCAATTTGGTCAAATACAACGTAAACTCTTCAGTGATGAATATTGTTGATGGGGCCATTCAAAATAATTATGACTAACCTGTGCGTTTGAGTACGCAATTTTAATTGTTGAAAACGCCCATACTGCCGTATGGTCCCCGCTTGGGGACACCGCTGTCACGGCTTTGGCCGCCTTCAAGCCTGTCCTCTTCCCTCAAACGCATGCTGGCAGGAACGCGCGGTTCCCGTACGGCTGCGTCTAAATAATCCAAGAAAAGTCGGGGATTGAGATGGTTCTTGATAATATTCGTGTTGCATATAAAATAAACATAATTGTCACAATATTTTCATTGGCCTTAATTGCTTTTCTGATTACCAGTAGCGTGCGAATGACGGAAGTCGATGATTCTTACGCCGACCTGATCACACGCATAGACCGCTCGGCCACCATGTCGGTGCGGGCGAACCGTTTCGTTAATGTCTTTATCGCCGCCGCTTTCCAGCTGGCCACCGAAACGACCGATGAGGGCAATGCCAGGCTGCTGGCCCAGGTTGATGACGCCAGGAAGCAATACGGCGCCCTGATCGCCGGCGTGCACCAGAACCTGCCGGAATGGGAGCAGCGGCTGGGCCCGGTCGACAAGGCAGTACAGCTTGGTTTCGCTGGGTGTGAGCCCGCGATCGCCGTCGCGAAAAAGGCGGTGACGGCGGAGGAAAACATGGACGCCGCGGCCCGGCTCAAGGCCGAATGCGGCCCGCCCCTGGAAAAGGCGATCACCGACTTCGCGGTTTTCAACAATGACCTGCTGAAGTTCGCCGCCGAGTCCGCCGATGCCCTGAAAGCCGGCACCCGGCGCGCGATACGCGTTCAGGTGTCCATCGCCGCCCTTTCCATCCTTTTCACGCTGGGTTTGGCCTTCTGGATCAGCCGCGCCGGCCTGACGACCCCCATCGGCGCCTTGCGCCGCGTCATGGACCGGCTGGCGGCCAACGACCTGGCGGCCGAGGTGCCCGGCCAGGCCCGGAAGGATGAGATCGGGGCCATGGCGCGCAGCGTCCAGGTCTTCAAGAGCAACGCGCTGGAGGTCGAACACCTGCGCGCCGAGCAGGAGGCGCAGAAGGCCAGGGCGGCGGAGGAACAGCGCCAGGCGCTGCACGGCATGGCCGATGCCTTCGAGGCCAGGGTGATGGACGTGGTTCGCGCTGTTTCCGAAACCGCGGCGGAATTGCAACGCACCGCGCAGAGCATGTCGGCGACGGCCGGGGAATCGACCCTGCAGGCCTCCACCGTGGCCGTGGCGGCGGAGCAGGCCTCCGCCAATGTGCAGACCGTGGCGGCCGCGTCGGAGGAACTGTCCTCCTCCATCAACGAGATCGCGCGGCAAGTCGCCGAATCCAGCCGCATTTCCAATGTCGCCACCGATGGCGCCGCCCGCAGCGGCGATCTGGTGCAGGGCCTGGCCTCCGCGGCGGAGCGTATCGGCGAAGCCGCGCAGCTCATCAACGACATTGCCGCCCAGACCAACCTTCTGGCCCTGAACGCCACCATCGAGGCGGCGCGGGCCGGTGAGGCCGGCAAGGGCTTCGCCGTCGTGGCCGGTGAAGTCAAGAGCCTGGCGGGCCAGACCGCCCGCGCCACGGACGCCATCAGCCAGCAGATCGCCGCCGTGCAGGAGGAAACCCGCCGCACCGTCACGGCCATCGGCGAAATCGCCGGCATCATCAACCAGATGCAGGGCATCGCCACCACCATCTCCTCGGCGGTCGAGGAACAGGGTGCCGCCACCCAGGAAATCGCCCGCAACGTCCAGGAGGCGGCGCGGGGCACGCAGGAGGTCAGCGCGACCATCACCAGCGTGTCGGAGGCGGCGGGCATGACCGGCGCCGCGGCGGAGCAGGTGCTCGCGTCGGCCAGCCAACTCGCCACCGACTCCCAGCGCCTGCGCACCCAGGTGCAGGATTTCCTGGCCACCGTGCGCGCCGGCTAAGGCGCATCCATCCCTGAAAGGCAGGGTCCCCGCCCTCCGCGTGCGGGGACCCCATGCCGTCAGGGTGTGGCGATTTCCTCGATGGTGCGGTTGAAGCGTTCGGTGGTGTCGGCCTGTGCCGCCTCCGCCGCTTCCTTCCGTTGCAGGTAGAACAGCCGGTCCAGGAAGTCCTGCCGCCAGGCCTCGCGCGCCTCCAGTGCCGGCTGGTCCAGCACCAGCGCCTCGATGCCGGCGGCCAGGTCAATTCCCTGGGCCTTGGCGACCCGCTCGGCGCTGTCCAGCCGGTCATGCAACACGGAGATTTCGTTGGCCATCACCAGGATCATGGACATGGCTTGATCCAGGCCAGGCGCGTCGTAGAAGGTCGGGCGCTTGCCCTTGGCGTCCTTCACGACATGGGGGCGGGGCGTGGTCATCAGGCGGCATCCTTGTTGAGGGCGGCGGTGGCGGACTTGTGGGCGATCAGCACCTCCCACCCGCCGCCGGGGGCGTATTCGCCGGCGGCGAATTCACGGTCGGCCACGGCCGTGGCGGCTTCCTCGCTATAGCCGGCGGCGGCCTGGGCGGCGAATTCCATGACGGCCATGGGGGCGGTGTCGAACTTCACCTCGGCGCGGTCAAAGCCCGCGCGCTCCGCCAGATCGTACTGGTTCATCTCGCGCATCGCGCCCCAGAACGGCTCATTGTTGTACCAGGTCTCGTTGTCCAGGATGAACTGGGTGAAGGGGTCCATCAGGTCGAAGGGCGGCAGGTCGGCATGGATCATGTAGCCGCCCGGCGCCAGCAGGCGATGGCATTCCTGGAAGATGCGCGGCATGGCCTTGGCGCTGGTTTCGTGCAACAGGATGTGGCTGACCACCAGGTCGAAATGCCCGTCGGGGAAGCGCGTCTCCTCGGCGTTCATCTGGGCGAAGTTGACCTCCAGCCCCAGGCCGGCGGCACGGGCATGGGCATAGCGCACGACCGGCGCGCCGACATCGATGCCCCACACCTCCGCGTCGGGGAACAGCTCCTTGTAGGGCAGGGTGGCGTGGCCCACGGTGCAGCCCATGTCCAGGATGCGCTTGGGCTTGAAGTCTGGGATGCGGCGCTTCAGGTAGTTGCAGACCGAGCGGCCCATGTCATCGTTCAGCGGGCCCATATAGCCCATGGCGTAGAGATAGACGCCCCGGTCGTACAGGGCGCCCACGGAAATGTCGTCCTTGGCCACCTCCGTGGTGTAGCCGCCCGGCATGCAGTGGATGTCCACCGCCGTGACGTAGCGCGGCGGCACGAAGCCGGCGGGGATGTCCAGCGTGGCGGCGGTCTTGGCGGACAGCTCGGCGGCCTTGGCGTTCAATTCCGGCAACTGCCGGTCCACCGTCACGTTGGTGGATTCCCACAGCAGCTCTTGGGCGATGCGGTTGGCGGCGGCGTAGTGCTGGAAGTACAGCTCACGCACCATGGCGCTGCGGATGTCACGCCGGTCGGCCGGAGGCCGGCCATGGGCGCGCTCAAACGCCGGGACCACGCGGTTGCGGTAGACCGGCGTTAGGCCGGGCAGCAGCTTCTGCTGGATGAAGTTCTTGAAGCTCTTGGTGAATTCCTGCCGCGCCGCTTCGTCGTGCGTGGGCGTCGGCAAGACCGGATGCGTGAGTTGCTGGAAGGTGTTGAGCATGGCCGCTCCCCCATCGCTGATGTGCGTCGGGGGGAATTGAAAGGGCGATCGCCGGGCTAGGCCAAGCGGCCCCCCGGCCTTGTCCACCTGATGGTTGAAGCCTGGGCTGAACCTTCCAACGCCGAACCATTCCGGGCCACGCTGTAATCCAAGGCCGGGGCGGGCGTCCCGGCCGGCGAAAGCAGGCAGGAACAGGGGAGATACCGGAGTCATGAGTGGTCCGGAACTGAGCAGGCGCGAAAGCCTGGGTTTGGCGACGATGGCGGCGGCGGCCGGCGTGCTGGGGCTGGCGGCCCCCGCGCGGGCGACGGCCCCGGCCTTTCTCACCCGCGTCGATTTCAAGGATCCCAAGTGGAACCGCGACGCCTATGCCCGCCTGGACATGGACCTCGACCCGACCAAGCAGAAGGTCGGCTGGTTCCGCGGCACCGTCTATGGCGTGCGCGACAATGAGGCGGTGCGGTCGCTGTTCCAGGTCGACGGCTTCAGCGTCGTCCGCTCGCAGCAGCTGCCGGACGGTAGCTGGCGCCGCATGCTGCGGGAGATCGGTTTCTACCGCGACCTCCAGACCGGCCAGCTCATGGACACCTGGCACAACCCCTACACCAATGAGGATGTGCGGGTCGTTCCCATCGCCAACGATCCCTTCAACTTCACCATCAGCGAATTCCTGCCGGAACCGCCGTCCTATGGCGGCCTGAACAAGGAAAAGCCGCCGAAGCGGCCGTTCCTCATGAACTGGACCGACGGGCCGGACGGCACGGTGCATCTGTCGACCGACATCCACCTATTCTACCCGTCCGCCCTGCAGCCCGACAAATGGCCGCGTGAATCCTCGGGCGCCTTCAACCGGGTGTCGGAGATGTTCCATTACGTGGTCAAGCGCCGGGATCTGGAAGACCCGGCCATGACCCATGTGCCGGCTGTCGGTTCCTGGTCGCGCATCACGCCTTGGCTGCCCTGGATGCTGATGGGCCAGGCCGCCGGCTGCATCAGCTATTTCTGCACCTTCGGCACGGCGCCCAGCATCGACCAATTGCCGGCCGATGTGGTCGCCAAGGCCCGCGCCATGGACGCGAAGTGGTTGAGCGCCCCCGACAGCGACTACGGCCCGTCGCTGTCCAGCCTGGAGAACTACGCCCATCAGCAGACGCCGGCGCCCGTGCCGGCGGGCTGGGCCCCGCCCGCCCCGCCGCCGCCGCGTATCCTTCCGGGCCGCTGACCCACGCCAGCCGCCCGCTGGCGGGGTCCTGGTGGCCATTGCGGGGGACGGCCTTGCCAGGCGGCGGGCCGTCCCTTCGCCTTTCCGGCAGCCCGAACACCGAACGCCCCAACACTCACGGTTAAGGAACATCGCCGTCATGAGCATCGCGCTTTCCGAACAGGGGCCCGCAGCACCCGGGCGCCTGGGCCTCTTGGCCCAGGCGGGCTATGGCGTGGGGCAGATCGCCGGCCAGGTCTTCCGCGACGTGCCGTCGCTGCTGCTGATGTTCTTCATGACCAATGTCCTGGGCATCGAGCCGGCGCTGGCGGGTGCCGCCATCTTCGTGCCCAAGCTGGTCTGGGGCGTGGGCTGCGACCTGCTGGTCGGCATCCTGTCGGATCGGTGGAAGCATCGCTTCGCGCGCCGGGGCTGGCTGCTGGTCGGGGCGCTGGGCGCGCCGGTGGCCCTGATCCTGCTGTTCCATGTGCCGGACCTGCCGGTGACGGCCCGTGTCGCCTATGTGGCGGGCGCCTTCAGCCTGTACATGGCCGTGTTCGCCTGCTTCTCCGTTCCCTATCTCGCCATCGCCGGCGAGCTGTCCAGCGACCCGCACCAGCGGACGGTGCTGATGGCCTGGCGTCTAGTCTTCACCGCCATCGGCGTGCTGGTCGGCGGCGCCTTGGCCCCCTACCTGGTGCAAAGCCTGGGCGGGGGCCAGCCGGCGTATGAGGGCATGTCCCGGTTCCTGGCGGTGGTCTGCCCCCTTGCGCTGGTGCTGGCCTATTTCGGGTCCGGCCGCGCCCGGCGCCAGGCGCCGGTGGCTACCAACCCCCTGCCTGCCCACCGTCACCTGACCGCGCGGGAGGTGGTGGCGACGCTGGCCGCCCCCGTTTTTCCGTCCTGCTGCTGGCCAACCTGTTGCAACTGGCCGGGTCCGGCATGGCCTACGCCTCGATGCTGTATTTCCTGACCTACAACATGGCGCGGACGGACGCTTTCCAGCTGATCGGCGGTCTGGTGATCATCGCCTGCGCCGGCATCGTCGCGGCCCAGCCGGCCTGGGTCGCCCTTGCCCGCCGCATCGGCAAGAAGCCGGTCTATATCCTTGCCGCCGCCGGCTATGGCGTGGCCTACCTGGGCTGGTCCATGAGCGCCGGCGCCGGGACGGTGGTGGCCTACGCCTTCTCCTTCGTCGCCGCCATCTTCAATTCCGGCTGGACCCTGTTGGGCTTTTCCATGATGAGCGACATCGCGGGCGACGATCAGGCCCATGCCGGGCTTTATTCCGCCGCCTGGATCGCGGTGGACAAGGTGGGATTCGCGCTGGGCGGCACGCTGCTGGTCGGCCTAGTGCTGTCGGGCTTCGGCTTCGACGCCGCGCGGGCCGTGGCTGGCCAGCCGCAGACCGACGTGGCCCTCACCGGGGTCATGCTGGCCTTCGGCGTGGTTCCCGCCCTGTTGAACGTGTCCTCAGCTTTGCTGTACTGGCGGTTCGGCCGGGCCTGAAGCAAGCGGCCGGGGGACTATCGGGTGATTTCAGTCAGGGGAACGGGGGCGATGGAGGAATTCCGCAAGGGGTGGCGGCTGGTCTTGGCGGCGGCCACCGGCGTCGGGCTGGGCATCACCGGCCTGACCTTCTACACCCTGGGCATTTTCATCGGGCCCCTGTCCCAGGAATTCGGCTGGTCCCGCACCGCCATTTCCGGCGCCACCCTGCTGACCACCACCACCACCATCCTGCTGGGGCCCGTCATCGGCCGCCTGGTCGACCGCCTGGGTGGCCGCCGCGTGGGCATGGTGTCGCTGTTCCTGCTGGCGCTGGGCCTCGTCGGGCTCAGCCATATCGGCCCCTCGCTCACCAGCTTCTACCTGGCGTTCGGGTGCGCCATGGTGCTGGGGGCGGGCACGCTGCCCATTGTGTGGACGCGGGCGGTCAACGCCAGCTTCGACCGCTCCCGGGGCCTGGCGCTGGGCCTGACGCTGACGGGCACCGGCGTCTGCGGCATCCTGGCGCCGCCCTTCACCCAGTGGCTGGTGACCACCCACGGCTGGCGCGTCGCCTATCTGGGGCAGGCGGCGCTGGTGGCGGGGCTGGGGCTGGCCGTCGTGGGCCTGTTCTTCCGTGAGGCTACGGGCACCAGCGCTGTCGCAGCGTCGGCCCCGGCGATGCCGGAACGCCCCAGCCTGACCCTGCCGGAGGCGCGTCGCACCCGGCAGTTCTGGGGCTTGGGTGTCGGCCTGCTGTTCGCCTCCTTCGCCGTCGCCAGCCTGATCGTGCACCTGGTGCCCATGCTGTCCGGCGCCGGTGTCGAGCGCGCCACGGCCGTCTGGTACGCCAGCCTGCTGGGCATGGCCATCATCGTCGGCCGCCTGGGCGTGGGCGGCCTGGTCGACCGCCTGCACCCGCCGGCGGTCGCGGCCGCCGTCATGGCCGCCGCCGCCCTGGGCTGCGCGCTGCTGGCGCTGTCGGGCGCCACCATGCCGGGGGCCAATGCCGCGCTGGTGCTGCCGGCGGTCCTGCTGATCGGTTTCGCCGCCGGGGCCGAGGTCGATCTGGTCGCCTTCCTGGTCAGCCGCTATTTCGGCCTGCGCAGTTATGGCGAGATCTATGGCTGGCAATTGGGATTCTTCGCCTTGGGGGCCGGCCTGGGGCCCATGGGCATCGGGCGCCTCTATGACATGACCGGTGGATATGGCGCCGGCTTGGGCGCCTGCGCGGCCGGTTTCCTGGTCGGCGCCGCGGCTCTGGGCACGCTGGGCCCCGTGCCCAAGGTCGCCCCGGCGGCCGTTTGTCCACAGGCCGGATAGTCGGGTCGTCGGCGCAAGGCGGGGCGGGCCGGCGCTGGCATTGTTGGGGCCTCAGATTTCGGCCCCGCCTTGAAGGACGGCACCCGCGCCATGACCCAGTCCCTGCAGACCCCGATTGATGTTTCCGCTGCCCCCGGTCCGGCTGACGACTCCCTGATCCGCGACCTGCGCCGGCTGCTGGGGGAGGACGCCGTCCTGACCGATGGGGAAACCCTGGCCTTCCATGGCCAGGACGTTTATGCCGCCGGGGCATCCCTGCGGGCAGTGGTGCGCCCCGCCAGCCGCCCCGCACTGGCCCAAGCCTTGGGCATGCTGACCACCGCCGGCGTGGCCGTCGTGCCGCGTGGCGGCGGCATGTCCTATTCCGGCGGCTACCTGGCGCCCACGGCGGGTGCCGTGCTGGTGGATACCGGCGCGCTGGACCAAGTCATCGAGATAAACCCGCACGACATGTATGTCGTGGCCGAGGCGGGTGTGACTTGGGCGGCGCTGGACGCCGCGCTGGCGCCGCACGGCCTGCGCACCCCGTTCTGGGGCCCGTTCTCCGGCATCCGCGCCACCGTCGGCGGTTCGATTTCCCAGAACGCCGTCACCTACGGCACCGGGCTTTACGGCACCGCCGTCGACAGCCTGGTGGGATTGGAGGTGGCGCTGGCCGATGGGCGCCTGGTGCGCACCGGCAGCTGGGGGCACGGCGCGGCGGCCCCCTTCTTCCGCCACTTCGGTCCTGACCTGACGGGCTTGTTCGGCGGCGACGCCGGGGCCTTGGGCATCAAGACCGCAGCGGCCTTCCGCCTGGTCAAGCGCCGGCCCATCGCCACCGGCCTGTCCTTCGGCTTCCAGGATTTCCAGGGCCTGCTGGCCGGCATGGCGGCGGTGGCGCGCGAGGGCGTCGCGTCCGAGGGCTTCGGGCTGGACCCTTTCCTGCAGAACCAGCGCCTGGGCATGGGCGACTTGAAGTCCGACCTCAAGATGCTGCTGGCCGTGGGCAAGGCGGGCCGGGGGCCGGTGGAGGCGCTGTGGCAGATGGCCAAGATCGCCTTCGCCGGCCGTGGCTTCCTCAAGGACGTGAACTATTCCGCCCACTACACCGTGGACGCCGCCGACCGGGATGAGGAACGCTCCCTGCTGCGCCGGGTGCGCGCCGCCGTGGCACCCTTCGGGCGGGAGATAGAGAACTCCATGCCCACGGTGGTCCGGGCCTATCCCTTCCCCCCGCTGAACCACATCCTGGGTCCCAAGGGGGAACGGTGGGTGCCCGTCCACGGCATCCTGCCGTTCAGCAGGGTTGGCGATTTCCGCATCGCGCTGGAGGGGTTGTACGCCGCGCGGGCCGAGGCGATGACGCGGCACAAGGTGCTGGTGGCCGCCATGTTCAGCACCGTGTCCACCAACGCCTTCCTGTATGAGATCGCCATTTATTGGGAGGAGGCGCGCGCCGCCTTCCACGACCGCATGCTGGAACCGTCCGCCGCCGCCAGCCTGGCGCGCTATCCCGCCAACCCGGAAGGCACGGCCCTGGTGGAGGCGCTGAAGGCCGACATCGTCGACCTGTTCCACCGCCACGGCGCCGCGCATCTTCAGGTCGGCCGCCTCTATCCCCTGGCGGCCGACCGCGACCCGGCCGCCGACGAGCTGCTGCGCTCCGTCAAGCGCTGGGCCGATCCGGCGGGCTTGGTCAACCCCGGCGCCCTGGGGCTCTGACATGGCGGCGGGGCGGCCATACGGGAAGGCGGACGGGCGGGAGGATCGCGCAGGCGCAGAGGGGCGCGCGGAGGGGGGCACCGACAGGGGCGTGCCCATCCGCGCCATCAGCCGCGCCATCGCGGTGCTGAAGGCCATCAACCGCCACGGCTCCCTGACCATGATGGACATCGCCCGCGCCGCGGGCCTGCCCTATCCCACCACTTGCCGCCTGGTGCAGACCCTGATTTTCGAAGGGTTGGTGGAGCAGGAGCCCGACCGCAAGCAATACCGGCCCACCGCCCTGGTCCAAAGCCTGGCCTATGGCTTCCAGCAGGACGACCGGTTGGTGGAGGTGGCGCGGCCCCACATCCTGGCCCTGACGCGGCGCGTGGGCTGGCCGGTTTCCATCGCCATGCGCGTCGGCGCGGCGATGGTGCTGCGCGACAGCACCCATGCGAAGACGCCCTTGACCTTCGACCACTACTACCCCGGCTTCACCGTGCCGCTGCTGGAAAGCGCGTCGGGCAAGCTGTCCCTGGCCCATGCGCCGGATGAGGAGCGGCAGGCGCTGCTGGCGTGGATGGAGGCGGCGGGTGCCGTGGCCCCGGCCTATCTGCGCGCCGCCGCCACCCTGGTGGATGTGGCGCGCATCCGGCGGCAGGGGTACGCGGTCCAGGACCTCAACCACCACAACCTGACGCCGGGCAAGACCTCCTCCATCGCGGTGCCGATCTTCCTGGGGGACCAGTTCAAGGCGGCCATGACCCTGATCTTTTTCGCGGCGTCGATGGACGTGGGGGCCGCGTTGGACCGCTACCTGGCAGATCTGAAGGCCACCGCCCAGGCCATTGGTGCGGAGTTGCACCCGGCGGCCGGCCGCAAACGCGCCGCCGGCGCCTGACCGGCAGTCACGGGCCCGAATTTATCCGCAGGGTGGTCAAACCCGGGCTGGCGTGTCGACCGGCCGTGTCCTTAGCGGCCACACTTGGGCCATCAACACCGGGGCTGACGACGGCGCCCACACCCCCCGCGCGCTCGTTTCCCCGCCCGATAAGAAGAGCGCTGACTGTGGAGGCATCCTTGAATTCCGCTGGGAATCCCGCTGGTGGTCGCACCGTCCGTCATGTCGCCGCCCGGCTGGCAATCCCCGCCGCCCTGGCCCTGGGCATGCTCCTGCCCGCCGGCGGCGCGCTGGCCCAGGCGGCGGCTGACAAGGGTGCGACCGAAAAGGGCGAGAAGCTCTCCATCCGCTGCCGCACCTGCCATGAGTTCGCGGCCGGCAAGCCCCACAAGGTGGGCCCCAACCTGCACGGCCTGTTCGGCCGCAAGGCGGGGCAGGAGCCGGGCTTCAACTACTCCAAGGCGCTGCGCGACAGCGGCATCGTCTGGGACGAAAAGGCGCTGGACGCCTGGCTGACGCGGCCCAGCGGCCTGGTCAGCGGCACGACCATGGCCTTCATGGGCCTGCCCGACAAGGCTGACCGCGACGCCCTGATCGCCTGGCTGCGGGAAGCGACCCGCTGACCATCCCCCTACCCGGTTTCCCCATGGCGGCCGCGCTCGACGGCCCCGGTTTCAAAGGTTGATCCTGATGATCAGAACGCAGGTGGTGATCGCCGGCGCCGGCCCGGTGGGCACGGTGGCGGCCTATTTCCTGGCGCAGCAGGGCATCGACGTCCTGGTGCTGGAGGCGGGTGCCGATTGCGCCCTGGATTTGCGTGCCTCCACCTTCCATCCCCCGACGCTGGAGATGCTGGACACCCTGGGCATCACGCCCTTCCTGTTGGAACGGGGGCTGAAGGCGCCCGTCTACCATTACCGGGACCGGGGTACGGGCGACGTCATCGACTTCGACCTGGGCGAGTTGCAGGACATCACCCGCTATCCCTTCCGCCTGCAATGCGAACAGTACCACCTGGCGCGCGCGCTGGCCGAACGCCTGGACCAGCACCCCAAGGCCAGCGTGCGTTTCGGCCACCGGCTGGTGAGTGTGGCGCAGGATGAAACCGGCGTGGATCTGGTGGTGGAAACCCCCTTCGCCATCGAGCGGGTGCGCGCGGACTGGCTGATCGGCGCGGACGGCGCCGGCTCGACCGTGCGCAAGTGGCTGGGCGTGGGGTTCGAGGGTTTCACCTATCCCGAGAAATTCCTCTGCCTGTCGACGACGGAGCCGCTGGAGGATTACCTGCCCAACCTGGCGTACGTGAACTACGTCGCCGATCCTGCGGAATGGCTGGTGCTGCTGCGCGTGCCGTCCGTCTGGCGCATCCTGCTGCCGGCCGACCCCGACTCCTCGGACAGCGAGCTGGTGTCCGACGCCAACCGTGACCGGGTGTTCAAGCACCTGATCGGCAAGACCGGCGTGCCCACCCAGCACCGCACCATCTACCGCATGCACCAGCGCGTGGCCGAGCGCTTCCGCCAGGGCCGCGCCATGCTGGTGGGCGACAGCGCGCACCTGAACAACCCGCTGGGCGGCTTCGGCATGAACAGCGGCATCCATGACGCCTTCAACCTGTGCCAGCGCCTGGTGCGCATTATCAATGGCACCGAGGACGAGGCCTCGCTGGATCAGTTCGACCGGCAGCGCCGGGGGGCCGCGCGCAGCTTCATCCAGGCCCAGACCATCCAGACCATGGAAATGATGAAGCAGGGCCTGGCCGCCGGCCAGGACCGCCGCCGCGAAGAGTTGCTGCGCACCCGGGCCGATCCGGAGCTGCGCCGCCAGTTCCTGTTGCGCCAGGCCATGTTCCAGAGCCTGCGCGACGCCGAAGCCATCGCTTGACCGTCGCCCCCGCGCGACGTGCTGAAAAGGATTCCCGATCATGCAGACTGACGCCAAGGACAGCCGCGGCTGGCGCCGCCTTTTCGGTGTGCTGGGCCCCAGCACCAACACCAGTGTGCAGCCCGATTATGACGACATGCGGCCGGCGGGCGTCACCAACCATTACAGCCGCATCGTCGTGCCGGACGCCCAGGCCATCAGCGATGAGACCTTCCTGGCCGGCACGCAGCAGATCGCCGACAACACGGTGGAGGCGGTGCGCTCGGTCATGACCTGCAATCCGCATTACCTGGTCATGGGCATGTCGGCCATCACCTTCTATGGCGGGGCGGAGGGGGCGGCCAAGTTCCGCCGCCAAATCCACGAGGTCGCTGGGGTCGATCTGTCCACCGGGTCGGAATCCCTGGCCGCGGCCATCGCCGCCTATGGCGGGGTGAAGCGCGTCGCCTTCGTGTCGCCTTACTACCCGGTGGCCAACGCCCAGGTGCGCAACTTCCTGTCCGACTACGGCTATGAGACCGTGCGCGACATCCCCCTGCGCTGCCCGTCCTGGACGTCCATCGCCAAGGTGGACACCCCCACCCTGCGCCAGGCGCTGCACCAGCTGGACGGCGACGACGTCGACGCCATCCTGCAGGTCGGAACCAACCTGTCCATGGTCCGTCTGGCCGCGGCGGCGGAGATGTGGCTGGGCAAGCCCGTCATCGCCATCAACACCGCCACCTACTGGCACGCCCTGCGCGCCAACGGCATCCAGGACAAGGTCTACGGCTTCGGTCGCCTGCTGGAGGAGTTCTGATCCATGCTCCGGTACGATTATGTGCCCATGCCGGCACGCGGGCCCCTGCGCCTGCCCGAGGGCAAGCGCGTCGCCCTGATCCTGACGTTCAACCTGGAAACCTGGGACCTGACCAAGGACACGGACCGCCCCTATTACGCCGGCGGCCCCGCTATCCTGCCCGACGTGCTGCCCGGCGACACGCCCGACTTCCCCAACTTCACCTGGCGTGAATATGGGCAGCGGGTGGGCATCTGGCGCCTCTATGACCTGTTCGACGAGATGGGCGTCAAGGCCAGCTGCACCACCAACGCCGTGACGTTCGAGCGGCGCCGGGCCATGACCGACGCCTGCCTGGAGCGCGGCTGGGAACTGCTGGCGCACAATTACGAGCAGGGGGAACTGCTGACCAACTTCGCCAAGGACCCGGCGAAGGAACGGGACGTGATCCTGCGCACCATCGACACCTATGAGCGGTATGTGGGGCGGCGCCCGCTGGGGTGGCTGTCGTCGTCGCTGCGCGGCACGCTCAACACCGCCAGCATCCTGGCGGAACAGGGCTTCCTGTTCTATTGCGACATCATGAATGATGACCAGCCCTACCGGCTGGACACCGCCGCGGGCCCCCTGGTCTCGGTGCCCTATTCCAATGAGATCAACGACTTCACCCTGCTGACCCGCCGGGGCCTCAGCACGGACGCCTTCCGCGACGTCCTGATCGAGGAACTGTCGACCCTGCATGCCGAGGGGGCGAAGACCGCCCGGTTGATGAATGTCGGGCTGCATCCCCACGTCTCGGGCCGCGCCTATCGCATCCGCGCGCTGAGGGAGTTCCTGCAGTTCGCCAAGGGGCTGGACGGCGTCTGGTGGCCCACGCGGGAGGAATTGGCCCGCTGGTACCTGGAAAACAGCGCCGGCCACATGCCGGGCTGATCGCGCCCGACGCACCAGCACCCAGCAGTGAAGAACCCAGCGGGCAAGAACCCGGCAGTGAAGAACAAGGAGGCAGAAATGGTGGAGTTGCTTCCGGCGGTGGCGCCGGCGACCGAGGCCGCGCGCGCGGTGCTGTCGACGCCCGCGGTGGGTGCCATGCTCATCGGCGGGCGCTGGGTGCAGGCGGCGGGCGGCCAGTCCATCCCGTCGACGGACCCGGCCACGGGGCAGGTGCTGGCCCATGTTCCGGACGCCGGCCCGGCGGATGTGGATGCCGCGGTCGTCGCCGCCCGCGCCGCCTTCCCCGCCTGGGCGGGTCTGGTGCCGGCGCAGCGCGCCGCCATCCTCTGGCGGGTGGCCGATGTGCTGGAGGCCCATATCGATGAGCTGGCGGAGCTGGAGACGCTGGACCAAGGCAAGCCGTTGTATGTCGGCCGCTGGGCCGAAATCCCCGGTGCTGTGGCCCAATTCCGGTATTACGCCGGTCAGGCCCTAAGCATCGAGGGGCGGACCATCAGCCCGTCAGTGACCTACCAGCCGGCGGGCAAGCTGGTCCAGGCCTGGACCCTGCGGGAGCCGGTGGGGGTGGTGGCGGCCATCGTGCCCTGGAACTCCCCCCTGGTGCTGACGGCGATGAAGCTGGCCCCGGCCCTGGCCGCCGGCTGCACCGTGGTGCTGAAACCGGCGGAGGACACGTCGCTGACCGCCCTGCGCCTGGGTCAGTTGATGATGGAGGCGGGCCTGCCCGACGGTGTGCTGAACATCGTCACCGGCCGGGGGGCCACCGCCGGCGCCGCGCTGGCGGCCCATGGGGACGTGGACAAAGTGGCCTTCACCGGGTCCACCGCCACCGGCCGCGCCATCCTGGACGCCTCCAAGGGCAACCTGAAGCGGGTGACCCTGGAGCTGGGCGGCAAGTCGCCCGTCATCGTCCTGCCCGATGCCGACCTCGACCTGGCGATCCCGGGGGTCGCCAACGCCATCTTCTTCAACGGTGGCCAGGTGTGCGTCGCGGGGTCCCGCGCCTATGTCCACGCCGACATCTACGACCGCGTGCTGGAAGGGCTGGTGGCGCAGGCGGGCGCCCTGCGCCTGGGCCATGGCCTGAACCCGGAGACGCAGATGGGTCCCCTGGTGTCGGCCCGCCAGGCGGAGCGGGTGGCCGGCCTGATCGGCGGGGCGCGCGCCGCCGGCGCGGCGGTGGTGGCGGGCGGCGAGCGCCTGGGCCCCGCCGGCACCTTCATCGAGCCGACCGTCATCGCCAAGGTCGACCCCGCCATGGACATCGTGCGGGAAGAGGTGTTCGGGCCGGTGCTGGTGGTGCAGCGCTACACCGACGTCGATGCCGTCGTGGCCGCCGCCAACGACAGCGTCTATGGCCTGGCCGCCAGCGTGTGGACCCAGTCGCTGTCCCACGCCCACCGCCTGTCGCGGCGGCTTCAGGCCGGCACCGTGTGGATCAATACCCATTCCATGTACGATGCCAGCCTGCCCATCGGCGGCGTGAAGCAGTCGGGCTATGGCCGCGATAGCGGGCTGGCCGCGATGGACAATTATCTGGAATGGAAGACGGTCTGCGCCGTGGTCTGAGCCCGTCCCTTCCATCGTATCTGGAGTTTGCGGCGTGGGTCATAAGCCCACGCCGCATCCTTATCAACCAACCGGATCAGAAGGTGTAACGGACCGTTCCCAGCACTGTCCGGGGGTCCAGGTTGAAACGCGGCTGGATGACGGAGAAGCCGAAGCCCGTGACATAGCCGCTCTGGTTCAGCAGATTCTTGCCGGACACCCGGTAGGTCCACGCCCCGGATTCATAGCCGACATAGGCGTTCAGGAAGCTCTGCCCCGGCACATGGCCGATGGCGCCGTTGTCGATGGTCGAATAGACGTCGCTGCGGAACAGGGCGTCGGCGCCCAGGCTGACGGTGCCCCGGCCCAGGCTGACCGTATAGTCGGCGCCGACGTTGAACTGGGTGTCGGGCAGGTTCACCACCTTCTTGCCCTGCACGTTGACCGTGGCGCCGCTGCCGCCCCGGGTGTACGTGCCATCGTTGAACGAGGCGTTGCCCCACAGGGTCAGGCCGGACACCACCCGCCACGACACCTCCGCCTCCAGCCCCCGGATGCGGGCGTCGAAGTTGTCCACCAGGAAGGTGCCGTCGGCCAGGTTGAACAGCTGCTGGATGTCGTGGACGTCGTTCTGGAACAGGGCCACGTTGGCCTTGACCCGGTTGTCGAACAGCTCGGTCTTCAGCCCCGCCTCCTTGGCCTCCGTCACCTCGGGCCGGAAGGGGGCGTTGATCTGGGCGATGCTGCCGGCCAACCCGTTGTAGCCGCCGGCCTTGAAGCCCTCGCTATAGGTGAAGTAGGCCAGCGTGTCCGGGGTCAACTTGTAGGTCAGGCCCGTCTTGGGCGTGAAGCGCACGAAGGTATCGTCGCGCTGGATGCCGGCCGTGCCGTAGTAGGCGGACAGATGCTTCTGGTCCATGGTGTAGCGGCCGCCGGCGATCACGGCCAGGCGGTCGGTCAGGTTGGCCGTCACCTGGCCGAAGGCGGCGTAACTGTCGGTGTCGACGGCGTAGCCCTGGGGCGAGGGCGTCAGGAAGATGGATTGCAGGATGTCCTGGCGGGTCGATTCCGTGAAGTAGTAGATGCCGCCGACATAGTCGAGGAAGCCGCCGAACGCCTTGCCCGCCGCCTGCAATTCCTGGCTGACCTGATGCTGGGTGGAGGTGCTGTCCCGGATGTAGAGGGCGAGATAGCCGCCCGTCGTCAGGCCCAGGGCGGAGGCCGGCACCCCGCCGGAAAAGTCCTGCGCCCAGTTGTTGGTCAGGTGGGAATAACCGGTGATGGAGGTGACGGTGCCGCCGTCATAATCGGCACCGACATTGACCGTCGTGCCGTACTGGCGGGTATGGGTGTACGAGGGGTAGGGGGACAGCGTGGTGTTGTAGGACCCCGACAGCGTGCTGATCTGGCTTTCCACGCCGTTGGCGTAGGGGTTGGTCGGAACCGCGTACTGCCCGTCGGAATCCAGGTTGGTGTAAAAGGCGGTGAAACGGCCGTGGAACGGGCTGGCGCCGGCATAGGCGACGTCGGCCTGCAGGCCCTGGAACTCCTCGGCGCCCACATCCTTCTTCAGGGTCGCGTCGTACTGCCGGCCGCCGTCGCGGCCCCGCGCCAGGCCATTCAGCGACGCGCTCCAATCCCCGTTATCGCTGATGGCGTCGGTGGCATAGCCCTTCAGCCGGCGCTCGTTCCAGGTGCCGAAGCCGCCCTCGACAAAGCCGGACGGGGTGGGGTCGGGCGCGCGGGTGACCAGCTTGACCGCACCGGCGGAGGAGTTGCGGCCGTACAGCACACCCTGGGGCCCGCGCAGCACCTCCACCCGGTCCAGTTCCAGGAAGTCCATGACGGCACCCGACAGGCGCGCGCGGTAGACGTCGTCCACATAGATGCCCACGGCGGATTCGGACGTGACGTTGCCGCCGTCGCTGACGCCGCCGCCACGGATATAGGGCCGCAATTGCGTGGAGCCGCCGCTGCCGCTGGTGAAGTTCACGTTGGGCGCGATACGGCCCAGGTCGCTGGCGGTGGTGATGCCCATGCGGTCCAGGGCGGCGCCGGTCAGGGCGGTCACCGCCACCGGCACGTCCTGCAATCGCTGGCCCACCCGCTGCGCGGTGATGGTGATGTCCTCCAGCTGGTCGTCGCTGGCGGGCGCGTCGGCGGCCCAGGCCGGCGCGTTCACGGTCAGCATCGCCACGATCGCCAAGCGGGATGGATGGCGCCTATAATCCCCAGTCATGCCCTGCCTCCTGTTTTTTATCGGCTTTTTAGACAGCAGCACCCTCTTACCCCAAGGGGAATGGCCGTCATGGGAATTATCCGCAGGCCGACCATTCACGCCCGTATCCGGCCACCGTCCATGTGAAACAATAATTGACCGATTGATATATCTACATATCATATCGGCTCAATGTGGGACAGCGGGTGGCGGCAGGGGATGGGCGACGGGCGCGCGCGGATCGCGAAGGGGTACGTCCAGACGGCGATGGGCACGGTGCATTACCGCCGCGCGGGCGAGGGCCCACCGGTCGTGCTGCTGCACGATTCCCCGCGCTCCTCGCTGCTGCACCTGCCGTTGCTGGGGACCTTGTCCGACCGGTTCACCGTCTTCGCCCTGGACACGCCCGGCTATGGCGGGTCCGACCCCTTGACTTTGGCGCCCGGGATGGCGGGGCGGGAGCCTATCATCGCCGACTTCGCCCTGGCGCTGGAGCGGACGCTGGCGGCCCTGGGCATCGGGCGCGCCGCCTTTTACGCCTGTCACACCAGTTCCAAAATCCTGCTGGACTTCGCGGTGCGTTGGCCGGCGCGCGTGGGCGTCGCCGTGCTGGACGGCCTTTCCATCCCGACGGGCGAACCGGATGCGGGTTTCATTGGCCGGTACATGAGGCCGTTCGATATGGATGCCGAGGGCGCCTGGCTGGCGCGGGAGTGGACCCGCGTCAAGGACACGGTGCGATGGTTCCCCTGGTTCGCGGCCGATCCATCGACCCGCATGCCCATCGACATGCCGTCGATGGAGGAGATGCAGGCCTATTGCCTGGACTATTTCAGGGCCGGGCCCCGTTACGCCGACGCCTATCGCGCCGCCATGCGGCACAACCCGCTGGACAATGTCGCGCGGGTGACGGCGCCGGTGGTCTATGCCGCTCGCGCCGATGATGTCCTGTTCCCCTGCCTGGACCTTTTGCCGCCGCACTGCCGGATAGAGCGCCTGCCCGCCGACCGCGCAGCGTGGCTGGCGGCGATTGGCGATCATCTGACGGCCGGGGCGGGCGCCCAGCCCTACCAGCCGCCCCCGGCTGCAGGGGCGGCGGACCCGCCGGCGGGGCGCCTTTACGTCGACCTGCCCCATGGTCAGGTCCGACTGTACCGTTTCGGGCAGCCCGGCGACGCGCGGCCGGTGCTGGTCCTGCATGACCCGCCTGGCGGGGCGGCGGCGGACACGCCCTTGCTGCGGGCGTTGGGGAAGCGTCGCTTGGTGCTGGCCCCCGACCTGCCGGGGTGCGGACAATCCGATGCCCTGCCTGTGGCCAGCCTGGCCGCCTATGCCGAGACGTTGGCCGAGCTTTTGCGGGCCCTGGCCATCGGGCCGGTCGACCTGGTGGCGGAGGGCATGGCGACCCCCATCGCCCTGGCCGTCATGGCGGCCCATCCCGGCTGTGTCGGCGCCGCCGTCCTGGACGGCGTGATGCTGCCCGACGACACGCTGCGGGCCGATATGGCGCGCCGCTATTGCCCACCCCTGGTCCTGTCCGCATCGGGGGCCCACTGGCAGGAGGTCTGGCACCTGCTGCGCGACCGGGAGGCGCAGTTCCCCTGGTATGACGGGGCGGCCTCGGCGATCCGGGGGCGCACCCCCGACATGTCGGTCGATCGGCTGCGGTCGTTGCTCCTGGACGTGATGGCGCAACCCGCCCGTTACGGTGACGCTGTCCACGTGGCGGTTAGCCGCGACGTTCGCCCTTTACTCCCCCAGGTCGGCCATCCGGTGCTGCTCTGCGCCGATCCCGGCGACCCCCGCCAGGGCTGGTCCACCGGGGCGGCGGCGGTCCTGCCCCGGGGCACGGTCGGTCCCCGTCCGGCGTCGCCAGAGGCTCGGGCCGGCCTGTACCTGGACTATTTTGAAAGGGTCAATGATGCGACGTCTTGAGGTGGTCTTGCGCCGTCCGGTGGGGGCCTTGCCCATTGCCGCCGACTTCGAGATCCGGGAGCGCGCCCTGCCGGATCCCGAACCGGGGGCGGAACTGCTGGTGCGCGTGCTGTACTTGTCCTTCGATCCTTATATCGGCTCCCGTCTGCGCGGGCGGCACGTGGGCCTGCCGGCCCCCTTGCCTGGGGAGTCGCTGCCCGGTGAGTGCGTGGCGGAGGTCTTGCGGTCCGTCCATCCCGACTTCAAGCCTGGTGATCTGGTGGCGGGGGAGGTGGGCTGGGCGGACCATGGCCTGTTGCCGGCCACCCAGGCGCGGCGCCTGGTCAAGGTCACCCGGCCGTCGGCCCATCTGGGGGTGTTGGGTATGCCGGGGCTGACGGCCTGGGCGGGCGTGACCCAGCTGGCGCAGGTGCGGGCCGGCGATGTCTTCAGCGTCAACGCCGCCGCCGGGCCGGTGGGCGGAACGGCGGGGCAGATCGCGCGCCTGCTGGGCGCCCGCACCGTCGGCGTGGCTGGCGGGCCGGAAAAGTGCGCCCTGGTCCGTGACGTCTATGGTTTCGACGCCTGCATCGATTATCACGCCCCCGATTGGGTCACCGCCTATGCCGACGCCCTGGGGGCGGGCTCCACCGTGCATTTCGAGAACGTGGGCGCCACGCAGTTGGCGACCGCCCTGTCCCATATCCAGGTCGGCGCCCGGCTGGTGCTGTGCGGCCTGGTGGAACACTACCACGGCGGCCCGGCGCCGCAGGTGCCCCTAATCCCCGTCATCGCCAAGCGGGCCCATGTCCTGGGCCTGGTGGTTTATGACTTCTACCCCGGTGGGGGGAATGGCTGGACCTGGCCGTTCCTTGGGTCGAGGACGGGCGCCTGCGCGTGATCGAGGATGTGGTGGACGGATTGGCGCGCGCGCCGGCCCAGTTCGAGGCGCTGATGCGCGGCCTGAACCGGGGGAAATCCCTGGTCCGCGTCGCCCCCGACGCGCCGTGAGGATGGCGGGGCGTGGCGCCGGCGCCACGCCCCCGTGACCATAGTTGCCCGCATCGTTCTCAAGGCAAAAAAGAGCTTTGCAAAAAGATCTAAACATATATCAATAGACTCACAAATGGGCCGGATAAACCGGACCCGACATAACAGGAGGCTTTGGGCATGCTGATAAGGGAATGGGCGCTGGGCGCGTCCGCCGCTGTGATCGCCTTGCTCGGAACCGTGGCGCCGGTTTGGGCCGCCGATGAGGATACCTTGCAGGAGGTGGTCGTCACCGCCCGCCGCCGGGCCGAGACCCTGCAATCCGTGCCCCAGGCCGTGTCCGCGTTCACCGCCGACGACATGGCCAGCCGGCAGGTCAGCTCCACCCTGGACCTGGTGCGCCTGGTGCCGAACCTGTTCGGCAGCAGCAATACCGGCATTCCGGGCGCCAACACCTATTACATTCGCGGCCTGGGCTCGACCGAGCAGATCGCCACCATCGACCCCGCCGTCTCCACCTATGTCGATGACGTGGTGGTGCCGCGCCAGAACGCGAACAACTACGGCCTGTTCGATGTCGAGCAGATGGAGGTGCTGCGCGGCCCGCAGGGCACCACCTTCGGCCGCAATTCCACGGGCGGCGCCATCAGCGTGCGTCTGCGCAAACCGTCGGAGGATTTCGGCGGCTATGCGGAGGCGACCTATGGTTCCTACGCCCAGCGCACCTTCCGGGGTGATATCAACGTCCCGGTGTCGCCCAAGATCCTGACCAAGGTCACCGGCTATTACAGCCAGGACGATGGCTGGCTGAAAAACCAGGCCAACAACGAAAACCTGAACGGCCTGAAAAGCTATGGTGGCCGGGGCGCGGTGCGCCTTCTGCCCAACGACGACATCACCGTCGACCTCAGCATCGAGCATACCGGCGGGTCGGGCAGCTACCTGCGGTCCTACTACGATGATCCAACGGAAACCCGCTTGGCCGCCACCACGGCCGGCGGCACCGGCAACGTGTTGGCCGACGCCCTGGCCAACCGCGGCTTGGGTTCCTCCGCCCAGTCGACGGCGGTGACCGCGAACCTGGAATGGCGCCTGCCCTCGGTGACGCTGAACGCCATCACCGGCTACCGCACCATCAACCAGAAGTTCATGATGGACTTCTCCCTGCCGGCATCGCGCACCGTCAACCCGACGCCCTATTACCTGACCAACGATGGCCGTTACGACATGGTCTCGCAGGAGCTGAAGGCCGTCGGTTCCTTCTTCGACGACCGCCTGCGCTATGTCGCCGGCCTCTATTACTTCAACGAGGACAACCGCACCGTCGCTGGCCAGGTGTTCGGCACCTCCGTCTCGTGCAGCGCCGGCCTGTACGGCGACGGCAACATGACCTGCGGCGGCAAGCCCGGCTATTCCAGCGTGCGCGACATCCGCAACCAGACCGACTCCTACGCCGCCTACGCCCAGGCCGACCTGGACCTGACGGACACGGTGACGGCCATCGCCGGCGCCCGCGTGACCCATGAGGTCAAAGCGCTGCAACTGCCCGCGACCTCATACGGCGGGGCCACCACGGCCGACCTCAAGCGCTATGGCATTCCCATCGACCTGGAAACCAACGTCATCACCCCCAAATTCGGCCTGAACTACAAGCCCATGCCGGACGTCCTGCTGTTCGCCAGCGTGACCAACGGCTACAAGGGTGGCGGCTGGAACTCCCGCACCGCCTACCTGCCGCAGCAGGTCACCGCGATGAAGCCGGAGACCACCTGGTCCTATGAGGCGGGGATCAAAAGCACCTTCCTGGATCACAAGCTGCAGGTGAACCTGACCGGCTTCCTGGCCGACACCGACAATCTGCAGCTCTCCTACACCACCCCGGGGCCCATCGCCGGCACCACCCTGTCCACCCAGGACAACGCCGGCAACATCGAGGTGAAGGGCCTGGAACTGGAAGTGCGGGCCAAGCCCCTCCATGCCCTGGATATCTTCGGGACGGTGGGCATCCAGCAGGGCGAGTACACTTACGTGAACCCGCGCGCCCGCTCCTTCGTCAGCAGCACCGGCGCCTACATCAACGCCATCGACCTGTCGGACCAGCTGTCGCGCTTCCCCAAGAAGAGCGTCGCGGTGGGCGGCACCTACACCGTGCCCGTGCCCTCATGGAACGCCAGCTTCGCCCTGACCGCGGAGGTGGACTACACCGGCGGTTTCTGGACCACGGCGGCCAATTCGGCCCCCTCCACCCTGACGCCCACGGCGCTGAACAGCTACGCCGACAACTACACGCTGGTGAACCTGTCGCTGGCCTTCACCACCGACGACGACCTATGGCGGTTCAAGCTGGACTGCAAGAACTGTGGCGACAAGACGTACCTGACCTCGGTCTTCAACGGCTATTACTACGGCGATCCCCGCCGTGTCACCGCCACCCTGACCCGCCGTTTCTGAGAAACGGCTGAGGCCAACCGGCATCAAAGGATCACTCACGCCCATGACCACCACCCCGATCATCAAGCGCCGGTTCATCGACACCAGCTTCGGCCAGGTTCATTGCCGGACCGCGGGCGAGGACGGGCCGGTGCTGGTGATGCACCATGCCTCCCCCGGCAGCGCCAAGCAGTTGGAGGCGCTGATGCGCCTCCTCGCCGCGTGCTACCGCGTCTTCGCCTTCGACACGCCCGGCAACGGTGACAGCAGTCCACTGCCGCTGGAGGTGCCGACCATCACCGACCTGGCGGTGGGCCTGATTGAGGCCATCCGCGCGCTGTGCCTGCGCGATATCGTCGTCTACGGGTCCCACACCGGCGCCGACGTGGCGCTGGAGGTGGCGATCGCCGCACCGGACCTTGTCCGCAAGGTGGTCGTGGACGGCGTCGCCGTCTTCACGCCGGAACAGCGCGACGATTATCTTGAGAACTACGCCTTGCCCTTCGCGCCGGACCTGGACGGCGCCTATCTGATGCGCTGCTTCATGTTCTGCCGCGACCAGTACCTGTTCTTCCCCTGGTTCAAGCGGGACCGGGCGCACCGGCGCGACAACGGCCTGGGCACGCCCGAGGCCTTGCGCGACTGGGTGGTGGAGGTGCTGAAAGCGGGTGAAACCTATTTCCGCGCCTACCGCGCCGCCTTCGCCTATGAACCCCTGCGGCGCATCGGCCTGGTTAGCCAGCCCATCCTGGCCCTGTCCTCGGTGGAGGATCCCTTGCTGGAGACCACCCGTCAGGCGGCGGCCCAGGTGGACGCCCAGTTCCGCACCCTTCCCGGCTTCCGTGACCCGGAATTCGGGCCCGCCTTGCGCGACGCGGTTTTCGCCTTCGTCGGCTGACAGTCAGGAGACGCCTTCATGCAGCACCGCACCCTGCGCGGCCGCATCCGTTACACCTCCCGCAAGCCCGGCCGGGTGGGGGAGGAACGGGGACGGGAAAGCTTCACCATCACCCGCCACACCGATGGCAAGGTCACCATCCGCGCCCTGTGCGAGATCGAGGAGCCGGCGCCCACGGTGCTGCGCGACGTGATCTATTCCCTGGATGAGAACGACCGCCCCATGGACTGCCACGTCCGGCTGACGGTGGGGGATCGCTTCATGGGCAGCGGCTGGTTCCGCATGACGCCCGAACAGATCGAATGCGTCAGCTATGGCCCCACCATTGGCCGCATATCGCAGGTCATGCCGGTGAATGGGCACTATGACGGCTTCGGCACGCACCCCATCATCGGCGACGCCTACATGACGCGGTGCATGGATGTGGCGCGGGGCCCACACAAGCGGCCCTTGCGCGCCTTCCTGCCGTCACCCGACCATCGCGGCGCCACCCCGCCCCTGGTCGCGGAAACCAACCTGTTCCTGGAGTATGTCGGCGATGAGACGGTGACGGTTGCCGCCGGCACCTTCGACTGCCGCCATTTCCGCTTCACCGACGAGAACGCCAGCATGGCCAGCAAGGACGGCGCCCACCCGCCCTACGATGTCTGGGTCACGCGGGACGAGGACTCGCTGTTCGTCCAGGGCGGGGTGGGGGGCTACATGCTCACCTGGTACGAACTGGCGGAACTGGATCGCTGATCTGGGCGCGCTGATCTGGGCGCGCTGACCTGGGCGCGTTGACCTGGGCCGCATGCCTATGAAAAAGGGCTCGCAGACCGGTGCGTCCGGCTTGCGGGCCCTGTGCTTTTGACGGTCAGAGGCCGAGGACGCCAGGGTTCATGGCGTTGCCGGGGTCCAGGATCGCCTTGATCCCGCGCAGCAGGTCGACGCTCGCGCCGTCCCGCGACGGCAGATAGGGATAGGTCCGCCCCACTTGGAAATGGGCCAGCCCTTCGCGCAGGAACAGGTCCAGCAGCCGCTGGCGCACCTTTTCCACCACCGCCGCCGCCGCCGCGTTGGGCGGGTTGACGGGCAGCTTGGCCAAGTGCCCGGGCTCGACCGCGCTATGATGCAGTTCCATTAGCGCGTCCGGCCAGTAGATCGTGGGCTCGATCAGCAGGGCGTTGGTCGACATGGCGGAGAACAGATAGGCATTCTCCACCCCATGCTCCTGGAACTCCGGCTCCATGGCGGCGAACTCTGCCTCCATCGCCTGGAAGACGCGGTGCGCCTGCGATAGGGACACCAGGCAGTGGATGGGCACCCAGCGTTCGCCATTGGGCCCCACCATCGAATTGAGGGCGACGAAGGGCTGGGCGCGCATGACCTTGGGGATGGTGTTCTCCACCTCCTGCCCGTGGTGGCGGGCGACGATGGCGCGGGCCTCCGCCAGGTCGTCGGCCACGCCGGCAGCGGAGCGCCCCTCGAACACCAGATGCAGCGCGAAGTCGCCAGCGTCGATGAAGGTGCGGCCGGCCAGGGCGATCTTGGCCGCCTCCTTCAAGCCGCCCAGCAGCGAGGATTGCTTGCCCACCACGCTTTTCAGCGCGCCCAGGTCGGCGGACAGTGAGGCCCGCTTCAGGCGGATGCGGGTCAGGCGCGGGTCGAAGCCGCACAGCTCGCACGCGATGCCGGCGCGGGTGATGTCGGCCATGGCCCCGAACATGCCGCCGCTGTCCTTGAACGAGAACGAGGCATAGGCCTCGTGCTTGGGCAGGGGGATCAGCCGCAGGGTGATTTCCGCCTTGATGGCGAAGGCGCCGCAGTCACCGGTGAACAGGCCCGCCAGATCGGGGCCGTAGTGGCGATAGAACGGGCTATCACCATCGGTGCCCCGCGCCCCCGTCCGCATCACCCGGCCATCGGCCAGGACCAGGGTCATGGCCACGACGCTTTCGGCGCCGGTGCCGTAATGGCCTGCGCCGAAGAAGGCGTTGCCCTGCGAGATGCCGCCGCCCACCGTGGACACCAGGCCCGACAGCGGTCCCCAGAAGGGCGTGCGCAGGCCCAGGGGGGCCAAAGTCTCGTACAGGGTCTTCCAGGTACAGCCCGCCTGCACCGTCACCACCATGTCGTCGGCGCGGACCGCCAGCACCTTGTCCATGCGCGACAGGTCCAGGGTCACGGTGCGTGGTGTGGTTGGCAGGTAGCCCTTGGTGTAGCTCATGCCGCCGCCCCGGGGGGCGCAGTCATGGCCATGGAACCGCGCGGCCGCCACGACCGCCGCCAGTTGGGCGGTGTCCGCCGGCGCCACCACCAGCGCGGCGGTCTCCGTGGCGCGGGCGTAGATGTCCTGGGAATGCAGCGTCCGGCTGGGTATATCCTGGCGCACATGCGCGCCCCCGACGATGGCGGTGAGGTCGCGCCAGAGCGGGGTGTCGGCAGCCGCAGCCGACTGGGCGGTGTCTGGGGTCATCGAAGGCCGTCCCGTTGTTCCAGTTCAGGTATGATTGTTATTGATCTAATTATATATCTATATACCATATGACTCAAGACCCGCCGGGCCGTGGCGGCCAAATCACGGCGATCCAAATAACGGCGGTAATGTCAGAATGGGGACGGGCATGGCGAACAGGGTAAGGCCGGCGGGGTGGGGACCCAAGCCGGAAAGTCGGGGATGTCCACTGGCTGGAGCCCCGGCATGCCATCCATGAGGCCGCAGGCCGATGCCGCACCGGCGTTCGACCGTCATGGCCGCATCAAGGCCGGTACGGTGGTCACCGCCGATTTCGACGCCTCGCTGGCGGATTACCGCGACACGCTGGGCCTGACGGTGGTGGAGGCGGGGCCCGTCCCCCCGACCTGGCGGCCTACTGGGGCGCCCCCGCCGCCGGTCGCGCCCGCATGGCCCTGTTGGCGCCCGTCAGCGGCAACGGCTGCTTCCTGCGCCTGGTCGAGGGGGCGCCGGTTCCGGGCTACCGCCCGGCCCGGAGTTTCGGCTGGGCCGCCTTCGAAATCACGGTGGCGGACGTCTTCGCCCTGCACGCCCGGCTGGCGGACAGCGGTTTCACCGTCATCGGCCCGCCCAAGAAGGTGGCGGGCTTCAACAATTTCATTCCCATGCAGGTCGTCGGGCGCGGCGGCGAAATCCTGTACCTGAACCAGGTGCTGGAGGATATGTCCGACCTGGACCTCCCGCTGGCGGCGGCACCGGTGGATGTCATCTTCATCGCCGTGCAGGCCGCGTCCGACCGGGCCGCCACCCTGGCCTTCCAGCGCCAGGCGCTGGGGCTGGAGGAGGGCGGCACCTTCGCCATCCCTTACGGCGTGATCAACAACGCCTTCGGCCTGCCCGCCGACCATCGCAGCACCCTGACGATGACCAAGGTGGGGCGCCTGCCGGTGGCGGAGATCGACCAGTATCCCCCGGACGCGACGGCCCGGCCCCGGCCCGCCGGTGGACTGCCGCCGGGCAACGCCATCATCAGTCTGGGCGTGGACCGGCTGGATCGGGTGGCCGCCCCCCTGCTGGCCCCCGCCGCGGTTCACCCCGGCCCCTTGTACGCCGGTCGCCTGTCCGCCTGTGTCGCGGGCCCGGACGGCGAGATTTACGAATTGATCGAAATGGGAGAAGTCGGCAATGCGTGAGACGCGGACGGGCGAGTTCCGGCAGGGATGGACGGTGCTTCTGGCCGCCACCCTGGGGACCATGTGCGGCGCGTCGCCGCTGCCGTACAACACCATCGGTTCGCTGATGCAGCCCCTGATGCGCGAGTTCGGCTGGAACGCGGGCGACATCATGAACGGCATCATGTGTTACGGCCTGACCGGCTGCGTCTTCGCGCCCATCGTCGGCGCGTTGGCCGACCGCTATGGCGCGCGCATCGTCGCCCTGTGGTCCTTGTTCGCCTTCGCGCTGACCTTCGCCGCCCTCAGCCTGACCCGGTCGCTGACCTGGTTCTACGCCTGTTACCTGTTGATCGGCGTCGTCGGCGTGGGCTCCACCCCCGTCACCTGGTCGCGCGCCATCAATTTGTGGTTCAGCCGAAACCGGGGCCTGGCGCTGGGCATCATGCTCACCGGCACCGGCCTGGCCGCCTTCATCCTGCCGGTCACCACCGTGTTCCTGATCAAGAGCTGGGGCTGGCGCTGGACCTACGCCCTGCTGGCCCTGTTCCCCCTGGCCTTGGCCTTGCCGGTCGCCTGGGCCTTCATGCGTGAGCCCGCCGCCGCCGCGGTCTCCCCCGGCGCCGACGCGCCGCCCCCCGTCAAGACCGGCCTGACCCTGGCCCAGGCGATCCGCCTGCCCCGCTTCTGGATCATGATGGTGGCCTTCCTGATGGTGTCGATCGCCTATGGCGGTTTTCATACCAACCTGCAGAACATGATACGGCTCAAGGGCCTCAGCAGCGAGGTGGGCGCCCTGATCGCCGGCGGCGTCGGCCTGGCCATCATCGTCGGCCGCCTGGGCACCGGGCTGCTGGTCGACCGGGTGTGGGCGCCGGCGGCGGCCGTACCCCTGCTGTCCATGCCGGCCATCGCCTGCGCCATCTTCATGAGCGACACCACCTCGATCTGGCTGATCGGGCTGGCCGCCATCCTGCTGGGCGGGGCGGCGGGGGCCGAGACCGACTTCATCTCCTATCTGGCCGGCCGGCATTTCGGCATGGCCTATTACGGCCGCATCTACGGCATGCTGTACGCCGTCTTCGCCGGTGGCGCCGCGGCGTCGGCCCCGATTTACGGCTATGTCTTCGCCGCGCACGGCAGCTACACGCCCATCCTGGCCATCGCGGCGGCCATGTTCGTGGGCGGTTCCCTGCTGCTGTTGCTGACGGGCCGCTACCCCACCTCCTTCCCGGTCGTCCAGGCCGCCTAACCGTCAGAAAGGGTTCGTTCCATGTCCAGCCGCATCATCGCCCTGTTCAACCTGAAGCCGGGGGTCAGCGTCGCCGACTACGAGGCCTGGGCCAAGGCGCAGGACATCCCCACCGTCAACGGCCTGGCGACCATCGACAGCTTCGAGGTGTTCCGCGTCACCGGCCTGTTCGGCGGCGGCCAGCCGCCCTACCAGTATGTCGAGGTGCTGGATGTCAGCGACATGGCGGCGTTCGGCCAGGATATCGCCACCGCCCGCATGCAGGAGATCGCGGCCCAGTTCCAGGCGATGGCCGATGTCCTCTTCCTGACCACGGACAAGCTGGGCTGAGTCAGCTGCCGCCGGCCTCCTGGGCGGCCCAGAGGCCGGCGGTGGCGTCCGCCGCCCCGGCCATGGCCAGGCAGGCGTCGGCCAGCTTCTGGTGGGCGCCTTCCAGGCCGGCGAAGGCCAGGCAGCGCCGGGCCTTTTCCAGGTGTTCCTCCCGCGTCAGCGGCCAGGCGGGGGCGCCGAACTGCACCGTCACCTCCTGGGACAGCGCGCCGCCGTCGGTCAGCAGCGCCTCCGCCCGCGCCGGCACGAAGGCGGCCGGGTCAGGATTGCCGTCGCTCTCCACGCTGATGCGGCTGGCCAATTGGGCGATGGTCGGATCGTTCAGCCGCTCCGCCGTGAAGTCGGACAGGTCGACCGTTCCCCGCGTCAGGACCACCGCCCCCAGATAGGGGAAGCACAGCCGGGCGTAGGCCGGCGTCATGTCGGGGACCAGGGGGCGCCCCACCAGCCGCGCGATCAGGGGCGGCGCCCGGTAGGTCAGCGTTTCCAGATTCAGGGCGTGCAGGCCGTGCTGGTGCATCAGCCGCTGCGTGGCCACGATGGCGCCGTGCGCGGCGCGGCCGGTGGGGAAAGGCTTCCAGCTCACCTGCTCGATACGGTGCGGGCCGGCCAGGCCATCCACCAGGCGCTGGATGTCGTGGCTGCTTTCGAACAGGGCCAGGTAGCCATAGGGCCCGTCGATCGAGGCGCTGGGGCCCGGCAGGCCGGCCAGGGCCAGGTCGATGGCCTGCACCGCCGACCGGGCGGCACCCGCGATCTGCAGCGGCAGGGTGGCCTTGCCCTCCACATGCGCCTGCATCGTGCCCGAGGCATAGGCGAGGGCCAGGCCCAGGGCGTCCAAGGCCGCGCCGCGCGGCATCTTCCGCAGGCGGGCCAGTGCCGCCACGCAACCGAAGATGCCGGCGGTGGCCGGGCGGAAGAACTTGACGGGTGAGGTGGCGGCGACACCCAGCCCGGCGGCGACGTCCACGCCCGCGACCAGGGCGGTCAGCAGCCGTTGGCCGTCATAGGGGCCGCTGCGATCAGCCTCCGCCAGCAGGGCGGACAGGATGGTCGCCAGGGGGTGGACCACCGCCGGTTCATGCACGCAGTCGAACTCCTGCGCATGAATCTGGAAGGCGTTCAGGAAGGCGGCGCTGGACGGCGGCAGGCGCAACCCCGGCCGGCCCAGAACGCGGGCGCCCTCCTTCCCGTTGGGCAGTCCCCAGGACCGCACCGCCGTCATCACCTCATTGGCATAGGCGGCGCGGCGCCCGGCGATGCCCACCACCACGCTGTCGTGCAGGAAGGTGGCGGCGGCCGTACGGGTGCTGTCGGGAAGCTCCTCCCACTCCAGCGCCAGGGCGTGGTCGATCAACAGCTCGGCGGCGTTCGTCATGGCATGCCCCCTGGTTTGGGAAAGACGCTTAAGGTCTTCTAAAGGGCATAATAATATGCCAATATACCAATATCAATATTCTATGGGCGGGGCCTACGGGGGCAGGGGTGAGCATGTCGATAATTCCGGGTCGTGACACGCCGTTTGATGCCGTTGTCCCCCTGTTGGTCGTTGGCGGCGGCGCGTGCGGCCTGGTGGCGGCCCTGGCGGCGCGCGATGCCGGCGTGGATGTCGTGGTGTTGGAACGGGACCCCATGCCCCAGGGCAGCACGTCGATGTCGCTGGGCGCGCTCTGCGCCTCCGGCTCGGCGGAACAGCGGCGGCATGGCGTGGATGACGGCGCCGACCGTTTCTTCGCCGACGTCATGGCCAAGACGGGTGGCGCCGCCGATCCGGTGCTGGCCCGCCTGGTGGGCGCGCGCTCCGGCCCCACGCTGGACTGGCTGTCGGACCGCCACGGGGTGCCGCTGCTGCTGGAGACGGGCTGGAAGCCGGCCTTCGGCCACAGCGTCATGCGCATGCATGTCACCCCGGGCCGGACGGGCCAGGACCTGATGCAGCGCCTGCTGCTGGCGTGCGAGGCCGCCGGTGTCGACATCCTGACCGATGCGCATGTCACCGACCTGCACGCCGAGGGCGACCGGGTCACCGGCGTGCGGCTGCGTCGCCCAGACGGCAGTGTGGAGGATATCGGCTGCCAGGCCCTGATCCTGGCCACCTGCGGCTTCGGCGGCAACGCGGAGATGGTGCGGCGGCACATCCCCGCCATGGCGGACGCGCCCTATTTCGGGTGGGAGGGCAACCGGGGCGAGGGCATCGCCTGGGGGCAGGCGCTAGGCGCCGCCGTCGCCGATATGGACGCCTATCAGGGCCTGGGGCTGCTGGCCTCACCCGCCGCCATCGACGTCAACCCGCGCTTTCTGATCGAGGGCGGCATCCAGGTCAATCGCCACGGTGCCCGCTTCGCGCATGAACTGGAGGACGTGTCGGGCGCCGGCGCCCGCGTCATCGCCCAGCCGGACGGCCTGGCCTGGGTGATCTATGACCAGCGCATCCACGACAGCTGCGCCAGCCTGCCGCAATACGTGGCGCTGCGCGAGGCGGGCGGGGCTCGCCAGGCGGCCACGGCGGAGGCGCTGGCGGCGCAGGCCGGCATCGACCCGGCTGGTCTGGCGGCCACGCTGGGCCAGGTCGCGGCCCATGTCGAAAGCGGCGAGGCCGATCCGTTCGGCCGGCGCTTCACCGGCCCCGCGCTGTCAGCCCCCTATTACGCCGTCCGCGTCACCGGCGCCCTGTTCCACACCCAGGGGGGGCTGGTGGTGGATACCGACGCGCGGGTGCGGCGGGCCGCAGGCGGGCCCCTGCCCAACCTGTTCGCCGGCGGTGGCGCCGCCCGCAGCATCGGCGGCCCCGGCCCGTCCGGCTATCTGCCGGGCGCCGGCCTGTGCATGGCGGTGACGCTGGGCCGGGTGGCGGGCGAGGCGGCCGCCCGCCTGGTCACGGCATCTTGAACGAACTGGAACTAAGGGGGAATCATGCAGCAGCAGGCAAAGGGCCGCTTCGCCGGCAAGGTGGCGGTGGTCACGGGCGCGGGACGCCGCCAGGGCTTGGGTGAGGCCATCGCCCGCAGGCTGGCGTCCGACGGTGCCGCGGTCGTCCTGTCGGACATTGGCCGCGCCACGGATGCCGCCACACCGGACGGGATGATCGGCGCCACCTCCGAACTTCAGGCGGTGGCCGCCGCCATCGCCGCCGATACCGGCGCCCGTGTCGAGACCTTCACCTGCGATGTGCGGGACATGGCGCAGATGCGCGCCCTGGCGGCGTTCGCTGTCGATCGCCTGGGGGGCCTGGATTTCTGGATCAACAACGCCGGCATCGGCTATCTGATGAAGCCCTTGCTGGAGACCGAGGCCGCGGAATGGCAGGCGGTCATCGACGTCAACCTGACGGGCTGCTTCAACGGGCTGAAGGCGGCGGCGGAGATCATGGTGCCGGCCGGGCGGGGCGGCCGCGTCGTCAACATCGCCAGCCAGGCGGCCAAGTCCGGCTTTCCCTTCGCGGCGGCCTATTGCTCGTCCAAGCATGGCCTGGTCGGGCTGGTGCGCTCCGCCGCCATTGAGCTGGGGCGCCACGGCATCACCGTCAACAACGTCTGCCCCAACCACGTCACCACGGGGTTGGGCGCCTGGCAGAACGAGTATTTCTCCAAGCAGTTGGGCCTGACGCTGGAGCAATATCTGGACGCCATGAAGGGCCGCATCCCCATGGGGCGGCCGGGTCTGCCGCAGGACACGGCCAACGCCGTCGCCTTCCTCTGCTCTGACGAGGCGGTCTACATCACGGCGGAAAGCATGAACGTGTCGGGGGGCGAGGAACCGCACTGAGCGGTTCCGGGGCGCCGGTCGATCGAAGCCGGCCGGCGCCGTCCGTCACCCTTCGGATTTCCAGCCACCGATCGCCTTGCGGCCAGAGCGCATGTGGTACTTGAAGCGATCGGGCCGGTAGTTGGCGTGGATGATCTGCACGCCCCGTCCGCTCTTGTCCCGGACCACTCGTTCCACCCGCAGGACGGGGGCGCCGGGCGCCATCTCCAGCGCGGCGGCGACCGGCGGCTCGGCGGCGACGGCGGTGATCCACTGTTCCGCCTCATGCGGGGCGAAGCCGATGCGCTCCAGCGACACCAGGGTGGGGACCGTCTCCATGTCCGTGCGGCTGATGCCGGCCGCGATGTCCAGCGGCATGAACTGCACGATGTAGGAAAAGGGCTCGCCCGCCAGCTTGCGCAGGCGCACCACCCGCTGCACCGGCGTCCCGGCCTCCACATCCAGCAGGGCGGCGATGGCGGGCGGCGATCCCAGTTCGGTGATGTCCAGCACCTCGACCTCGGTTTCGAGGCCCATGGTCTTCAGGCTTTCGATCAAATTGTCGAAGCTGCCATGAACCTGGGGCAGCGTCGCCGATGCCGTCACCACCGTGCCCCGCCCGCGATGGCGGCTGACCAGGTCGTGCGCCGCCAATTCGTTCAGCGAGCGCTTCACGGTGATACGGGACACGTTGAACAGCTTGGACAGCTCCTGCTCCCCCGGCATGACCGAGTTCGCCGGGAACTCCCCATTGCGGATCTTCTCCCGCAGGACGAGGAAAATCTGGTGGTACAGCGGCGTGGGCGCCGTGTGGTCCAACTGGTCCGGGGTCAGTCCTGTGTCGGCTGGCGAATGGTCCATGTATCCCGTCGGCTGCGGTTTGGTGGCGAGGTTGTTTTTGGCCAAGGAGCTTTAAGGCAAACAGCGCCCGATGCAAGGGGCGCCGTTTGTCGCGGCCTTCAACCAGCGGTTAGGTCATCGGGACTGACACTACCACATTCCGGGCGATTCAGCACGTTGGCCAGGCTTTCCCGCAGCGCTTTGACACGATAGGGCAGGCCGCTGACATAGGGACGGACGGTCAGGGTCAGCAGGCGTGGGCTGGACTGGGCCGCCGCCTCCGCCAGCAGCCAGTCGGCGGCGTCCGATACTTGGGTCACCCATTCCTGTTCCGGCCGCGCATGGGCGATCAGGATCTGCCAGTCGTCCAGCTCGTTGGACAGGGGCAGGGCCGTCAGGTCGCCCGCCTCGGTATGGAAGGCGGTGGGCAGGTCGTCGTGGGCCCAGTCCGCGAACCAGCGGATGCCGGCGGCGGCCAGGCGAGCCGGGGTCTGAAATCCCTCCGCCCGCGCCGGGCTGATCCAACCGTCCGGACGTCGCCCGGTGACGGCCGACAGCGCGTCCAAGGTGCGGTCGATATATGACCGCTCCAGGTCCGCCGGTAGGGCGGAATGGTGCAGGCTGTCCGTGTCCCAGCCATGGGCGCAGACGGCGTGGCCATCCGCCACCACGTCGCGGACCAGGGCGGGGTAGCGCTCCGCCACCGCGCCCTGGATGGCGAACGTGGCCCGCAGCCCCAGTTTGCCGAACAGGGTCAGCAGGCGGTAGGCGCCGACACGGTTGCCGTAGTCGCGCGTCGTGTAGTGCCGCAGGTCGGGATAGGGGGTCTGCATGGCCCCCGGCGCCTTGAACGGCTGACCCGATGGGTTGAGGGGAAGAATTCCAGCGGGACCACCACCCACAGGCCCAGCGTCCGGTCGCCCGGCAGCCGGATGGCCGGCCGTTCGGGCAGGGGGGCGGCCGGGTAATGGGTATGGTCCGGCCCGGCATGGCGATGCGGGTAGGTCAGGTAGCTTTCCGGCAGGGTGCTCATGAACGGTCCCCCTGGGCCTGGCCCGATGGCGCGGGGTTGAAGCCTGTGCCGGGGCGGGCGCAGCCGCGCGCCTCTATGTCCGCCAGCGTCTGGTCGTAATGGGACGACAGATAGAACTGCGCGATGTCCTTGGCTGTGGTGACCCAGACATCGTCGCGGTGGCCGGTGATGTAGCGCAGGGCCTCGCGGAAGGGGCCGATGCGGTGGGGGTGCGCCACCAGATAGGCGTGCAGCGGAATGCACATGACGGTTCCCGTCTCCGCCCCTTCCTCCAGCAACTGGTCGAAATGGCGCATCAGGGTGTCGGCATAGGCGCGCGGGCTTTGATGATAGACGCCATAGGTGATGACGTCGTTGACCTCCAGGCTGTAGGGCATGGAAATCAGGCGCTTGCCGCCCTTCACCTTCAGGGGCTGCGGCTGGTCGTCCTGGAACAGGTCGCAGCTGTACCAGAAATCGTACTCGGCCAGCAGGTCCAGCGTCCGCTCGGTATGCGTCAGGGCCGGGGCCAGATACCCCGGATGCGCTGGCCGGTCGCGTCCTGCACCGACCGGATGCTGTCCTCGATCACCGCGCGCTCCTGCGCCTCGGTCATGCCGTAGGAATAGCGTGTGTTGTAGATGCCGTGGCTGAAGAACTCCCAGTCCCGGTCGACACAGGCGCGGATGATCTCCGGATGGTGGTCCAGCATGGCGACCGACAGGCTGACGCTGCCGCGCACACCGCACTCATCCATCACATCCATCATGCGCCAATGGCCCACGCGGTTGCCCCAGTCGCGGGCGGAATAGGGCACCACGTCCGGATGCGGGCGCCCCCAAGGCTTGCGCGAGGGGTTGCCGGGCGGGTCCAGCTCATAAAACTCGATGTTGGGCGCGACCCAGAACGCCACCTTCTTGCCGCCGGGCCAGGTGATCTTGGGCCGGTCGCGGTAGGGCCAGAAATCATAAAGATTGGGATCGCCGTGCATGGGGGGCTCCCGGCTCAAGAGGGGAATGGGAAGGGGTCAGGTCCGCAGCGTCGCCAGATGGGCGTCGACCTCCGCCACCGCCACCACGTCCGCGTATTTCAGCAGCAGGTCGGTCAGGTTGGCGTAGTGATAGGACTCGTGCTTGTCGGCCACGCACTCTTCCGGAACGATGGTGCGATAGCCGTGCGACAGGCTGTCCACCGCCGTGGCGCGCACGCAGCCCGAGGTGCTGCCGCCGGTCACCACCACCGTGTCGATCTTGTGCCACACCAGATAGCTGGCCAACGGGCTTTCGAAGAAGGCCGATGGCATGCGCTTGTCATAGACCAGGTCCACCGCCGCATCGATCTCCACCCGTGGGTCGAAGGCGTGGCGGTCGCTGTCGCGGCGGATGTTCTGCAGGCTGTCCGGCGTGTTGGTGCGCGTTCCCCAGACACCGGCGTCCCCGCCATCGGCCTTGTAGGCCACCCGCGTCCAGATGACGGGGAAGCCCGCCGCCCGGGCGGCGGCGCTGATGCGGTTCACATGGGCGATCTGGTCGGGGTCGGTGACGTAGGCGGTCTTGGGGAACAGGTCGGGCCGGGTGTAGGCCTGCTGGAAATCCACGTTCACGATGGCCAGCCGCTGCCCGAAGCCGAACTTGGCGCGTGCGGGGTTGGCCCTGACCTGTTCGAAAATCTCCCGCGCGGTCTTCTGCTCGCGCACCATGGTCGGTTCAAAGCGCATACTGCCGTCCCCTTCTTTGCCCGTTCTTTATTGATATATCTTTATGCCTTTCTAAGGCATTGCCGGCGCTGACTCAACCCCAAACGACATGCCCTCGTGGGTGTCGCGGCTGCCGTTACCCCACGTCTGTCCGTTCGCGGGTATAGCTGGTGACGTAAGCGAAGCGGCCGGCGGGATGCACCGTCTCCGTCGCCAGGAAAAGCCTGCCAGGGGCATCGCGGTACTGGCGCTGGGTGTGCAACGCGGCGTCCCCCGGCGGCGCGCCCAGCAACTGCGCCAGCAGCGGTGTCAGGGTCATGGCGCTGATGCGCTGGTCCACCCGGTCCGCCACGACGCCGAAGCGGGCCTCGATGGCGCCGGCGACCGAGCTGGCGTTGTCGATCTCGGTGGCCGTGGGGGCGCAATCCTTGCGGATCAGCATACGGGCCAGCCCCACCGTCTGGGCGCCGCTGCCGCGATAGCCCCGCAGCTCCCGCCAGTCCTCGGGCGCCAGGTTCAGGGTCGCGGCCAGGCCGTCCGCCGGGGCGACGCCGTAATAGATGATCTTCAGCCGCGCCTCGCCGGCGTACTGCAGCAGATCCTGGAAGCCGCCCAGCGGCTGCACGAACATCGCCGGGCCGGGGCGGGCGGTGACCACGGTGCCGGCGCGCCGGCGGCGGACCACCAGCCCCTCCTGCGTCAGCAGGCGCAGGGCGTCGCGCGCGGTGTGGCGCGAAATGTCATGCAGGGCGCAAAGCTCGATTTCCCCCGGCAGCAGCTCGCCCACCTTGTAGGTGCCGTTGCCGATGGCCGCACGCAGGATCTGCGCCACCTGCCGGTAGCGGGGGGCTTGGCCGGCGACGGGGCGGTTGGCTGGGCGATTAGATGTGTTCACCGCATCCTGCTCATTCTATGTCCGCGCCTGCCTGCCGGGCCTCCTCCTGCAGGATGGCGATCAGGTCGGTCGCGGCGACCGAGGAGACGGCCCGCCGGCGCCGCATGGCGACCAGCGGCGTCGTCCAGCGGCCCTGGGCCAGATCCCGGCCCATCAGGCCGGGGGCGGCGGCCACCAGGGACCGGGGAAGGATGGCCAGCATGTCCGTCGCCTCCAGCACTGAAATGGCGAAGGGCAGGGACGTGGTGCTGATGCGTGGCTGGATGGGGGAACGCCGGCCTCGCGGAAATGCGCGTCCACCGGATCG
Source organism: Nitrospirillum karajorum (assembly GCF_036348415.1). Lineage (NCBI taxonomy): Bacteria > Pseudomonadati > Pseudomonadota > Alphaproteobacteria > Rhodospirillales > Azospirillaceae > Nitrospirillum > Nitrospirillum karajorum. The sequence continues at coordinate 1,329,138 of NZ_JAZBQB010000001.1, forward strand.
TCCAGCCCCTCGGGCAGTTTGCCGAAGATCCACTCGGCGTCCTGCAGGTCGGTGATGGACGTGGCCCGCGACAGCACCGGATTGTCCCGCCGGCCGACGACCAGCCAGCGCTCATCGCCCAGGGGCGTGACCATGATCTGGGGGTCGACGTCGGTGCCACCCGTCGTCACCGCCAGGTCGATCTCCCCCGCCAGCAGCATGCGGACGAACTGCGGCGCCAGCCCGCCGTCGATGCGCAGGTTCAGGCGTGGATAGCGTCGCTGCAGGCGGATCACGGCGTTGCGGCCCACGCCGGCGGACGGCACCGGGCTCAGCGCCAGCGCCAGCTGGCTGGTGCTGCGCCCCAGGGCGACATCGACGTCGCGGCGGAAGTGGGACACCTCCGCCAGCACCGTCTGGGCCCTGACGCGCAACGCCTCGCCCATGCGGGTCAGCAGGACGCCCTTGGGCGTGCGCTCCAGCAGGGGCACGCCCAGTTGCTCTTCCAGCCGCGCCAGGCTTTTGGACAGGGCCTGCTGGCTCAGTCCCCGCTTGTGCGCCGCCAGGGTGAAACTGCCGCACTCGGCCACGGCAAGGAAGTATTCGAGGTCGCGCAGTTCCATGGGCACCCGTATCAGAACGGCTTCACCGTGCCCAGGAAGGCCATGGTGATGATGCCAGCCCAGTAGAAGTAAGCCAGCTTGCGCGAGAAAGCCATGAGCGAGGCCAGCCGGTTCTCCAGCTCGGGCGTCGATCCCTCCGTCGCCAGCTTGCGGAAGGCCATGACCCAGTCGCGCATGACGTAGCGCAGGATCAGGCCGATGACCAGCAGGCCGGAGAAGATGGTCGCCTTGGCCGCATACCAGTGGGCGGTGAACGGCCCGCCGGTGATCAGGCTGTAGACGCCCGTCAGGAACAGCGCCGGAATGACGACATAGCGGATGGCCTCGTCCGTCTTGGTCAGGAGGATGCCCAGGTCCGTGCCGCGCTTGAAGAAGGCGGTCAGCGCCAGGCCGACCCAGCAGGCGACGAAGATCCACATGCCCACCAGCCAGGGGCCGCCCAGCGGCTGGGTCCCCAGGTTGTAGCCCATGTGCAGGCCCAGCGGCAGCAGCAGGATGATGCCCGTGCGCGGCAGGATGTCGATGCGGTACGCCGTTTCCATGTGGCGGCGACGCTCATCCAGCGTCAGCGCGGGATTGGCGATGTTGCGCGCGGCGTTGAACACGCCCCACTCGCCGCCCAGCCAATAGGCCATGGCGATGATGTGCAGCCACCGCAGCAGCAGGTGCTGATCCAAATACATTCCCAGCAATTCCATGACGTGCCTGTACCCTGTCGTCGATGCCCCCGCCTTGCGCGGGGGCTGGTTCTCCGGCGGTGCCGGTGGGGCGAGACCCCCTTTATGTCCAGACATATTCGGAATTGGTGCGGTCGGCGGTCCAATCACCGGCGGTAGAATCCGCACAAACGGCGCTTGTGGGTGTGCACATCTTGGGTTTGTGGCAAAGGACAACTGGATGTGGGGACGGGCCCGGTATCCCGATCTACCCTTTCATTGGGCGGCATCATCATGCCTTCCCCGTCCTCGCAAGAAGGGGCGGCGGAACGGCGCCGCCCTGGGGTGGCGATGGCGGGATGGTCATGACGGGCGGAAACGCCCACGGGACATCCCCACGATGTGGAGGCGATGATTATGGACGGTTCTGCAAAAGCGGTTTCCGGGGGGACGCCGGTGGCGGCCCAGGTGACCTATGACGGCCCGCCGGATTACCGCGTGGTCGGCAAGCACGGCATTTTCCCCAAGCTGACCCATGACGAGGTCGAGCGGTTCAATTTCCTGGCGCAGATGAACCGCCACTTGGCCGCGCGGGTGCTTCCGGGCGTCAAGGCGGCGTTCGACACCCGGGTGGAACCGGCGTTCAAGTCCGAACACGGGCGGGATTTCAAGGATCGGCATGAGGTGCGCCGCGCCCTGGCCAAGGATCCGTACTGGCGCCTATGGTCGGCGCTGCGCCGCTCCACCATGGAGATCCGGCAGCAGGCGGGCCGCTGGGCCACCCTGCGGCAGCGCGAGGAATTGGCGCAGCGCGCCCAGGCGCTGATCGGCGATGACCAGGGGCGCCTGGTCCTGGATCCGGCCATGCCGCTGCCGCGCTACATCGCCGCCATCGACCACCACTGCATGCCCGGCAGCTATCACACCGAATATGGGCCCAGCGACGTGGCCAACGCCGCCAACTATGACTCCGGCCTGTTCGCCACCACCGGCGGCATGCTGGGCCGCTACAACGACGGCGGCGGCCAGGCGGTGGTCCAGTGGGTCAAGGCCAACCTGCCGGACTTCAAGCCCAAGCGCATCCTCGACATCGGCTGCGGTCTGGGCCACAACGCGGTGCCCATCGCCCAGGCCTTCCCGGACGCGGAGGTGGTGGCGGTGGACGTGGGCGCCCCCATGCTGCGCTACGGCCTGGCCCGGGCCAAAAGCCTGGGGGTGAACAACATCCGCTTCGTCCAGGCCAACGTGGAAAGCCTGCCGCAGTTCGCCGACGGCGGTTTCGACTGGGTGCAGTCGACGATGTTCCTGCATGAGACCAGCTACGCGTCCATGAAGCGGATCTTCGCCGAATCCTTCCGCCTGCTGGCCCCCGGCGGCTTCGTTTTGCATGTGGAACAACCGCAGTACGCCCCTACCATGCCGTTGTTCGAGCAGGCGATGCGCGACTGGGACGCCTTTTACAACGCGGAACCCTTCTGGACCAAGATGCACGAGGTGGACCTCGACGCCTGGATGGCGGAGGCCGGTTTCCCGGCGGAAACCATCCTGCATGGCGGCGTGATGGCGGTGGTGGACACCACCCTGTTCCCCGACGTGGCCCAGGAAAAGGGCGAGGATTACGGACGCAAGGCCGCCTGGCATGTCGTGGGCGCCCGCAAGGAGGTGGTGTGATGTCGATCCAAGAAGCCCTGGCCCGCGCGTCGGCCAAGCCCACGGGCAAGCGTCCCCGCTTCCTGGAAAGCTGGGAGAATGAGCGCCTGCTGTGCATCACCATGGCGCTGGCCAGCGAACTGTCGGTGACCCGCCTGCGCCTGGACACGCTGGAACGCCTGCTGGCCTCCAAAGGCCTGGTCCTGCCGTCCGAAGTGGAGGACTTCGCCCCCAGCAAGGTCGAGGCGGCCGAGCGCGCGCTGTGGCAGCAGGAGTTCCTGGCCCGCATCCTGCGCGTCGTCCAGCAGGAGGAAGAGGCGCTGACCGATCATGACGGCAGCAGCGAGGACATCGCCGAGGAACTGGCCCGCTGACGCGGGACCGCTTGGCGAACTGGGGAAGGGCGCCGGTCCGCGGGGGGATCGGCGCCCTTCTTCTTATGGGCGGCCCGGTCGCGCCTGGCCGCCCCCCGGGTTCCCTGCGGGCGGGGGTCAGGCGCCGTAGGCGGAACCGGGAACGTAGCCCTTGGGCAGGCCGGCGTCGGGCGTGAAGCCGTACAATTCCACGTCCGGCAGGGCGGCGCGCACCACCTGGCGCACGGCCAGCAGGCGCTCCAGGTCGATGCCGGTGTCATAGCCCATGGCCGCCAGCATGAAGGCCAGATCCTCGGTGACGATGTTGCCCGACGCGCCGGGAGCGAAGGGGCAGCCGCCGATCCCGCCCAGCGAGCTGTCGAGGGTGGTGATTCCTTCCTCCAGCGCCGCCAGGGCGTTGGCCAGGCCCAGGCCACGGGTGTTGTGCAAATGCACGCCGGTGCAGGCGGCATCGCCCACCACGCCGCGCACACCACGGATCAGCCGCCGCACCTGGGCCGGGTTGGCATAGCCCGTGGTGTCGGACAGGCCCACCTCGTCGCAGCCGGCGGCCATCAGCGCGTCGGCCAGGGACAGGACCTTGGCCTCGGGCACGATGCCTTCCAGCGTGCAGCCGAAGGCGGTGGACAGGCCGCCCTCCAGCTTGGGCCGGCTTTCCTCGGGCTGTTCCCGGATCAGGGCGGCGATGGCGGCCGTCTCCTCCAGCATCTGCGCGTGGGTGCGGCGCACGTTGCGCAGGCTGTGGGTTTCGCTGACTGACAGCGGGATGGTGATCTTGTGCGCCCCGGCCGCCACGGCGGCTTGCGCGCCCTTCAGGTTGGGCACCAGCACCGCCACGGTCAGGCCGGGGATGGTGCGGGCATAGGCGACGATCTCCGCCGTGTCCGCCAGTTGCGGTAGGATCTTGGCGGGAACGAAGGACCCGACCTCGATCTCCCGCACGCCGGCGGCGGCCTCCGCCGCGATCCACGCCTTCTTGGCCTCGGTGGGCATGATGGCGCTGATGCTTTGCAGGCCGTCGCGCGGGCCCACCTCTGAAATCTCGATGGCCGTACCGCTCATCGTTCGTATCCTTCGTGCAGCGATCGGGGATCAGCCGGCGGCCAGGCCGCGGGCCAGCAGGTCCGCGACCTCCGCCTCGCCATAGCCCAGGCTGGCCAGCACCTCACGCGTATGCTCGCCCGGCTTGGCCAGGTCCCGCACCACCCCGGGGCGCTGGCCGTCCAGTTCCACCGGCAGGGCCGGCAGGCGGATGGGCCGGTCATCCGGCAGCGTCAGGTCCAGCAGCCCGCCGGCGGCGTTCAGGTGCGCGTCGTCGAACAGGTCTTCCGGCCGGTTGATGGGGGCGAATGGCAGGCCGATGGCCTCCAGCCGCTGCAACAGGTCGGCCTTGTCGAAGTCCGCGAACAGGGCTTGAACGCGGGGCACCAGGCGGTCGCGGGCCTGCACCCGGCCGGTGTTGCGCGCCAGGGTCTCATCCGCCAGCAAGTCCTCCAGCCCGAAGGATTTGCAGAAGCCTTGCCACTGCCCGTCCGTCACCACGCCGACGAAGACCTGTTCGCCATCGCGGGTGGTGAATAGGTCGTAGATGGCCCAGGCGGAGATGCGGACGGGCATGGGGCGGGGGGCGACACCTGTGACCACCTTCTGCGCCATGTGCTGCCCCACCATGAAGACGCAGTTCTCGAACAGGGCGCTTTTCACCGTCTGGCCCCGGCCCAGCTTGCCGCGCTGGATCAGGGCCGCCAGCACGCCGATGACCCCGAACAGCCCGCCCATGACGTCAATCACCGACGACCCGGCGCGCAACGGCCGGCCCGGCGGGCCGGTCATGTAGGCTAGCCCGCCCATCATCTGCGCCACCTCATCCAGGGCGGCGCGGTGTTCATAGGGGCCCGACAGAAAGCCCTTGGCCGAGCAATAGACCAGGCCGGGGTTCAGGGCGGCCATGGCCGCCTCGCCGAAGCCCAGGGCCTCCATGGCGCCAGGGCGGAAGTTTTCCACCAGCACGTCCGCCTGGGCGATCAGGCGCAGCGCCGCCTCCTGGCCCTCCGGCGACTTCAGGTCCAGGCAGACGCTGCGCTTGTTGCGGTTGTACATGGGGAAATAACCGGCGCCCGACCCCATCAGGCGGCGCGTGTTGTCGCCGGCCATGGGCTCGACCTTCACCACGTCGGCGCCCAGGTCGCCCAGCACCAGGCCGACCGCGGGGCCCATCACCATATGGGTGAACTCGACGACCTTCAGGCCGCTCAGCGGCAGGCCGGCATGGCCGGCCGCGTCGGTGGGGGTCGCGTCGGTGGGGGCCGCTTCATTAGGCATGACAGAACCTCGGCATGATCAAATCCAGGAATGACGGCGCAGATGCTCCGCCTCGAAGGTCAGGATGGCGGGCAGGCGCTTCAGCGTGACGCCGATGGGGTCCAGCCCTTCCAGCAGCATCTGCCGGTCGGCCGGCGGAATGGCGAAGGTCAGCACCTCCCCCGACGGCATGGTCAGGGACAGCGCCTCCAGATCGACGGTCACGGGGCGGGGATCGGCGGCGTTGGCCAGGGCGGCCACGCGTTCCTCCGGCATGACCAGGGGCAGGATGCCGTTGCGCACGCAGTTGCCTTGGAAGATCGCCCCGAAGGACGGGGCGATGACGCAGCGGACGCCATAGTCCTTCAGGGCCCACACCGCATGCTCGCGCGAGGAGCCGCAGCCGAAGTTGGCGCCGCCGATCAGGATGGGCGCCTTCTCGAAGGGCGGACGGTTCAGGATGAAGTCGGGGTTGGGCACACGGGCAGCCACGTCGCTGTAGCGCCAGTCGGCGAACAAGCCCTCGCCCAGTCCTTCCTTGGACACCCGCTTCATCTCGCGCGACGGGATGATGGCGTCGGTGTCGATGTTGGGGCGGTACAGGGGGGCGGCCACGCCGGTCAGGCGGATGAACTTCTCCATAGCCTTAAACCTTTGCCGCTGGGGGAAGCAGGGCTTGCACCCGGGCGTCGGCCAGCCGCCCGGCGATGGCGGAGGCGGCGACGGTTGCCGGACTGGCCAGGTGGGAGCGTGTGCCCGGCCCTTGCCGGTTCTCGAAATTGCGGTTGGTCGTGGTCACCACCCGTTGCGATTGGCCGAAATGCTCGCCGCCGGCGAAGAAGCACATGGAACAGCCGCTTTCGCGCCATTCGAACCCGGCGTCCAGGAACACGGTGTGCAGGCCTTCCGCCTCCGCCGCCGCCTTCACCCGCATCGATCCCGGAACGCAGATGGCGCGCACGCCGGGTGCCACCGTGCGGCCGCGCAGCACCTCGGCCGCCGCGCGCAGGTCGAACAGGCGGCTGTTGGTGCAACTGCCGATGAAGGCGCCGTCGATGGGCAGGCCGGCCAGGGATTGTCCCGGCGTCAGGTCCATATAAGCCAGGGCCCGGCGCCAGGCGGCGGCCGCCGTGGCATCGCGCGCCTCCTCCAGCGCCGGCACGCGGCCGTCGATGGGAACGGCATGCTGGGGGCTGGTGCCCCAGGTGACATAGGGGGCGATGTCGGCGCAGTTGATGACGATCTCGCGGTCAAAGACGGCGTCGTCGTCGCTGCGCAGCTCCGCCCAATCCGCGACCGCCGCCGCCCAGTCGGCCCCCTTGGGGGCGCGCGGGCGGCCGTCGATCCAGGCGAGGGTCTTGGCGTCTGGCGCGCACAGGCCCGTCCACGCCGCGAACTCCACCGCCATGTTGCACAAGGTCATGCGGCCCTCGATGGACAGGGCGCTGACGGCCGGCCCGCTGAACTCCACGGCGTGGCCGGCGCCGCCGTCGGCGCCGTGCGTGGCGATCAGGTGCAGGATCATGTCCTTCGGCCCCACGCCGGCGCCCAGCGCGCCCTCGAAGCGCACGCGCATCTGCCGGGGCCGGCGCACCACCAGGGTCTGGGTCGCCAGGGCGTGCGCGGCCTCGCTGGAGCCGATGCCCCAGGCCAGCGCGCCCAGGCCGCCCTGGGTGCAGGTGTGGCTGTCGGGGCAGACCACGGTCAGGCCGGGCAGGGCGATGCCCTGCTCGGGCGATACGACATGCACGATGCCTTGGTTATCCTGGCCGATGTCGAACACATGGATGCCGGCGGCGGCGGCGGCGGCGCGCGTCTCGCGGATGAAGGCCGTGCCGCCGGGCATGACCGTGTCGTCCCCGCGGCCCGGGCGGGTGTCGACGATATGGTCCATGCAGACGAAGGCGCGCCCGGGGTGGCGCACGGCGCGTCCGGTTTCCGCCAGCTCCTTCAAGGCGATGGAGCCCGTGCGCTCATGCAGCAGCACGCGGTCGACGTACAGCAGATCCGTGCCATCGCCCAGGTCGGCGACACGGTGCCGCGACCATAGCTTCTCAACCAGTGTCGATCCCATTCGCGGTGGTGTTCCAGTCCCTAGCTAATCGGTGTTCCATCAAATGGCATAATGATATACTCTTTATCAACTCCTTCCTTCGGGCTACCTGCAAATGTGCGGATGATCCTGGGGGAAGGTGGGGCGCCACCGCCGGGCAGCCGCGCCGTCCGGGGCCAAGGCGCCCTTGAAGCCGGGCCAGTTGACCGCAAAAGCCGTTCCCGTGGGATCGCCATAGCGTCTGAAAACCGCAGGGTGGACAGATCGGCGCTTGGTCCGCGCGGGGGTGCGGCGGCGGGGAATACGGTGGCCCAATCCCGCGGGGGCGCGGCGCGGTCGCGCCCCATCGCGCTAACAACAGTTCGGGGACGACATGGCGTATCGATTGGGTGTAGACGTCGGGGGAACCTTTACCGACCTGCTTTTGCTGGACCAGGGCAGCGGGAATTTCTGGCGGCACAAGACGCCGTCGACACCGCGCGACAGCTCCGTGGGCATCCTGAACGGTGTCGAGGCGATTTGCGCCAAGGCCGGCATTTCCCCGGCCGACGTCGATTTCTTCCTGCACGGCACCACCGTGGCCACCAACGCCGTGCTGGAGGGCAAGGGCGCCCGCGTCGGCCTGATCGTGACCCAGGGCTATCGCCAGATCATGCAGATCGCCCGCAGCTTCGTCCCGGGTGGCCTGGCGGGCTGGATCGTGTGGCCCAAGCCTTCGCCCCTCGCGGCGCTGGAGGACACGGTCGAGATCCAGGGCCGCATGGATGCCCAGGGCAACGAGGTCAGCCCGGTCGATGACGCCGACATCCGCGCCGCCCTGGAAACGCTGAAGGCGCAGGGCGTGGAAGCGCTGACCGTGTCGCTGATCAACGCCTATCTCAATGGCGCGCATGAGCGGCGCGTGGCCGCCCTGGCGGCGGAAATCCTGCCGGACGTGCCCATCTCGCTCAGCCACGTCGTCCTGCCGGAAATGCAGGAATATGAGCGCACCCTGACCACGGTGGCCAACGCCTCCGTCCGGCCCATCGTCGGCGGCTATGTGCGCAACCTGCGGTCCAAGCTGCGCGACGCCGGCATGGCCGGCTCCCTCTCGCTGCTGCGCTCCGACGGCGGCCTCATGTCATCGGAGAAGTCGGAGGAGCATCCCGTCTCCCTGCTGATGTCGGGCCCCGCCGGCGGCGTGACCGGCGCCCTGTGGGTGGCCAAGAACGCCGGCATCAGGAACATCCTGACGCTGGACGTGGGCGGCACCTCCACCGACGTCGCCCTCATCGAGAACCTGGAGCCGCGGCGCGTGCGCACGACCGAGGTCGGCCACCTGTCGGTGCGCGCCTCCTCGCTGGACGTGAAGACGGTGGGCGCCGGCGGCGGGTCCATCGCCTATGTGCCGGAACTGACCAAGGCGCTGCGCGTCGGCCCGCAGTCGGCCGGCGCCGTGCCGGGCCCGGTGGCCTACGGCAAGGGCGGCACGCTGCCCACCGTGACCGACGCCAACGTCGTGCTGGGATACCTGCCCGAAGCCCTGCTGGGCGGCACCTTCACCCTGGACCGCGAGGGCGCCCGCCGGGCCGTGCAGACCATCGCCGACGCCCTGGGCATCGGCCTGATGGAAGCGGCGCGCGGCATCATCGACATCGTCAACGAGAACATGTTCGGCGCCCTGCGCATGATCTCGGTGCAGCAGGGGTACGACCCGCGCCACTTCGCCCTGATGGGCTTCGGCGGCGCCGGCCCGCTGCACGTCAACGCCGTGGCCCGCCTCATGGGCAGCTGGCCCGCCGTATCCCCGGTCAGCCCCGGCGTGCTGTGCGCCCTGGGTGACGCCACCACCCGCATGCGCACCGAGACGGCGCGCAGCTTCTCCCGCCGCCTGATCGACACCGACGAGGCCGAGGTGCTGGCCCTGCTGGCGGAGATGGCGGCCCAGACCAGCGCCGAGCTGGCGGCCGAGGGCATCGCCGCGGCGGACATCACCACCCAGTTCGAACTGGACGTACGCTATGACGGCCAGGCGTTCGAGGTGCCGCTGTCCATCGATGCCGAGACGTTGACGCGTGACGGCTTGGCCGGCGTCGCCGCCCGCTTCGATGAGGAGCACCACCGCCTGTTCACCTTCAACATGGACAGCCCGCATGAGCTGGTGAACCTGCGCGCCGTGGCGCTGGGACCCGTCCTGGAGCTGGAGGCCCATCGCCTGCCGCAGGGCGACGGCGACCCCTCGGCCGCCAAGATCCGCGATCATGAGCTGTGGGCCGACGGCGCCATGCGGCCGGCGGTGATCTACGACCGCGCCAAGCTGCGGGCCGGCGACATCATTCCCGGCCCCGCCATCGTGGTCGAGATGGACTCCACGACGCTCATCGAGCTGGGCTGCGTCGGCCAGGTCGACGCGGTCGGCAACATCCTCATCAATCCGGCCTGACAGGGGGACCGCATCCATGCCCGCAACCATTATCCAGGCCAACGCCGCCCCGTTCAATCCGGTCACCGTCGATCCGGTGACGCTGGAGGTGATCGAGAACGCGCTGCGCAACGCCCGCATCGAGATGGACGCCACCCTGGTGCGGACGGCCATGTCGCCCGGCATCCGCGAACAGGGCGACGCCTTCCCGCTGATCGCCGACCACAAGGGCCGCATGATCGTCGGCCAGTTCGGTAGCTACATCGGCCCCTTCCTCGACGGTTTCGACGGCACGGTGGAGGAAGGGGACATGATCTTCCTGTCCGACCCCTACTCCGTCGGCGGCGCCATCAGCCACAGCAACGACTGGCTGGTGCTGCTGCCCGTGTTCAAGGACGGCCGCCTGCTGGCCTACACCTCCATGTTCGGCCACCAGTCCGACATCGGCGGCATGGTCCCCGGCTCCATGCCCATCGACGCCACCAGCATCTTCCAGGAAGGCGTGCGCATCCCGCCGGTGAAGATCTGGAAAAAGGGCGTCTATAACGAGGATCTGGTGAAGCTGGTCATGCACCAGGTACGCACACCGGCCTGGTGCAAGGCGGACCTGAACGCCCTGATCGCCTCCTGCCGCGTGGCCGCCCGCCGCGTGATCGAGATGGCGGAGCGCTTCGGCGACGACGTCTACGTCTCCGCCACCGAAATGCTGCTGGAGCGGAATTATCGCGCCATGAAGCACCTGATCGAAACCTCGGTCAGCGAGGAGCCGGTCAGCTTCCAGGACTATGTCTGCGACGACGGCCTGGGCTTCGGCCCCTATAAAATCAAGTGCACCATGTGGCGTGAGAATGGCCGCGTGATCCTGGATTTCGATGGCACGGACCCGCAGTCGTCCGCGTCCATCAACTTCTTCCTGAACGAAAACATGATGAAGATGTTCTTCGGCATCTACATGATCATGGTTTTCGATCCGCAGATCCTGTTCAACGATGGCTATTACGACCTGATCGACGTGCGCATTCCGGAGGGGTCGCTGCTGAAGCCGCGCTTCCCGGCGGCGCTGTCGGGCCGCACCCACGCCCTGGGCCGCCTGTTCGACATCCTGGGCGGCCTGCTGGGTCAGAAGACGCCGCAGTTCCTGAACGCGGCCGGCTTCTCCTCCAGCCCGCACCTGTTCTATGCCGGCACCGACAGCCAGGGGAAATGGTTCCAGCTGTTCCAGATCGGCTTCGGCGGCATCCCCGGGCGCCCCATGGGCGACGGCCCGGACGGTCATTCGCTGTGGCCGGGCTTCACCAACGTGCCCAACGAATTCCTGGAGCGTTACTTCCCCCTGCGCATCGAGCGCTACGAGACGGTGCCGGACAGCGGCGGGGCGGGCTTGCACCGCGGCGGCAACGGCATCAACATGGTCTATCGCTTCCTGGAGCCGGGCGTCATCGCCATCCATGACGACCGCTGGTTCGTTCCGCCCTGGGGCGTCAACGGTGGGGAGCCAGGCGCCCGCGCCCGCAAGCTGCTGGTCAAGGCCGACGGCACGGAGGTCATCCTGGGCAACAAGCTTGAGGAATACCGGGTCGAGGCTGGTGACCAGCTGCACTTCATCACCTGGGGCGGCGGCGGCTGGGGCGACCCACTGGAACGTGACCCGGCCCTGCTGGCCAAGGAACTGCGCCAGGGCCTGGTGACGGTGGACGGCGCCCGCCGCTATGGCGTGGTGCTGGTCGATGGCGTGGTGGACGCGGTGGCGACGGAAACCCTGCGGGCGCGGATGCGGGCCGCGCGGGGCGCCACCATCCCCACCTTCAACTTCGGCCCCGATATCGAGACCCTGCGCGCCAACTGCCTGGCTGAAACCGGCCTGCCGGCGCCGCGCCAGCCGGTCTGGCATCCGGCCAGCGTTGCCGCGGAATGATCATTCAACCCCGCCGCGCACGCCTGCGCGGCGGGGGCCTTGCACCCCTTTGACTGCAGAGAAAAATGTCCAATCCCATCCTTCGTGAGAAGCTGGCCTCCGGGAAGTTCTTCGTGGTTCCCGGCGTCCAGGACATGATCGCCACCGTCGTCGCCGACAAGGTCGGCTTCGACGTCATCTATGGCACCGGCTATTGGCTGACCGCGTCGGCCTACGGCCTGCCCGACGCCGGCATCGCCAGCTACACCCAGATGGTGGACCGCATGGCGACCGTCGCCCGGACCAGCAAGGCGGCGCTGATCGCCGACGCCGATACCGGCTACGGCGGATTGCTGAACGTGCATCACACGGTGCGCGGCTATGAGCAGGCGGGCGTCACCGCCATCCAGCTGGAAGACCAGGAATTCCCCAAGAAGTGCGGCCACACCCCCTATAAGCGCCTGATCCCGCTGGAGGACATGGTGCAGAAGATCAAGGTGGCCTGCGATGCCCGCGCGGACAAGCAGAACACCTTGATCATCGCCCGCACCGACGCCCGGCAGAGCGAGGGGCTGGACGGCACCCTGCGCCGGCTGGAAGCCTATGCCAAGGCCGGCGCCGACGTGCTGTTCCCCGAGGCCCTGACCAGTGAGGAGGAGATGCGCACCGCCTGCGCCACCTTCGACAAGCCGGTGATGGCCAACATGGCCAACGGTGGCCTGACCCCGGTGCCCAACGCCAGGGTGCTGGCGGAACTGGGCTACGCCTTCGCCATCTACCCGTCCCTGACCAGCCTGGTCGCCGTCGCCGCCATGGAAAAGGCGCTGGTGGATCTGAAGGAACAGGGCGAGGGCGATCCCCAAGGCATCGCCAACTTCAAGGAGTTCTGCTCCATGATCGGGTTCGAGGACGTCTGGGCCTTCGAGGCCAAGTGGGCCCCGCCGGTCTGACCGGCCACCCCGACAAGACGCGGAAGGGAGGGAAAGCCATGGACATCACGGCGGCGATATTGACCCGCTGCGGCGACAACCAGCGCCCCTACGGCGCCCAGGCGCCGCTGTCGCTGAGGACGGTGCAGCTGGACGATCCCCGGCCGGGGGAACTGCTGGTCAGGATCGACGCGGCCGGGATTTGCCATTCCGACCTGTCGGTCATCAACGGTGACCGGCCCCGCCCCATGCCCATGGCCTTGGGGCATGAGGCGGCCGGCACGGTCGTCGCCGTCGGCGATCCGGAGGATACCGGCTTCGCCGCCGGTGACCGGGTGGTCCTGGTTTTCCTGCCGTCCTGCGGCCAATGCCCCGCCTGCGCCGCCGGCCAGGGCTATCTGTGCCCCCACGGCGCCGCCGCCAATGGTGAGGGGCGGCTGATGCGCGGGGGCCGGCGCCTGTCCTTCCTGGGCCAGCCCATCAACCACCACCTGGGTGTCTCCGCCTTCGCCACCCACGCGGTGGTCGACCGGCGGTCGGCGGTGAAGATCGACGCCGACGTGCCGGTGGAGGTGGCGGCCCTGTTCGGCTGCGCTGTCCTGACCGGCGTGGGCGCCGTCATGAACACCGCCGCCGTGCGGCCGGGCGAAAGCCTGTGCGTCTATGGCCTGGGCGGCGTCGGCTTGGCCGCCCTGCTGGGCGCGCTGGCGGCCGGGGCGCAGCCGGTGACGGCCATCGACCCCTCGCCGGAAAAGCGCGCCCTGGCCCTGGAACTGGGGGCCGCCCAGGCGGTGCCGCCGGAGGCGGCGGGGACGCTGCCCGCCGCCGACGTGGTGATCGAGACGGTGGGCAAGGCGGCTGTGCTGGCCCAGGCCTACGCCACGGCGCGGCGGGGCGGGCGCGTCGTCACCGTGGGCCTGCCCAACCCGTCGGAGATGCTGACCATTCCGGCGGTGTCGCTGGTGGCGGACGGCAAGACGCTGATGGGCAGCTACATGGGCTCGTCCATCCCGTCCCGCGATATCCCGCGCTACATCGCCCTGTGGCGGGCGGGGCGGCTGCCGGTTGACCGGCTGCTGACCTCGGTCAGCCCCCTGGCCCAGGTGAATGAGCTGATGGACGTCCTGGTCGAAGGCAAGGCCGTCCGCCAGATCATCACGCCGTTCTAACCCAACCCCAGCGGGCGCGCGCCGTCGTCACGGCTTCCCCTGGCCCCCGTGCCCTTGACCGCGTGGCGGCCAGGGGCCCCTTCCGGCGTCGACCCGACGCCGGACGCCGGGGAAGACTTGCCGCCTGCACGCCCCCGATCCTTGCACGCCCCCGACACCGGACGCCGCATTGCCATGACCACGTCTTCCTTCCCCTACACCCATTTCCTCCGCCAGCAGGCCTATATTGCGGGCCAATGGTGCGATGCTGACAGCGGGCGCACCCTGTCCGTGACCGATCCCGCCACCGGTCAGGTGCTGGGCACCGTGCCGGATATGGGAGCGGCGGAGACGGCGCGGGCGGTGGCGGCGGCGGACGCCGCGCGCCATGCCTGGGCCGCGCGCACCGCCGGTGATCGTGCCCGCGTGCTGCGCCGCCTGTATGACCTGATGCTGGCCCACCAGGACGCCCTGGCGGAACTGCTGACGCGGGAACAGGGCAAGCCGCTGGCCGAGGCCAGGGGGGAGATCGCCTACGCCGCCGCCTTCATCGAATGGTTCGCGGAGGAGGGGAAGCGCGCCTACGGCGAGGTCATCCCGCCCCACGCCGCCAACCGCCGCGTCGTCTGCCTGAAGCAGCCGATCGGGGTGGTGGGGGCCATCACGCCGTGGAACTTCCCGGCGGCCATGATCACGCGCAAGCTGGGCCCGGCCCTGGCCGCCGGTTGCGCCATGGTGCTGAAGCCCGCGTCGCAGACGCCGTTCTCCGCGCTCGCCCTGGCCGCGCTGGCGGAAGAGGCCGGCGTGCCGCCGGGGGTGTTCAACGTCGTCACCGGCGGCGCCCGCGCCATTGGCGGCGCCCTGACCGCCGACCCGGTGGTGCGCAAGATCAGCTTTACCGGCTCGACCGAGGTTGGGCGCACCCTGATGCGCCAGTCGGCCGACACCATCAAGCGCCTGTCCCTGGAACTGGGCGGCAACGCGCCCTTCCTGGTGTTCGACGACGCCGATGTCGACGCGGCGGTGGACGGGGCCATCGCGTCCAAGTTCCGCAACGGCGGCCAGACCTGCGTCTGCACCAACCGCTTTTACGTCCAGGCCGGCATCCATGACCGCTTCGTGGACAAGCTGGCCCGCCGGGTGGCCGAGCTGCGCGTGGGCAACGGCCTGGAACCGGGCGTGGAGGTCGGCCCCCTGATCGACGCCGCCGCCGTGGACAAGGTGGCGGAGCATGTCGGCGACGCCGTGGCCAAGGGGGCCCGCCTGGTGGTGGGCGGCGACCGCCATGCCCTGGGCGGCACCTACTTCACCCCCACCGTCCTGTGCGGCGTTACCGCCGGGATGCGCCTGACGGAGGAGGAAACCTTCGGCCCCCTGGCCGGCATCGTCCGCTTCCAGGACGAGGCCGACGCCGTGGCCCAGGCCAATGACAGCGCCTATGGCTTGGCCAGCTATGTCTACACCCGCGACATCGGCCGGGTGTGGCGGGTGGCGGAGGCGCTGGAGGCCGGCATGGTCGGCGTCAACACCGGCCTGATCTCGACCGAGGTGGCCCCGTTCGGCGGCGTCAAGCAGTCCGGCCTGGGGCGCGAAGGCTCACGCCACGGCCTGGATGACTACCTGGAGGTCAAATACCTCTGCCTGGGCCTGTGAGCGGGGACGGAACGGCGATGCGGACGCGGGGGACGGATATGCGGGCGAGCGGCCGGTGGTCGTGGCTGGTGCGGGCCGGTGCCGGCCTGGGGGCGTTGCTGGCGGCGGGGGCCGCCCAGGCCCAGGAGGCGCGGCCCTGGCTGGACCCGACCCTGCCCACGCCCCGGCGCGTCGACCTGGCGTTGGGCCAGATGACGCTGGATGAGAAGATCGCCATGGTCCATGGCAACTTCGGCTCCATCCTCAAGAAGACCCGTCCCGACGACAAGCGCATCGGCGCCGGCCATGTGCCGGGTGTGCCCCGTCTGGGCATCCCCGACCTTTATGAAAGTGACGCCAGCCTGGGCGTGGCCAATGGTGGCACCATGCGGCCGGGGGACGTGGCCACGGCCCTGCCATCCAGCCTGGCCACCGCCGCCACCTTCGACCCCGGCATCGCCTACGACGGCGGCGCCATGATCGGGGCCGAGGCGCGGGCCAAGGGGTTCAACGTCCTGCTGGCCGGCGGCGCCAACCTGACCCGCGACCCCTGGAACGGTCGCAATTTCGAGTATCTGGGCGAAGACCCGTGGCTGACCGGCGTGATGGCCGGGGCCGCCATCCGGGGGGTGCAGGACAACGGCATCATCTCCACCCTCAAGCATGTTGCCCTGAACGCGCAGGAGAGCGGGCGCTATGTCCTGGACGCCCGCATCGATCAGGCGGCCCTGCGGGAAAGCGACCTGCTGGCCTTCCAGGTCGCCATGGAGCGGGGGCGGCCGGATTCCGTCATGTGCGCCTACAACAAGGTGAACGGTGACTGGTCGTGCGAGAACGACTGGCTGCTGAACCAGGTGCTGAAGCGCGACTGGGGCTTTCCCGGCTGGGTCATGTCCGACTGGGGCGGGGTGCATTCCACCGTCAAGGCGGCCTTGGCCGGGCTGGACCAGGAATCCGGGCAGGAGCTGGATCGCGAGGTGTATTATGGCGACCCGCTGCGGGCGGCGGTGGACCAGGGCGCCGTCCCGGTGGCGCGGCTGGACGACATGGTCCGCCGCATTCTGGGGCGCCTGTTCGACCGGGGGCTGGTCGACCGGCCGGCGCCCGACACGCCGCAGGCCATCGACTATGCCGCCCATGGCCTGGTGGCACGGCGCGCGGCGGAGGCGGGTGCTGTCCTGCTGCGCAATGAAGGGGGCCTGCTGCCGCTGTCGACCGCGCTGAAGCGGGTGGTGGTGATCGGCGGCCACGCCGATATCGGCGTGCTGTCCGGCGGCGGGTCCTCGCAGGTCCAGGCCGTCAGCGGCACGCCGCTGCGCCTGCCCATCCCCAACGGGCCGGCCAACCTGGGCTTCATCAAGATCACCTACCACGGGTCCTCCCCCCTGGCCGCCCTCAAGGCCCGGCTGCCGGGCGCGGAGGTGACCTATCTGGACGGGGCCGATCCGGCGCGCGCCGCCGCCGCCGCCAAGGGCGCCGACGCGGTGCTGGTCTTCGCCGAGCAGTGGCGGACCGAGGCCATCGACCTGGAAACCCTGGCCCTGCCGGATGGCCAGGACGCCCTGATCGCCGCCGTGGCGGCGGCCAACCCGCGCACCGCCGTGGTGCTGGAAACGGGGGGCGCCGTGCTGATGCCCTGGCTGGGCAAGGTGGGTGCCGTGCTGGAGGCCTGGTATCCCGGCGACCAGGGGGGCGAGGCCATCGCCCGCGTGCTGTTCGGCGAGGTCGATGCCGGCGGCCGCCTGCCGCTCACCTTCCCCGCGGCCGAGGCCCAGGCGCCCCGCCCGCGCATTCCCGGGCTGGAGAATGTGAAGGCCGCCGCGGCCGCGCAGGCGTCCAAGCCGCGCACCCCGGGCGCCACCACCGTGGACATCACCGGCGGCGTCCAGGCCTTCGACGTCGCTTATGTCGAGGGCGCCGACGCCGGTTACCGCTGGTACGCCCGGACGGCGCAGAAACCCCTGTTCCCCTTCGGCTATGGCCTGTCCTACAGCCGCTTCCGCCATGGCGGCTTCACCGCCCAGGGCGGTGCCGCGCCCTCGGTGCGCTTCACCGTCACCAATACCGGCTCGCGGCCGGGGGTGGACGTGCCCCAGGTCTATGCGCTGGTTCCGGGCGCCGATGGCAAGCCGGTGCGCCGGCTGGTGGCCTTCAAGCGTCTGGAACTGGCGCCGGGCCACAGCGCCACCGTGACCTTGCCCATCGACCCCCGGCTTATCGCCCGGTTCGATCCCGGTGCCGCTGCCTGGACGGTCAAGGCTGGCCCGGTCGCCGTGGTGCTGGCGTCGCACGCCACCGCCAACGGGCCGACCGCCATGCTGTCGCTGCCCGCCCTGTCCCTGAAGCCCTGACCCCCTGAAACCCTGACACCGGTTCCGCCCCATGCCCGCGCACATCGTCGCCACCATCCGCATCACCGATCCCGCCCGCTTCGCGCCGTACCTGAAGGGCATTGCCGGCCTGGCGGAGGCTCATGGCGGCGAATACCTGGTGCGGGCCAAGGTGGATGAGGTGGTGGAGGGCGCCGTGGACCCGGAGGAGCGGGTGGTGGTCATCCGGTTCCCCACGGTCGAGGCCGCGCGCGCCTACGTCCACTCCGACACCTATCGCGCGGCAGCGGCGCTGCGGCAGGGGGCGGGAACGGTGGAGACGCGCCTTTTGGCCGATCCGGCCTGACAAGCCTCGATAGCAGGCCCCTCTTTAGCAGGACCAAAGGTTCGATGCCCCAGACGCTGTATGAGAAACTGTGGACCAGCCACGCCGTGGCCGAACTGCCCGGCGGGGAAACGCTGCTGTATATCGACCGGCACCTGGTTCATGAGGTCAGCAGCCCGCAGGCGTTCGCGTCGCTGCGGGATGCCGGCCGCCGCCTGCGCCGGCCGGGCACCCACCTGGCCGTGGCCGACCACGCCGTGCCCACCCGCGCGCGGGGCGGGGAGATCGAGGACCCGCTGGCGCGGGCCCAGGTCGCGGAGCTGGAGGACAACGCCCACCGCTTCGACGTGCCCTATCGGCCGCTGGACGGGGACCTGCAGGGCATCGTCCATGTCATCGGGCCGGAGCAAGGCTATACCTTGCCGGGCATGACGCTGGTGTGCGGCGACAGCCACACCACCACCCACGGCGCCTTCGGCGCCCTGGCCTTCGGCATCGGCGCCAGCGAGTGCGGCACGGTGATGGCGGCGCAATGCCTGAAGCAGCGGCGGGCGCGAACCCTGCGGGTGGACCTGGTCGGCCAGGCGCATCCGCTGGTCACGGCCAAGGACATCGCCCTGGCCGTCATCGCCCGCATCGGCGCCCTGGGCGCCAGCGGCCATGCGGTGGAATATGCCGGCCCGGCGGTCGAGGCCATGTCCATGGCCGCCCGCATGACCCTGTGCAACATGACCATCGAGGCCGGTGGCCGCGTCGGCCTGGTGGCGCCGGACGAGGTGACCTTCGCCTATCTGAAAGGGCGTCCCCTGGCGCCCAAGGGCGTCCGCTGGGACCAGGCCGTCGCCTACTGGCGGGGCCTGCGCTCCGACCCGGACGCGGTGTTCGACCGGGTGGTGACGGTGGATGTGTCCCACCTGGCGCCGCACGTCAGCTGGGGCACCAGCCCGGATGAGGCCGCCCCCATCACCGCGTCCATTCCCGACCCGGCCACGCTGGGCGACGACAGCGCCCGCCGCCACGCGGAAAAGGCGCTGGCCTATATGGACCTGCGGCCGGGCACGCCCTTGACCGACATTCCCATCCAGCGGGTGTTCATCGGCTCCTGCACCAATGGCCGTATCGAGGATTTGCGCGCCGCTGCCGCCGTGGCGCGCGGACGCCGGGTGGCGGCCGGCGTGCGCGCCATCGTCGTGCCCGGCTCCACCGCCACCAAGCACCAGGCAGAGGCGGAAGGCCTGGACGCCGTGTTCCGGGCGGCGGGTTTCGAATGGCGCCACGCGGGGTGTTCCATGTGCGTCGCCATGAACGATGATCGCCTGGCCGCCGGCGAGCGTTGCGCCAGCACGTCCAACCGCAATTTCGAGGGGCGGCAGGGCCCCGGTGGCCGTACCCACCTGATGAGCCCGGCCATGGCCGCCGCCGCCGCCGTGACCGGCAAGCTGACGGACGTGCGCGCGATGATGGCGATGCCGGCGACGGGCCCGGTGGAGGAAACGCGATGATCCAGCCGTTTGTCCGTGTGGCCGGGCCGGCCGCAGCACTACCTGAAGAGAATGTCGACACCGACATCATCTACCCCGCGCGCTTCCTGCTGATCACAGCCCGCCTGGGCCTGGGCCCCTATGCCTTCCATGATCGGCGCTTCCATGCCGATGGCGGCGAGGTGGCGGACTTCGTCTTCAACCAGCCGCCCTGGCGGGAGGCGCCCATCCTGGTGGCGGGCGCGAATTTCGGGTCCGGGTCCAGCCGCGAACAGGCGGTGTGGGCCCTGCTGGGGCGCGGCATCCGCTGCGTCATCGCCCCCAGCTTCGGGGAGATTTTCCAGGCGAACTGCTACCGCAACGGCGTCCTGCCCATCACCCTGCCGCCCGACCAGGTCGCGGCCTTGAGCGCCGACGCCGTTGAGGCCAGGGCGTTCGAGGTGGATCTGGAGGCGCAGACGGTGACGGTCGCGGGGAAGGCCCCGTTGCCGTTCACCATCGACCCGGAACGCCAGCGCGCCCTGCTGAACGGCTGGGATGAGACGGCGACCCTGCTGAACGCCCACGGCGCCGACATTGAGACATTCGAGGGCCGCCACCGGCGGCTGCAGCCCTGGCTGTTTGACGCGGAGACCGACGCATGACTGACGATTTGGCCGCAAATTACGCCCGCGCCTACGGCACGCGGGTTGGGTTCGGGGCACGCCCCGCGCTGATCATGATCGACTTCTGCCAGGGCTATTTCGATCCCGCCTGCGATCTTTACGCGGGTGTGGAGGATGCCCTGGCCTCCGCCCTGCGGGTGCGGGCGGCGGCGCGGGCGGCGGGGGTGCCGGTCATCCTGACCAACGTCGTCTATCACCCGACCGCCATCGACGGCGGCCGCTTCTATGAGAAGGCGGCCCCGCTGCGCTACTTCCTGAAGGGCAATCCCATGGGGGGCTGGCCGGCCGGGCTGGTGCCGGAGGAAGACGAGCTGGTGGTGAGCAAGCAGTATCCCAGCGCCTTCTTCGGCACCTCCCTGGCCTCGACCCTGACGGCTTTGGGCGTGGACAGCGTCCTGCTGACCGGGTTGACCACCAGCGGCTGCGTGCGCGCCACCTGCGTCGATGCCATGTCCCACGGCTTCCGCACGGCGGTGATCGCCGAGGCCTGCGGCGACCGCCACCAGGCCCCGCACGACGCCAATCTGTTCGACATGAACGCCAAGTACGCCGATGTGGTGGGGGAGGGCGACGCCCTCGCTTTCCTTGCCACGCTGAAGCGCTGACGAAAAAACGCCGCCTGGGGGCGCTCCCCAGGCGGCGTTGGCGCGGTTACCCCAGCCCGTCTCAGCGGAACAGGCGCGGGATGAAATCTTCCAAGTAGGCCCGCCAGTTGATCCAGGTGTGGCCACCGGCGCTTTCATTGTAGACGTACTTGATCCCGTACTGATCCAACACCTTGCGCGTGGGCGCGACGCCGCCGAAGACGGGGTCGCTCTTGCCCACGGCGTAGTAGACCAGGCCGGGGGTCTTGGCCCGCGCCTTCAGCTTGGCGTCGTTGGCCGCCAGGTAGCGCGCCACCTGATCGTCCCCGAACAGGCCGATGCTGAACACGCCGATGGACCCGAAGATCTCCGGATGGGGCAGCCCGAACTGGATGGTGTGGGCGCCGCCCATGGACAGGCCGGCCATGGCGCGCGCCTCTGGCTTAGCCAGCGTGCGGAAGTGGGCATCGACATAGGGCACCAGATCCTTGAGCAGGTCCGCGCCGAAGTCGGTGTTCTCCATTCCCTGGACGCCTTCCCGCATGGGCGTATGGCCCTGCGGCATCACCACGATCATCGGCTTCACCTTGCCGGCCGCGATCAGGTTATCCAGGATCAGGTTGGCGTTGCCCTTGGCCGTCCAGGCGTCGTCGCTGTCGCTGTAGCCGTGGACCAGGTACAGGACCGGGTAACGTTCCTTGCCACCCGCCTCATAGCCCGGCGGGGTGTAGACATGGGCGCGGCGGCGCAGGCCCAGGCTGGACGACTGATAATCCAGGACCGACACCAGGCCGTGGGCCACATCGGCCTTGTACAGCTGGTTGGCCACGTCGGGGCCCGCGATCTCGAAGACGGATTGCGGACCGCCGAAGCCTTCGGCGAAGCGCACGCCTTGCGGATCGGCGACCCGCAGGCCATCGACCTTGAACGCGTAGGTGTAGACGCCCGGCGCCACCGGCGCCGACGTCGTCGCCGACCAGTAGCCTTGCTCATCCTGGGCCATGGTCAGACCGGGCGGCGTGCCGTCCAGGCCGGTGGGCACGCCGTTCACCTCGCCGGCGAAGACGCGCGCCTCGCGCACGCCCTTGGCGCACAGGCGGAAGGTGACACGCCCGTCGGCCTGCGGTTCCACCGACGGGTAGAACAGCGGCGGCTGCATGAAGGACCGTTCCTCGCACGCTGGCAGCGCGGCTGCGGTTGCGCCAGCGGAAATGGAAAGCAAGAGGGAGGAAGTGATAAACGGAATAACTCGACGCATCATCGCTCCATCATCCGACAAAGACCATAGGTGAAGAAATTGCCAAGAGAAAAGGCGCACGCGGATGGTCCGCGTGCGCCCCTTACGTCCAGATCAGAACTTGTATTTCATCTGCAGGCCCAGGGTCCGGCGCTCACGCAGGCCGACCGTGACAGTGGAGTAGTTGTAGTTTGTCGAGTTGGGCTGGAACAGGATGCCATCGTTGGCTGACACGTAACTGGTGTTGTCAAACAGGTTGTTCACGAAGAAGTCGACCGACACGGGGCCCTTGGTGATGCCGGTGCGGACGTTGAAAACGTGAGCGTCCTCGGTCTTCAGGATGTTGGCGACGTCGGTCCAGAAACCGGACTTGTAGATGTAGTCCACGCGGCTGAACCAGGTGGCGTCGCCCCAGCTTTTCAGGCTGCCGTTGACCATGACGCCCGCCGTGGCGGAATATTTTGAGGTCAGGGGCAGTGCCTTGCCCTTGAAGTTGGTGATGCCGCTGTAGGTGGTGACCAGGGGGGCCTTGTATTCCTGCACGTCCGTGTCGGTGTAGGCGCCGCCGGCGTTGAAGGTGATCATGTGGTTCAGGCGATAATTGGCCTGCAACTCCAAGCCCTTCATGTCGGTGCTGCCGGCATTGATAGTGCCGAACACG
Organism: Nitrospirillum karajorum; assembly: GCF_036348415.1. Taxonomy (NCBI): domain Bacteria; kingdom Pseudomonadati; phylum Pseudomonadota; class Alphaproteobacteria; order Rhodospirillales; family Azospirillaceae; genus Nitrospirillum; species Nitrospirillum karajorum. Next base: position 1,352,061 of record NZ_JAZBQB010000001.1, read on the forward strand.
CTGCCGAAGCCGCCGCCGTTGAGAATGAAGGTCTGGATGACTTGGTTCAACTGGTCGCGCCACTGGGAATAATAGCCGGCGGCTGTGAAGTTCATGGCGCCTTCCAACGCCTTGCCCTTGATGCCCAGTTCGTAGGTCGTGACCTTTTCCGGCTTCACGAACAGATCGATACCCAGGCCCTTGGCGACGGTCGCCGTTTGGCCGGAATAGTAGGCCACGCCCGTGTTCAGCGCCGCGGTATTGACGCCCTTGGCCACCGAGGCATAGGTCATCAGGTCGTCGGTCCATTGGTATTGGATGATGAAGCGCGGCAGGAAGTTGTTGAAGTCACGGCTACCCAGCAGTGAGCCGGCCTTGTAGGTCCCAGCCGGGATGAAGGTGCTGTCGGTGACAGCCAGATCGCCGGTGGTGGCGATGTAGGAATACAGCTTATCCACCTGATAGCGGCCTTCGGCGCTGGCCGTCAGCTTGCTGGTGATGTCGTAGGTCAGGCCGAAGAAGCCGCTCAACGTCTCCGTCTCGGACTTGCCAGAGGGGGTGACGCTCTTGTTGGCGATGATGGTGTCCAGGGAATCGGTGGTGCGCAGGGACGTGCTGTCCAGGTAGCTGAAGCCGGCGACGCCACGGAACGCACCGCCGTTGTCATAGCTGAGGCGCAGTTCCTGCGACCAGTCCTTGGTCACGCTTTCCACCAGATAGGCGGAACTGTAGGTGCTGCGCTGGCCGTTGGTGGCGGTGTAGGTGGGGTTGGCGATGCCGGAGCTGTCATAATTGACGATGTCGGACACCGAGCTCCATTGCTCGCGGTTGTAGCCGGTCAGCGAACTGACGGTGAAGCCGGTGTCGGGGATTTCGTAATCGACCGTCAAATGGCCGTGCTTGTAATCGCGGACCAGGCCATATTTCTGCGCCCCTTCACTGGGGTTGATGATGCGGTTGGTGGACACCGCCAGGGCCTTGCGCACATAGGCGTCGGTGATGGTGTTGCCGGCGGGCGTGCCGGAGGGCAGCGACGGGGTGGTGCCGCAGATGAAGGGGTTACCGTTGACCGTGCAGTTGCTGAGGCTGGGCACCACCACGTTACCGCTGGAATCCTTCACTTGGCGCGCGCTCAGCAGGCCCAAGGCGGCGGGACCGTCATCGTCGTGTGAGATCAGACCGAAGGCCTTGATCGACAGGTTTTCCGTCGGCTTCACGGTCAGCAGCGCATTGCCGCTGGTGGATGACTGGTCGCCCAGGGTCTGGCTGGGGTTGGCGGCGTTCTTGTAGGAACCGTCCTTGGAGTAATGGTCGGCGCCGATGCGGAACCCCACCTTGTCATCGACGATGGGGCCGTCCACTTCCGCCTGAAGGCGGCGGTTGTTGTGCGTGCCCACCATGGCGGTGACGCTGCCGCCATAGTCGTTGCCGGGCAGCTTGTTCACAACGTTCAGGGCGCCGGCGAAGGCATTGCGGCCGAAATAGGCGGACTGCGGACCCCGCAGCAGTTCGACGCGCTCGGGGTTCGACACGCTCATCACCGCGGTGGCCGACGACACCGGCACGCCATCGATGAAGGTGGCGACCGGCGTGGTGTCGGTGGTGGCCGGGGTGAAGCCGCGCAGGATGATCTGCTGGAACGACCGGTCGGACCGGCCGGAGAAGTTGTTGTTGATGTTCAGGCCAGGCGTCTGGTCCGCCAGGTTGTTCAGGGAGACGATGCCCTTCTGGTCGATTTCGGCGCCGGTGACGGCGGCCACCGAGACGGGGGTCTTCAGGATGTCTTCCTCGCGCTTCCGCGCGGTGACGACGATTTCCTCCAACTCCATCGAGTCTTCTTTATTCTTCTTGTCGCTTGGCGCTTCGGCGGCGACGACCGACGTGGCCACCATGACCATGCCCATCGCGCCCAGCAGCGGAATCCGAGAAGCCCCCCAAATACCTTCAATCTTCAAGACAGACATCTTCTTCTCCCAGATTTGGCCTCGTCATTGCGAGTGCCGGCTTCCCCAGTGTGATTGCCACCCCTTGCAAGAAGGTGCGGGCAGCCCTCCAGTCCCGTCCAAGATCACGGGGCCACATCGAAGGGCTGATTGATTTTGGTTTTTTGGATGATTGGGTTTGGCGCGGAACGTCTCAAGCGAAGCTCTGCGGCTGTCCATTAGGTGGGCAGACCTGGGTCCGATCGCGATGGCGGAAGCTGATTCTGGGGAAGGCTAAAAGCCTTCCGCTCCACAGATTTACTTTGTATTTCTGGGTTTTATTTTTATTAAAGTGAGTTTATGGCCTTCGACAGAAGATTTTTGCCGGTTATTCATGTCTGTGGCCGTGAAGGGATTCCGGTTCGTAAATTTTCCACGAACCATCACCGTGGGGCGAAGGCCCCCGGCCTCTCGGGATAGCGCGGGCCCAGCGCGGATGCCGGGGGCTTTACGCTATCATGGGGGACCGGCATGCCGTCGCCGGTGTTGAGAAAGGCGCGCAACAGTCCGGCGGCGTCGGCCGTGTGCTGATCCAGGAACCCGTGTCCCCAGCCTGGCACCTCCAGGATGTGGCCGTGGGGGGCCAGACCCTCCGCCCGGCGGGTGTAGATATCCAGGTCGTCGCCCGTGTTCAGGATCAGGAAGGGCTGCCGCACCAGGGGCATGCGGCCGCCCAAGTCATAGGCGAAGGCGGCACTGTGCCCCCATTCCCCCTTGCGTCCGGCGATCAGCGCCTCGGGGAATGCTTCCGCCACATGCTCCAGCGTCACGCCCGGCCGCAGGTGGTGGTAAAGGAAGCTCTTCCACCGGGCCAGCACGTGGCTGCCGTCCGCCGTGACGCTCAGCCCGTGGTAATAAGCCTCGAACTGCCGCCTGTCCTCATCGGTGAAAACCGGCGCCGACACCGTCACCAGGCGCCGCACCCGCGTGGGCGACAGCAGCGCCATCTCCACCCCGATCATGGCGCCGGTGTGATAGCCGAAGACATCCACAGGCGTGGTGACGCCCAGGGCCGTCAGGCCGGCGTCCAGGAAACGGGCATAGTCGGCGATGCTGGGGGGCGCGTCCGGCGGGTCCGATTGGCCGAAGCCGGGCGTGTCGAAGGCGATGGCGTGCCGGTCGTCCCCCAGGTCGGCCAGCAGGGACTGGAAGGTTCGGCTGGACATGGGGCTCATATGGATGCACAGCAGCGGTACGTGTTTGCCCTGGCCATCCTGGGGCTTGGCCTGCCGCAGATGCATTTGCCCGCAGGGGCCATCCACATATGCGCGCTGTACCAAAGCCATCGCCCGTCTCCGATTTCTCGCAATTTAAAAAATATATCTATATATCAATTCCATCATTGTCCAGCACCCTGCCTCAAGGCTTATGCGGCGGGGCGCAGCATGGGATAGGTGAACAGGAAAAAGTGCGTCGCGTTCAGGCCGACATGGGCCAGGATGGCCGCCGGCAACCCGCCGTGGCGATAGGCCAGGCCATAGCCGATCCCGGCGATGCCCCCCAGGATGACCCAGGGCAGCCCCCCGCCCACATGGGCCAGGCCGAACAGGGCGGACGCCGTCACCAGGGCCAGGGGTTCGCCCCAGCGCCGGTGGCGCAGACACCGCGTCAGGCCCGCTTGGATGTACCCCCGGAAAAGTGCTTCCTCCGCCACCGCCACGAACGCCAAGTTGTCCAGCAGCCAAAGCCTGGCGCCGGCCGGCCATTTCGGCGCCCAGGCGACGATGCCCAGGATCAGGGCGGCGGCCAGGCAGGCGGCTGACGTGGCCAACCAGGCGATCGCCGTTACGGCCAGTGTCCGGCCAGGCGGGCGCAAGGCCCGCACCGCCGGCACGAAGGCCAGCAGCCAGAGCCCCACCAAGGGCTTGTCCAGGTTCAGGTACAGGGTGAAGGGCATGGCGTCCGGGGTCAGGGGGGCCGGCCCCATGACGCGCGGGTTGTGAAAGCCGGGCCACAGATGGGCGGACAGGGCCACGGCCAGGACCAGGAACAGCCCGTGGCCCACCCAACGGACGGCGGCGGGCCGGTTCTCGCGCACCGCCCAGGCCAGAATAGCCAGCAGAGCCAGGGCCAAGCCCGCTGGCCAGCCCAACAGGCCGTCCGCGACCGCCGCCGCGATGGTCCCACCCAGCAGCAGGGGCAGCCAGGGGCGGAAGCGGTCCGTCCAGGCGGCGGCGGTGGCCAGCGCCAGAAAAATCCAAGGCAGGGCGGGCATCGGCATCCAGTCCGCGTAGGGGATGGGGCCGCTTTCCCTAACCCAGCGGCAGGAAGGCCCGCAAGTGGGGCGCCGTGCGGCTGTCGGGGCAAGCGGCCACCGTTTCCGGTGGCCCGGCCGCCACGACGCGCCCGCCCTCGTCCCCGGCACCGGGGCCGATGTCGATGACCCAGTCGCTGGCCGCCGCCACCCCCATGTCGTGATCGACCACCACCACCGTGTTGCCGGCGGTCACCAGGGCGTCCAACTGGGTCAGCAGCCGATCCACATCGCTGGGGTGCAGGCCGGTGGTCGGCTCATCCAGCACATACAGTGCCCCGCCCCGCTGGGCCCGCTGCAACTCCGTCGCCAGCTTGATGCGCTGCGCCTCCCCGCCGGAAAACTCGGTGGCCGGCTGACCCAGGCGCAGGTAGTCCAGCCCCACCTCCTGCAGCACGGTCAGGGACCGGCGCGCGGCGGGCACGTCCTGGAAGAAGTCGCTGGCCGCCGCCACCGTCAGGCCGAGGACATCGGCGATGGTCTTGCCGCGATAGGTGATCTCCAGCGTCTGGGCGTTGTAGCGGCTGCCGTGGCAGACGGGGCAAGGGGCGTAGACGCTGGGCAGGAACAGCAGTTCCACCATGACGAAGCCCTCGCCCTCGCAGCGGGGGCAGCGCCCCTTGGCCACATTGAAGGAGAAGCGGCCGGCGTCATAGCGCCGCCGCTTGGCCTCCGGCGTGTCGGCGAACAGTGCCCGCACATGGTCCAGCAGGCCGGTATAGGTCGCCAGGTTGGACCGGGGCGTGCGGCCGATAGGCTTCTGGTCCACGCGGATCAGGCGCTTGATCCCGGAAAGCCCCCCCTCGATCCGGCCCTCGGTCTCCGCCGCCGGCTCCTGCTCCAGCAGGGTTTCGGCGTCGGCGGGCTCCTCCTCCACCGCCACAGGCGCGCCCAAGGCCTTGGTCACCAGTTCCACCAGCGCCTGGCTGACCAGGCTGGACTTGCCGGACCCGGAAATGCCGGTGACGGTGGTCAGGCAGCCCAGGGGAAAAGCGCAGTCCAGGGCCTTCAGGTTGTTGCGCGTCACGCCCGCCAGGCGCAGCCAACCCGCCGGTTCGCGCCGCGCCGGCCGGGGGCGGTGGTCCGCCGCGAACAGATGGCGGGCGGTCTGTGAGGCCGCGACGGCACGCAAGCCCTCCGGCGGGCCGCTGTAGAGGATTTGGCCGCCGCCCTCACCCGCGGCGGGGCCGACATCGACGATCCAGTCGGCATGACGCACCACGTCCAGGTCATGCTCGACCACGAACAGGGAGTTGCCCACCGCCTTCAGCCCGTCCAGCGCGCGCAACAGCGCCTGGGTGTCGGCCGGGTGCAGGCCCGCCGACGGCTCATCCATCACATAGACCACGCCGAACAGGTTGGAGACGACCTGCGTCGCCAGGCGCAGGCGCTGCAACTCCCCCGGCGACAGGGTGGGCGTGCTGCGCTCCAGCGTCAGGTAGCCCAGGCCCAAATCCAGCAGCACGGCCAGGCGCCGGCACAGGTCGGTGGCGATGCGGGCGATGACGATGGCCGTTTCCGGCCGCGTCCGGCGCAATTCCCGCAGCCGCTCCGACCCGTCGTCGGCATAGGCGGCGAACAGGGACGTGATGCGCTTCAGCGGCAGTTGGCCCATGGCCGCGATATCCATCCCCTGGAAGGTCACCGACAGCGATTCCGGGCGCAGCCGCTTGCCGGCGCAGGTGGGGCAGGGGCTGCTGACCATGAAGCTGGCGGCCCGCTTTTTCATCATCGCGCTGTGCGTGGTGGCGAAGCTGTGCAGGACGTGGCGGCGGGCGCTGGAGAAGGTGCCCATGTAGTTGGGCGGCAGCTTGCGGCGGATCGCCTCCCGCACCTCGGCGGCTGTGAAGCCGGGATAGACCGGCACCTCCGGCTGTTCCTCGGTGAACAGGATCCAGTCGCGCGTCTTCTGCGGCAGGTCGCGCCAGGGCGTGTCGACGTCGATGCCCAGGGTGATCAGGATGTCGCGCAGGTTCTGCCCGCCCCAGGCGGTGGGCCAGGCCGCCACCGCCCTTTCCCGGATGGTCAGCGACGGGTCGGGCACCATGGACGCCTCCGTCACCTCATGCACCCGGCCCAGGCCATGGCAGGTGGGGCAGGCCCCCTCCGGCGTGTTGGTGGAGAAGGCCTCAGCCTCCAGCAGCGCTTGGCCCGGCGGATAGTCGCCGGCGCGGGAGTACAGCATGCGCAGGAGGTTGGACAGGGTGGTGACGCTGCCGACGGAGGAGCGGGCGGTGGGCGATCCGCGCTGCTGCTGCAGGGCCACGGCCGGCGGCAGCCCCTCGATGGCGTCAACGTCCGGCACGCTCATCTGGTGGAACAGCCGCCGGGCGTAGGGAGACACCGATTCCAGGTAACGGCGCTGCGCCTCGGCATACAGGGTGCTGAACGCCAGGGAGGATTTGCCGGAGCCGGAGACGCCGGTGAAAACCACCAAAGCGTCGCGCGGGATGTCCACGTCGACAGTCTTCAGATTGTGCTCCCGCGCGCCGCGTACGCGGACGAAGCCGGCTTTGGCCGTGTCCGTGTCGGCGGCGTCTTCGGGATCATGACGGTCGTGCATCCTTGCCTCCTCGCGCCGGGGTGGGGGACCCGGTCAGGAGGCAAGGTGCCACAGGCGGGCGCCCGGGGGCATGCTACGATGGTCGCCAGGGTGCCCGACGGGCCTCAATGCCAGAGGTTGGTCTTGGCCAGGTCCACCAGCTCATCGCCCCGGCCGCTCATCACCGCCTTCAGCATGTAGAGGGTGAAGCCCTTGGCCATCTGGGCGTTGATGGCGGGCGGGATGGGCAGCTCCGTGCGGGCGACCACCGCGTCCACCAGCACGGGGCCGTCATGGGCGAAGGCCTCGCGCAGCCCCGGCTCCACCTCATAGGGCCGTTCCAGGCGGATGCCCTTGATGCCCACGGCCTCCGCCAGGGCGGCGAAGTTGGGATTGTCCAGGCCGGTGCCGAAGGGCAGGAAGCCGGTGGACTTCTGCTCCACCTCGATGAAGCCCAGGGCGCCGTTGTTGAAGACGATGATCTTGGCCGGCAAGCCCCGCTGCTTGAAGGTCAGCAAATCGCCCATCAGCATGGTGAAGCCGCCGTCGCCCGACAGCGACACCACCTGCCGCCCGGGAAAGGCCGCCTGCGCGCCCAGCGCCATGGGCATGGCGTTGGCCATGGACCCATGCCACAGCGAGCCGATCAGCCGCCGCCGGCCGTTCATGGCCAGATAGCGCGCCGCCCACACCGTGGGCAGGCCCACGTCGAAGGTGAAGATGGCGTCCTCCGCCGCCAGGTCGCTGACGGCCTTGGCCACCTGCTGCGGATGGATCACGTCTTGGCTGCGGTCGGGGGCGGCCAGGCCGTCCAGCTCGGCGCGCGTGCGGCGGTAATGGCGCAGCGCCTTGTCCAGGTGCGCGCCGTCCGTCCGGGGCGTCAGGCGGGGCAGCAGGGCGCGCAGGGTGGCGCCGACATCGCCCACCACGCCCAGGTCCAGCGGCGCCCGGCGGCCCAGTTGGCCCGGCCGGATGTCAACCTGGGCCACCGTCACGTCCGCCCCCTTGGGGTAGAACTGGCGGTAGGGGAAATCCGTGCCCAGCATCAGCAGCATGTCGGTATCCAGCATGGCGTAATAGCCGGAGGAAAAGCCGATCAGGCCGGTCATGCCCACGTCATAGGGGTTGTCGTACTCCACATGCTCCTTGCCCTTCAGGGCATGGACGATGGGCGCCTTCAGCGTTTCCGCCAGGGCCACCACCGCTTCGTGCGCCCCGGCGCAGCCGGAGCCGCACAGCAGGGTGACGCGGGGGCTGGCGTTCAGCAGGTCGGCCAGCGCGGCCAACTGCTCGTCCCCCGGCACCACCACGGGTGGTTTCGGCACCAGGCCGGTGGGCTTCAGCGGCGCGTCGGTCGCGGCCTCTTTCAAGGCGACGTCGCCGGGGATGACAATGACGGACACGCCGTGCTCCCCGATGGCGGTCCGTAGCGCGATCTCCAGACTGCGCGGCATCTGCGACGGGTCGGACACCAACTCGCAGTAATGGCTGCATTCGCGGAACAGATCCTGGGGATGGGTTTCCTGGAAATAGCCGGACCCGATCTCGGGCGAGGGGATGTGGGCGGCGATGGCCAGCACCGGCACGCGCGAGCGGTGGCAGTCGAACAGCCCGTTGATCAGGTGCAGGTTGCCGGGGCCGCAGCTGCCGGCGCAGACGGCGATGGTGCCCGTCAGGTGCGCGTCGGCGCTGGCGGCGAAGGCTGCCACCTCCTCATGCCGGACGGCGATCCACTCGATATCGCCGCGCCGGCGCAGCGCGTCCGTCAGGCCGTTCAGGCTGTCGCCCACGACCCCATAGATGCGTTTGACGCCGGCGGCGGCCAGCGTGGCGGCGAATTGATCGGCTACGGTCATGGACATGGACGGCGGTCTCCTCATGAGGGCAGGGATCAACGGGCTCCCGGGGCGCGGGTTCCTCCGGGGGTACGGGAAGGTGTGGTGGGGAGGGGGGGCGTCAGCCCTTCCAGGGGGCCAGGAAATCCAGCAGCAGCGTGTTCACTATTTCCGGCCGTTCCTCCTGGGGCAGGTGGCCGCAATCGGGGATGGGGACGGTGACCAGGTCGTCGGCCATCTCGGCCCACACCTTGGCCATGTCGAACAGCTTGCCCACGGCATGGAAGTCATTGCCCCACAGGGATAGGACGGGGCAGACGATCTTGGTGTCGGCGTCGGCCCGGTCCTGGGCCAAATCCTCCGCGTTGGCGCGATAGTCGGCCATGGCGCCGCGCACGGCGCCGGGCGCCTGGTAGGCCCGGACATAGGTGTCGAACGCCTCGCCTGTGATGGTGCCGGGGTCGAAGGTCCAGTCGGAGAAGAAGTGGCGCAGCCAGATGTGCTCCCGCCCCGCGATCAACGCTTCCGGCAAATCCGGCACCAGATGGAACAGGAAGAACCAGTAGGACTTGGCGATGGCGGCGTTCAGGTCGCGCGCCACGATGCGGGTGGGCACGTTGTCCATCACCACCAGCCGGTCCACCAGGTGCGGGTGATCCTTGGCGAAGCGGGTGGCGACGCGTGCGCCCCGGTCATGGCCCACCAGGGCGACCTTGGGGATGTCCAGCGCCCGCATCAGTTCCACGATGTCGCGGGCCATGGTGCGCTTGTCATAGCCCGCCGCCGGCTTGTCTGTCTCGCCGTAGCCCCGCAGGTCGGGGGCGATGACGCGGTACCGGTCGGCCAGGGCGGGAATCTGGAAGCGCCAGGCGTAGTTGGTCTCGGGAAAGCCGTGCAGCAGGATGACGGGCAGGCCCTCGCCCGCCTCCACCACATATTGGCGGATGCCGTTCGCCTGGATGGTGTAGCGTTTCTGGGTCATGGCCAGCGCATGCTCCTCACCGTTTCGTGTGGGCCGTTTCGTGTGGCCCCCCGATCTTTCCTGTCCGACGGCGTCCGGTCTTGTTGGTGGCGCCGCCGCTTTGAAGATTTGGGGGGCAAGGGGGCGCCGTTGCCCTGGACGCTGCGATGGCGCCCGCGAAACGGAACGGCGGCCTTAGCCGCGAATAAAGGCCACCAGGTCGGCGCTGACCTGGTGCCGGTGGGTGGTGCAGGTGGCATGCGGCGCGCCGGGATAGACCTTCAATTGGGCCCCGGGGATCAGGCGTGCGCTGGCCTCCGCGGTGATGCCGATGGGCGCCGTCTGGTCGTCGTCGCCGTGGATGATCAGCGTGGGCAGGCGGATGTCCGCCATTTCGCGCCGGAAGTCGGTTTCGGAAAAGGCGGTGACGCAGTCGATGGTGGCCTTGATGGATGCTTGCGCCGCGATTTGCAGCGTCTGGTCCAGGATGCCTTGCGACACGGCGGACCCCGGCCGGTTGGTACCGAAATACAGGGTGCTGAAATCGGCCACGAACTGCGGGCGGTCGTTGGCGATGGCGTCGCGCACGCCGGCGAAGCCCTCGGCCGGCATGCCCTGGGGATTGTCGTCGGTCTTCAGGAAGAAGGGCGTCACAGCGCTGACCAGCGCCAGCTTGGCCACCCGATCCGCGCCGTGGCGGGTGAGATAGCGCACGACGTCGCCGCCGCCCATGGAAAAGCCCACCAGCACCAGGTCCCGCAGGTCCAGATGCTCAATCAACTGGGCGATGTCGTCGGCCAGGGTGTCGTAATCATAGCCGTCCCAGGGCTGGCTGGACCGGCCGAAACCGCGGCGGTCAAAGGCCACGGCGCGGTACCCGTTCCGGGCCAAGTGCAGCATCTGGTATTCCCACATGTCGGCGCTCAGCGGCCAGCCGTGGCTGAACAGGACCGGCTGCCCCTGGCCCCAGTCCTTGTAATAGAGTTCCGTGCCGTCGCGCAGGGTCAGCGTGGTCATGGTATTTCCTCATCGTCTGGGATGGTTCTGGGACACTAGCCAGCCTCAACCGGTGGGGATTGAAGGAAAGGTCGGCGGCTGGCTGAATTTTGCGGTCTTGATCAACAGCTTCCCCACCAGGCCCCGCTTTTCGGCCCCCATTTTTTCCCGGCCCAGGCCCGCAGACGGGGCGTCAGCCAATCGACCTGGGCCAGCACCAGGGCGCCGCCGCCGGGACCGGTGCAGCAGGTGCCGGCCAAGGCCAGCAGAACGCGCAGGGCGGGGGTGGTCGAGGGCATGGCGAGGCACTCTCTATATGGGCTGGGCCAAAGGGGGTCAGCGGTGGAAGGCGTCGGCCAGGGCGGCGCGGGCCATGGCGAAGGCGGCGCGGGACGGGGCGGTGTCCGCCAGCCCGTCCAGCCAGAAGAAATCGTGGATGCAGCCCATCAGGCGCGCGGCGCTGGTTTCCACATCCGCCGCCATCATGCGGCGGGCCAGGGCTTCGCCACCGTCGCGGGCCAGGTCGGCCTCCGCGGTCAGGATCAGGGTGGGGGGCAGGCGGCGCAGGCGATCCGGCGGCAGATCCAGGGGGGACAGGCCCGCCCAGGCCGGCTGGCCGGGAAAGGCTTGGGGGGTCAGCGCCGCCAGGTCGCCATGGTCCAGCCAAGGGGTGGCGGGGGCGTCCGGCGCGGCGGGACCCACCAGGGGGTGGAACAGCACCTGGGCGCGGAAGCCGTCGCTGGGGGGCAGGCCGGCGGCCAACAGCAGCGCCATGGCGCCGCCGCTGCCATCGCCCGCCACCGCGACGCGGGCGACGTCCAGCCCCAGGTCCCGCCCGTTGGCGCGCACCCAGTCCAGGGCGGCGCGGGCGTGTTTCAGGGCCAGGGCGGCCGGCACCAGACCGGGCTCCACGAACACCAGGGCGGCGTCGCAGGCCTGGGCCAGCGCTACGGCGGCCCCGCCGTGCGTCGTCCAACCGCCCAGGGTCCAGAGCCCGCCATGTAGGTAGAAGACAACCGGCACCCGTTTGCCATCGGCGCCCGACGGCCAGGCGATGCGAAGCGCCACGTCCCCGTCCGTCACCGGCACCCGGATCACGGCGTCGGCCACCGGGGCGGCGCTTTCCTGCAGCCGCGCCGCGATCTCCTGTCGCGCCACCGGTTCCATGCCCGGACGGTAGGGCAGCAGTCCTGCCTCCACCACCCGGTCCAGGAAGCTCTGCACGCCCGGGTCCAGGGTCAGGCAATACGCGGCCAGGTCCAGCCGCGGCCCGTGGTCCGGGGTTGTGGGGGAGGGGAAAGATGCTTCGGGGATCATGGCAACGGTTCCGATGGGGTCAGGCGATCAGGGAGACGTCGATGGCGTTGGCGCGGCGCCAGCTGGCGGGGCTGCTGCCCGTGATCTGGCGGAACAGGCGGCTGAAATGCGCCTGGTCGGCGAAGCCGCAGGCGTCGGCGATCTCCGCCAGCGCGTCGTCGGTGTCCAGCATCAGCGCCTTGGCGCGTTCCACCCGGCGGCTGATGATGAAAGCGTGGGGCGACATGCCGAAGGTCTGACGGAAGGCGGTGCAGAAATGGCTGGTGCTGAGCTTGACCTCGACCGCCAGGTCCTCATTGCACAAGGTGCCGTCCAGCCGGCGCTCGATCAGGGCCGTCACGCGGCGGGCTTGCCAGGGCGCCAGGCCGCCGCGCACCGCTTCCGGCGCCGCCTTTTCCGGGGACCGGTGCAGCAGCAGGTCCCGCACCTGGATGATGCGGTCGCGGGCCTGGGCCACGTCATGCTCCACGGCATGCATGGCCTCCTCCAGCAGGCGGGCGGCGGCGGCCAGGTGGCCGGCGGGCACGGCACCCGCGCGGGGCAGGCCGGCCAGGGTGTTGAAGGCGTCCAGGGTGGCAGTGGCGGTCATCTCATCCTCCATCCGGTGAGGTTCCCCCGGGGGCGTCGCGCCGTGGTGGGGAACCGTCGATGAAGGAAGTGTCGGCCAGATGACCGCCACACCGGGAGTTAAGCGATGTGAAGCGTTGTTTAACGCCCCGAACCGTTAAGCGCTAAACGGTCAGCACGGCGCCATGCCACCCGGCCAGGGGGGCGGGGCGGACCATCACCCGGCTGCGGGCCTCGGCCGCGCCGGCCACGGCGAACATCTCCAGCTGCATGGCGCTGGCGCCCGCAGCGATGGTGCCAGGCCGGCCGAGGGCGGCGCCATAGCCCTGGACGAAGACATGCCAATGGTCCAGGGCATGGCGGGTGGTGCGCTGGGCCAGCAGGTCGATCCAGGCACCGGCCACCGTGCCCTCGCCCGCCGCGATGGCCACAGGGATGCAGCCGATGGCCAGGCCATAGCAGATGGACAGGGCGTGGTCCGTGCCCACCGCATCCTCGGCGCACAGGCGGGCCAGATCCATGGCGCCGTTGATGTCGCCCATCAGCCATTGCAGGCGCATCAGCAGGCTCAGCGCCGCCACCTTGCCGTCCACCTGGGCGTGGTTGGCGTGGTTCACCCGCACGGGGTCGGCGTCGGCGGCGATGACCGCCTGCAACAGCTCCAGGGCCGGCGGATGGTCGCCCATGAAGTGGTGGGACAGAGCGCGCATGTGCATGGCGGTCTGGCGGTCGGCCAGGCCGGCATCGGGGCCGATACGGTCGGTGAACGCCTCCGCCAGCGCCAGGCTTTCGGCGTAGCCACCCTCCAGGATGCGGTGGGCCCACACGCCCCACAGCGCGCGGCGGGCCAGCCCCTCGTCCCCCATGTCCTCGGCGATGCTCAACGCCTGTTGGAACGCCCGGCCCATCTCCGGCACCGGTCCCCGCGTGTGCCACAGGGCATGCCCGTAGGCGGCCAGCAATTCCACCCGCTGGGCCTGGTCGACCGCACCGGCCGGGGCCTCCTGGTCCAGCACCGCCAGGATGCGTTCCGCCCGCCCCAGAAATTCATGGGCCAGCGACAGGTGGAACCAGAGCGACGCGCTGGCGACGATCAGGCCCAAGCCCAGGCCGATGTCGCCATCCTCCCCTGTCGCCCAGTCCAGGGCGCCGCGGATGTCGTCGATACGCCGGCTGTGGATGGCCAGCCAGTCGCGCGGGGCCTTGCCCTCCCACGCGGCCTGCGCGTCGGTGAAGAGGGAGATCATGTGGCGGGCGTGGGCGGCGCGGATGCGGCCCTCCGCCCCCGTGTCGGCCAGGCGTCCATGGCCATAGTAGCGGGTGGTGTCCAGCAGGCGGTAGCGGGTGGCGCCGCCCTCCCGACTGCTGACCACCAGGGACTTGGCCACCAGGTCGGCCAGGCCATCCAGAACGGCCATCTCGCGCCCGCCGGTCAGGCCACACGCGTCCGCGGCGTCGAACCCGGCGCGGAAGACCGACAGGCTGATCAGCAGCTCCTTTTCCTCCGGCGCCAGCAGCTCATAGCTCCAGTCCAGCGCCGCGCGCAGGGTGCGGTGGCGGGGCAGGGCGGTGCGCCGGCCGCGTGTCAGCAGGTTCAGCCGGTCGTGCAGGCGGCTGGCCAGCTCCGGCAGGTCCATCAGGTCGACGCGGGCGGCGGCCAGCTCGATGGCCAGGGGAATGCCGTCCAGGCGGCGGCAAATCTCGGCCAGGTCCTGGGCGTTGCCGTCGTCGACGCTGAAGTCCGACCGCACGGCCCGCGCCCGTTCGAAGAACAGGGCGGCGGCGGGATAGGCCAGGACGGACGCCGCGCCCTGGGCCTGGTCGTCGGGGATGGGCAGGGCCGGCAGGCGGTGCACCCATTCGCCGGCGGCGCGCAGGGGTTCCCGGCTGGTGGCCAGGATCAGCAGGCCGGGCACGGCAAGCAGCAATCGCTCCGCCAGTTCCGCCACCGCGTCCACCAGATGCTCGCAATTATCCAGCAGCAGCAGGCTGGGGCTGGCGCCCAGGGTGGCGGCCACGGCGGCGAAGCTGTCGACGCCGGAGGCGGGCAGGCCCAGCGCGGTGGCCAGCGTGCCCTCCACCCACGCCGCGTCGGACACAGGCGCCAGGTCGACGAAGCGCACGGTGACGTCTTGCGCCAGCGCCGCCGCCGTGGCCAGCGCCACGGATGTCTTGCCGATGCCCCCGGGGCCCGCCAGGGTCAGGAAGCGGCGCTCCGGCAGTTCCGCCGCCAGGCTGGCCACGATCTCCGTCCGGCCCAGCAGGCGCACCAGCGGGCGGGGGGCCGCCGGTTCCAGCGCCGGCCGCGCGGGTTGGGCCGCCGCGGTGGCCTGGCTGGCCGCCTGCGCCGGCGCGCTACGGGCCACGGGCAGGGTCAGGCGATAGCCGCGCCCCGCCTCGTTCACCACCAGGCCGTCATCGCCCAGGGCCTTGCGCAGGCCGGACAGGTGGACGCGCACGGCGCTTTCGTCGATGGCCTGGCCGGGCCAGACCTCGGCCAGCAGTCGGTCGCGGGTCACCAGCTCGCCCCCGGCGGCGGCCAGCACGGCCAGCAGATTGGCGGCGCGGCCGCCCAGCTTCACCGGCTGCCCCGCCTTGGCCAGTGTCATCTGCGGCACGTCGAAGGTGAAGCTGCCGAAGGTGTAACGGACGCCCTGGTCACTCATCGTTCGACCCGCATGCCTTGATCATCCCCTGATTCCCCGAGTTCTATGGTCACACCCGCCATCGCTTCAAGCCTTGGCCGGTGGCGGACACAGCCAGGCGGCCAGCAGGATGCAGACCAGCGCGCCCACCGCCGCCGCCGCGAAGCCGTCGATATAGGCGAGGACGGAGGCCTGCTGCCCCACCCGGCCGGCCAGCAGCCGGGCGGCGCCGCCGACAGGGTCGTCCATATGCGGGGCCAGGGCCGCCTGATAGCGGGCCAGCCGGTCGGCGGTGACCCCGGACAGCGGGTCGACATGCAGGCCCAGAAGGTTGGAATGCAGCTGTTCGCGCGTGCGCACGAAGGTCTGCATGAAGGCGACGCCGATCTCCCCGCCGAACAGGCGGGCGGTCTGCATCAGCGCGCCGATGGAAATGGCGTCGGCCGGGGTGATGTTGCGCACCACCAGCACCACCAGGGCCGTCAGCGCCAGGCACTGCCCCACCGCTTGCAAGGCTTGCGAGGGCAGGAAGTCCCAGGTGGCCCACTGGCTGGTCAGCGCCGTGGCCTGCCAGCAGGCGATGGCGATCAGCAGGGCGCCGGCGGACAGCACCCAGCGACCGTCCACCCGGGCCAGCATCCAGGCCAGCGGCAGGATCAGGGCGAACTGGGGTAATGCTATGAACAGCAGCACGGGGCCCACCTGCAGCTCACGGAAGTTCTGCACCACCTGCAGGTACAGGGGGATGATGTAGGCGGTGGACAGGATGATGAAGCGGAAACCGGCCAGCAGCAGCATGAGCAACAGCAGGTTGCCACGCAGCATCAGGCGCAGGTTCAGGAAGGGGCGCCGGCTGACCACCAGCTCCCGCACCGCGAACAGGGCGGTGACGAGGCCGCCCGCCACCAGCAGGCCCACCACCAGGCCGTTGCGCGTCCAGTCCAGGCGGTTGCCCTGGTCCAGGCCGGCATACAGCAGGCCGAAGCCCACGGCGGCATAGGCCACCCCGGGCCAATCGTGCTGTTTCAGCAGGTCGGTGTTCACCGGCTCCCGCGGGACGCCGATCCAGACGCATAGGAACATGACGGGCAGGACCAGGCAGTATTGCCAATTCAGCCAGGCGATGGACCAGTTCTCGGCGTACCACCCTTCCAGCGCCGCACCGATGTTCTGCGAGAATTCGGAATTCATGGCATAGGCGGCCAGGCCATAAAGGGTCAGGCGTGCCGGCAGGTTCAGGACGATGAAGCGGATGGTCAGCGGGATGAAGGTGCCGCCCCCCACGCCCGACAGGAATTGCATGGCCAGATAGGCGGTCAGGTTGGGCGACAACGGCGCCAGCAGGCTGGACACGAAGAACAGGCCGATACCGGCGAACAGCACCCGGCGGGCCCCGAAGACGATGCCCAGATAGGGGCAGGCCACGCCCACCACCATCTGGCCCACGCCATAGGCGGTGGTGATCCACGCCCCCTCGTCGAAGCCGGCATGCAGGCCGCCCCGCAGGTCGGCCAGGCCGAAGGTGGTGGCGCGGGCGCCCAGGGTGGACACCAACGCCCCCAACAGCACGCCCAGGATGCCGATATAGGCCCGCATGCCGTCCAGCCTCGGCCATGGGACCAGCATCGGGCGGGGCTGCGGCACCGGCGGGACGGCCGCGGCGGTCATTTGCTGTCGTCCACGTCGATGGTGGACACGACCGACATGCCGGGGCGCACCAGCGTCCCCAGGGCCGGCGCGGGGTACAGCACGATCTTCACCGGCACGCGCTGCACCACCTTGGTGAAATTGCCCGTGGCATTGTCAGGCGGCAACAGGGTGAAGACGCTGCCGGTGCCCGGCGACCAGCTTTCCACATGGCCGTGCAGCACCAGGTCGGGGAAGGCGTCCACCGTCACCGTGGCGGGATCACCCACCCGCACATGGGTCATCTGGGTTTCCTTGTAGTTGGCCACCACCCATACCCGGGGCAGGGCCATGACGCCGATGATCTGGGTGCCGACGTTGACGAACTGTCCCGGGCGCACCTGGCGCTGGCCCACCATGCCGTCGGCGGGGGCCACGATGCGGGTGTAGGCCAGGTTGTTGCGGGCCAGATCCAGCTGCGCCTGCCCTTCCCGCACCTGGGCCGTCAGTTGCCGTTCCTGCACGTCCAGGCTGGCCAGCTGGGCCTTCTGCTGCGCCAGCTGGGCGGTGGCCAACTGCGATTGGGCCAGGGCTTTGGCCGCATCGGCGTCCGCCTGCTCCACCTTCTGCCCCGTTCCGGCGATGCCGGTGCGCAGCAGGTCGCGCTGTCGTGCCGCCTCCAGCCGGGTGCGGGTGACATCGGCGTCGGCGGCGGCGATGCTGGCCTGTGCCTGCTGGATCAGAGCGCGCTGCACGTCCCGCTGGTTGGCCAGGTTGGCTAGCGCCGCCTGGGCAGCGGCCAGGCCGGCTTCCGCTAAGTCCACCTGGGCGCGGTAGTCCGACGGCTCGATCTGGGCGATCAGGTCACCCTTGCGCACCGTCTGGAAGTCGTCCACCGCCACCGTCTGGACGTAGCCCGATATCTTGGCCGACAGCGGCGTCAGGTCGCCGGTGACATAGGCGTCGCTGGACGATTGGTGGCGTGCGTCGCCGACCCAGCGATCCCAGTGCCCGGCCACCAGCCAGACCAGGACGATGGCTCCGCCCAGGGCCAGGGTGCGCAGCAGGGGGGCAGCCAGCGCCGGGTGCCGGCATCGGTGTCGATTGCGGGTGTGGTCATGGTGTCCATGGCGCTCACTCCAACGCCGCGCCCAGGCGGCGGCCATAGGCGGTGATGGCCGTGCCGGCGGCACATCGCTCAGTGCTGTACAGCGCCAGCGCGTCGGCCACCGTCGGCGCCTCCGCCAAATGGCGGCGCAGGGCCAGGGCGTCACCGGCGGCCTTGGCCACGCCCATGGCGGTGTGGGGCCGGGCCACGAAGGCCGCGTCGCCCAGCAAGGCGATACGGCCGGACGCCATCACCGGCGTCTCGTAATCGAAGATCGCCTGGAGGAAGGGCTCCGGTTCCGCCACCACCACGCTGGCGAAGGGCGGGGGCAGAAGGCGGGCGGCGTCGGACCGCAAGGCCGCCACCGCCGGCGCCCGCACCTGGCCGGGGGACAGCGAATGGGGATGGCACCGTCCCTCCGTGTCGGTCAGCGTGGCGGGCAGGGCGGCCGCCGGTACCGGCCTGTACCACACCCAATTATAGCGCCGCTGGCCCACGGCCGTCTCACCGCCCGGCCCCGGCACCAGATAGCCCAGGGCATGGGACCGCGGCATCATGTAGAAGGCGAAGCGGTCGCGCAGGATGGCGGCCTCCGCCGGCAACTGATCTTCGGCGAACAGGCCGCGCCAGGCGACATAGCCGGCGTAGCAGTTGGGCGCGGGTGCTCCGATCACCACCGGCCGCACTACCGAGCCCAGGCCGTCGGCGCCGATCACCAGGTCCGCCTCCTCCTCCCCGCCGTCCAGGAACAGCAGGCGGGCGCGGTCTGGCCCCTGGGTCACGGTCGCCACGGCGCGGCCGGTCACGTATTGGTCGTCGGCCACCTTCGACCGCATTACGCGGAACAGATGGTCCCAGGAGATCTGGGTTTGCGGCGTGGCGTGCCGTTCCGTGATGCCCCCGTCGCGGTCGAAATAGATGCGCTCGAACGCCACCACGCCGATGCGGGCGACATGGTCGCATCCCACGGCCCGCAGCAGGGTGAACAGCTCCCGCTGGCTGACCAACCCGGCGCCCCGGCCGGCCAGGCCGGTGGTGGACCGTTCATAAAGGCGGACGTCATGCCCGTCCTGCCGCAGCAGTGCCGCGGCGAACAAACCGCCGACGGAGCCGCCGACGATGCGGATGCGCAAGGGTTCCATCGCTCAGCCCCCCGTCCGGGCCGCCCGGCGGCGGCGCAGGGTCAACAGGGCCTGGATGGCGAAGGCCAGGACGGCGAGGCCGCCGCCCAGGGTACAGACGGCCGGCCATTGGCCCAGCTTCCACGCGGCGGTGGCGGCGGCCGACCCCACGGCCCCGCCCAGGAACATGCTGCCCATGAACACGGTGTTCAGACGGCTGCGCGCCTGAGGGTCCAGGGCGAAGACGATGGCCTGGTTGGAGACGAGGGCGCCCTGCATGCCGAAATCCAGGATGATCACGCCTGCCACCATGGCCCAGACATTGGCCCAGGACCCGAACAGCAGCCACGACAGCAGGGTGACGACGGTGCCCAGGCCCACCACCAGGTGCGGTCCCCGCCGGTCCGCCAGGCGGCCGGCGACGGGTGCCGCCACCACGCCCGCGGCGCCGATGACGCCGAACAGGCCGGCCACGTCGGCCCCCAGGTTGAAGGCCGGCTGCTCCAGCCGCAGCGCCAGGACGGTCCAGAAGGCGGAGAAGGAGGCGAATAGGGCGCCTTGGGTCAGGGCGGCGGCGCGCAGGGCCGGCCGGTGCCGCCACAGCTGAACCAGCGAGGCCAGCGCTTCCCGATAGCGCAGCGTGCTGGCCGGCGCGTGGCGGGGCAGGGTCGCGGCCATCAGCGCGGCGGTGCCCCAGGCCAGCGGTACCGCCAGCCAGAACATCGACCGCCAGCCGTGATGGGTGGCGACGAAGCCGCCCAGCGTGCGGCTGAACAGCACGCCACACAGCAGGCCGCTCATCACCATACCGATGACGTGGCCCCTCTTGTGGGGTGCCGCCAGCGTGGCGGCCAGGGGCACGATCTGCTGGGCCACGGTGGACAGCACCCCGATGAACAGTGAGGCCACGACCAGCCAAGCGGCGGACGGCGCGGCGGCGGCCAGCGCCAGCATCACGCCGATGACCAGCAGTTGCGCCACGATCAGGCGCCGCCGATCCACCAGGTCGCCCAGGGGTACCAGCAGCAACAGGCCGGCGGCGTAGCCCAGCTGTGTCGCCGTCGGCACGAAGCCCGTGAGGGGGCTCCCCGCGAACTCACGCTCCAGAATGCCCAGCATGGGTTGGTTGTAATAGATGTTGGCCACGGCGATGCCGCAGGCGGCGGCCATGGCCAGGGTCAGCGGCCCGGTCAAGGTGGGCGCGGCCGGTGCCGTTGTCGTGTCCGGGGATTGGGGAACGGGGGTCATCGCGATGCTCTTTGGGCGGGTGCGGATACCGGGCAGGATGCCTGAAACGCCCCCGCGCGGATTGGACACCCCTTTCCGGTTTTGAACACGCCTTAGGCAGATGGGCCGAGCGGACGGACCGGGTTGGGATCAGCGCGCCTGCGTCAACCCCATGGTCGTGTAGTTGGCCGGCAGCCAGACATAGCCCCCGTTCCGGCGGACGATATGGCCCAGGCCGGGGAAGGTGATATGGGCGGCGGCCACCCAGCTGCCCTCCGTCGCGGCCTCCGCCATCAGGCGGTCGCGGGCCTGCGCCGCGGCCACGCTGTCGCTGTCGTATTTCACCGTGGCGGCCGGGTCCGGGAACTGCACGGCCGCGACATGCACGATGTCGCCCCAGGCCAGCAGGGTCTGGCCGTCCCGGCTGCGCACGCGATAGGCGGTGTGGCCGGGCGTGTGGCCGGGGCTGGGCAGCGCCTGGATGGCGGGGTTCAATTGCGCCTCGCCGTCGAACGGCTGCACGCGCCCGGCATCGACATAGGCGCGCAGGCTGTCGATGGCGCCATCGAACATGGGGCCCAGGAAGGCCGGCGCCTTGGCCTTGTTGACCGGGTTCAGCCAGAAGTCGGCATCGCGGCGGTTGACGCGGATGATGGCGTTGGGGAAGGCCATGTGGCCGCCCTGGTCCACCCCGCCGACATGGTCGCGGTGCAGGTGGGTCAGATAGATCTCGTCCACCTGCTCGGGCGTGTAGCCGGAGGCCCGCAGGTTGGCCATCAGGTGCCCGCCGTCCGCGCCGTACAGCACCCCGGCGCCACTGTCGATCAGGATCAGCTTGGCCCCGGTATTGATCAGGAAGGCGTTGATCGACCCCTCCACCGGTGCCGACAGGTCGGCGGCGGCCAGCAGCGTGTCGGCGTCCGTCATCGGGATGCCGGTCAGCACCTCATGCACGGGGAAGGGATGGGTGCCGTCCAGCAGGGCCGTGACCTCGATATCCCCCAGCATCATGCGGTAGAAGCCGGGCGCCTGCGTCCGGGCCTGCGGTGCCGCGGCCTGCGCCGGGGGCACGGCTATCGTGGCCATGGATAGGGCGGCGGTGAACGCCAGGGCGGCGGCTGTCGCCAGGTATCGGGGGAAAGCGGTCATCGTCGTTTCACCAGGCAGTCAGATCCGCGCCCAGCATCGCCACGCCGGCCCCGCCCGTCTTGGCGCTTTCACCATCCTTTTGTCACTCAGTGGGGTTTATTGACGACCGCATCCCACCCAAGGCGGCGCGGTCTGCGACAATACGCCACGCCTGTCTGGCCGTAATTGACAGGGCCAGCCCGGCGCCTCTAATCGCATATAAGAATCATTTGCAATTGGGGGATTTGGGGAAATGTCGCGACGGATAAAAATCCGCGGACTGGTTGCCGGGGTTCTGATGGGCTGGCCGCTGGCGTCCATACCGGCCAGCGCGGGTGAGGGGCTGTTCTCCCGCGTCTACACCACGGACACCACGCCCGCCGGCCATTATGAGGTGGAAGAGATCATCCGGCAGCGGGAGGGGCGCGCCTATGGCAGCTACAACGCCACCGATCTGGATACCGAGGTGGAATACGGCGTGACGGACAAGTTCCAGGTCGCCGGCTATCTGAACATGACCCGGATGGATGCGAAGAACGCGCCGGACGATGATGATCCCAACGGCGTCACCGGCTTCACCCGCAACAATTTCGCTGTCCAGAGCATCGCGGGGGAGTTCATCTACCGCTTTTTCAGTCCCTATGAGACGGACGGTTGGGGCCTCGCCGCCTATGTGGAGCCGGCCTACATGTTCCATGACCAGCATAACGGTTTGCGCTATGGCGGCGGGACGTTCGAGGGGGAAACCCGCCTGATGCTGCAGAAAAACTTCCTCGATGACCGGCTGATCCTCGCCTACAACCTGATCCTGGAGTTTGAGACCATCAAATTCGCCGGTGATCCAGATCGGAACAGCGAATTGGACTGGAACAACGAGTTCGGCGTTTCATACCGCTTCGCGTCCAACTGGTTCGGTGGCCTGGAATTCCGCAATCATAACGAATACGGCAACTTTGACACGCATGAGCACTCGGTGTTCTGGGTCGGCCCGGTGCTGCATTATGGCGGAGAGAGGTTCTGGGCGACCTTGGGCTGGTTGCGCCAGGTCGCGGGCAACCCGGGTCACGATGAGGACGGCAACTATATCGGTGGCAACCTCTTCCTGCGCAGTCACGAATTGAACGAAGTCACCTTCAAGGTCGGCGTCCCGTTCTGACGGTGGCAAGCCCCCGTCCCTCCCAAATCCAAGAGGAGTATCCCGCCATGCGCGCGCCCTTGTTGGCTTTGGCGGCGCCGGCCCTGGTCCTGGTCCAGCCGGCGGCGGCCGCCGTCTACCTAACCACGGAACAGGCCCAGGCGGCGCTGTTCCCCGGCCAGGCGTTGGCGCCGTTGCCGGTCACGCTGACCAGTGTCCAGGCGGATGCCATCGAAAGCCAGAGCGGCGTGGATGTGCGCAACAAGACGGTGCAGGCCTGGCGGGCCGCCGACGGCGGCACCTTCATCGTCGATGAGGTGCTGGGCAAGCACGAGTACATCACCATCGCCCTGGCCATCAGCAAGGCGGGCGCGGTGCAGGGGCTGGAGATCCTGGAGTACAAGGAAAGCTACGGCCATGAGGTGCGCGGCGACGATTGGCGGGCGCAGTTCACGGGCAAGACGGCCGCCAATCCCGTCAAACTGGACAAGGATATCACCAACATCTCCGGCGCCACCCTGTCGTCCCGCCATGTGACGGACGGCGTGCGCCGCCTGCTGGTCACCTGGAATGTCGCGCTCAAGCCCTGAGGCGCGCCGCGCCCGCCCCTTGCTCGGCACCCTGGTCGAGGTACGCGTCGATGCCTGTGAGGGGGATGTCGAGGCGGCGCTGGCGGCCGCCTTCGCGGCGGTCGCCCAGGTGCAGGCGTTGATGAGCGTCCATGACCCGGACAGCGAGCTGTCGCGCCTGAACCGGATGGGCCACCGTCAGCCGGTCAGCCTGCACCCGTGGACCGTGGCGGTGTTGCGCCGGGCCCAAGCGCTGCACCAGGCCACTGGCGGCCTGTTCGACCCGGCGGTGACGCCCGTCCTGGCGGCGCTGGATTTCCTGCCAATCCAGATGGAGGCGGGCGCCACGGGCGGTAGCATCGCCGATTTGGTGGTGGGCGATGACAGGGCACGCAGCGGCCGGCCGTTGTTTCTGGATCTCGGCGGTATCGCCAAGGGATTTGCCGTCGACCAGGCGGTGGCGGCCCTGCATCGCGCCGGCGTGCGGGCCGGGGCGGTGAACGCCGGCGGTGACCTGCGCCTGTTCGGCGACGCCCCCCAGCCGGTTGTGGTGCGCGATCCCGCCGATCCCGGCCGGCACTGGCTCTTGGGGGAGTTCCGCGATATCGCCGTCGCCACCAGTGCCGGCTATTACGCGGCGCGGCCGACGGCGAAGGGCCCTGTCATGCCCATCGTCGACCCGCGCGACGGCCATGCCGTGCCGGTGGGACCCAGCGTCACCGTGCTGGCAGACGACTGCGCCACGGCGGACGCGCTGACCAAGGCGGTGATGTTGGCGGGCACGGACACCCCCGCTTGGCTTGAGGGCCTGCGGGCCCAAGCCGTGCGCCTGGACGGAAGGATGGCGGCATGACCGCGCAGTCCGGCATGCCGGCTCACACCGTGCGGGGGGCGGCCTTCGGGCTCAGCCGGGGGCACCGGCACTGGCTTTACCGCGTCATGTTGGTGGTGGCCCTGACCGGCCTCGCGTGGATGGTCCTGCACTATGGCCGCGGCCTGATCGGGGTGGACGGCCACGCCGCCCGATCGGCGGAGGCATGGTGCATGAAGCTGCACGGCGGGGCGGTCATGGCCGCCCTCGTCGCTTTCGGCTCGGTCCTGCCGCATCATGTGCGCCTTGCCTGGCGGGCACGACGCCATCGCCTTTCCGGCGTTGGCCTGATCTCCGCCGTGCTGGTCCTGGTCCTGACCGGTTATGGTCTCTACTACCTCGGCGATGAGGATTGGCATGACTGTGCAAGCTGGGGCCACCAGGTGGTGGCGGCCCTTGCCGTGGCCGCCTGCCTGATCCATGTGCGCGCCGGCCGCAAAAGCCGCGCCCGTTAACACCGGGCCTGCCCGGTACTGCCGCGCACGACCAGACGGTGCGGCAGGGTGACGGACCGGGGGGCGTCCTGCCTGCCGCTCAGGATGTCCAGCAGCAGGGCCACCGCCGTCCGCCCTAAATCCTCCATGGGCTGGCTGATCGTGGTCAGTGCCGGATCGAGGTAGCGGGCAAAGCGGATGTCGTCGAAGCCCACCAGGGACAAGTCGTCCGGGCAGCGGCGGCCCCGGTGGCGCGCGGCGGCCAGGGCGCCCATGGCCATCTCATCGCTGAAGCAGAATAGGGCCGTGGGCGCGTTGGCGGCGGCCAGCAGGCTTTCGGCCTCCCGCTCCCCCGATTCCACGGAGAAGTCGCCGGTGGCGATGCGCAGTCCCGCCTCCGCGCCGTGGCGGGCGGCGGCGGTCCACACGCCGGTCAGGCGGTCGCGGCTGAGGGGGCTGGCCAGCGGGCCGGTGATGACGCCTATGGTGCGGTGGCCCAGGCCGTACAGCAGATCCATGGCCTCCGCCGCGGCGGCGGCGTTGTCGATGTGGGCGCTGGACACGCCCAGGTCGGGGCTGAACTCGCAGCCGTTGACCACCGGCGCCTTGGCGCCCTGGCGGCCGATCAACTCCGCCAATGTGTCGGGCAGACGATGGCCCAGGAAGATCAGGCCGTCCGCCTCCTTCCGGCGCAGCATGCCGGCGTACTGCTCCTCCCGCTCGGTGCTGTGGCGGGTGTCGCCCAGCAGTACCGAATATCCCGCGCCCTGGGCCGCCTCCTCCGCCCCCCGGATGACGCTGGAGAAAAAGGGGTTGGAGATGTCGGGCACCGTCACCACGATCTTGGCCGTGCGCAGGGTGCGCAGGCTCTTGGCGGCGTAGTTGGGCTCATAGCCCAGGGCTTCGACGGCGGCCATCACCCGTTCACGCGTCGCCTCACTGACCACCTCGGGGGTGCTCAGGACGCGGGAGACGGTGGCGGTGGAAACATGGGCCCGGCGGGCCACGTCTTGAATGGTCGGCATGGGATGGGAGGGTGCGTTTGATCCGCGCCGCCTGCAAGGGTTGCGAGGGCGGGGCCCGGCTGTTAGAGTGATGTAATCGATTTCATGAACTGCGCCGCACATCAATAGAGCGCAAAGGGGGGGCGATGTCCGACAGCGTGATCCGCATGGCCATGGTGGGTGGGGGCCCCGGCTCCTTCATCGGGCCGGTGCATCGCATGGCGGCGGAGCTGGACGGCCGAATCCGCCTTGTGGCAGGGGCCTTTAGCCGGGACTCGGCCAAGTCCGCAGCCGCGGCCCGGGGCTATGGCATCGACCCGGCGCGGGCCTATGGCGACTATCGCCAAATGCTGGCGGCGGAGGCGGTGCGGCCCGACGGCGCCCAGTTCGTGGCCATCGTCACCCCCAACCATCTGCACTTTCCGGTGGCCAAGGCGGCGCTGGAGGCGGGCTTCCCCGTGCTGAGCGACAAGCCGGCGACGGCCACCCTGGAGGAGGCGCAGGAACTGGCCCGCGTGGTTGCCGATACCGGCCGCCCCTATGGCCTGACCTACACCTACACCGGCTATGCCCTGGTGCGGGAGGCGCGGGCGATCGTGCGGCGTGGTGACCTGGGCGCCATCCGCAAGGTGGTGGTGGAATATTCCCAGGGCTGGCTGTCCGAGGCGGTGGAGAAGACGAACAACGCCCAGGCTGCCTGGCGGGCGGATCCGGCGCAGTCCGGCCTGGGCGGCTGCATTGGCGACATCGGCGTGCACGCCTTCAACATGGCGGAATTCGTCAGCGGCCTGAAGGTCACCCGGCTGAACGCCGACCTCAACAGCGTGGTGCCCGGCCGCCGGCTGGATGACGACTGCAACATCCTGCTGCGCTTCGGCGATGACGTGCCGGGCGTGCTGGTGGCCAGTCAGGTGGCGGCGGGGGACCGCAACGGTCTGCGCCTGCGGGTTTATGGTGAACGGGGCGGGTTGGATTGGTGCCATGAGCGGCCGGACGTGCTGACCCTCAACTGGCTGGACCGCCCCACCCAGACGCTGCACGCGGCATCGCCCTATCTCGGCCCGGCGGGGCAGGGGCCGGCGCGCCTGCCTACCGGCCATCCCGAGGGCTTCATCGAGGCCTTCGCCACGCTTTACCGCGACTTCGCCGCCATCATCGTCAGCGGGGGTGATCTCGACGGCACGGCGGTCCCCACCATCCAGGACGGGGTGCGCGGCATGGCGTTCATCGCCCGCGCCGTGGCCGCCAACGGCGCCGGTTGGGTTGATCTGTGACGGGGCCAGCGCTTTTCGGGGAAGGAAAACAACCATGAAGACCATCAAGGGCCCCGGCATTTTCCTGGCCCAGTTCGCGGGCGACACGCCGCCCTTCGACACCGTGGATGGCTTGGCCGGCTGGGCGTCGTCCCTGGGGTATCAGGGCGTGCAGGTGCCCACGGGGCCAAGCGGTCTGCTGGATTTGGAAAAGGCCGCGGAAAGCGTCGACTACGCCCAGGAATTCGCCGGCATCCTGGCGGAGAAGGGGGTGGTGGTGACCGAGCTGTCGACCCACTTGCAGGGCCAACTGGTGGCGGTCCATCCCGCTTATGACGCCCTGTTCGACGGCTTCGCCCCGCCGGAGGTGCGCGGCAATGGCACGGCGCGCCAGGAATGGGCGGTGAATCAACTGATGCTGGCGGCCCGCGTCAGCCGCAATCTGGGCTTGACGGCGCACGCCACGTTCTCCGGCGCCCTGGCCTGGCCCTATATGTACCCCTGGCCGCAGCGCCCCGCCGGGTTGGTTGAGGAGGCGTTCGCCGAGCTGGGCCGGCGCTGGCGTCCCATCCTGGACGCCTTCGATGCCGCCGGCGTCGACCTGTGCTTTGAATTGCATCCCGGGGAGGATCTGTTCGACGGCGCCACCTTCGAACGCTTCCTGGAGGAGGTGGATCACCATCCCCGCGCCACCATCCTTTACGACCCCAGCCATTTCGTTCTGCAGCAGCTGGACTACTTGGCCTTCATCGACCGCTACCATTCCCGTATCCGCGCCTTCCATGTGAAGGATGCGGAGTTCCGGCCCGATGGCCGCGCCGGCGTCTATGGCGGCTATCTGCCCTGGGTCGAGCGGCCGGGGCGCTTCCGCTCCCTGGGTGATGGGCAGGTGGATTTCGGCGCCATCTTCGCCAAGTTGGCCCAATACGACTATCCCGGCTGGGCCGTGCTGGAATGGGAATGTGCGTTGAAACATCCCGAGGATGGCGCGCGGGAAGGGGCGCCCTTCATCCGCGACCACATCATCCGGGTGACGGAACGCGCCTTCGACGATTTTGCCGCCAGCGGTGTGGACACGGCCCGCAACCGCGCCCTGCTGGGCCTATAAGACAAGCTGAGGAAAACCCCATGATCACCCCAATGATCACGACACGAACCAGCCGCCGCGCCTTCGTCGGTGGTGCCGCCGCCCTGGCCGGCCTGGGCTTGGCGCGGCTGTCCACCGCCGCTCCCACGCCCTTCTTCACGGGCAACGGCCTGCCCATCGGCCTGCAACTCTATACCCTGGGGGACCTGCCGCATAAGGACCTGCCCGGCACGCTGACGGCGGTGGCGGGCATGGGTTATCGCGCGGTGGAACTGCCGGGCTTTTACGGCCATACCGCGGGTGACTTGGCGGCGGC
The DNA here is from genome assembly GCF_036348415.1 of Nitrospirillum karajorum. Lineage (NCBI taxonomy): Bacteria > Pseudomonadati > Pseudomonadota > Alphaproteobacteria > Rhodospirillales > Azospirillaceae > Nitrospirillum > Nitrospirillum karajorum. The sequence continues at coordinate 1,380,018 of NZ_JAZBQB010000001.1, forward strand.
GTTGAAGGCCGCCGGCCTGGTGTGTGAAAGCGCCCATGTCAATGCGCAGGGCAGGGGCCCGGCGCCCAGCCTGTCCGGCGACCTGGACGCGCTGGTGCGCGATGCCCACGCCATCGGGCTGAAGTTCATCGTCATGCCCATGTTCACCATCCCGGCGCGCCTGGGCGGGATGCAGGCCGGTGAAGGCTTCGGTGATTTCCTGGCCCGGGTCGCGTCGCAGTTCACCGCCGACGACTGGAAGGCCCAGGCCGCCTTCCTCAACGAGAAAGGGGCGGCCCTGAAGAAAGCCGGGCTGCAACTGGCCTACCACAACCATAATCCCGAATTCGCCCCGGTGGCGGGCCGCACGGCCACCGGCTACGACATCCTGTTGGCCGAAACCGATCCGGATCTGGTGAAGATGGAGATGGACGCCGGCTGGGTGGCCGCGGCGGGCCTTGATCCGGTGGCGCTATTGCAGGCCCATCCCGGTCGCTTCCGCCTAATGCATGTGAAGGATGTGAAGGCCGGCACCGCCACCAACACCCGGCTGAAGATGGACCCGACGGAGGTGGGCGCCGGTACCCTGGACTGGCGCCGCGTCCTGCCCGCCGCCCATGCCGGCGGCGTCAGCCACTTCTATGTCGAGCAGGAACCCCCCTTCGCCCTGCCCCGGCTGGAGGCGGCGCGGCTCAGCGCCGACTACCTGGCCAAGCTGGCGGTGTGACGCATCCTGTCCGGCGCCTCCGGCGACTGGGGCGGCATTTGAGAGGCCACGATCAAATGCCGTGGGTATAAGGCTTAGGGCGCCTGCCAGAGGTGCGCCGGGCGCGCCGCCGCCAGCGATGGCCCCACGCTGATGGCGTGGCCGCCGGGGGCGGTGCGCCAGCCCTGGCGCCCGACGTCCCAATGGCTGAAGGCGCGGGCGTCCAGGGTCAGCACGGCGGTGGCCTCCGCCCCCGGCGCCAGAACCAGGGGGGCGATGGCGCGCAGGCGCGGGATGGGGGGTGTGCCGTCCTCCTCCGGGCTGGTGACATAGACCTGCACCACGGTCTTGCCCGCCCGGGCGCCGGTGTTGCGGACCGGTACCATGATCGTCACGGCGCCATCGGCGGCGGGTGCAGCCACCGGATGGCCATAGGCGAAGGTGGTGTAGCCCAGGCCCTCGCCCAGGCCATGGCAGGGCGCCAAGCCCCGGGCCGCGAAGTGGCGGTAGCCGATGTGCCGGCCCTCGGCATAGCGCACCCGGCCGTCCTCGTCCGGCGTCAGGTCATAGGCGGGGTAATCGCCATCCTGGGCGGCGAAGGTCAGGGGCAGGCGGCCGCCCGGTTCTCGGTCGCCAGCCAGCACCGCCGCGATGGCCGGCCCGAACATCTCGCCGGGATACCAGGTGATCATCAGGGCCGGCACCCCCTCGGCCCAGGACAGGTCCAGGGCGTGGGCGACGTTGACCAGGACGGCGGTGTTGGGATTGGCGGCGACCACGCGGCGGATAAGCTCGGCCTGCCCGGCGGGCAGCCGCGTATCCGGCCGGTCCTTGCTTTCCACGCCGGCGTCCTGCGTCTCTCCCACGATCAGGAAAACGGTGTCGGCCCGGGATGCCGCCGCCACCGCGCGTTCCAGCAGTTCCGCCGGGTTGTCCGGCCCCCGCACTCCGTACCACAGGCCGTGGGCGCGGGCGGGGGCGTAGCGCAACTCCACCACCACCCGCACCGCTTGGCCGGCGACCAGCGCTTGGGTGACGGTGTCCGCCTCCCCCGCCTTCAGCACGCCCATGATGTCGGACGGCGGCACGGCGTCGTCGCGGCGGAAGACCTCCACCCCGTCCAGCAGCAGGCGCACCGGTCCGGTGCCGCCGACGTGGAAGGTATGCGGACCATCCTGGGTGGGTGTCAGCAGGCCGCTGGCCCTTACCGTTCCCGGCCGGTCCAGCGGCGGGGCGCCGTCCATGCCGTGGAACCAGGTCAGGCTGTTGGTATCGCGCGTCTCCGTCCGGTTGGGGGCCTGATCCAGGTCGTGGCTGGTGAAATACTCCACCGTCATGCCGCGTCCTGTTCCATCCAGGGCGGTAACGGGCATGGCCGGCAGGCGCGGCTGCGGGTCCACGCCCGGCTCGAACAGCACGGTGCAGTCCTGGCCATAGCGGGCGCGGATCGCGTCCAGCGGTGCCAGGGCGTCGGGCCGCACGGCGATCTTGGCGAAGGTACCGCCCTGGTAGCAGGGGGCCAGCGCGTTGGGCCCGATGACGGCGATGGTCAGGCCCGGCCGTGGCGCCAGGGGCAGCAGGGCGCCCTCATTCTTCAGCAGCACGAAGCCGGCGGCGGCGGCCTCGGTCAGCAGGGCGGGCGCGTCGTCCTCATGAGGGGAAACGACGCCCGCGTGGGTGCGAGCCGCCAGCCGCGCCACCCGGGCTGCCGCGTCATCGACGCGGGCCGGCGCCACCCGGCCCTCGCGCACCGCCGCGGCCAGCGCGGGGCCGAAGCGGCCGGTCATGGGCGGCATCTCCAGGTCCAGGCCGGCGATGGCGCTGGCGTCCGTGTCCAAGGTGCCGAACCAGTCGGAGACGAGGAAGCCGTCGAAACCCCATTGCCCTTTCACAATGTCGCGCAGCAACAGGGGATGCTCCACGCAATGGGTGCCATTGACGCGGTTATAGGCGGCCAGGATGCCCCAGACGCCGGTGGATACCGCCCGCTCGAACGGCAGCAGATAGACCTCGCGTAGCGTGCGCTCGTCCACCACCGCGTCCATGGCGTTGCGTTCGGTTTCGCTGTCGTTGCACACCAGATGCTTGGCGACGGCGGCCACCCCACGGCTCTGGATGCCCTCGATCCAGGCGGCGCCAATCTCGCCCGTCAACCACGGGTCTTCAGAGAACATCTCGAACGCGCGACCGGCCAGGGGGCTGCGCGGCAGGTTCAGGTTGGGCGCCAGCACGGCCTGCACCCCCAGGCGCCGCGCCTCTTCCCCCACCAGGGCGCCGACGCGCCGCACCAGGGCGGGGTCCCAGCTGGCCGCGAGCGCGGTTCCGCAAGGAGTGAGGGTTGAAACGTCGCGCTCATCCACCCGGCCGCTGGCGATGCCCATGGGCCCGTCGGCCATCTTGACCGGGGGGATGCCCGCTTGCGGCAGGGCGGCCGTCGACCACATGGCCGCGCCCGTGGTCAGGCGGGCCTTGTCGTCCAGGGACAGGGCCGACACGTCCATAGCATCCGATGTCACGGGCATTCTCCCCGGTTCCGTGGGTCACGAGGCCTGGCGGCGGGCGAAGCCCGCGACCTGGTCCGCCAGCATGTCCAGGTTGGCCTGCGCCGCCATGTCGGTGCAGGCGCCGTCGGGGCCGAAAAGGCCGCCACCGCTGGTGTTGAGGGTCACGCCCAGGGGCGTGGGCCAGCCGCGCATGGCGTGCACGATGCCGCGCAGGGCGGTCAGGGTCACGCCGCAGGCCTGCCAGCCGGCGGCGGTGACGATGCAGCCCACAGCCCGCCCCTCGAAATAGGGGCGGCTGTCGTCCCTGAGGTCTTCCAGCAGGTCCAGCGCGTTCTTGACCAGGCCCGACACGCCACCGTGATAGCCGGGGGTGCCGATGACCAGGCCGTCGCATGCCCGAACCGCCTCCACCAGGGCCCGCTGGGCCGGGGTGCGGCTGCTGTCCTCCGGCGCGAAGTGGGGCAGGGCCGCCAGCTCCGCCCCGCCGAACATCCGCGTGCGGGCGCCGGTCCGCTCGGCGCGGCCCAGCGCGGCGCGCACCGCCCTCTCTCCGCTGGAGCCGGGCCGCGTGGTGCCGCCGATGCCGACGATGAGGGGCGCGGGCATCACTCGCCCTCCCGGAAACGCGGCATGACCTGCTCGGCGAACAGCCGCATGGAGGCGCGGCCCAGCCGGTCCCGTTCTGCCGTCAACGGGCCGTTGGTGAAGCTCATCAGCACGTTGCCGATGCCGAGGTCGGCATAGTCCCGCAGGTGGGCGGCCACGGTGTCCGGGCTGCCGTACAGGCACCAGGTGCTGATCCAGTCTTCCGACAGGGCGTTGGGCGCCTCATGGATTTTCACGTCACTGATGGCCTCGGCCCGCTTGTTGTAGACCAGCTCACGATCCACGGCGGCCTGGTAGGACTTCAGGATCAGCTCCAGTTCCTCCCGCGCTTGGACATCGGTCGGGGCGACATGGACGCACTGATAGGTGTGGGTGGTCCAGGCCAGGGCCTTGGCCACCACGTCGGGGGCATGGCCGGCGGCCAACAAGGCGTCGCGGTAGTAGGTGAAGTATTTGGTGACATGAGCCAGCGGCTCCCGCCCGCCGATCTGGGGTGGGGTGAAGGCGGGGATGAAGGCGGGGAAACCGGCCTTCGCCGCGCGGTCGGCGCTGCCGGGGCGCAGCGCCACGCTCATCAACGGGGCGTGCGGCTTGTCGCCGTAGGGGGCGGGCACGATGCGCTGCACCACCTGGCCCTTGTAGTGGCCGGTGTCGAATTCCACGGCCGGATCGTCGGTGGTCTTGGCCCATAGCGCCTCGGCGATATCCAGGTTCTCCTGGGCGATGCGGCTGGTTTCCTTGTAGTTCACGCCGAAGCCGATCATCTCCTCCGGCGTGGTGCCGCTGCCGATGCCCACCAGCAGCCGTCCCTCGGTCAGCTGGTCCAGCAAATTCACCCGTTCCGCGAAACGCACGGGGTGGTGCAGGGGCACGGTGGTGACGGAAAAGCCGAAATGCACCCGCTTCAGCTGTCCCGCCAGGAAGGCGGTGAAGACGAAGGGGTCGCTGGCCATGGGGGCATAGCCGGTGAAGTGATGGTCGGGCGTGAACACGGCGTCATAGCCCAACGCCTCCGCCTCCTTGGCGTGGGACACCAGCGTGTCGATGACGAACTTGTCGTCTTGCGGGCCCAGGGACCGGCCGGCGAGGAAGACGGAAAAGCGCATGGGGGTGAACCTCCTGTCGATCCCGGTGGTGTCCGGGCTGTTGTTTCATGGATGGGGCAAGGGGAGGCCATGCCGGCAGGGGGCCGGATTTGGCGTGCGCGGGAACCGGACGCCTGTGCTACCATGGACATCCAGAACCAGAACCATCGTTCTATTATTCTGTAGGTCAGGTGACAGCCCGCCGTCAAGGGGCAGAAAGATTGCGCTTGCGAATAAGAATGGGGCGATGGATGGGAATGCTTTGTGATCCTGTGCTTGTTTTGGGGAATAGGTGATGGAAACGTCGGCGCGCGCGCCCAAGCAGAATCGCAGCCACGCATCGTTTGAACGGGTGCTGGATGCGGCCACGGCGCTGTTGCAGGAGCGGGGGTATGAGGATTTCACCCTGAATGAGGTCAGCCGCCGGTCCGGTGTCTCCATCGGCTCGATCTACGGCCGGGTGGACAGCAAGGACGCGCTGATCCGCACGGTGCAGACCCGCTCGCTTACGACGATCGAGGAGAAGGAGCGGCGGGTGACCGATCCCGTCCGCTGGCAGGGCTATGGCCTGGATCGGCTGGTGCCCGCCGTCCTGGCTGAGTTTGGTGAATTTCTTAAGGAAAACAGCCCTTTGTTGCGGGCTTTCATGGCGCGCGCGCCGGTGGACCCCGTCATCGCGCAAACGGGCAAACGCTCGCATGAGGGCATGGCGGTGCGGTTTGAAACCCTGTTGCTGTCCCGCCGGAACGAGATCAACCATCCAGAACCGGAACGGGCGGTGCACGCCTGCTTCGCCATGGCCTACGCCTCCTACGCCCGATACCTGGGCCTCGGCTCCGCCATGAACGTGGCGGGGGAGGGGGACTGGACCGAACTGAAGACGGACATCAGCCTCATGGCGCTGTGCTTCCTGAAGTACAAACCCGCCTGATGGGCCCAGGGGTCCGGGGCGATTTTTTTTGATATCGTTCGCGCGAACAACTGTTGACCGTTCAGAATTAATGTTCTAATTCTCGGGAATAAGGCTGCCCCAGGGAAATGGGGAGAGGCGATGGCGGCGCCGGGGATCACGTTCCACCGGCGCCCTCCCGGGAGGGTTCAGAACGTGACAGAGGACGTAGCGCCCCCATACCGTGAAAATTCCCAGCCGCCGCCCGGCCGCCGTGCCGTGCTGCTGGGCGGCCTGACCCTTGCCGCCGCGGCCCCCCTGATCTGGTCGCAGGTCAAGGCCGGCACGGTGGCGTCTTCCGCCGCCGTGCCCGGCGCCGGTCTGCCGGCCTTGCGGGAACGGCTGTGCGATCTGGTCATTCCCGATACCGATACGCCCGGCGCCCTCCGGGCCGGCGTCGCCGCTTTCTTGGGCGTGGCCCTGGATCACGGCTTGGCCGGTGCCGATGCCGGTACCTTGGTGCGGCTGGCGGCCGACTTGGATGCCCGCGCTGGCGGTTCCTTCCTGAAGCTTTCGGCCGACCGTCAGGCGGGGGTGCTGGCGGCGCTGGACGCCGCGGCCTATGCCTCCCGCACGCCGGATGCCGGCGGCGCCGCCTGGCAGGCCATCAAGGGCCTGATCGTTACCGGCTACTACACCTCGGAAATCGGCGGCACGCAGGAACTGCGATACGAGCTGGTGCCCGGCCGCTGGGACCCGGACCTGCCCGTCCGCGCCGGCGACCGGGCGTGGTCCAACGACTGGACGGGGATCGCCTTCGGATGAGCACGCCCATGAAGACGGATGCGAAGACCGTGGAGTTCGACGCCATCGTCGTCGGTTCCGGCATCACCGGCGGCTGGGCCGCCAAGGAACTGACGCAGAAGGGGCTGAAGGTCCTGATGGTGGAACGCGGGCGCATGATCGAGCATGGCGCCGGCTACACCAACGAGACCAAGGCGCCCTGGGAAATGCCGTTTCGCGGCCTGGGCGACGCCGCCCGCTGGGCCAAGGATTACGCCATCCAGAAGGGCAACCGCGAGTTCGACGAATGGACGGAAGACCATTTCGTCAATGACCGCGAGAACCCCTACACCCATCCCGAGGACCAGCCCTTCACCTGGTACCGCAGCTATCAGCTGGGCGGCCGCTCGCTGACCTGGGGGCGGCAGTGCTATCGCTGGTCCGACTATGATTTCGGTGCCAACAAGGCCGATGGCCACGGCACCGATTGGCCCATCCGCTATAAGGACCTGGCGCCCTGGTACGACCATGTCGAGGATTTCATCGGCGTGTCGGGGGCCAAGGAAGGCTTGCCCCAGCTTCCCGACGGCCGTTTCACCCCGCCCATGGCGCTGAACGTGGTGGAGGCGCATGTGCGCCAGTCCGTGGCCGCCAGTCACCCCGGCCGCTGCGTCACCATCGGCCGTGTCGCCAACCTGACGGCGGAGCGCGAGGGGCGGGCGTTGTGCCAATACCGGTCCATCTGTGCCCGCGGCTGCTCTTACGGCGCTTATTTCAGCACGCAAAGCAGCACCCTGCCGGCGGCCCAGGCCACGGGCAACCTGACGCTGATGACCGACAGCCTGGTGGAGGGGGTAGATTATGACACCCGCACCCGCCGCGCCACCGGCGTGCGGGTGCTGAACGTGAAGACGGGGCAGCGGACCACCCACACCGCCCGCTTGGTCTTCCTATGCGCCGGCGCCTTCAACAGCGTCACCCTGCTGTTGCGCTCGGCGTCCGCCGACCAGCCCAACGGCTTGGCCAACAGCAGTGGCGTGCTGGGCCGCTACATCATGGATCATGCGACCTCCCTGTCCGGCGTGGCGCTGATGCCGGGGTTCGAGGGTCACACCACCTTCGGCAACCGGCCCAACGGCATCATCGTGCCGCGCTTCCGCAACCTGGAAACCCGGGACGGCCAGGGCTTCACCCGGGGCTATTCCTTCCAGGGCGGGGCGCTGCAAAGCGCCTGGGTGCGCGGCCGGCACCAGGCGGGTATCGGGGCGGAGTTCAAGAATGGCCTACGTGGCCCCGGCCCGTGGCGCATGATCTTCGTCGCCTTCGCCGAAAGCCTGCCGCGCGCGGAAAACCGTATCACCCTGGACACGGCGCGGACCGACCCGCACGGCGCGCCCTTGCAACGCATCGAGTTCCGCCACGGTGACAATGAGCGCGCCGCGTTGGCCGACGCCGCGCGGGAGGCCACGGCCATGCTGACGGCGGCGGGCGGCAGGATGCTGGTTTCCTTGGACCAGCCAGGTCCCGGCGGTTCCGCCATCCATGAGATGGGGGGCGCCCGCATGGGGGCCGATCCCAAGACTTCCGTCCTGAACGCCCATAACCAGGCGCACGACGTCGCCAACCTGTTCGTCACCGATGGCGCCGCCATGGCCTCCAGCGCCTGCCAGAACCCGTCGCTGACCTACATGGCCTTGACGGCGCGGGCCTGCGAGGCGGCGGTGTCCAAGCTGAAATCAGGGGCCTTGTAACCATGCCCGTCGCAACCGCGCCCTCCGCCGGCGGCTGGCTTAACCAAAAATAGAATAAGAATACTTATTCTATACATGAGTGCTCGAACCCTATGCCTCAGGATCCGTTCCTTGCCGAAAAGCGGCAGCCCCCTGGCGCGGATGGGGGCGGGATGAGCGAACCCGTCTCCCCGCCGCCTGCCGCCTCGGCCCTGACCGCGGTGACAGCCCTGTCGCCGCGCCGGCGGCTGCTGGCCGTGGCGGTGGTGGCCATCGCCTTCGTCATGGACCTGGTGGACACCACGATTGTGAACGTGGCGGTGCCGGCCATTCGGCAGAGCCTGGGTGCCGGACCAGCGGCGGTCCAATGGCTGGTGGCAGGCTATTCCATGGCGTTCGCCGTGTTGCTGATCACGGGCGGCCGCCTGGGCGATCTCTATGGCTATCGCCGAATCTTCCTGGGCGGCGTCGCCGGTTTCACCATCGCCTCGGCCCTGTGCGGTCTGGCCACGGGGCCGGAAACGCTGGTGGCCGCGCGGCTGCTACAGGGCCTGTCGGCGGCGCTGATGGTGCCGCAGGTGTTGGCGCTCACGCAGATCCTCTACCCGGCCGACCAGCGGGTGGCGGTCATGGCCCTGTTCGGCGTGCTTGGCGGCCTGTCGGCGGTGCTGGGCCCCATTCTGGGCGGCTTCCTCATTGACGCCGACCTGTTCGGCCTGGGCTGGCGACCGGTCTTCCTGCTGAACCTGCCGGTGGGTGTGCTGGGGATGGCGCTGGGGCTGCCGGTGCTGCCCGCCGGGCGCTCCCCCCACCCGGGTCGGGCCGACTGGACGGGCACGGTGCTGTTGGCCGTGGCCCTGTCCGCCCTGCTCCTGCCGCTGATCCAGGGCCGTGACTCCGGCTGGCCCGCCTGGTGTATGGCGTCTCTGGCCGCCACCCTGCCGTTGCTGGCCCTGTTCGCCTGGCATGTGCGGCGGCGCATCCGCCGCGTCGGCTCCGCCCTGCTGGTGCCGGCCCTGTTCCGTGACCGGGCCTTCAGCGTCGGCCTGATCGTGCTGGTCGCCTTCCAGGTCGCCATGGGCGGCTTCTTCCTGGTGACGACCTTGAGTCTACAGGAGGGGCTGGGCTTCACGCCGACGGGTGCCGCGCTGATCCACGTGCCTTTCGCCGTGGGCGCCAGCATCGGTATCAGCGTGTTGGGCCGCCGCCTGATCCTGCGCGCCGGCCGCTACACGGTGACCGCCGGGTGCCTGGTCATGGCGGCGTCACTGCCGGCCCTGTGGGGCGCCTTGGGTGGGGTAGGGGGCGGTGTCGCGGAGGGCGGTGTCGTCAACGGCGGCCTGCCGCCCCTGCTGGCGGCGTTCCTTGTGGCGGGCATCGGCATGGGGCTGGTGGCCGCCGCCCTGACCCCCTTGACCCTGGTGCAAACCGATCCCCGCCACGCGGGGGCCGCCGCCGGCGTGGTCAACGCCACGCAGCAACTGGGTTCGGCCTTGGGCGTGGCCCTCGTCGGCCTGGTGTTCTTCCGTTTGGCGGACCCGCGCACGGCCGCCGCCTATCTCAACGCCTTCGGCGGGGCCGCCGTCCTGACGGCGGCGGCGCTGCTGGTGGCCGGTCTTTTCAGCCTCCGGCTTCCCCGCCACCTCGGCACCGGCGCCGGGGCCTTCCATGTCTGACCGTTCAACACATCGCGAAAAACCAACAATGGATGTCGCCCGCGCGGCATCGAGGGAGGGCAAGAATGGCAACTGACCTGACACCGCCGGCCGCGCTGGCGGCGGTCTCCTCCGGGCAGTCCCCCCCGGCGGCACACCCCGCAGCGGCGCGCCCCATGGCAGCGCGCCCCATGGCAGCGCGCCCCATGGCAGCGCGCCAAGCCGGATGGGCCCAGGGGGTCGTCCTGGTGCTGGCGGGCTTCCTGCCCATCCTGGCCATCGTGTCGCTGACCCCGGCGGTGCCCATCATCCTGGACCATTTCCGGGCGGTGGGTCAGATCGGGGCCGACGCCTCGCTCTTGGTCACGCTGCTGGTCACGGCGCCGGGCCTGTCCATCGCGCTCTTGTCGCCCTTCGCCGGCATGCTGGTCGACCGCTATGGCCGCCGGCCGTTGCTGGTGGGTGCCGCCCTGCTCTACGGGGCGGTGGGGGTGGCGCCCTACTTCCTGGACAGCCTTAAGGCCATCATCGCCAGCCGTCTGGCCTTGGGCGTGGCGGAGGCCGCGATCCTCACCATCGTCAACACCCTCATCGCCGATTACTTCACGCCGGTGGGCCGGCGCCGGCTGCTGATGCTGCAGGGCATGGCCGGGCCGGCGCTCGCCAGTCTGGTCATTGCGGGGTCGGGCGCCCTCACGGTCATCGGCTGGAACACCTCTTTCCTCATCTACCTTAGCGCCATCCCGATCTTCCTGGGCATGTACGCCTACATTTTCGAGCCGGCGGGCGATGCCCCAGGGGTGGGGAGCCCGGCTGTGGGGGCTGTGGCGCCCGGGACGACCGCGCCGTCAGGCCGGGCGCCCTTTCCCTTGAAGGCGGTGGTGATCTTCGGCGCCGCCACCTTGTTCGCCTCCTCCCTCTACTATGTCTTCATCGTCCAGGGCGGCCTGGCCTTCCGTGAGGTGGGCGTGGCCGATCCGGCGGCGGCGGGGCGGTACATCTCGCTGGCCAGCCTGGCGGTGCCGGTGGGGGCCCTGATCTTCGGTGCCGTCGGCGCACGGGGCACGGCGCTTCAGATTCTGATGTTCCTCGGCATGCTGGGCATCGGCCTCACCGGCATCGGCTTGGCCCATGACCCCGCCACCATGGTGGCCCTGCTGGTCATCCAGCAGATGGGCGCCGGCATGACCATACCCACCCTGGTGGCGTGGGCGCAGAGCGAGCTGCCGTTCGAACATCGCGGCCGGGGCATGGGCGTGTGGTCGTCCTGCTTCTTCCTGGGCCAGTTCACCAGCCCCTTCTTCGTTGCGCTGGCCAAGGGCATCGCCGGCACCGGCACGGTGCAATCGGCCTTCGTCGTCATGGGGGGCATCGCGCTGGCCGGGGCTGCCATCGCCGCCATCCTGGCCTTCCGGGCCAAATCCTCCGCCTGATCCACACCTACGGGAAAGATCCGCCATCATGGCCACTGCCATCAAACGGGGCGTCAGCCTCTATAGCTACCAGGAAGAGACCTACCTTCAGAAAATGACGCTTGAGGACGTGATAGCCGCATCAGCCCGCATGGGCGCCTTGGGCATCGAGGTCGTCAGCGAGCAATCGTTCTGGGGCTATCCCGCGCCGCTGCCGGACGCGACGTACGACCATTGGCACGCCCTGATGGACAAGTACGGCACCACCCCGGTCTGCCACGACCTGATGCTGGACTATAAAAAGTACAAGGGCCGCCTGATGCCGTTCGAGGAGCAGGTGGCGTCCATGAAGGTGGACATCGCCCATGCCGCCCGCCTGGGCTGCCCCTTCACCCGCGCGCTGGTCAGCATCAGCCCGGAAGTCCTGGCGGCGGTGGCGCCCTATGCCGAGGAGAAGGGCGTGAAGGTGCTGATCGAGGTGCACGCGCCCCTGCACTTCGACCACCCCTGGATCCAGCGCCATTATGAGGTGATGGAAAAGCTGGGGTCGGCCCATTTGGGCTTCCTGCCCGACATGGGCATCTTCGTGAAGCGCTTTCCCCGCGTGTGGAAGGAACGCTTCATCCGCCAGGGCTGCCCGGAAAAGGTCGCAGACTATATCGAGCAGGCCTACGAGGCCCGCACGCTGGCGGAATATGTCATCAACGACGTGGAGAAGATGAAGGCTGGCCCCGCCGCCATGGCCATGGTCACCACCTTGCGCCACAACCTTTACGCCAATCCGCGCCGCATGCTGGAGTTCATGCACCGCATCCACAACATCCACGCCAAGTTCTATGAAATGACGGCGGACCTGGTGGAGCCCAGCATTCCGTATGAGGAGATCATCCCCGTGCTGGTCGAGGGTGGCTACCAGGGCTACTTGTGCAGCGAGTACGAGGGGAACCGCTGGGTCGAGGACGCCTTCCCCGTCGACAGCGTGGAACAGGTGCGCCGCCAGCAGGCCATGTTCGAACGTCTGCTGTCGCCGAAGCCCGCCGCGCACGCCGCCTGACCTTGCCGGCATGCCGGGCGGCAGCGCCCGGCGTTTGAGAGGAAAAAGGAATACACGATGTTCGACAAATACATGATCTGCGAGGACGGCTTCCGCAACGTGGAGGAAGGCGGCCAGGTGGTGGGCTTCGCCTTCGGCGCCCGGCTGCCCTATTATCGGGGCCTGGGCCTGTCCATGGTGGAGGAGATCGCGGTGGCCGTGGACGGCCAAGCCTACCCGCGCGAGGCCATCCGTTTCAGCGTGCGCGGCCGCAGCTGGACCCTGGATGAGATGGAGGCGGAATACGGGGACCGCTGGAACTTCGGTGAGGTGGCGGAGATCCGCGTGCTGACGCCCGGCGGCCTGGCACCGGGCGCCCATACGGTGGAACTGGCGGAACGCCTGCGCATTTCCTACCTGCCGTTCGAGCCGACCACCAGGGACGCCAAGACGCTGATCATCGCGTGATGAGGCTTTTTATTGTCCGGGGGACAACATAGGCCATGCGTGCGGCGGGTTTCGGGGGAAGATTGGCCGGCGTGCCCCTGTTCTCGGAGACTGCCCTATGTCCCAAGCTCCCCTGTCTGGCAAACCCACGGTCATCGGCCGCGCCACGTCCATCAACGTGCGCAAGGTGCTGTGGACCTGTGCCGAAATCGGCCTGGACCATCACTTCGACAGCGACTGGGTGGGGGAGGCGGCCATCCGCCGGCGGGATGAGCTGCTGGCCCTCAACCCCAACGGCCAGTTCCCGGTGCTGATTGAAGGCGAGGGGGCCCTGCGGCGGGTGCTGTGGCAGTCCAACACCATCTGCCGCTACCTGGCCACGGCGGCGGGCCGCGACGACCTGCTGCCCACGGCGCCGCGCGCCCGGGCGGTGGTGGAGCAGTGGATGGATTGGCAGGTCGGCGACCTCAATCCCGCTTGGCGCTATGCCTACCTGGCCCTGGTGCGCCGGATGCCGGGCTTCACCCACGCCGATGAGATCGCGGCCAGCGTGACCGCCTGGAACAAGGCCATGGTCCTGCTGGACCGGCACCTGGCGCGAACCGGCGCGCATGTCACCGGCCCCGCCTTCACCTTGGCCGACATTGTTCTGGCGCTATCCGCCAACCGCTGGCGCCTGACCCCTATGGACCATGCCCATTGCCCTGCGGTTGATGCCTGGCTGAACCGGCTGGCGGTGCGGCCGGGCTTCACCGCCCATGTCATAGGGCCCGGCGTGCCGTGAGGCTTGCGCGCCATGCCGCGGGCACCCATCATCGCCGCCAACAAAGGCAGGGGCCAGAAGCGGCTGGCCAGCAGGGGTGGGCCAAGAGGGGAGGATGGACATGCGCTTCTGGACCTGGGCGGTGGCGGGATTGTTGGTCCTGGCAGGCCCGGCGCGGGCGGCGGCCCCCGAGATCCGCATCCAGGACGTCATCGACTTCTATCGCGTCTATGACGCCGGCGGGGGCGTACCCTCCGCGGCCGCCTTGCAGGGATACCTGGATCACGGCAGCGACGGGTTGCGTCAGTTCGTGGACCTGCGCCACCTGTCGGGCGAATCCCTGGCGGCCGCCATCGAAAAACATCCCCGGATGTTCGCGGACGCCAAGACCTGCCTGGACGTGCTGCCAGCGGTGAAGCGGCGCCTGGCCCAGGCCCTGCCCCGCCTGGGCCAGCTGTATCCCCCGGCCCAATTCCCGCCCATCACCATCCTGGTGGGGCAGGGCAACACCGGTGGCACCACCAGCGCGTCCGGCGTGCTGGTGGGGCTGGAGGCGCTGTGCGGCGCCAGTTGGATGGACCCCAACCCCGAGGACCGCTTCGTTCATCTGGTGGCGCATGAATATGTGCATGTGCAGCAGCCGGCGGCGCGGGCGGAGCCGGAGCATCCCACGCTGCTGTTCCCCACCCTGATCGAGGGTGGGGCGGAGTTCCTGGCCGAATTGATCTCCGGCGATGTCGGCTATGTCCGGCTGAAGAACTGGGCCAGGGGGCGCGAAAAGGAGATTGAGATCCAATTCGCCGCCGACCAGGACAAGACCGACCTGAAAGCCTGGCTTTACAATGGAGTCGGCACGGACGATCGCCCCGGGGATCTCGCCTACTGGGTGGGCTACCGCATCGCCAAGGCCTTTTACGTCCACGCCAAGGACAAGCGCCAGGCCATCGCCCGTATCCTGACCATCGACGCCGGCACCGCGAAGGCCTTCCTGGCGGACAGCGGCTGGACGCCGGGCATGTCCCTACCTGAGAAAGTGCCGCTGCCGAAGTGAGGTGCCGGGAGTAAGGGGGCAGGTGCCGACGCGGCGTCCCGGCGGCTCAGATTAAGCAAAGTTAATAAATCGCCCACGCTGGCTAAATCCCGCCGGCGTTAGCGTTCCGCCCAAGGTGCACAAACCCTTGGCCTCCCGCGACCTGCCCCTGACCTGCCCCTGACCTGGATGATGCTGCCGATATCCTCCCCCCTCTCCCTCGCGCCCCCCGGTTCCGCAAGCGGTTCTGGCTGGCGGGTGCCGCCGCGCTGGCGCTGGCCGGCTGTTCCGTGGGGCCGGATTACCAGCGCCCCGCCGCCCCGCCACCGGCGGCATGGCAGGAGGCCGCGCCCAAGGCGGGCGCATCCGTCTGGCCGGCCGCCGATTGGTGGAAGGGCTTCGGTTCCGCCCAACTGGACGCCTACATCGCCCAGGCGCAGACGGCCAACGATGACCTGGCCGCCGCCATGGCCCGGGTGCGCGAGGCCGACGCTCAGGCCCAGGTGGCCGGCGCCGCCCTGCTGCCCAGCGTGGGGGCCAGCGCCGACATCGACCACCAGCGGGCCAAAAGCTCCGGCGTGGCCCAGACCTCCACGGCGCATAGCCTGAGCCTGAGCGCCAGTTACGAACTGGATTTCTGGGGCAAGAACCGGGCGACCGCCACCGCCGCCCTCGCCACCGCCGACGCCAGCCGTTACGATCTCGAAACGGTTCGCCTGACGGTTTTGAGCAGTGTCGCCACCAGCTATTTCCAGGCCCTGGAACTGCGGGAACAGGTGCAGGTGGCGGAAGATAACCTGGCCAACGCCCAGGCCACCCTGGATGGCCTGCGCCGCCAGGCCGACGCCGGCATCGCCACGGCGCTGGACGTGGCGCAACAGGAAACCACCGTCTCAACCCTTAGCGCCAAGGTGCCGCCGCTGCGTCAGCAATACCGCCAGTCGGTGCATGCCCTGGCCATCCTGCTGGGCCAGATGCCGGAGGCGATGGACTTGGCGGAGGGCGACACCCTGGCCAAGCTGTCGCTGCCCGCCGTGACGCCGGGCCTGCCGTCCGATCTGCTGGCCCGCCGGCCCGACGTGGCCCAGGCGGAGGCACAACTGCGCGCCGCCAACGCCAACATCACCGTGGCCCGCGCCGCCTTCTTCCCGGCCATCGACCTGACGGCGTCGGGTGGCTATGCCAGCACCGCCCTGTCGCGTCTGTTCGATCCGGGCAGCGCCCTCTTCTCCCTGGCCGCCGGTCTGACCCAGCCCATCTTCCAGGGCGGGGCGCTGGAGGGGCAGTACGCCAACACCCAGGCCCGCTATGACGAGCTGGTGGCCACATACCGCAAGGCCGTCCGCTCCGCCTTCTCAAACGTGGAGGACTCGCTGACCGCCGTGCGCGAGACGACGGAGCAGTTGGCGCGGCAGGAGCAGGCGACGGCCACGGCCCGCCACGCCTATGAGCTGGCGCAGGCGCAACTGGCCGCCGGCACCATTACCGTCCTGACGGTGCTGAATACGGAAACCGCCTTGTTCACCGCCAACGATGCCTTGGTCCAGGCCCGCTATGCCCGCCTGCAGGCCTTGGTCGGTTTGTACAACGCCCTGGGCGGCGGCTGGAAGCAGAGCTGACATCATGAGCAAGACCCCGATCCTGAAGCCCCTTCGTATCAGCCGCACCCGCGCCGTCATGGCCGGCCTTGGCGGCATCTTCATCCTGGCCGCCGCGGGGGCGGAGCTGCTGCCCGCCGCCACCAAGGCCGCCCCCCGGCCGCGAAGGGCGGCGGTGCCGTCGCCGTGGACACGGCCGTGGCCACGCCGGCCGACGCCCCCGTCTACCTGGCGGGACTGGGCTCCGTGCAATCGCTGAACACGGTGACGGTCACGACGCGCGTGGATGGCGCCTTGGACAAGGTCGCCTTCACCGAAGGCCAGACGGTGAAGCCGGGCGACCTGCTGGCCCAGATCGACCCCCGCCTCTACCAGGCCGCCTACGACCAGGCGCTGGCCACCAAGGCCAAGGACGAGGCGCAGTTGGCCAACGCCCGCGCCGACCTGGAACGCTACACCCGCCTGGCCCCGCAGAACCTGGCCAGCAAGCAGACGGTGGACACGGCCAAGGCCCAGGTCGACCAGTTGCTGGCCCAGCTCAAAAGCGACCAGGCCGCCATCGACAACGCCAAGACCCAGCTGGACTACACCCACATCACCAGCCCCATCCAGGGGCGGACGGGCATCCGCATGGTCGATCCCGGCAACAACCTGCACGCGGCCAGCGGCACCGGCATCGTGGTGGTGACGCAGATGCAGCCCATCTCCGTCATCTTCACCCTGCCGGAAGAGGATCGCCTGGCCGTCAGCCAGGCCATGGCCCAGGGGCCGCTGACCGTCACCGCCGTGGCGCGCGACGGCAAGATGGACCTGGCCACCGGCACCGTCATGCTGGTCGACAACCAGATCGACCAGACCACCGGCACCGTGCGGCTGAAGGCCCAGTTCCCCAACACCGATGAGCATCTGTGGCCCGGCCAGTTCGTGAACGTGAAGGTGCTGAAGCAGACCCGCCGGGGGGCGCTGACCATCCCCAGCGCCGCCCTGCAGCGTGGGCCCAACGGCCTCTACGCCTATGTCGTGAAGCCCGACTCCACGGTGGAGATGCGCCCCATCGAAACGGCGGAGACGATGGGCGACACCGTCGTGGTGACCAAGGGCCTGCAGGCCGGTGAGCGTGTCACCACCAGCAACGCCTATCGCCTGCAACCGGGCGCCAAGGTGGCGGTGGCCGGCGAGGCCAAAACGGCTGACGCCACGCCCGCCCATGCCGGAGGCACCCAGCCATGAGCCTCTCCAGCCCCTTCATCACCCGGCCCATCGCCACCTCGCTCCTGATGCTGGGCGTGCTGCTGGTGGGCATGGTGGCCTATCCGCTGCTGCCGGTGGCGCCGCTGCCGCAGGTGGACTTCCCCACCATCCAGGTGTCGGCCAACCTGCCGGGCGCCAGTCCGGAAACCATGGCGTCGAGCGTGGCCCAGCCGCTGGAAACCCAGTTCGCGGCCATCCCCGGCGTCGGCCAGATGACGTCGACCAGCACGCTGGGCAGCACGCAGATAACCTTGCAGTTCGACCTGAACCGCAACATCGACGCCGCAGCGCAGGACGTTCAGACGGCTATCGACGCCGCCGGCGGCCAGTTGCCCAAGAACCTGCCGTCGCCGCCCACTTACCGCAAGATCAACCCGGCCGACAGCTCCATCCTGGTGTACTCGGTCCACTCCACCAACCTGCCCCTGACCACGGTGGACGACTACGCCGAGAACGTCATCGCCCAGCGCCTGTCGCAGATCCCGGGCGTGGGCCAGGTGTCCATCGGCGGCCAGCAGAAGCCGGCCGTGCGGGTGCAGGTGGACCCGGCCAAGATCGCCGCCTTGGGCATCCAGCTTGAGGACATCGCCACCGTCATCCCCACCGCCACGGTCAACGCGCCCAAGGGGTCGATCAACGGCGTCCAGCACAACTTCGTCATCTACAACAATGACCAGTTGCTGAAGGCGGAGCCGTGGAATGATGTCATCGTCGCCTATCGCAACGGGGCGCCGGTGCGCATCCGCGACATCGGCGTGGCGGTGGACGGGCCGGAGAACACCCAGCTTCTGGCCTGGCAGAACAATGGCCCGGGCATCATCCTGCAGGTGTTCAAGCAACCGGGCGCCAACATCATCGACATCGTGTCGCGGGTGGAGGCCATGCTGCCGCAGGTGATGGCGGCGGTGCCCCCCGGCGTGAAGATGGACAAGGTCATCGACCGCACCACCACCATCAAGGCGTCGGTGGAGGATGTTCAGTTCACCCTGCTACTGACCATCTTCCTGGTGGTCATGGTCATCTTCCTGTTCCTGCGCAACCTGTGGGCCACGCTGATCCCCGGCGTGACCGTGCCGCTGGCCCTGTTCGGCACCGCGGCGCTGATGTACCTGCTGGGCTTCAGCCTGGACAACCTGTCGCTCATGGGCCTGACCATTGCCGTGGGCTTCGTCGTCGACGACGCCATCGTGATGGTGGAGAACATCTACCGGCACATTGAAGAGGGCATGTCGCCCAGGGAGGCGGCGCTGAAGGGCGCGGGGGAGATCGGCTTCACCATCATGTCCATCAGCGTGTCGCTGGTGGCCGTGTTCATCCCCCTGCTGCTGATGGGCGGCATCGTCGGCCGGCTGATGCGTGAATTCGCCATCACCGTGACCATGACCATCGCCGTCTCCGCCTTCGTGTCGCTGACCCTGTCGCCGATGATGAGCGCCCTGTTCCTGAAGGATGAGAAGCACGCGCGGCATGGCCGGGCCTACATGATCATCGAAGGCGGCTTCGACTGGCTGGTGAACCGGTATGCCCGGGGCCTGGACTTCGTGCTGCGGCACCAGCGCCTGACCCTGATGGTGTTCTTCGCCACGGTGGCGGCCACGGTGGCGCTTTATATCGCCATCCCCAAGGGCTTCTTTCCGCAGCAGGACACCGGCATCATCGCCGGCCTGGCCGACGCCTCGCAGGATGTGTCCTTTAACGAGATGGTGCGGTTGCAGCACCAGTTGACCGACATCGTCGCCCAGGACCCGGACGTGGCCGCCTGGGCCACTTCCGTCGGCGGCGGGTCGCGGCCCATCAACAACGGCTTCATCGTCATCGGCCTGAAGCCGCGCGATCAGCGCACCGCCAGCGCCGACCAGATCATCGCGCGGCTGCGGCCCAAGCTGGCCAAGGTCAAGGGAGCGACCCTGTTCCTGCAGGCCAGCCAGGATTTGAACGTGGGCGGCCGCCTGGCCCGCACCCAGTACCAGTACACCCTGCAGGACGCCGACCTGGGCGAACTGAACGACTGGGCGCCCAAGCTGCTGGAAAAGCTCAAGGGCCTGCCCCAGCTGCGCGACGTCGCCACCGACCAGCAAACCAACGGCACCACCCTGAACCTGGTGATCGACCGCGACCAGGCCGCCCGCTTCGGTATCCAGCCTTCGCTGATCGACAGCACCCTGTACGACGCCTTCGGCCAGCGCCAGGTGACCCAGTATTTCACCCAGCTGAACAGCTATCACGTCGTGCTGGAAATCACGCCGGAGCTGCAATCCAGCCCCGACACCCTGAACAAGCTGTACATCAAGTCACCGGTGACGGGGCAGCAGGTGCCGCTATCCACCTTCGTGAGGTACGACACCGACCACGTCAATTTCCTGTCCATCAACCATCTGGGCCAGTTTCCGGCGGTGACCCTGTCGTTCAACCTGGCGCCGGGCGTGTCGCTGGGCGAGGCGGTGCAGGTCATCCAGCAGGCCCAGGCGGAGATGGGCATGCCGTCCTCGGTCAACGGCACCTTCCAGGGCACGGCCCAGGCCTTCCAGGCGTCGCTGTCGACCCAACCCTACCTGATCGCGGCGGCGCTGGTGGCCGTCTACATCATCCTGGGCATGCTGTATGAAAGCTACATCCACCCGCTGACCATCCTGTCCACCCTGCCGTCGGCGGGCGTGGGGGCCCTGCTGATGCTCATGGTCTTCCACTATGACCTGTCGGTCATCGCGCTTATCGGCATCATCCTGCTGATCGGCATCGTGAAGAAGAACGGCATCATGATGGTGGACTTCGCCATCCAGGCGGAACGGGAGCACCACATGGCGCCCATCGAGTCCATCCGCCAGGCCTGCCTGCTGCGCTTCCGGCCCATCATGATGACCACCATGGCGGCCCTGCTGGGCGCCCTGCCGCTGATGCTGGAGAACGGCACGGGCTCCGAACTGCGCAAGCCGCTGGGCGTCACCATGGTGGGTGGGCTGATTTTGAGCCAGATCCTGACCCTGTTCACCACGCCCGTGGTTTATCTCTACCTGGACCGGGTGAATGACTGGCTGAACCGCCGGGGCCGCAACCGGGTGGACCATGACCAAGCCCGGCCGCATGCGGCCATGGGCGTGGGTGATTGAGGCGCGGGGGGCATCCCATGAAGGTGCTGTTGGTTGAGGATAACGAACGGGTGGCGCGCTTCGTCGTGAAGGGACTGCGCGAGGCGGGCCACACCGTGGAGCATGTCGACAACGGGCGGGACGGCATGTTCCAGGCGACCGGCGAACCGTTCGACGTCATTGTCATGGATCGCATGCTGCCGGGTGACATTGATGGCCTGACCATCATCGAGACCCTGCGCAAGATGGGCACCCAGACGCCGGTGCTGATCCTGAGCGCGCTCAGCAGCGTGGATGAGCGCATCAAGGGCCTGCGCAGCGGCGGCGACGACTACCTGACCAAGCCCTTCGCCTTCGGCGAGCTGCTGGCCCGGCTGGACGCGCTGATGCGCCGGTCGCCTACCGGCGCCGTGCCGGAAACCAGCCTGGCGGTGGGGGATTTGCGCATGAACCTGCTGTCGCGCAAGGTCACGCGGGGGGAGCGCGCCATCGCCCTGCAGAACCAGGAGTTCAAGCTGCTGGAATACCTGATGCGGCATGTCGACCAGGTGGTTACCCGCACCATGCTGCTGGAAGGCGTCTGGGGCTATCACTTCGATCCCCAGACCAACGTGGTCGACGTGCACATCAGCAAGCTGCGCCAGAAGATCGAGGGGGAGGGGGAGCCGCCGCTGCTGCGCACGGTGCGCAATGCCGGCTACATGATGACGGCCGGGGGCTGACATGGCGCCCGCCCCCGTCCTGCCCCTGCGCTCCTCCGCCTTCACCCTGGCGTTCAGCTATGTGCTGCTGGGGCTGGTGACCCTGGTGCTGTTCGCCGCCCCCCTGGGCTATGCCTGGCGGGTGACCATCGACGATGGGCGCACCGAGATATTGCAGGAGGATGCGCAGCGCTTCGCCGAGGTGTTCCGCCAGCGCGGGCCCGACGGGCTGGCGGCCTTTCTCAATGAACGCATGGGCATGCAGATCGCGGCGGAGCGCATCCTGTTGCTGACCGATCCGGCCCACACCGTGCTGGCCGGCAACATGCCGGCCTGGCCCGGGGACGTGCCCGAGCGTGCGGGCGCCTATACCGCGCCCCTGACGTTCAATGGCAAGACGATACAGGCGCGGCTGGTCCATATGGTGCTGCCCGGCGGCTATCACCTGCTGGTGGCGCGGGACATGGCCCACTTCCGCCCCCTGGAGCAGCGGTTCTGGTACAGTTTGCTGGCGGCTATGGGCGTGCTGCTGCTGCTGGGCATGCTGGGCGGCTTCCTTATCCGCCGCGCCGTGCTGCGCCGCATCGATGAGCTGAGCCGCACCGTCACCGGCATCGTCCAGGGCGACCTCTCGCGGCGCCTGCCCACCGCCCGGGGGCAGGATGAGTTCAACACCCTGTCGCGCACCATCAACGGCATGCTGGACCAGATCGAGCACCTGGTGCACGGCGTGCGCAACGTCTCCAACGCCATCGCCCACGATCTGCGCACCCCCTTGGCGGAGTTGCGCTCGCGCCTGGAGGAGGTCAGCGTCACCCGCCCGCCCCTGGCCGACACCTATGCCGAGGTGGACGGGGCCGTGGCTGACGTCGACCGCGTCATCGGCATTTTCAACGCCCTTTTGCGCCTGGCGGAGATCGACACCGGCGCCCGCCGCTCCGGATTCGCCGAGGTCAACGTGGCGGAGGTGGCGGCGGGGGCCGTGGAGTTCTACCTGCCGGCGGCGGAGGTGAAGGGCGTTTCCCTGGCCTTCCAGGGGGACACGGGCATGGCGACCATCCTGGGCGACCCCGTCCTGCTGGCCCAGGCGGTGGGCAACCTGATCGACAACGCCCTGAAGTTCACGCCCGAGGGCGGCACCATCGTGGTGTGGGTCGCCAGCGGCGCCGACGGCAAGGTCGAGATGTCGGTCATCGACAACGGCCCCGGCATCCCTGATGAGGAGAAGCCGCGGGTGACGGAGCGCTTTTATCGCGGCGACGCCGGCCGGGGCACCCCCGGCGTGGGCCTGGGCCTCAGTCTGGTCAGCGCCGTCGCCAAGCTGCACGGCGGCGCCTTCGACCTGGCGGACAATCATCCGGGGCTTCGGGCCCGGATGCGGTTGGCTTAAGGGAACATCCGGCGGGCGTACTCCTCCACCTCTGCCATGCGTCGGGGCAGGATTTGGCCGTAGATTTCATCCACCCGCTGCCTCACCTCTGGCCGTGCCAGCTCGGGGCGACCGCCGGCGAAGGGCGGTTCGGGCGCGTATTCCAGCATTAGCAACAGGGCTTCCGCCGCGTCGCGTCCCACGATCTCGGCGGCCACGGTGAAGGCGAAGTCCAGGCCGGCGGTGACGCCGCCGCCGGTGATGATGGTGCCGTCGCGGACCACGCGGCCGGCGTCGGGAATAGCGCCGAACCGCGCCAGCTGGCCGCGCCAGGCCCAATGGCAGGCCGCCCGCTTGCCCTTCAGCAAACCGGCCCCCGCCAGGACCAGAGCCCCGGTGCAGACCGAGGTCAGATAGCGGGCGCCGGCGGCCAGGCGGCGCACCTGGGCCATGGTTTCGGCGTCGTTCAGCACGGCGGCGATGCCCATGCCGCCGGGGATGAACAGCAGATCGCAGGCTGGAATGTCGGCCAGCCGCTCCGTTCCCTCGAACCGCAGGCCTTCGTGAGAGGCGATGGTGCCGCCGGTGGCGGATGCCACACGGGTGGTGATGCCGGGCAGGCGGCTGAACACCTGGTGCGGGGCGGTGAAGTCCAGTTGGGTCATCAGGGGAAAGACGACTTCCACGACGGTGAAGGCGGCCTGGCTCATGGGAGGGCTCCGGGCTCAAGGGGAGGGCGGTGCCAACGGTGCCCTCGACAGGCGTTGGCAGCAATGCCATAAATCCCTCCTTTTCTGCCAATGAGGACAGCGCCCATGGCCCGCACCATCGCCTTCCTGGCTTATCCCGGCTTTCAGATCCTGGATGTCACCGGGCCCCTGGCGGCGTTTGAGATCGCGGGCCGTTACGCCCGCCAGCCCTATGACATCCGCGTCATGGCGCTGCAGGCCGGGCCGGTCGCCAGTTCGTCCGGCGTCCTGCTGATGGCGGGGCCGCTGGTGGACCCGGCGCAGGTGGACACGCTGGTGGTGGCCGGCGGCGATGGCGTGAACGCCGCCAGTGCGGAGCCTGCCCTGCTGGATTATGCCCGCGCCGTGGCGGGACATGCCCGGCGGGTCACCAGCGTTTGCTCCGGCACCTTCCTGCTGGCGACCGCCGGCCTGCTGGACGGGCGGCGGGTCACCACGCATTGGTACCGCACCAGTTCCTTTGCCCGGCGCTTTCCCCAGGTGCGGCTGGAGCCCGACCGCATCTTCATCCGCGACGGCGCCTTTTGGACGTCGGCCGGTATCACCGCCGGCATCGACCTGGCGCTGGCTCTGGTGGCGGAGGACCAGGGCGAGGCCATCGCGCGGCGCACGGCCCGGCAACTTGTCGTGCCCTACCGCCGCCAGGGCGGGCAGTCGCAATTCTCCACCTTGCTGGAGATGCAGGGCGCCAGCAGCCGCTTCGGCGACTTGCTGGCCTGGGTGCGGGACAATTTGTCCCGGCCGTTGACGGTCGAGGACCTGGCGGCCCAGGCGGCCATGAGCCCTCGCAATTTCGCCCGCGCCTTCGTCGCCGAACAGGGCGTCACCCCGGCCAAGGCGGTGGAGCAGTTGCGGCTGGAGGTGGCACGGGATTTGGTGGAAGAAAGCCCCGCGTCCCTGGACCGTATCGCCCTCGAAACGGGCTTTGGCGATACCGAACGCATGCGCCGGGCCTTCATCCGCACCTTCGGCGCGCCACCGCAGGCCATCCGCAGGTCGGCCTAGGTCCGCTCCAGAGCAGGATCATCTCCTGCTCTGGACGAAGGCGGTTGCCCTTTAAAGGTGCAGACGCGCAAAACTTCTCGCACATGCAAAAATTTGGCGTTCCGCCGTCCCGAAATCTGATCTAGTCTGTTCCTTAATGGGGCTGGCCTTGACCGCCCCTATAACAGACATGACAGTGCGAGGGGGCAATGAACTCCACACAGTATGCTGGCATGCGCGCAATTGAGCAGTCGGGCAAACAAACGAAGTTTGTCTATAGGATTGTTGCTTTCACCGCAATATTTGTGGCCTTGGCGTTCAGTGTACTGGGATACGTCATTTATTCTGTATCCAGCGATACTCTAACCACGCAAATCAATACACAGATCAAGTCAACCGGCGAGTCGGCCGCCGATGGTATCCAGAAGTGGCTGATGGGCCGCGTTTCGCTGGTGCGGAACCTGGCCGATGACGTGGCGGCCGGCGACGGCGCCCATGTCATGAACCTGCTGCAGGGACCGACGCTGAGCGGCACTTTCAGCCCCGTCTATTACGGCGACGCCGCCGGCGTCTTCACCATGGTCCCGGCGCTGGATCTGCCACCCGGCTATGATCCGCGCCAGCGCGGCTGGTACAAGGCCGCCGATGCCGCGCGGCAAACCATCATGACGCAGCCGTATGTCAGCGCGTCGGGCGGCAATCTGGTGCTGACCATCGCCAGCCCCGTCATGAAGAATGGCGTCTTGGCGGGCGTGGCCGCCGGCGATTTGGACCTGGACATGGTCAAGACCTTCCTCAAGTCCTTCGACCTGGGCGGCAACGGCCAGGTGTTCCTGATCGACGGCGACGGCACGGTGCTGGTCCACCCCGACAAGGACCGGGTGATGAAGAAGCTGGCCGACGGCTTCGACATCCAGAAGCACCTGGGCCGCACGCCGGAGCAGGAGGGCGACACCCTGGTCTCCTTCTATCCCATCAAGGATTTGCCGTCGGCCCGGTGGTACGTGGGCGTGACCATGGACGCGGCCAAGGCCTTCGGGCCCCTGCGCTCGCTGGGCATGCTGATCCTGCTGGCCACGGGCGGCACGGTGGCGGTGCTGGTGGTGTTGCTGGGCTTCGTGACCTATCGCCTGGTGGCGCGGCCCATCGATGAGATCACCGGCACCATGATCGCGCTTAGCGAGGGGGCCATCGACGTGCCCACGCCCGCGGTGGAACGGCGGGATGAGATCGGCGCCATGGCCCGGGCGCTGGAGGTGTTCAAGCGCAACGCGACCGAGGTGGCGAAGCTGCACCAGGAACGCACCCAGATGCAGGAGGAGGCGGAGCGCAAGCGTCGCGCCCTGGCGGAACGGCTGGCCAGCGATTTCGAGGCCAACGTCTCCTCCGTCCTGAAGCTGGTGTCCCAGGCCAGCGGGCAGGTGGATGCGCAGAGCAATCACCTGGCGGCGGGACTGGCCGACGCGCGCCGCAGCAGCGACGCCGTGCGCGCGGCGACGGATGAGACGTCCAGCAGCGTGGAGACGGTGGCGGTGGCGGCGGAGCAGCTGTCCGCCTCCATCGGGGAAATCGCCACGCGCGTGACCCAAAGCGCCGAGATCGCCACCGACACGGCCACCCGCGCCGAAACCGCCCGCCAGACCATCGAGCATCTGGCCGGCCAGATGGAGAAGATCACGGAGATCGTGAACCTGATCACCCAGATCGCCAGCCAGACCAACCTGCTGGCCCTCAACGCCACCATCGAGGCGGCGCGGGCGGGGGAGGCGGGCAAGGGCTTCGCCGTCGTGGCGTCGGAGGTCAAGAGCCTGGCCAACCAGACCGCCAAGGCGACGGAGGACATCACGGCGCAGATCGAGGCGACGCAGCAGGCCAGCAGCCGGGCGGTGGCCGAGGTCCGCTCCATCGCCGAGGTGTCGGCCCGCGCGCAGGAGGTGGCGGCCAACATCGCCTCCGCCGTGGAACAGCAGGGGGCGGCGACGCGGGAAATCTCGCAGAACGCCAGCATCGTCGCCCGCGGCACCCGGGCCGTCACCACCAACATCCATGCCGTCAGCGATGTGGTGGTGGATAGCGCCGACCGCGCCAGCCACGTGCTGGGCACCGCCGGCGAACTGGCGCAGCAACTGAAGGCCCTGGACGAACAGGTCAGCCGCTTCGTCACCGCTGTGCGGGCGGCGTGATATACGCTCGCGCTGTGTGACGGGGATATGACAAGCGCTTGTTTTTAAAAAGTTAACTTGGGTACGGCTGGCGATAGGGCACACTTTCCCCCACCATCGGGTCGGGATGTAAGGGGGGTGCCAGCCGTGCCGGTTTTCCAGAACCTTTCCCTGCGGCTGCGTATCATGCTGCCGCTGTTGGCCGTCACCGCGCTGGGCATCGCCAGCCTGATCGCCTACGCCGTGCACGTGCAGGTCAGCGCCAGCGAGGAGGCCGCGCGCCGCCTGATGACGGAAATGGCGGCAAGTCAGTCCCGCCAGATCGTGGGCGTGATCGACGACGCCCTGGCCGCCGCCCGTACCGATGCCGCCTGGACCGCCTCTCTCATCCAAGACGGGGGACTGGACCGCGCCGCCTATGGCCGGGCGCTGAACCGGGTGCTGGACGCCAACCCCGACATCACCGGTATCTATGCCGGGCTTGAACCCAACGCCGATGGTGGTGACGCCCGTTACAAGGGCACAGCCCAGGGGGACGCCGACGGACGGCTGATGCTGTACGCCTACCGCCACGCCGATGGCGGCACGGGGGTGGAAACCACGCCCATGACGGGCGATCCGGCGGAGGAAAACTGGTACCACCGCCCCCTGCGGGAGCGGCGGGAAGCGGTGACACCGCCCTATTTCTATGAGGTGGGCCAGACCCGGGTGCTGATGACCACGGTCGTGGCGCCCATCCTGGTGGACGGTAAGGCGCTGGGCGTGGCCACCGCCGATCTCAGCCTGAAGCGCATCCAGGCCGACGTCGGGGCCCTGCGGCCCTGGGGGAACGGCTACGCCCTGCTGGTGTCCAGCCCGCCCGCCCGGAAGGATGGGACGCGGGATAGCGGCCAATGGATCGCCAACCCGGATGCCGCCCGGCTGGGCCAGCCCGTCCAGGAGGCGTGGGCGCGCGACCTGTTGGCCGCCGTGGCGGACGGCAAGCCGCACGAGGGCGCCTTCCGCGACCCGGTGACCAAGGCGGAGATGGTGGTGGTCATGGTGCCGGTGCGGTTCGGCCGGGCGGGGGAGGTCTGGGGCTTCGCCGTCGCCGCCCCGCGCGACACCCTGCTGGCCGGCGTCTGGGCCACGCGGGACCGCCTGATGGGTGTGGGTGGGTTGGTTCTGGCCATCGTCTGCGGCCTGGCGGCCGTGATCGGCACCAGCCTGTCGCGGCCCTTGCAGGTCATGACGGCCGTCATGGGGCGGCTGGCCGGCGGTGATACCGACGTGGCCGTGCCCGCGCGCGAGCGGGGGGATGAGATCGGCGCCATGTCGCGGGCGGTGCAGGTGTTCAAGGAACAGGCCCTGCATGTGGCGGATCTGCGGGCGCGGCAGCAGGCGCTGGAGGCGCAGGCGGCGGCGGAACGGCACCAGGCTCTGATGGGCGTGGCCGCCAATTTCGAGAGTGAGGTCGCCACCCTGGTGAGGGCCTTGGGCCAGGCGGTGGACACCATGACCGGCGTCGCCGACGGCCTGAACCACACGGCGGCCCGTGTGGTGCGCGAGGCCGACGAGATGCAGGGGGAGGCGCAGCAGGCCTCGGCCAACGTGCAGACCATCGCCGCGGCGACGGAGCAGTTGTCCGCCGCCAGCGACGAGATCGCCGCCCAGGCCGTGCGGGCGGCGGAGATCGCGGCGGAGGCGGTGGGCCAGGCGGAGAGGAACGGCGACCGCATGCGCCAGTTGGACCAGGCGGCGCAGCGCATCGGCGAAATCGTGGACCTGATCAGCGCCGTGGCCGGCCAAACCAACCTGCTGGCCCTCAATGCCACCATCGAGGCCGCCCGCGCCGGCGAGGCGGGCAAGGGCTTCGCCGTCGTGGCGGGTGAGGTCAAGGCGCTGGCGACCCAGACGGCCAAGGCCACAGGCGACATCGCGGACCAGGTGGGCGGGGTGCAGACGGCGACGGTGGAGGCGGTGGCCGCCATCGACGCCGTCATCGCCACCGTCCGCACCATCGCCGAGATCGCCGGCCGCATCGCCGGGGCGGTGCAGCAGCAGGGTGCGGCCACGCTGGAGATCAGCCGCAACATCCAGCAGGTTTCCATGGGCACGGCGGCGGTCAGCCAGCGCATCACCACCGTCAGCGGCGCCATGGCCGAGGCGGGCGACGGTGCCGGACAGGTGTTACGCGCCGCCCAGGATCTGTCCCGCGATGCCCGGGGGCTGGACCGGCAGGTCGACAGTTTCCTGGCCGTTCTGCGCGCCAACGGCTGAGCTTTGCGCCTTCGGCGTTTCGATCAAGGGCACAAACAGGCGCCCGCCGGGTTCCTCCGCCAGTCATCACCCGGCGGAGGAAGTCATGAGCCAGGAAACCGACAAGAACCACACCGACAACCCCGACGCCGTGCCCCCCGGCACATCCGGTGCCGGTGAGAACACCTGTCGTCGCTGCCGCGGCACCGGCAGGGTGGACGGTGCGCCCTGTCCTGACTGCGGCGGCACCGGCCGGGTTGTGACGCCGGTGGGCGGCGGCTGAGGTCGCTGCCGCCTGAGGTCCGTACCATCCCAGGTCCCCGCTGGCGGCCGGCCGGCAAACGTGACAGGCTGGCGTCTGGTGCGGGAGCGGGGCCCGGACCTCACAAGAACACGGCACATGGGACCCACATGACCTCACGTTTGCACCGGGCGGCGTTCGCGCTGGCCCTGACGCTTGGCGTTGCGCCCTGCGCGCTGGCCGATACCGCTTCCCCCGCCACGCCGGAGGCCGTGGCCCCCGCCCGCACCTTGACGCCGCGCGACGCCTTCGCCCTGTCTCAGGCCAAGGACGTGCAGATCAGCCCGGACGGCAAGCGCATCGCCTACACCCGCTCGTCCGAGGACATCCTGGCCGATAACGCCCGCAATGAGATCTGGCTGGTGGATGTCGCCAGCGGCCAGCAGGTGCCTCTGGGCGTGCCGGGCAGCAGCCGGGCGCGCTGGTCGCCGGACGGCACCCGCCTCGCCTACGTCGCCAAGGGGCCGGGTGACAAGCCGCAGATCTGGGTGCGCTGGTTATCGGGCGGGGGCAGTGGCACCGGTGCCGCCCTAACCGCCCTGCCGGAAGCCCCGTCCGACATCGCCTGGTCGCCGGACGGCAAGCAGATCGGCTTCACCATGTTCGTGCCGGAGGAGGGGGCCAGCCTGGGCTCCCCCTGGCGGCGCCGGAGGGGGCGAAGTGGGCCGACCCCATCAAGGTCATCACCCAAATCAACTACCGTGAGGATGGCGAGGGCTATGTCCGTCCCGGCTTCAACCACATCTTCGTGGTGCCGGCGGATGGCGGGGCGCCGCGCCAACTGACCAGCGGCGCGTACGACGATGGCGGCGCCCTGTCGTGGATGCCTGATGGCCGCCACATCGTGTTCAGCACCAACCACGGCAAGGATTGGGAACGCGACCCCCTGAACTCCGACATCTTTTCCGTCGATACCACCACCGGCGGCCTGACCCAGCTGACCACCCGCCATGGGCCGGACCAGGAACCGGTGGTGTCGCCGGATGGCAAGCGCATCGCCTTCGTCGGCTTCGACGACAAGGAACTGGGCTATCAGAACAGCGTGCTGTCGGTCATGAACGCTGACGGCACGGACGTGCGCGCGCTCACCGCCGGGTTCGACCGCGACCTGGGCAGCCCGCGCTGGGCGGCGGACGGCCGGTCCATCTACGCGACCTATACCGACCAGGGCGTCACCAAGGTCGCCCGCGTCACCCTGGACGGTAAGATCACGACCGTAGCCGAAGGCTTGGCGGGCAGTGAGCTGGACCGCCCCTATTCCGGTGGCGGCTTCACCGTCGCCAAGGACGGCGCGGTAGCCTTCCCCTGGGGTGATCCCACCCATCCAGCCGATGTTGGCCTCAGCACCGGCCCGGGGGAGCAGAAGCGCCTGACCACCCTGAACGCCAGCCTGTTCGCCGGCAAGGCCCTGGCCAAGGTGCAGCCGCTGCCCGTGACGTCCAGCGCCGGGGGCCTGCCCATCGGCGCCTGGATGGTGACGCCGCCGGACTTCAACCCAGCCAAGAGGTACCCGCTGATCCTGGAAATCCATGGCGGGCCCTTCGCCAGCTACGGCCCCGTCTGGTCGACGCAGGATCAGCTCTACGCCGCCGCCGGCTACATCGTCGTCTACGCCAACCCGCGCGGCTCGACCTCCTATGGCGAAAGCTTCGCCAACCAGATTCACCACAACTACCCGTCCCAGGATTATGACGACCTGATGAGCGTGGTGGACGCGGCCATCGCCAAGGGCTCGGTCGATCCCAACAACCTGTTCGTCACCGGCGGCTCCGGTGGCGGGGTGCTGACGGCCTGGATCGTGGGCAAGACCGACCGCTTCAAGGCGGCGGTGACGCAGAAGCCGGTGATCAACTGGACCAGCGAGG
The DNA here is from genome assembly GCF_036348415.1 of Nitrospirillum karajorum. Lineage (NCBI taxonomy): Bacteria > Pseudomonadati > Pseudomonadota > Alphaproteobacteria > Rhodospirillales > Azospirillaceae > Nitrospirillum > Nitrospirillum karajorum. The sequence goes on from NZ_JAZBQB010000001.1 coordinate 1,410,944, forward strand.
TGCTGACCGTCGACGGCTTCACCTTCATGGCCAAATACTGGTTCGGCAAGATGCCGTGGGAGGATCCCGAGCAATATTGGCGCCGCTCCCCCCTGAGCCTGGTGGGCAACGTCAAGACGCCTACGGCGGTGATGGTGGGCGAGGAAGACCACCGCACGCCCCCCAGTGAGGCGGAGCAGTACTACGCCGCCCTGCAGCTGCGCAGCATCCCCACGGCCCTGATCCGCGTGCCCGGCGCCAGCCACGGCGGCCTGGCCGAACGCCCGTCGCAACTGGTGGGCGAGACCAACGCCATCCTGGCTTGGTTCAAGAAGTACCGGACGGACGTCCAGCAATAAGCGCCGCATCCATGTGAGGAAAAGCCCCGGCCAGGTCGCCCTGGCCGGGGCTTTTTGTCAGGCCGCCGTCCTCATTCCGCCAGTACCGCCCTGGGGTAATGCGGCACTTCCTGAGGCGCCGCCGCTCCGTCCGCCTTCACCCGGAACCACAGGGCGTAGAGGGCGGGCAGGAACACCAGGATCAGCACCGTGCCCACGGCCGTGCCGCCGATCAGCACATAGGCCATGGACCCCCAGAACACCGACTGGGTCAGGGGGATGAAGGCCAGCACGGCGGCCAGGGCCGTCAGGATGACGGGCCGTGCCCGCTGCACCGTGGCCTCGATCACCGCGTGGTAGGGCGACAGCCCTTCCTCCTGGTTGGTGTGGATCTGGCCGATCAGGATCAGGGTGTTGCGCATCAGGATGCCCGACAGGCCGATCAAGCCCAGGATGGCGTTGAAGCCGAAGGGCTGGTGGAAGATCAGCAGGACGGGCACCGCCCCCACCAGGCCCAGGGGCCCGGTCAGGAACACCATGGCCATGGCCGACAGCGACCGGGTCTGCAGCACCAGAACCAGCAGGATCAGCGCCGCCATGACGGGGAAGATGGGCGCCAGCGCGGCGTTGGCCTTGCCCGCTTCCTCGATATTGCCGCCCATGTCGATGTGATAGCCGGCGGGCAGCTTGGCGATGGTGGGGGCCAGGGCCTTCTCGATGGCCATCGACACCTGGGGCGGCTGCAGCGCGTCGTCGATGTCGGCCTGCACGGTGATGGTCGGCACGCGGTCGCGGCGGCGCAGGATGGGCTCCTCCGCCCGCACTTCCACATGGCCGATCTGGCTCAAGGGCACCAGGCGGCCGTCGGCGCTGGTCAGGGTCATGTCGCCCAGGCGGGCGGGGTCCAGGCGGTCTGGGCCGGCGCTGCGCGCCGTCACCTGCACCACGCGGATATCCTCGCGCACCTCGGTCACCGGGGCGCCGGTCAGCAGGAACTGGAGCTGCTGTGCTGCGTCGCTGGGGTTCAGGCCGATCAGCCGCAGGCGATCCTGGTCCAGCACGAAGTGCAGGGTGGGCGTGCGCTCGCCCCAGTCCTGGTTCACCAGGCGGGTGTCGGGGTTGGCCCGCATGACGGTTTGCACCTGGTCCGCGATGCCGCGCAGCACGCCCAAATCTGGACCGGAAACCCGGAACATGACGGGGAAGCGCGAGGGCGGACCGAACACCAGCTGCGTCACCCGCACCCGGGCCTCCGGCGCCAGGCCATCGGCGATCGCCTGGCGCAGCTTGTCCTTCAGCCGGTCGCGCGCCTTATCGTCCGGGGTCAGGACGATCATCTTGGCGAAGGACGGGTCGGGCAGCTCGGGGTTGTAGGACAGGAAGAAGCGGGGCGCGCCCTGGCCGACATAGGTGGAGACGATCTTGGCCTCCGGCTGTCGCCGCACCCAGTCCTCCACCTTCTTCATTGCCGCCGCCGTGGCCTCGATGCTGGTGCCCTCGGGCATCTGCACCTCCGCCATGATCTCCGGCCGGTCGGAGGTGGGGAAGAACTGCTGCTTGACGAAGCCCATGCCCGCGCCGGCCAGCAGGAAGGCGCCGACCACGGCTAGGGCCACCCGGCCGCGATGGTCCACCGCCCAGGTGATCAGGCGGCGCAGTTGCTGATAGCGCGGGGTGGCGTAGATGGCGGCGTGCCCGCCCGGGATGGGCCGGATATTGGGCAGCAGCTTCACACCCAGGTAGGGCGTGAACACAACCGCCACCACCCAGGAGGTGATCAGGGCGAAGCCCACGATCCAGAAGATGTTGCCGGCGTATTCCCCCGCGGTCGATTGGGCGAAGCCCACGGGCGTGAAGCCGATGATGGTGACCAGGGTGCCGGACAGCATGGGGGCGGCCGTGTGGCTCCAGGCGTAGGCGGCGGCCTTGATGCGGTCGTACCCCTCCTCCAGCTTCACCACCATGATCTCAATGGCGATGATGGCGTCATCCACCAGCAGGCCCAGGGAGATGATCAGGGCGCCCAGGGTGATGCGGTCGAAGGCGCGGCCCGTGAGCTGCATGATGACGAAGACGGCGGCCAGGGTCAGGGGCACGGCGGCCGCGACCACGATGCCGACGCGCCAGCCCAGGCTGGTCAGGCTGACGAACATCACCACGGCCAGGGCCACGAAGAACTTCAGCATGAACTCACCCACCGCCTCGTGGATGTTCACCGCCTGGTCGCTGACCTTGGAGAGCGTCAGGCCCACCGGCAGCTCGGCGGCGATCCGCGCCTCCTCCGCGTCCAGCGCCTTGCCCAGTTCCAGGCCGTTCCAGCCGTCCTGCATGACCACGCCCAGGGCCAGTGCCGGCTCGCCGTCATGGCGGATGAGATAGGTGGGCGGGTCCTCATAACCGCGCTTGACCTCGGCCACGTCAGCCAGGCGGAAGGTGCGGCCGCCCGCGACGATGGGGGTGTCACGAATCTTCTCCAGGTCATCATAGGCGCCGTCCAGGCGGATGAAGACCTGGGGGCCGTCGGTGTCGATGGACCCGGCGGGCGTCACCGTGTTCTGCCGGGCGAGCGCGTCGAAGATGTCGCGGGCGCTGATGCCCAGGGTGGCCAGGCGGGCGTAGGTGAAGTCGACGAAGATGCGTTCCGGCCGTTCGCCCAGGATGTCCACCTTCTTCACGCCCGGCACATGCAGCAGGCGCTGGCGCAGGGCTTCCGCCTCGCGGGTCAGTTGACGGGCCGGCATGCCCGGCGCCTTCACCGCGTACACGGCGAAGTCGGTGTCGGCGTATTCGTCGTTCACGAAGGGGCCGAGCGTGCCGGATGGCAGGGTGCGGGCCTGGTCCCCCAGCTTCTTGCGCGCCTGGTAGAACTGCTCGGCCACGGCCGACGGCGGGGTCTTGTCCTGCAGGGACAGGGTCATCAGCACCATGCCCGGCCGGGTGAAGGTCTCCACCCTGTCGTACCAGCGCAGCTCCTGCAGGCGCTTCTCCAAGGGTTCGGCCACCAGGTCTTGCATCTCCTGCGCCGTGGCGCCGGGCCAGACGGCGCTGACCGTCAGGACCTTGATGGTGAAGGGCGGGTCTTCGGCGCGGCCCAGCTTCAGGAAGGCGTAGACGCCGGACAGGGTGATGGCCACCAGCAGGAACAGGGTGATGGCCCGCTCCCGCACCGCCAGGGCGGACAGGTTGAAGCCGCTCATTTGCCGCTCTCCTTCGCCACGGCCACCGTCTGGGCGACGCGCACGCGCTCGCCTTCATGCAGGAAATGGCCGCCCAGGGCCACGACCCGTTCGCCAGCCGTCACGCCACCCAGCAGGATGGCGTCCTCGGCCCCCAGTTGGCCCACCTTGACCGGGCGGAAGGTGATGGTGGCCCGGCTATCGCTGATGGGGCCACCGCTGAGGGGGGCACCGCTGACGGGGTCGCCGCCGGCCGCCGGCGTCAGTACCCAGACACCAGGGCCCTTGCCCTCGTCAACCAGGGCGCCCAGCGGAATGGAAACGGGCGGCGTGTCATCGCGCCCCTGCGCCAGGCGCACCGTGACAGTGGCCCCCAGCGGGGCCTGCGCGGCGGAACCGTCCAGGACGTAACGGGCCTCATAGGTCCGGGTCTGGACGTCGGCCGCGTCCGACAGCTGGCGCAGGGTCGCCGTGACCTGGGCGGTGCCGCCGTACAGCGTGGCGCTGGCGGTGGAGCCCACGGCCGGGCGCATGGTTTCCGGCAGGTTCACCGACGCCTCACGCGGGCCGGCGTGGGCCAGCCGCACCACGATCTGGCCGGCGGTGACCACTTGGCCCGGCTCGGCCGCCGTGTCCATGACGGTGCCATCGGCATCCGCCACCAGGGTGGTATAGGCGCTGTCGTCCTGCGCCACCCTCAATTGGGCTTGAGCCGCGTCCAGTTGGGCCTGGGCGCTGTCGGCGGCGGCCTTCTTCTGGTCGTAGGCGGAGGGGGAGACGGCGCCGTTGCCCACCAGGGCGCGATAGCGCACCTCGTCCGCCCGGGCCTGGGTCAGCGTGGCCTTGGCCATGGCCACCTGGCCCTGCTGGGTGGTGATGGCGTGCAGGTAATCGGTGTTGTCCATCCGCATCAGCGGTTGGCCGGCCTTCACCGTCTGGCCGGGGTCGACCAGGCGTTGCGTCACCTTGCCGGCCACGCGGAAGCCCAGGCCGCTCTGCACCTTGGCGGTGATGACGCCGACGAAGGCCCGCTCGTCACGGGCGGCCGGCTGGGCTGTGGCCACGCGCACTAGGCGGTCGGCCGTGCGCGGGTCGGGGGCAGGCTTGTCACAGGCGGAAAGCGAGGTGCCGGCCAGGGCCAAGGCGGCGAGGGGCAGCAGACGGGCAGACAAGGACAAGCGCATGGCGAAGCTCCAACCCTGAGGGAGCTTCGACCATACTTACGAGTGACGATTTAGTCAATCCGTCACTCGTATCGCATCATCCATTTCCTATCACATGTCAGGGGCGCAGCGCGCGCAGCACCAGTCCGGCCAACGCCGCCGTGGCGGCCTCCATCCTGTCCAATTTGTCCTCCAGCATCAGCGGATGGGCGAAGGGCCACAGCGTCTCCTCGATCGCCAGGCACACCTCGTCCAGCGGGGTTTCACGCTCGAACTCCCCGGCCTCGCGCCCCTCGACCACCAGGGTGCGCACCATCTCGCGCAGTTCCTCCTCATACGTCGTGCCCGCGTGCCAGTTCTCGGTCACGGCGGTGACGACGATGTCGTGCAGCCGGCGCTCCTCAAAGAACAGGGCGGCGCCGGCACGCGCCAGGGTGGGGTGGAAACGGCGCAGCCGGTCGGCGGCGGGCACCGGCTCCGACACGATGGCGCGCAACTGCGCGGTGATTTCGCTGAGGCAGCGGGCGCAAATAGCCTCGCCGATGGCCTGCTTGCTGTTGAAGAATTTGTAGATATAGGCCGTGGACAGGCCGATGGCCTTCGCCAGGTCGGCAACGGTGGTCTTGTGATAGCCGTAATGGCGGAAGTGCTGGTCCGCAGCCTCCACGATCTGCGCGCGCCGTTCATGGTCGGCGGGACCGCGTTGTCCTGCGGCGGCGGGGGTGGCGCGAGCGGACGGGGAGGTCATGAGGGGCTGCCTTTATGGAAAGATGTCGACCGGCACCTTGTGCGGCGTCCGGTGGGAAGCCGTGATGCGCGGGCACACGCCATTCCTATGTAAGTGACAAATGACGATCTTGCAATATCGTCACAGGCCCCCACGCTTGGCGGCCGGGGTGGTGTGGGGCGGCTTAACGGGCCGCAACCACGTGCATCTCGTCCTTAAGGACAATACGCCGTAAGCCATTGAATTGATTGACAGGGAGAAAAGTCAATCCTCATATGGCATCATTGTTGGGGCTGGCCGCCTGTCTATAGTCGTCGTACCCATTCCGCGAAGAATTAAGGGGAGGAAGACTATGGCAATCTACACCCACGTTTCCGTCGGGACCAATGACCTGGCCAAGGCCCGCGGCTTTTATGACTCCGTTTTGGCCAAGCTGGGCCTGAAGCGGGTGGCCGACCTCGGCGACAACGGCTCCATCTGGGGTGAGGACAAGCCGTCCTTCTTCGTCCTGAAGCCGGCCAATGGCCAGCCCGCCACCGTCGGCAACGGCGTGACCGTGAGCTTCGAGGCGCCGAACCGCGCCGCCGTCGACGCCTTCCATGCCGAAGCCCTGGCCCAGGGCGGCGTGTGCGAAGGCAAGCCGGGCCCGCGCGGCTGGGCCCCCAACGCCTACGCGTCCTATGCCCGCGACCTGGACGGCAACAAGCTGGCCGCCTATTGCTTTAAGCCCGAATAACCGTCTTCCCGCGCACATGAAAACGGCGCCGCAGCGATGCGGCGCCGTTTATCTTTGGGCGCATGCCGCCGGACGCGATGGCGTCCGGCATCCCAGGGAGGCTTATACGTGCGGCATTTGAACGTGATCGTTCAAATGCCCCCTCAAACGCCGGGCGGCCACATCCGTGCCCTTGGCTTGTCCTCGATTTCCAGTCCGCCTTCGGCTCCCCAGAAATCTCCGGCGCCCGCAGTCGCGGGCTACAGCGGCACGAATCACGTCTCGTGCCGCTGGTATTACCCCCCGATCTGCAGCATGCGCAGGTTGTTGGTGGTGCCGGCCTGGGCGAAGGGGATGCCGGCGACGACGATGATCTGGTCGTGCAGCTTGGCGAACTCCGCGCTCTGCGACACGGCGGTGGCGACATCCACCATCTGCTCGTAGGAGTGGATGTCCTCCGACAGGGCGCTGTGCGTACCCCACAGCAGGCACAGGCGGCGCGACACGGCCTGGTCGGCGGTGATGGCCAGGATGGCCACTTCCGGACGCTTGCGGGCGATACGGGCGGCGGTGGTGCCGCTGGAGGTGAAGGCGACGATCACTGGCGCGCGCACGGCCTCCGCCAGGTCGGCGGCGGCGGCGGCCACGGCGTGCGGCGGGGTCTGCTCCTCCGCCGGGTCCGACGCGCGGATGAGGGAGTGGTACAGCTTGTGCCGCTCGGTGGTGGCGATGATGCGGTCCATCATGGACACGGCTTCCAGCGGGTAGGCGCCACTGGCCGACTCCGCCGACAGCATGACGGCGTCGGCGCCGTCATAGATGGCGGTGGCCACGTCCGACGCCTCGGCGCGGGTGGGGGTAGGGGCGGCCACCATGCTGTCCAGCATCTGGGTGGCGACGATCACCGGCTTCACCGCCAGGCGGCAGGCGCGCACCAGTTCCTTCTGACGGCCGGGCACCTCTTCCTGCGGGATTTCCACACCCAGGTCGCCACGGGCCACCATGATGGCGTCCGACAGGCGGATGATGTCGTCGATCTGCTCCAGCGCCTGCGGCTTCTCGATCTTGGCCATCAGGCCGGCGCGGTCGCCGATCAGGCCGCGCGCCTCGATCATGTCGCTGGGCTTCTGCACGAAGGACAGGGCCACCCAGTCCACGCCCAGGTTCAGGCCGAATTCCAGGTCGGCGCGGTCCTTGGCGGTCAGGGGCGACAGGTTCAGCAGGGTGCCGGGCAGGTTGACGCCCTTGCGGTTGGAGATGACGCCGCCCACCACGACCTCGGCGGTCATGGCATCGTCGCCCAGGCTGGTCACCTTAACCCGCACGCGGCCGTCGTCGATCAGCAGGTGATGGCCCGGCAGGACGGCGGCGAAAATCTCGGGGTGCGGCAGGGGGATGGCGTCGCGGTCGCCGTCCTGGCCCTTCAGCACGAAGCGGATGGTGTCGCCCTTGGCCACCGTGATCTTGCCGTCCTTGATGGTGCCGACGCGGATCTTGGGGCCCTGCAGATCCTGCAGGATGCCGATGGGCCGGCCCACTTCCTTCTCCAGCGCCCGGATGTGGGCGTGGACCTTGGCGTGGTCCTCATGGGTGCCGTGGCTGAAGTTCAGGCGGAAGGTGTCCACGCCCGCCAGAAACAGCGCCTTCAGCATCTCGGGTGAGTTGCTGGCGGGTCCGACGGTGGCGACGATCTTGGCACGGCGGTGGCGACGCATTGTTGTTTTCGGCCCTGGCGGGCCGCCCCAGAAGTGAATGCCGGTTGGAAACGGTTTCCGGGCGCACCATCGGCATGGCCAACGGTTGCCCGGTCCGGTCGGCGGCGATGGTACCCGCTTCGCCCGCCGACAACAACATGGGGATATGCGAAATTCCGGTTAAAGGCGGTAATTTTACTACATAACGCGCACCGGCGGGCGCGTCTCAGATCACGATGTTCGCGCCGCCGTCGATATAAAGGGTGCTGCCCGTCAGCCGCCGCGCGAAGGGGCTGGCCAGGTAGGCACAGGTGTAGCCCACGTCCATGATATCGACCAATTCCCCAACCGGCGCGCGGCTTATGGCGTCGTTCAGCAGGCGGTCGAAGTCCTTCAGGCCCGATGCCGCCCGGGTCATCAGCGGCCCGGGTGACAGGGCGTGCACCCGGATGTGCTGCGGCCCCAGCTCATGCGCCAGATAGCGGCACGATGCCTCCAGCGCGGCCTTGACCGGGCCCATGACGTTGTAATTGGGCACCACGCGGTCGGCACCCAGATAGCTCATGGCGAACATGGCACCGCCATGCGTCATCAACGGCGCCGCCAGCTTGGCCATGCGGATGAAGGAGTGGCAGGAGATGTCCATGGCGCGGGCGAAGCCCTCGGCCGAGCAGTCCAACAGGCCGCCCTTCAGGTCCTCCTTGGGGGCGTAAGCGATGGAATGGACCAGGATGTCCAGCCCGCCCCAGGTATCGCGCACCGCATCGAACACCGCCTCCAGCTGCCCCGGCGCCGTCACGTCCAGCGGCAGGAACAGGCGGGCGCCCAGCTCCTGCGCCAGTGGCTCCACATGCGGTTTGGCCTTGTCGTTCAGGTAGGTCAGCGCCAGTTCCGCCCCCACCTCGTGAAAGGCCTTGGCGCAGCCATAGGCGATGGACTGGTCGTTGGCGATGCCCACCACCAGGGCGCGCTTGCCGGCCAGGATGCGGTGGGGCGTAGGCAGGTGGATATCCGTCGTCATGGAATCGCCTCCGTCAGCAGGCGCCGCGTGTGGCGGGCGATCATCTGTTCCTCATCCGTCGGCACGATCCAGGCGGCCACGCGGCTGCCGGGCGCGCTGATGCGGGTGGCGCCAACCTCGGTGGCGCCCACCTGGGGCCGGGCGTTGGCCTCCGCATCCAGCGTCACACCCAGCCAGGCGGCGTGCTGGCAGACGGCGGCCCGCACGCCGGCGCTGTGCTCCCCGATGCCGGCGGTGAACACCAGGGCGTCCAGGCCGCCCAGCGCCGCCGCCAGCGACCCGATCTCCCGCCCAATGCGGTAGGTGAACAGGTCCACCGCCAGCTTGGCCCGGGGCTCGGCCGACATTTCCAACGTCCGCATGTCGCTGGAAATGCCGGAGACGCCCAGCAGGCCGGACCGCTGGTACAGCAGCTTCTCCAGTTCCCGCGGCCCCATATGCATCTCATCCATCAGGTACAGCAGCACACCGGGGTCCAGCGTGCCGCAGCGGGTGCCCATGGGCAGGCCCTCCACCGCCGTAAAGCCCATGGTGCTGGCGACACTGCGGCCGCCATCCATGGCGCACAGGCTGGCGCCGTTGCCCAGGTGGGCCACGATGACCTTGGCGCCGTCCAGGCCCAGTTCGCCCAGTTGGGAGGCGATGTATTCGTAGGACAGGCCGTGGAAGCCATAGCGGCGCACACCCCGGTCGGTGATCTCCGCCGGCAGGGCGAAGGCCTGGGCCAAGGGCGGCTGGGTGGCGTGGAAGGCGGTGTCGAAGCAGCCCACCTGGAACAGGCCGGGCGTGCTCGCCAGGATGCTGCGTGCCGGCGCCAGGTTGTGCCGCTGGTGCAGGGGGGCCAGGGGCACCAGGGTCGCCAGCCGGTCCAGCACGGCGGTGTTCAGCGCCGCCGGAGCGGTGAAGTCGCCGCCGCCGTGGACGATGCGATGGCCCACCGCCTCCACCTTGTGGCCTTCCAGATGGGTGTTGATGAACCCCATCAGGAAGCGCGTGGCGGCGTCATGGTCGAAGGCACCGGTTTCGGCGCCGGTCCAGCGCTGCTCCCCCACCACGTCGCCGGCGGGGTGCCGCGCGATGAAGTGGGCGTTGTCGGTATGCAGCCCCTCGATCTGTCCCTTCAGGAACAGTTCCAGGTGCCGCGTCTCATCCGCGAACAGCGAGAACTTGATGCTGGAGGAGCCGGCGTTGATGACGATGATGGCGTTGCTGATCTTCCTGCGGCGCATGGGCTCACCCCACCGCCATGGCCGAGACGGTGCGGCGATGCCGGGCGATCAGGGCCGCCACGGCGCAGGAGGCGAGCCGGGCCGGCACGCTGTCGGCCCGGCTGGTCAGGATGATGGGCACACGGGCGCCTAGCACGATGCCGGCGGCGTCCGCCCCCGCCAGGAAGGTCAGGCTCTTGGCCAGCATGTTGCCGGCCTCCAGGTCCGGCACCAGGATGACGTTGGCGTGCCCGGCGACGGGGGAGGTCAGGTGCTTGATGGTGGCGGCTTCGGGGCTGATGGCGTTGTCCAGGGCCAGGGGGCCGTCCAGGATGGCGCCGGTGATCTGCCCACGCTCCGCCATCTTGCACAGGGCGGCCGCCTCGATGGTGGAGGGGATCTTGGGGTTCACCGTCTCCACCGCCGACAGGATGGCCACGCGCACCTCGCCGAAGCCCAGGATCAGGGCCAGGTCGATGGCGTTCTGCACGATGTCCACCTTCTCCGCCAGGGTGGGGGCGATGTTGACGGCGGCGTCGGTGATGATCAGCGGATCGTCATGGCCGGGGATGTCCATGACGAAGCAGTGGCTGAGCCGGCGGGCGGTGCGCAGGCCGGTCTCCGTCCTGACCACCGCACCCATCAGCTCATCGGTGTGTAGGCTGCCCTTCATCAGCGCTTCGGCCTTGCCCTCGCGCACCAGCTCCACCGCCCGCTGGGCGGAGGCCACGCTGTGCGGCGTGTCGATGATGGGCAGGGACGCGATGTCCAGGCCCGCCTGCTCCGCCACCGCCCGGATGCGCGCCTCCGGCCCCACCAGGATGGGGGCGATCAGGCCCAGGCGGGCGCCATCCACCGCGCCCTCCAACGCGCTCTGGTCGCAGGGATGGGCCACCGCCGTGGGTGGTGGGCCGGCCTGGTGCGCGGCGGCGATCAGGCGCTGGTACTTCTTGTGGCGGGCGATGTCGGCCTGCACCCGGGGGGTGGTCGCGGCGGTGGGGCTGTCCATGGCGGTCTCCAATACGGGCGGGTCGAAAGCGGTCAGGCGGCGGTGGTGGCGTTCCCGCGCCTCTGTTTGGCGGGAGCTGCGCTGGGCGCAGGTGTGTCCGCGGATTGGAACAGGGTCATCACCTGGTTCAGCCGCGCCGCCTCGGCGGGGCCGGGCGGGTCGCCCGCCTCTACCAGGCGGCGCAGGGCCGTGGCGGCAGTGGCCCGGACCTCGGCGTCCGGCGGCAGCAGGGCGGGCAGGGTGGCCAGAGCCGCCGCCTCGTCCCGATGCAACAGGGCCGATTGCTCCCGCACCAGGGCCTTGAACTGGGTCAGGCTCAGCCGCTGATCTGCCGGGGTTTGACGCCGCAGGGCCCGCAGCACGGTGAAGCGCCGCTCATCGGCGCCGGGGTGGGCGTCCGCCTGCATGACATACAGCAGGGCGCGGGTGACGGCGGTCGTCAGCCCGTCGTGGCCGGCATCCACCGCCTTGTCCTCATTGGCCGGCGGCGGGATGTCCGCAGGCTGCCGCGCGGGCGTCTCCACACCGATGGCCGCCTGCAGCAGGGCGGAACCGTAGACCGTCAGGAAAAAGGTTTCCGTGGCCCGGTCGCGCAACTCGCGCCAAGTGTCCAGCGCCTGGACGACGCTATCCGACATCGCCTCCTGCACCTTCAGGAAGGGGTTGTCGGGCGCCACGGGCCGGCGGTGGGCGCGGGCCGTTTCCGCCAGGGCGGCGACGGGGCGCATCAGCGGGTTCTTGTCGGAAAACACCTCGAACCGCAGGCGATTCGGATGCAGGCGGCGCAGCAGCTCCGCGCTTTCATCCGTCGCCAGTTGCCGCACCACCGGGCGCAAGGTATGGGCGTACAGGTCGCCGTTGAGGGCGGAGATTCGGGCCACGGTGGCAAACCGGCGTTCATCGCGCGCGTCGTTGCCGCCCAGCGCCCGGATGTCGTCCAGGCCCCGCCGCTCGAACCGTGTCAGATACCGCCCCGACACCAGTTCGGCGTGCGCCACGCCGGTCTTTTCCGTGAACACGGCCTGGTAGAGGCCGGGCGGCAGCATGTCGATCAGGTCCATGGTCCGGGCGAACTCGTCATGTTCCTTGGTCGCCACGGTGGCGGAGACGAAAATGCCCAGGTGGCCGATGCTGGGGTGCAGGGAGTAGACGATGGTCTGGCCGCCGGCCTCCAGCTCCGCGTCGCTGGCGTACAGGTCCAGAATCCAGTCCAGGGCCTGCTGCGGCGGGGTGATGTCATCGCCCCAGGAACAGAAGACGATGATGGGCGACTTGATGGCCCGCAGGTCGACTTTGCTGCCATCCGACAGGGTGATCCCGCCGCGGGTGAGGTGGTTGCCCAGGAACAGCTCATCGGTGATGTACTGCATTTCCCCGGCACTCAGCAGGATGGGGCTGCCCCACCAGCGCTCGAACTCCAGGAAGCGCGGCCCTTCGGTGTCGACCTTGGAATAGACGGTGTAGTTCTTTTTCCACAGGGTGTTGGCCGGGTTCATGTTTTCGAAGTTCGCGATCAGCGCGGCACCGTCGAAGATGCCGCGCCCCAGGTCGCCGCTCAGCGTCGTCAGCCAGGTGCCGCCCAGCAGGCCGCCCAGATAGCGCAGGGGATTCTTCTCATGCACCCCCGCCCAGTAGGAGAGGGGGAGCCCGCCAGCACGATGGGCCCCGTCAGGTCCGGCCGCGTGGCGGCCATCATCATGACCTGCCAGCCGGCCTGGCAGTTGCCGATCAGACAGGGTTTGCCGTCCGCCTCGGGATGCAGCGCGGCCACCTTTTCCACGAAGGCGGCCTCCGCCCGACAGACATCCTCCACCGTCTGGCCTGGCACCGGCTTCGGCAGGAAGCCGACGAAATAGCACGGATGCCGCTCGGCGATGGCCACGCCGATCTCGCTGTCATGCTTCATCCCGCCGATGCCGGGGCCGTGGCCGGCCCGGGGGTCGAAGACGACGAAGGGCCGCAGGCGGGGGTTGGTGGGCCGGTCTGGCGGCGGCAGGATGCGCACCAGGCAATAGTTCACGGGCCGGTCCAGCGTCCGCCCATCCAGGACCAGTTCGTAGGGGAAGCTCAGGACGTTGGGCCAAGTCTCGTCCATATGCTGGAAATGGTCGTTCCCGCGCTGGCGCAGCACATCCAGGAACAGCAGGGAGCGTTGGCCCGCGTCCACCCAATAGTCCACCGCCTGCTGTGCCAGGCTGGTCCAGGGCGTCGTAAAAAGGGACGGTTCCGTTCGCGTGAGGGGCGTCGTGGTCGCCATCCGTGCCGTGTCCATGAAGTTCCTCGTTCGGGGAGAATGCTGCAACGCGGTAATTGTAAGCGATAAATATGAAGGATAGGAGAAATCAGCAGAGGGATTTCTGTTAGTTCGGAATCGAAACTAATCCAGCGGGGCGGTTCGGTGATTTGAGCAATTGTGTTCTGATTAATAATGAATTCACCGTGGATTATTAACCAACAATACTCAAGTCCACCCCAGGTATCACCGTTGAGCAGGGTAGCTTCTGCGCTTGATTATATTTATGACCTATATCAACGATTCGGCGGGAAAATGAACAGGATGGGCAGTCATAGCGCCGCCCCGCCGGTGTCGTCAGGGCGGGGGTGCCGGCGGCCGCCAGCCACCGCCCAGGGCCTGGGCCAGGCTGATGGCGGCGGACAGCCGGTCGGCGCGCGACTGCACCAGGGACAGCTCCGCCGACAAAAGGCCGCGCTCGGCATCCAATTGCTCCAGATAAGGGGAATAGCCGGCGCGGTAGCGGCTGGTGGCGATGGCCAGGGTGCGGGCCAGGGCGTCGCGCTGGCGCAGCAGCGCCGTCTCCTGTTCGGCACTGCGCTGCACCATGGCCAGCCCATCCTCGACCTCGCGGAAGGCGGTCAGGGCGGCCTTGCGGTAGCCGAAGGCCGCCGCGTCCCGCCGCGCGGCCGCGCTGTCGGCCTGGGCCTGCAGTCGGCCGCTGTCGAATAGGGGGGCCAGGACGCTGCCGCCCAAGGCGAAGACGTTCACGGGGTCGATCAGGCTGCTGACCACGGTGCCGCCCGCCGCACTCAACTGCACGTCGGGCAGGAAGGCCGCGCGGGCGGCGTCCAGGCCATGGTCGGCGGCCACCACCTGCTGTTCCGCCTGCGCGATGTCCGGCCGGCGGCGCAGCAGGTCCGCCGGCAGGCCCGCCGGTACCGCCGGCGTGGTCAGGTCGTCCAGGCCCGCCCCCCGGTCGATGGCGCCAGGGCTTTCGCCCAGCAGTAGGCTCAGGCCATCCTCCTGCCGAGTGATCGCCAGGTCGATGGCCGGGAGCAGTTGCGCCGTGGCCTCGTATTCGGCCTCGGCCTGGGCCAGGTCCAGCTCGGCGGCGTAGCCCGCTTCCGCCCGCCGCCGCGCCAGGTGCAGCGAGGCCGCGCGCGCCGCCAGGGTGCGTTGCACGACATCCCGCCGGGCGTCCAGCGCCCGCAGGCCGACGTAGCCGGCGGCGGCCGAGGCCGCGACCGCCAGGCGCACGGCGTCGCGGGCCGCCTCGGTCGCCAGCAGGGTGGCGCGGGCGGCCTCGCTGGCCTCCGCCAGCCGGCCGAACAGGTCCAGGTCGTAGGACGCGGTGGCCTGCCATTGCCCGGCCGTCTGCTGGCGCGGCTGGCCGAACGGGCTGACGTCGCGCTGCCGCCCCCCGCCGGCGGCAAGGACGACATTGGGCAGGCGCTGGTCTTCCGCCAGGCGGTATTGGGCGCGCGCCTCGGCCACGCGGGCCGCCGCCACCATGACGTCGGTGTTGCTGGCCAGGGCCCGGTCGACGGTACGGGTCAGCACCGGATCGCCAAAGGCCCGCCACCAGGCGGCCTCGACCGCGTCGTCGCCGACGGGGGCGCCCCGCCATGCCGGCGGCGGTTCCACGGCGGCGGTCAGGGGCGCCTCCGGCCGGGGGCCGGCGCAGGCGGCCAGCAGCAGGGCGAGGGGATAGGCCAGGCGCCTCATGGCTTGGCCCCCTTGGGCGTCCCCGTGGCGGCCGTATCCACCCGCGTTTCCACCGACATGCCGGGACGCAGGCGGTCGGCCAGGGGCTGGCCGGGGGTGATGGCGATGCGCACGCCGATGCGTTGCGGCACCTTGATGAAGTTGCCGGTCGCGTTGTCGGGCTTCAGCACCGCGAATTCTGAGCCGGCGGCTGGCGACAGCATCTCCACCGTGCCGGTCAGTTCGGCCCCGCCCAGCGCGTCGACGGTGAAGCGCGCCGGCTGCCCCACGGCCATATGCGCGGTCTGTGCCTCCTTATAATTGGCGATGATCCAGCGGTCGTCCGGCACCAGGGACAGGAATTGCGTGCCGTTGGTGACGTATTGGCCCAGGCGCACGCCCACCTCGCCCACCTGGCCGTCCTCTGGGGCGTAGATGACCGTATGCTCCAGGTCGATCTCGGCCAGGGTCAGCTGGGCCAGGGCCGCCTCCACCTGCGCCTGCAGGCCATCGCGGCCCACGTCCACCGTGCGCACGTCCTGGCGGGCGATCTCCCCGCCCGCCTCGGCCTGGCGCACCTGGGCCTCGGCCTGGGCCAGGGCGGCCTGGGTCTGGTCCCGCTCCCGGATGGAGACGGAGCCGTCGCGCACCAGGTCGGTCACGCGCGCCATGTCGGCGTGCGCGCGGGCCAGCTGGGCGCGGGCGTTGGCCAGGTTGGCCACCTGGCCCGCCAGGGCGGCGGTGCGGGCGGCGTGGGCCTGTTCGCTGTTGGCCAGGGCGGCGCGCTGGGCGGTCAGCGTCGCCCGGGCCTGGTCCACCCGGGCGCGGTAGATGCGGTCGTCGATGCGGGCCAGTACCTGGCCGGCCTTGACGTGGGCGTAGTCGCCCACGGCGACATCCACGACATAGCCGCTGACCTGGGGGGCGATCACCGTGGTGCGGCCGCGGATGTAGGCGTTCTCCGTCGCCTCCACCGCGCCGGCGAAGGGGGGCAGGCGCCAGGCGGCCAGCAGGGCCAGGATGGCGCCCGTGGCCACCACCAGGATGGCCAGGGCGGCCGGCCAGCCGCGCCGGGGCGGGTGCCAGTGAGGGGGGTATCGGGGGCGCTCATGATCCGCGTCTCCGGCGCAGGGTGTTGAACAGGATGAGGTAGCCGACATAGAGCGCGTTCAGCAGCGCCAGGCCGGCCACGAACAGGAAGACATCGTTGAAGGCCAGAACGGCGGCCTCGCGCCCCATGGCTTGGCCCAGTTGGCCGGCGCCGCCCGCCGCCAGGCGGCCCACCACCTGGGGGTCGGATGCCACCAGGTGTTCCGACAGGGTCTGGGAATGCCAGTGGGTCGAGGCGACCTGAAGGCTGCCCAGCAGGGCGGACCCGGCCAGCCCGCCCACGTTCTGGGTGATGCTGAACAGCACCATGAAGGTGACCAGGTGGTCCGGCCCCTTGGACACCATGCGCAGAAAGCCCAGCACCAGCGCCGGCCCGATGAACAGCGTGGTGCCGAAGGCGATCAGCGCCTGGCTAAGGTACAGCTGCGGCGGGCGCACCAGGCTGGTGGCGTCGCTGTCGAGCCAGGCGCCGGCGGCGATGAGCAGCGACGCCGCGATCACCTGGTAGGGTAGGCGCCGTTCCGACAGGGTCAAGGCGGCGGTCAGGGTTCCCCCCAGCATGGCCATGACCACGATGATGAACAGGTGGCGCAGTTGGTCGTTGATCAGGCCGCCCGCCGTCAGCAGGCCGACGGCGCCATAGGTCTGTTCCGCCAGCGAGACCCGCACCATCAGGGCGGCGGCGGCGAAGCGCGCCATGTCCAGCGTGGTCAGCCAGCGGACCTGGATCAGCGGCTGTTGCCGCCGCCGCTCGATCAGCCAGGCCAGGGTGAATAGGGGCACGGCCGCCGCCAGCGCCCAGCCCAGCCAGGGTGTGTCCACCCACCACCGCAGCCGCCCTTGGCCCAGCACGCCGCAGACCAGCACCAGGCAAGGCAGCATCAGGCCGATGACGGCGAAGTCCAGCGGCTGAAAGACCGGGGCGCGGTCGCTGGGCGGCAGGGGCAGGGCGGTGATGGCGGCCAGCACGGCCAGCGCGATGCCGATTTCCATCAGGTGCAGGCCCTGCCACTGGTGCAAGGCCAGCATCTCCACCGGCACCAGGCGGGCCAGGGGGGTGCCCAGCTGGGTCAGGCCGATGCCGATGACCAGGGCCAAGGGGCGCAGCCGGCCGGGAAAGACCTGCAGCAGGTTGTAGACGGTCATGGTCACCAGGCCCGCCGCCGTCATGCCGCTGACAGCCCGGATGATGACGGCGGCGGTGAAGCCGGGGGCGGCAAATTGCAGCAACCCCGCCAGCGCGTAGGCGATCAGCAGGGTGCCGGTCACCGCTGGAATGCCGAACTGTGCCCGCGCCTTCACCAGCATCAGGTTGGCGCCGGCGTTGAAGGCGACGTAGAGGGCGGGCAGCCAGCTCGCCTGGTCGATATAGACGCCCAGGGCGCCCGACAGGCTGGCCAGGTTCACGTTCACCAACGCATTGCCTAGGGTGGACGCCACCCCCACCAGGACCGCCACGGCGGCATAGCCCAGGCGGCGGCCCAGGGGATGCGCCGGCACGGCGGGGGAGCCGACAAAGGTCGGCCGCTCCTCCGGCTTGAACGTGTAGGCGTCGCCGGTCATGGCACCGCCCCCGGGTCCCGTAGTTGAAGCAGCATCAGCGCCGTGTCGAGATGAACGCGATAGTCGACGAGCCAGCCATGCGACCAGCGGCAGACGGCCAGCCGGGGCACATCGAAAGCGCGTTTGAGCGGGGCGGCATCGGGGCCGCCGGGCAGGTCGGCCGGCAGGGTCAGGCCGCCCGTCGCGGTGCCGGTCAGGCGGGTGACGGCGCAGCTGTGGCGGCCGTCATGGCTGCTGAACAGCGCCACGTAGGGGTTGACGTGGATATGGGCGTCGGGGAAGGCGGCGCAGAAGCGGATGGCCTGGTCGATGTGGGCCCGCTTGTCCAGCGCGGGCGCGGCACCGTCGCCATGGACCACGACGTTCTCCTCCAGGAATTCCGCATAGTCGCCCCAGCGCCGGTCATTCCAGGCGCGGTCCAGGGCGCGCATCCGATCCAGCGTGCGGCGTAACGCCATGTCAGGGCCGCGACTGCCACTGTGATGTCCCACTGTCCGGCCCCATTTCCAGTCCCCCGTCCGTCGGCGTGTCCTTTCGAGGGCCGATCCTAGGCGCGGGGGCGGGCGGGGATGGAGTGAGCGCGCCAGCACTTACGGTTAGCCCGCCTGGGCCGTCGCCTTGGGCGGTCGCAGCCGATCCATCAGCGCCTGGAAGGCGGGCCGGTCGCGCCAGGCGTCGAAGCGGGTGTCTGTGCGCAACCACACGGTCGACAGCTCCCGCTGGTCGATGGCGCGGTTCAGGGCCGCCAGCCCCCGCGCCTCATCGTTCAGGGCGGCGGCCAGGGTGGCGCGGGCGAAGGCGGTGGCTGGCACCGTGTCGGCGGTGGCCAGCAAGCGCCAGCCGCGCTCCGGCTCGCCCAGCCAGGCCTCGATCTCCGCCCGGGCATAGGCCAGATCGGGGTGCCGCGCCGCCGCCCGTTCGACAGCGCCGACCAGGGCGCGGGCGCCATCGGGCTCGCCGCCGAAGACATGGGCCAGGGCGCGGTAGACAAGTATCTCCGCTGATCCGCCCGCCGCCTGCCCGCCGGTTTGGCTCCCGGCGGCGATCAGCTGGGCATGGCGGCGGGCCTGATAGTGGCTGGTGGCTTCGGCGATGTCCTGCTGGACGGAAAAGGGCTCGATGGCGCGGGCGTCACGGAACAGGTGCTCCGCCTCTTCCTGCCGGTCGAGGATGGTGAGGAGAACGCCATAGAGGCGGGCGGCGCGGGCGTGATCGCCCAGGCGCAAGGCGCGGATGAAGTCCGCTTCCGCCGCCGGGGCGTCGCGGTCCAGCCAGGCGGCGGCGGTGGCCCGTGCCGTCAGCGCCTCCACCGACTGGGGGTCGATCTCCAGCGCCCGCCGCACGGCGGTGTCCGCCGCCGCCTTGGCCTCGGCATGGCCGATGAGGCCCAGGCGGAACAGGTCGCACTGGCAGTCGGCGATGCCCGAATGGCCCCGGGCGAAGTCGGCCGCTCCCTCCGCCACCCGCTGGAATATCTCCAGAGCCTCATAGAGGGCGGCGGGCGTCTGCTGGTCCAACAGCTGCCGGGCGCGATAGATGCGGGCGTGCCCCTCCAGCGCCACCGGGCCCGGGCTGATGCGGGAGGCGCGCATGGCGCTGTTGTCCAGGCGCACCCGGCTCAGCACCGTGGCGGCGATGCGTTCCTGCAGGCGCAGGTGCTCATGGTCGGGGGCGTCGAAGCGGTCGGACCAGATGACGAAGCCCTTGGGGTTCGACACCTCCACCGTCACCCGCAGCATGCCGTCCTGCCGGCGCACCGTCCCTTGCAACACGGCGTCCACGCCCAGCTCCCGCGCCAGTGTCGGCACGGTCCAGCCCTGATCGTGCGCCTGGAAGACGACCGCGCGCGAGGCGACGCGCAGGC
Organism: Nitrospirillum karajorum; assembly: GCF_036348415.1. Classification (NCBI taxonomy): domain Bacteria; kingdom Pseudomonadati; phylum Pseudomonadota; class Alphaproteobacteria; order Rhodospirillales; family Azospirillaceae; genus Nitrospirillum; species Nitrospirillum karajorum. Next base: position 1,430,451 of record NZ_JAZBQB010000001.1, read on the forward strand.
CCTGCGCACGCCCCAGGGCGTAGATCAGTTCATCCGTCAGGCCGTCGGCGAAACGGTCATCCTCCGCCGTGCGGCTCAGCGCGCGCAACGGCATGACCGCCACGGCGGCGCCGAATCCGGGGGTGTATGTCGGCCCCTCGGCCAAGGGGGCGGCTGCGTTCAAGGCGACCGCTGGCGCTTGGTTCAGGGCGAACAGCGGGACATAGCCGCCCGTGGGCAGGGTGATGACCACCGGATCGCCCTGGCCCGGGCCGGCGTAATGATCCTGCAGTTTGCGGCGCAGGCGCCGCGCCTCCACCCGCACGGTGCTGTCGATGCGGGGATCATAGGGCGGTTCGCGGCCATAGACGGCATTGCCGATCACCGCCTCCTTCAAGGTGGCGCCGCGTCCTTCCAGTGTTTCCTCGACGATGAAATGCAGGAAGGCCAGCAGCCGGTCCGACCCCGCGAACGGGGGGCTGGCCCGCAACCGGTCCATCTGCTCGCGCACGGCCCAGGGCGATGGCATCTTGTTGGGATCCAAGTGAGCCCTGTCCTTTTGAAAATTCAGCTGAAATGCAAGTTCGCTGCAATTTATGCGGGCAGTGGCCGGGGTGGGTCAAGGTAGGTGACCAATTCACAGGTTGGTATAACGGTTAGCGCGCGCCGGCTAACGATGTTTGGGCCCTATGAGTCGTTATTGTTCGGTGGGGCGGTCACAAGGGGGGGGATGGGCAAATGGGGGGTGGGATGGAATTGCCATGGCTGCAGATATCGGGCGCCGTCGCCGGCGGTGTCGTCGGCGGTTTCTCGGGCTTCATCGCCAATACCTTCCATGAGCGCCGCGTGCGCCTGCGGGCCAAGCGCAACATCGCCTGCGCCTTGATCGGCGAGATCGGTGCCCTGTCGCAGCATATCGAGGAGAATTACCTATCCATGCTGCGCGCCGATCTGCAGGCCTGCGGCGAGGCGCCCTCGGTCGTGCATCACGCCTTCCGGGGCGACCGCGACTACATGCCCGTGTTCCGCGCCCTGGGCAGTACGGTGGGTTATCTCCCCACGCCGCTGCCGCGCGACCTGGTCTACTGGTACACCAGCCTGGCGGCGGGGCTAGAGCGGGCACGCGCCCTGCACGAACTGTCCGGCCAACGCGACCCGGAAGCCGTGGCCTTCGCCGTGCGGCTGGCCAAGATCCAGGATGCGGCCTTCATCGATCTGCTGGCCCGGTCGCGCAAGCTGTTGGAAAGCCTGGACCGCATTTAGGGAACGATTTCGCCAAACGCGTCCAGCCATGCGCCCTTTTCAAGGGGGGGCTTCCTCGAGGGGATGGCGGCATCGGTCTCGTGTAATAGAGGCAACGTAAAGCGTGGCTGGTGCTGCTCCACGCCCGACATATCCGCCATTAAAAGATTATTCGATTCACGTATCTATCCAGAATCGAAGATATTTATGCCGCCAGCTTGAAGTATAAAATTTTATGAATATTCTTCCTGGTTTTTCGTGATTTCCTTCCTTGGGCATAGGCCAGTGGTGCGGGAGGGTAGGCAATCAGGAACGAGATGTTAACGTCCAGGCCCTATTCATGTGCGGTTATCTTTGAAATAATGTAATTTTATCAGCGTATTATGAAGGGTATTTCAATTAAGTATAATCACCTACCTCTTAAGAGCTAGACAGTGCGCCATAGGTCCTTGGCGATATATTAACCTTTGCGACCTAAAACTATTCCCAGGCGACGCACCCGGTACATCCAATATCCGATTTAAAGGGTTTATTACGTGATGCCCCATCAACATTCAGCCGCCCACGCTGTTAGCGATATCAGCGGCCCGGATGATGGCGCGCTGGATCGCGTCCTGTCCGCACTGGCGGCGCAGGGGCAGCTGTCCCCGGGCGCGCTGGGCCGGGCGCAGGCGGCCGGCGGCCGGGTGGACCGGCGGCTGTTGGATTTGGGCCTGGTGTCGGAGGAGCATATGGCGGCCGCGTATGCCCAGGCCCTGGGCCTGGCGCTGTGGCCCGCCGACCACCTGCCCCAGGTGCCGGTGATGATGGAGGTGGCCAACCTGGCCTTCCTCAAGGCCAAGCTGATGCTGCCGCTGATCGATGAGGGCGCCGAGGTGGTGTTCGCCATGGCCGATCCGCTGGATGGCCAGGCGCTCGGCGCGGCCGCCTTCCTGGCCGGCCGGCCGGTGCGCCCGGTGGTCATGACCGGCACGGCCATCGCCGCCGCCCTGGACCGGCTGTATGAGCCGGCGCAGCCCGCCGCCAACCAGGATGCGATGCCCGACCTGCTGGAGGGCGATGCCGAGCGCTTGCGGGATCTGGCCAGCGAGGGGCCGGTGGTGCGCCTGGTGGGCAACGCCATCCAGGCGGCGCTGGCCGCCGGCGCCACCGACATCCATGTCGAACCCATGGCCGACCGTCTGGTCGTCCGCCATCGCATCGATGGCATCCTGCGCGAGGCGGAGGTGCTGCCCCGCCGCATGGCCGCCGGCTTCATCACCCGTGTCAAGGTCATGGCCGGCCTGGACATCGGGGAACGCCGCCTGCCTCAGGACGGGCGCATCCGTCAAACCCTGCAGGGCCGCGAGATCGATTTCCGCGTCTCCACCACCCCCACCGTGCATGGCGAAGACGTGGTGATGCGCATCCTGGACCAGCAGACGGCGGGCGGTCGGCTGCACAGCCTGGGCCTGCCCGCCTGGGTGGCGCAGCCGCTGGCCGCCCAGTTGGATCGGCCGCACGGCATCGTACTGGTGACGGGCCCCACCGGCAGCGGCAAGACCACCACCCTCTATGCCGGGCTGCGCGGCATGGATGCAGCGCGCCGCAAGATCCTCACGGTCGAGGACCCGGTGGAATACCTGCTGGACGGCATCAACCAGACCCAGGTGAAGCCCGGCATCGGCCTGACCTTCGCCCACGCCCTGCGCAGCTTCCTGCGCCAGGACCCCGATGTCATCCTGGTGGGGGAGATGCGCGACGGCGAAACCACCAAGGTGGCGGTGCAGGCGGCCCTAACTGGCCACCTGGTGCTGTCCACCCTGCACACCAACGACGCCGCCGGCGCCGTGCCCCGCCTGATGGACATGGGCGTGGACCCCTACTTGCTGGCCTCCACCCTGAACGGGGTGCTGGCCCAGCGCCTGGTGCGCACCCTGTGCCCCACCTGCCGCCAGCCCCACACCCTGTCGGCCGACGCGGCGGCGGCCCTGGGGCTGCCAGCACGGGAAACCACTGTCCATCGCGCCGTCGGCTGCCCGGCCTGCAACGGCACCGGCTATCGCGGGCGGTCGGCCATCGCCGAATGGCTGCCCATCACCGACGCGGTGCGGGCGCTGATCCGCCAGGGGGCGTCCTCGGCGGAGATCGAGGCGGCGGCGGTGGAAACCGGCGGCATGGTGCCCCTGTACCAGGACGGCCTGCAGCGGGTGTTGGACGGCGTCACCACGCCTGAAGAAATTTTGCGCGTGACCAAGGCGGATTAGGACGGATTAAGACGATGACGACAATGGCCATGACCCGCTTTTCCTACCGCTCCGTCGATGCCAGCGGCCGCGCCAGCCGCGGCACCATCCAGGCCGCCGACCGCCGCGCCGCTGTGGACCAGTTGATGCAGCGGGGCCTGACGCCGCTGTCGGTGAAGGAGGAGGGCGCCAAGCGTGCCGGGGGCGCCGGCCATGCGGGGGGCCTCAAGCGGGCGGAGCGCCTGTCCTTCGTGCGCGACCTGGCCAACCTGGTCGCCGCCGGCTTCGCGCTGGAGCCCGCCCTGGGTCTGGTGGGTGATCAGATGCAGCGTCCGGCTGCGGCCGCTCTGGTGGGTCAAATACGCGCCCGGGTGCGCGCCGGTGACAGCCTGGCGACCGCCGTGGCCGCGCAAGGTCCGGCATTCCCGGCGGAATTCGTCGGCCTGATCGCGGCGGGAGAGCAGGGCGGGGCCCTGGCGGCCGCCCTCGGCCATCTGGCGGCCCTGGAAGAGGACCGCGCCCAGTTCCGCCAGCGTCTGGTCAGTGCCATGGTCTATCCGGCGCTGATCGCCCTTCTGACCCTGGCAGCCTTGGCGTTGATGGCCGGCTATGTCCTGCCGCAGTTCCAGGATCTGTTCGCCGGCAGCAAGGCCAAGCTGCCGGCCGCCACGTCCGCCGTGCTGGCCATCGGTGATTTCCTGGGTCGCTTCGGTCCGGGCATCCTGGCCGGTGGGGCGCTGGCCGTGCTGGCTCTGGTCCGAACCTATCGCCAGCCCGATTTGCGGCTGCGCCTGGATCGCGCGCTGCTGGTGGCCACGGGGCCCCTGGGCCGGCTGGTTGGCGATGCCCAACTGGCGCTCTACACCCGCACGCTGGCCAGCCTGCTCAGCGGCGGGGTGCCCCTGGCCGCCGCCCTGGCCACCGCCGGCGGCTGCCTCGCCAACCGCGCGCTGGCCGGTGCGGCCGACCGGGTGCGGGTCGCCGTGCGCGGCGGGTTGGATCTCAGCCGGGCCGTGCAGGCCGAACCGCTGTTCCCCCACCGCCTGTCGCGCATGCTGGCCCTGGCGGAACAGACCGCCAGCCTGCCACAGGGGCTGCTGGATCTATCGAAAGTGTTGGAGCGCGAAAGGGGCATAGCTCTGGATAGGGCCTTGTCTTTGGTGACGCCCATCCTGACCCTGGTTCTCGGCGGCATGGTCGGCGGCATTTTCGCCGCCCTCATCGCGGGGATCCTCAGCCTGAATGACATCGCCCTCTGACATCCCGGAACAACATCCGTCCCTTCGTGATCGCCCCCTTGGTGATCGCCCCCTTGGTGATCGACGGAGCGGGCAGCAGGGGTTCACCCTGGTCGAGGTTCTGGTGGTCCTGGTGATCATCGGCCTGCTGGGCCTGCTGGTCGCCCCCAACCTGGTGGCGCGCCTGGGCAAGGCGAAGGGGGAGGCGGCGCAGGCCCAGATCAACACCCTGGTGGCGGCCGTCGACCTGTTCTACGTCGACGTCGGGCGCTATCCGACCATGCAGGAGGGGCTGGAGGCGCTGGTGACCGCGCCGGCCGGCGACGCCAACTGGCGCGGCCCTTACCTGCGCAAGCGCCAGGCCTTGGTCGATCCCTGGGGCAACGCCTATCGCTACAAGGTGCCGGGCGACCACGGCGCCTACGACATCTTCTCCCTTGGCAGCGACAACGCCCCGGGCGGCGAGGGCGACGCGCGCGACGTCACCAGTTGGTAGGGCCGGGCGATGGCTGGGTGCTTCACAGGGCGGGGCACGCCCTCCCGACAGGCCGGCTTCACCTTGGTGGAGGTGCTGGTGGTGTTGGTCATCATCGGCATTCTGGGGGCGGCGCTGGCCCTCGGCATCCAGGACCGCCTGCCTGGACTGCGCTTCACCGCCGCCGTTTCCGCGCTGGAGGATGAACTGCGCAACCGCCAGGTCGAGGCCATGGTGACGGGACACCCCGTCCTCTTCACCCTGGATGATGTCAAACGCTCCGCCGGCGGGGCTGCCGGCCGCCGCCTGCGGCGCATCGCGGCGGTGGATTTGGCCATAGAAGGCGGTGATGGCGCGCGCCCGGGCGCGGTCGTCTTCCTGCCCGGCGGCTGGTCTCCCGGTGCCCAAATCCGCCTGCGCGAGGGCAACCGCGCCGCCACCGTGCGTGTGGATTGGCCCTTGGGCACCGTACACCGGGAATAAGGAAGGGGCCCATGCGCCGGGCGGATGGTTTCACCCTGCTGGAAATGTTGATCGCCCTGGCCATCTTCGGCCTCGGCACGGTCCTACTGATGCAATCGGCTTGGTCCGGGGCCTGGTCCGCCCGCCAGGCCTGGGGGGAGACGGCGGCCCTGCGCTTGGCCCAATCCGTCGCGGCGGAGGTCGGCGTCGCCCTGCCGCTGGAGGACCGGCCCAGGGATGTGGGGCTGGACGGGGCCGGCGCGGGCTTGCCCTACCGTGTCAAAATTGTGCCAGGGCGCCTTTCGCCGACGGGGGACCGCGACTATCGGGTAGAAATCCGCGAAATGAAACCAGACGTGACGCGAGAAGCGGGAACAGAGGCCGCCATGCCGGGAGCGGGCCGGTGGGCCGATGGGCCCGTGCTGGCGACCGTCACCAGCCGCGTGCTGGTGGACGGGCCGCCATGATGGCACCCACTCTCGCCACCCCCGATGCCGCGCCCGATGCCGCCGGGGGCCATCGCGGCATGACCCTGGTGGAGGCCCTGGTGGCTCTGGCGCTGCTGGGTATGCTGGCGGTCGCGGCCGTTGGCCTGCTGCCCCTGATGAACCGTATGGCCGACCGCAGCGGCGTCCTGCAGCGGGCCGCCGCTGACCTCGGCCGGGTCCATGACTTCACCCGCTTTCTCGTGGTCAACGCCCTGACGCCCGCCGACCTGGGGCGCGCGGGCACGGACCTGCCGCCCCTGCGTCGGGATGCGCGGCATTTCGATGTGCTGGCGCCGCTGCCGGCGGGACTGGGCCGCGGCGGGCTTTACCGCATGGCCCTGACGGTGGAGGGGGCGCCCGGCCATGAGGCCCTGCGTCTGCGGGTGGCGCCCCTGCGCCCTGACGGTCCACCGCCGGGCGATGGTCTGCTGATCGACGCCGCCGCCCGCATCGCCTGGTCCTATTTCGATGGCCAGGCCCACGCCTGGACCGACCATTGGGCGGACCCCGCGACATCTCCGGCCCTGGTGCGCCTGGATGTCGCCCCCGCTGGCGGGGAAGCGTGGCCGCCCATGATCGCCGGCCCGGTGGTGCGTGGCGGGGTGCTCTGCGCCTATGACCCGGTGCGGGGCGCGTGCCGGCCTGGGGGTGGCTGATGCCCACGCTGGCCCACCGCCTGAAACGCCTGGCCGTGCTGGCCGTGGATGCGCTGGCCGATGGTGCCGCCGCCGCCTTGCCCCCGTGGGGACGCCGTATCCTGGGGCTCGAGGTGCCCGTCCTGTTCCTGTCACCGGGCGGCGCCGGCATGACGATGCCCTCGACCCCGGTGCCCGTCCGCCTAGTGCTGCATCCGACGGACGTGCACGCGGTGGACGTGCCCTTGCCCAAGGGGCGGCTGCTCGGCGGCATTGTCGATGCCCGGGGGTTCGTCGAGATTCAGGCCCACCGCTTCATGCCCCTGCGGCCGGACCTGCTGGCCTGGGACGTGGTGACCCTGCCGCCCGCTGGGCCGCCCACTGGGCCGCCCACTGGGCCGCCCACTGGGCCGCCCACCGGCGGGGCGGGTACCGCCCGGGTCCATATGGTACGGCGAAGCGTGCTGTCGACGGCGCTGGCCTGGGCTGCGGCGGCGGGCCTGACGCCGGCCGGGATCACGGCGGCGGCGGCAGGGCCGGCGCCGGAATTCCTGCGCTTCGATTCCGTCCGGGTGCGCCGGCGGTTCCTGCGTTTGGCCGGCGCCGCCGGCCTGTTCTGGCTGTCCCTGCCCATCCCCTTCGCCGTCGCCCTTTGGATCCTGGACCGGCAGACGGCCATGGTGGAACAGAAATTGGCGGTGGTGGCCAAGGACGCGCGTGCGGTGCGGGACATGCGCGACCGCATCCTGTTCCTCAGCCCCGATGCCGCCAGCACCGCCCTGCTGCTGGCGCAGCCGGGAAGGGGCCAGGTGCTGGATGAACTGGCACTGGCCCTGCCCGACAGCGTCTGGCTGAAGGATGTCGCGCTGACGCCGGAGGCGGTGACTATCCAGGGCCGGGCCTCGGATCTGGCGGATGTGCTGGCCCGGGTGCGCGCGGCGGGCCCCTTCGTCGATCCCCGCTTCACCGATCCGCCGGACGCGGTGGCCTCTCCGCCGGTCGCCCCCGTCGCGGGCCAGGCGGGTGGCGCCCCGCAGGACTTCACCTTGACGACATCGCTTGCGGTCGGACGGCCCTGAGATGACAGCCCCGCTTTCCCCCCGCCGTTCCTCCCCGCCGCGCGGTTTGCGTCCCGGTTTCGTGCTGGTCATCGCCCTATGCCTGCTGGCGCTGCCGCCCTACTTCTACCTGGCCCCCCTGGTGGATGGGGTGGAGGCTGCCGCCGCCCGCCGCGCCGCGCGCCTGGCGCAGTTGGCCGCCACCCGCGCGCTGCTGGCCCAGCATGACAACCTTGCCCGCCGCGCCGCCCAGGTCGACCAGGCGCTGGGCGTCCACACCTTGTTACGCACCGGGGCGGATGCGGCGGCGGTGCAGGCCGATGCCGAGGGCGACGTGCGCGGCGCCTTACGGCAGGTCGGTGTCACCATCAACACCCTGACGGTTCGGCTGGACGCGGGCCAGGGGACCTACCGGCGCATCCACCTGGCGGTATCCGCGCGGGGCGACGCCGTGACGGTGGCCAATGCCCTGGCGGCCCTGGATGGCGTGCGCCCCCGCCTGCTGGTGCGCTCCGTACGCCTGCACACGGACGCGCCGGAACCGGGGGCGCCGGGCCCTGGTTTCGGCAGGGCCGCACGCGGCTCCGCCGTTGGGGAGGCCAATCCCGTGACCCTAGACATTGAGATCGACGCCTATGCCGACCTGGCCGCCCCCTAAGGGGGCCCTTGACCGAACCGCCCTGCTGTTGGCGGGCGTCGGCTTGGTGGTCGGCACCGGACTGGCGCTGGCCGTGGCGGTCGACGCGTCGGACCCGCCGGTGCGGGCGCAGGCTCCGCTGCCGGGACTGCCGCCGTTGGCCGGGCCCACGCCCATGGGCCTGTCCGCCGAGCCGGGTGAGGCGGCGCGACGCCCCCTGTTCACGCCCGACCGCCGGCCGCCGCCGAAGGGGGTCGCGCCGGTGGCCTCCGACGGGCCGGATCTGCAGGTGACCGGCGTGGTCACCGGCCCCGGTGGCGGGGCTGCCACCGGTGTGGATCGCAAGGCGCAAAAACCGTTCAGCGTGCGCCTGGGCGACGATCTGCAAGGCTGGACGGTGGACGCCATCGGGCGGTCCAACCTGCGCCTGCGCCGGGGGGTAGCCGTCCGCGATTATCCCCTGGCCGTACCGCCTCCCCCAACGATGGGCGCCCCCCTGGTGCCGGGCCCGCCGCCCCCGCCCCCGACGGCTCCGTCGTCACGGGGCGTGGCGCCGACCGACGTCCCGCCATCGGGCGTGCCACCGCCGGGGCAGCCTGATTCCCGGCAGATGGAGGTTCAGCCCAGCCATCCGCCCTCGCGACCGCCCCCCGACCAGCCCCACAGACGGCAGCCATGACGCACCCCCGCCCTTCGCCCCGCCCGCTGCTTATGTGCCTGATCCTGGCCGGCTGCGCGGACAGCGCGGTGACGCGGGGGCCGGGCACACCCTTGCCCGCGTCGCCGCCAGCCTCCACGGCACCGGCCGGCAGCGTGATCGGTCCCGGCGCCCCCCCGCCCGCATTCCGCCGCAGACCGTGGCGGGCACGGGGCAGTTGGTGCGCCAGACCCGGCCGATGTCGGGCGTGGCCCCGGCTGCGGCGGGCGAGGGGGAACCGGTGGAGATGAACTTCGTCAACGCCGACGTCCGCTCCGTCATCGACGCGGTGCTGGGCGGCATGCTGGGCCTGAACTACACCATCGACCCCAAGGTCCAGGGTCAGGTGACCATCCGCACCACCCGGCCGCTGGCGCGGGGGCAGGCGCTGGCGGCGGTGGACGCGGCCTTGCGCACCCAGGGCTTCGCCATCGTGGGCGGCGATGGCTTCTACCAGGTGGTGCCGGCGGTGGACGCGGCCGGCCAGGCCCCGGTGCAGGCGCCATCGGCGGCGGAGCGCGCGGCCGGCTTCAGCACCGCCATCGTGCCCATCCGCCATGTCTCGGTCGCGGAACTGGACAGGATCGTCCGCCCCCTGACCCGCCAGGGTTTCATTCTGCTGGCGGATGCTGGGCGCAACATCTTCATCGTCAACGGCACGGCGCACGAGATCGAGTCCTTCACCCAGCTGATCGCCAGCTTCGATGTCGATTGGCTGGCCGGGCTGTCCTTTTCCCTCCACACCCTGCAAGCGGTGGAACCCGCCCGGCTGGAGGCGGAGCTGCGCCGTGTGCTGCAGCTGGACAACGGCCCCCTGCAGGGCATGATCGATTTCGTGCCCATCAACCGCTTGAACGCCCTGCTGGTGGTGGCCAAGCGGCCCGAGCTGCTACCCACCGTCAGCGCTTGGGTGGAACGCCTGGACCGGCCGGGTCCCGATGGCGGCAAGGTCGTGCATTTCTATGAGGTGCAGAACGGCTCCGCCGTGGAACTGGCCAACGCCCTCAATCGCCTGGTGGGACGTGCCGGCACGCAACAGCAGCCGGCGGTGGAGCAGGGGCGGGGTCGCGCCGGCGCCCGCGCCATGGGCGCCAGCACTTCATCATCGAGCCGTAGCGGCCTGTCCACCGCCATGGGCGGCAGCTCCGCCAGCGGTCCCCCCAGCGGAAGCGCCGCGACCGGCGCCTCCGGCTCCGCCGCCAGCGCGCCGCCCAGCCCGGTGGACAGCGGCGCCATCCTCCCGGCCAGTGGCGGTGGCGAGGGCGGTGGGGAGGAAGACGGGCTTTCGGAACTGAAGGGCGTGCGGGTGGTGGCGGATGAGCGGCGCAACGCCCTGCTGATCTTCGGCTCCGGCGCGCAGTACGCGCTGCTGGAACAGGTGCTGACCCGCCTGGACGCCCCGCGAGAGCAGGTGCTGATCGAGGCGACCATCGCCGAGGTCACGCTGAACGACCAATTGAATTTCGGGGTCCAATGGTTCCTGGACCGGGGCAGCAGCACGGTGGGCTTTTCCAACACCACCGGGTCCACCGTCGGCGCCAGCTATCCCAACTTCAACTACACCTTCCTGACCCCCAACACCCGGGTGGTGCTGAACGCGCTGTCCAGTGTCACCGATGTCCAGGTGCTGTCCGCCCCGCGCCTGATGGTGCTGAACAATGAAACGGCGCGCTTGCAGGTGGGTGACGAGGTGCCGGTGGTGGTGCAGTCCGCCACCAGCACCCTGACCAGCGACAGCGCCGTGGTGAATTCCGTCGAATATCACGACACCGGCGTGATCCTGGAGGTGACGCCCCGCATCAACCGCAGCGGTGCTGTGGTGCTGGACGTGAACCAGGAGGTCAGCACCGTGACTAACACCACCACGTCCGGCATCGACAGCCCCACCATCCAACAGCGCAAGATCACCAGCGTGGTGAATGTGCAGGATGGGGAGACGGTGGCGCTGGGCGGGCTGATCAGCGACACCTCCAGCCGCACCGGCGCCGGCATCCCCTACCTGCGCGACATCCCGGTGCTGGGCAAGCTGTTCGGCACCGACGGCCATTCCAAGGGCCGGACGGAATTGCTGGTGTTCCTGCGCCCCGTCATCGTGCGCGACGCCACCCGGGCGCGCGAGGTGACGGACGCGCTGCGCGCCAGCATGAGCCGCCTGGAAATCTTCGCCGGCGCCACCGGCATGCCCGCTGGTATGCCCGCGCCGCCTTCGGCCATGGTGACGCCGCCCGTCCAGAGCGTGCCCCTGCCAGCCACACCCACGGACAAATGAGGGCGGGGGACGGCCAGGAAGGGACGCGCCAGCAGGGCTATGCCCTGTTGCTGGTCCTGTTCCTGCTGGCCATGGCCACGGCGGTGGGCCTGGTGGTCATGGGCAACGGCCTTTCGGCGCGCAAGCTGGCACGCGCCGCCTCCCTCACGGTGGGGCAGGATCAGCGCGCGGCGGCGTCCACCTGGATCGCCCTGGATGATGTGCTGGCGCGCGGCGGCACGGATATCCCGCCCCCTCGGCGCCTGGTGCTGGACGGCCAATCCCTGACCGTCACCGTGACGCCGGAAACCGGACGCATCGACCTGAACGGCCTGTCGCGCAGGGTCTTGGCCGAGGCTATCCATGGACTTGGCTTCGCTGAAGGCCGGGCGCACCAGGCGGCGGATGCCATCGCCGCCTGGCGGGGCATGGATACACCCGGGGCCGGTGGCCTGGACCTGGCCATCGACCCCTTGCGCGCCCTTTGGTCGCTGGAGGACCTGGACGTCATCCCGGGCCTGGACACTGATGTTGCCGCCTGCCTGCGTCGTTGGGGCACTGTTTATGCACGCGGACCCTTCCTTGGGCTGGCGTCCTTGACGCCCCGGCGGACCACGGCGGCTACGGCGGATGAACGGGGGAGGGGCCGCTGGGCCTGGTGGCCGGCGGCATGCTGCGGGTGACGGTGGCGGAGGAGGGCCGGGCCCAGGTCCGGCGTAGCATCCTTCTATATCGGGGCGTTGGGCGCCAGGCGGCGGGGGCCGGAATCGGCGCCGAATCCCCGTGGCTGGTGCTGGAATGGCAGCGGCCGGTTCTGGCGGGGCGTGACGCGTGCGTCATGACCGACCGTGGCGGGGGGCCGTGATGGACGTGCCGGACGACAGCCTGTGGACGGCCCTTTCCCTTATGCTCGCCGCCCTGCTGGGCCTGGTGGGCGGCAGCTTCGCCATGGCGCTGGCCTGGCGCCTGCCGCGTGGCGAACCCTGGGTGGCCGGCCGTTCGCGCTGCCCCAGCTGCGGCACCCCCTTGGCGCCCACAACCCTGGTGCCGGTCTTCTCCTGGCTGGCGCTGGGCGGGCGGGCGCGCTGCTGTGGCGCGCCGATACCGGCGGCCTATCCGGTGGGGGAGGCGCTGGCCGCGCTGGCGTTCATGGCGGCGGTGGCGCGGCTGGATTGGGCACCGGAGACGGCGGCGTTGTGCCTGCTGGCCACCCTGCTGCTGGCCAGCGCCGTCATCGACCTGCGCCACCGCTATCTGCCGGATGGCTTGACCCTGGCGGTGGCGCTGCTGGGCTTGGGAAGCAGCCTGGCGGGGTGGACGGTACCCCCGGCGCAGGGTCTGGTGGCCGCCCTGGCCATCGCCGGCCTGCTGTGGACCGTGCGCTGGGCCCTCAGCCGCCGCCTGCGCCGTGTCGCCTTGGGGCTGGGTGACGTGAAGCTGTTCGCGGCCGCCGGCTGGTGGGTCGGGCCGGCCGGCATGCCCTGGCTGGTGCTGGCCGCCGCTTGCCTGGGGCTGGCCGCCTATCCCCTGTGGCGGCTGGCCCGGCGGCATCAGGGGCGGGAGTGGACCGAAATGCCCTTCGGTCCCGCCATCGCCCTCGCTTTCTATGCCCTGGCCTGGGGCGTCCTTTGATGGATTGTGGTATTCCATCTAAGCGGTGACGGTATTGAACCAAGGATGTGCCCAGCGAGAAGGGATTCCGCGATGATCGTTCACTGGTTGCGCCGCCTTCTCACGGCGCTGGGTTCCAGAGCCACCTCACCAACCGCGGCCGTAATTAGACCTGACTTGAGCAGGGTGCCCGCCAGCCGCAGGGCGGAGGTGGTCGCGACGCATGCCCGGATGATGGCGGCCTTGCCTTATGAGCGTATCACCGTACCAGGAGCCCAGGCATGGGACCATTGGCTGCGCCTGCGCGCGGCCGGGCGTGGCTGGCCCATCATTGTCGGCGACGATGATGCGATGGAAAGGCTGGCCGAGCATTATAGCCTGAGCGATCCCGCAGTATTTCCCGGCGCGCTTCCCGACATGGTACAGACGCTGGCGCCTTCTGAAATTCTGAGAGAGGCGGAGGGACTGCGCTTCCCCGAGATCATGGATAGGTGGCCCGACGGCCCAGATGAAGACCAGATCGGCGTGATGGAAGACGATTGGGAGGATTTCCCGCCGATGCCGGATGGGCCACCCAGGCTGAGTGTGGTGCATGACCACAATCAAAAGCCCTATGCGCGCGTGCATATCCTGCTGATCCCAACGGACCAAGGCTGGCAGGTACCGGCCTATCTGCGCTGGGGTGGTTGGAATGAATGCCCGCCGCCGGAGTCCCATGTCGCCGCACTCCGCGTTTGGCATGAGAAATACGGGGCGGAACTGATCGTTCTCAGCAACGACACCATGGAATTACGTGTTGACCGTCGACCGGCGGATAAGGCCGAGGCTTGGGACCTGGCGCGAAACCAATATCGCTATTGCCGGGACATCGTCGACCAGGGTGTCGGGACTGTCGGTGCGCTGGCCGGCGGCCTTCTGCAAACACCCTACTGGTTCTTCTGGTGGGACTGACAGCTTCTCACTTGTCGGCAGTGTAGACCGACCGGCATTCGCCCACACTGGCGCAGTTGACGGACTTGGCGCCGGCGACGGTGCCCGTATTCTGGGTGTTGTTGCGGGTCAGGCTGTCGCCCCGGCTGACGGGTCTCGCTTCCGGGGCGAACATGCCTTTCAGCCGGCCGTACTCCTCATCGTGGAAGGCCTTCACCTCTTCCGGGGTGGGCAGGAAGCTGGGTGTGATAATGATGTCCTGGCCCAGCATCGGCCCTTCCTCCGCCGGCGATGGGGTGGTGGCCGGCGGGGTGGTGGCCGGCGCGGCCATGGGCGCGGCCGGGGCGGGCGCCCCGCTTTGCGCCAGCGCCGTCATCGGGACCAAGCCCGCCAGGCCCAGCATGAAAAGCGCGGCCCCCGTCGTCGATCGCCCCATCTTGTTCGCCCCCGTCAGGTCAGTTGGGAACCGCTGCCCAGGGGGGCGTCGCCCTCCGGGCCGGAACACGCGTTCAGGGCCTTGCGCCAGACGTTCCAGGCGATGTAGGGCGCCAGGGTCAGCAGCAGGTTGATCGCGATGTGCCGCAGACAGTTGTGCATCCCCGGCCAGGGGGAACTGAGGGCCAACCGGATCTCCAATTCCATCGGGGCGTTGGGATCGGCGGGACGAATGAAGTCCAAGACTCCAGCGCCGCCGATGATGCCGATGATCAGCAGGGCGATGCTGGGCCATAGCACCGCCATGCGCTGACGCGTGGCCATGATGGCGAAAGCCGCCGCCAGAACCAGGGGCAGGGCCAGGCCATGGATGTAGGTGATGGTGGCGAAGGCGCTGTCGAACCAGTCGGGCAGGATGGGCCGAGCCGTGGGGGATGCCCGATGCGTCTCCACGATGGCGGCGACGGCGGCGATGGCCAGCCCATAGGTCATGACCAGGCCCAGCATCGACCCCAGGCCGTAAACCGCCCACGGCGCCCGGGCGCCCCAGGAGCGGAAGTCCCCCCGCGCCACCATGGCGCGCACCAGGGTATCCGGCGTGCCCAGGCGCTGCAGGGCGCGCGCCCTGGCCTGCGCTTCCGCCAGTCCGGCGGCCCGCTCCTCCTCCGCCAGGTCGGCGGCATGGTCCCGCAGTTCCGCGACGTAGCGGCGGGCGTGGCGGGGGGCGACGCCGGCGGCCAGCAGTTGCTCACGCAAGGGGGTGAAAACATCAGGCATGGCTGACCCCTCCGATGGCAGGGCCGCCCAGCACAGCCTGGATGGCCTCGGTCAGACGCGACCAGTTGCCGGCCAGATCGTCCAGGCGGCGGACCCCCGTCGCGGTCAGGGTATAATAGACCCGGCTGCGGCCATTGACCGTCTTGCGGCTGGAGGATAGGGCGCCGTCCCGTTCCAGCGCGTGCAGCACCGGATAGATGACGCCCTCGCCCAGGGCGATGGCCTCGTTGCTGCGCTCGCGGATGGCCTGCACCAGCTCATACCCGTACATCTCCTTTTCCCGCACCAGACGCAGGACCAGCAGCTCGGGCACGCCGCTCATGAAGTTGGAATTGTTCTCTGCCATGGAAGGCCTCAAGCGGACTGTTTCAGGTTTTGATCAGGGGGATGGAGTCCAGGTCGGTGCCCTGGTCTCCAGCGGTCACGTCCCCGGCGGTTGGCACGGCCGCGCGGCAGATGTGGTGGGTCCAGATGTGGTGGGTAAGGTAGGGCACCAGGGTCAACAGCAGGATCACCACGGTGTGGCGCAGCGCCATGTCCAGGTTGACGTACGGGCAGATGAAGGACCAGCCGACCACCAGCTCGATGAAGCCGTCCGGTTCCGTGGGCATCCGCACCTCCGACACGCCGGCACCGCCCACGATGCCGATGATCAGCAGGGCCACGCTGGGCCATAGGACAGGCATGCGTTGCCGGGCCGCCATCCAGGCGACGCCGCCACCGATCAGCAGCGGCAGGACCAGGCTGTGCAGATAGCCCAGGGTGGCCGTCGCCGTCCCGAACCAGGAGGGCAGGATGGGATGCGCGCCGGGGTAGGGGCGGTGCGACACCAGGATGCCGATCAGGGCGGCCAGCGCCAGCCCATAGCAGGCCGCGACGCCCGCCAAGGGGGCGAAGCCGTAAACCGCCCACGGGGCCTTGGCACCCCAGGATCGAAAGTCGCCCCGCCGGATCATGGCCTGGGCCAGATCGTCCGTCGTGCCCAGCCGGCTGGCGGCCCAGGCCGCCGCTTCCGGCCGCGTCAGGCCGGCCGCCACGCCGTCGGCGGTCAGGTCTGCCGCGTGTTCCCGCAGCTCGGCGACATAGCGCTGGACGTGGCGGGGGGCGATTCCCGCCACCAGCAGGCGTTCCCGCAAGGGAGTGAAAATGTCAGGCATGGGCAGTGCCCTGCCGGCCCGTCCAACGCCAGCTTTGCCAGCATAGATAGGGAACCAGGGTCAGCGACAGGTTCATGGCGATGTGCCCCATGGCGGTACCGAGATGCCCGTAAGGGGGAGCAGCATGGTGCCGACGCCAATGGACCATTGGCTATCCGGTGTGGTGGGTGGCTGAATGTGCCACATGCTGCCGGCGCCCAGGACGGCCACCGCCAGCAAGGCCAGGCTGGGCCATAGGACAGGCATCCGCTGGCGCGCGGCCAGGATGGCGAAGCCGGCGCCGATCAGAAGGGGCAGGGCCAGGCTTTGGCCATAACTGATGACGGTGACCGCGCTACCGAACCAGCTGGGCAGCATCGCGGGCGTGTCGGGCGCGGGGGTGTATATCTCGATGACGGCGAGAAGGGTGCCCAGCGCCAGGATGGTGGTGGCCAGCACACTCAGAACGGCGCCGATGCCATAGACCGCCCACGGCGCCCGGGCGCCCCAGGAACGGAAATCGCCGCGCCGCAGCAGCGCCTGGGCCAAATCCTCCTGCGTGCCCAGGCGGGCCAGGGCGCGCGTCTCCGCCTCGGCCCGGGACAGGCCGCTGGCCATCTCTTCCTCCGTCAGGTCGGAGGCGTGCTCGCGCAATTCCGCGATATAGCGGCGTGCATAGCGCGGCGCTATGCCGGCCGTCAACAGGCGTTCGCGTAAACGGTCGAACATGGTCCCTCGCATACCTTGTGATGCTAGGTATCATACCTTGCCGTGAAAGGTATGGCAACGACCTTGGCGATGGCTGCCCCGCCATTGCATGTTACCGGTATCAGGCCTACATTCCGGACGCGACCGTCGTTCCCGCCCTCCTTCCATGGCCGGCGGCCGGGGGAAGTGTGGATTTATCGTACAAATTTGGCTAACAAGGGACGGCGCCCCGACACCAGGCCGCCCGGTCAGGGGCCACCCAAAGGGATAGGAACACCAGATGTCTTTGCACGGTAAGCTGCTGATCGGCAGCGCCCGCGTCGCCACCGACGCCACCTTCACCGCCATCGATCCCGCCACCAACGCGGCTCTGGACACTGCCTTCGCCCAGGGTGGCGCCGATCATGTGGCCCAGGCCTGCGCCCTTGCCGCCGCCGCCTTCGACACCTTCCGCGAGACCAGCCTGGAGCTGCGCGCCAGCCTGCTGGAAAAGATCGCCGACAACATCCTGGCCCTGGGCGACGCCCTGCTGGACCGTGTCGGCCAGGAAAGCGGCCTGCCGCGCGCGCGGCTTGAGGGGGAGCGGGGCCGCACCATGGGCCAGCTGCGCCTGTTCGCCAGCGTCGTCCGCCAGGGTGACTGGCTGGGCGTGCGCGTCGACCCGGCGATGCCGGAGCGCAAGCCGCTGCCCCGCGCCGACCTGCGTCTGCGCCACATCGCCGTGGGCCCTGTCGCCGTGTTCGGCGCCAGCAACTTTCCGCTGGCCTTCTCCGTCGCCGGCGGCGACACCGCCTCGGCCCTGGCCGCCGGCTGCCCGGTGGTGGTGAAGGGGCATCCCGCCCACCCCGGCGCCAGCGAGATGGTGGGTGAGGCCATCGCCGCCGCCGTCAAGGAACTGGGCCTGCCCGAGGGCGTGTTCAGCCTGCTCAGCGGCACCACCAATGAGCTGGGCGGCGCCCTGGTCGCCGATCCGCGGATCAAGGCGGTGGGCTTCACCGGTTCCCGCGCCGGTGGCCTGGCCCTGGTGCGCATCGCCCAGAGCCGCCCGGAACCGATTCCCGTCTATGCCGAGATGAGCAGCATCAACCCCGTGGTGCTGATGCCTGCCGCCCTGTCGGCGCGGGCCGAGGCCCTGGGCCAGGCTTTCGTCGGTTCGCTTACCATGGGTGCCGGCCAGTTCTGCACCAACCCCGGCCTGGTCATCGCCCAGGACGGCCCGGATCTGGAGCGCTTCATCTCCGCCGCCACCGAGGCGATCGGCCGGACCACGCCGCTGGTCATGCTGACCCCCGGCATCGCCAAGGCTTACAAGCAGGGCGTGAAGGCCCTGGCCGACAGCCCCAGCACCACCATCCTGGCCCAGGCGGCCGAGGGCGAGGGCAACACCTGCTCCGGCGTGCTGTTCAGCGTGACGGCGGCCGATTTCCTGGCCGACCCGGCCCTGGCGCACGAGGTCTTCGGCTCCTCCTCCGTCATCGTACGCTGCCCGGATTTGGAAGCGGTGAAAGCGGTGCTGGAAGGGCTGGAGGGCCAACTGACCGCCACCCTGCACCTGGACGAGGCGGACTATGACGCCGCTGCCGCCCTGGTGCCGACGCTGGAGCGCCGGGTGGGCCGCATCCTGGCCAACGCCTGGCCCACAGGCGTGGAGGTTTGCCACGCCATGGTGCATGGCGGTCCGTATCCGTCCACGTCCGACGGGCGCACCACCTCGGTCGGCACGCTGGCCATCGAGCGCTTCCTGCGCCCGGTCTGCTACCAGGACCTGCCGGACGCGTTGCTGCCCGCGGCGGTGAAGTACGCCAACCCGCTGGGCCTGAACCGCCGTGTCGACGGCGTGGTGCAGCCCGGCAAGTAAGTCGTCACGGGGGCGGGCCGGAAGCGCGGCCCGCCCTTTTTTCATAAAAAACAGGGGAGCCCAGAGAGCGGATGTCACCAGAGCGCATGTCACCGATCAAGATCGGCCTGGTGGGCGTGGGCAAGATCGCCCGCGACCAGCACCTGCCCGTCATCGCCGCCAATCCGGACTATGAGCTGGTGGCCGTGGCCAGCCGTAACGCCACGCTGGATGGTGTGGACAGCTACGTCAGCCTGGACGCCCTGCTGGACGCCCGCCCGGAGATCGAGGCCGTCGCCCTCTGCACCCCGCCGCAGGGCCGCCACGCCCTGGCCCGCCATGCGCTGGAGCGGGGTGTCCACGTCCTGTTGGAAAAGCCGCCAGGCGCCACTTTGGCGGAGGTGCATGACCTGGTCGCTCTCGCCAAGGAAAAGGGCCTGGCCCTGCTGGCGACCTGGCATTCCCGCTACGCCCCGGCGGTGGAACCCGCCCGTGCCTGGTTGGCGGGCCGCACCCTGAAATCGGTGTCGGTGTCGTGGAAGGAAGACGTGCGCCATTGGCACCCGGGCCAGGAATGGATTCTGGCAGCCCGGCGGCCTGGGCGTGTTCGACCCCGGCATCAACGCCCTTTCCATCATCACCCACATCCTGCCGCGCGCCCTGGTGCTGAAGGCCGCGACACTGGAGTTCCCGGCCAACCGCCAGGCCCCCATCGCCGCCCAGCTGGATTTCCAGGACTTGGCCGGCGTGCCGGTGCGGGCGGAATTCGATTGGCGCCAGACCGGCCCGCAAAGCTGGGACATCGTGGTGGAAACGACCGATGGCACCCTGACCCTGAACCGGGGAGGGGCCGCCATGAGCATCGATGGCGCGCCGCATCTGGAAGAGCCGGAGGCCGAGTACGCCAACCTCTATGCCCTGTTCAGCCGCTTGGTGCGGGAGCGGCAGGTCGATGTGGACCTGGCCCCCCTCAGCCACGTGGCCGACGCTTTCCTCTGTGGCCACCGTGTGCTGGTCGAGGATTTCCACGACTGAGTCCGACGTGGTTTCGATGGTGATATCGAAAAAGCCGGCGGTGCTTCCGCCGGCTTTTTTCATGAGCGTGAAAACGCTTTCAAGGGGCGATAGGGCTAAAGGCATAGGCGGTGCGGCCTCTCGGACCGTAACAATGTTTGCGCCGGCGCCAACGACATTCCGAAATTTTTTATTTGGCACTGTGACTTAGCGGCAAGACCCTGATTAGTCATATATTTTTGCCAACGATGCGGCCTATGCCATCCGGTTCCGTTGCAAGATCGTGAAGGCGGCCTTGACAACGTTGCCACACCCCCACAAAGATGCCCGTGCCAGCTGACCCAGCAATCGGTCGCGGCAACAAAAAAGCGGGGGGAGAATGAGCATTCCAGACATCACAAGACCGACTCCTGCGCCCGGCCTTTAAGGCCGTGAGGCGTTTTTGCGTGTCCACAAATAAATAAATCAAATTGGGAGAGAGATGATGCGCCCGACCTCTAAGGCCATCGCATTGCTATCCGTCTCGGCACTGGCATTCACCTGGGCCGGCCTGGCCCACGGGCAGACCGCGTCCGATACCGCGAAAGACGATTCCCTGGATGAAATCGTCGTCGTGGGTATGCGCAAGGCCCTGAACAACGCGCAGGAATTCAAACGCAACTCTGAGGAGATCGTGGACTCGATCTCCGCCGTCGACATCGGCGCCTTGCCGGACCGCTCGGTGACCGAAGCGCTGCAGCGCGTTCCCGGCATCAGCATCGGCCGCACGGATGAGCCACGCGACATCGACCGGCTGAACGTCGAAGGGTCGGGCGTGCAGATTCGCGGCCTGACCTGGGTGCGCTCCGAGATCAACGGGCGCGACAGCTTCGGCGCCAAGAACGGCCGCGCGCTGGGGTGGGAAGATGTCACGCCTGAATTGGCGGCTGGCGTCGATGTCTACAAGAACCCCTCGGCGGACATCGTCGAAGGCGGTCTGGGCGGCACCATCAACCTGCGCACCCGCATGCCGTTCGACAGCGACGGCCAGGTGATCGGCTTGTCGGCGGACGCCACCAACGGCGACCTGCGCCACAAGTGGACGCCCTCGGCGTCGGGGCTCTACTCCAACCGCTGGGACACCAAGATCGGTGAGATCGGCATCCTGGTGGACATCGCCCATTCCGAACTCAGCAGCCGCCTGAACGCGCTGGAGGTCGATCCCTACAACGCCCATTCCACCAAGACCCAGTCGTCCTACGACGGCGGAACGACCTTCAACTTCAACGGCGACAATTCCATCAGCGGCCAGCCGAAGTCGGTGGTCATGGTTCCCAGCGGGGTCGAATATCGCCTGGAGGACCGCGACCGCACCCGCGATGGCCAATACGGCGCCCTGCAGTGGAAGCCGACGGACGAGTTGGAGATTTACGGCACCTACTTCCGCTCCACCTCCAAGCTGGTGAGCACCGACCACTTCGCCCAGACGTCGGCTTGCTGCTCCGCGACCAACAACCAGAGCTTCCTGAACCAGCCGGCGGCCGGCAGCGGCTTCACCTTCGATAGCGACGGAAACTTCCTGACCGGCACGATCGTCGACGGCGGTGGCGGTGGCAACGGCGTCGCCAACAGCTTCCTGCTGAATCTGGGTACCCGGTATGGCGAGGAGAATGACGAGACGTGGGACGCCTCGGGTGGCGTGAAGTGGAACCACGACCGCTGGCACGTCAACGCGGACTTCCAGCGCATCTTCTCCCGCCGCGACGACTATGACATGACCGTTTACAACACGGTCACGGCCACGGGCGGCGTGGGCCTGGACCTGCGGGGCGACCTGCCCGTCATCAAGATGCAGAACCTGACGGCCACGCCCAACGTGTTCAACCTCTATGCGGCCATGGATCATAATGAGATCGACAAGGCCGATGAAACCGCGGGCAAGTTTGATACCGTCTACGACGTCGACGGCGATTTCCTGAAATCGCTGAAGTTCGGTTTCCGCAGCACTGATCGCCATTCCATCCAACGCGACGGCGGCTATAACTGGGCGTTGATTTCAGCGCCTTGGGCCTTCACCGGCCAGACGGCGACGGTGGGGCAGTTCCCCGAGCATCAGGAAATCGTCAACTTCAACAGCTTCCTGGGCGGCAGCATGCCGTCGCTGTGGATGCCCAGCGTCGACCTGGCCAAGAACAAGACCCTGCTGGCCAGCTACATGCAGAAGCTGCTGTACACGCCGAACCTGGGCAGCAACCTGGCAGCCTACACCGACGGCACGTACGGTTACTATTGCGCTACCTGCGGTCATGGCACAATTCCGTCCTGGGCGGCCAATGGCGGCAAGTACAGCCCGTTCCCCAACGGCAGCCTGGCCGGTTACCTGCCCATCTGGGCCGGTGCGCCGGTGGACGCCAACAACAAGCTGCTCAGCACCACCCAGCCGGTGGGCAGCAACATCACCTTCTGGCAGCCCTTCAACGGCAACTACAACTACGCCCCGACCTCCACTTCGGGCCTGGGCACCAATGATCAGTCCGAATGGACCAACGCCGTCTATGCCCAGGTGCGCTTTGGCCACGACGACCTGTTCGGCTGGAACCTGCCCTGGGACGGCAACATCGGTGTCCGCGCCGTGCGCACGGACAGCCATTCCATCGGTTTCGGCCACGTGGCGTCGTTGACCCAGAACGGCGATACCTCGTCGTATTCGCCCGCGGCGTTGCAGGCGCTGTTGTTCGCCAATGGCGCCAACAACATCACCGCGTTCAGCAACCACTACACCGACATCCTGCCCAGCCTGAACCTGCGGTTCAAACCCCAGGATGACATGGCCATCCGCTTCGCGGCCGCCACGTCCATCGTGCGGCCGGACTTCTACCAGCTGTCGCCGTCCTTCACGATGACGGGCACCTATCAGAACCGGGCGGCCACGGTGGCGGACAAGGTCATCAACACCGTCACCAACCAGCCCTATACCCAGGCCGAGTTGGACAAGGCGGCGGCGACGGGCAGCCCGGTCATGTACAACACCGGGGTGTCCTTCGCCTTCAACACGGGCAATCCGAACCTGAAGCCCATGCGGGCCCAGTCCTTCGACCTGTCCTACGAATGGTACCTGAAGCCGGGCTCCATGGTGTCCTTCGGTGTGTTCGACAAGGAAATCTACGACTACATCCAGAGCGACCAGACGGTCGTCCAGGTGACCAACAACGGCATCACCCAGACGGTCGTCGGCAATGTGCCGCAGAACCACGGCCATGGCCGCATCATGGGCCTGGAAGGCCAAGTCACCTACTTCTACGACTTCCTGCCCGGCGTCCTCAGCGGCCTGGGTACGGACGTCAACTTCACCATCCTGGACAGCAGCGGCACGCAGAACACCTCCGGCAGCGTGTTCGACGGCAGCCAGATCGGGGCCAGCAAGCTGAAGCTACCCCTGGAACAGCTGTCGACCTACACCCTGAACGCGGCATTGCTGTACACCAAGTACGACTTCGACTTCCGCCTGGCCTATAATTGGCGGTCGCGCTACCTGATGGCGGCCTCGGCCTCCAACGTCCAGGCGCCGGCCTACATGGAAGACTACGGCCAGTTGGATGCGTCGCTGGTCTATTCGATCAACGAGCATTTCAAGGTCGGTGTCCAGGCGGCCAACCTGCTGGCGACCAAGAACGTCATCTCGATCGATGAACGTGACAACTGGTACTACGGCACCCAGGGCAACATGAGCAACAGCCTGATCTACAAGCATAACTACACGGTTGCGGACCGTCGCTACTCCCTGGTCTTCCGCGCCGTTTACTAAGGGTGCGGTAAGTATTGAAAAAGGCGGCGCCGGTGGGACCATCGGCGCCGCCCGAATTGCGATAGAGTAAGGAAGCCAGGTCGCGGGGCAGGTAAGCCGTGGCCTGGTTTTTACCAGTTCGGTTTCGGGGGGAGTCCCATGTCCGCGTCAACGGTCACGCGTCTGGTCATCGTCGGCGGCGGCACCGCCGGATGGATGTCCGCCGCCTTCCTATCCAGCCTGTTCCCTGCGCGCCAGCTGTCGCTGACCGTGGTGGAATCAGCGGAGATCGGCACCATCGGCGTGGGAGAGGCGACCATTCCCCCCATCCAGGTCTTCAACAAGGCGGCAGGCATCGACGAGGCCGCGTTCCTGCGCGCCACCGAGGGCACCTACAAACTGGGTATCGAGTTCGTGGACTGGCTGCGGCCCGGCCACCGCTACATGCACCCCTTCGGCCAGCCGGGCCAGGCCATCAACGGCGCCTCCTTTCATGCCTGGTGGCTGCGGCTGCGGGCGGCCGGATATCCCCATCCCCTGTCCGATTTCTGGATGAGCGAGGTCCTGGCCCGCAAGAACCGCTTCGACTTTCCCTCCAGCGATCCGCGTACGCCCAAGTCCGGCCTGGCCTATGCCTATCATTTCGACGCCGGCCTCTATGCCCAATTCCTGCGCCAGATCGCGGAATCGCGCGGCGTCCGGCGGATCGAGGCGACGGTGGCCAATGTCGCCCTGGATGGCGCCGACGGCACCGTCAGCCATCTGGACCTGGCCGATGGCCGCCGGGTGGAGGGCGACTTCTTCATCGACTGCACCGGCTTCCGCGCCCTGCTCATCGGCCAGGCGCTGGGGCAGGGGTATGAGGACTGGTCGCACTACCTGCCGGCCAACCGGGCCGTGGCCGTGCCATCGCAGCGGGTGGCGCCGCCGGTGCCTTACACCAGCGCCACGGCGCGGACGGCGGGATGGCAATGGCGCATCAACCTGCGCCACCGCACCGGCAACGGCTATGTCTATGTCAGCGACCTGATCAGCGATGATGAGGCCGCGGCCACCCTTCTGGCCAACCTGGACGCGCCGGCGTTGGATGATCCGCGCTTCCTGCGCTTCACCACCGGCCGCCGGCGGTCGCGGCATAAGAACGTGCTGGCGGTGGGGCTCAGCTCCGGCTTTCTGGAGCCGCTGGAATCCACCAGCATCCACTTCATCCAGCACGCGCTGATCAAGTTCGCCGCCACCTTCCCCTTGGCCAAGGACGATCCCGTCTCCGCCGGCATCTTCAACCGCATCATGGCGGAGGAGTTGGAGCAGGTTCGTGACTTCCTGGTGTTCCACTATCACGCCAACGACCGCGTGGGCGAACCGCTGTGGGACCGGGCGCGGGCCATGCCCCTCCCCGACAGCCTGGTGGAGAAGATGGCGCTGTTCCGCGCCCGTGGCTTCGCCATCTTCCCCAACCAAACCCTGTTCCAGGAGCCCAACTGGCTGGCCGTCATGCTGGGCCAGGGGCTGGAGCCGCAGTCCTACGACCCCCTGACGGATGGCGCCCCGCTGGAGGAGGTGCGTAGCGGCTTCGACGCCATGCGCCGCACCATCGCCCAGGTGGCGGACGGTTGCCGTCCGCATGAGGCCTTCCTGGACGATGGCGCCGCCGCGCCGATGGCCCGCGCCCGCCCATGACCGTCCCTAACCAAGGCCCCCTGCGCCGCATCCTCATCGTCGGCGGTGGCACCGCCGGTTGGATGGCGGCCTGCGCCCTGAACCAGGCCGTGCGGGCGGGCGGCACGCGGGTCGAGCTGGTGGAATCGGATGCCATCGGCACCGTCGGGGTGGGGGAGGCGACGGTGCCCCCCATCCGCCAGTTCAACCAGGACATCGGCCTGGACGAGGCCACCTTCATCAAGGCGACCCAGGGCACGTTCAAGCTGGGCATCGAATTCCAGGACTGGCGCGCGACCGGAACCCGCTTCTTTCATGGCTTTGGCGACTACATCGTCAACGCCGGGCCGTTTTCCACCCTGAACCACTGGCTGGTGGCGCGCGATCTGGTGGGGGAGGCGGCGGGCGATTTCGACGCCTATCACATGGCGGCCGTTATGGCCCGTGCCGGGCGGTTCGCCGCCCCCGACAACGATCCCCGCTCACCCTATCATTACTTCAATTACGCCTTCCATTTCGACGCCGGCCTCTATGCCCGCCTGTTGCGGACCAAGGCGGAGGCGGAGGGCGTGACGCGCCATGAGGGGCGCATCGTCGCCACCGATTTGCACCCCGAAACCGGGCACATCCGCTCCGTCCGGCTGGACGATGGGCGGGTCCTGTCGGCGGACCTGTTCATCGACTGCTCCGGTTTCATCGCCCTGTTGGCGGACAAGGCGCTGGAGGAGCGGTTCATCGACTACGGCCATTGGCTGCCGGTGGACCGGGCCTGGGCCGTGCCCTGCGCCAGCCTGGGGCCGCCGTCGCCCTACACCCGCGCCACCGCGCTGGAGGCGGGATGGCAGTGGCGCATCCCCTTGCAGCATCGCACCGGCAACGGCTACGTCTTCTCCACCGCCCATGTCACGGAAGACGCGGCCCGTGCACGCCTCCTGGCCAATCTGGACGGGCAGGCCCTGGACGAGCCACGGTTGTTACGATTCCGAACCGGCCGGCGGGAGCGGTTCTGGGCGCGCAATTGCGTTGCCATCGGCCTGTCCTCCGGCTTTGTCGAGCCGTTGGAATCCACCTCCATCTCCTTGATCCAGGGCGGCATCACCCGGCTGATCAGCCTGCTGCCGGACCTGTCGTTCAATCCGGGGCTGGCGGCGGAATACAACCGTGTCCAGGCGTTGGAGTTCGACCGCATCCGCGACTTCATCATCCTGCATTACGCCCTGACGCAGCGGGACGACACCGCCTTTTGGCGGGAGCGGGGTGGGATGGCCCTGCCCGACACCCTGGCCTATCGCATCGAAACCTTCCGCGAGACGGGGCATGTGGTGCTGCTGAACGAGGAAACCTTCGTCGCTCCCAGCTGGCAGGCCCTGTTCATCGGCCTGGGCCTGATCCCCAAACGCCGCGACCCCCTTATGGCGGCTCAGCGGCGCGAAGAAATCATCGAAACCCTGCGCCTGCGCCGCACCAGCCTAGCCAGCGCCGCCCAGCGGCTGCCCACCCATGCGGCGTTCCTGGCGCGGCTTGGGATGACCGAGAGCCCATAAGAAAAGGCGGCGGCGCTTTCCCGCACCGCCGCCTTGTTCCTGTCCGCGCCTCAGTGGTTGTCGCGCGGGATGCCGTGGGTCTGGGCCACGCGCTGGTATTTCACAGCAGGTTCCAGCACGGCGCCGTCGCCCAGCTGGCCGACCATGCCACGCTGGATTTCCTGCCATGGCGTCTGGCTGGCTGGGTACTGGTAGCCGCCGGTGGCCTCCAGGGCCTGGCGGCGGGCCGCCAGTTCGGCGTCGCTGATCAGGATGTTGGCGGTGCCGGCCTTCAGGTCGATGCGCACCCGGTCGCCCGTTCGCAGCAGGGCGATGGCCCCGCCGGCCGCCGCCTCGGGCGAGGCGTTCAGGATGGAGGGGGAACCGGAGGTGCCGGACTGCCGTCCGTCGCCGATGCAGGGCAGGGCGGTGACGCCCTGCTTTATCAGGTAGGCCGGCGGCCGCATGTTCACCACCTCGGCGGCACCCGGATAGCCCACCGGGCCGGCGCCGCGCATGAACAGCAGGGTGTGGGCGTCGATGCCCAGGGCGGGATCATCGATGCGGTGGTGGTAATCCTCCGGCCCGTCGAACACCACGGCCTTGCCCTCGAAGGCGTCGGGATCGTCAGGGTTGGACAGGTAGCGGTCGCGGAACTCGTCCGAGATGACGCTGGTCTTCATGATGGCGTTGTCGAACAGGTTGCCGCGCAGCACCAGGAAGCCGGCGTCCTTCTTCAACGGGTTGTCGAAGGGACGGATGACGTCGGGCAGCTTGATCTCGGCATCGCGGCAGTTGTCGCCGATGGTCTTGCCGTTGGCGGTCAGGGCCTGCTCATGGATCAGGCCCTGCTTCATCAACTCGTTCACCACGGCGGGCACGCCGCCGGCGTGGTGATAATCCTCACCCAGATATTCGCCGGCCGGCTGCAGGTTCACCAGCAGCGGCACCTTGTGGCCATGGGTCTGCCAATCCTGCAGTTCCAGATCCACGCCGATATGCCGGGCGATGGCGGCCAGGTGGATGGGGGCGTTGGTGGAGCCGCCGATGGCGGAATTCACCACGATGGCGTTCAGGAAGGCCTCGCGCGTCATGATGTCCGAGGGCTTCAGGTCCTCGTTCACCATCTCGACGATGCGCTTGCCCGTCTCATAGGCGATCTGCTGGCGCTCGCGGTAGGGGGCGGGGATGGCGGCGGAGCCTGGCAGCTGCATGCCCAGCACCTCGGCCAGGCTGTTCATGGTCGTGGCGGTGCCCATGGTGTTGCAATAGCCGGTCGAGGGGGCGGAGCTGGCCACCAGCTCGATGAACTTGCGCTGGTCGATCTCGCCCGCCGCCAGCATCTGGCGCGCCTTCCACACGATGGTGCCGGAGCCCGTGCGCTCCCCATTGTGCCAGCCGTTCAGCATCGGGCCGACGGACAGGGCGATGGCCGGGATGTTGACCGTGGCGGCGGCCATCAGGCAGGCCGGCGTGGTCTTGTCGCAGCCGATGGTCAGCACCACGCCGTCGATGGGATAGCCGTGCAGCAGTTCCACCAGGCCAAGATAGGCCAGGTTGCGGTCCAGGCCGGCGGTGGGGCGCTTGCCGGTTTCCTGGATCGGGTGCACGGGGAATTCGATGGCGATGCCGCCGGCCTGGCGGATGCCCTCGCGCAGGCGCTGGGCCAGCACCAGGTGGTGGCGGTTGCAGGGCGACAGGTCCGACCCCGTCTGGGCGATGCCGATGATGGGCATGCCCGATTGCAGCTCATCCAGCGTCAGGCCGTAATTCAGGTAACGCTCGAGGTACAGCGCCGTCATGTCCGGGTTGTCCGGGTTGTCGAACCAGGCGCGGGACCGCAGCTTGGGCTTGCCGTTGGAAGAGTCGGACGCAGTCATTGGGTGGGCTTTCTTCAGGAATGCGGTCAAGACGGTAGGAGAGGAAACTCAAGGGGCATCGGGGTCGGGCAGGTCCAGCCGGTCGAACCCGGAATCGATGACGGCCAGCATGGCGCGGGCGGCACGGTCGGCATCGCCCGCCTCGATGGCGTCGGCGATGGCGGCGTGGCTGTCCACCACGTCCTGCTGCAAGGCCGTCTCATCCACGGGCGAGGACAGGGAGAAAGAGGCCAGCAGCGCCGCCTCGATCACCGCGGCCAGCGAGCGCATCATGGGGTTGCCGGATGCAGCGCTGACCGCGACGTGGAAGGCCAGGTCGGCCTCGGCGAAGCTGCGGCGGTTGTGCCCCGGCTCCGCCATGCGGGCGATGGCGCGGCGCATGTCGGCCAACTGCTCGGCCGTGCGCCGCTTGGCGGCCAGGGCGGCGGCCCGCGGCTCCACCGCGCTGCGCATCTCATAGAGGTGGCGGCGCATGGCATCGTCCAGGCCCAGGCTGACCCGCCAGGACAAAAGGTCGGCGTCGAAGAAGTTCCAGTGCGCCGGGTCCTGCACCTTGGTGCCCACCCGCGTCTTGGACACGACCAGGCCCTTGGCCGCCAGGGTCTTCATCACCTCGCGCAGCACGGTGCGTGAGATTTGGAACCGGACCAGCAGGTCCGGCTCCGGTGGCAGGTTCACGCCCACGGGCAGGACGCCGCTGAGGATCTCCATGCCCAGGGTGCGCACAATCTGCTCATGGTGCGACAGGGGACGTTCGGGCGATGACCAGGTCGACAGGGTCATGGGGGGAGGGCTCACGGGGCGGACGGCGCGGCGGCGCCGGGGGAGGGGCGGGGACGGGTGGAGGGACTGGGGGCTGCGGGGCCTGCGCCCGGACGGCCATACCGGGCAGAGACAACTAAAATTAAGCGTTGCACGGCGATGAAGGCGAAGAGCAGCGCGCCGATGGCGATTTTGGTCCACCAACTGGACAGTGTGCCGTCGAAGGTAATCCAGGTCAGGATCAGGCCCTGGATCAGCACGCCGATGAATGAGCCGGCCACCCCGCCCACGCCGCCCGTCAGCAGCGTGCCGCCGATGACCACGGCAGCGATGGCGTCCAACTCCACCCCCGTCCCGGTCAGGGCATAGCCGGACCGGGTGTAGAGGGAAAAGACGATGCCGGCCAGCGCCGCCATCAGGCTGCAGAAGGCATGCACCAGGATGGTGGTGCGCCCGGTATTGATGCCCATCAGCTGGGCGAAGTGGGCGTTGCCGCCCAACGCGAACACTCGGGCACCGAAGCGCGTGCCGTGCAGCAGGACGCCGCCGGCCAGGAAGGTCGCCAGCATGATGCCCGCCACCAATGTCAGCCGCCCGCCGCCGGGCAGGGCCAACGCGGCGCCCGCCAGCGTGTCATAGGCGGCATTGTGGATGGGGATGGAATCGGTGCTGATCAGCAGGGCGCAGCCGCGGGCCAGGAACATGGCCGTCAGGGTGACGATGAAGGCCGGCGCCTTCAGGTAATGCACGGCGGCGCCGATGCCGGCACCGAACAGGCCGCCGCCCGCCAGCACCAGGGCGAAAGCCAGGGCCGGGGGCATCCCGGCCCCTTCGATCAGGCGGGCCAGCGCCACGGTGGTCAGGCCCATGACGGCGCCCACCGACAGGTCGATGCCCCCGGCCACCACCACCACCGTCATGCCCACCGCCAGGATGCCGAGGAAGGCGTTGTCGGTCAGCAAATTGCCCATCACCCGCAGGCCCAGCATGGTGGGGTACTGCGCGGCGCAGGCGGCATAGATCAGGACGAAGACCACCACCGTCGCCAGCAGGGGCAGGGTGCGCGTGTTCACGAAGCGGCCCATCATGCACGGGCCTCCTTGTTCTTGAGGCGGGCCATCAGGCGTGCGGCCAACGGCTGGAAGGCGGGTGACTGCTGGGTCAGCACGGCGGCCACCACCAGCGCCATCAGCACCAGGTTCAGCTCCGGCGGCAGACCCGCCCGCAAGATGGCGGTGCGCATGGCCTGCAACACCAGGGCGCCCAGGACGGACCGGCCGATGCTGAACCGGCCGCCGTACAGGCTGGTGCCGCCGATGACCACGGCCAGGATGGCGTCCAGCTCCAGCCACAGGCCGGCGTTGTTGGCGTCCGCACCCTTGATGTCGGCCGTGGCGATCAGGCCGGCCAGCGCCGCCATCAGCCCGGACCAGACATAGACGGCCCCCAGCACCAGGCCGGTATGGACGCCGGCCAGACGGCTGGAGCGCGGATTGGTGCCCACCGCCTCCACGAACAGGCCCAGCGCCGTCGCGCGCACCAGCAGGCCGGTCAGCCCGGCGGCCAGCAGCGCCAGCACCACCGGCAGGGGCAGGGCCGCCAGCGTGCCGCCGGCCACGGCGATCAGGTGCGGTTCGGTGAAGGTCAGGATGCGGCCTTCCGTGATCAGTTGGGCGACCCCGCGCCCGGCCACCATCAGGATCAGGGTGGCGACGATGGGCTGCAGGCGGAACACCGCGACCAGCAGCCCGTTCCACAGGCCGCAGACCAGGCCGGTGGCCAGCGCCGCCAGGATGGCCAGGGGCCAGGCCAGCCCGGCGTTGACCCCGGCCGCCGCGACGGCGCCGGCGATCGCCATGATGACGCCCACCGACAAGTCGATGCCGCGCGTGGCGATGACCGGGGCCATGCCCACGGCCAGCAGCATGACCGGGGCACCCCGGTTCAGGATATCGATCAAGCCGCCGAACAGCCGCCCGTCCTGCATCCGCAAATCCAGGAAGCCCGGCGCCACGAAGACATTGACCAGCAGCGCCAGCGCCAGCAGGGCAAGTTGTGGTCGCGCCGCCTTCAGGCGTTGTATCACGGCGCTCATGCCGCACCTTTGGTGTGATGATCCGCCGCGATGGCGTTGACGATGGCGGCGGGGGTGATGGTGTCGCCCTCCAGCACGCCGGCGGGGGCGCGGTCGCGCATGACCAGCACCCGGTCGGAATAGGCGGCCACCTCCTCGATCTCCGAAGAGATGACGTAGAGCGCCATGCCCCGGTCCCGCAGGTCCTCCAGCAGGCGCACGATCTCGGCATGGGCGCCGACGTCGATGCCGCGCGTGGGTTCATCCAGGATCAGCAGGCGGGGGTCGGTCGCCAGCCAGCGGGCCAGCAGGGCCTTTTGCTGGTTGCCACCCGACAGCAGCTGGATGGGCTTCTCGGCGTCCGGCGTGCGGATGTCCAGCAGCTTGATATAGTGGTCGGCCAGTTCACGCTGCCGCGCCGGGGGCAGGCGCCGCCACCAGCCGCGCTTGGCCTGCAGCGCCAGCACGATGTTCTCCCGGATGCTGAGGCCGGCGACGATGCCATCCAGCTTGCGGTCCTCCGGGCAGAAGCCGAAGCCCAGGCGGATGGCGTCGCGCGGGCTGCGCAGGGTGACGGTCTTGCCGTCGACGATCAGTTCGCCCTGGTCCGCCGTTTCCACCCCGAACAGCAGCAGGGCGGTTTCCGTGCGGCCGGAACCGAGAAGGCCGGCCGCGCCCAGCACGGCGCCGGCATGCAGCTCGGCGTCAAAGGCGCCCACCAGGCGGCGCCGGCCCAGGCCTTGCGCCTGCACCAGCGGGGCGCCGGCGGGCGTGGCGGCGGCCGGCCGGCGGCTCAGGTGGCTTTCCGCCGTGGGCGCCTTGCCCAGCATCATGGCCACCAGCTCCAGCCGCGGCAGCTCGGCGGTCAACCGTTCGCCCACCAGCCGGCCGTTGCGCAGCACGGTGATGCGATCGGTCAGGGCGTAGACCTGGTCTAGGAAATGGGTGACGAAGACGATGGCCAAGCCCTGGTCGCGCAAGGTCCGCAGCAGGGTGAACAGGGTCTGCACCTCCGCCGTGTCCAGGCTGGCGGTGGGCTCATCCAGGATCAGCACCTTGGCCGACAGGTCCACCGCGCGGGCGATGGCGATCAGCTGCTGCACAGCGGTGGAAAAGTCCGACAGCGGCCGGCTGGCGTCGATGGTGAGGCCGAAGCGGTGCAGCAGGGCCGCGCCGTCCCGGTTCATGCGCGCGCGATGGACCAGGCCCCAGCGCGTCGGCTCCCGCCCCAGATACAGGTTCTGCGCCACCGACAGGTTGGGCAGCAGCGTGATCTCCTGATAGACGGCGGCGATGCCGGCCTTGACCGCACCGCCGGGCCCATCCGGGTCAATGTCCACCCCATCCACGGTGATGGTGCCGCCGTTACGCGGCTGGGCGCCGGTCAGCAGGTTGATCAGGGTGGACTTGCCGGCGCCATTCTCCCCCAGCAGGGCGTGGATCTCGCCCGCCCGCAGGGTCAGGTCCACGCTGTCCAGCGCGCGCACGCCGGGGTACTGCCGGGTCAGGCCCCGGGCCGCCAGCACCACCGGGGGTGGGGTGACTGGGGTTTCAGGGCTGGCCATCAGTAGAGGTCCTTGCGCCGGGCGTACTCGGCGGCGGCGGTGTCGGGCTCATACAACTTGGACGGCGTCTGTACCCACTTGGGCGGCGGGGCGTGGTCCTTGCGGTAGGCCAGCAGGATGTCATAGGCGCGCGGCGCCATGTCCGGGGCCAGTTCCACCGTGGCGTTGGCGTCGCCATCGGCCATGGCCTTGAAGATATCGGGCACGCCGTCGATGGACACGGTCAGGATGTCGGTGCCGGGCTTCAGGCCCGCTTCCTTTATGGCCTGGATGGCGCCGATCATCATGTCGTCGTTGTGGGCGTAGACGGCGCAGATGCTGCCCGGCGCCTCCGCCTTCAGGAAGCCCTCCATGACCTCCTTGCCCTTGGCGCGGGTGAACTCGCCCGACTGGGTGCGCACCAGGTGCAGATTGGGGGCGGTCGCGATGGCCTCCTCGAAGCCCTTCTTGCGGTTGGCCACCAGGCTGGCGCCCACCGTGCCCTGGATTTCCACGATGCGGCAGTCGCGGCCCTGCACCTTGCCTGCCAGCCAGCGGCCTGCCACGCGCCCCTCCTCGATGGTGTCGGAGGTGACGGCCGTCAGGTAAAGGTCGACGTTGGGCGTATCGATCTGCCGGTCCAGCAGGATGACGGGGATGTTGGCGGCCTTTGCCTCGCCCAGCACCTCATCCCAGCCGCTGGAGACCACGGGGGCCAACAGGATGGCGTCGACGCCCTGGGCGATGAAGGATCGCACGGCCTTGATCTGGTTTTCCTGACGCTGCTGCGCGTCGGAGAATTTCAGGGTGATGCCCCGCTGCTCCGCCCCCTGGCGGGCCAGCTTGGTCTCGGCGGCGCGCCAGCCGGATTCCGACCCGATTTGGGAAAAGCCCACGGTCAGGCCCTTCTTGTCGCCGCTGTCGCACCCGGCGGCCAGGCCGCCCAGGAAAACGGCGGCCCCGATACCCAGGATCCGGCGTGACAGTGTGCGGTGTCTCGGCAGCGTTTTCATATCCATCCCTGTTCCTGTTCGTCCTTGCCGGCCGGCTCGCCGTGGGGCTTATCGTGCGAATGGACCCGCGGGCGCGGCCTTTATAGGGCGCGATCTGTTGTTATGGGTCATATGATATTATTTATGGGGGCGGCTCAAGCCCCTTTGCTGTCCCATCGCATCGGGAAGCGCCTCCCCCGAAAAGGGCTTGGACGGAACAGAAATAGTATTATTAAATGAGCACGTCCAGCCTCGTGGCCCTTAGTCCCGGGCAGGGGTTCATCACAGTCACTTAAAACAATCGTCAGGGAAACACCCATGGTCCTGCGTCTGCTTCAATTTATCGATGCCACCGGCGCGCGCGCCGTCGCGGCCCGCCAGGATGACGGTCCGGCCCACACGGTGCCGGCCGCCGCCAGCGTTTATGAGCTGGCGCAGCTGGCCATCGCGGCGGGCACCGGCCTGGCGGTAGTGGTCGAGGCGGCGGGCGTGGGCGAGGCTGTCGACCTGGCGGCGGTGGTGGCCGAGGGGCGTCTGCTGGCGCCGCTGGACCATCCCGATGCCGCCCACCTGCTGGTCAGCGGCACCGGCCTGACGCACCTGGGTTCCGCCGAGGGGCGGGACAGGATGCACAAGGACCTGGCCGATCCCGCCAAGCAGACCGACTCGATGCGCATGTTCCGCCTGGGCCTGGAGGGCGGCAAGCCGGCCGCGGGTCAGGTGGGGGCGCAGCCGGAGTGGTTCTTCAAGGGCGACGGCGGCATCATCACCGCGCCGGAGGCGCCGCTGGCCTCCCCCGCCTTCGCCCTGGATGGCGGGGAGGAACCGGAAATCGTGGGCCTGTACGTCATCGGTCCCGACGGCACGCCCTTCCGCCTGGGCTACGCCCTGGGCAACGAGTTCTCCGATCATGTGACCGAGCGGCAGAACTATCTCTACCTGGCGCATTCAAAGCTGCGGCCCTGTTCCTTCGGGCCCGAGCTGCTGGTGGGGCCGCTGCCCGCCGACATCCGTGGCACGACCCGCATCGTTCGCGACGGCCAGGTGGCCTGGGAGAAACCCTTCCTGTCGGGCGAGGCCAACATGTGCCACAGCCTGGCCAATCTGGAGCACCACCATTTCAAGTACGCCGGCTTCCGCCGCCCCGGCGACGCCCATGTGCATTATTTCGGCACCGCCACCCTGTCGTTCAGCGATGGCTTCACCACCCGCCCCGGTGATCGGTTTGAGGTGGAGGCGGCCGCCTTCGGCCTGCCTTTGCGCAATCCGCTGGCGGTCAAGGCGCCGGAAGCGGTGACCGTGGCCCCCCTGTGAGCGTGTTTAGACTGTAAGAATTTCCGGGCTCCTGCCAGCGACGGAGGGGCCCCACATCTCGGATGACGATACCGCAACCGCCCTCCCGCCCCGGGGAGGGCGGCTTTTGGCGTTCCGCGTGGCGCCCTGCGCAAGCCCTTGAAGATGTACGCATTTTTGTTTCCGCTGATGCATCTGCGCCACACCGCTGAATAAATCATACGATATACGATATAAGATATTTGACAGCTTCGTGGCATTTGCGGGACGTTTGTCCAGCGCGCACTAACGGGGGTGCGCGGTCTGGGAGATAAAAATGCGAAAGACTCATGCGAAGTCCGCCCCTGGGGCGGCGCTCCGCTCGGGCCGTGCGTCGGCCCTGGCGGCGGGGGCCGCCATGGTGGCCTTGATGGTGGGTGGTCAGGCGCTGGCGCAGACGTCGGCCGCGGACGACCTCCAGGAAATCGTCGTCACCGGTTCCCGCATCAAGCAGGCGAACCTGACGACCGCCAGCCCCCTGACCACGGTGGGCCAGCAGGAACTGCAGTACCAGGGCACGACCAATATCGAGAACGCCCTGAACCGCCTGCCCCAGGTGACGGCGGATTCAAACGAGAACGGCTCCAACGGCTCCGACGGTACCGCGCGTGTCAACCTGCGCAACCTGGGTTCCAACCGCAACCTGGTGCTGATCGACGGCCAGCGCATGCTGCCGGTCGAGATGAACGACCTGAACTTCATCCCCACCGCGATGGTGGACCGGGTGGACGTGGTGTCGGGCGGCGCCTCGGCGGTCTATGGTTCGGACGCCGTGTCAGGTGTGGTGAACTTCATCCTGCGCAAGAACCTGGACGGTGTCCGCGCCGACCTGCAGTACACCATCGCGCAGCATGACAATGGCAACACCGCCCTGCGGTCGTTGAGCCAGGCCAAGGGTTTCCAGACGGCGCCGGACGAGGTTTGGGACGGCATCAAGAAGAACATCAGTGTCGCCGCCGGCAAGAACTTCGACAACAACAAGGGTAACGTCACCCTGTTCGCCGGCTATCAGTACGCCATGCCGGTAACGCAGAATAAGCGCGACTATTCCAACTGCGACCTGAACCTGGCCACCGCTGACACCTTCACCTGCGGCGGTTCCAGCAACAACCCCTATGGCCTGTTCTACCTGCTGAGCGGCCCGAACGCGAACAGCCGCCTGGTCAACAGCAAGGACGGCACCAAGACTTGGGTGCCCTACAACAGCAGCTACGCCTACAACTACACGCCCACGAACTACATCCAACGGTCGGACAAGCGCGAAAACGCGGGCGTGCAGGCCCATTATGAATTTGCCAAGGAAGTCGAAGCCTATGGCAGCTTCATGTACATGAACGACCACACCTTCTCGCAGGTGGCGCCATCGGCCCTGTTCCAGGGCACGACCTTCAACATCAACTGCGACAATCCGCTGATGTCGGCCTCGCAGGCGTCCACGCTGTGCGGCAGCGCCGCCGGCACGCCCACCGACGCCCAGAGCTTCATCGGTTATCGTCTGACCGGCCCCGGCAGCCAGCCGCGCCGTGACGACCTGCGCCACATTGACTACCGCGGCACCTTCGGCCTGCGCGGCGAGGTCTGGGACGGTTGGAACTACGACGCCAACTTCCTGTATTCCAAGACCATTGTGAATGAGACGTACCTGAACAACGTCGACAACACCAAGGCCCAGCGCGCGCTGGAGGTGGTGAACGTCAACGGGGTGCCGACCTGCAAGTCCGTCATCGACGGTACCGACCCGACCTGCGTTCCCATCAACGTGTTCCAGTACAACGGCATCAGCAGCGCCGGTTATAGTTACCTCTATTCCCCCAGCCACACCCATGACGCCGAAACGGAAAAGGTGGCCAGCCTGTCGCTGACCGGCGACCTGGGGCAATATGGGGTGAAGAGCCCGTGGGCCGCCAAGGGCGCCGCGCTGGCCCTGGGCTTTGAGCACCGG
Source organism: Nitrospirillum karajorum (assembly GCF_036348415.1). Lineage (NCBI taxonomy): Bacteria > Pseudomonadati > Pseudomonadota > Alphaproteobacteria > Rhodospirillales > Azospirillaceae > Nitrospirillum > Nitrospirillum karajorum. Next base: position 1,467,754 of record NZ_JAZBQB010000001.1, read on the forward strand.
GAAGAGACGCTGAACTTCACCGCCGACGCGGTGGCGCAGGCCGGCGGCACCATGCCGTCCTCGGGCGCCCTCAGTGTCAACGAAGGCTACATGGAACTGCAGGTCCCCCTGGTCCAGGACAAGCCCCTGGTGCAGGATCTGCTGTTCAACACCGGTTATCGCTATTCCAAGTACGATTACCTGGACAGCGGCGTCAGCACCTACAAGTTCGAGCTGCAATACGCCCCGGTGACGGACATCCGCTTCCGCGGCAGCTATAACCGCGCCGTCCGCGCGGCCAGCATCTCCGAACTGTACGCGCCGCAGTCCGTGGGCAACGTCTCGGCCCAGGATCCTTGCTCCGGGTCCAGCCCGTCAGCCTCGCTGGCGCAGTGCGCCCTGACCGGCGTCACGGCCGCCCAGTATGGCAAGATCGCCGAGTGCCCGACGGACCTTTGCTCCGCCCAGGGCGGCGGCAACCCGGCGCTGAAGCCGGAGACGGCCGACACCTTCACCGCCGGCGTGGTTCTGACGCCGACCTTCCTGCCCAATTTCTCCGCCACGCTGGACTATTACAACATCACCGTGGACGGCTACATCGCCGGCGTGGATGCCCAGACGGCCATCAACCAGTGCGCCACCACCGGCAGTTCCTACTTCTGCGGCCTGTTCCACCGCGATCCGAAGTCCGGCGTGCTGTTCGGCACCGACGGCTACATCAAGTCGACCAACCAGAACACCGGCTTCCTGAAGACCTCTGGCGTCGACGTCGACCTGTCGTACAAGCTGGAGCTTGAGGACATCGTCAACCACAACTGGGGCAGCCTGGACTTCAACCTCAATGGCACCGTGCTGCTGACCAGCGAGACGGAGCAGCTGCCGGGCCTGGGCACCTATGACTGCACCGGCCTGTTCGGCCCCACCTGCGGCCAGCCCAGCCCGCGGTGGCGCCACCAGTTCCGCTCCACGTGGTCCAGCCCCTGGGTCCCGGCCACGGTGTCGGTCAACTGGCGCTTCATCGGCCCGACGACGCTGTCCAGCAACACGGCCAACGCCTTCCTCACCTCCGACTATGTCGGCATCAACGCCCGGCTGCCGTCGTACAGCTACTTCGACGTGGCGATGACCTACAAGATGACCGACTACCTGTCGCTGCGCGCGGGTGTGAACAACATCCTCGACCGCGACCCGCCGGCCATCTCGTCGGGCCTGCTCAGCAGCTTCGGCAACGGCAACACCTACCCTGGCATCTACGACCCGCTGGGCCGCGTCATCTTCGTCGGCGCGACGGTGGAGTTCTAAGGCCTGGGTCTGGAACGAAGATATCCCCGCCCGGGTGGTCCCGGGCGGGGTTTTTTGTTGGAAAGCGGACCATCCGCGCCACAAAATGTCGTTTGAAACGGCTAGGGCAGTTAAGCTGTTGACGCCCGCGCTGATCGGTGTCCAAACAGCTTCCGGTCAATGTGCGCCAGCCCCGGGACACGGGGGCGGCCCATTGAGGCAGGGGGCGAAAACACGTTCTACATGGGGACTGCTTTATGACGTTCTGGACGCGCCGTAAGGCGTTGGACGCTTTGGCCCACGTGGACCAAAGCCGGCAGTTGCGCAAGACCTTGAGCTGGCCGCACCTTGTGGCCCTGGGCATCGGCGGCATCATCGGCACCGGCATCTATACCTTGACCGGCATCGGCGCCGAACGCGCCGGCCCCGCCGTCATCCTGGCCTTCGCCGCCTGTGGCATCCTCTGCGCCTTCGCGGCCCTGACCTACGCCGAAATGGCCACCATGATGCCGGCCGCCGGCAGTGCCTACACCTACACCTACTCGGTGCTGGGCGAGGGGCTGGCCTGGATCGTCGGCTGGTCCCTGGTGCTGGAGTACGCCGTCACCTGCAGCGCCGTGGCGGTGGGCTGGTCGGGCTACATGGTCGGCCTGCTGGAAAGCATGGGCATACACCTGCCCAAGGAACTCATCGCGGGACCCTACGCCGGCGGTTGGATCAACCTGCCTGCCGTCATCATCACCGCGCTGGTCACGGCCCTGCTGGCCAAGGGCGCCAAGGAAAGCGCCACGGTCAACATCGCCCTGGTCGCCATCAAGATCATCGCGCTGGCCGTGTTCGTCGGCTTGACCGTGTTCAGCCTGGTGCCGGAGAATTTCACCCCCTTCATGCCCTATGGCTTCGCCTCCCACATGGACGACGCCGGCCATGTGCGCGGCGTGATGGCCGCCGCCGCCATCGTCTTCTTCGCCTTCTTCGGCTTCGACGCCGTGTCGACCTCGGCGGAAGAGGTCAAGAACCCTGGCCGCGACCTGACCATCGGCATCCTGGGGTCCATGGTCATTTCCACCATCATCTATATGATCGTGGCCGCCTGCGCCGTGGGCGCCTGGCCCTTCGCCGAGTTCGCCGCCAGTGGCGAGCCGCTGGCCTTCATCCTGCGCAGCCTGAATCACCCGGGCGCCGCCTGGGCCATCGGGGCCGCCGCCATCGTGGCCCTGCCCAGCGTCATCCTGGTGATGATGTTCGGCCAGACCCGTGTGTTCTTCGTCATGTCGCGTGACGGCCTGCTGCCCCGCACGCTCAGCGACCTGGGCCCCGACCGCCGCTCGCCGGTGAAGGTCACCCTGCTGGTCGGCCTGTTCGTGGCCCTGTTCGGGGGCTTCCTGCCGCTGGCCACCATCGCGGAGCTGTCGAACGCCGGTACCCTGGCGGCCTTCATCTCCGTGTCGGTCTGCGTCATGGTCCTGCGGGTGACCAAGCCCGACCTGCCCCGCCTGTTCCGCTGCCCCGCCGTGTGGGTGGTGGCCCCGCTGGCGGTTATCGGCTGCCTTTACTTCCTGTACTCCCTGCCGGGCACCACGCTGCGCAACTTCGCCATCTGGCACGTGGTCGGCCTGGTGATCTACCTGGCCTATAGCCGCCGGACCAGCCTGCTGAACAAGGCCGCGTAAGACGCCGCCCCGTAAACGGAAAAGGGCGCCAACCCTGGTGGATTGGCGCCCTTTTCTTTTGACCATGCGGAAGCTTACTTCCGCCGCGCCTCGCCCCAGGCTTTGGCCTGGCGGATGTAGTCGGCCATGGCGGCGCGCTCCTTGGTGAAGGTGTCGTCGACCACGGTGATGGTGGGAATGGCGCGCTGGTGCGGAGGAATCTCGGTCTTGTAGGTGCCGAAGCCCGCCTCGTGCACGCCGGTGCTGCCCCGGCCGGGGGCTGGGCGGCTGAGGTGCTGATAGTTGCGGATGTGGTCGTCGCAGGCGGCCGGGGCCAGGGTGTAGCGGGTCACATGGCTCATGGGGATGAAGGCCATCTGCGCGTCGTACAGCATCTCCCCCACCGGCGGGATGCCGGGATGGCGCTGGGCCAGATCCTGCACCAGTTGCCGCGTGCCCTCATGCATGTCGGCCTTGGTGTTGTTGAGGGCCGCCCCGGCGATGTCCAGGAAATAGCCGTCGACGCCGAACTGCGTGATGGTGGCGGAGATGCGCGCCCCCAACCAGCGCCGCCAGGACGCGACGCCCAGGTTCATGAAGGGCATCCACCCCTCGCCGGAGCGGTCGTTGTCCCAATCCACCCAGTTCAGGTCGAAGGCGTCGCCGTCCACCCGCTCCGTCGTCGCGTCCGCGAACAGCTTGAACTCCTCCCACACCTTGTTGGCGCTGTTGGTGCCGAACATGGGGACGATGCGGAAGCCCAGTTTCTGCGCCTGGCTGACCAGGCGCTTGAAACCGTCCACCCCGCCCATGCGCGGGTCGGGCTGGTACAGCGGATAGTTCCAGTAATAGCGGCCGTCCCAGGCCGGCAGGAACACCATGACGCGCTTAGGCTCGATCTGCGTGGCGGCCCAGCGCAGGATGTCCAGCATGCGGGCGTAGTCGTTGAAGATATAGCCGGTCCAATGCGCGCCGTGGATGCTCAGCACCAGGTCGACCTCCCGCATCCACGCCGGCATGTCGGGCCGGGTGGCCAGTTTGGGGATGCCGTAGGTCTTTTCCACATGGGCGAAATGGTCGGCCGCCGCCGTCGCGTAGTCCGCCGCCGGTCCCACCCGCCAGGGCGGCGTCGCCAGGCTGTTGGACTTGGCCCAGCCCTCGCCCTCATGGATCAGTTCCACGCGATAGCCATCCGGCCCCGGCTGGAAGAAGAAGCGGCAGGTGCGCACGGCGCTCTGCCGCGCCGACAGGGCATAGTGGCGGCCATCGGCAGTCTTCAGCACGGCCAGGGGGGTGGCCATGCCCTGGAAGAAATTGGGATACTCGAAGACCTTCTCGTCATCCTTCAGGTCGGTGAAATCCTGGCCGGAGACGGAGATTTCACCACGCGGCAGGCCGCGCGCCACGGTGGTGATGGACTTCACCGGGTGCTGGGCCTCCGCCCGCGCGGTCCATTGCACCGTGCCGTCACCCTCCACCGTGAACTCGGCCACCAGCTTGCCCGGCGCCTTTTCCTGGCCGCCGGCCCAGAGGAAGCCGTCGCAGGTCAGCGTGGTGCGGTTACCGTCGCGCACCACGCGCGTCACCGTCGGATCGATGGCGTAGGCGTTCTCATAGGTCTGCACCCGGAAGCCCATCAGCAGCGGGCCCACCTGCACCGACGCCTCGGGAAAGTCGAAGCTGAATTGCAGCACCGCCTCGCCCCTAGCGGGGGTGTAGACGCCGCTGCGCGAGGTCAGCAGCTGCAGGTCCGGGTTGGCGGCGGCGCCCGCACCGGAGGTGGCCGCACCGGCGGAAGTGGCAGCGGCAAGCGCCACGGCGGTGCCGGCACCGCTGGTCAACAGGGCGCGGCGGGTGACGCCGGGGGGCGCGGGGAAGGGGGGCACGGATGACGTCTCCTTGTTCCGGCTTGCTCTGTTCCGGCTTGTTATTTTCCAGCGGCGGGTGAACCCGAATGGTTTACAACCAAGCTGCCGACCGATAGTAATATTATACGACTTTAAAAAACACCACAGGGAGTGCCCCGAGGAATGACCCGTATCCTGCGCCCCGCCGGACGTCTCGCCGTTGCCGCCTTGCTGGCCGGCACCGCCTTGGCCACGGCCACCGCCGCCATCGCCGCCGGTTCCGCCGCCACTGTGGCGGTTCAGGCCGACCATCCCGGCGCGGTCATCGCCCCGGCGATCTACGGCCAGTTCGCGGAGCATCTGGGCACGCAGATTTATGGCGGCATCTGGGTGGGGCCGGATAGCCCCATTCCCAACATCCGCGGCTATCGCAAGGACGTGGTGGAGGCGCTGAAGAACCTGCATGTCCCGGTGGTGCGCTGGCCCGGCGGCTGCTTCGCCGATGAATACCACTGGCGCGACGGCATCGGGCCCAAGGATCGCCGGCCGGTCATCGTGAACACCAACTGGGGCGGGGTGGAGGAGAACAACGCCTTCGGCACCCATGAGTTCATGGACTTCTCGGAACTGATCGGCGCCGGCACCTACGTCAACGGCAACCTGGGCAGCGGCAGCGTGCGCGAGATGGCCGACTGGGTCGCCTACATGACGGCGGACAACCACGGCACTCTGGTGCAGGAACGCCGTGCCAACGGCCGGGACAAGCCCTGGACCCTGAACTGGTTCGCCGTGGGCAACGAGGTCTGGGGCTGCGGCGGCAACATGCGGGCCGATTACTACGCCGACCTGCTGCGCCAGACGCGGGTGTTCCTGAAGCCGGGCGCCGGTCAGCCGACGAAGTTCATCGCCGTCGGCCCCAGCGACGACGACACCGCCTGGACCGAAACCATCATGGCCCGCGCGGGCAAGGAGATCGACGCGCTGTCCATGCATTATTACGACGTGGCGTCGTTCAACATGGTGCCCAAGGGCACCTGGGCCAAGAAAGGCTCCGCCACGGAGTTTGGTGAGGCGGAATGGTTCGCCAGCATCTTCGGCGCCTATCAGATCGGCACCTACATCAGCCATCACAGCGCCATCATGGACAAGTACGACCCGGAAAAGCGGGTCGCCCTGGTGGTGGACGAATGGGGCACCTGGCATGACCCGACCCCCGGCAGCAACCCCGGCTTCCTGCAACAGCAGAACACCCTGCGCGACGCGGTGGTGGCCGCCATCAGCCTGAACATCTTCCACGCCCATGCCGACCGCGTGCGCATGGCCAACATCGCCCAGATGGTCAACGTGCTGCAGGCCATGATCCTGACCGACGGGCCGCGCATGGTGCTGACGCCCACCTACCATGTCTTCGATATGTACAAGGGCTTCCAGGGCGCCACCAGCCTGCCGGTGACCGTTACCGGCCCGGACTACAGCCAGGGCGGCCGTACCGTCCCCGCCGTCAGCGCCTCCGCCGGCCGGGGCACCGACGGCGTCACCCGCCTGGCCCTGACCAATGTCGACCCCAACAAGGCGGCGCCCGTGCAGGTGACGTTGGCCGGGTTGAAGGCGGGCAAGGTCACCGGCCGCATCCTGACGGCTCCGGCCATGAACAGCGACAACACCTTCGACCATCCGCAAACCGTGGTGCCGACGGCCTTCAGCGACGCCAAGCTGTCGGGCGACACCGTCAGTGTGACCCTGCCGGCCAAGTCCGTGGTCGTTCTGGAACTGAAATGACCAAGCGTTTCCTTGGGCACGCCCCCGGGCGTGTCCTCGGGCGCGTCCTTGGCGTCCTGGCCGGTGTTCTTCTCACCGGCCAGGCGTGGGGCGCTGACCTGACGGGCGACTGGGTCTTCCAGGCCGCCCCGTCCTTTCCCCGTTTCACCAAGATGGTCATCCGCCGCGACGCCGATGGCCTGCGGGGTACCATCACGTCCGAGTGGTATGGTGACCTGCCCATGCTGGACCTGAAAGCGGTGGGGGAGGGCCCGGTGGGGGAAAGGTTGGCCTTCCACATCGACAACGGCAATCCCAAGCTGAAGCCCCTGGACCTGACCCTGGCGCCGGATGGGTCGGGCATTCGGCTGACCGGCCAAGTCTGGTACGAGAAGCAGGACGCCACCGCCCATCGCGCCACGGCGGCGGAGATGGCGGCCCTGGACTTTCCCACGTATCCGCTGCCCGCCCCGGCCTATGTGCCCAGCAACGGCTTGGCGCGGACCCCGCCCATGGGGTGGAGCAGCTGGAACAAGTTCGCCGAGGCCATCGACGACAAGACGGTGCGGGAGATCGCCGACGCCCTGGTGCGCAGCGGCCTGCGCGACGCCGGCTATGTCTACGTCAACATCGATGACGGTTGGCAGGGCGAACGGGGGCCCGACGGCGTGCTGCATCCCAACGTCAAGTTCCCGGACATGAAGGCCCTGGCCGATTACGTCCACGCGCGGGGGCTGAAGCTGGGCATCTACAGCTCCCCTGGCCCCAAGACCTGCGCCGGCTACGCCGGCAGCTACGGCCATGTCGAGCAGGACGCCCGCACCTGGGCGGAATGGGGCGTCGATTACCTGAAATACGACCTCTGCTCGGGCGAGGGCTTCTACCACACCGCGGAGACGGTGCGGGCGGTGTACCAGCAGATGGGGGCCGCGCTGAACGCCACCGGCCGCCCCATCGTCTACAGCCTGTGCGAATACGGCCGGTTCGATGTCGGCGCCTGGGGCCGCGACGTCGGCGGCAACCTGTGGCGCACCACCGGGGATATCGAGGATACCTACGCCAGCATGTCCGCCATCGGCTTCGACAAGAACGGCGTGCCCCACCACACCGGCCCCGGCGGCTGGAACGATCCCGACATGCTGGAGGTCGGCAACGGCGGCATGACGACCGAGGAGTACCGCACCCATATCAGCCTGTGGGCCCTGATGGCCGCCCCCCTGCTGATGGGCAACGACGCCCGCTCCATGACCCGGGACACCCTGGCCCTGCTGGGCAATGCCGAGGTCATCGCCATCGACCAGGACCCGCTGGGTCGCCAGGGCTTGCCGGTGCGCAAGCGGGACGGGATGGAGATCTGGACGCGGCCCCTGGCCGACGGCTCGGTCGCCGTGGGGCTGTTCAACCGCACGGACGCGCCGGTGGCCATGATCGCCGATTGGCCCGCCCTTGGCCTGGGCGACCATCCCAAGGTGCGCGACCTGTGGGCCCACCGCAGCGTGGCGCCGAACGCCGCCCACAGGGTGCCGGCGCACGGCGTGGTGCTGTTGCGGGCAAAACCGTAGGTGGTAGCGTTAACATCGCCCCGGGTATTTTTATTCGGGAAATGCTATGGTGGGGAATGGCGTTCCGCCTTATCCCCGCCTTCCGACTGAAACCGCCGCATGAGCATTGTCGTTCGCAGCCTGCCCGACCAGGCCTATGAAATCGTGCGGGAGCACATCCTGCTGGGCACGATGGCGCCGGGCACGCCGGTGCAGCAGGGGGCGGTGGCCAGCCAACTGGGCATCAGCAAGATCCCCCTGCGTGAGGCCTTGAGCCGGCTGGAGCAGGACGGCCTCGTCACCTCCTTCCCCAACCGGGGCTATGTGGTGAACAGCCTGACGACGGCGGAGGCGACGGAGGTTTTCGCCCTGCGCCTGAAGCTGGAACCGGGGGCGTCGGCCGATGGCGCCCGCCGCGCCACCCCCGCCGACCGCGATCACGCCCACGCGGCCCTGCTGGCGCTGGAACGGGAGCAGGGCACCGCCGGCACCGGCCATGTCACCCACAACCGCGCCTTCCACATGGCCCTGATCCGCCCCACCGGCGGCATCACCGTGCAGTTGATGGAACGCCTGCACATCCTGTCGGAACGGTATGTCCGCGTGCACCTGGAACCCCAGGGCCGTGACGACAGGGCGCGGGACGAGCACCGCGCCCTGTTCGACGCCTGGATGGCCGCCGACGCCCCGGCGGTGGAAGCCCTGACCGCCCGGCACATCCAGGGCACGCTGGACGATTTACAGCGGGAACTGGCGGGGTGAGGCGCGCCCTTGGGATGTGAAGGCGGCCCGCGTCCTGAAGGAGAATCCTTGTTGCCGTCGGATTGCACTCCACCCGATAATCGGGAATGACCCGGGAATACCTTGCAACGAAACTGGCACTTAAGCTTCGGCCCCTGGTGATGGCGGCCGCTATCGTCAGCGCACCCCTGATTTTCCTGCCGCTGGTCTTTCCGTCGTGGCCGGCCTGGCCCAATGTCGGCGCCGGGGTCGTCAACTTGGCGCTGGCGCTTGGCATATTCTTCAGCGGACTTCTTCAGCCGGGTTTCCCAGGGGTTGTCTCAGCCCTGAATGAAGAGCGCCGGGTGCAGGCCCGGCGGCTCCCCTGGTGGGTGCGTATCAATAGCTGGGGTTTGCCGGTCGTTGACCGCGGGCTGCAGCGCGTCGGCGGCGTTGTCGCGGTGGGGCTTATAGCTACCCTGCTGTTTCATAAAGATGTTGGTGGGCTACTGGGGGCTGCGACCGCCGCCATGATCGCGGCCACGCAAATCGCGTTGAGCGTGGGGGAGTGGGTGTCAACCCGGAGCGATCAACAGGTGCGGTGACTAGCGTAGTCGCCCCCGCCCTGTCGTACGCCATGGGAGGTCTGGGCCGTCGCGGGGATCAACCTGCTACAGCCCGCCGCCCCGCCCAGATCTCCGCCGCCACCCGGTCGGCCTCGGCCGGCTCATGCGCCAGGCCTAGTGCCAGCACCCCCAGCGCGATGGTGGCGATGACGGTGGCGGTTTCGGCCTCCAGGCCGGGGTCGCCGCGCCAGACGGGCAGCAGGCCCGTGGCCGCCGCCTTGGCCGTGGTCAGGGCGGGCAGGGGTAGCTCCTGGCGCTCGGCGCCCACCTGGACATAGGCGGTGGTGGGCTTGGCGGGGTTGCGTTCCACCTCGCCGCCGCCGCCCTTGACCACCACCAGGCGGGGGCGGTTCAGGCGCTGGGCCACGCCCAGGTGAAGGTCGATGTAGGGCGGATGGAAGACGCCGTCGACGGCGGCGTGCGTGTCGAACGGGTCCAGCAGGCGGCAGACGGTGTTGATGGGGCTGCGCAGGCCCAGCAAGTGGCGCAGGTTCAGCAGGCGGTCCAACTCCGGGCTCAGCGCCGACAGGGGCAGGTAGGCGAAGCCGGTCTCGGCCACCAGGGCCTTGGCGTCCGCGCGGCTGGTGGCGGAGCGCAGGCCCAGCTCGCCCAGGGCGTCGGGCACGTCGCGGCCCTGGGTGAAGGCGTTGCTGCCGTGCATGATGACGCGGTGCCCCGCCTGGGCCAGCGCCAGGGCCGACAGCAGGAACCAGGGCTCATCCCGGGTGCGGCCGGCGCCGTAGGACGGCCAGTCCAGGTCGGCGGCGCCGCTGCAGGTGCCGTCGCTGAGGCCCGCCGCGACGCGGGCGGCCTCCACCAGGCCCGCCACCTCATCCGGGTCCTCCCCGCGATAGCGCAGCAGCATGAGGAAGGCGCCCACCTGGTGGGGATCGGCCTCCCCCCTCAGCACCATGCCCAGGGCCGTGCGCGCCTCCTCCCGCGTCAGGGAGCGGGAGCGGCCGGGGCCGCGCCCCAGGGTGCGGACGTATTGGGCGAAGATGTGTTCATCGGTCATGGGGCGGGCAAGCTCAGGCCAATATTCGGATGACGATCAGGCGGCGCGGGAGCGCACCTCGTTCATCGCGGACTCTACCGCGTCCCGCCGCCGCAATGCCACCACCCGTCCCACCAGCACCAGGGTGGGGCCGGTCACCGCCGCCGCCACCACCCGCCCGGCGATGTCGGCCACCGTGCCGGGCAGGCGGCGCTCGGTCGCCAGGGTCGCGTTCTCGATGGCGATGGCCGGGGTGCTGGGGTCCAGGCCGGCGGCCAGCAGGCGCTGGGTCACCTGGCCCAGCGTGCGGCCGCCCATATAGATGGCGATGGTGCCGTCGCAGGCGGCCAGGGCGTTCCAGTCGTGGGCGGGCAGCACCTCGTCGGCACCGTGACCTGTGATCAGGTGCAGGCTGCGGCTGTAGCCGCGCTGGGTCAGGGGCATGCCCATGCCGGCGGCGGCGGCGCAGGCCACGGTGATGCCGGGCACCACCTCCGCCACCACGCCGGCGGCGGCCAGGGCCTCCAGCTCCTCGCCCGCGCGGCCGAAGACCATGGGGTCGCCGCCCTTCAGGCGCACGACATGCGCGCCCGCCTGGGCATGGGCGACGATCAGGCGGTTGATGGCCGCCTGGCTCATCTCGTGCCGGCCGCAGCGTTTGCCCACGTCGATGCGCCGGGCATGGGCCGGGGCCAGGTCCAGGATGCGCGGGTCGACCAGCTTGTCGTACAGCAGCACGTCCGCGCTTTCGATGCGGCGCAGGGCCTTGACCGTCAGCAGCTCGGGATCGCCGGGACCGGCGCCCACCAGACTGGCGCGGCCGGTGCCGTTAGGCGGAGGCATGGACATCGCGCAGGATCTCCTTCAGTTCGGGGATGCAGGACCCGCAGTTGGTGCCGGCCTTCAGGCAGGCGCCGATCTCCTCCGCCGAGGTCAGGCGGTTGGCGACGATGGCCTCCCGGATGGTGGTGAGGCCGACGGAGAAGCAGGCGCAGACGGTGCGGCCGGCGGGCCTGACACCAGAAGCGGGGCGGCCGGACAGCAGGCTGGGCCGCGCGGCGTCCGGGACCCGGTCACCCAACAGGGCCGCCAGCACGTCGCGGGACGGCAATTGGGCACCGTCGCCGGCGGCCAGGAACAGGCAGGCCTCCAGCCGGCCATCCACCAGGATGGCGACGCGCAGCAGGCCGCGCCCGGCATCGGTCAGTTGCAGCCACTCCGCACCCGCCGGCGGGTGCAGCAGGCCCTCGACGAAGCGCGTCAGGGCCGCCCCCGCTGGCAGGGCGTCCGACCCCACCAGCTCAAAGGCGTGGCCGTTGCTGAGCGGCACGCGCGACCAATAGGCCACCCCCTGGGGCCGCACGGCGGTGCGGTGCAGTAGCAGGCCGCGCCAGGCCACCGGCACCGCCTCCGCCCGTACGGCGGTGAGCTTCAGCTCCGGCTGGCCGGAGACGGGGTCCAGTGCCGCATTGACCAGCCGGCCGGCGGGGCCGGCGGAGCAGAACTCATCCGTCCAGTGCATGGGTAGGAACAGCTCCCCCACCCGCTGGCCGGCGTCGACGGTGGCGCGCACCACCGTGCCGGCGTGGACGCTTTCAATGCGCACCAGATCACCGTCGGTGACGCCCAGGCGCGCGGCGTCGGCGGGGGACAGGGCGGCGCGCGGCTCCCCCGTGTGGGCCAGCAGGCGGGGCACGCGGCCGGTGCGGGTCATGGTGTGCCACTGGTCGCGGATGCGGCCGGTGTTCAGTACCAGGGGATAGGCGTCGTCGGTACGGCTGGCGGGCGGGCGCCAGGGGGTGGGCACCAGGCGGCCCCGGCCGCTGGGCGTGGCGAAGCCGCCCTGGCCGAACAGACGCCCGCCCTCATCCCCCGCCCAGCGCACGGGCCAGCGCACCGGCGCCAGGGCGTCGTACTGCCCGTCGGTCAGCATGGCCAGGCCGCTGATGTCGAAGGGGCGGCTGCCGGCGTTCTCGAAGCCGGACAGGGCGGCATGCTCCCGGAACACCGCTGCCGGGCTGGTCCAGGAAAACGCGTCCTTCCAGCCCATGCGCTGGCCCACGGCGGCCAGCACCCGCCAGTCGGCCCGCGCCTCGCCCGGGGCCGCGCGGAACGGGCGCTGGCGGCTGATGACCCGTTCGGAGTTGGTGACCGTGCCGTCCCGCTCCCCCCAACCCGCCGCCGGCAGCACCACGTCGGCCAGGGCCGTGGTGTCGTTGGGCCAGCAGTCGGAGACGACGACGAAGGGGCAGGCGCGCAGCGCCTCCCGCACCCTATCGGCGCGGGGCAGGCTGTCGGCGGGGTTGGTGGCGATGATCCACAGGGCTTTGATGCGGCCGTCCAGCACGGCGTCGAACATCTCCACGGCCTTCAGCCCCGGCTTGGTCGCCAGGTTGGGCGCCCGCCAGAAGCGGCGGACACGGTCGATGGCCTCGGGCTGGTCGAAGCGCATGTGGGCGGCCAGTTGGTTGGCCAGCCCGCCCACCTCGCGCCCGCCCATGGCGTTGGGCTGCCCGGTGATGGAGAAGGGGCCGCAGCCGGGCTTGCCGATGCGCCCCGTCGCCAGGTGGCAGTTGATGATGGCGTTGACCTTGTCGGTGCCCACGGACGATTGGTTCACGCCCTGGGAATAGACGGTGACGACGCGCGAGGTGGACGCGAACCAGTGGTAGAAGCGGGCCAGGTCCGCCGGGTCAAGACCAGTGAGGGCGGCGGTCTGATCGGCCGTCTGGCGGGCGGCGGCGAGGGCGGGCTCGAACCCTTCCGCATGCGCCGCCATCCAGGTGTGGTCCAGCGCATCCTGGTCCGCCAAATGGGCCAGCAGGCCGTTGAACAGGGCGACGTCGGCGCCGGGGCGCACGGCCAGATGCAGGTCGGCATCCTCGCAGGTGGCGGTGCGGCGCGGGTCGATGGCGACGATGCGCAGGGGGCGCTTCGCCTTGGCGGCCAGCAGGCGCTGGTGCAGCACCGGGTGGCACCAGGCGGAATTGCTGCCCACCAGCACCACCAAATCCGCCAGCTCCAGATCCTCATACGTCCCCGGCACCACGTCGGCGCCGAAGGCGCGGTTGTGGCCGGCGACGGAGGAGGCCATGCACAGCCGCGAATTGGTGTCGATGTTGCCGCTGCCGAAGAAGCCCTTCATCAGCTTGTTGGCGACGTAGTAATCCTCCGTCAGGCACTGGCCGCTGACGTAGAAGGCGACGCTGTCGGGCCCATGCTCGGCGATGGTGGCCTTGAAGCGCTGGGCCACCAGAATCCAGGGCCTGGGTCCAGTCCGCCGCCCGGCCGTCGATCAGGGGGCGGGTCAGCCGCTCTCCATCCTTCAGCGTCTCTGCCAGGGCGGACCCTTTGGAGCAGAGGCGGCCCCGGTTGGCGGGATGGTCGGTGTCGCCCACCACCCGGCCATCGGCCTGGGCCACGACGCCGCAGCCCACGCCGCAATAGGGGCAGGTGGAGCGGACGGTGCCGGCAAGGGCACCGGCTTCAGCGTCCCGTGCCATCCCCTCCGGCATCACGCCACCATGGCCAGCAGGATACGACCATCCTGCACCCGCACGGGGATGCGGGTGACGCAGCCCTCGTCGGGGGCGCAGGCCTCGCCCGTTTCCAGGTCGATCACCCAGTTGTGCAGGGGGCAGGTGACGGCATGGCCGTGCACCGTGCCCTGCGACAGGGGGCCGCCCTTGTGCGGGCAGCGGTCGTCCACGGCGAAGACGGCGTCGTCCAGGGTGCGGAAGACGGCGACATCGCCCCGGGGGGTGGCGACCACGCGCGCACCCTGGCGGGGAATGTCGTCCACGGCGCCCACCTCGACCCAGCGGCCCTCGATACCAACGCTGTCCATGATCATCACTCCACCGTCGCCAGGGTGCGGAAGGGGGCGGCGGCCGCCTTGCCCGGCGCGCGCTCGGCCCACGGGTCGTCCTGGCTGAATTTCTGGGCGTACAGGAACTTGGCGTAGAGCGCCTTGCGGCCGGCCTCATCGTCCACGATGCGCTGCTTCACATGGGCCAGGCCCACGCGCTCGATCCAGGGCGCCGTGCGCTCCAGATAGCGCGCCTCCTCCCGGTAGAGCTGCAGGTAGGCGCCGCAGTATTCCAGCACCTCACCTTCCGTCGTCACCTTGCACAACAGGTCGGTGGCGCGGACGTGGATGCCGCCGTTGCCGCCGACATGCAGTTCCCAGCCGCTGTCCACCGCCACCACGCCGAAGTCCTTGATGGTGGCCTCGGCGCAGTTGCGCGGGCAGCCGGATACGGCCAGCTTCACCTTGTGCGCGTGCCAGGACCCCCAGGTCATGCGCTCCAGCTTCACGCCCATGCCGGTGCTGTCCTGCGTGCCGAAGCGGCACCATTCAGAGCCTACGCAGGTCTTCACCGTGCGCAGCGCCTTGCCGTAGGCGTGGCCGGAGACCATGCCGGCGTCGTTCAGATCCTTCCACACAAGGGGCAACTGCTCGCGCGTCACGCCCAGCAGGTCGATGCGCTGGCCGCCCGTCACCTTCACCGTGGGGATGGCGTACTTGTCCACCACGTCGGCGATGGCGCGCAGCTCATCCGCCGTGGTCAGGCCACCCCACATGCGCGGCACCACGGAATAGGTGCCGTCCTTCTGGATGTTGGCGTGGTTGCGCTCGTTCACGAAGCGGGACTGCTGGTCGTCCTGATACTCACCGGGCCAGGCCACCAGCAGGTAGAAGTTCAGTGCCGGGCGGCAGACATGGCAGCCGTCGGGCGTGGACCAGCCCAGGGTGGACATGACCGCCGGCATGGTGCGCAGTTCCTGATCCACGATGGCGCGGCGCACCTGGTCGTGGCTGTGGGTCGTGCATTTGCACAGCGGCTTCTCCCCCGTGGGCTTGGCGTAGCCGTCGCCCAGCGACAGGGCCAGCAACTGTTCCACCTGGGGTGTGCAACTGCCGCAGGAGGCGGACGCCTTGGTGCGGGCCCGCACCCCCTCCAGCGTGGTCAGGCCATGCTCCGCGATGGCGCCCATGATCTTGCCCTTGCACACGCCGTTGCAGCCGCAGATCTCGGCCTCATCGGGCAGGGCGGCCACGGCGGCGGTGGGGTCGGCGGCGGGCGCGCCGGCCGCCAGGCTGGCGAAGGCCTGGCCGAAGATCAGGGTATCGCGCAGCTCGCCCAGCGGCTTGTCCTCGCGCAGCAGCTGGAAGTACCAGCCGCCGTCCTGGGCGTCGCCGTACAGCACGGCGCCCACCAGCTTGTCGTCGCGCAGCACCAGGCGCTTGTAGGTGTTGCGGGCGGCGTCGCGGAAGACCACCTCCTCCGTCGTTTCGTCACCGATGAAATCGCCGGCGGAGAAGACGTCGATGCCCGTGACCTTCAGGCGCGTGGCCATGGCGGCGGGGACGTAGTCGCTGGTGGCGTCCTCGCGCGCCAGGTGGTCGGCGCAGACCTTGGCCATGTCCCATAGCGGGGCCACAAGGCCATAGGTCTTGCCGCGATGCTCCACGCACTCGCCCACGGCGAAGATGTCGGGGACGGAGGTGCGCATGTCGTCGCCCACCTCGATGCCGCGGTTGATGGCCAGGCCGGCGGCCCGCGCCAGGTCGATGTTGGGGCGGATGCCGATGGCCAGCACCACCAGGTCGCCCGGGATCTCCCGCCCATCGGCCAGGCGCACGCCCTGTACCCGGCCCTCGCCGAAGATCTCCTCGGTCTGGCCGTTGGTGAAGAAGTTCATGCCGCGCTCGTCCAGCTCGCGCTGCAGCAGCTCGGCCGCCGCCTTGTCCAGCTGGCGTTCCATGATGGTGCCCATCAGGTGGACGACAGCCACCTGCATACCCCGGCGCAGCAGGCCGTTGGCGGCCTCCAGCCCCAGCAGGCCGCCGCCGATGACGATGGCGCGCTTATGTTCCTCCGACGCCTTGATCATGGTGTTGACGTCGGCGATGTCGCGGAAGGCGCAGACGCCGGGCAGGTCCAGGCCCGGCACCGGTGGGGCGATGGGGCGGGACCCCGTGGCCAGCAGGACCTTGTCATAGGCCACCACCCGGCGGCTGGCCGACGTCACGGTGCGGGCTTGGGTGTCGATGGCCGTCACCGCGTCCCCGGTGATCAGCTCGATCCCATTCTCCTCATACCAGGAGCGAGGGTTGATGACGATCTGCTCCAGGTCCTTTTCGCCGGCCAGCACGGATGACAGCATGATGCGGTCGTAGTTGACGTGCGGTTCGGCGCCGAAGACCGTGATGTCGTACTTTAGCGGGTTGCGCTTCAGCAGTTCGTCCACCGTCCGCATGCCGGCCATACCGTTGCCGACGACCACCAGCTTCTGGCGCGGGGGCATATGCGTGTCCATGGGGGAACCCTTCCCTTGAATTTAAAGCTGTAACGTCGGGATCAGACGCGGGCCGCGCCCAGGGCGGCGGAACCCCAGGTGGTGCGCCAGCGGCGCTTCACCCCGGTCAGGCCGACCAGGGCGGCCAGGGCCAGCAGGGCGAACAGCAGGAAGCCCGCCTGGTAGCCGCCGGTCAGCTGCTTGGAGTAGCCGAGGCTGGAGGCCAGGTAAAAGCCGCCCACGCCGCCCATCATGCCGACCAGGCCGGTCATGACGCCGATCTCGCGGCGGAAGCGCTGCGGCACCAGCTGGAACACGGCGCCGTTGCCCATGCCCAGGGCCAGCATGGCGACCACGAAGACGGCCAGGGCCATCCAGGCCTGCGGCAGGGCGAAGCTGACCACCACCAGGGCGCTGGCGGCGATGGTGTACATGACGGTCAGCGAGCGCACCCCGCCGATGCGGTCGGCCACCGCACCACCGATGGGGCGTACCAGGGACCCGGCGAAGACGCAGGCCGCGGTGAAGTAGCCGGCGGTGATGGGGCTGAGGCCGTACTGGTCATTGAAGTAGATGGTGAGGGAGGAGGCGAGGCCGACGAAGCCGCCGAAGGTGACGCTGTAGAAGAACATGAACCACCAGGCGTCGCCGATCTTCAGTACCGCCAGGTATTCCGCCAGCGACTTGGCCGGCGGGCATTCCGGGCTGTCCTTGGCCAGCACGGTGTAGACCAGCAGGGTCAGGGTCAGCGGGATGGCCAGCAGGCCCAGCACATTGTTCCAGCCATAGGCGACGGCCAGGGCCGGCGCGAAGAGCGAGGCGAACACGGTGCCGGAGTTGCCGGCGCCCGCCAGGCCCAGGGCCGTGCCCTGGTGCTCCGGCGGATACCAGCGCGAGGCCAGCGGCAGGGCCACGGCGAAGCTGGCGCCGGCCACGCCCAGGATGGTGCCGGTCAGCAGGGTGGCGTTGAAGCTATGCACCCCGAAGTACCAGACGGCGACCAGCCCGGCGATCACCACCACCTGCGCCAGGAGGCCGGTACGCTTGGGGCCCAGGTGATCCACCAGGATGCCATTGATGACGCGGAAGAAGGCGCCGGCCAGGACGGGAACCGCCACCATCAGGCCCTTCTGCGCCGGCGACAGGCCCAGATCCTTGGCGATCAGCACGCCCAGCGGGCCCAGGATGACCCAGGCCATGAAGCTCATGTCGAAATAGAGAAACGCCGCGAACAGGGTCGGCAGATGTCCAGCCTTCAGGAAACTCTTGTTCATCGGGTGCGCCTCCGGGCAGGGCTGCGGGCCTTTGGCGACGGGGCTGCCACGGGTCGGGCGCCGCCTATCACCAGAAGGGGGTGGTGGATCGGGGTCAGGCCGAAATGGGCCTGCGTGTGGGGTAGGGCCCGGTGGAACCGGACGCTGACAGGCCGCCGTTGACCCGCCGATCAGACCACATGGGATGCGCGCCATTGCATCATCCCGGAGGCGGGGCCACCCCGCCGTTGGGGCCGCCCCGACGCAGAAAAGAACCTTTTGGCCCCCTGCTCGTGTAATCTTCTTCGCAACCGCCGTGCCAGTTTCGCCGTCGCGGAAAACCTGGGGTTTTGGCGAGGCGGCGGGCGGCGTATTTGCCTATTTTATGCACAATCGCTAAGCGGGTCGCGCATATGATCAAATTATAGGCAATAGGCGGAGGTGGGCGCGGATGGGGGCGGGGCAGATCGACCTGCGCGCGGGGTGGTGCAGCGAAACCGGCCGCCGCTCGCGCAATGAGGACTACGTGGGCGTGTGCCTGGGCACCGCCACCCAGCGCAGCCGCCAGGGGGCGGTGGCCGCCATCGCCGATGGCGTGTCGGGGGCGCCCGGTGGTCGCGTGGCGGCGGAGCTGGCGGTGCGCGCCTTCATCGATTTCTATCTGGGCGAACGCCAGACCTTGGGCGTGCGGCGGGCGGCCGCGCACGCGGCGGAGGCCATCAACCGCTGGATCCATGCCCAGGGCCGGGTGGACCCGGAGCGCACGGGCATGGCCACCACCCTGACCGCCGTGATCCTGCGCGACCGCCGCGCCCATATCCTGCATGTGGGCGACACCCGCCTGTACCGCCTGCGCGACGGCCGCCTCAGCCTGCTGACCGAGGATCATGTGCACAGCGGTCCGGACCAGCGCCACATCCTGCGCCGCGCCATCGGGCTGGAGGACGCGCTGCGCGCCGACTACACCGCCGAGCCCCTGCGCGAGGGCGACCGTCTGGTGCTGCTGACCGACGGTGTCCACGGCGTGCTGTCGTCCCGCGACCTCGCCCGCCTGGCGGCGTCGGAGCCGACGCCGGAGGCGGCCAGCCAGCAGATGGTGGCGGCCGCCCTGTCGGCCGGCAGCCATGACAACGCCACCGCCCTGGTCATCGACGTGGTGGCGCTGCCACCCGCCGACCGGGATGAACTGGCCGACCTGACAGCGGAGCTGCCCATCCTGCCCCTGCCCAAGCCGGGCGATGTCGTTGACGGTTATCGCGTCGGCCGCCCGTTGTCCGATGGCCGCTACAGCGCCCTGTTCCTGACGGAACCGGTGGGGAAGGAGGCACCGCTGGTGCTGAAGTTCCCCAAGCCCACGGTGGCGGACGACGTCGTCTACCGCCTGGCCTTCGTGCGCGAAGGCTGGGTGGCGGCGCGGGTGCGCAGCCCCTGGCTGGGGGAGGTGGTGGAGGTGCCGCCCGGCCGGCAGACGCGGCTATATACCGTCATGCCCTATTACCCGGGGCAAACCCTGGCGCAACGCCTGGCCGCGCCGCCGCGCGTGGGCGTGGCGGAGGGCGTGCCCCTGGCGGTGAAGCTGGCCAAGGCGGTGGCGGCCCTGCACCGCGCCGGCATCATCCACCGGGACATCAAGCCGGACAACGTCATCATCGACGGCGCCGGGGGCCTGCGCCTCATCGACCTGGGTGTGGTTCGTTTGCCGGGGATGGAGGACTTCCCGGCCGAGCAGATCCCGGGAACGCCCAGCTACATGGCCCCGGAACTGCTGGCCGGTGAGCCGGGGGATGAGGGTACCGACCTCTATGCCTTGGGCGTCACCGTCTATCACCTGTTCACCGGCGCCTATCCCTACGGCGAGATCGAACCCTTCCAGCGCCCCCGCTTCGGCGCGCCCGTGCCCTTGCAGCAGCGCCGGCCGGACCTGCCCACCTGGCTGGACCTGTCGGTCATGAAGGCCGTGGCCGCCAATCCGGCTGATCGCCACGGCGACGTGCTGGAGTTCGCGCTGGAACTGGAGGCTGGCGCCGCCCACCCCGCGCCGCGCCCCACCCGCCGCCGCTCCCTCTACGACCGCGACCCGGTGCGCTTCTGGAAGCTGACGGCCCTGGCGCTGCTGGTCCTGCTGATCCTGTCACTGGTGCGGGATTAGGGCGAACCTATCCGATAGTGGTGATTTATGAGAATAACAACTTATACGCTTTAAACTCATTCGATTGAGTCTTTCAGGTTTTCGCACCTATGGTTGTGTATCGCTGTGGCGACCCAGAGCCCGGCGATCCACCAAGCGACCCGAAAACTCTAAGGGAAACCCAATCATGAGCACCACCGACGTCAAGCAACTGGCTGGCCTTTTCCACCTGACGCTGCATTCGGGCGGCGCGCCTGGCGCCCCGACGGATACGCTTAATCTGACGGTCTACACGCCCAAGCGCGAGGTGACGGGCTATTCTCTGGTAACCCAGGCGACCAACCCGCCGCTGCACGTGGCTTCTCACGTCACCGGCACCCTGATCTATGAGACCGTGACGGGCCCAGGCTCCAAGATCCGCATCGACCTGAACGGCTGGCCGGAAATCCACTGGCCGCCGCAGGCCGGCATCGGCCCGGTTATCCCGCAGAACTACAAGGCCATCTTGGTGCTGGAACCCAACTACGCCTCCGGCGTCATCCGCTACGAGTACCGTACGGATCTCAGCGGTCCCTGGCATGTGGTGGAACAGCCGGTCCACGCCGCCTGAATTTCTTCCACCCGTTCCCCAGACTTCAAGGCCGCGCCCCCACATGGGCGCGGCCGTTTCTTTTTGGCGGAAGATGCTGACGCCGATGTCCCGGCCCAGTTCTCACCTGGCGCGGGATTAGAACAGCCGATAGTCGGCCAGCGGAAGGCCGTTCTTCTCGACGAAAGCGTTCCAATCAGCAATGGCGTCTTTGTTATCGGCCAACCATTGAGCGGCTTGCTCTTTGCTCATTGGCGTGCGCGCCATCGTGCGGCGGTCGCAGGGAAACTTGTCATCTGACATGGCCAAGCACCCGTAGGCTGTGGGCGGTTTGCTCAAGAGAAAACTGCTTGCCCGTAGCTTCAAGGCAAGCCCGGATGGCGTCAATGTCCTGCGCGTATTCCTGGGGCGGAAGGCCGCCAGATCGGGGCAAGCGCGTATGGCGGGGAAATTCCAGCCACTCGATCGAGACCAAGGGAAACGGGCCGTAGTTAAAGCTGTCGATGAAGGCGTGCGGCATGCCCGCCAGCCAGACGGGCCCCAGGACTTTCATGTCCTCGACGTCAATGAATTTCACCAGCACCTGCGGGATATCGAGACCGCTTTCCCGCAAAGCGGTGAACAGGTGGCGCCACTTGGCATTGGACATCACCGACGCTGGCAAGCGGCGGGCGGTGCGCCGGTCTCGGGCCAGATCATCGGCCAGGGTGGTCATGTTGAATCGCCCACGCCCGCCGCCGTGTCATACAAGTCCGGCCGATAGATGCGCGCCGCCAGAGCTTCCGCCTCGGCCGCGCTGACTGGCAGGTCGCGCCAACGGGCCATCTGGTCCAGGAACCAGCGGGCCTGGTCCAGGGTAGGGCGGGTGGCCGCGCCGAAGACGCAGGCGTCGGTGTCCTGGCCCACGCCCTCACGGGCGCCGCCGGGGAGGGAGGCGGCGATGATCTCGGGCGGCAGGTTCAGGAAAGCGGGCTGGGCCAGGGTGGCGGCGAGGACGGGGGTGTTGGCGGGGTCGGCGCAGTCGGCGGCGGCGCGCAGCAGGGCGCGCAGGACGCCGTGCAGGGCTTCGGGCTGCTCCTCCGCCCAGACTTCGCGCACCGCCAGGCACTTTTCCGGGTGGCCGGGCATGATGTCCGACGACAGGGCCACGGTGCGGCCCACGCCGGCCGCCGCCGCCACCGCCCCCCACGGGGCGCCGGCGCAGAAGCCGTCGATGCGCCCGGCCTCGATGGCGGCCACGCTGTCGGCCGGGGGCACGATGGCCCAATCCACGTCGGCCTGGGGGTCGATGCCGGCGGCGTGCAGCCAGCTTTTGAACAGCAGGGCGTGGGTGGACCAGGCATGGACCACCGCCAAGGTGACGCGGGCGCGGCCCCGCAGCAGGGTGGCCAGGCGGCGGCCGGCTTCGGCGGCCGTGGGGCGCCCCCCTTCAAGGATCGCACCGGCCAATTCATTGGACAGCGTCACGGCGTTGCCGTGCTGGCTGAGGCTCATGGGGATGATCAATCGGGCCGCCGCCGGGCGCAGGCCCAGTGCCATGGCCAGCACCAGGGGCGGCAGCATGACCGCCGCATCCAGCAGGCCATAGGACAGCTTGTCCGCCAGATTGGCCCAGCTGGGTTCCACCGACAGGGTGACGTCCAGGCCCTCGGCCGCGAACAGGCCGGCGGCCTGGGCGTGGATGACGGGGGCGCTGTCGGTCAGGCGCAGCAGGCCGATGCGGATGGGGCGTGGAAGGGTCATGACCCGCCTCCCTTCTTCTGTTCAGCGGCGGCCACGATGTCGGCGGCCACGGCGGCCAGCTTGCGGCTCTGCTCCATGGCCTGGCGGCGCAGCCAGCGATAGGCGTCCGGCTCCGCCATGCCGCGTTGGCGCATCAGCAGGGCCTTGGCCTGGTCCACCACCTCACGCTCGCGCAAGGAGGTCTCGGCCTTGTGCAGGCTGGTCTCCACCTGGCGATAGCGGCGGAACATGGCCACCGCCGCCTGAACCACCGGCTTCAGCACGGGCAGCGAGGCGCCGACGACGTTGTAGGAACTGACGCCGGCCTCGATCGCCGCCTCCATGAAGGCGGGGTCGTCCTGGTCGACGAACATGACGATGGGGCGGGGATCGTGACGGGAAATGGCGCGGATGTCGTCCAGCCCGTCGCGGTCGGGACGGGCCATGTCCACGATCACCAGGTCCGGTACCGTCCGCGCCACGGCGTCGGCCAGCAGTTCCCCAGGCCCCAAACGGACGATGTCCGTGGCGCCGGCGGCCATCAGGTCCGCCTCGACGATGCGGCCGGGATCGGCGGGGTGGACGGTGTCGGCGATAAGGACTTTCACCGGCGGCACACGGGGGAATTGGGGTGGCGGAGGCAACCACCTCTAATCGCCCTTAGCCCCCGCGCGCAAGCGCGATGACGCTGACCGTGCGCAAGCGCGGTGATGCTGCCCGTGCGCAAGCACGGTGATGTTGATCGTGTCGGTCCGCTCAGAGAACCGGCAGCAGACGGTCGATCGCGCGGGCCAGGTCCACGTCGCGCTGTGACAGGCCGCCGGCGTCATGCGTGGTCAGGCGGATGTCCACGCGGTTGTAGACGTTGAACCATTCCGGGTGGTGGTCCGCCTTCTCCGCCAGCAGGGCCACCTGGGTCATGAAGCCGAAGGCGGCGGTGAAGTCGGTGAAGACGCAGCGACGGGTGATGGCGTCGCCCTCCGGCGTCACGGTCCAGCCGGGCAGGGGGGAAGATTGGCGGCGTCCAGGCGCTTGACCATGATGGGCCTCTTCAGTCGGCGGTGGGGGCGGTGACGGGGACCAGCGCGCCGTTGATGGCGCGGGCGGCCCGGCTGGCCAGGAAGACGATGGCGTCGGCCACCGCCGCCGTGGCGGTCCAGGTCTTGGGATCGACGGTTGGCATGTCCGCCCGGTTTTGCGGCGTGTCCATGACCAGGGGCAGCACGGCGTTGACGCGGATGCGCCCGCCCAGTTCGGCGGCCAGGCTTTCGGTCAGCCGGGCCACGGCGGCCTTGGACGCGGCATAGGCGCCCATGCCGGCGCCGGCCTTTTCCGCCGCGGCGGCCCCCACATTGACGATGGCGCCGCCGCTGGCCAGCCCGCCCTCAGACTCCGGCACGATGGCGGCCCGGCACATGTTCAGGCAGGTGCGGGCGTTGAGGGCGAACAGCTTTTCCCAGGTGGTGGGGTCGCCCTCCGCCACCGTCTGCCAGCGGAAGCCGCCCGCCACGTTCACCACCACGTCGGCCCCGCCCATGGCCACCTTGGCCTGGAGGAAGGCGGTGCGGGCGGCGGCCTCGTCCGTCAGGTCCACGCCGCCCAGGTGCAGCACGCCATCGGTCACGACGGCCGGTGCCGGCGCATGGTCGACCACGGTGACGCGGTGGCCCGCCGCCAGGAAGGCCTTGGCCACCGCCCCGCCCAGGACCCCGGCGCCGCCGGTGATGATGACCTTTTGCTGGGTCATGATGGTCTTCCCTTCCTTCGTTATTACAGGGCTGGGGCGGGCGCCACCTGGCCCCGGCAGTCGCCGAAGCCGATGGCGACATAGCCCTCGGCCACCGCGCGGCCGGCCAGGATAAGCTCGTCGCCATCGGCCAGGAAGGTCCGCGTCTCCCCGGTTGGCAGGGTGATGGGCGCTTTACCGCCGCACGTCAATTCCAACAGGCTGCCTACGCCGCTGTCATCGGGGGTGGAAATGGTGCCCGTGCCCAGCAGGTCGCCGGGGTTCAGGTCGCAGCCGTTGCAGGTGTGGTGCGCCACCAACTGCGCCGCCGTCCAATACAGGTTGGTGGCGGGGCCGGTGCCCAGGCGGTGTGGGGGCAGTTCCGCCTCGCGCATCCGGGGCGTGCGGATCTGCACCGACAGTTCGATGCCATAGGCGCCGTGCTCCTGGTCCGCCTCATCCCACAGATAGGGCAGGGGCCGGGGATCGTCCGCCGCCCGCGCCGGCTGGCGCGTGCGGAAGGGGGCCAGCGCCTCCGCCGTCACGATCCAGGGCGACACGGTGGTCAGGAAGTTCTTGGCCAGGAAGGGGCCCAGCGGTTGGTATTCCCACGCCTGCAGGTCGCGGGCGGACCAGTCGTTCAGCAGGCACAGGCCCGCGATGTGGCTGTCCGCCTCGCCAATGCCGATGGGGGTGCCAAGCTCATTGCCCGGCCCGATCCAGATGCCCAGCTCCAGCTCCAGATCCAGGCGCTGGCTGGGGCCGAAGGTCGGCGCGTCCGCGTCTGGGGGTTTGCGCTGGCCGTTGGGACGACGCACCTCCGTCCCGGTTACGCGCACGCTGGAGGCGCGGCCGTGATAGCCGATGGGCACATGCTTGTAGTTGGGCAGCAGCGGGTTGTCGGGGCGGAACTGCCGGCCGACGTTCAGCGCGTGATGGATACCGGCATAGAAATCGGTGTACCCGCCGATATGTGCCGGCAGATGCAGGGTGCAGTCCGCGGCCGGGTAAAGCAGGTTTTCCACGTCGCCCCGTTCGTCGCTGCCGCTGGCCAACAGCTGTGACAGGCGGCGGCGCAAGGCCCGGCGGGGTCCCGCGCCCAGGGCCAGCAGCGGGTTCAGCGTCGGCCCGCTGGCGGCGATGGCGGCGTCCAGCGCCGCCCCGGTGAGCAGGCCGGAACGGCCGGCCCTGGCCAAGTCCAGCACTTGGTCGCCGATGGCGACGCCGCCGCGTGGCGCCTCATTCGGGGTGCTGAACACGCCCAGGGGCAGGTTCTGGATGGGAAAGTCGGTATGCCCGTTGGCGCTGGCGACCCAGCTGGTCAGAGCCGGGTTGTGCGTCTCGTCGATCACAGGAGGGGTCATTTCGGTAGTTCGGCCTTGGTGAAGCCCGCCCAGCAGTCGTCATAGTCCAGCTGCATGAGCGGCGTTTCGACGGCGAAGCGGGTGGGGCGGATGACCCAGCGGCTTTCGAACATGAAGGCCATGGTGTTCTCGATCTTGTGGGGCTTAAGGTCCGCCGCCACCGCCCGCTCATAACTGGTGCGGTCGGGGCCGTGGCCGCTCATGCAGTTGTGCAGCGAGGCGCCGCCGGGGGCGAAGCCGCCGGCCTTGGCATCGTACTGGCCGTGGATCAGGCCCATGAATTCGTTCATGACGTTGCGATGGAACCAGGGCGGGCGGAACGTGTCCTCCGCCACCATCCAGCGGGGTGGGAAGATGACGAAGTCGCAATTGGCCGTGCCGGTGATTTCCGACGGCGCCGTCAGCACGGTGAAGATGGACGGGTCCGGATGGTCGTAAGACACGGTGTTGATGGTGTTGAACCGCGCCAGATCGTACGTGTACGGCGCCAGGTTGCCGTGCCAGGCCACCACGTCCAGGGGGCTGTGGTCCAGGGTGGTGGTCCACAGGCGGCCCTGGAACTTCTGCACCACCTCCGTGGCCTCATCCACATCCTCGAACCAGGCGACGGGGGTCAGGAAATCGCGCGGGTTGGCCAGGCCGTTGGCGCCGATGGGCCCCAGGTCGGGCAGCTTGAAGGGGGGGCCGTAATTCTCGCAGACATAGCCCCGGGCGCGGCCGTCCGGCAGCAGGGCGCGGAAACGCACGCCGCGCGGCACCACCGCGATCTCCCCCGGCGCCACCTCCATCCGGCCCAGCTCCGTCTCCAGGCGCAGGCGGCCCGTCTGCGGCACGATCAACAGCTCGCCGTCCGCGTTGTAAAACACCCTGGATGCCATGGGCTGATTGGCGGCGTAGAGATGGATGGCGATGCCGCTGTTGGCGCCCGCGTCGCCGTTTCCGCCATAGGTCACCAGGCCGTCGATGAAGTCGGTGGGGGCGTCGGGCAGGGGCAGGGGATCCCAGCGCAGGCGGTTCGGGGTGGGTGGCACCTCGTCAAACGGGCCGGAGCGCAGCAGGCTGGACCGCACATATGGCTGAAAGGGCGCATGGCTGGCGGTGGGGCGCAAGCGGTACAGCCAGGACCGGCGGTTCTCCGCCCGCGGGGCCGTGAAGGCGCTGCCCGACACCTGCTCGGCGTACAGGCCAAAGGGGGCTTTCTGGGGAGAATTGCGGCCCACTGGCAGGGCGCCGGGCACCGCCTCCGTCGCAAAGCCGTTGCCGAACCCGCTCATGGTTTCCAGGGGGCCATTATCCAAGGTCATGGCGATTGCCTCCACCAGATCGTTTCATTTGAAACGATATAAGGGGTCATCCGACACGCTTGTCAAATGAATATGGGCGGCGTTTCAGGCCGTGGCACCCAGGTGGCCACCAGTGTACACCCGCCGCCTCGCGAGAACCTTTCAATCGTGCTGCCCCAACCGCGTGCCGCTGCAAAGGTTTCGCGGCTGAACCGCTCCGCTTGAAACAGGCTGATCAGATCGGCAGGGCGGTGGTGTATTTCACCTGGCTCAGGGCGAAATGCGATGCCGCGGCGGCCACGGCCGGGTGGGCCAGCAACTCGCGCATCAGAAAGCGTTCGTAGCTGGCGACGTCGGCCACCACCACCCGCATCAGATAGTCCCATTCGCCGGACATGCTGTGGCAGTCCATTATCTCGCCGCGCGTCTGGATGAAGGCCTCGAACTCCTGGCGGTCCTTGGTGGCATGGCTTTTCATGCGCAGTTGGCACATGACGCTGACGCCGCGGCCCACCTTGGCCGCGTCCACGAGGCGTACGGCCGGGCCCAGGATGCCGGCGGCCTCCAGCGCCTTGATGCGCCGCCAGCACGAGGCGGGGGACGCGCCGACCTGTTCCGCCAGGGCGGCGTGGCTCAGGCTCGCGTCGCGCTGCAGGGCGCGCAGGATGCGATGATCGATGTCGTCAAACTGATCAATCTCTTTCATTCCGCACCACCTCGTGAAATACGGTTCCTATAATCGTGCCAGAACCTGTGGCAATGAAAGGACATTGTCATGGATTTCGCATAAAATCATTCAGCAACAATAGCGGTGCCGCCGTCGGGCGTCCCGCTCCGCCCATAAGGGAGTTTCCGCTTCATGTCCGCCCCGACGCTTTTCGACGCGCTGGCGCCGCAGCCCGCCGACACGCTGCTGTCCCTGATCGCCTTGCACCGGGACGATCCCCGGCCCCACAAGCTGGATCTGGGTGTTGGTGTCTACCGTGACGATAGCGGGGCGACGCCGGTGATGCGGGCCGTGAAGGCTGCCGAGGCCCGCTTGCTGGAAACCCAAGGCAGCAAGAGCTATCTGGGTCCGGAAGGCGACATTCGGTATGCCGAACTGCTGCAGCCCATCGTGTTCGGAAGGGCCGTGCCGGCCGATACCTTCGTCGGGGTGCAGACCCCCGGTGGCACCGGCGCTCTGCGCCTGGCGGCGGAGCTGATCAACGCCGCCCGGAAAAACGCCAAGGGGCCGGGTGCCAAGGTCTGGTTGGGCACGCCCACCTGGCCCAACCACGCGCCCATCATGACCGCCGCCGGCCTGACGGTGGCGACCTATCGCTATTACGATCAGGCGACGCAGACCGTCCTGTTTGATGAGATGATGGCCGCGCTGCAGGGCGCGGCCGCCGGCGACGTGGTGTTGCTGCACGGCTGCTGCCACAACCCCGTCGGTGCCGACCTGAACCATTCCCAGTGGCGGGCGGTGGCCGAGGTGGTGGCCCAACGGGGGCTGATTCCCCTCATCGATCTGGCGTATCAGGGTCTGGGCGATGGTCTGGAGGAGGATGCCGCTGGCGCCCGCTTGGTTCTGGATGCCGCCCCGGACGCCTTGCTGGCCTATTCCTGCGATAAGAATTTCGGCCTGTACCGGGAGCGTGTGGGCGCCCTGTACGCCAAAGGCGGCACGCCGGCGCGCACCGAACTGATGCGGTCCAACATCCTGCTGCTGGCCCGGGTGAACTGGTCCATGCCGCCGGACCATGGCGGCGCCCTGGTGCGCGTCATCCTGGACGATGCCGCCCTGACCGCCGACTGGCGGACGGAGCTGGATGGCATGCGCACCCGCATCAACCGAGTGCGCCAGGCCTTGGCGGCCGGTGACCCCTGGCTGGCGCCGCTGGGCCACCATCGCGGCATGTTCTCCCTGCTACCGCTGTCGCCGGACCAGGTGGCCACGCTGCGCCGCGAACACGCCGTCTACATGGTGGGCTCCGGCCGCGCCAACCTGGCCGGCCTGACACTGGACACCGTGCCGCAGTTCATCGACGCGTTGCGCGCCGTGCGCTGAGGGTCGGGGGGCGGTTTCCTGCCCCCCCTTGTCCATTCCCGGAAGCGGTCAGGCCGTCTTGCGGACGGAGGTCATGGCCGGTTCCTGGGGGGCTTGCAACTCCCGCAGGCGCCGGCGCCAGGCGTCGGCGATCTGGATGTCCAGGCTGCCGCGCTCCGGCGTCCAGCCCAGGATGCGTCGCGCTTGCGTCGCGTCACCCACCAGGGCGGGCGGGTCGCCGGGCCGGCGCGGCCCGACATGCCACGGGATGGGCAGGCCGGTCACCCGTTCCGCCGCCTCCATGACTTCGCGCACGGAATAGCCGTTGCCGTTGCCCAGGTTCAGGGCCATGGACGGCCCATCGTCCAGCAGATGCTTCAGCGCCAGGACGTGGGCGTCGGCCAGGTCGCTGACATGGATGTAGTCGCGGATGCAGGTGCCGTCCGGCGTGGGGTAGTCGGCGCCGTTGACGGTCAGCCCGTCCTTGCGGCCCAGCGCCGCGTCCAGCACGTTGGGAATGAGGTGCGGCTCCGGATCATGGTTCTCGCCCAGGTCGCCGTCGGCATCGGCCCCCGCGGCGTTGAAATAGCGCAGGACGACGGCGCGCAGGCCCCAGGCGGGCTCGCAGTCGGCGATGATGCGTTCCATCATCTGCTTGCTGGCGCCATAGGGGTTGATGGGCGCCTGGGGGTGCCCCTCGGTGATGGGCACGCGCTGGGGCACGCCATAGACGGCGCAGGTGCTGGAAAACACCAGGTTGCCGACGCCGGCGTCGCGCATGGCCTCCAGCAGGGCGATGGAGCCCGCGACGTTGTTGCGATAGTAGAGCAGCGGATCGCCGACGGACTTGCCCACATGGGCGTAGGCGGCGAAGTGCATGACGGCGCAGGGCTGGTAATCGCGCAGTACGTCGCCCAGTCGCGCCACGTCGCCGATGTCGCCAACCTCCAGCGGGCCGTACAGCACGGCCTCGCGGGGGCCCCGGCTCAAATTGTCATAGGTGACGGGGCTCAACCCCGCCTTAGCCAACGCCTTGCAGGCATGGCTGCCGATGAAGCCGGCACCGCCGGTCACCACCACAGTGTCACTCATTGCCTCTATCCCTTCACAGTCTTCTCCCCGACAACTCCGGGGGGCTTCTGGTGGGTCCCCGGCGACATGGCCGATGGCGAATGTCAGGACGCGGGGCTGGGGCGCATCCCGCCTTCAAGCGGGGGCTGTTCCCGTGGGGCCCCGGCCCGCCGGGCGAAAAAACGGCACAGAGCCCGGATCTCCTCACCAGCGACGAAGGTCTCGTCGGGCAGGGACAGCAGGCGCTGCCGCTTGCGCTCATAGTCCTCGGGCGAGAGATCCTGGAAGAAGCGCACCATGGTCTCTTCCAGGGGCTGGTCGAAGCCCCAGCCCACGTCATGGCGCGTCACCAGTCGGTCGACCTCGAAACCCCGGACGCTCAGACAGGGCACGCCGAAATAACCAGCCTCGTAGAACCGGTTGGGCAGCAGCCAGCGTGAGTTGTGCTCCGTGTTCTCCAGATCCAGCGCCCAGGCGAAATCGACGCCCGCGTACATGTCCGCCAATTCGCCGGGGTGGTCGTAGCGCCCGCCGTACAGGATGTTGGGGCAGGCCTCCAAGGTCTTGAAGAAGCTCTTCTCATCCACGGTGGTCAGCACGCCCCGGAAGCGGATTTGCAGCCGGTCGGGCAGGCGCTGTGCCAGGCGGCGCATCAGGTCCACCGTCTGCTCCCCCGGATCAGCCCGAAATAGCCGATGACCCAGGGGCGGTCCGGCGGCATCACCGGCCGCGTGCCGGTGGATGCCGGGGCGGGGCTGGCGGGCAGGGGCGACGGGCGCTCCGGCAAGCCCGGCCGGGGCAGCTTGTTTTCCACCAGCAGCCACGGTCCGCGGAACTTCTGCGTCGGCGCGTAATAATGACGATGGAAGCCGGGTGAGGACAGGACCAGCAGCTTGACCTGGGTCAGGCACAGCCGTTCCACCAGGCGCAGGGCCAGGGAGCGCAGGCCGTGGGCCACGAACATGGGCTGGATGTCCAGCACCTCGTAAACCAGCTCGGCCTTGCGACTGATGAACCACTTCATCACCAGCGCCAGCAGCAATTGGTCGATGTTGCGCGCGTAAAGGACGGTGGCGTCGGTCAGGCGCGCGCGGTTGCGGAAGATGACGCGCAAGGCGCCCGCCAAGGCTTGCAGCCGGTGGGCATACTTGCCGTCCACGGTGCGACCGAGCAGCACATGCGGCCAGGGCGGGCGGTAACCGCTGTTGTACCGCGCCCGTTCGAAGCCCAGGACCAGGACGGGCAGGCCATTGTCCAGGAACTCCCGCACGCGCTTGATGGTGCTGACGTCGGTGATGTCCTGGGTCAGGAACACCACGCCGACCTTGCCGGCGTCCGCCGATCCCCGTCGGGAGCCGATACGTTCCGCCATCCAGTCGCCCACGGGCCAGTCGCCCGCAGGCTCCGCCCCCCATCGCGGCCGTCTGACGGTGAGACGGGGACATCGGTGGATGAAACGGTGGCGCTGGCAGCTGGACTATTGTCCATGAGCGCTGCGCTGGGAATTCTTGACAGCACGGATGTCCCCATTTGCGGCCGTTGCGAAGTAATTCATCATGGACTGGCGCAAATTTTCCGTGCTGTGACAAAACAGGGCCGCCTAATCATTAAAGGGCGTATGCCTTTTTTCGTGGTGGTAGCGCCTGTGACTGAAATGGGTCAGGTAAAGCCGCGCCGGTCACAGGTTGGTCACTGGCGGGTCGACGGCGGTCCTGTTTGATTTCAACCACCACATCAGCGGCTTCGCTTGCCCCAAGGGCGGCGGTCCGCCACCGGATCAACCGACGGAAGAGACCCAGGCCGTGGCCGAGCGCACTCCTTCACCCCAATCGCATCCGTCCGGGCGCCCCGTGCAACCGCCGCCGGTCTTCGGTGGGTTTTCGGAAGAAGAGGCCTTGCCCGCGGGTGAGGGGCAGCAGGCCGAACGCCGGTTCGACCGGGTGGCCATAACCTCTGTCTTCGGTGATCCGACCCATCCCCGGACCTGGTCGGGCGCCCCCCGCAACCTGGGTATGGCGTTGGAGAAGCTGGGCGTGACGGTGGAGGGCTTCCACCCCCATCTGTCCAAGACCTTCAAGATGGGCTTGGCCGCCCGCCACGTCATGGCCGGCTATGGCAAGCTGATGACGTCGGAGCAGTTGTACCGCGCCGCCCCCGCCCGGCAGCATCTGGCCCGCCAGTTGGCCGCGAAGGCGGCGGAACGGGGAACGCGCCACATCATCCACACCGGCGCGCTGGACCTGCCGGCGGTGGAGGCCCAGGCCACGGCCGACCCCATGTTCGACCGCGCGCACCGCGTCCACCACTACCTCTATTGCGACCACACCTGGGCGCTGGCGGCGGAACACCGCCCCGATATCGCCGGCTACAGCCCGCGCGCCCTGGCGGCGTATGAGGACCTGGAACGGCGGTCGCTGCACTGCGTCGACCACATCTTCACCTTCGGCCGCTACGTCCGCGACCACATCATCAGCCATTACGGTGTGCCAGCGGCCCGCGTCACGGCCGTCGGGTCGGGCATGGGCGACATCAAGCCCTATATCGGCCCCAAGGATTACGCCAAGCCCAAGTTGCTGTTCGTCTGCAAGCACCTGTTCCGGGAAAAGGGTGGCGAGCTGGTGATCGAAGCCTTCCAGCAGGCGGTTCTGCGCCGCCCGGATCTCAGCCTGACCATCGTGGCCGATCCGTCCGTCCGCGACCAGGTGCCTGAGCATCCCGCCATCGAGTTCCGGTCCGCCTTGCCCTGGGCTGAGTTGCAGGAGCTGTACCGCCGCTCGTCCCTGCTGGTGCAACCCATGCTGAACGACCCGTGGGGCCAGGTGTATCTGGAGGCGCTGATCTCCCGTACCCCCGTCCTGGGATTGCGGCGCAACGGTCTGCCGGAAATCACCGGCGACGGCCGCTACGGCTTCCTGGCCGCCCGCGCCGATCCTCAAGAATTGGCGAACCTGATCGTTCAG
Source organism: Nitrospirillum karajorum (assembly GCF_036348415.1). Lineage (NCBI taxonomy): Bacteria > Pseudomonadati > Pseudomonadota > Alphaproteobacteria > Rhodospirillales > Azospirillaceae > Nitrospirillum > Nitrospirillum karajorum. Next base: position 1,500,583 of record NZ_JAZBQB010000001.1, read on the forward strand.
GCTGTTTCGGACCCGCAACGCCTGGCCGTCATGGGCGCCCGTGGCCAGAACCACGTCCTGGAAACCTACACCTGGGACCGGGTCGCCCGTGCCGTGCTCTTCCCCTGAACACGTCAACCGCCAGGACAAGGGGCGCCTAGAATAAATGGAAAGAAGCGCCCCAAACAACAATCCGGAAACAATCCCCAAGAACTTTGCTGGAAACAGCGACCAACCCATTGATGAACGGAGCAGCTATGTCGAATAGAACCGCGTTGATCACCGGCATCACCGGCCAGGACGGGTCTTACCTGGCCTCGTTCCTCCTGGCCCGGGGCTATGTGGTCCATGGCCTGAAGCGCCGTTCCTCCTCCATCAACACCGACCGGCTGGATCACATCTACCGGGATCGCCACGAGGGCGGTTTTGAGTTCTCGCTCCACTATGGCGACATGACGGACAGCCTGGCGCTGACCCGCCTGATCGCCGAGACGCGGCCGACCGAAATCTACAACCTGGCCGCCATGAGCCATGTGGCGGTCAGCTTCGAAATGCCGGAGTACACCGCCAACGTGGACGCCACCGGCACGCTGCGCCTGCTGGAGGCGGTGCGGTCGCTGAAGATGCAGGACGATGTCCGCTTCTATCAGGCCTCCACCTCCGAACTGTACGGCGGCATCAGCAGCGATCCGCTGTCGGAAACCACGCCGTTTCACCCGCGCAGCCCCTACGCGGTGGCCAAGATGTACGGCTACTGGATCACGGTGAACTACCGTGAGGCGTACAACATGCACGCCTCCAACGGCATCTTGTTCAACCATGAATCGCCTGAGCGCGGCGAGACCTTCGTCACCCGCAAGATCAGCCGCGCCGTGGCGGCCATCGAACGCGGCCTGCAGAACTGCCTCTACCTCGGCAACCTGGAGGCCCGGCGCGACTGGGGCCACGCCCGCGACTATGTTGAGGGCATGTGGCTGATGCTGCAGCAGGACAAGCCCGACGACTACGTGCTGGCCACCGGCGAGGCGCATTCGGTGCGCGAGTTCGTGGAACTGGCCTTCCACTGCATCGGCCGCCCGCTGGTGTGGCGGGGTGAGGGCGTGAACGAGCGCGGCTATTGCCGCCGCACCGGCAAGGTGCTGGTCGCGGTCGACCCCGCCTATTACCGCCCGGCCGAGGTCGACTTCCTGCTGGGCGACCCCACCAAGGCCAAGACGGTCCTGGGCTGGCAGCACCGCATCGCCTTCGAGGAGTTGGTCTACGAGATGGTGAATGCCGACCGCGCCCTTCTGGATCGCACCCCCGTCAAGCAGTGGGAAGGACAGCACGATGCACAAGCCCCCTTACGAGCTGCGCAATAAGCGCGTCTGGGTCGCGGGCCACCGCGGCCTGGTTGGCTCCGCCCTGGTGCGGCGGCTGGAGCGGGAGGGGTGTGAGATCCTGACCGTCGGCCGCCACCACTGCGACCTGCGCAACAGCGCCCAAGTCGACCGGTGGATGAAGGACCTGCGCCCGGATGCCGTCTTCCTGGCGGCGGCCCATGTCGGTGGCATCCACGCCAACGACACCCGGCCGGCGGAGTTCATCTACGACAACCTGATGATCGAGGCGAACGTCATCGACAGCGCCCACCGTTCGGGCGTCGAAAAGCTGTTGTTCCTCGGCTCCTCCTGCATCTATCCGCGGATGGCTCCCCAGCCCATCCCGGAGGAGGCGCTGCTGACCGGCCCGCTGGAGCCGACCAACCAGTGGTACGCCATCGCCAAGATCGCGGGCATCAAGCTGTGCCAGGCATACCGGCGCCAGTACGGCTGCGACTTCACCTCGGTCATGCCGACCAACCTGTACGGGCCCGGTGACAACTTCGACCTGATGGCTAGCCATGTCGTGCCGGCCCTGATGGTGAAGGCGCACAAGGCCAAGCAGGAAGGGGCGAAGGCCCTGGAAATCTGGGGCAGCGGCACGCCCTTGCGGGAGCTTCTGTACGTGGACGACGCCGCCGACGGCATGGTCTTCGTCATGAAGCATTATTCGGGGGAGGAACCGCTGAACCTGGGCAGCAGCCAGGAGGTGTCCATCGCCGAGCTCGCGGAACGGATATGCCGGGTCGTGGGTTTCCAGGGCGAGATCGTGCACGACCGCAGCAAGCCTGACGGGACGCCGCGCAAGATCATGGACAACAGCCGGCTGGAAGCCTTGGGCTGGCGCGCCCCAACGTCGATCGACGACGGCCTGGCCCAGACCTATCGCTGGTATGTGGAAAACATCGCCTCCGTCCGGGGCGCGCCGGTTGTCCACGCCTGACGGTGACGGGGCTGACCGCCGGCTCTCCCCGGCGGCCGGGCCGTCCCCACCGCCACCGGCCAGGCGATTGCCCTCGTCTGGCCGGTGGCGGTTCCATCCTAACCACGGTGGCCCCAAAAACGGCGGCGCCCGCGTCCGCGCCGTCGGTGAGAGGTGTTAATGCGTGATCGGAACGGCGATCTGAATACCGCCCACCTGATCGGTGACATCGGCCGCCGGGCGACCCGGGGCGGAACCGTGATGATGGGGGCCCAGGTGGTGAAGCTGGTGGCCCAGTTCGGCTCCGTCATCGTGCTGGCGCGGGTGCTGGCCCCGGCTGAGTTCGGCCTCATCGCCATGGTCGGGGCCATGACCGCCCTGTTTGAAATCGTGAAGGAGCTGGGCCTGTCCGCCGCCACGATGCAAAAGACGGACATCACCCACGAACAGGTCAGCGCCCTGTTCTGGATCAACACGGGTGCCGGTTGCCTCATCGCCGCCTGCCTGGCCTTGGGCGCCCCCGCCATCGCCCACTTCTACGGGCAACCGGATCTGGAGCCCGTCACCCGCTGGCTGGCACTGGGCTTCGTCATGAGCGGCGCCACGGTGCAGCATTGGGCCCTGCTGCGCCGGCAGATGCGCTTTTCCGCCATCGCCATCGCGGAGACCGGCAGCGAGCTGCTGGCCTTCGTCGTGGCCGTGGTCCTGGCCTTCCAGGGATGGGGCCACTGGGCCCTGGTGGCGCAGCGCCTGGCCGCCCCCTTCCTGGTCATGGCCGGATGCTGGGCGTTGTGCCGATGGCGGCCGTCGCTGCCGCGCCGCACGTCGGGCATTCCCGAGTTGCTGGGCTTCGGCCTGTCGGTATCGGGGTGCGGCATCCTCTCCACCCTGGCGCGCAGCATCGACCAGATCCTGGTGGGCCGCCTGTTCGGCGCCGCCACCCTGGGCCTCTATGAACGCGCGGCGCGGCTGGTTCTGGTGCCCATCAACAGCATCAACGCGCCGCTCTACTCCGTGGCCATGCCGGCCTTGAGCCGCCTGGTGGATGAGCCGCAGCGCTTCCGCCGGGCGTTCGGCGTCCTGATCGAGCGGGTGGCGATGGTCACCATGCCGGCCGCCGCCGGTGCCGCCGTCGCGTCCGACTGGGTGACCAACCTGCTGTTCGGCCCGAAGTGGGAGGCGATGTCCCCCCTGATCACCTGCTTCGCCCTGGTGGCAGCCGTCCAGCCCACGCTGATGACCGCCGGCCTGATCTACCTGCCCCAGGGGCGGTCGCGCGACCTGCTGCGCTCCACCGCCATCGACGTGGCCCTGGCCATCGCCTCCTTCATCGCCGGTGTTCCCTTCGGCGCCGTCGGGGTCGCGGGAGCCTATGCCGCCGTCGGCCTGGTTTTGCGCCTGCCGGTCTGTTTCTACCTGGCCGCAGGGCAGGGGCCGGTCACGCAGGGCGACCTGTACCGGCGCATCCTGCCCTCCGTCTGGGCGTCGTTGGCGGTTGCCGGCGTCGTCTGGCTCTTGCGCAACGGGGTGATGCCCGAAAGCCTGCTGGCGGCCCCGCTGGTGGCGCTGGCGGTGGCCGCCGTGGTTGGGATGCTCACCGCCGGGCTGGCCTTCCTGCTGATGCGGCCCAGCCGTGAGGCCATGACCAGCGTCCTGCGCTCCCTCGTCTCCCGGCCGCAGCCGGCGCCGACGGCCTTCGCCAAGGAGGTGGCTGAATGATCCCCGGTGCGCTGAGGCGCGGGGCGAAGCAACTGGTTCGCACCGTCTGTCCCACGCCGATGATGCTGTGGCTTGAACACAAGTACTTCGAGCATTTCGGTGAAGCCGAAACCCGCCTGGTGCGCCACCTGTGCGAGCCTGGGCGCGACGCCATCGATGTGGGCGCCAACGAGGGTTGCTACATCCATTTCATGCGGCCCCACGCCCGCCGGGTCTATGCCTTCGAGCCCGTGCCCTGGCTGGCGGCGCGTCTGTCGGCCAAGTTCGGCGACGACGTCGTGGTCTACCCCACCGCCCTGTCGCAATCGTCCGGCATGGCCCAGCTGCATATTCCCGTCGTGGCGGGACAGCCCGAAACGGGGCTGTCGACCCTGTCGCCCACCGCCCTGGCCGACCAGCCGGCGCAGCGTGAATTGAAGGTGACCTCCGCCCCCCTCGACGCCGTCTATTCCGGTGACGTCGCCTTCATCAAGATCGACGTGGAGGGGCACGAGGAGGCGGTGCTGGAGGGCGGCCGGGAAACCATCACCCGGTGCCATCCCCGCATCCTGGTGGAGATCGAGGAGCGGCATTCCCGCGGCTCCATCGACCGTATCGCCCGCTTCTTCGACGCCATCGATTACCAGGGGTATTTCCTGCATCACAACAAGCTGCGCACCCTGGACAATTTCGACGTGGCCACGATGCAGCGTCCGGAGGACATCCAGGACTATCGCCCCGGCCTGGCCCGCAGCCAGTTCGCCGATTATGTGAACAACTTCCTGTTTCTGCCCCGGCAGGAATCCCCCGGCACCCTGGCCAACATCGCCGCTGAGCTGGCGCAGGAGTAGCGCCCCCGAAAGCGAGGAGTGCTCCCGGCGACGATGTCGTCGGCACTCACGCACAGGTTGACAAGAACAAATAAAGAACATATGTTGCTCTTCCAACAACAGGGAGAGCGATCATGGATGGCTGGCAGCGTCGATACCGCGTGAGCAACGGCCCGGGTGGCCTGGGCCTGAGTTGCACGGCCGAGGGCTTGGCCTTGGCTGGCGTACCCCTGCTGGCCAAGGGCGCCGGCGGCTTCCAGGCCCGCTCGGCGGCGGAGGTGGCGGTGTTGCTCAAGCGCGCCTATGCCGGTGGGGAACCCGCTGCCGCCGCGCTGCCGGCCCTGGCCAAGATCGCCGACGCGCTGAACCGCGGTGATCTGGCCCAAGCCATGATCCGCGCCGTGCATCTACGCCTGCCTGAATTGGATTGGGACGCCGCCGTCCGGTTGGCGCGGGCCAACGACAACTTGGCGAAGTACAGCCCTGACCAGGCGCGGGATGATCATGGGCGCTGGACGGGTGACGGCGAGACATCGCAGGAGCCCGTCAAGGCTGAACAGCCAGCATCAGCGCGGCGCGATGTGCCGAATAAACCGTCTGTCATGCCGGAAGACAGGGGTTCGCAAGGCAAGCAGAAAAAATGCGGTCAATTTTTCGTTGATGAAAAAGGAATTCTCAGCCCATCGGCCGCCAAGAAATTATTTGAGGAAGAGTTGGCGGCGATGCTGAGGTCTGGAGTCCTTTCGAAAGAAGAAGTAGAAGATAGCATCCGAAATCACAGATTTATTTTCCGCCCAATCTTCGCGGCGTACGCGGAACATATGGGAGAACCGTTGCCCGCAGTGTCAATGGAGGTCGCTCGGCGATTAGCAGGTGGCCTGACGAACGGATTTGTTCCCGGTGGACTAACTAACCCGGCCACCAACACGACAGAAATTTATATGTCGGCAGCGGCCCCGGCTATAATACTGGGGTTGGGAAAGACTGATGCCAGAAGAACCATGCAGTTTGTGCTTCGCCACGAGTTATTTCATCAGAAAGGCGGTGGTACCTGCAAGCCCGCCGACGAATGCTGTGCGGACTCGTTCGCGATCTCCAATATGCCGGCCATGCAGAAATGAATAAAACGCTAGGGAGAATAATTAAAATAGCGGCCATATTTACTGGCGTATTGTCTTTTCTGACAATAATATTTCTATATTATATAATAACGGCCGATTTCACGGGGGTCTTTGTGGAGGATGCTGATCAGGCGGCCTCAGCGTTGGCTTACGCATACCTTGAGTATGACACAGGAGAAGTCTATGTCTCCATAAATGGCCATGATCCGGATGAGGTGATAAATCAGATTATCAAGAATAAGAACATTAAGATACACAACCTAAGTGAAATCCCGGAATGCAACGTTCCAGATGAGCGCGATCAAGCTCCATCATGCGGTGGCAGGCATATACTGCGTGCCAGATTCATCGACGCGCCCGCAAAGTACGTTGCAATCGTCGGCCTAACGACGGAGGCATGCGGCGGGAGAGGCACTTCGGTGAAAATTGCCGGTAGGTGGCTCTTGCAGAAACATTCTGTGCATTGCTGCCGCATGAGTGTTGTCCCCCTATAATCGCAATCCTGAGGCCCGCGCCGATCTTCAACCGTAATTGACCCAGCCTGTCGCCGCAGTATCCAGGACACCTCATCGGCCATCGTGGCGGCCGCGGCCCGCAGTTCCGATGGTCTGGGCGGCACGTCAATGATGCCGCTGGCGATCTCGAACGGCGTCAGGAAGGTCCCTGTCCTGGAGGTTGGCGCCCCTTCCGGTCGCGTCAGTGCAGGGCCGCCAGGGGCGGGATGGCGGGCGGGGCGGGCGGCAGGGCCGCCGCCGGCAATATCGCGGGCTCCAGCGGGGCGGGGACGGGGGCCTCCCCCGCGCGCTTGGCCCGGGCGTGCAGCACGCTGCAGGCGCCGATCAGGAACAGAACGGTCCAGGTCTTGGGGCTGACATAGGCGCCGGACGCCTGGCCCAGCACCGCCCAGGACAGCCAGCACATCGGCACCGCGGGCACGCCCAACGCGCGCAGCCAGCCGCTGATGGCAAGGATCATGATGATGCCGCCGCACAGGCCCAGATAAACCCAGTGTAGGAAGAAATAGTTGATCAGCACCTCGTTGGGCTCGGGGATGTTCCACAGCGGGCTGAACGCGCCGGAGCGCAGGAAGACATCGGCGATATTGTCGCTGACCAGCTGTTCCCCCGTCAGGCCCACCCCCAGGATGGGGTGGTGCTTCACCACGTCCACGGCCACCAGGAAGGGGCCGATGACGCGATAGAAGAAGCTCTCATCGTTGCCCGAGGCGATCTCATGCAGGCGGTTGGCGTAGACGGTGCTGCCCAGGATGGCGAAGGCGGCGATGGCCAGGATGCCCACCACCCCCAGCTTGATGATGCGCATGGCGGCGGATTGGCCGGGGTCGTCGCTGGGCCCCAGCTCATACAACGCCAGCAGCAGCACCAGCAGCAGCAGGGTGGGGCCGGGCATGGCCACCATGGCGGCCCCCGTCATGGCCAGGTAGCCCAGGCGCTTGTGCTTCCAGTCGCTGGTCAGCAGCCACGAGAAGGCGAACAGGGTATAGGCGAAGGTGACGGCCGACGGCTCGGTGGTGAACAGCTTGGGCCGCACCTTGCCGTACAGCATTTCGTCCCGGATGTCGAACTCGTAGATGCCCTGGTGATAGATCGCCAGGCGCACGGCGTCGCTGATACGGTTCAGGCCGGCATAGCTTTCCAGCAGGGTGCCGATGACGATGGTGATGATGAACACCAGCATGAGGCGGGAGAAGGCCGCGGCGCCCGCCTCCACCACCGTCAGGAACAGCGCGTAGGAAATGACCAGCGAGTACATCATCTGCAACAGGCCGGTGGTGCGCTTGGATAGCAGGTCCAGGCCCGGCGCGTAGAGGATGGAGGCCAGCAGCAGCAGGGTCACCCCCAGGAAGGCCGCCAGGCCGGTGGGGGAGATGCTGTGCCGCCGGCGCCAGAGCAGCATGATCCCGGAGATGCCGGCGATGGCCGCCGGAAAGGGGATGCTGGCGGTGATCTGGATGGAAAAGCCGGTGTAGATGCCCAGCAGGAAAATCACCAGCAGCACCCAATCGGCGCGCGCCATGCCCGGCCCGGGCGCCCCCATCCCCCTGTCCAGATACCAAGCGGGCTGCGGCGCCCATGCGCCGATTTCAGGGGCCGTCCACTGGGTCGCAAGGGTCATCACTCTGCCTCAGGGCTTGGTGGCTATGGTGGCGGGGCCGTTTTTGGGGGTCTTGTCGAAAGTCTTTCAGGGCCGGTATCGGGGCGGGCCGTTGCCGCCGATGGCCACCAGGGCGCCGGGCGGATAAGGCCGGAGCGGCGGCGGGGCCGGAATGGGGGCGGGCGCCGTCCTGCGCTTATGGGCCTCGGCATGCAACACGCTGCAGGCGGCGATCAACATCAGCACGGTCCAGGTCTTGGGGCTGACATAGGCGCCGGAGGCCTGGCCCAGAATGGTCCAGCCCAGCCAGCAAAGCGTCAGGGCGTGCACCCCCAGGCTGCGCAGCCAGCCGCTGATGGCCAGCATCAGCACCGCGCCGCCGCAGAGGCCGAGATAGACCCAGTGCAGCCAGAAGTAATTCGTCATGACCTCGTTGGGCTCGGGAATGTTCCAGAGCGGGGAGAAGGAGCCGGACTTGAGGAACACCGTGGCGATGGTGTCGGCGATCATCTGCTCGCCCGTCAGCCCGATGCCCAGGATGGGATGGTGCTTCACCACCTCCAACGTCACCAGGAAGGGGCCGATGACGCGATAGAAGAAGCTCTCATCATCGCCGTTGGCGATATTATCCAGCCGCGCCGCGTAGACCGAGCTGGCGATGATGGCGAAAGCGATCAGGGCCAGGGCGGCGACGGCGCCGATCTTGATCAGGCGCACGCTGAGCAATGGGGCCGGCCCATCGTCGCCCTTGGGCACCATCTCATGCAGGCCCAGCAACAGCAGCATCAGCAGCAGGGTGGGGCCGGGCATGGCCATCATGGCGGCCGTCATCATGGCGAGATAGCCCAGGCGCTTGTGGCGCCAACTGCTGGTCAGCAGCCAGCAGAAGGAAAACAGGGTGTAGGAGAAGGTGACGGCCGACGGTTCCGACGTGAACAGCTTGGGCCGCACCTTGCCATACAGCAGCTCATCCCGCAGGTCGGCGTCATAGACGCCCGAGGTGTAGATTTTCTGCCGCACGGCGTCGCTGATGGCCGCCAGCCCGGCATAGGTCTCCAGCAGGGTGCCGACGATGATGGTCAGGATGAACACCAGCATGAGGCGGGAAAAGGCCGCCGCCCCCGCCTCCACCACCGTCAGGAACAGGGCGTAGGAGATGGCCAGCGAATAGACCATCTGCAACAGGCCGGTGGTGCGCTTGGACAACAGGTCCAGGCCTGGCGCGTAGAGGATGGAGGCCAGCAGCAGCAGGGTCACGCCCAGGAAGGCGGCCAGGCCGGCGGCCGAGATGCCATGCCGGCGACGCCACAGCAGGATGACGCCGGTGATGCCGGAAATGGCGGCGGGGAAGGGGACGGTGGGGGTGATCTGGATGGCGAAGCCGGTGTAGATGCCCAGCAGGAAGCCCACCAGCAACACCCAGTCCACCATCCCCAGCGGATGCCGCCGCGCGGCGCTGTCGTGAGGAATGGCGCTGTATCCCGCCCATTCGGTCCAGGTCGTCATGCCGCGCCGATGGCCGTCAGCAACTGCGGCCCCCTGCTGGTCCAGTGGAAGCTGTCGCGGCAGGCGCGATAGGCGGCGTTCTGCAGGTTGTTCAGGCGGTCCAGGTCGTCGATGGACTGCACCACGCCCATGGCCAGATCCTCGTGCCCCGGATACAGCAGGATGCTCTCCTCCTGCTCCAGCGGCACGCCTGCCACCGAGCCCTTAAGGGCCAGGATGGGCAGGCGGTTGAAGACATAGTCCAACACCTTCAGCTTGAAGCCGCCGCCGTTGCGCTCCGGCACCAGGGCGATGCGGGCGGCGTCCATGTGGCGGCGCACGTCGTCCACCGTGCCGGTGAAGCGGGTCGCCAGTACCCGCTTGCGCATGCTGGCCAGGAAGGTGGCGTCGCCGCTGCCCACCACCTCCAGCTCCACGCCGTTGGCGGCGAAAATGGCGTCGGCCACGCTGATGAACTCTTCCAGGTTCATGCGCTTGGCGATCCAGTCGAAGCTGCCGACGATGACGGCGCGGCGGGGCAGGTCGCGGCTGATGGGCTTTTTCTCGCGCTCCGTCGCGCGATAGCCGGGCGTCAGCACCGCGATGGATTTGTCCGGCCAGCGTTCGCGGTAGAGGTCCGCGTCGTCCGGGGTGATGGCGGTGACCAGGTCGGCCTCCTTCACGATGGCGCGTTCCAGATGCGTCACCTTGGCGGCGTCGAAGCGCATGGCCTGGTGCTTCAGCGGGTTGGACTGGTTCTGCGCCAGCTGGGCCCGCAACGACTCTTCATGATTGTGGGAGACGTAGACCAGCTTTGGCCGGTTGTGGGGATTGGGGAACTGGCGTTTGAAGTCCGCCAGCGCCCAGCCGGACCCCACCCCGTCGATCACCACGCTGTCCCACGGGCCCGAGGCCAGCAAGCGCCGCAGCCGGGCATGCATGTCCGGCGTGCCGCAGCGGTGCGCGATGTTGGGCAGGGGGAGCGCAGGCTGCTCCAGCGCGAGCGGGGCTTATGCTCCGCCAGATGCCAGTCGATGGCGCCGTCGCCGGGCGTTTCCCGCGCGCCGTCGGCGCGTTTGCCGTCGGGCCGGCTCAGCCCCAGCACCGCCATGTCGGCGCCCGCTTGCGCCAGGCTGCCGATCAATCCCCCGGAATAGATGAACTGTCCGTTATGGGGCGGATCGGGGTCGGCCAGCGTGATCCAGAGGCAGCGCATGGGCTACGTCCCTTCTATCGTGATCGGTCGTCAACGCTTTGATCAGGAAGCGTTTTTTAATAGGCGTTCTTGGTGAAGATGCTGCTGGTGATGGTGCGGGCGATGATTTTCAGGTCGCCCAACACGGTCCACGTCTCGATGTAACGCAGGTCGTGCTCCACCCGTTTCACGATGTGCTCCACCGTGCTGGTCTCGCCCCGCCAGCCGCTGACCTGGGCCAGGCCGGTGATGCCCGGCTTCATACGGTGGCGGCTGTCATAGTGGGCGACGGCGTCGCGGTACAGCAGACCGCCGGCCTTGGCGGACTGGGCGTGGGGGCGGGGGCCGACGATGGACATCTCACCGCGCAGCACGTTGATGAACTGCGGCAGCTCATCCAGGCTGGTGCGGCGCAGGATGCGGCCCAGGCGGGTGATGCGGGGGTCGTTGCGCTGTGCCAGCTTTTCGGCGTTCGCGTCCGCCATGTGATGGTACATGGAGCGGAACTTGTACACCTCGATCAGCTGGTTGTTATAGCCGTGGCGCTTCTGCTTGAAGAGGATGGGGCCCTTGCTCTCCAGTTTGATGGCCACGGCGATGGCCAGCATGATGGGGGAGATCATGACCAGGATGATGGCGGCCAGCACCCGGTCCTCGATCGTCTTGGCGATGGCCCGCCAGCCGGTCAGGGGATGGCGCAGCAGGTCCAGGGCCGGCGGCTCGCCATCGGCGGCATGGCCGTGGACGGCCACGGGGTCCAAGCTGATGGCCACGTCCACCGGTGCCTGGCCCAGCACATGCAGCGCTTTGGCCAGGGCGGGATTTTCACCCGAGAGCGGCATGGCCAGGATGACCCGGTCGACCCGGCCGGCGCGGATTTCGCCAAGCAGCTGGTCAAGGCCGCCGAGGATAGGGTAGCCGACGCAGAAGCGGGCATGGCTGGCGCGGTTGTCGTCGTAAACGCCCACGACGTGGCGGTCGTCACGCGGCGTGGCGCGGTAGTGGCGCAGCAGGCGCTGGCCCTCCGAACCGGTGCCCACGACGGCGATGTTCTGGGTCAGGCGGCCGGCGCGGTGCCAGGTGCCGACCGCCAGGCCGGCGGCCAGCCGACCCATCGCCAGCCCGCCCAGGGCCAGGAGCGACCAGATGGCCAGCCAGTTGGTCATGGACGGGTCAAAGGCGTCCAGGAGATGGAGCAGGGCGACCAGGCCGCCGGCGGTCAGGGCCCAGGCCGAAGCCAGCGGCAGCAGGCTGTCGGCGGGCTTGCGCAAGCGGTCCAGCCGCCGCGCGCCGGTCCAGCGCAGGGCGGCCATGCCCAGCATCAGGCCGACGATCAGCACCAGGCCGAACAGGGGCCGGGCCACGGTACCGTCCGCCAGGGCGTATGCGGCCGCGCCGGTGGCCAGGATGGCCAGGGCGTCCAGCGCGGCGGCGGTGCCGGTGATGACCTCCGGCGCCAGCGGGCGACCGCTGCGCGGGGGCTGCGTTATCGCGGCGGGAAGGCCCACCGGATGGTCGCGCAGGGTGATGAGGGGGGTGGAAAGGGCTTCGGACAGGGCTGGGGGCATGGGACGGGTTCCTGAATGCGGCGACCGGTGGCGATGGCCGCCCACGCATGTGCGGCGGCTGGCCAAAGGAGGCTGATCGACAGCCGAGTTCGCCCAGATCAGGCCATGGCCCACCCAAGAAGTCCTGTGACCAAGCTGGGACTTGCTCGCAGGTGCGGCAAACACGCCCAGTCATATCCGGTTCAGGCGGTACCCATGAGGCTGGAGATTATTTCGGAAGCGAAGTTCTGCGGACTCTGATGGCGGATATAGTTGGCCGCCGCCTCCTGGTCGAAATAACTGCGGGTGTCGCTTTCCGATAGATATTCTATGCCTTTGGAGAGAGTGTCGCTGTTGGTGGTGTCCAGCGCCAGGCCCAGACGGTGGGTGCGGGCCAGGCAGCCCAGCAGGCCCAGATCCTGGGTCAGGACCGGCTTGCCCGCTTGCGCCGCCCACAGCAGCACGCCGCTGGACCCCACAAAGCGCTGGTAGGGGGCCAGCACGACAGAGGTTTCCTTGATCAGGGCGTTGATCTCGCCGCTGGTCAGCCGCCTGTCTTCCAGATGGATCCACAGGTCGGGCTGTTCCCGGTGTACCCGGTCCAGGGCCGTGTACACCCGCTCCCGCAGCGCGGGATCGACCTTGCCGGCGATCATGACGCCCACCTTGGACGCCGCGTCCGCCGGCAGCCGGCACAAGGCGTCCAGCAGGGACAGCACGCCCTTGCGCTCGCTCAAGAATCCGAACAGCAACAGGGTGACGCGGTCGGTGGGCATGCTGTCGGCCAGCCTCCGCTCCTCCGGTTTCTCGTTCACGAAGGGATGGACAGGGTCCACCACCGTCCGCACCTTGCCGCCCTGGGTGTAGCGATCATGGGCGAAGGTGGGGAAATAGGGGTCCAGGGACAGGACGCGGTGCACCGCGGCATTGCGCAGCATCAGGGGGTAGAGCAGGGCCTTGCGCGCGTCGCGCATCCATTCCTTCAGGCTGGGTTCATAGCTTCCCAGCGCGCGGTAATGGACCGATGGCCGGAACAGGACGCCGCACAACCGCCGACCCCGCGCTCCCAGCGACAGGGCCAGCGGCAGGGTCAGATGATCCAACGACAGGAAATGCCCGGCCTCCGACCCCGTGCGCTCCAGATAGCGGCGCATGACCCACCAGCGGGCGAAGCCGCGCACCGGCAGAAGGGGGTGGCGGCACAGCGCCTGTTCCGAGGGTTCCAGGGGCAGGATCCGCACGCGGTCCTGGCGGCCGGCGGCATCATCGGCCGACAACTCATCGTACAACTCGCGGGCCACCACGAACGAAACCCGGTAGTTCCGCCGGTCGGCGACGGCGAAGTGCATCAGGTGCTTCAGCCATTCGCAGGGGTGCCCCTCCGCGTCCGGCTCGAAAATCACGAAGGAGCGGGGGCTGTCCGCGAGCGGAATCGCTCGTGCCCCCGCGGTAACCTTATTTGGCATAGAGCGCATCCAGTCGCCGCACCAACCCCCCCAGGACATGGGACCGGGAATAATGCTGTTCGACGAAACGCCGCCCCCGCGCGCCCAGTTCCCGGCGCAGCGGCGCGTCACGGACCAGGCGCAGGACGGCATCGGTGAAGGCTTCGGTATCGTGGGGCGGCACGCAGACGAAGGCGCCGCTGCGCTGCTGCAAATGCCACAGGGGGCTGTGCGGCTTGGCGGTGGTGACGAAGGGGCGGCCCACGGCCATGATGTTGAAGATCTTCGACGGGATGGCGAAGGCGGCGGCGTCCGGCTCTTGCGGCACCAGGTGGATGTCGCCCTCGCTCAGGCCCTGGCGCAGCTGGTCCGGCGGCAGCAGGCCGGTGACGCGCACGCGGCGCAGGGCCCTGGCGGCGATCTCCTCCTCCAGGGCGGGGCGCATGGCGCCGCTGCCGCGCAGGATGATCTCCACGTCATCGGTGCGGCGCTGCAACTCCTCCGCCATGGACAGGACCTGGCCCAGGCCCTGCTTCAGGCCGAAATTGCCGCTGTACAACAGGCGGGCGGCGATCTTGGGCGCCGGGATGATGGCCGGGCCATCGTTGGCCGGAACCCGTGGGGGCTCGGGATACAAGCGGTCGGTGTCGACCCAGATGGGCACCACCTCGATGTCCTGCGTCACGCCCAGGTCCCGCAATTGCTCCGCCATGTGCTCGGTCAGCACGACGATCAGGTCGACGCGGTTGAGGACGGTGCGTTCGCACCAGCGCATGGCCTTCACCAGGCCGCCGCTGGACACCATGTTCAGCCCCTTGGCCATGCCGGACTGGATGTCGTGGATGATGGCGACATGGCGGCCGTCGCGTTGGCGCACCAGGCAGCCCAGGGCGACCGTCAGGATGGACGGGCAGAGGCTGATCACCAGCGGCTTGGGCTTCAGCCGGCCGGAGGCGCGGGCCCACAATCCCGCCAGCAGGAAACTGGCCTCCGCCAGGATGCGGGCCTTGGCGGAGCCCTTGCGCGGGATCATGGCCCGCAGGCGCTCCACCCGCACCCCGTTCATGACCTCGTGCCCGCCCTTGAAGTCCCGGTACTGGGTGAAGACCTCATTGCCCGGGTAGTAGGGCAGGCCGGTGAACACCGTGGTCTCACACCCTTTCTGGGTCAGCCATTCCGCCAGGTCGGCGCACTGGGGGGCGGAGCCGATCAGCTCGGGAGAATAGGCGCGGGTCAAAAGGGCCGCCTGGGGGGAGGGGATGGAGGAAGGAGGAAGATCCATCCCCCTCGCCCCCTCGGGCGGCAAGTCACGCAGGGCCTCTCGCTCCATGGGGCTATCCTTAACCGAAGTGGCCTCGACCAGGGTGGCTCAGCCGAAGTGGTCGGCCAGGGGGCGGGCGTAGTCGTAGTTCAGCGGCCCGTAGCCATACTGGCGGTAGCGGCGCGGATCGACGCGGGACATGATCACGCCGGCCAGGTCGCACTGCACCTCCACCAGTTGGCGCAGGGCCTGCAACGCGGCGTTGCGGCGGGTGTGGTCCCAACGCACGGTGAACAGCACCTTGTCCACCATCCGCGACATGGCCAGCACCTCCGCGCCCACCAGGACCGGGGCCGTGTCGATCAGCACCAGGTCATAGTTCTTGGCGAAGGTCTGCAACAGGACCCGCATCCGGTCGGATGTCAGCATGCGCGTGTCCTTGGAGGTCCAATGCCCGGCGGTGATCAGCTCCAGCCCCGACAGGGTGTCGTGGTGGATGCAGTCGTCCAGCACGACGCTGTCATCGGTCAGCAGCGAGGCCAGGCCGTGCTTGTTGGACACGTTGAACAGCTTGTGCTGGGACGGGGAGCGCCAGTCGCAGTCGATGATCAGGATGCGCCGGCCATGGCTGGCCAGCAGGCGGCCCAGGGCGGCGATGATGACGCTCTTGCCCTCGCCGGGGGCGGCGGAGGACAGCAGCACGGTGCGGGGGCTGTACTCCATCTCTGACAGTTCCAGCGCGATGTGGATCTTGCGCAGGGTTTCGGCGAAGGGGGATACGGGCTCGCGCAGCACCTGGGCGGTGGGCGACTTGCCCTTCACCTCCGGCACCAGGGCCACGACCGGGATGCCGGTGGCGCTCTCGATCTGGCTGCCTTGGCGGAAGGTCTGGTCCGCCTCCTCCATCAGCAGGGCGATCAGCATGCCGGCCACGGCGCCGACCAGGGTACCGAGCAGCAGGATCAGGGCCTTGGGCGGATAGCTGGCGGCCACCGGCGGCGTGGCGCGGGAGATGACGCGGGCGTCCGGCGCCTCCAGCTGCTGGCGGCCGATCAGGCGCTTTTCTTCCGTCAGCATGGTTTCCAGCAGATGCCGGTTGACGGCGGCGTCGCGCTCCATCGCCTCCAGGTGGATGGCGTTCTGGTTGTCCGCACCCAGCGAGCCCTTGGCCTCGTTGAAGTCGCGCAGCACGGCCTGATAGCGGGCGTTGGCGGTGCGGGCCACGTTCTGCAGGCCATTGATGATGCCCTGCATCTCCGCCCTGATCTTGCGCTGGGCGTCGGCGATCTGGGCCTTGGCGTCGGTGACCTGCGGATGCTTGTCGCCATAGGTGGCGGACAGCTGGGCCAGGCGCTGCTCGGCGGCGGCCTGCTGCTGCTTCAGCGACTGGATCAGGGGGTTGTTCAGCACCTCCGGCACGCTGTCGCCGGTGATGCCCTGACGCATCAGGTTCTGGGCATCGTTCAGGTGCGCCTCGGCGTCGGCCTTGGCGGTCTGGGCGGTGATCAGCTGGGTGTTCAGCTCCGTCAGGCGCTGGCCCATGATGCCGGTGCCGTTCTGCTGATCGTACAGGCCGTATTGCTTGCGATAGTCCTCGATGGCCTTCTCGCTGTCCTCCACCTGGTGGCGAAGGTCGGCGATGCGGCTTTCCATATATTCTTCCACGCGGCTGGCGGTGCCGACCTTCACGTCGCGCTGCTCCGCCAGATAGGCGTCGGCGACCGCGTTGGCCACCAGGGAGGACGTGTCCGGGTTGCGCGTGGTGGCGGATATCTTCAGCACGTCCGTCCGTCCGACCGTCGCGATGTCCAGCTTGGACACCAGGATGTCGACCGTGCGGTTGTTGATGATGGCTGCCATGCGCGCCTGTTCTTCCGGCGTTTCCGGCGCCTTGGCCTTGGGCTTGGCCAGCCATTCCGCGACGCTGGCCGGCAGCAGGCGGGCCCAGGCGGGCACCTGCGGCGCCGCCGTCTTGGCGTCCGGGTTGAACTCGGGGTCATCGTTCAGATGCAGCCGGTCGACCACCTTCTGGGCCAACTCCCGCGACTGGGCGACCAGTCCCTCGCTCTGCACCCGCTCGGCGTTGAAGGTGATCGAGGCGATCGTGGGGCCGATGCCCTCCATCGACGGCTGGGGCACGCCCACCAGCACCCGCGCCTCGGAGGTGTAGCGCGACGGCATGCTCCAGCCCACGATGCCGGCCAGAAGGGCGGCGCCCACGGTGCAGGCCAGCACCAGGCGGCGGTGCGCCCAGATCTTGCGGTAGGTGTCCAACACGTCCCGCGGCTGCTGTTGCGGCGGCGGCATGTAAATGGGGCGGGGGGCCGGTGGGGCGGCGGTGAGGCGCCGGGGGAGGATGGGACCACCACCCAGGGCGCGGGGCTGCTCGGGCAAAGTCATCAGAAATAGCGCTCCCGGACTGTGATGACGTCACCGGGCTGGACCGGCGTCGTCGGTTCGGCGTCGACCTGGGTTTTGCTGCCGTCCTTGGCGGTGCGCTGCAGACGGAAATCATCCTCGCGGGCGCGGTAGGTGAAGCCGCCGGCCAGCGCCACGGCGTTCAGCACCGTCATGCCCGAGACATAGGCATAGCTGCCCGGGGTCTTGACCTCGCCCAAGATGTAGAAGGGCCGATAGCTCAGCACTTCCACGCTCACATGGGGGTTCTTGATGTAGTTGGGCGACAGGCTGCTCTCCAGCGACTTGCCCAGCTGGGCCGCCGTCAGCGAGCCGGCATGCACTTGCCCCACCAGGGGAAAGGACAGGGTGCCGCTGCCGTCCACGGCGTATTCGCCTGACAGATCCTGCTGGCCGAAAACGGTGATGCGCACCCGGTCACCGGGGCCCAGCTGATAGTCAGCGGCGGCCACGCCGCCCGGCGCCGGGGCGGCGGGACGTCCGGTGGTGTCGTTGTTGGCGACGACGTTGGCGCTGGTGGCGGCCGCGTTGGGCGCCGGCGGCGGAGCGTCGTTCTGGGCGCGGGCCAAGACGGGAAGCACCAGGGCGGTGGCCATGACGGTGACGACCGCCAGCCTGGGCGCCCCCTGGGACGCCCATCGGGATGACAATCTGGGCGCCAGCCGGTCGCGGTGTTGGGAGGTGAGGCTGGAAGGCAGCATTCCGGCACCTTCTGCTTGATGGGAGGCGGCCCGGCGCAATAGCGCCAGGTCCTCATCCCTTGGTTTTCCTGGTGACAGCCCGTTTCTCGCCGGGCTCACACGATGGTTTTATCAAACGCGCGGGGCGGCGGTTGTGATCAAACGAGGGCCGCCCCCGCATGCGCTGTGATGGCTATGGATACAGCCAGTATTCCCTTACATGTGGAAGGTTAGGCCGACCAGGATGTTGTGGTCAGCGTAGCCAATTCCGGTGCCGTTAGATGACCGGACTTGGTAGTTATAGCGCACGTTGATGGCGGTCATTTGGTTCAGCATGTATTTTCCGCCAAGACCGACGCCATAGACGTCATCTGTTCGGCCTATATTCTGGAAATCGTCGGACTCATGGCTTAGCTGCAGGTGCAGGATGAGGTTGCGCAGCAACTCATGATCCGCGGCCACGGTTTCCTTGGTGGCGAAGTAGCCGGCGGCCCCCACCACGATGGTTTCGTCGATATCGCGGGTGATTTCACCGGTCACGGTGGTCAGCGGGGTCACGTTCCAGGTGATCTTGGCGCCGCCCGTCGGGGCGGAGAAGGTGCCCAGGCGCGGATCGTCATAATCCTGCGATCGGTAACCGGCGAACAGGTCGACGGAGGTGATGCCCGTCAGGTTGTAATTGCCGCCGACCAGGACGGTATAGCCGTTGGAATTGCGGTTGAAGCCGCTCATGTCCGACGCGCTGTCGTAATTGCGTGTGTTGTAGGCGCCCTTCACGTACAGCTCATACAAGCCCTGGATGGTGTAGCCGGTGCGGACGCTGACCTCGTTCTCATCATGGTTCTGCCGTTCCCATAGGATGGTGCGGCCATCGAAGGTCTTGGCGTTGGCGAAGTCATAGCGGTTGTAGCTGTCGCCCAACTCGACGAACAGGTTGCCGAATTCCTTGTGGCCCACCACGTTGGCCGAGGCCTGGTTGTATTCGGTGGGATCGGCCTGGCCGACGATGTTGTTGGGCGAAGTGCGGGGCAGGTGCCACAGGCTGTAGTCGGCGCCGCCGGCGATCCAGGCGTCGTGGTAAACTTCCAGCCGGCCGTCCGCGCCGATGTCGTAGTTGGCGTAGTTCTCGCGGCTGTGCTGGGCGTACCAGTCGATGTCGCCGCTGGCGTGCAGGTTCAGCTGGTGGACATTCCAGTTGGACTTCAGCTCCAGCTTGGGCTGCAGCACCGTGATCAGGTCGCTGGTGTCGTGGCCTTGCGTCGCATAGATGTTGCTGTCGAACACCTCATCCAGCGTCACACTGGGGTACAGGATGAAACCGCCCATCCGGATGCCCGTGGGATCGTATTCCGGATGTTGGCGGGTCGCCACCGTCTCATCCGGCGAGGTGTCGGTCTGGGCGCCGGCCGGCAGGGCCAAGCCGCCCGCCAGGGCCAGGCCGGCCCCGGCCGCCAGCAGGCGACGCTTCAGGCCGTTCCTGGCCTTGGGCCCCGATGATGGGATGCCGGTCGCCGGGATGAAAGGGCGTCGGTGGTGTGAAGGCATTGGATTTGACCTCGGGCTCGGCGCGTTGCCCTTGCGGGACCGCGTCTTGGTTTAAAAACGGGTTGCCCCCCGTTCCCCGCCCGCTTGCGCGTTCGAAGTGGCTCCCTTCTTCTTGAAGGGGGCCGCGCTTACGCGCGGCCGTAGGTGTCGGACAGACGCACGATGTCGTCCTCGCCCAAATAGGCGCCGGACTGCACTTCGATCAGGTGCAGGGGCAGCTTGCCGGGGTTCTCCAGGCGGTGCTCCATGCCGATGGGGATGTGAACGGACTCGTTCTCCCGCACCAGGCGGTTCTCGCCATCGCGCTGGACCAGCGCCGTACCCTGGACGACGATCCAGTGCTCCGCCCGGTGGTGATGCTTTTGCAGGCTGAGGCGGGCGCCCGGCTTCACCATGATGCGCTTCACCTGGAAGCGATAGCCGATGTCCACGGCGCGGTAATAGCCCCATGGGCGGTACACCGTGGTGTGGTGCGTTTCTTCCGACCGATTGCGGCGGCGCAGTTGCTCCACCACCTTGCCCACGTTCTTGGCGTGGGCGGCGTCGGCGACCAGCACCGCGTCATCGGTGGCGACGATCACCAGATCCTTCACTCCGATGGCGGCCACCAGGCGCCCGTCGGAATGGACGTAGCTGTTGGTCACGTCCTGCAGGATGACGTCGCCCTGCTCGACATTGCCGTCGTCGTCCTTATGGCTGACGTCCCAGAGGGAACGCCAGGACCCGACGTCGCACCAGGCCATCTCCACCGGGATGACTGCCGCCTTGTCGGTATGCTCCATGACGGCATGATCGATGGACAGCGCGGCGGCGGCGGTGAAGCAGCCTTCATCCAGGCGGAAAAAGCCGTTGTCCTCCTTGCCCGCGGCGATGGCCTCGCGCACGGCGGTGACCATGTCCGGCTGCAGGCGTTCCAGTTCCGCGATGTACTGGCGGGCGGACATGAGGAAGATGCCGCTATTCCAAAGATAGGTGCCGCTGGCCAGATACTTTTCCGCCGTTTCGGCGTTGGGCTTCTCGGCGAAATGCTCGACCGCGCGGACGCCGTCGACACCGGGCAGCGGGGCGCCTGTGCGGATGTAGCCATACCCCGTTTCCGGCTTGTCTGGAACGACGCCGAAGGTGACCAGATGGCCCGCCTGGGCGGCGGGAACGCCCTTGGCAACCGCCAGGTAGAAATCGGGCAGCGAGCCGATCAGGTGGTCGCAGGGCTGGGCCAGCATCAGCGCGTCCGGGTCGCGGTCCATCAGCCACAGGGCGACGGCGGCGATGGCCGGCGCGGTGTTGCGGGCGGCACTTTCCAGGATGATGGTCTGGGGCTGAATCCCCATGCCGTGCAACTGTTCATGGATCATGAACCGATGCTCTTCATTGCAGATGACCACCGGGTCGGCGAAGCCGGCGTCGCCCAGGCTGCGCGCCGCCGTTTCCTGTAACAGGGTGCGGTCAGAGGTCAGCGCCAGGAATTGTTTGGGGTGGATCGCCCTGGAGAGGGGCCACAGCCGGGTGCCGGCGCCGCCGGACAAGAGAACCGGATGGATTTGCGTGGTCCGCAGGGCTCGGGTGGACACGCGCTCCGTCACGTCATGCATTTTATGACCGCTCCGCTTCAGGGTGGGAACATTTGCCGGTGACGCTACGGGTCGGGCCCGATGGGGGCCAGTGACCAAGCCGTGGCCGGGTGTTCCGGGCCGATCAGGAAGGGACGGACCGGGCGCCCCGGTACACACCCAAAAAGGGTGGGCCGTCGACCCCACCACGCCTGGACGGGTGCGGCGGCGGAGTGCGCAAACGAAAGCGCCGCCCGGTGAGGGGCGGCGCTGCACGGTATCGGCGATGTGCTGTGGCGTCAGGTCGCGTCCGCAGCCAAGGGGGTGAGATCCCGTGCCTCCAGCCGCGCCAGCAGGTGGGCCAGGCGGTCCGCCTCCGCCTGCACCGCGCCGTGAGGGGCCCACGCCGGCAGATCAGGACGGGCCGTTGGCGGCGAGACACGCACGTGGACCAGGTTGGTGGTCTCGTTGGGGTCATTGCGCAGATCGTACATTTCCCATTCCTGCGGCACCCGCTCATGTGGATCGCAATAGCGCGCCAGCTTGAAATCGGCGGTGCGCACACAGCGGACATGGTTGGGCTGACGGACCGGGCCCGGCGCCAGGTCGGGAACGGGGCCTTTGCCGTGCCAGCCATGGCGCACGGCGGCGACCGTGGCATCGTAGATGGCGAATTGGCCGTAGGACGCCGTCTCATGCGGATCGCCGATGGGGGGCAGCGGCTCCGTGATCTCGTCATCCGTGATGAACAGCACCCCCTGGCGGGGTGTCCCGTCCGGCTCCATCACCACGTCCGTCCTGCCATGGATCAGGGGGGCCAGGTTGGCGCCCGGCAGGGGTGGGAAGGGCCCACGCGTGGCGGCCAGCCGGCTGGCCACCTCCGCCTGATCCACCTTGGCCAGGCCCAGGATGGTCGGCAGGATGTCGATGTGGCTGGTCACCTGGTCCAGCTGGCGCAGGCCGCCATGAACATGGGTGGAGGGTGGAAACTGCACCACCACGGGGACGTGCAGCGCCTCCTGGTAGGCGGTGTGCCATTTCTCGATCATCATGCCGTGGGCACCGGCATACTCGCCATGGTCGGCGAGGAAGACGACGATGGTGTTTTCCGCCAGGCCGGACTCCTCCAGCGTGCGCAGCACGCGGTCGATTTGCGTGTCGACCAGGGAATGCAGATAGGCATAGAGCTGGATGAAATCCTGGGCCGACGTGGCGGGATCGGAGGTCAGTTGAAAGGGGATGCAGCTTTTCAGCGTGGTGGCCACAGCCGCGTCCAGCTTGTCCGCCGGCACAACGCCAGCGAAGTTGTAGCCAATCTTGGCCGACAGGGCCAAACCCATCTTGTAAGCGTAGTCGTGTTGGCAGGACGGCTTCGTTGACAGATCCTCAACCAGCGTGGGCGGGTTGAGGGCGCAGTCCTGCGGAAAGCCCAGGGGGTTCAGGGCAACCTGGAAGGTGCCGCCGGTCGGCGGGGGAGTGCGGTCGCCTTGCAGGGGCACCGTCAGGGGGCCGAACAGTGACTGGGTGGCGCCCAGTGTCATGCCGTTGGGCAGGGTGACGGGCGTGCCGTTGTCGGACGGCAGGGCCTGGGAGATCACCGCCGGATATGTTGCGATGTCGTGCGGGTTGGCGAAGGAGGCGACGGCGAACCAGGGGCGGGCGTTCGACGCGTCCGGTGCCTTTAAGTTGGGGGCCTTCTCGCTTTTGATCGCGGCGGCGCGGTCATAATCGAGGCCCAGCGCCTTGCGGCGCAGGAAATTGCATACGGAGTCGGCGAAACCGATGTCGCGATAGGTGCCCAGATTGTTGGGCGAGGCGCCATGCGGCTCCGGATAGGACTCCTCCCAATCGTCGAAGCCATAGGCATCCAGGCTGTGGTCCGGCGGGTTGCTCACATGCCATTTGCCGAAGTAATGGGTGCTGTAGCCGGCGGCGCGCATCCAACTGCCCAGGGTGGGGATGCCATCGGCCGCCAGCCAGGGGAAGTTGGCGGCATCACCACTCTTGAACAGGCCGTCGGTCTGCGTCACGCCGGTGCGCGTGCCATACTGGCCGGTGTAAATGGTGGCGCGGCTGGGCGTGCAGGCGCTGGCGGCGATGGTGTGATTGCGCAGCACCACCGCGTTTTTGCGCAGGCGCAGCAAGCCGGGAAAAAATTCGGCATAAGGGTCGCCCGGTTCCACCGTCCCCTGGAAACCCAGGATGCGCTTCAGCGCCTCGGCGAAGCCGCCCTCAGGGCCGTAGGAGAAGCGGGGAAAGCGATACTGGTCGGTGGTGACCAGCAGGATGTTGGGGCTCGTGGTCATGGCGAATGCGTCCCTCCCATCGTGGCGACCGTTCACCCGGGCGGCTGGCGTGATGCAACCTTCGCGGGCTTATGTTGTGACCGGCACTATAGGGGCGGGGAATGGTTCCGCCAAGAATATTCTCTTATAAGTTGTGAGGCGATGGGCGGGGGCCCTTCAGGCCGCGGCCGGCAGGACGATGTGGACCTTAAGGCCACCGCCGATGCGGTTGGTAGCGGTGACCGTGCCGCCCAGCGCCTCCACATTGCGCTTCACGATCCATAGGCCCAGGCCGGCATGGCCCGGTGACCCGCCCTTGGCGTCGCGGCGGGCATGGTCGGGGGGCCGCAGGGAGAAATAGCGGTCGAAGATGTTGTGGATCTTGTCGGGGTCGATGCCGGGCCCGCTGTCCTCTATTGTCAGGTTGATCACGCCCTCCTCCTCCTGCAGGCGCACGGCGATGGCGCCGGCGTCGGGGGTGAAGCTGACGGCGTTGTCGAGGATGTTCTCCACCACCACGGCCAGGGCGACCTTGCCCGCGCGGACCAGGACCTCCGGCTGCAATTGCCGGCTGAGGCGGATCTGGCGGGCCACCAACACCTCACGATAGCTTTTCAGGATATCGGCTACGATCTGCGTCAGGTCCACGCTTTCGCGGGGCGATTCGATCATGTCCGCCATGGTGTTATCCAGGCATTGCGAGGCGGAGATCAGGGCCTTCAGCCGGTCCAGCGACAGTTCGATCAGTTCCGCCGCGCGCTTGCCGCGCGCATGCTCCGCCGGTACCAGGCGCTTCAGCGGTTCCAGGCAGGCCTGGATGGTGGCGACCGGCCCCTTGAAGGAATGGGCGTTGTCTTCCGCCGTCTGGCGGATGACGCCGGCGACGTGGTGCAGGTCATGCACCAGCCCGTCGAAATCCTGGGCCACGCTGTCCAACTCGGGAATGGCGTTGCGGCTGGCGAAGGTGTTGCCGGCCACGCGGCCTTGGCGGATTTCACGGGCGACGTGCCGGAAATGACGGATGTGACGGCGCACCGACAGGGCGGTGAGCAGGGCGATGACGGCCACGGCCAGGTAAAGCATCAGCGAGAGCCGCACCTGCGGCGTTTGCCAATAGGGGCGCCCGATGGCGGTCGCCAGCAATTCCGACGTGACGTGGGAGGAGACCAGGACCCAGCAGCCCCAGCGGCTTTGAATGGGAATGACGGAGGTCAGTATCTCCTCATGCCCCGTGGGCTGGGTGTAGCGGATGTCGACCGGCTTGTCCCAGGTGCAGCTTTCCGACACCTGGGCGACGATGCCGTGGCGTTGCAGGTTGTCCAGCGTGGCGCCCAGGTCGGCCGCGTCGACCTTGGGCGCCGACGCCAGGAAGTAGAAGCCGCCGTCCTGGCCGGCGGCTCCCCCCTTGGGTTGGAACATCAATTTCAGGTTGGTGCCGTCACCGTCGTACTTGGCCAGTTCGTCGTTCAACGAGGCGGTGGGTGGACCGCTCTCGCGGTTCAGCAGCGGCTTCAAAGCCTGGGCGATGAGCCAGCTGCTGTACCGCAGGTTCTTGGTGACAATTTCCCTTTCCTTGCGGTCCGCCGTCTCGAACTGGCCGTACAGGATGAAAGGCAGGGCGGCGAAAATCAGTAGCAGGAAGCCCAGCCTAACCGTGAGTGATCCGGATATCCTCCGGGCCATCCATGTCAGACGATAGGGCGTCGATGCTGGCCGGGTCACGCCATCGGTAGCCGAAGGCCGCGAAATTCTCAATTTCCGCAAAGCCACGATCGATAGCATTGAATTTGCTCCGGATCCGCTTGATCGACGAGCGCACGTTGGTCCGGTAGCCATCCTCACCGCTGCCGGCGATGAAACCGCTCCAGTGCACCCGGTCATAGATGGCCCGGTAGGTGACGTGCTCACCCAGATTGGCCACCATGAACTCGACGATACTGAACTCGGTCACCGTAAGCATAACGTCGCGGCCTCGCCAGAAGGCCCGGTTGACCTTGGGCTTAAGGGTAAGATTCCCGCAGATGATTTCATCCCCCCCCTTTGTCGTTGGGGTAGGGGTGGCGGCGGTCGGCGGCTGCAGGATCAGGCGGATGCGTCGGGCCAGGACCGACATGCCGCGTGTCTTGTCAATGAAGTCGACCGCGCCCCGGTCCAGGGCCAGGGTTTCGTTCGCGGGCACGGACATGCCAGTCAGGAAAATGACCGGGATGCGGCAGCCGCGGCGGCGCAGATCGGGCAGAAGGTCGATGCCCAGCGTGCGTTCCAGGCACCAATCGACGACCAGGATATCCGCGGCGCTGTCGTCCAGTCCGGCGCCGTCGGCGCTGGTCAGGTACTGGATCAGTGACTTCGCGTCGGGGAAGCCGGTAACGGTGAAGCCCAGATCCTCCAGCTCTCCCGTCGCCGCTTCGCGAAAGGCCTCGTCATCGTCGACAAGGACCACGCGGGCCGGCACGGCCGGCAGGACGTCATTTGGCTTGAGCCACGGCCCGGAGGTCTGCCAGGCAGTAGCGTTTGCGGTCGCCGGTGTCATTGTCACTTGTCACCTCATAGCTTAGGACGCGGTAAGCCTGCGTCTTGATGTCTGGGTACAGTGTCAGGTCGACGGTGCAGGCCCCGTGCCGGTAGAGCCATTCCTTCCCCGGAGACAGGTCATGCTGCGAGGAAGGGGGCCCCATCAGGGCCTGCAATTGGGATTCGTCCATTCCCACCAGGTCGATGTCGTTCATGGGCTGCGCCGTTCCGGCCGCCGGTACCGATGGGGTGGTGGGGGAGGGGGCGCGTCGGGCGGATGCCACGCGGGCGTCGCTGGTGGACGGCCCCCCGTTAGCGGAGGCTGTCGCGGGAGCCTTGGTGCGCGTGGGCTGGGGGCGTGTTACCGCTATCTTTTGCGGTGCGGGCTTGGCCTGCTCCCACGGCGGCAACCAGGCGGTGCAGCCCGACAGCAGCATCAGCCCCGATAGGCCTGCCCGATGCCAAAGTTTTGCGCACACCACTAAGAACCTCCATAAGGGACGACCTCCGTTTGCCTGCCATCGGGTGTCAGCCGACGGCCGGTCACGCACATCATTGGGGTGGTCCCTCCCGGGGAGCCTGCCTTCGAAGGCGAGTGATCCCCGGTGGGCTGGGGTCGCCGCCTTTATTATGGTTCAGAAGCCGTCTGCCCCTACGTCGCACGGGATCGTGGCATCACCGTGGCGCCTGAGCGGCCGCGTATTCCTACCGAAAGGCTTAACGATGGTTTTGATTTATTGATTAAGGCGGGACCAGTTGAGCAACCTCTAATTACATACAATTTAACATAAAGGCAATCTATCGAACGTATTGGTGCCGTTTGCAAGCACGGCAACAATGCCCTGCCCCGGCGTGTGGCCGCCATTGGGCATTCGGCGAACACAGTTTCGTCACATGGCGCGGGTGATATATGTCTATTGCGGTGCGGTATATGACTAAGACCGGATACAACCGTCCGTAGTGGGTGCGTGGCAAAGGAAAGGACCTGTTTTCTTCTTTCGGGGGTATGTCTTTTGCCGCTTGCCGACACACTGTTTTGGTCTTGCGGGGCTCTTCGACTAAGTGAATGCTCAACGCGGCGCCGCCGAAAGAATGGGGACCCCCTCCTCCATAGGCCTAGCGCCTCTTGGGTCGGAACTTCGTCATCCCGCAGGAAATTCAAGCGCCAATAAGGGCGGTGGCGGGGCAGCACGGATCTTCAGCGAGGTAAATCATGGATCGCCGACATTTGATCGCGGCCGGTGCCGCGCTGCCCTTCGGCTTGTCCGCCGCCACGCGCGCGGGGGGGAGCCCTCGGCGGACCTGGCTACCCAGGTGGCCCAGACCGCCACGGCTAAGGCCACCCCCAGCATTTATGACTACGGAGCCGTGGGCGATGGCGTCACCGATGACAGCGCCGCCTTCTCCAAGGCTTTGGCGGCCGCCGCCACCAAGGGCTTGATGGTCATCGTGCCGGCCGGCACCTATGCCATCGCTAAGACCATCTCCTTCGTGTCCACCCAGGACGCGGGCAAGCCTTGGGGCCTACAGGCGCAGGGCGCCACGTTGGTGTCGACCATCACCAACGGCACCGACATCATGAGCCTGCAGGCGGTCAACACCGTGCGGTACTTCCGTATCCTGGGCGCCATGAAAATCCTGGGCAGCGGCAAGGACGGCAACGGCCTGCGCATCATCGCCTATGGCAGCTCTTACTTCTTCTACAATGTCACGCTCGACGGGCTCTGCATCGAGGGCGCGGGCCTGAATGGCCTGTTGTTTGAGGGCAACGTCTTTGAGTCCTTGCTGGTGGGCTGCTTCTTCCAGGACTGCAAGCAGAACGGCGCCGTCTTCGCCCAATCCAAGGGCGGTGTTTGTTCTGCCATCACCGTGGTGGGCTGCTTCTTCGCCCAGAACACGAAGTGCGGCATGATGGCAACCAACTTCGATTCAACCTACGGCGGCACCACCGACGTTCGTATCTTCGGCGGCTACTGCCGCGACAACGGCAGCTATGGCTTCTACTACAACAACGGCACCTCCAGTGGCGCCGCCATCGAGCAGGTGGGCTTCGAGAACAACTGCCGGTCGCTGTCGCCCGGTGATCCCAACGGCGCCCATGTCTATGGCCTGGTGCAGATGCGGCTGCGCAACTGCACCGGTTATAATGAGGGTGGCGGGGCTACCTACATGGTGCGGGGCTGGTTCAGCAACCTGACGGTGCTGGACAATTGCGACCAGTCCTCCGGCGGGGCCATGGCGACCACGGGCAAGTCCCGCTTGGCCCAGGTAAACGGCAACGCCGCCGGCCATGTACTGATGCGTCAGTCGGGTGGTGGTTTCGACGTGGTCAGCGGTACGGGCTGCACCTGGATGGCAGAGAATTGTACCGGCACTTCCCCCAGCGGGACCCTGAACCTCAAGACGACGATCAGTTCCGGTTAAAAAAAGGGCAGGCCAGGTGTGCCCTGGCCTGCCCGTTCCTCAATACGCCAAACTCAGCCCTTGGCGAAGGCCAGCAGGTCGGGGTTGATGGTGTCGGCGTGGGTCGTGGCCATGCCGTGAGGCAGGCCCGGATAGACCTTCAGGGTGCCATTCTTCACCAACTTGATCGCGAGATGCGCGGAGTCCGCGATGGGCACGATCTGGTCGTCATCGCCGTGCATGATCAGCACGGGCACGTCGATCTTCTTCAGATCTTCGGTGAAGTCGGTTTCCGAAAACGCCTTGATGCAATCGTAGTGGGCCTTGATGCCGCCGATCATGCCCTGGCGCCACCAGTTGTTGATCACCCCCTCCGATACCTTGGCGCCGGGGCGGTTGAAGCCATAGAAGGGACCCGCCGGAATGTCGCGGTAGAACTGGGCGCGGTTGGCGACCAACTGAGTGCGGAAGCCGTCGAACACCTCCATGGGCAGGCCGCCCGGGTTCTTGTCGGTCTTCAGCATGATGGGCGGCACGGCGCCGATCAGCACCGCCTTGGCCACGCGACCCTTCTCGGCGCGGGCGACATAGCGCGCCACTTCGCCGCCGCCGGTGGAATGGCCGACATGGATGGCGTTCTTCAGATCCAGGGCGGCGGCCAGCGCGATGACGTCGGCCGCATAGGTGTCCATCTCGTTCCCGGTATCGGTCTGGGTGGACCGGCCGTGGCCGCGACGGTCATGGGCGATGACGCGATACCCATGGGCCAGGAAGAACATCATCTGGTTGTCCCAGTCGTCCGACGACAGCGGCCAGCCGTGATGGAAGACGATGGGCTGCGCCGTCTTAGGGCCCCAGTCCTTGTAGAAAATCTGGACGCCGTCCTTGGTGGTGATGAAGCTCATGGCATGGGTTCCTTTGTGGGCCGCGTGCGGGCCATGGGAAGAGGGGGTGTCGCTGGCCGCGAGGGCGGCGCCGGCGGGCAGGGCGGCCAGCGCCGCCACGGCCGCGCCACCCATCAGAACGGTGCGGCGGGAGGTTTCCGCCCCAGCCTGGGGCGATGGAAAGGCGCTGGGATCGGGTTGGGAAAGGTCGCTGTTCGGTGTCATGACCCTGCTGTTCCTTGAGGTGTGCGGAACCGGGGTGCGGCCCCCGCGACGCCCAAGGTAGGGCGGCGGGGGACCGGTGACTTGCAGGGGACACGCGCGATTTGATGGTTTGTGCGCAGAAATGGTCGCCCGGCGACGGGCGTGCCGGGTCAGTCGGCGCTGATCGTCTGGGCCAGGAACCAGGCGCGTTCCTCGGCCTCGTCGATCCAGTTTTCCAGCAGGCTGGCGGAGGCGACGTCGCCCGCCTCGTCACAGACCTCGTGCGCCTCGCGCAGGATGCCGGCCAAGGTGACGTTGTCGTCATGCAGTTCGCGCAGCATGTCCAGGGCACCCACGCCCTCGGCATCATTGTCCTTGATGCGCTGCAGCTTGGCGATCTGCCCGATGGATTTCAGGGTGGTGCCGCCCACCTTGCGCACCCGCTCGGCGATGGCATCGGTGGTGGCGAAGATCTGCGCGGCCTGGGCGTCCAGCAGCAGATGGTATTCGCGGAAATGCGGGCCCGAGATGTGCCAGTGGAAGTTCTTGGTCTTCAGGTACAGGGCGAACATGTCGGCCAGCAGGGGCGTCAGCGCGCCGGGCACACCCTGGAAGTTCGGCTTGTTGCTCATCATCGGTTCTCCGGTGGAGGTTTCGTGGGGATGCGCAGCGGGGCGTACCAGCCCCCGTCGGTTTCGTCTTGAAGGGTTGTCGCCC
The DNA here is from genome assembly GCF_036348415.1 of Nitrospirillum karajorum. Taxonomy (NCBI): domain Bacteria; kingdom Pseudomonadati; phylum Pseudomonadota; class Alphaproteobacteria; order Rhodospirillales; family Azospirillaceae; genus Nitrospirillum; species Nitrospirillum karajorum. Next base: position 1,530,742 of record NZ_JAZBQB010000001.1, read on the forward strand.
TATTGAACGCCGCGCTTCCTTTTCGTGGGGCCGTCTCGTGGACGGCCGGCACCAGGCATAAAGGATTTAGGGCGCGCCGCCGCCGTTCCAAGCCCGCCACCGGTCAATCCAGCCAGGATGGTGGTGGGCGCGACATGGCTTCCACCACCGCGCCCACCGTCCATCGCCATCAGATGGCGTCGACCACCACCACCTCGGCGTCCTCGATGCCCACCACCTCGATCGTGGCCTGGTCGGTGATGGCGGCGCCATCCCGGGCCTCGATGCGGACGCCGTCGACCTCCACCACGCCCTTGGCCGGCACCAGGTAGACATGGCGGGTAGGGTCCACGGTCAGGCTGACACGTTCGCCCGCCTTGACCGTGGCACCCATGACGCGGGCCTTGGCGCGAATGGGCAGCGCGCCCTCATCCTCGGCATAGCCGCTGGCCAGGGTCACGAACCGGCCGGACCGGTCGGCCTTGGGGAAGGGCTTGGCGCCCCAGGAGGGCGTGCCGCCCCGCGTTTCCGGCTGGATCCAGATCTGGAAGATGCGGGTGGTCTCATTCTCCAGGTTGTACTCGGCATGGCGGATGCCGGAACCGGCCGACATCACCTGCACGTCGCCGGCCTCGGTGCGGCCCTCGTTGCCCACGCTGTCCTGGTGGGTAATGGCGCCGTCGCGGACGTAGGTGATGATCTCCATGTCGGCATGCGGGTGCGGAGGGAAGCCGGACTTGGGCGCGATCTCGTCGTCGTTCCAGACCCGCAGGGCACCCCAGCCCATGTTGGACGGATCGTAGTAGCTGGCGAACGAGAAATGATGCTTGGCCTTAAGCCAACCGTGGTTGGCGCCACCCAGCTTGGCGAACGGACGACGTTCGATCATGACAAAGCTCCTTGCTTTCATCTCTGGCGCGGCGTCGGTGGGCGCCGCTGACAGGACTTAAGATGGTCCTGGTTGACGCTGACGAAAATAGAAACTATGGAACTTCATCGTTTCCAATTTTGACGATATCGACCAGGAGCCTCGCCATGCCCATTCCCGATCTTGAGGCCTGGGCTATTTTCGCCAAAGTGGCGGAAACCGGGTCCTTCGCCGCCGCCGCCAGCGATTTCGGCGTATCCAACGCCACCATTTCCAAGGCGGTGAAGCGGTTGGAGGAGCGGCTGGGTGAGCGTCTCATCCATCGCACCTCCCGCCGCTTTTCCCTGACCGAAACGGGGCGCGTACTGGCCGTGCGGGCCGCCCAAATCCTGGCGGAAGGGGAGGCGGTGGAGGCGGAGGCGCAGGCCAAGTCCAGCCAGCCGCACGGCAGGGTGCGCCTGGCCGCCCCCATGTCCTTCGGCGTGCGGCATGTGGCCCCAGCGCTGCCGGATTTCCTGGCCACCTATCCAGATGTGACGGTGGACCTGCAACTGGACGACCGGCTGGTGGATCTGGTCGCGGGCGGCGTCGACGTGGCGCTGCGCATCGCCGCGCTGGCGGACTCCAGCCTGATCACCCGCCGCCTTTGCCCGGTACGCCGCTGGGTCGTGGGCGCGCCCAGCTATTTCGCCCAGCGTGGCATGCCTGCCCGGCCGCGCGACCTGAAGGATCACGCCTGCCTGGTCTACAGTTACCTGGCGACGGGGGAGATTTGGCACTTCACCCACCCGGACGGCACGGAGGAGTCGGTGAGGGTCAAGGGCCCCTTGAGCGCCACCAACGCCGATGCCTTGCAGGACGCGCTGCTGGCGGGCCTGGGCGTGGCCATGCAGCCCGACTTCCTGGCGTGGGAGGCGGTGCGCGACGGGCGGCTGGTGATCGCCTGTCGGGATTGGGCGCCGCCGCCGCTGGCCATCAACCTGGTGACGCCGGCCGGCGGCCCGCGCGCCGCCCGTGTCGCCGTGCTGCTGGATTTCCTGGCGCACCGTTTCACCGCCGGTTCCGCCCCCTGGACCCGGGCGCTGGTTTAGCCGGAGGGGTGCAGGCGTACAGGTTCACCGGGATGCGATTGCGTTTGTTAACCAATTTTGCTCCGATAGGCGCCGCAATCGAGGCCATTTCCCATGCCTGCCGTCGCCCTCGCTGAAACCGTCTTCCGCTTCGGTTCCTTCAGCCTCTATCCCGCCCGCCGATTACTGACGGCGGGCCAGCCTATCGCCTTGCGCGGCCGAGCGCTCGATCTCTTGCTGGCCTTGGTCGAACGCGCTGGCGAGGTGCTGAATCGCGAGGAGCTGGAGGCGCAGGTCTGGCCCGGCCTTCATGTCGGGGAAAACAACCTGCGGGTCCAAATGGCGCAGCTGCGCCGGGCGTTGGGTCAGCAGGGGGACGACGGGCCCTATGTCAGCACCGTCCCCGGCCAGGGGTATCGCTTCATCGCCCAAGTGCTGCGCGAGGGGGAGGGCGCCCCGCCGCCGCCGTCCCCAGCCGTCGCCGCCTTCGCCCTGACGCGCCAGTTGACCCCGCCGCTGGGACGGGGCGAGGTCATCGCCGCGTTGGCGGCGCGCTTGGGGCGCCAGCGCCTGGTTACCATCGTCGGCCCCGGGGGCATGGGCAAGACGACCGTGGCCCTGGCCGTCGGCACCACCGTGGCCGACCGCTATCCCGATGGTGTCGCCTTGATCGACCTGTCGGTTGTGAACGACGGCGCGCTGGTGGCAGGCATCGTCGCCGGTCGTCTGGCGCCCCAGATACAGGCCGCCGCCCCGTTGCCGGCGCTGTTGGCCTTCCTCAAGCCCCGGCGGATGTTGCTGATCCTGGATAGCTGCGAGACGGTGACCGTGGCCGCGGCCGCCTTGGTTGGTGCCCTGCTGCCCGCCGCGTCCGGCGTGGATATCCTCACCACCAGCCGGGAGCCCCTGGGCTTGACGGCGGAGCATTTGCACGCGCTGGCGCCGCTGGCGGTGCCGCCCCGGACCCGGGATGGTGATGTCGCCCAGATTTGGGCGCATGCCGCCGTGCGGCTGTTCACGGAGCGGGCGGCGGCGGTCACCGGGGGCGGCCCGCTGGATGGCGCCGACGCGCGGACCGTGGCGGAGATTTGCCGGCGCCTGGACGGCATCCCCCTGGGCCTGGAACTGGCGGCCGGCCAGGTGGCCGCCTATGGCGTCGCCGGCGTCGCCCAGCGCCTGGACGATCTGGGTTTGTTGGTCCGGGGGCGCCGTACGGCCGCCGCCCGGCATCAGACCCTGCGCGCCGCCTTCGATTGGAGCTACACCCTGTTGTCGGGCGCGCAGCGCGCTGTGTTGAACCGCCTGTCTGTTTTCGTCGGCGGGTTCGACCAGGCGGCGGTGGCGGCGGTGGTCTCCCCGCGGGATCTTGATGGCGAAGGGACCAGCGCCCAAGTCCTGGACGAACTGGTAGCCAAGTCCCTGGTGGTGGCTGACCATAGGGGGGCGGAGCCGCGCTACCGCCTGTTGGACACGATCCGGGTTTATGCGCGGGAGTGGCTGGACGCCAGCGGCCTGGCCGCCGAAACCCGGGTGGCCCATGCCACCCATTACCTGCGCCTCTTCCAGGCCGCCCTGTCGGACTGGGGCACCACGTCCCCCAGTGACATGATGCGCCGTCACGGGATGGAGATCGACAACGTGCGCCAGGCGCTTGACTGGTGCTTCGGCTCGAGCGAGGGCCCCGCCGGGGACGAGGGGGTGCGCATGGGGCGGGCGCTGATCCTGGCCGTGGCGCCTTTGTGGAAGTGCCTTTCGCTGTGGCCGGAGTGCCAGCGCTGGCTGATTCCTGCCCTGGCCAGCCGGGTGCCGTTCGCCGACGATAGGCAAGATCTGGACCTTCATGTGCTGCGGGCCATGGCCGCCACGGTGATGGGCGATCTGGCGCCACCGGACCTTGAGCGCCTGTGGGCCAATGTCCTCACCGCTTCGATACGGCTGGGCGACGGGGACAGCCGGCTGCAGGCGCAGTTGGGCCTCTATTCCGTACACTTCAACCAGGGCCACATTCGCCGGGCATTGGATTTGGCCCACCGCATGCGGGAGGAGTCGACGGGCGGCCCCGACCGCTCTGCCACGGCCATGACGGAGCGCATGGTGGGGGCCGCATACTACATTCTGGGCGACCCGGCAGGCGCCCGCCGCCATATCGAGGCTGCGCTGGCGCAGACGGACAGCGGGCCCAGCGTCCGCTTCCAGCTTGACCAGGAGATCATGGCGCGCAGCATGCTGGCCGGCGTGCTCTGGCTGCAGGGCGAGGTGGATCAAGGAATGGATCAGTTGCGCCTCTCCCTACGGCAGGCGGCGGCGATGGACCACGTCTACACCACCTGCTCCGTGCTGGGTCAGGCGGCTTGTCCCCAGGCCATGCTGATGAGCGATCATCCCGCCGCCCGGCGGCACACCGACCTGCTGCTCATGCTGGCGGATCGGCACGGCCTGTCCGTGTGGCAATCCTGGGCCCGTTGCTTCGACCTGATTCTCCGCCTGAAGGAGGGGGGTGGGCCGGAGTTGTTGGACGAACTGTGCCGCGCCGTCGCTGCCTTGGGCGATCCCTTACATGCCCGCTATGGCATCCTGGTGCGGGAAACGGCCATGGCCATGGCCATGGCGGGCGATGTTTCGGGAGGACTGGCCATGATTGACACGGCTATAGCCCGCGCCCGCGCCAACGAAGAGGGCTGGGCGTTGCCGGAACAGATGCGCCTGCGCGGCCTGATGCTGGTTCGGTATGGCGATCCGGCGGGGGCGGACGCGCTCTATCGCGAAGCCCTGGATTTGGCGGCGGAGCAGGGGGCATGGTCGTGGCGGCTGCGGCTGGCCATCGACTTGGCCCGTTTGCATCTGGACACAAGCCTGGCGCCGGATGCGCCCGCCATCCTGGCCACCACCTACGGCCATTTCACCGAGGGCTTTGGCACCGCCGATCTGCGGCAGGCCCGCGCCCTCCTGGCGCGCCTCAATCCGTGATCAGGGTGCCGCCGTCCACGACCAGGTTGTGGCCGGTTACGAAGGCGCCGGCGGCCGAGGCCAGATAGACCGCGGTGCCCGCGACCTCCCGCGGGGTGCCCATGCGACGCAAGGGCGTTTGCGCCAGGCGCTTTTCCAGTCGGGCCGGGTCTGCCTTGAAAACCGCCGCCAGATCGGTGTCGATCAGCCCAGGGGAGATGGCGTTGACCCGCACGTTGCCGGGGCCATATTCCACCGCCATGTTGCGCGCCATCTGCGCCAGGGCCGCCTTGGTCAGGGAATAGGCGCCCAGGCTGCGGTTGCCCCGCAGGCCGGACAGGCTGGACATCAGGATCACGGCACCGCCGCCCCGCGCGGCCATGGGCGGCACCAGGCGGTTGCACAGGCGGAAGACGCTGCGCAGGTTGATGGCCATGATGCGGTCATAGGCATCGTCCGGCGTGGTGGCGCTGGGGCCGTTGTGCAGGTTCAGGCCGGCGTTGCACACCAGGATATCGACACCGCCCATTTGGGTCTCGACACCGTCCGCCAGGCGGTCCAGGGCCGCGTCGTCGCCGACATCGCAGGGTAGGGGAAGGGCTGCCAGACCATCATCCCGGAATACCCCCGCCACCCGCGCGCAATCGTCGGCCACCTCGCTGGAGATCGCCACCTGCGCGCCCGCGTGGGCCATTTCCAGGGCGATGGCGTGCCCCAGCCCACGGGTCGAACCGGTGATGAGCGCGCGCTTGCCCGCCAGGCTGAACAGATCCATGACCCCTCCCATTTTTTGGTCGGGTCATTTCCTGCCCGGAAGGTTGTGGCGTCAACCAAAAATCGGTCGGGTCAATTCACCCGTTGCTTGGCCAGCTTGCGGGCCAGGGTGCGGCGGTGCATGCCCAGGCGGCGGGCGGCTTCGGAGACGTTGAAGCCGGTGTCGGCCAGCGTCTCGTGGATGCGTTCCCATTCCAGCGTCTTGATGGAGGTGGTGCGGCTGCTGAGGCTGACGCCGGTGTCACCTTCGGTGCGGCCGAAGGCGGCCTCGATATCGTCGGTGTTGGAGGGCTTGGCCAAGTAATGGCAGGCGCCGAGCTTGATGGCCTCGACCGCCGTGGCGATACTGGCGAAGCCGGTCAGCACCACGATCTTCATCTCCGGATCGTGGGCGTGCAGGATCTTCACGCACTCCAGCCCCGACGCGCCGGCCAGCTTCAGGTCCACCACGGCGAAATCCGGGGCCTCGTTGGTCAGCAGGTCGGCCAGGGCCTCCGCCCGGTCGCAGCTGACCACATGATAGCCCCGCCGCTCGAACGACCGTTTCAAGGCGCGGCCGAAGGAGGGGTCGTCCTCCACGATCAGCAGGACGGGGGCGTCATCGTCGGCAATAAGGTTATCGTCCGTCATCGGCATCCTCGATCACCCCATCCGCGATTATCAGCGAGTCGATGGGCAGGCGCAGTTCCACGGTGGCGCCACCGGCTGGGTTGTTGTCGGCGGTTACCCGCCCACCCAGTTTGCGCGCCACATTGACCGTAAGGAAGAGGCCAAGGCCACGGCCAGGTTTGTTCTTGGTGGACTGGTAAGGCTTGCCAAAGCGCGCCAGGATGTCGGGCGCGAAACCGGGGCCCCGGTCCTGCACCGTCACGGTCAGCACGCCGTCATGGCAGGCGACGTCGATGGCGACCCAGGTGGGGCTGGCCTCCAGCGCGTTGTCGAAGATGTTGAACAGGCTTTGCTTGATGGCGGTATCGGACACGATGGCCACATCGTCGGTGATGTGGTTGGTGTAGTCGATGGCCCGGTCGGCGTGCGCCTGGCGCCAGTCCGCCACCACGGTGTCCAGAAACCGCACCAGCGTGGTGCGCGCCGCCCCTTCGCCCCGCGCTTCGCCGGCGGTCAGCAGGATGCGCGACACGATCTCCTTGCAGCGGGCCAGCGCCGCCTGCATCTCGGCCACGTCATCCAGCAGTTCGGCGTCCCGCGTGTTGGCGGGCATGTGCTGCCAGTCGTTCAGGATGACCGACAGGGTGGCCAGCGGCGTGCCCAATTCATGCGCGGCACCCGACGCCAGCAGACCCATGCGCACGATGTGGTCTTCCTCCACCGACTTTTGCCGCAGGTCGGACAGGCGGGCGTCGCGCTGGCGCAGGTTGCCGTTGATACGGGTGACGAAGCTGACCGCCAGCACCGAGGCCAGCAGGAAACAGATGAAGGTGCCCGCCAGGTAAAGGTCGAACACCCGGGGCCAAGCACCCCCGGCCGAGGCCAGTCCCTGGGAGAACAGGGCGATGTCGCGGTGATAGGCCGTCAGGCCGACGAAGCAGGCGCTGGTCAGCCCCACCAGGGTCCAGGTCAGGGGCGGCTGCAGCAGCACGGCGCCCAGGATGACCTGCAGCAGGAATAGCGAGACGAAGGGGTTGGTGGCGCCCCCGCTCAAATATAGCTGCACCGTCAGGGCGGCCACGTCCAGCAGCATGGCCAGGAACAGCTCGGCATTGGTGACGGTGGTGCAGGTGCGGCTGCGGTAGAGGCTGACCAGGTTCAGCAGCACCAGGAACAGGATGACCCCGACCATGGGAATCAGCGGCAGGTCGATGTCGAACCAGGCCTGGGCCATGGTGATGGTCGCCACCTGACCGCCGACCGCCAGCCATCGCAGGGTGACAAGAAGCAGCAGGTTCTTCTTGTTGGTCGTGTCCTGGATCGAAATCTCTTCCATCCTGTCCCTAGTCCTCCCCGGGTGACGGATGTCTTTTCCGGTAGGACTAGCGGTTCAACGGGGGGCCGGCAATGACGAAGGCGACCACGGGGCCATCCCGCCGCAGGGGCCGGGGTGGTCTCGTGGTCGCCCTGACGGTGGTCGACGGCGGGGAAGCTCAGGAAGCGTCCCGGGGGAGGGGAGGGATGGTGATCCACCCCACCCCCGGGGAAGACGCCTTACTCCATGGGCATGGCGCCCGGCATCATGTTGGCGTTCAGGTGCAGCATGACCCACCAGGAACCGACCACCAGGATGGCGACGATCAGCAGCGTGAACAGGAAGGCGGCCATGTTCCAGGACCGGGCCGACGAGCTGTTCATGTGCAGGAAGTAAACCAGGTGCACAAGGATCTGGACGATGCCCAGCCCGAAGCACACCGGGATGGCGGTCCCGGCCGGCAGGGCGCCGGACATGACCAGGCCGAAGGGGATCGCGGTCAGGATGACCGACAGGACGAAGCCGACGACGTAGGACTTCACGCTGCCGTGAGCGCCTTCGCCGTGATGGGCGCCATGGTGGCCATGATCATGGCCGTGAGCAGTGGTGTGTGCGGTAGCCATCACGCGGCCACTCCCGACAGGTAGACGATGGTGAACACGCCGATCCAGACGATGTCCAGGAAGTGCCAGAACAGGCTGAGGCAGGTCAGGCGGACGATGTTGGCGTGGGTCAGGCCACGGCGCAGCACGTGGGCGATCAGCGTCACCATCCAGACCATGCCGGACAGGACGTGCAGGCCGTGGGTGCCGACCAGGGTGAAGAACGACGACAGGAAGGCCGACCGGTCGGGGCCCGCACCCTCGCCGATCAGCTCGGCGAACTCATGCAGTTCCATGAACATGAAGCCCAGGCCCAGCAGCAGGGTGACACCCAGCCACCGCAGGGTGGCCGACTGCTTCTGCTTCTCGGCGGCGATCATGGCCATGCCGTAGGTGAAGCTGGACACCAGCAGGAAGGCGGTTTCACCGGCCACGTAGGGCAGGCTGAACAGCTCCTTGGCATCCGGCCCGCCGGCCGTCTGTCCGCGCAGCACCGCGAACGCCGCGAACACGGCGGCGAACAGGATGCAGTCGCTCATCAGGTAGATCCAGAACCCCAGCGTGGTCTTGGATCCGTCGTCGTGGTGCTCGTCATGAGCCTCCACGCCGTGAAGCAGGGCCGCGTCGGCGGCCGCGACGGAATGTGCGTTGCTCATCGTCTTAGACCTGCGACGTCAGTTGCTTGAAGTACTTGCGCTCAGTCTCGGCCACCGTCTCGGAGGGGACGTAGTAGTCCCGGTTCTCGTTGAAGGTGTGGCCGATGCCGACCGCGACGGCGGCGGCGAACGCGGCGACCACCAGCCACCAGATGTGCCAGATCAGCGCGAAGCCCAGGACGGCGATGAAGCCGCCGAGGATGACGCCCGTGCCCGTGTTGTGGGGCATGTGGATCTTGCTGTAGGCGGGCAGCGGCTGCAGGCCGGCGCCGGTGGCCTGCTTCTGCTCCCAGAAGGCGTCGCGGGCGGTGACCACGGGCGTCTGCGGGAAGTTGTAGAAGGCCGGCGGGGAAGAGGTGGCCCACTCCAGCGTGCGGCCGTTCCACGGGTCGCCGGTCAGGTCGCGCAGCGCCTTGCGGTTCAACACGCTGACCAGGATCTGCAGGACGAAGGCGCCGATGCCGCAGGCGATGATCGCCGCACCCAGGGCCGCCACCAGCAGGTAGTTGTGCCAGACGATGTTGTCGACGTGGTTCATGCGGCGGGTCATGCCCATCAGGCCCAGGGCGTACAGGGGCATGAAGGCCAGGTAGAAGCCGACCAGCCAGCACCAGAACGACACCTTGCCCAGGGTCTCGTTCAGCTTGAAGCCGAAGGCCTTGGGGAACCAGTAGGTGAAGCCGGCCAGGTAGCCGAACAGCACGCCGCCGATGATGACGTTGTGGAAGTGGGCGATCAGGAACAGGCTGTTGTGCAGGACGAAGTCGGCCGCGGGCACCGCCATCAGAACGCCGGTCATGCCGCCGATGACGAAGGTGACCATGAAGCCCAGGGTCCACAGCACCGGAACGGTGAACTGCACCCGGCCGCGGTACATGGTGAACAGCCAGTTGAAGATCTTGGCGCCGGTGGGGATGGAGATGATCATCGTGGAAATGCCGAAGAAGGCATTCACGTTGGCGCCGGCGCCCATGGTGAAGAAGTGGTGCAGCCACACGATGAACGACAGCACGGTGATGCAGACCGTGGCGTAGACCATCGAGGTGTAGCCGAACAGCTTCTTGGACGAGAAGGTGGAGATGACTTCGGAGAAGATGCCGAAGGCCGGCAGGACCAGGATGTACACCTCAGGATGGCCCCAGGCCCAGATGAGGTTCACGTACATCATGGCGTTGCCGCCACCGTCGTTGGTGAAGAAGTGCATGCCCAGGTAACGGTCCAGCGACAGCATCGCCAGCGTGGCCGTCAGGATGGGGAAGGCCGCCACGATCAGCATGTTGGAGCAGAGCGTGGTCCAGGTGAAGATCGGCATGCGCATCAGCGTCATGCCGGGCGCCCGCATCTTCAGGATGGTCGTGATCATGTTCACGCCGGCCAGCAGGGTGCCGACGCCTGAGATCTGCAGGGCCCACAGGTAATAGTCGACGCCGACGCCGGGGCTGTACTGCAGCTCCGACAGCGGCGGGTAGGCCAGCCAGCCGGTGCGGGCGAACTCACCCACCGCCAGCGAAATGTTGATCAGCAGGGCGCCCGCGGCCGTCAGCCAGAAGCTGAGGTTGTTCAGGTAGGGGAACGCCACGTCGCGCGCGCCGATCTGCAGCGGCACGACGATGTTCATCAGGCCGACCATGAAGGGCATCGCCATGAAGAAGATCATGATGACGCCGTGGGCGGTGAAGATCTGGTCGAAGTGCTCGGGCGGCAGGGGGCCGGCGGCGCCCGTGGAGGCCATCGCCTGCTGGGTGCGCATCATCACGGCGTCGGCGAAGCCACGCAGCAGCATGACCAGCGCCAGGATGATGTACATGATGCCGATGTTCTTGTGGTCGACCGAGGTCAGCCACTTGGACCACAGCGGGCCCCACAGGCGGAAGAAGGTGATGCCCGCCACCAGGGCGGCACCGCCCAGGACCATCATCGCCACGGCGCCCATGATGATGGGCTCGTGGTAAGGAATGGCCTCGAGAGTCAGTTTACCGAACATGGATTAACCCCTCGGCTTGGCGGGATTGCACAGCTGCACGTCGCCGCCGGCCACTTCCTTGGCCATCGCCAGGCTGACCGCGGCGTCCATGCAGGTGGAACCGTCCGAGCACTTGTTGAGAATGTCGTGGTAGAGCGTGGGCTCGACCTCGCTGTAATAGGTCACCGGGTCCTTCTCGCTGGGCTTGGCGAGCTCCCGGTACTTGGCCATCGTCAGCTTGCCGTCGCCGGCGCGCGCCTTCTCCACCCACTGGGCGAAGGCCTCGTCGGTCATGGCGTGCGCCACGAAATGCATGTCGGAGAAGCCGCCGCCGCTGTAGTTGGCGGACAGGCCGTCGAAGTCGCCGGCGGCGTCGGCCACCAGGCTCAGCTTCGTCTCCATGCCGGGCATGGTGTAGATCTGGCTGCCCAGGCGCGGGATGAAGAAGGAGTTCATCACCGTGGCCGAGGTCAGCTTGAAATGCACCGGGGTGCCGGCGGGAAAGGCCAGCTCATTCACCGAGGCGACGTTCAGGTCGGGGTAGATGAACAGCCACTTCCAGTCCATCGAGACCACCTCGACCTCGACGGCCTTCTTGTCCGACACCAGTTCCCGGCTGGGCTCCAGCGTGTGCGAGGACACCCAGGTGACATAGGCCAGGATGGCGATGATGACGCAGGGGATGCCCCACACCGCCACCTCGATCTTGGACGAGTGATCCCACTCCGGCTTGAAGGTCGCGTTCTTGTTCGAGGCGCGGTAGCGCCAGGCGAACAGGAAGACCATGGCGATGACGGGGATCACGACGATGAGCATCAGGCACGTGGCCAGGATGATGATCGACTTTTCCTCGGCACCAATGGGGCCCGCCGGGTCCAGCAGGGCCATGTCGCAGCCGCTGAGCAGGGGGGCTGCGGCCAGGAGTGCCGCCAGGGATTTTGTGCGGCCGCGAAGGTTCCGCAAAATTCTAAGGGTCGCAGTCATTCTGTCCACGTAAAGCCGTGATGGGATCGTCAACTCATGATTCTAATTTTTGAGCGTCTCGCCGGCGGCGCGCCTGGGTTGTGGCGTCGCTTGCGTCCGAAGGCCCGGATGGCCTCTACGCAAGGCGTACCACCTGGCACCGCCGTGTGAGGTTCCGCACTGCAAAAGAACTAGACCTTCGCCGCGTCATTTATCGAGTTCATTGTGTAGGGGGGATTGGACAATTGGTCCAAGGGCGCGCGGCCTTCCTGTCCGCGTATGCGCGGGCGCGAGATTCGTTCAACAGGTTAGCGCTTTGTATTAGAAAGACTTTTTATGATTCTTCCGGCGAACGGTCGTGCCAGAAACAGATTTGCCATCCTGTGACATGCGTACGGCGTAAGCCTGCCGTGTCCCTGCCTCGGGCATTGCGCGTGGTTAAGGGGGACGGGGGCGGCCACCACCGGGCGCATTGTCGCCACCGATTCGGAATTCCCCTGCACCACCAACGGTTTATGGTTAGCGGCTTCTTAATGGCCCGGATCGTGGTTGAGTCCGCAATTGCTGCGTGCGCGAAATGGCCTGATGTCTCGCCGCAAGGTGGCAAATCAGCGTCGGGAGGGGCCCGGCGCCGGCGGGGCGGCTGTGGCTTCCAGGGCGTCGTCCAGGTCCAGGCCGGCGGTGTCGTAGCCCCGGCGGAAATCCACCATGTGCTTGCGCATCCACTCCCGCGCCACCTCCGCGTCGCCGTCGGACAGGGCCTCGACGATGCGGCGGTGCGCCTCCACCAGGCGACGGGGGCCGACCTCCGCCGTTTTGGGATGGCGGAACAATCGTTCCAGCGCGGGATAGAACAGCTGCGTCACCGGTTCCCGCGCCAGCAGCAGGGCGCGGTTGCCCGCCGCCTCCGCCACCAGGATGTGGAAGGCGACGTCCAGGGGGATGACGGAGGCGCCGGCGGCGACCGCCTGCTCCGTCGCCTCCACATTGGCGCGTAACTGGGCCAGCCGGCCGGCATCGATGCGGGTGGCGGCATGGGCGGCGGTGCTGGGCTCCAGGTCCATGGATACCTCCCACAACTCGCGGAAGGTGACGCGCTGCATCACCATGGCGCGGGACAGGCGCGGCGCCAGGTCGCCGTAATGGGGCTCGGCCACATAAAGGCGGCGTCCCGCTTCCCGCCGCACCAGCCCGCTCTGTTCCAGGATGCGAATGCCCTCACGCACCGTGTGGCGGGTCACGCCGAACTGGTCGGCCAATTCCGTCTCGGTCGGCAGGATGTCGCCGGCGGCCAGCCGGCCGGCCAGGATCTCCCGCTCTATGGTGTCGCTGACCACCTTATAGGTGGGCAGGATGGCCAGCCGTGCGAACGCCATGCGCCGAATGCCCCTTTGCCCGCAACCCGCTCTAGGACCGAAACTGCCCTGAGCGCCGATGAAAACCCAGGCGGCAGTGGACTGCAGCCCTGTCGCCGGCCGGCCCTTTAGCACACGCCGGCGCCGGCCGGAATTAGTCTCGCGTTTTCAGCGTGATATTTCAATTGTCCAACAAACGAACAATGACATACAGTTTCGCCACGCGCAGGATGCCGAGGGTGCCGGCGCGGGGGAGAACCCGGCGCCGGCAACGCATCCGGAACGCGCCGACGACAGGAGGAAACGCCCATCATGTCCGCTGCCGCCAAGACGGATGCCCTGCATCGCCTTTTCGACCTCACGGGCCAGGTCGCCCTGATCACCGGCGGTTCGCGCGGCCTGGGCCTGCAGATCGCGGAGGCCCTGGGCGAGTTCGGTGCCCATCCCGTGCTGGTGGCGCGCAAGGCCGATGAATTGGCGTCCGCCGTCGCCCACCTGGCGGGGCAGGGCATCGCCGCCAGCGCCATCCCCGCCGACCTCAGCCGGCAGGAGGCCATGGCCCCGCTGGTGGACAAGGTGATGGCCGATCACGGGCGCATCGACGTGCTGGTCAACAATGCCGGCACCACCTGGGGCGCCCCGGCGCAGGACCACACGCCCGAACAGTGGGCCAAGGTGGTGGACCTGAACCTGAACGCGGTCTTTTTCCTGACCCAGGCGGTGGCGCGGGCCGCCATGCTGCCCCTGAAGCGGGGGCGCATCGTCAACGTCGCCTCCATCGCCGGCATGCAGGGGCACCACCCGCGCATGATGGGCACGGTCGCCTATGGCACCACCAAGGGCGCCCTGGTCAACATGACCCGCGTGCTGGCGGCGGAGTGGGGCCCCCTCGGCATCAATGTCAATGCCCTGGCGCCCGGCTTCTTCCCGTCCAAGATGACGCGCGGCACCCTGGCCAAGCATGAGGCCGACCTGGTGGACGGCACGCCCCTGGGCAAGCTGGGCAATGACCAGGACCTGAAGGGGGCGGCCCTGCTGCTGGCCTCGCCCGCCGGCGGGCACATCACCGGCCAGATCCTGGCGGTGGACGGCGGCGTCAGCGTCATCTGAGCACGGCGAGGGAAGGGACGACGACGATGACCACGCCCCCGGTGCGCGCCCGCGACCTTGGCTTCCTCCTGCACGACTGGCTGTCCCTGGAGGGGCTGCTGGCCTACCCGCATTTCCAGGACCATGGTCGCGAAACCGTGGACGCCATGCTGGACATCGCCGGCCGCGTGGCGGCCGACACCTTCCTGCCCCATTACAAGGCGGCGGATCAGCACGAACCCCATCTGGTGGACGGGCAGGTGCGCATCCTGCCCGCCATCCACCAGGCGCTGGCGGCCTTCGCCGAGGTCGGCATGTTCGCCGCCCCCTTCGATGCCGAGGTGGGGGGCTTGCAGTTGCCCCACTTGGCCTACAGCGCCGCCATGGCGCAGTTCATGGCCGCCAACGTGGCGACCGCCGCCTATCCCATGCTGACCATGGGCAATGCCGAACTGCTGGTGCGCTACGCCGGCGCGGCGCTGGTGCGGGCCTGCGCCCTGCCGGAGATCCAGGGCCGCTACTTTGGCACCATGTGCCTGTCCGAACCCCAGGCGGGGTCGTCGCTGGCCGACATCGCCACCCGGGCCGTGCCGGACGGCAGCGATGAGCTGGGCCCCCGCTATCGCCTGTTCGGCAACAAGATGTGGATCTCCGGCGGCGACCAGGACGCCAGCGCCAACATCATCCATCTGGTGCTGGCCAAGGTGCCCGGCCCTGATGGCAAGCTGATCCCCGGCACCCAGGGCATCAGCCTGTTCGTCGTGCCCAAGGTGCTGGTGGACGGGTCGGCCTTCGCCGGCCAGCGCAACGACGTGGTGGTGGCCGGCCTGAACCACAAGATGGGCTATCGCGGCACCGCCAACTGCCTGCTGAACTTCGGCGAGGGGGCGCACCACCGGCCGGGGGGCGAGGCGGGCGCCGTGGGCTATCGCGTCGGCGGGGTGGGCCAGGGCCTGCCCATCATGTTCCAGATGATGAACAGCGCCCGCATCTCCGTCGGCCTGGGTGCCGCCATGCTGGGTTATCGCGGCTATCGCCTGGCGGTGGAGTATGCGCGCGACCGGCGTCAGGGCCGGCCGCTGGCGGCCCAAAAAGGGGGCGCCCCCATCGCCATCATCGACCATCCCGACGTGCGCCGCCTGCTGCTGGCGCAGAAGGCCTATGCCGAGGGGGCGCTGGCCCTGGTGCTGTACTGCGCCCGCCTGGTGGATGAGGAACGGCATGGCCCGGCCGAGGGGCGGACCGAGGCCGGCAGCCTCCTGGGGTTGTTGACGCCTGTCGCCAAGACCTGGCCGGCGGAATGGGGCCTGGCGGCCAACGACCTGGCCATCCAGGTACATGGCGGCTACGGCTACACCCGCGATTTCGATGTGGAACAGCTGTACCGCGATAACCGCCTGAACCCCATCCATGAGGGCACGACCGGCATCCAGGGCCTGGACCTCATGGGACGCAAGACCCTGCGGGACGACGGCGCCTCGCTGGCCATATTGCGCCGCCGGGTGCAGGCCACGGTGGAACGGGCGCGCCATCTGCCGGCCCTGGCCGACTTCGCCCATGTGCTGGACGTCACCTGGGCCCGCATCGGCGCCCTGGTGGGCCACCTGAAGGCTGCGGGCGACGATGCCGCCAGCCTGGCGCAGGCGACCCCCTTCCTCTCGGCATTCGGCCATGCGTTGGTGGCCTGGCAGTGGCTGGACCAGGCATTGGTGGCCGGCACCCTGGACGCCGCACCCGACGCGGAGGAGGCAGCCTTCCGCGCCGGCAAGCTGGCCGCCTGCCGCTTCTTCTTCGAGACGGAGGTGCCGCGCATTGATGTCTGGCTGGGCATCGTCGGCCGGCGCAGCGACCTGACCCAGACCATCGACCCCGCCGCCTTTTAAGCGGCGCCCCAGCAGACAGGATCAGCACCATGACCGAGGTCTACATCGTTTCCGGCGTGCGCACCGCCATCGGCGATTTCGGCGGCGCGTTGAAGGACCTGACGCCGGGTGACCTGGCGGCCAAGGTCGCCCGCGCGGCGCTGGACCGCGCCGGCGTCGCCAATGAGGCCGTGGGCCATGTCGTCTTCGGCCAGGTCATCCCCACGGAGCCGCGCGATGCCTACCTTGCCCGCGTGGCGGGCATTGGCGCCGGATTGCCGGTCGAGGTGCCGGCCCTGACCGTCAACCGGCTCTGTGGTTCCGGCCTGCAGGCGGTGGTGTCGGCGGCGCAAGGCATCCTGCTGGGCGAGTGCGACCTGGCGGTGGCCGGCGGGGCGGAGAGCATGAGCCGCGCGCCCTACCTGCTGCCCGACGCCCGCTGGGGCAGCAAGATGGGCGACGCCCGGGTGGTGGATGCGCTGAACGGCACCTTGTCCGACCCCTTCGACCGCAGCCTGATGGGCGTCACGGCGGAGAATGTGGCCGAGCGTTACGGCATAAGCCGGGACGAGCAGGACGCCCTGGCCCTGGAAAGCCACCGCCGCGCGGCCCGCGCCCAGGCGGAGGGGCGCTTCACCGCGCAGATTCTGCCCGTCGAGGTGACGGTGAAGCGCCAGACGGTGTCCTTCGCCACCGATGAGCATGTGCGCCCCGACCTCACCGCCGGGGACCTGGCCAAGTTGCGGACCGTGTTCCGCAAGGATGGCACGGTCACCGCCGGCAACGCCTCCGGCATCAACGATGGCGCGGCGGCCGTGGTGCTGGCGTCGGGTGAGGCGGTGCGGCGCCTGGGGCTGACGCCGCTGGCCCGGCTGGTGGGCTATGCCCATGCCGGTGTCGAGCCGGCCTTCATGGGGCTGGGCCCCATCCCGGCGACGCGCCGGCTGCTGGCCCGCACCGGGTTGTCAGTGGCCGACCTGGCGGTCATCGAATCCAATGAGGCGTTCGCCGCCCAGGCCTGCGCCGTGGCGCGGGAGTTGGGCTTCGATCCTGACAGGGTGAACCCGAACGGCAGCGGCATTTCCCTGGGCCATCCGGTGGGCGCCACCGGCGCCATCAATTTGGTGAAAGCGGTCTATGAACTGCGCCGTATCGGTGGGGGCCGCGCCCTGGTTACCATGTGCATCGGCGGCGGGCAGGGGATCGCCGCCCTGATCGAGTCCGTCTGAGCCATTTCCCCGGGAACCAAGGAGCGTTACGCCATGCCGGTGCAGATCGACATCAGGGACGGCGTCGCCGTCCTGACCCTGAACCGACCGCCCGTCAACAGCTTCGACCTGGCGCTGCGCCGTGACCTGCGCGCGGCGCTGGCCATGGTCATGACCCGGCCGGACGTGGAGGCCGTGGTGCTGACCGGCGGTACGCGCCATTTCTCGGCGGGGGCGGATATCGAGGAATTCGCTGCCGGCACGCGGGGCGGGGCCACGGCCGTGCCCACCCTGCCCGACGTGATCATCGACCTGGACCAGGCGGCCAAGCCGGTGGTGGCCGCCATCGCCGGCACCTGCCTGGGCGGCGGGCTGGAGGTGGCCTTGGGCTGCCATCACCGCGTGGTCGCGGCCAACGCCAGCCTGGGCTTGCCGGAGGTGAAGCTGGGCATCCTGCCGGGGGCGGGCGGCACCCAGCGCCTGCCGCGCGCCATTGGGGTGAAGGCGGCGCTCGACATGGTCCTGTCCGGCACGCCGGTGAACGCGCCCACGGCGGCCCGGCTGGGCCTGGCCACGCTGTCCGAGGGCGACCTGATCGAGGATGCCGTCGCCGTGGCTCGGCAGGCGGCGCGCGACGGCGCCAAGCCGCGCTTGTCCTTGCGCCGGGCCGAGTTGCCGGCGGATGCCGGGGCCGACTGGTTCCAGCGCCAGGTGGACGGCCTGAAGCGCCCGCTGCCCGCCCCGCTGGCCTGCATCGAGGCGGTGCGGGCGGCCGTGGAGCTGCCCTTCAACCAGGGCCTGCAGCGGGAATTCGCTCTGTTCCGCGACCTGGTGGTGACGCCGGAATCCAAGGCGCTGCAATATGCCTTTTTCGCGGAACGCCGTGCTGCCCGCATCGATGGCCTGGCCCCGGATGTCCAGCCCCGCAGCGTTCAGCGCGTGGCCGTGATCGGCGCCGGCACCATGGGGGCGGGCATCGCCACCGTGGCGGCCAACGCCGGGCTGGAGGTCATCCTGCTGGACCGGGACGAGGCCTCGGTGCGCAAGGGCTTGGCCGGCATCACCAAGGGCTATGACGCCGCCCTGGCCAAGGGCCGCCTGGACGAGGCGGAGCGCGACCGCCGCCTGGGCCGCCTGCATACCGCCACCGATCTGGCTGCCGCCGCGGCCGTCGACCTGGTGATCGAGGCGGCGTTCGAGGACATGGGCGTGAAGCAGGACATCTTCCGCACCCTGGACAAGGTGTGCGGGCCGGACACCATCCTGGCCAGCAACACCTCCACCCTGGACCTGGATGCCATCGCCGCCGTCACCGGCCGGCCGGGGCAGGTGGTGGGCCTGCATTTCTTCAGCCCGGCGCCGGTGATGCGCCTGCTGGAGGTGGTGCGGGGGGCCGAGACGGCGCCCGAGGTGCTGGCCACGGCCATGGCGCTGGCGCGCAAGCTGGGCAAGGTCGGGGTGGTCGCCGGCGTTTGCAACGGCTTCATCGGCAACCGCATGGTGGAGGAGTACCTGCGCCAGGCCTATTTCCTGGTGGATGAGGGGGTGCTGCCCTGGCATGTGGACGGCGCGCTGGAGCGCTGGGGCATGGCCATGGGGCCCTTCGCCATGATGGATCTGGCGGGCAACGACATCGGCCGCGCCATCCGGGCCGGGCGCCGGGCGGCGGGGGATGACCGGCCCTATTCCACCTTCCCGGACAAGATCTGCGCTTTGGGCCGCTATGGTCAGAAGACGGGCAAGGGCTATTACCAATACGACCCCGCCACCCGCGCGCGGGAGACGGACCCGGAAATCGACGCCCTGGCCCAGGCCCACGCCAAGGAGGTGGCCCAGGATTTCGGCCTGACGCCCCGCGTCATCGGGGATGAGGAGATCGTGGCCCGTTGCCTGCTGGCGCTGGCCAACGAGGGCGCGGCCCTGCTGGGGGAGGGGATCGCCCAGCGGGCGTCGGACATCGACGTCGTCTATCTCAACGGCTATGGCTTCCCGGCCCACAAGGGCGGCCCCATGTACCATGCCGACAGCCTGGGGCTGGAGAACGTTCTGCGCCTGATGGAAGGCTTCCTGGATGGGTATCAGGGACAGTTCTGGCGGCCGGCCCCCCTACTGTGGGAAAAGGCCAGCGCAGGCCGCCGCCTGACGGCCTGACGGGTCAGGACAGGGGGCCGGGGCTCTCGCCCTCGGCGACGTCCGCTCCCTCGGCCCTCAGGGCGTCCGGTGCCAGGCGCTGGTCCAAGGTCTGCTTCAGGGCCAGCAGCATGGACCAGCCCAACTGCCCCTGGGACAGGTTGTAGGCGCTCATCAGCCCCGACAGGCTGCCCAATAGTACGGTGCTTTCCATGGTGCCGGGCACCTCATGTTGATCGTTCGCGGAACGGTTCTCGTCCGGTGATACGGCGGGAATGAGGCGTCCCGTCGCCGGCCCATGGCTTGGATGGCCCGCGTGGAAACGATCCACTCGAGTCGAAATCCAAATGATATCAGTTGATTAGATGGATTTCCGGCGAGGCCGCTCCGCCCTGGGTGTGCCTCGGGGTGCGCGGTTTTGGCGCGGACGCCGCCGTGGACACGCCGCCATCGCGCCCCATTTAGGCTCCAATCCGCCCCGACCGTGGGTGGGCGAACGACAGGCGGACCCCGCCAGGGGTTAACCGCCGTTTGGAAGGAAGGAGCACTATATCATGAAGCATGTGAAAGCCCTGGGCGCCGCCCTGGTTCTGATGGCCGCCTCGGCCTGCGCCACCGTCCCCGGTCCGGCGCATGCGCAGCCGGCCCATCCCGCCTATCTGCATGCCCTGTCGGACCTGCGCCTGGCCCGCGCCCTGCTGGACCGCCCGGCGGAATACAACGTGGTGCGCGACCAGTTCTTCGCCATTGATCATGTGAACGGGGCGATTGGCGAAATTCGCCACGCCAGCTACGACGATGGCAAGGACCCCAACTGGAACCCGCCCATCGACGCCAACATCAATCACCGTGGCCGCCTGAGCAAGGCGCGGGACCTGATCGCCTCCGCCGAGCGCGACCTGCGGTCCGAAGAGGACAATCCGAACGCCGCGGGCTGGCGCAATGCCGCCTTCCATCACCTGGAAGAGGCGCGCCATGCCGTGGAGCACGCCATCATGGACAAGCGGATCGATGAGGACCGCTACTGAGGCGCCGGTTCGCGGGCGGCGGCCTCCGCCGCCCGCATCGGTTCCGGTATGCTCTATGTAAAGCCGGCGTTAGAAGTTGAAGCGCACCCCCGTCGTGGGGGAGATGTTGTCGGTGTGCAGGTAGCCGGCCGCCAAGCCGCCCGCGACCTCGGAGTACATGACGCCCAGATAGGCGTCGAAGCGGCGGGCGAAGCGGTAATCCGCCACCAGGGAATAGGCGTTCAGCGTGCCGGAGCAGGTGGCGGCGCTGGCGTCGGCGCAGCTCTTGGCCCCGAAGCTGTTCTGGCCATAGTGGTAGTAGCCCGCCGCCAAATCCACCTTGGGCGTGACGGCGTAGCGGGCGCCGGTCCAGGCGACCTGGATGATCTTGTCGTGGACGAAGGCGCTATTGTTCACGAAGGCCAGGGTATAGCCGCCAATATCGGTCGATCCGGCCCGCAGGGGCAAACTAAATAGGGCTTCAAGAATTTGAAAATATCTTTAAATGCAGCGCTTTTGTCGATGATCCGCTGCTGTGCATTTTTGTAGGAATTGGATTTGATCATAGCATGCGGCTTGATCGAATGGACGTGCGCAAGTCGCGCGTACTGGTCATGCGAAAGCCCAGGACGTCGGGGAACGTCCTGGGCTTTTCAATATGGGCGCGCTGGGGGGCGCGCCTAACGGCGGGTCACGCCCGCCGGCCATGATCAGCGATCAGGAACTGGCCGGTATCGTCTCGCCGTAGAAATTGATGGTGGTTCCGCTGTCCGCAGTGATGGTTCCGGTGTATAGGGAGGGCATGGCGTTGTAAGAAGCGTGGGGCCCCGTTAAGGACATTGGGCTGGAGACGGGATTCTCGAAGCTCAAGGTGCCGCCGCCGGTGACCGTGATGTCGCCCGGCCCGAAGAGGCTCAGAGACAAGGTTGATGTCGCGCCGCCGGTTTGCAGGGTCGTGGCGCCCTGAACGACAAGGCCGATAGACTGCGCCGTCGCGATGTCAGACACGTCCAGGGTCGTTCCCGGTTTCACGATCATGACGCTGTCAAAAAGTGACCAGGGCGGAGCGGGGTCGGTTTTCTGGCTATTGGCTGGATCCGGCGACCCATAAAACTGGAGGGACAGGGTAGACGAAGTCGCCGTCGCAAGTTGATAGCCGTAATAGCCGAATACCTGGACGGGACTGACCGCCGGGGGCTGCATATCGGGATTCGTTTGCGACAAGAACTTCGCGAATGATTCCGGTGAGCCGCCCGCGCCGTTGACGATGTAGGTCGTCAGGCCGCCAGATGTATCAACGCCTTGCAGCCGTTCGTACGAATGCACATGGCCCGCCAAGACAAGATCCACGGTCTTGCCCACTGAGTTCGCCACCAAGTCGACGAGTTGGAAATATCGGGTAGGATAGTGGCCGCCTGCACTGGGGTCTGAGGTCGTGTACGGGGGTTGGTGCATGGCCACGATCTTCCAGGTCGCGGTGGAGTTTGAGAGAGCGCTTTTGAACCATGTGATCTGGGGAGACGACAGGTTCGGCTCCGGGGCGCAGAATTCAAGCGCCGTCATGCTCAAGGTACCGAGCGCCACTTCGTTAGGATCATTGCTCAACACGAAAAGATGAATTTGTCCATTTGCCAGGACACGGTCGTAATAGCGAATGCACGCGCTTTCGCCGTTGCTGTCGTCACCGGGCGCCCCGACGGGCAATCCCAAGCCGGCGAAATAGCTCTGATAATTGTCCGTTGGCTCGCCGGATGGTGCCGGCGCGGACATTTCATAGATGATCCCGGTGGAATCGGTCACCGTGTTGATTAACCCACCCCGTTGTTGCTGTTTCCACCAATCGTGATCCCCAATAACGGGGAATAGCTGCATGGTTTTTCCGGTATTCGACCCAATATACGCACTAGGAACATTGGTATAGTC
Source organism: Nitrospirillum karajorum (assembly GCF_036348415.1). Lineage (NCBI taxonomy): Bacteria > Pseudomonadati > Pseudomonadota > Alphaproteobacteria > Rhodospirillales > Azospirillaceae > Nitrospirillum > Nitrospirillum karajorum. Next base: position 1,553,061 of record NZ_JAZBQB010000001.1, read on the forward strand.
AATATAGGCGCCATAAGTGGCGCCAATTGCGGCCTCATATTCGGTAGGGGTCGCAGGTTCATTTTCGTCGCCGTGGACCCAAGGTTGGTAAACTTGGTCGCCCAAGGAAATAATGAAGCCTCCATCAGCAGCCGGCATTGCTGAGGTCACGGCTTGTGCCACGCCCAACGCCGCGGTTGCGCTGACGGTGTCCGTGTTGCCATCGCAATCGACCCCGCCAGATCCAAAATCACCAACGATGGCGAAGGTCGGGGAGCTGGACATGGTGCGCCTCTTTCCATTTAAAATATTAATCCACCAAGAAGATCTCCTTTAAGATGTCTTGGCGCGCTGGGTGGGGTCAATAGTGTCAAAAATGATCTATTGTGACGCTTTCAGCTCAATCATGAGATGTGTTCGCCGAACGCCTTGCCCAACACAAACAACCCCTCCCGCATCCGTGGGGGAGGGACCGTCTCGGCATCCGGGCCTCTTGGAGTGGAGGCTACGGGGTCAGAGGCCGTCTGGGTCAGGGGCCGGGGGGAATGTCCTTGCTGGCGGGGTCCCAATGCTCGTCCGCCTTGCCATCCTTGAAGCGCCACATGTCGAACCAGGTGGTCGTGTAGGTTTTGGACGGGTCCTTGGGGTCCTTCAGGACGCGCGGAAAGACCACCGTCACCAGGTCGCCTTCCGCCAAGACGGCCACCACCGGCGTCGCCATCTTCTCCGGCACTGGCTTCGGGGTGCGCTTCAGCACCTTGGTGAAGAAGGTGACGACATTGTCGCGCCCCGACGCGACCAGGGGATTATGCTGGTGATATTCCGCCGTCAGCCAGCGGTCCGCCTCGTTCCAATGGTCGGCCTCCAGCAGGTCCTTCACGATGTGATAGGCGGCCTGTTTGTTGCGATTCAGCACCGGATCGGGGCTGGTGAACAGCGCGTCCGGGTCCTTGGCGGGCACCACGGCCTCTTGCGCGCCGGCCTCGTGGGGTGCCCAGGCCAGGAGGGCGGTGACCATCATGCACAGAAAAGGGGTCTTCATCCGCATCGCGAACCGTATCCTTTCAACAGGAGAACGCCCCCGCCAGGATGGGAGGGGGCGTCCGGTATCAGGTCTTATCAAGGGCGCAAGTTTTATAACTGGCACTCGAAGCTGTCGGCGCTGTTCAGGTCGCCGCTGCCCTTGTACCGCGCCACCTTGGGATAGGGGCAGAGGGGGCGGGTGCGACCGGGCCAGGGCGTATCGGGGCCCGCACTGGCCAGGATGCGATCCGGCGCTTGGCCCTGCTCCACCCAGCGGACCAGCGCGCTGAAGGCGTCATAATGGCTGGTGGCGGGGCCGCCGGTGCAGTGGTTCATGCCGGGCACCGGGAAGACGCGGACGAAGGCGGCGGCCTTGCCCCCCTCGCGCGCGTCGACCTCCCGCCACCAGGCCAGCGTGTCGTTGATGGAGAAGACGGGGTCGGAGGCGCCGTGCGGCACCATCAGCTTGGCCCCCCGCGCCTTGAGCCCCGACAGGTCTGCGGAGCGCGCCGACACGTCCTGCCAGGCGGAGCGGGTAAAGGTGGCGTTGGTGGCCGTCAACTGCGCCGCGACCTGGTCGATGTCCAAGGACAACTGCCACCGCAGCAGGGCCTGCGGGTCCGGCGGCAGGGGCGTGGGCGGCGTGGTGAAGACGGACGCCAGCGAGGCGCCGCCCAGGACCACGTTCAGGCTGGGCACCTTGTCGGCCAGGCCCAGCTTCCACAGGCGCCACCCGGGAGCGGCGATACCGGCGTCCCAGGCCCAATCGCTGTAGATCGCCTGGCCGGCCTTGGTGCGCGGCCCGCCATAGGACCGCGTGATGGCCGCGACCTGCTCCCCGCTCAGGCAGCCGTCGGCCTTGGCCCCGGCACAGGTGCGCGCCTTCAGGGCGGGCGCCACCTTGGCGGCGGTGCATTGGGCGAAGGTGCCGACGATGCCGTCCTTGGCACCGTCATCCCCGTCGCACGCCTCCAGGATGGCATCGCGGACCAGGCCCAGGTCGGCGTCGCTGAAGGTCCCGGACAGGCGGGCGAAGCTGGGCTGCCCGTCCGGTCCCTTGGCCAGCGGCGCGAAGGACTGCACGTCCCAGGCCTGGGATAGTGCGGCACGCGGCAGGGCGAAGCCGGGCGCGCTGGCCAGGATGCCGTCGAACTCCTCGGGATGTTGCTGGGCGAAGACCATGCCTTCCTCACCCCCCTTGGAACAGCCGACGAAATAGGATCGCTGCGGCGCATTGCCGTAGAAGGCGGCCACCAGGGCCTTGGCGGCGTCGGCAACGGGTTTCAGCGAGGCGTTGCCATAGTCGGCCCGCGCCTGGGGGTCGAAACCAAAGGCGGCGGTGCCGCCATGGGTCGGGTCCATATTGCGCTGGTTGTCATGCCCGGAATCCTGGCTGACGACGGCATAGCCTTGCACCAGGGCCGGCGGGGTATCCAACCCGGTGGGACCGATGGCATTGCCCACCTCGCCATTGGTGCCGCCGCCGCCCTGGAAGAAGAAGCCCTGATTCCAGGCGGCGGGCAGGCGGACATGGAAGCGGATGGCGTAGGCTTGGCCGTCCACGCCCGTGCGCTCATGCAGGATGCCATAGACCTCGCAATGTTCCGGCAGTTGCAGGGGGATGCCGGGCGCCCCCGGCATCATGGGGGGCAGGGTGATGGGGCCCGCCGGCTGCGGCGTGACCGAGACGATATGGGTGCTGGCGTCCGGCCAATGGCCCGCCATGGTCTTTTCAAGCGCCAGGCAGCGGCCCTTGAGATCGGCGTCGGCGGCCTGCGCCCCTCTTGTGGGGACCAGGGCCAGCAGGCTGGCGCTGGCGGCCAGGCCCAAGAGGGCGTGGGAATGGCGGACGCGGGAACGGGATGGCATGGGGATTTCCCTCTCTTGGCGGGGGTCAGAACTCGACATGCACGCGCAGGCCGTATTCCCGGGGCGCGCCATAGAACTCGTTGTTGCCGAACTGGCCGCTGACATATTTCCGGTCCGTCAGATTGGTGGCATAGGCCTCCACCGTCCAGTCGCCGGTGCGCAGCGTCACCAGGGCCGACAGCAGGGTGCGGCCGGCCAGATAGTCGGTCACGCGGGAATAGAGGATGTCGGTGTAGCTGGGGCCCACATAGGCGAGGTTCAGGCGCGGCGTCAGCGTTATGCCGCGGGGCAACTCGAAGGTGTAGTCCACGCCGGCGTTGCCGGTCCATTTGGGCGAGAACAGGTTGGGGCCGCCGCCGCCGGTGCGCAGGTAGGACGTGTAGTCGAAGCAGGTGGGGGGATTGCTGGCGTTGCCGGCCGGACATTGCGGCCCCAGAGTGCCGGAGGGCAGCAGGCGCAGGTCCACCACGGTGACGGACCCCAACTGGCTGTCGACATAGGCGAAGCCGGCATCGGCGCCGAAGCCGCCGTACTTGGCCTGCACCTGGCCCTCAATGCCCTTGATGGTGGCGTTGGACAGGTTGGTCACGCCGTTCTGGCCGTTGGTAAGGTCGATGCGGCCGAACTGGAACCCCTTGTAATCATTGTAGAAGGCGCCCAGCTGGGTGCGCAGGTGCCCGTCCAGCAGGGTGGACTTCCAGCCAATCTCATAATCCCACACCGTCTCCGGGCTGAATTGGGAGGTGGAGGAGTTGTAGCCGCCCGGTTTGTAGCCGCGCGCGGCGAAGGCGTAGACCAGGGTGTCGGCATCCGGCTTCCAGTTCAGCGCCACCTTGCCCGTGGGCATGCTGTCATCGTGCCGGCCGGCGGTGTCGGCCACCTTCAGGCCGTTGGCCGGGAAGCCGGGAATGCCCCGGCCGATGTAGACGCCGCCGTCGCCGGTGACATGGAACCAGCTTTCCCGGGCACCCACCTGCAGTTCCAGGTCCGGCGTGATCTTGTAGCCGCCCTGGGCGAACACGCCGGTGGTCAGCTTGTTGTTCTTGGTCCCGATGTTGGTGGGGAATCCGGCATCCTGGTTCAGGATGTCCACGTCGATCTTGTTGCGCTGGTAATAGCCGCCGACGATCCAGTTGAAGGGGCCATCGGTGGGGGAGAGGATGTTGACCTCCTCCGTCCATTCCCGTTCGCGCACGTACTGCTGCTCGGTCTGGGTCGCGGCCTCGGTGGCGTCGCTGTCGTACAGGTTGTTGATGCGCTTGTTCTGGAAGCCGCTCAATGACCGCACGGTGATGCCGTCCTCGAACTCATAGCGCAGTTCCAGGCTGTTGATGAGGGCGCGCTCGGAATTCATCGTCGGGGCGTTGTAGTCCAGGTTGCGGATGCCGGGAACGGCATCGTCCGCGTATTGGGTGCCCGGGACGGGGCGGTAGGCATAGCCGCCCGTGTTCTTGTTGGCCGCCTCCACCTTCAGCAGCGCCTGGAAGGCGCCGGGACGCCACAGCACGCCCAGCCGTCCGTCGGTCTCGTTCAGGCCGCCGGGCTGGTTGTGGTAGGGGCCGACGTCGTCGTAATAGCTGTCGTGCTCACGATGGTTGGCGGCCACGCGGATCGCCAGCGTGTCGGTTAGGGGGATGTTGATGGCGCCTTGCGTGGCCACGGTGCCGTAGTTGCCATAGGCCAACTCGCCATATCCCTCGACCCTGTCCAACTCGGGGCTCTTGCTGGTGATGAACATGGCGCCACCGGTGGAGTTGGACCCGACCAGCGTGCCCTGGGGGCCGCGCAGCACCTCGACATTGGCGATGTCGTAAAAGCTGTTGGTGGTGACGATGGGGGGCTGGAACAGGCCGTCGACATAGGTGGCGACGCCGTTGGCCACCTGGGGCGAGCCGCTGGCCAGGCCGATGCCGCGGATGTTGACTGACTGGGTCAGGCCCGCGTCCGTCACCGTCAGGGCCGGGGAGGCGAACTGCAGGTCCGACAGGCGGGTCACCGCCTTTTCCGCCAATTGGTCGCCATTGATGGCCGTGGCGGAAATGGCGACGTTCTGCAGGTTCTCCGTCCGGCGCTCGGCCGTCACCACCACCTCCTGCAACGTGTCGGTTGCCGACTGGGCTAGGGCCTGCGACGTCAGGCAGAGCGCGGCGGCCGACCCCAACAGGGCCGCCGACTTCCGGCGCGAAGCGAAATTCACCATCTTGATGCCTCCCGAGGATTTTATTGGGCATTCCCGGTGGGGACGCCTGATCACAGTCTAGGAGGGGAGGTGCGGGCTAAATAGAGCCCACAATGTGCGGGGTGACCGTCCCCGTGACTTCGGCCTGGACCTGGCGGCAGGTCGCGGCGGTGATATCCTGGCCCTGGCGGGCGGTGGCCGGGTCGCCGGTCAGCACGCCGCGGATGATCATCTGGCCGGCCCGCATCAGGTCCTGTGTCGGGTCGTGGCGCGGCGACACGCGGATGTCACGGGCATAGATGCGGGTCTTATGACCGGCGATGCAGCGGATCAGGGTATGCAGCACCCCGTTTCCCACGATGTCGTAGATGCCCCGCATCATCTCCAGGTACAGCAGCAGGTTGGACGGCCGGCTGGGCGTCTGTTCCATGCCCTGCGCGATCGATTCAAGGGCCCGCATGTGGCCGCCGGCCCCCAGGGTCGCCGCCTGTTCGATAACGACGGTGTTCAGCGCGTCCGTGAAGTCGTCGCACTGCAGACGATCCAGCCGCGCCGCCGCCAGGAAGCCATGGACCATGCGCATGATGCAGGCGGGGGAGGGGACGGACAGCACGACGCCGCCGCCGCGGCCGCGCCGGCTTTCCACCACGCCCAGATCCTCCAGGATGCGCACGGCCTCCACCATCACCGCCAGGCTGGCGTCGTAGCGCTGCGCCAGGTCGGGCAACGACCCTAGGCGATCATGGTCGCGGCATCGCTCATGCCGGACATCGGCGCCGATGCGCCGCGCCACGGCGGTGGCCAGGTTGCGGTGTGGATCGTTGCCGTTAACGGCCTGCCGCGGTTCCTGCCGCGGCCATTCCGGGCCATGGAGGCGGAAATAGTCGGCCTCGCGGGCCTCCAGGTCCGCCAGCGCCAGGCAGGCCGCTTGCTCATCCTCGCCCCGTTCCACCGCGGCGCGCAGATCAGGGCGCAGGGGCGTGACCGTCTCGCACAGGCCGCCGGGGAATTGTTCCAGGCTGTCCAGGGCCAGCGCGAAGCAGGGATTGCCCACCAGGCTGCCCAGCGGCAGGCGGCCGGTATCCAGGGGCAGGTCCAGGTGGCGACGGTTGATGGCCGCGCGGCGCAGGGCCATCGGCTCGATCAGGCGGCGCGCCGCCCAGACCTCCGCCGGGGTGGCGCCCGTCCAGCGCATGTGGCTGGCCAGCGCCCGCGCGGCGTCCGCGCGCTGGGGATTCTGCACCACCAGGCCGCCCGATGGTCCCCGGCGCATGCGGCAGGCGCCCCGGATTTCCAATATGCGGAAGGCTTGGCGGACCAGGCGCACGCTGACGCCGAAATTGCTGGCCAGCATGCTTTCAGGGCCGCAGACGGCGTTGACCGGCCAATCCTGTTCCACCAGCGCGTCCTCGATGGCGGCGGCGGTGATGGCGCCAAGCCCGCTCTCATCCTCCATTTCCGTGGCGATCAGGGCGTAGTTGGCCGTCTTCATCCAGGCCGCCGTCCGATCCGTGGCGGGATTGAGCGCCAGGATGGGGCTGGTGGCCGGCTGCGCCGGGCGGGGGTACAGCTGTCCCAATATCGTCCTCCCCGTGCCGATCTCTCGCGGACCGTACTGGATGAACACTGTTATAAAGAATAACTGTTGTCAATGTGCATTCAGCCGGCCTTTCCTTCCGTCCCCCGCTTGACCCCCGCGGGGCCTGCGGGCGATACCGGATCGCGTATGCCGAGGGAAACAAGGGGGGAAGGTCATGTCGACAGAAGGGCGCGGCGGACCGTCGCCGACGCGGGTGCTGCTGGCCAGCCTCGTGGGCACGGCGGTGGAGTTCTACGACTTCTACATCTACGCCACCGCCGCCTCGTTGGTGTTCGGGCCGCTGTTCTTCCCCGCCGCCTCCCCGTCCGCGCAGTTGCTGGCGGCGTACGGCAGTTTCGGCATCGCCTTCCTGGCCCGTCCCCTGGGCTCCATCGTCTTCGGCCACTACGGCGACCGTGTGGGCCGCAAGTCCACGCTGGTGGCGTCGCTGTTGCTGATGGGTGGGTCGACCGTGCTGATCGGTGTCCTTCCCACCTATGACAGCATCGGCTGGCTGGCGCCCTTGGCGCTGTGCCTGCTGCGGTTCGGCCAGGGCTTCGGCCTGGGTGGGGAATGGGGCGGGGCGGTCCTGCTGGCGGTGGAGAACGCGCCGGCCAGCCATCGGGCCCGCTATGGCATGTTCCCGCAGATCGGCGCGCCGGTTGGCTTCATCGCCGCCAACGGGCTGTTCCTGCTGCTGGGCGCCTTTCTGACCCCGGCGCAGTTCCAGGCCTGGGGCTGGCGGCTGCCCTTCCTGGGTAGTGCCGTGCTGGTGCTGCTGGGGCTCTGGGTCCGTCTGAAGCTGACGGAGACGCCGGCCTTCGCCAAGGCGATGGAGGAGGCGCCGCCGCCTGCCGTGCCCTTGGCCGAGGTGGTGCGCGCTTACCCCCGCCAGACGGTGGGGGGACCTTCGCCGCCATCGTCTGCTTCGCCCTGTTCTATCTCGCCACTGCCTTCGCGCTGGGCTATGGCACCACCACCCTGGGCTATGGCCGCACCGCCTTCCTGGGCGTGCAACTGGGCGCCATCCTGTTTCTGGCCCTGGGCATCGTCATCGCCGGCTGGTGGGCGGATGTCGCTTCCCCCCGCCGCGTGCTGATGGCCGGTTGCGTCATGACGGTGGCCGTCGGGTTGCTGTTGGCCCCGATGCTGGGCAGCGGATCGCTGTCCCTCGTCGGCCTGTTCCTCTGCCTCGCCCTGATGGTCATGGGCTTCGTCTATGGCCCCCTGGGGGCCTGGCTGCCCAGCCTGTTCCCGGCGCGGGTGCGTTACACCGGGACCTCCATGACCTTCAACCTGGGCGGCATCCTGGGGGGCGGTGTGGCGCCCGCCCTGGCGCAGTCCCTGGCCCAGTCCGGCGGCCTGCCCTATGTCGGGCTGTACCTGGCGGGCGCCGCCCTGGTCAGCTTGGCCGCCCTCTATCCGCTGCGCGGCAAGCCGGTCGTGGTCCTGGCCGGCGGGGAACCAGGTCCCTGACCCGGCAAGGTCAGGGCGCGCCCAGCAGGCCCGGGTTCAGGGAATAGCCACCGATCATGCTGGCCCGTCCCAGCACATGCCCGGCCATGGCCAGCAGGGTGGACGTGCCGTTGATGGGCCCCACCACCGGCAGGCGGGACACGTCCAGCGCGTGAATGGTGAAGATGTAGCGGTGGAAAATACTGTCATTCCAGGGCGGGCAAGGGCCATCATAGCCGTAGTAGTCGCCCGTTCGCGCCCGGTCCTCCAGGAACAGGATGGTGAAATCGTTCATGCCGTGGCGCGCGCCGTCCGGCGCCAGCGGCCCCGCCTTGCCCCGGTTGGTGATGCCGACGCTATGGCGCCCTTCCTTGATTTCCCGGACGCGGGGCGCCAGGTCGATCAGAATCCAATGGTAAAAGGGCACGCGCGGCAACTCGGGTGACAGCGTCCTGCCCTCGCGGTTGGCGTCGGCCCAGTGGTGAGGGGCGTCGGGACTGTGCATGGTGAGCACGAAGGATCGTGTTCCCGCCGGCGGGTCGCTCCATGCCACATGGGGATTGCGGTTCGGGCCAGGCCGAACCCGGCCGATGGCGGACGGCACTGCGAAAGCGCAGGCATCTGGCAGGCGTCCGCCGTCACGAAAGCTGTTGCTGGTGATCTGCATAGGGTTCCTTCTTACCCCGGCACTATGGCGCGAGAGGCCGCGTGAAACTCAAGTCATTTTCAATTTCTGCGTCAATTGGGCCAGCCATGCGCAATGGTCACGGCCGAGACCCCCGCCATCGGGCCGTCCACCGGTGTCATGCGGCATGTTCCTGCGGCGACATGGTGACCTCGCCGGGGGCGATGGGCCGGTGACGTTCCGTAAACGGCGTGCGACTCAGGCCGGGGGTGATCTCAATGCGCATCCCGGGCCATCCTGCCCGGTGAGGTGTCCGCCCCGCAGTAACGGACGTGATATCGCTGCGGCGGCGATAGGCGAAAACAACACCTATTTTTAAATTCCGCAGTCTCGTTGGTGTATTGCCTCTTGAACGATTGCCCGTTACGGCATGGTACGCCAGCATCACTTTGTCGCACTTGCGGCGGAGGGCCGGTACAGCCGTGGGCCGACGCCGGGCGCGTCACCACCGGCGGCATTTTGGGCGCCAGAGGAATGGAAGGCTTTCCCGGACACAGGAGCGTGTGCGGGGACGTGTATGGAAGGGATGTGGAATCTTGAGGGGCGCGGCATGACCGATACGGTTGGTTCAAGCTCCGAACGGCTGCTCACGTTCGGGCCGTTCCGCCTCATGCCGGACCGTAAGCTTCTGCTGGCTGGCGAAGCCCCCGTGCGTCTGGGCGGCAAGGCCCTGGACATCCTGATCCTCCTGGCGGACCGCGCGGGCGAGGTGGTGGCCAAGGACGACCTCGTCGCCAGTGTCTGGCCCGACAGCCTGGTCGACGACGCCAATCTGCGGGTTCATGTCGCGGCCCTGCGCAAGGCCCTGGGGGAGGGGCGCGACGGCGCCCGCTACATCACCAACGTGCCGGGGCGGGGGTACTGCTTCGTCGCCCCCGTGGTCCAGGTGGAAACGGCGGTGATGCCGCCGCCGCAGACCTCGCCCGGCCCCGGCGCGGGCGGTCACACCCCGCCGGTCCGGTTGACCCGCGTGCTGGGTCGCGAATCCCTCATCCAGACCCTGTCCCAACAGCTGCCGGCCCGCCGCTTCGTCACGCTGGTCGGTCCGGGCGGTATTGGCAAGACGACGGTGGCGCTGGCCCTGGCCGAGGCTATCGGGGCCCGCTATGCCGATGGGGTGCGGTTTGTGGACTTCGCCCCCGTCACCGATGCCGCGCTGGGGGACGCCACCCTGGCGGCCAGTGTCCTGGCGGGGGCCTTGGGGGTTGCGGTCGAGTCCATCGCCGATCTGGGCGGCATCCTTCAGGACCGGAAGATGCTGCTCATCCTGGACAATTGCGAGCATGTTGTGGGCACGGCGGCGGTGTTGGCCGAGGCGGTGCTGCGCGGCGCCCCGGGTGTCCACATCCTCGCCACCAGCCGCGAACCGCTGCTGGCGGAAGGTGAATGGGTCCAGCGCCTGGCCTCGCTGGAAACCCCGCCGGTGACGGCGGCGGTGGACGCGGCTCAGGCCTTGACCTATTCCGCTGTCGCCCTGTTCGTGGAGCGCGCTGCGGCCTCTGACGGCACCTTCACCTTCGGCGATGCCGAGGTGCCGCTGGTGATCGAGATTTGCCGGGGCCTGGATGGCATCCCCCTGGCCATCGAGCTGGCGGCCGCCCGCCTGGACCTGTTCGGGCTGCGGGGCCTGGCCGAGCGCCTGCACGACCGCTTCGCGCTGCTGGTGCGGGGCCGGCGCACCGCGCTGCCCCGGCATCAGACCCTGCGCGCCACACTGGACTGGAGCTATGAGTTGCTGCCGCCGGTGGAACGGTCTGTCCTGCACCGCCTGGCGGTATTCGCGGGGGGGTTCAGCATGGAATCCGCCGTCATCGTGGCGGGCGACGCCCTGTCGACCCGCACGGACATACTGGTGGCGCTGTCGAACCTGGTCGCCAAATCGCTGCTGGTCGCCGACGTGGGCGGTAACGGCCCCCAGTACAGGCTGCTGGAGATGACCCGGGCCTATGCCCTGGAAAAGCTTTCCGCCAGCGGCGAGCTTCCCCGGGTGCTGCGGCGCCATGCGGAGTGCCACCGCGACCTGCTGGTGCGGGCGGAGCAGGAATGGGACCAGCGTCCGACGGCCGAATGGCTGGACGTGTATGGCCGCCAGATCGACAACCTGCGTGCCGCCCTGATCTGGGCCTTCGGGCCGGAGGGTGACACGTGCCTGGGCGTCGCCCTGACGGCCGCGGCTGTGCCGCTCTGGATGCAATTGTCGCTGATGAACGAATGCCGCGAGGCGGTGCGGCGGGCGTTGGAAATGGTGCCGCCGCTGCCGGCCGACGCGCCGCCGAGCCCCGAGGCTGAAGCGGCCATGCGCCTGTTGTCGGCCCTGGGACTGTCGCTGATCTACACGAAAGGGCCGGCGCCGGAGATACGGGCGGCCCTGGGCCAGGCGCTGACGCTGGCGCGGCGGCTGGATGCCGTCGATTACCAGTTGCGGGTCTTGTGGGGGCTGTACGTGGAGACCTTCAACGAGGGACATTACGCCCAGGCGCTGGAGATTTCGGACCGCTTCCGGGCCGTGGCGGTCCGTTCCGCCGATCCCGTCGACCTCATGGCGGCCGACCGCATGCGTGGCTTCGCGCTGCATCTGATCGGCGATCATGCCGCCGGCCGGCGCTATATCGAGGATGGGATGCGCCGCTATGTCCGGCCCGCCCATCGCGGCCACCTGGTCCGCTATCAGTACGACCAGCGGGTGGCCGCCTGCGTGCCCCTGTCGGTCATCCTGTGGATTCAGGGTTATCCGGACAAGGCCGCGGCTATGGTGGCCATGGCGGTGGAGGAGGCGCAGCGCATCGACCATGCCCTGACGTTGGGCTATGTCCTGTCCACCGCCGCATGCCAGGTGTCTTTCCTGGTGGGGGACCTGGCCGCGGTGGAGCGCCATGTCAGCCTGCTGCAGGACCAAAGTACCCGGCACGGTCTGGGGCCTTGGGCGGTGTTGGCACGCTATTTCAGACACCGCCTGCAGGTGGTTCGCGGCGACACGGCGTCGGGCCTTGCCGGCATGGGGGCCGCGCTGGCGGAGCTGGAGGCTCTCAATTTCCGCCTGCGCCTTATCGGCTATCAGGGTGAATGGGCTGAGGCCTTAGGCCAGGCCGGGCTGGGCCGCCAAGGTCTTGCGGCCGTGGACCGGGCCCTGGACCGGTCGGAAACGCAAGGCATCCGCTGGGTCATGCCGGAGTTGCTACGCATCAAGGGCGAACTGCTGCTGCGCGAGGACGGCCCTGATGGCCCGCAGGCCACCGCCCATGCGGCTGAAGCCCATTTCCAGGACGCGCTTTCCTGGGCCCAACGCCAGGGGGCCCTGTCCTGGGAACTGCGCGCGGCCCTCAGCCTGGGCCGGCTGTGGCGCGGCCAGGGGCGGCCGGCCGACGCCCACGCGCTGTTGACGGAAGTGCAGGGGCGATTCACAGAAGGTTTCCAGACCGCCGACCTGATCGCCGCCCGTGACCTGGTGGCGTCCCTAAGTCAGGACATGGTTGGCCAGGACATGGCCTGTCCAGGGGCTGGTGGAGCATCGGATGGGGCGGCCCCGGCGCGGCCCGCCCCATCCGTGCTGCCGGCGGACGTCCACCCGTCCGGCCTCGGTGATCCATGGGATGGAGAGGTGGTGCCCTTTCCCGGCATCGCCTGCTGAGGGCCCCATCCAGGCAAAAGAAAACAGACCGGGCGGATTGCTTTTTTCCGCTTGCCAGGGTATTGCGGATCTCCGCCACCCTGGGGGCCCGGGGTTGGAACATCCGTTCAGCCTCAAGAGCGATCCCATGGATAACGCCACCCGTTCAGAACGTACCCGCGCCGCTGTGATCCAGGCGGCCCTGACCGTTATCGCGCGTGATGGCGCGGGGAAACTGACCCTGGATGCCATCGCCCGGGAAAGCGGTATCAGCAAGGGCGGGGTGATGCACCAGTTCCGCACCAAGCAGGCGGTGCTGGAGGCCCTGCTGGACCACCAGGTCGCCCATTCGGACCAGAGGACCCAGGCCCACCTGACCAAGATCGACCCGGCCAGCGGCGAGGCCAATCTGCAGGCGCAGATCGCGGTGCTGCGCGAGGTGTCGACGGACCCGACCTCCGTCGCCTACGCGCTGGTCGGCGCCATGGCGGAAGACCCCCATTTGCTGTCCATCATCAGGGCGGCGGGTGAGCCCAAGCTGCAGGCCCTGAAGGATGAGGCCCAGGACGGAAACATGCGGGACATGGCCCTGCTGCGCTGGGTGGCGGCGCGCGGCTTGGCCATCCCCGCCCTGATGGGGATGTGTCCGCTGACCCAAGGGGAACGCGACCGCCTGTTCGATCTGCTGCAGGACGGCGCGCGCTGGAAGGGATGTAAGGCCGCCGGCTGACAGGGGATTCCCATCGGGGCGGCAGGGCGCACTTATAAAAACCGACTAGACGGATTGTTTATGGGTCGCTAAGGTGGCGTCCGAGGGATGGATGCCGGCCGCCGGCATCATCCCGGGCCGGGCCGCAGGCCCGCCCGTGGCCTTGACCTGTGGAGACATGAATGTCCGACCTGTTGATCCGGCGGCTGTTGCCGCCGCTGATGGCGTGCGCCCTTTTGGCCGGTTGCGGCGGCATAGAGCCGGCGCCGTACCGCGATATCGCCTCGGCCCGCTATCTGCGGCCCGATCCGGCCGACGAAACCGGCCGCTTCCCCTATCGCTATGCGACACCCGTCGATTGGCGGACCTACACCAGGGTCATCGTCGACCCGGTGGCGATCTATTACGGCATCGATAGCCAGTTCGGGGACATGGATGAAAAGGACAAGGTGGAGTTGGCCGACTATATGCAGGCCCAATTCCGGGAGCGGCTGGCCACCCGGTTTCAAATCACCGGGACCCCGGCACCCGGCACCTTGCGCATCCATCTGACCCTGACCGGCGCCACCACGACGCCCGCCGTCATCGGCCCCTTCAGCCATTTCGATCTGGCCGGCGGGCTGTACAATGGGGTCCAGGCCATCCGGGGACGCGAGGGCATGATCAGCGGCGCCGTCGTCTACGCCGTTGAAATCCACGATGCCGCCAGCGGCAAGCTGCTGTCCGCCTACATCACCAAGCAATATCCCGGGGCTATGAACATCGGCGCCAGCTTTGGGTCGCTGGGGGCGGCGAAGACCGGCATCGACAAGGGCGCGGACGTCCTGTTGGACCAGTTGAGGCCGGATGCCTGACTGGCGGCCGGTGCCGAATGCCGGCATCGGTGGGAAGCGCCTTCCGGGGTCAGGCCCCGTAACCGCCGTCTATGGTCAGGACCGTGCCTGTGACGAAGGAGGCGTCGGGACTGGCCAGGAAGACGATGCCGGCGGCCACTTCCTCCGGGCGGCCATAGCGGCCGAAGGCGTTTTCCGCCGTCTGCACGGTGGCGAAGGGGCCCATGGCGGGGTTCAGGTCGGTGTCGATGGACCCGGGCTGCACCACGTTCACGGTGATGCCGCGCCGCGCCAGGTCACGGGCGGCCCCTTTGCAATAGCCGGCCACCGCCGCCTTGGCGGCGGTGTAGTCGGCCAGGCTGGGGAAGCCCACCCGGGACGCCACGCTGGCGCCCACGGTGATGATGCGGCCATCGTCCGCCAATACCCGTGAGGCGGCGCGGATGGCGGCGACCACCCCGGTCAGGTTCACGGCGTATTGCAGGGTCAGCGCCTCGATATCGCAATCGGGGTCGTCCACGTCGCCGGTGGCGAACATGCCGGCGTTGTTCACCAGGATGTCGAGGCGGCCGAACTGCGCGGCCACCCGGCGGACTAGACCATCGACCTGGTGTGGATCGGCCTGATCGGCTTTGAAGGCGGCGGCGCGGCCACCTCGGGACTGCACGTCCCGCACCACGGCGTCGGCCAGCGCCGAGGAGGTCAGGTAACTGATCGCGACGTCCGCCCCCTGGCCGGCCAAGGCCCGCGCGGTGGCGGCCCCGATGCCCCGCGACCCACCGGTGACCAGGGCCACTTTGCCCGCCAATTTCTTTGTCATGACTATCGTTTCCGGGAAGAACCGAGGCGCAGGGTGCCGCCGTTCCTGAACCCCCGCTTGTACATTTCACCCTCGATTTTAAATTGCGTGCGGTATCGCACCTGCCAATAGCTGGTTTTTGCGCCGGACCGGGCGTTAAGGTGGGGCCGGAATGTTGGAATGCGACGGGGGCGGGGATGCGCGTGGCGATGATTGGCCTGGGGGATATCGCCCGGAAGGCCTACTTGCCGGTATTGGGTATGCGGCGGGACCTGACCCTGTCCCTGATGTCGCGGGACTCGGACAAGGTTCGGGCCCTTGCCGCAGATTGGCGCGTCGCCCATGCCCACACCAACCTAGATGACCTGTTGCGCGATGGCCTGGACGCCGCGTTTGTCCATGCCGCCACCGCCGCGCATGAGGAACTGGTTACCCGCCTGCTGACGGCCGGCATCCCCACCTATGTCGACAAGCCCCTGGCGGATACCGCCGAGGCGTCCGAACGGCTGGTGGACCTGGCGGAGGCGCGGGGCGTCAGCCTGATGGTCGGGTTCAACCGCCGCCACGCCCCGGCCTATGCCGCGCTGGCGGCGGCGCCGCGCGACTTGGTGTTGATGCAAAAGCACCGGGTGGATCTGGCCGACACCCCGCGCACCGTGGTGTTCGACGATTTCATCCATGTGGTGGATACGCTGCGCTTCCTCCTGCCGGCGCCGGTGCGCGACCTGCGGGTGGATGCTCGGGTGGTGGACGGGCTGCTGCACCATGTGGTGCTGACATTAGCGGGCGGCGCTGGCGCCAGCGCCTGCACCGCCATCGGCACCATGAACCGCGTCGCCGGTGTGAATGAGGAGGTGCTGGAGGTTTCGGGCATGGACCACCATGGCCAGGCCCTGCGCCATCGCGTCGTCGACATGGCGGACATCCACATCGCCGAGGCCGGCACCCATATCAGCACCCGCCGGGGCGATTGGACGCCGGTGTCCGACCAGCGCGGCATCCATCAGGCGGTGGAGTATTTCCTGGCGGCGCTGCGCGCCGGCCGCACGCTGAGCGCCCGCGACGCGCTGGAAACCCACCGCCTGTGCGAGACGGTGGTATGCCAGATTCAGACGGCGGGCTGAGTCCTCACCGTCAAGCGCAGGAAGCTGGCGATGCTGGCCGCCCCGGCGGCGAAGGCGCCCAGCCACAGCGCCAGGATGGCGCCATAGGTCAGGTCGTGGTTGGCCAGCAGGCCGAAACAGGCGGCGGTCAGGGCGGCGCCGGTCGACTGGCCCATCAGCCGCGCGGTGGCGACGATGCCGCTGGCCCCGCCGCTGCGGTGCAGGGGGGCGCTGCTCATCAGGGCCTTCAGGTTGGGTGACTGGAAAAAGCCGAAGCCGGCGCCGCAGACGCCCAGCCGCCAGGCGATATCCAGGCTGGACGGGTTGGCCGGCATCGTCGCGGTGAGCACCATACCCAGGCAGAGCATCGCCAGGCCCAGGCCGCCCAGAATACCGGCAGGATAGCGATCGGACAGCTTACCGGCGATGGGCGCCATCACCGCCACCACCACCGACCACGGGGTGATCAGCAGGCCGGTTTCCACCGCCGACCGGCCCATGACCGATTGGAACAGGAAGGGCAGGGCGACGAAGGCCAGTCCCTGGGCGACGAAGGTGCAGACCGACGTCAGCGCCGACAGGGCGAAGACCCGGTTACGGAACAGGTCCACGGCCAGCATGGGTGCTGGATGCCCCCGCTGGCGCCGCAGCAGCAGGACACCGCAGAGGGCAGCCCCCGCCGCCTCGGCCGCCACCCGGGGCCAGGCGGCCGCGTGCGCCACCTCCCCCATCGCCAGCACCAGCAGGGAGAACAGGCCCGCCGTCAGCACGGCCGCGATCCAGTCAAAGCGGTGACCCAGCGGCGGAATGGTGGGCAGGGTCACGATACCCAGGCCCAGGGCCAACAGGCAGAAGGGCACGTTGACCAGGAACAGCCAATGCCATGTCGCCACCGACAGGATGGTCGAGGTGACGGTGGGCCCGATGGCGAAGGAGATGGCGACCGCCAGGGCATTGCGCCCGAATCCCCGGCCCATGATGCGGCTGGGGTAGATGTGCCGGATCAGGGCGATGTTGACGCTCATCAACGCGGCGGCGCCCAGCCCCTGCACCACGCGCGCCAATTCCAGCAGCGTCAGGGACGGGGCCAGGCCGCAGGCCAGCGACGACACGGCGAACAGCATCAGGCCCGCCAGATAGACCCGCTTCTGTCCCAGCAGGTCGCCCAGCGAGGCCAGCGGCAGCACGGCGGCAGCCACCGCGAGTTGATAGGCATTCACCACCCACACCGAATCGGCGGCGGTGGTCTTGAGGTCCGCGGCGATGGTGGGCAGGGCGGTGTTGGCGATGGCGGTGTCCAGCGTCGCCATGCCGACGGCCGTGAGGATGGCGGCCATGGCCCAGAACCGGGGCCTGTCGGGCAACCCATCGGCGGGGGCTGCTGGTGGGGCGTCCATCACGTCTGCGGTCATCAGCCTATCCCTGCCGGGGTGCCCTGCCTGGCACTTCCCTTGATCATTTTGGGATAGTCGAAGTTGGCCCCGGGCAGGCACGACGAAAGCGCTGGCGTGCCATGCCAGCGCTTTCGCGTTCAGCGCTTCGGGGCGCCTTTGGCACAAGCGTATGGGATCAGATCGGGTAGGGGGATTCGGCGCCGGCCAGCATGACCTCCACGGCGGCCACGGCGGCCACGGCATGGCCCACCAGGCGGGGCTGGATCTGGGTGGGGAAGACCTCGGGCCCGATGATGCCCACCCCGATGGGCTTCATGAACTCCAGCTGCATGGTGACCAGGGCGTCGCTGACCGACTGGCCCATGACGCGGCCGTGCGCGGTTTCGCCATGCTCGATGATGCCCAGCACCACCACCGCGTCGACATCATCGCGCAGCAGCAGGCGCTTGGTGGCCAACGGCTTTTCGTAAGATCCCGGCACGCGCACCACCGCGCGCAGGTCCATGTCGCGTTCCTTGATGGCCCCGGCGGCGGCGGCCAGCATCGTCTCGCATTCGTTCTTGTGGAAGGAGCCGACGACGATGGCGACTCCGCTTTTCTTGGACACGGGAATGGTACTCCTGAGATGGGGGCCGGGGTGGGCACGCTGAGAGCGTCCCCTTGGCTGCCGCCGCAGTATGGCGAAAAGCGGTGGCGGCGGGAAGACGGGCGGCCTTACGCGCCGGCCGGCCGGCGGAACACCACCACCTTGGTGGTCATCAGCTGCACCACCTCGTCCCGCTGGTTGTGGGTTTCGGTGCGGATGGTGACCATCCCCCGGTCAGGGCGGGAGCGGGAGGGCCGCACCTCCAGGATTTCGCAATGGGCTTGCAGCGTGTCGCCGGGGCGGGTGGGGGTGGGCCAGCTCATCTCCACGCCTGCGCCGATGACGCCGCCGGCGATGGGCAGGCCGTCCACCATCAACCGCATGGTGGTGGCCGCCGTATGCCAGCCGCTGGCCGCCAGCCCGCCAAAGAAGCTGGTGGCGGCGGCCTCTTCATCCAGGTGGAAGGGTTGTGGGTCGAACTGCGCCGCGAACGCCTTGATCGCGTCAGCATCCAGCGTGCGGGCGCCGGTCACATGGCGTTGGCCCGGTTGCAGGTCGTCCAGGTACAGCTTACCGGGCTGGGACAGGATGGCCGCCGTTTCGGACATGGGTGGTGCGCTCCCCTGGCAGGATATGGCGTGGTTTATCACTTGCATAATGAAAGTAACGGAACCTAGATGGTGTCGTTGCTTTCATTATGAAAGCAACATAGGGACGAGCATCATGCAGCACAACAGCTTTGGCGATTTGCAGTGCCCCATCGCGCGCAGCCTGGAGCGCGTGGGGGAATGCTGGAACATCCTCATCCTGCGCGAGGCCTTCCTGGGTGCCCAGCGGTTTGACGAGTTTCACAAGAAATTGGGCATCGCGCCCAATATGCTGAGCCGCCGCCTGCGTGCCATGGTCGCGCACGGCTTGCTGGAAAAGCGGCCCTACAGCACGCGGCCCGTGCGCCATGAATACCTGCTGACCCAGGCGGGGCGGGACTTCCGCCCCGTGTTGTGGGCGCTCATGGCTTGGGGCAACCGGTATTTCGCCCCCGAGGGCCCCGCCGTGCATGTGGTGAACAGCGCCACCGGCGTGCCGGCCGATCCCCTGCTCATCGACCGGGCCAGCGGCCAGCCCTTGGCGTTCCCCGCGTTCCGTGTCGTGGCCGGTCCCGCCGCCGACAGCCACACCCTGGCGGTCCACCCCGTCTGGCCGGCCACCACGCCAGCGCCCGCCCCGGTTCCGGGTACCGAGCCGCAGATCCAGCCCGCCGACACCGATGCCCATCCGCGTGTGCCGGCGCTTGAAGGATGCCCCCATGACCAGCCAGACCTATGAGCAAAAGGACGGCTTTCCAGCCGGCGCGCCGGTGAAGCCGCGGCGCCTGGGCCGCGCGCTTCTCCTGTCCGCCCTGGGGGCGGCCCTGGGCGTCGCTGCTGCGGCCTATGGTTATGACTGGTGGACCAGCGGGCGCTTTATCGAAAGCACGGACGACGCCTATGTCGGCGGCGACGTCACCGTCATCGCGCCCAAGGTGTCCGGCTTCATCGCCCAGGTGGCGGTGACCGACAACCAGGCGGTGCATGCCGGCGACCTGCTGCTGACGCTGGATGACCGCGACTATCGCGCCGCCCTTGCCCGGGCCGTGGCGGCGGTGCAGGCGCAGGAGGCGACGCTGGCCAATTTGGAGGCGCAGCGGCGCCTGCAGCAGGCGGTCATCAGCCAGGCGATCGCCGGCGTGGGGGCCGCCAAGGCCGAGAGCGACCGCGCCAAGTACGACCAGGACCGTTACCGCGCGCTGTCGGCCACGGCCGCCGCCTCCATCCAGGCCTTCGAGAAGGCGGATGCCGCCTACAAGCAGGCGGTGGCGAACGGTGAGAAGGCGACGGCGACCCTGCAGGCGGCCGAGCGCCAGATCGACGTCATCGATACCCAGAAGCGCCAGGCGGAGGCCGCGCTGGCCGGCGCCATCGCCGACCGCGACACCGCAGAACTGAACCTCAGCTACACCGAACTGCGCTCCCCCATCGATGGGACGGTGGGCAACCGCAGCGCCCGGCCGGGCGCCTACGCCACGGTGGGCGCCCAGTTGATCGCCATCGTGCCGGCGCGGGGCCTGTGGGTGGACGCCAATTTCAAGGAAAGCCAGATCGCGGGCCTGAAGGCCGGTCAGCCGGTGTCGGTGGTGGCGGATGTGCTGCCGGGGCGCGAGTTCCGGGGCCATGTGGCCAGCCTGGCGCCCGCCACGGGCGCGCAGTTCAGCGTGCTGCCGCCGGAGAACGCCACCGGCAACTTCACCAAGATCGTGCAGCGGGTCCCGGTCCGCATCCTGTTGGAGGGCGAAGGCGGCCTGCTGGGTAGCCTGAGGCCCGGCCTGTCGGTCACCGCCGCCATCAACACCAAGGACGGCGCGGGTTCCCGGGGCAAGGCGGTCGCCGCAGCCGGGAAGACGGTGCCGTGACGGCCCTCCCGCAAACAGCCGGCCCGCAAAGGAAGGAGCTTTCCCCCGGGGCAAGATCGTCGCCTTCGCCATCATGTGCGTGGGCATGTTCATCGCGCTGCTGGACATCCAGATCGTCTCCGCCTCGCTGCGCGACATCGGCGGCGGGCTGTCGGCCGGCACGGATGAGACGGCCTGGGTCCAGACCAGCTATCTGATCGCCGAGATCATCGTCATCCCCCTGTCCGGTTGGCTGGCGCGGGTCATGTCCACCCGCTGGCTGTTCGCCGTCTCCGCCGCCGGTTTCACCCTGACCAGCCTGCTGTGCGGCTGGGCCTGGGACATTCAGAGCATGATCGTCTTCCGGGCGCTGCAAGGCTTCCTGGGCGCCTCCATGATCCCCATGGTCTTCACCTCCGCCTTCGCCTTCTTCGCCGGCCCACGGGTGGTGGTGGCCGCCGCCACGGTGGGGGCCCTGTCGTCCCTGGCGCCCACCCTGGGCCCGACGGTGGGCGGATGGATCACCGACCATTATTCCTGGCATTGGCTGTTCTTCATCAATCTGGTGCCGGGCCTGTTCGTAACCATCGCCGTGCCGCTGATGGTGCGCATCGATGAGCCCGACTGGTCATTGCTGAAGGGGGCCGATTATCCCGGCATGCTGCTGATGGCCATTGCCCTGGGCTGCCTGGAATACACGTTGGAGGAGGGGCCCCGCTGGGACTGGTTCGATGACGACACCATCCGCCTGACGGCCTGGATCTCGGCCATCGCCGGCGTTGCCTTCATCGTGCGCAGCCTGACCTACGCCCAGCCGGTGGTGGATCTGCGGGCGCTGAAAAGCCGCAACTTCGCCCTGGGCTGCCTGTTCTCCTTCATCACCGGCATCGGCATCTTCGCCACCATCTACCTGACGCCGCTGTTCCTGGGCCGGGTGCGGGGATTTAGTGCCCTGGACATCGGCCTCACCGTGTTCTCCACCGGCCTGTTCCAGGTCAGCGCCATCCCGCTCTACACCATCCTGGCCAGGCGCGTGGACCTGCGCTGGCTGATGATGGTGGGATTGGCCGGCTTCGCCCTCAGCATGTGGAACTTCACCCCCATCACCCATGATTGGGGGTGGCGGGAATTGCTGTTGCCTCAGGCTTTCCGCGGTTTCTCCCAGCAGTTCGCGGTGGCGCCCATCGTCACCCTGACCCTGGGCGGCCTGCCGCCGGCGCGGCTGAAGCAGGCGTCGGGCCTGTTCAACCTCATGCGCAACCTGGGGGGTGCGATCGGCATCGCCGTGTGCGGCACCATCCTGAACGACCGCACCAACCTGCATTTCCTGCGCCTGGCCGAACATTTGACCCCTGCCAGCGCGCCTCTGCGCGCCCTGCTGGCCAAGGTAGGGGCATCCGACGGGGCGAGCCTGGGCGGCGATGTGCTGCGGGGGCAGGGCGCGGCGTTGAAGCAGCTGTGGACCCTGGCCTACCGCGAGGCGCAGACCATGGCCTATGCCGACGCCTTCCTGGTCATCATGGTGTGCTTCATCATCGCCACGCTGCTGGCGCCGGCGATGCGCAAGGTGGCGCCGCCCCGGGGGCCATCCGCTGACGCGCATTGAAGGCGGAACAACCGGGGCCTGACCTTCTCCGGTCAGCCGGCTTGGTGACCGGCTTCCATCAGGGTGGGCCGCGACGCCGACGGCGGTGTCAAGCCCAGCCGTGCGGCGACACCGGCGCCATAGGCGGGGTCGGTGCGGCCGAAATGGGCCAACTGCCGCTGTTGCAGGGCCACCGGCATCCCCTGCATGCTTGCCGCCACGTCGTCCATGAGGATGGCGCGTTGCGCCGGGCTCAACAGGCGGAACAAGGCGTTCATGCTGGCCATGGTGCGGGCTCCTTCACTCGTCGTGTCGTACGCGGCCGGGGCCATCGGGTCGTTGGCGGCCGTGGCGGGGGAGGCCGCCGCCTGGCCCGGCACTGATTCAACGCGGCCGCAGGTGATGCAGAACAGGGCGGGATAGCGGGCCATTCTCGTCATCTCCTTCAAGGCTGGGCGGCACGATGGGCAGCATGACCGACGCGGGCTCACCTGGCTTGTACGGCACGGTGACCTTTTGTCCGTCTGTGTGGCGACATTGGGCCGCGTCGGCGCGCCCTGGAAGATCCGCTTAGAGCGACAGCGTCAGGGCCGGCTGCACCTGCTGGGCGAAGGCGATCAGCTCGGGCGCCGGCATGGGGCGGGCGTAGACAAAGCCCTGGATGTGCCGCACGCCCATTTCGCCCAGGCGGTCGCGCGTCTCCCAATCCTCCACCCCTTCCGCCACCAGCGACAACCCCAGATCCTGGGCGATGGCCACGCTGGCCCGCACGATGGCATCGGCGCGTGGATCATCGCGCAAGGTGCGGATGAAACTTTGGTCCAGCTTGATTCCGGTGAACGGAATGCGGTGCAGGACGCTGAGCGAGGCATAGCCGGTGCCGAAATCGTCCAGGTACACGGCCATGCCCGCCTGGCGCAGCGTGGCCACCGCCCTGTCGACCACATCGAAATGAACAATCGACTGGGTTTCCGTCAGTTCCACCCGGATGGCGCCGTGGGGCACGCCGTGCTGGTCGCACAGCGCGATCAGATGGTCCACCAGGTCGCTGGCCTCCAGATCCTCCACCGACAGGTTGATGGAAATGGGGATGTCCAGGTCATGCTCCGCGCGCCAGGCGGCGGCGGTGCGCACCGCGTGCTCAATGATGCCCTTGGTCAGCAGACGGATCAGCCCGCCCCGTTCCGCCAGCCCGATGAACTGGCCGGGGGACAACAGGGTGCCGTCGGCCTTGATCCAGCGCGCCAACGCTTCCACCGCCACCACCTGGCCGGTGCCGGCGTCCACCACCGGCTGGAAGTAGGGCTGGATCTCGCCACGCGCCACGGCGTGGGGCAGGCTGCGCAGGATGCGCCGCTCATCCGCCGAGAAACGGGTGTGGGGGATCAGGGTCCAGATGCGGCGTGCCAGATGGAGGGCCAGGCCGGCGATGGCCAGCAGGGCCAACAGGCTCAGCATCTCTCCCCGCGCCATGCTGAGGCCGGTGGCGGCCGCCACCACGTCGCGCAGCCCATCCCAGGTGAGAACCGCCAGCAGCACCACCAGGACCGCCGCGCTGGTCAACAGGTTGAACACACCACCGTCGCGCCGGGTGGGGAAGAGCGGGGACAAGACCATGGGCGCGCTCGTTCAAGTAGAAGCGGTTGTTAAATCTTATCCTGGACGGCGCGCTTCGTCTGTGACAGGCGTCGCTGGTTGCGCCCGACGCACGTATCGCTTTGCCAACCCCGTTTCGGTGTTGGGCTGGCGGCCTTGCGTCCTGTCATCATCCTGAGATGCGCGTCGATTATCGTCCGGCCGTTTTCTTGGCCGACCAACCGTCGGTCAGGGTGCCCAGAAAGGCGATGATGTCTTGAATCTCGCGTGCGTTCAGCGCCGGCGCATCGCCCGGCCGCCGGCCGAAGGGCGGTTCCTGGTTGACCGCCTCGGCCACCCCGCCGTGGGCGGCGGCGGCGATGTCGTCAAACTTCATGACGCTGCCGCCGGCGCCGCGCGGATACCATTTGCCCGGATCGCTGTCGCGCTCCGCATAGAATTCCATCACCTGGCGCAGGGTATGGAAGACGCCGTTGTGCATGAACACCTGGCGCAGCGCCACGTTGCGCAGGGTGGGGGTGCGGAAGCGGCCGCAATAGTCGGTGACGCCGGTGAAGTCGGTGCGCAAGGGGCCGCACAGGCCCTGGTCGAAATAGGTCGGGTCGGTGTTGGCTGGAATGTCCCGGTTGCGGGGCACACCCAGGGCGATCAGGCCATAGTCGGTGAAGTGCGGCGGGGTGCCGTCCAGCCCCGGCCGGCTGACATGGCAACTGGCGCAATTGCCCCGGGCCGGGTCCTCGAACGCCACCAGCCCGCGCGTCTCCTCCTCAGTCAGCGCCGCCTTGCCCGCCAGATAGGCGTCGTACTTGCTGGTGTAGGGGTGGAACAGCGATCCGTCCTGCTGGAACACGTCCAGCGCGCGCAATGCCAGGTCCACCAAATCCCCGTGCTCGCCGCCGGGGGTGACGGCCGCCCTCAGCGGGGCGGCGTAGCCTGCCTTTTCCAGGCGGGCGGCCAAATCGGCCGGGTCGGTGTTCCCCATCTCGAACGGGCTGAACAGGGGCATGCGGGCCTGTTCCCGCTGGCCGTCCACCCGGCCATCCCAGGTCAGGCCGCCGGTGGGGCCGTTGTCGACGCTCTCATCCCCTTCATCTTCCGAGGTGCGGTAGTGCTGGGCGAAGGGGGGACGTCCTGCAGGTACATCAGCGATGGCACGGCGCGCAGGCCGGGCGTATGGCCATCGGCGCCGCCCAGGCGCACCGCCGCCCCATCCGGCGGGCCGAAGGCATGCGCCGGATCGTGGCAATTGGCGCAGGCCAGTATGCCGCTGGCCGACAGGCGCGGGTCGAAGAACAGTTGCCGCCCCACCTCCGCCAGGGCCGCCGCCTGCCGTCGCGCCTCCTCCCGGCTCAGCCCCTGTGCCGTGGCCGTCGCGGGCGTCAGGCCCGCCGTGCCGGCCAGCCAAATTGCCGCGCCAAGCCCAAGGGCGCGGCGCCAGGGGATGCGTTTTTCCACGCGTCCGTATAAGACCGTCATCAAAAGCGAGACAACGAAGAAGGGGAACATCATGGCAGTGGAAATGGGGGCAGTGGACATGGGTCGGAGCGGTGGCTTGCGTCTGGGTGTGGCCGCGGTGGCCTTGGCCGCCGGGATCATGGCAGGGTTTGGTGACCGGGCGATGGCAGCGGCCCCCACCACCGGTTCCGAGGCCGCCAGCCTTGACGCCGACCTGGCCAAGATCAAGACCGTGGTCGTGATCTACGCGGAAAACCGCGGCTTCGACAACCTGTATGGCTCCTTCCCCGGCGCCAACGGCATCGCCAACGCGCCGCAGGACAGCCTGGCGCAGCGCGATCGTGACGGGACGGTGCTCAAGGAATTGCCGCCCATCTGGAAGGGCCTCACCGCCCGCGGCGTGACGCCGGAGGTGACGCAGGCCCAGACGGAGCACCTGCCCAACCAGCCCCTCGCCATCGACGATCCCAAGGGCTTCAACCAGGGGCAGGGCGTCATCACCCGCGACCTGGTGCATCGCTTCTATGAAAACCAGATGCAGATCGATGGCGGCAAGAACGACAAGTTCGTCGCCTATGCCGATTCCGGCGCGCTGGTCATGGGCCACTATGACGGAACCAAGCAGGCGATGTGGAAGCTGGCGCAGCAATACACGCTGGCCGACAACTTCTTCATGGGCGGCTTCGGTGGTTCCTTCTTCAACCACTTCATCCTGATTTGCTCCTGCGCGCCCTACTACCCCAATGCCGACCAGGGGCCGGCCAAGGAGTCGATCTCGGTGGTGGAGCCTGACCGCGTCACCCTGACCCAGGCGCCGAACTCGCCCAAGTCGGCGCTGCAGGGCCCGCCGAAGTTCGTGAACAGCGGCAATCTGACGCCCGACTTCTATGCCGTGAACACCATGCAGCCGCCCTACCAGCCCAGTGCCAACAAGCCGGCGCCGGGCGGTGACCCGCGGTTCGCCGACCCGTCCGACCCCACCACGCTGCCACCACAGACCATGCCCAACATCGGTGACCTGCTGAGCCGGAAGAAGATCGGCTGGGCCTGGTACAGCGGCGCCTGGCAGGAGACGCTGGACCACGGCAACGCGGCGCCGGTGCCCAACTTCCAGTACCACCACCAGCCCTTCAACTATTTCGCCGACATGGCCCCGGGCACGGCGGCGCGCAAGGAACACCTGCGCGACGGCGGGCTGGCGGGCAAGGCCTTCATCAAGGACATCGACGCCGGCAAGCTGCCCGCCGTCACCTTCTACAAGCCCCAGGGCAACCTGACCCAGCATTCGGGCTATGCCGATGTGCAGTCGGGTGACGCCCACATCGCCGATGTGATCGAACACCTGCGCAAGTCGCCGCAGTGGAAGAACATGCTGGTGGTGGTGACCTACGACGAGAACGGCGGCTACTGGGACCACGCGGCCCCGCCCAAGGCCGACCGCTGGGGCCCCGGCACCCGCATCCCGGCCATCATCATCTCGCCCTTCGCCAAGAAGGGCTATGTCGACCACACCTTCTACGACACCACCTCCATCCTGCGCTTCATCACCCGCCGCTTTGACCTGCCGAAGCTGGAAGGCATCAAGCAGCGCGACGCCGCCCTGGCTGCCAACGGCAGCCCGGCCCTGGGCGACCTGACGGGTGCCTTGGACTTCGCCCGGAAGTAAGCGGGCGGGATGGTTCAGGCTTGAGCGGAACGGGCGTCGGCGACGGCGCCCGTTTTCGATTCATGCCCTCTGCCGCTTCTCAGGCCCTCTGCCGCTTCAGAACGCGTACTTCATCGTCAGGCTCAGCACCGGGTACCAGCTGTAGTCTTTCACGTCGTCGCGCAGTTCCTGGCGTTCGGCGTCCAGGCGGTTTTGAAAGTCGGGGGTGGTGGTGACGGGGCCGGTGGCGTCGAGGGAGGCTTTGGGCGTCCCGTGGTACATGGCACCCAGGTCGATGCCGAAGCGCCAGTGGTCGGCGACCGCGCCCTCATAGCCCACGCCGACATAAGGGGCGAAGCGGTTGAAGGCGATCTTGCCGTTCAGGCTGCCGACCTCGCTGGCGGTGTAGGTCATGCCGTGGATGGTGTAGGTGGCGTTCCGCGGCGTCCCCTTCAGGTCGACTTCGTTCAGGTTCAGGCGTGCGCCGGCGGTCAAGCGCCAGCCGCCGCCGAAGGGATGCAGGTCCGCCAGCAGGCCGAAGGATTCCAGCGTGGCGTCGCCGTCATAGCGCACGTCGCGCACCGTGTGGTTGGCGGAGAAGGCGAAGCCGTTGGCGTTCAGCCGCAGGCCGAAACGGTCGTCGAAACGGGCGCCGATCTCTGCGCCCAAGCCCAGGGTGCTGACCACCGGGCCGGCGCTCAGCTGGAGGCCGTCCGCCGTCTGGGCCTGCGCGGACAAGACGGCAACCTGCGCCATGACGCCCCCCAGGGCCGCGGTCAGGGTGAGGCGGGCATTGCGGCGGATGGGCATCGGTAGGCGCTCCGGTTACCAGGTGGGTATCGTCCCAGCCGGGACGGCCACGGCCGGACGTCATCAAGGCCGTGGGGCGGTTCCTTTACGTCAAGGGACGGGCCGTCCGCTACGGTCATGCTGCGCTTAAATGGGGCCGGCCTTGTTCCGGTTCCCGGCGGATTCGGATGACCCTCTTCGGTTGGTCAGTGACGCCGCCGTGGCGAGGCCCGCCTTGACAGAAGGGCGCGCGGGTTTTGATCTGGCCGATGTTTCATCGCCGACCTGTTGGATGCCCGCCCATGCCGCTGCTACGGACACTGCCCCTGGTCCTGTTGGACGCGGAAACCTATTCCCGCCTCTGGTCCCTGCTGGATGAGGGGGAGCGGGCGCGGGCCAACCGTTTCATGTTCGAGGCCAACCGGCGGGAATATGTGGCGGCCCACGGCCTCGTGCGCCTATGGCTGGGCCGTCTGGTGGGGCGGCCGCCAGCGGCGCTGGCCTTCACCCCGGTCACAGTGCAGGGCAAGCCGGGCCTGGTGGATGGGCCACCGGGCCTGGACTTCAACCTGTCGCACACCGAGGGCCTGGTGGCCTGCGTCGTGACGCTGCAGCCGGGCTGCCGCGTGGGGGTGGATGTGGAGCCGGGCGGCCGCCACATCGGAGCCGACGTGGCGACGGCCATGTTCGCGGCGGAGGAACTGGCCTGGCTGGACGCCCGCCCCGCCGGCCGCTCGGGGCCGGACATGGTGAGCGTGTGGACCTTGAAGGAGGCCTACATCAAGGCCTTGGGTATGGGCCTGTCGTTGCCGACCGACAGCTTCGCCATCCAGCCGGATATGCCGCGCCTGATCCGCGACGACGGTTCCCTGCCGGTGGGCCAGGGCTGCCGGCTATGGACGCGCGACCTGGCCAGTGGCCACAAGGCGGCGGTGGCTTTGATGGGGCCCGAGGACCGCCTTGCCACCGATTTGACGGTGGAGGAGGGGCTGGCCGACCTGTAGCTGACGTCGGGGCAAGCACCCTGACGGACAAGCTTGTCGGTTGTATGACATGGCCTACCCTGGCGCGGACATGGCAGCAATTCGGGGCACCCCGAGCGATTTCCCTTGTACCTGGGAGCGGTCACAGCCACTTATGCGGTCTTAAGGAATGGATGAGCCTCATCCGTTCCCATGCCGGGCCGCTGGGCCTGGCGGTATCCCCCGGGTGGCGCGTAGCGGTGGCGGCCAAATCGCCCCTGTGCACCCAGGGCATGCTGACCCTTTCGACACCACGCCTGCCGGCACGCGCCCGGGCAAGGGCTTGACCGCGATTTCGCAGCCGCGCACCTGACCGCAGCCGGCGCGTCGCCCTGGGATTCTACGACATTGACCGCTTTCGATACCCTTTCGCTGCGTCCTGAGATTCAGGCCGCTTTGGCCCAGCTGGGCCATCATACCGCCACCCCCATCCAGGCGCGGGCCATTCCCCATGCGCTGGAGGGCCGCGACATCCTGGGCATCGCCCAGACCGGCACCGGCAAGACCGCCGCCTTCACCCTGCCCATCCTGCAGCGCCTGGGCGCCGCCCCGTCGGCCCTGCCGCTGCGCATGCCCCGCGCCCTGATCCTGACGCCGACGCGTGAGCTGGCGGTGCAGATCGGCGAGAGCATCACCAACTACGGCACCGGCCTGAAGCTCAGCCACACCGTCATCCTGGGCGGCGTCGGCCAGGGTAACCAGGTCAAGGCGCTGGCCGCCGGCATCGACATCGTGGTCGCCACCCCCGGCCGCCTGCTGGACCTGATGACCCAGGGCCATGTGCGCCTGGACAAGGTCGAGGTGCTGGTGCTGGACGAGGCCGACCGCATGCTGGACATGGGCTTCATCCACAGCCTGAAGAAGATCATGGCCAAGCTGCCGGCCAACCGGCAGACGCTGTTCTTCTCCGCCACCATGCCGGGCGACGTGTCGGAGCTGGCGAACAAGATGCTGCGCGATCCGCTGCGCGTGGAGGTGACGCCCGTCTCCACCACCGCCGAGCGCATCGACCAGAAGGTCATCTTCGTGCCGGCGCCGGAAAAGCGCCACGTGCTGGTCGACCTGATCCGGCGGGATACCGGCATGCAGCGCAGCATCGTCTTCACCCGCACCAAGCACGGCGCCAACCGCGTCTCCGCGCAGTTGGAGCAGGCGGGCATCGAGGCCGCCGCCATCCATGGCAACAAGTCGCAGAACGCCCGGCAGAAGGCGCTGGACGGCTTCCGCGCCGGCACCGTGCGCGTGCTGGTGGCGACCGACATCGCGGCGCGCGGCATCGACGTCGATGGCGTCACTCATGTCGTGAACTTCGACCTGCCCAACGAGCCGGAAACCTACGTCCATCGCATCGGCCGCACCGCCCGCGCCGGCGCCTCCGGCGTCGCCGTGTCGCTGTGCACGGCCGATGGGGAGGAGCGCGGCTACCTGCGCGACATCGAGAAGCTGATCCGCAAGTCCATTCCCGTGGGTGAGCGGCCGGAGGCTACGCCCCAGGCCGCCGCCGCCCCGGTGAGCCGCCCGCCGCTGCCGGCCCGCCCGGCGCGCAACGGTGGCAATCCGGGCCGTGGGCAGCGCCAGGGCGCGCGGGCTTCCGACGGTCAGGCGGAAGGACGTTCGTCCGTCCGTAATGATGGCCCGCGTCCCGCCCGTCCGGACGGTGGCCGTCCGCAGCAGGCCCGCCCGGCCCAGCCCCAGGGGCCGCGTCCCGCCCAGGCGGGCCCGCGCCCCGAGGGCCGTCCGCAGGCCGCGCGTCCGGCTCAGCCGCAAGGCGCCCGTCCCGCCGCCGCCCACCCCACCGCCCGGCCCACCCCCCGGCCCCAGGCCCCGCGTCCCGCCCAGGACGGTGGCCGCGGTACCCCGTTCTCCAGCTTCGTTGCGGCATTGAACGCGAACGAAGACCAGCAGCAGCCGACGCGTGAGGGCCGCGACCGTCCCCGCCGCCGCCGCTGAGCCGCGGGTCGTTTCGAAGTGTGATGGTTTTTTAGGAAGAGGAGGTCCCCATGGGCCGCAGCAGCAAGCCGAAATCCAAGTCCGTCAACGAATTCGTCCTGTTCGATGTCCTCTATGACGATGGGTCGCGGTCGTCCAACCGCCGCGTTCCGTCCTCCGAACTGGGCGGCCTGGATGGTGACGAACCGGCGCGCGCCATCATCGAGGCGCAGGACCGCGAAATCGCCCTCATGTCCGGCAGCCCGCGCGGCCGCATCAAGTCGCTGACGCGCTCACCCGTCCGTTGAGCCGTCCGTTGGCTCGGCGCTGATCCGTCCGGGTCGGCGCCCCGTATAGAAAAGCGCCCCGTGACTTGATCCCGGGGCGCTTTTTCTTTGAAACGGGGGAAGGGATAGCCTATGGGCCCGGTGCTGCGTCATGCCGCGATTTATGCGGCCACCCTCATCACCTTCGTCTCCTTGGATGCCGTCTGGCTGACCCGCATGATCGGGTTCTATCGCCAGGTCATGGGCGACATGGTGGCAGACCAGCCACGCGTCGGGCCGGCGGCGCTTTTCTATCTGCTGATGGGCGCCGGCATTGTTTTCTTCGCTGTCGAGCCGGCGACCCGCACGGACTCCCCCCTGGTCCAGGCGCTGGTGCGGGGCGCGCTTTTCGGCCTGCTCACCTATGGCACCTATGACCTGACCAACCACGCCACCCTGCGGCTGTGGTCCGCGCGGCTGACGGCACTGGACATGGCCTGGGGGGCGGTCCTGACCGCCCTGGCGGCCACGGCCGGCTGCGCCGTCGCCCTCTATTTCAGCAGGAAGCCGTAATAGCGGCCCCCGGCCGTCCGGTTGACGCTCTGGCCGGGGGTATAGTCGAAGGTGTCGTCCAGGGTCAGCCGGGTGAAAACCGGCTTGCCCACCATATCCAGATGCGCCAGATCCGCGATCTCATAGTGGACATGCACCTTGCCATTCGCCAAGGACACCATCGCCACATCGCCGCCGATGCACACTTGGTCGTTGAACTTGGGGCGGACGTAATAGGTGTCGCGGCCATCGGCCAGCACCATGGATTCGACGCGGCGCACGTCCACCGGCGTCAGTGGCAATTCGATGCGATAGAAGGATAGCACGTCGGTCCCGGTGGGGCGGGTGGTGTGCAGGTCCAAGGTGCAGGCGGCTTGCAGCATCTTCTGGTCCGGGCCGGGGCCCATCGGGTCCTC
Source organism: Nitrospirillum karajorum (assembly GCF_036348415.1). Lineage (NCBI taxonomy): Bacteria > Pseudomonadati > Pseudomonadota > Alphaproteobacteria > Rhodospirillales > Azospirillaceae > Nitrospirillum > Nitrospirillum karajorum. The sequence goes on from NZ_JAZBQB010000001.1 coordinate 1,584,544, forward strand.
GCCGGAGCAGCCTGCCAGCGCCAAGCTGGCACCCAGGCCCAAGACGGGCATAATCCTAAGCCAAGCGCGCATGCCATCCCCCTTTGCGACCCTTCCCAAGCTATTGGACAGAGCGCCGGGGGATGGTCAAGGGGCTAATCCGTGTCCGGCCGCCGCGGCGGCAGGGGGAAGAAGGCGCTGGTGCGCCGGCAATAGGCGGCGAAGGCGGCCCCGCGCGACCGGGCCATGTGCGCCTCCAGCGGGGGAATGCCGGAGACGTGGACCAGCAGGCCGTACATCATGGCCGGCCCGATGAACGCCAGCCAACCCCAGGCCCAGGGTCCGTCGGCGGACGGCACCAGGGCGAAGCAGGGATAGGCCAGCCAGATGACCCATTCAAAGAAATAATTCGGGTGGCGCGACCATCGCCAAAGGCCGACATCGCAAATACGCCCCTGGGCGTTGGGGGCATGGGTGTCGGCGCCGTGGCGGAAACGGGTCAATTGGGCGTCGGCGATCCCTTCGCCGGCGATCCCCGCAAGCAGCACCAGGGTCCCCACCACATCCAGGACACCAAGGCCAGGTGCGGGATTGCGCGCCGCGACGTAGACCGTGACGGCCAGCAGCGCCGCGGCCACCGCCTGGCTTTGCAGGAACCAGAACAGGCGGGACGGCGCCCGTGCCTCCCAGGTGCGCATCAATTCCGCGTAACGTGGATCATCGCCGGCGCCCCGGGTGCGCAGCGCGATGTGGCCGGCCAGTCGCGCAGACCATAACCCCACCAGCGTGGCGACCAGAACTTGCCGGGCGCTGGTCGGCAGGTCACCCACCGGGATCAGGGCGGCGCATAGACCGCCCGCACCCACGGTGAAGGACCAGGTGGCGTCCACCCAACCGGATTGCCGCGTCAGCCGCTGCACCGCCCAGGCGAGCGCCATGAGGGCGCATTGGCCCAGTGCGATGGCCAGCAGCAGCGCCAGGGGTGTCACCGGCTAAAGTCCCACCAGGGGCTGGACCAGGCGGCCCAGCAGGCTGTGGATACGCAGCCGGCCGCGCACGGCGATCAGGCACAGGCAGTCGCTGCCCGGATCGGCCAGGGGCTGATGTTCGGCGGCCGCGTCCATCGCCGCCATGTCGCCGGAGGCGAACCGTCCAAAGACGTCGCTGAAGGCGCCGTCGATGACACAGGTGTACTCCATCCCGCGATGGCCGTGCGTGGGGATGGCCATGCCGGCGCCCACGCGGAACAGCATGACCTTGTAATCCTCGGCGGGGTCCATCCGCACGGCGCGACCCCGTATGCCCGGGGCGACGAAGCGCCAGGGGCCCAACGCGCGCGCGCGCAGGGCGGGCGGCAGCGCCATGTCGGCCTTGGGCTCCGCCTTCGGACGCTGCTTTGCCGCCGGGAGTGGCACATCCAGCCGTGCCAGAGCGCGTTCCAGCGCATCATCCGCCAGGACCTCCGGCCGCTGGCTGTTCAGCAGCGCGCCGCCCACCGCTTCCCAGGCGTGAACCTGGCGGCGGCACACGGGGCAGAAGTCCAGGTGCGTGGCCACCACCAAGGCGGGGCCACCGGGCAGGGTCCCGGCCGCGTACCGCATCAGCAGGTCCGCATCGGGGTGATGGGTGGGCAGGGGGATGGACGGTGGTTTGCTCATGGCGGTGATCATGGCTTGACCCCCACCGGATCAATCAAGCCGCGCAGGCGGGCCATGGCCAGCCTTAGGCGCGATTTGACCGTCCCCAGGGGGATGCCCAGACGGCGGGCGATATCGGGATGGGGCGCGTCTTCGAAAAAGGAAAGTCGCACGACTGCCAATTGATCCGGCGGCAGGGTATCCAGCGTGGCCCGCAGGCGGTCGGCGATCTCCGCCGCGGACAACACCTCGTCCGCCTGCTCCGGCTCCGCCGGGGTCAGGCTTTCCTGGGCCAGCGCCGCCTCCGCCGCGCGGCTGCGGCGAGCGGCGTCAATGCGCAGATTGCGGGCGATGGTGAATATCCAGGTGGCGGCGCGGGCGCGGGCCGGGTCGAAAATGGCGGCCTTGCGCCAGACGGTCAGCATGGCCTCCTGGGCCAGCTCCTCCGCCTCCATCGCCGGCAATCCCGTGGTCATCAAGTAACTTTTAATGCGTGGCGCGTAGTGTCGGAACAGGGCGGAGTAGGCGGCGCGGTCGCCCTGCGTGGCGATGGCCCGCAGGTGCCGCGCGTGGACATCCTCCAGCACCACGGTGCCAGCCGCCGGGGCGGCCGCCGGACCTGCGTCCGGCAGGCCCGTGTCACCGCCGCCGGTCAAGCGGATGTCTCCGGCGCGACCGTCTGCAGGGCGGCCATCTCCGGGCAAAGTCCAGGGCGTGCCCGGTCGGCCAGCTGACGGCCGGCGGCGCGGGAAGGAGTTGCGAAGGGTGCGAGCGTCATGCATGCCACTCTATACGAACCACGGCCGGTTCGGATCAGTCCTTTATCAACTGATCCGCTATCGCCCGCGGCGCGTATAGGAACGGCAAACATTAACTGCCGGATGTGCGGGAGGAATGGCTCGGATGACGGGGGCGACGCGGGCCTGCGATGGGGACAGCGGGGTGGACGGGGATAAGACTTCCCGCCCGTCGGCCATCCACAGTGCCCTCTATCGCGGGGTGGTCGCGCACCGTCGCACTTGGCCGCGTCACCATCATTTGCGGTACCGCGTCTGGTCCATGGTGCTTGATCTGGACGAATTGCCGGTCTTGCACCGCCGGCTGCGCCTATTCTCGTACAACCGGTTCAACCTGCTGTCCTTCCATGACGCCGACCATGGCGACGGGTCCGGCCAGCCCCTGCGCGCCCAGGTGGCGCGCCTGCTGGCGGAGGCGGACGCCGGGTACGACGGCGGGCCCATCCGGCTGTGGTGCATGCCCCGCGTGCTGGGCTACGTCTTCAACCCCCTCAGCATCTATTTCTGTCATCGCCGCGACGGGTCGCTCTGCGCCCTGGTGCATGAGGTGAACAACACCTTTGGGCTGCGCCATAGCTACGTCATCCCCGTCGGCGCCGGGGATGGCGGCCTGGTCCGACAGCGCTGCGCCAAGCGCCTGCATGTCTCCCCTTTCATGGACATGGACGCCCGCTATGATTTCCGCATCGCACCCCCGGCGGAAAGCTTGAGCGTCGCCATACAGGTGCGCTGCGGCCAGGTGCGCCAGGATGACAGCCTGGGCCTTCCCATCCTGTCCGCTTGCTTCAGCGGCCGGCGCCAGGCGCTGGACGATGCCAGCATCCTGGCCGCCTGGTCGGCGCACCCCCTGCTTACCCTCAAGGTGATGGCCGCCATCCACTGGCAGGCGCTCAAGCTGTGGTTGAAGGGCGTCGGATTCCGCCCCAGCCCACCGGCGCCGTCCCGGCCCGTCACCATCGTCTCTCCCACTGACTCCGGCCTGTAGGATCTCTCCGCCCATGTCTACCTTGGATATCTCTTCCAAATCCCCGACCTCGGCGCAGCCCTTGCGGCGGCTGGCGGCTCATTTGCTGTCGCGCGTCATGGCCCGTGTGGCGGCTGGGCGGATCACGGTGCAACTGCCGGACGGCACCCGCCTGACGCGCCAGGCTGCCCATCCCGGGCCGGACGGCGTGCTGGAGATCCATCGCTGGCGCGCGGTGCGGCGCCTGGCCTTTGGCGGGGACGTGGCCTTCGCCGAAGCCTATGCCGATGGCGACTGGTCTAGCCCCGACCTGCCGGCCCTGCTGGAACTGGCCGCGCGCAACATCAGCCGCCTGGACGGCGCCTTCGCCGGCACGCCCCTGGCCCGCATGGTGAAGACCCTGGTCCACCGTGGCCGCGCCAACACGCGCAAGGGCAGCCGGCGCAACATCATGGCCCACTACGATTTGGGCAATGACTTCTATGCACGCTGGCTGGACCAGGGCATGGCCTATTCCTCCGCCCTGTACACGGCTGCCGACCAGACGCTGGAGGCGGCGCAGGAGGCCAAGCTGGACCGCATCGTGCACCTTCTGGGCCTCAGCGGGCGGGAGCAGGTGCTGGAGATCGGCTGCGGCTGGGGCGGCTTGGCGGAGCGGATTGCGCGCCAGGGTTGCCATGTCACCGGCCTGACGCTGTCGCCGTCGCAGTTGGCCGTGGCCCAAAAACGTCTAACGGATGCCGGTCTGGGCATCCGGGCCGACCTGCGTATGCAGGACTACCGCGACGTGACCGGCACCTATGACCGCATCGTCTCCATCGAGATGCTGGAGGCGGTGGGCGAACGCTACTGGCCCGTCTATTTCCAGACGCTGCGCCGGCGCCTGTCCGATCAGGGTGTCGCCGTGCTGCAGGTCATCACCATCGACGAATCCCGTTTCGAGCATTACCGGCGCGAGGTCGACTTCATTCAGCGCCACGTCTTTCCCGGCGGCATGCTGCCGTCCCCCTCGCGCCTGGTGCGGGAGGCCGAGGCGGCCGGCCTGCGTCTGGAGGGGGCGGAGACGTTCGGCGACAGCTACGCCCGCACGCTGGCGGAATGGCGCCAGCGCTTCCACGCCGCGTGGACGGATATCCACGCCATGGGCTTTCCGCCCCATTTCCGCCGGCTGTGGGACTATTACCTGGCGTACTGCGAGGCGGGCTTTCGTGCCGGCGTGATTGATGTCGGGCTGTACCGCCTGGTGCCAGCGACCTGAGTTTGGGCGAACCATCCCTGGAGAAAAGTGAAAAGGACTGATCCGGATCAAGCGATGCGGCCGGCGCATGGTTTATGGCTTTTACCAGCGGCGCGAGACTTTGGCTCGTGCCGCTGGTAGGACGCGACTGCGTCCGCCGGAGCGAGCACCGCAGGGCGTAGCGAGGAAGCCTGGCCAGCGGATGCTGGCGCCCGGCGACTGAGGAGGCATTTGAGCGGTCACGATCAAATGCCACGCGTATTAGGCAAATCCTGATCCGGACACCGTCCCATGCACGACCACCTGTCCATGCTGCAGTCCGCGCCGTTGAGCCTGCCCGCCCTGATGGCCGCCGTGTTCATGGCCGGCCTGACAGGCGGCTTTGGCCATTGCGTCGGCATGTGCGGCCCGTTCGTGTTGGCGCAGGTGGGGGCGGGTGAGGCGGCGAGGCCAGCGTTGGCACGGCCCGCCGGCGTCCTGCTGTTGCCCTATCACCTGGGCCGCATGACCACCTATGCCGCGCTGGGCGCCGTCGCCGGCGGCTTATCCGGCCTGGTGGTGCGGGCGACGGAATATCGCTGGCTGCTGGCCGTGTTCCTGGGGATCGCGGCGCTGCTGTTCCTGCGCCAGGGCCTGGCCGGGCTGGGCCGGGTGGCGCCCCGCCTTGTGCGTCTTGTGCCGGCCGGCCGGTTCAGCCTGGGAACGGCGGGGGCCGCGCGCCTGACGGCGGCGCTGGCCCGGCCGTTGCGCCGGCTGTTCGCCGATCCGCGCGGCCTGAATGGCTATCTTCTGGGCGTGCTGCTGGGCTTCATTCCTTGCGGCATGGTCTATGCGGCGCTGGCGGCGGCGGTCAGCAGCGGGTCCGCCGGCGGCGGCGCGCTGGTGCTGGCGGCCTTCGCCGTGGGCACCGCCCCCAGCCTGATGACCGTGGCGGTGGCCGGCCGGGCGGTGGGACGCCAATTCAGCGGCGTCGCCGCCTGGGTCACCCCGCCGCTTATGCTGCTGAACGCGGCCTTGCTGCTCAGCCTGGCGTTTGGCGTCCTAGACCGTAGCCCGTTCTGATCCGCTAAACGGTGCAAAGCGCCCGGGCGCGCTCGATGGCCGCCATCACATCGTGGCGGCGGGTCCACGGCAGGAAATGGCCGGCCCCGTCCAGCGTCCTCACCTCCACCATCGCCTGGGACAGGTGGTGTTGCAGATAGGCGACGTTGCCGTAGGGCGATTCCCGGTCGGCCGTTCCGTGCAGGATGACCACGGGGCAGCGTACCTGGCCCAGGTCCCGCGCCAGGGCGTGAAGCTCCGGCACGATGGTCAGCAATTCCCGGTTGGCGTTGCGCAGCGGCCGGGGCAGCAGCCGGCGCCAGGGTTCCCGATCCGCCCAGGGCTGCAAGGGATGCTGGTGTTCAATGTCCGGATCGAAAGAGGTCGCCACCAGCACCAGGGCGGCCACGCGCTCCGGCTGGTCCAGTGCCAGGCGCGCCACCACGGGGCCGCCCATGGAATGGCCCACCAGGATGGCCGGCGGGTTGGCGGGGTTGAGCGCCAGCAGTGGCGCCAGCCGTCCGGCCTGGGCCTTCAGGCCGATCAGCGCCTCTCGCGGGGCGCTGTGGCCGAAGCCCGGCCGATCCGGGGCTAGCAGCGACACCCCCTGGGGACCATGGCCCAGGAACCAGCGCCAGCCGCCGGCGCTGCCCGGTGTGCCGTGCACCAGGATGATGGGACGGGCCGCCTGCTCCACCGGGTCCGGTCCGGCGGCCAGGACGCTCAGGCCATGGGCGCCGACGGTCAGCCGGTGGACGATGTTCATTCGGACCCGCCGTCGCCCTGGCGGTAGGGGCTCTCCGCCATCAGCGTTTCGATGTCGGCGGCGGCACCCGCGCGCTCCCGCTCCACGAAATCGGCCACGGCGCGGCGCAGGCCGGGGTCGGCGATATAATGGGCGCTGTGGGTGGTGACCGGCAGGTAGCCGCGCTGCACCTTGTGTTCGCCCTGCGCCCCGGCCTCCACCCGCTTCAGGCCACGCTCGATGGCGAACTCGATGGCGCGGTAGTAGCAGGCCTCGAAATGCAGGAAGGGGTAGTCGCCGGCGGAGCCCCAGTTGCGGCCGTAGAGCGTATCGTCGCCCATCAGGTTCAGAGCCCCCCCACCCAGGCGGGGCGGCCTTTCTCGTCCGGACGGGCGGGGTCGCGGGCCATGACCAGCACGACGCTGTCTGCCATTTCCGCCCCCAGCCGATGGAAGAAGTCTTCCGTCAGGTAGGCCCAGCCCCATTTACGGTCGCTGGTGGCGTTGTACAGGCGGAAGAAGGCGTCCCAGTGTTCCTCCGTCAGGTCGCCGCCCGTCAGGGTCAGCACCTCTACCCCGCTGTCGGCGACCGCCTGGCGTTCCTTGCGCACGGCCTTGCGCTTGCGGCTGCTGAACGCGGCCAGGAAGTCCGCGAAGTCGCGGTAGCCCCTGTTCTCCCAATGGTACTGCACGCCGTGGCGATCCAGCCAGCCGGCCCCGGTCAGGGCGGCGCGATCCTCCGGTGCGGGGAACGTGACGTGGACGGATGACAGCTTGTTGTCCACCGCCGCACTGCGCAGCGCGGCCACCATGAGCCGCCGTACGCCCTGCGGATCGGGACAAGTGAGGTCGACCAGCAGGCGGGGCCCGGTCGCCGGCGTGAAGGGGATGGAGACCTGAAGCTTGGGATAATACTCCCCACCCGCGCGCTCATAGGCGTTGGCCCAACCCTGGTCGAAGACATATTCGCCGTAGGAATGGGACTTCAGGTACATCGGCGCCGCCCCCACCAGGCGGCCCTGGGCGTCGCGCACCGTCAGGTGCTGCGGCAGCCATCCGGTCTTGCGCCCGACGGAGCCGCTGTCCTCCAAAATCCTCAGGAAGGCGTGCCGGGTGAAGGGATGGCCGGGATAGGCGTCGCTGGCCGCCAGCCTGTCCCAATCCGCCGCGTCCAGCGCGCCGATGCGCGGGGCCACGGCCACCTTGAGACCCGACGTCCAGTCGCTGCTTCCATCCGCCATCACGCTATCCCGATCCGTTCGGCACCCAGGCTAATAGTCGGGTGCCGAACGGCATTTAACAAGAGCGGGTGGCGTGCAAATGATGAGGTGGCTTAGGCCACTTCCAGGATGGCCTCGACCTCGACCGCGACGCCCAGGGGCAGGGCGGCGGCGCTGACGGCGGAGCGGGCGTGGCGGCCGGCGTCGCCGAACACCTGCACGAAGGTCTCGGAGGCGCCGTTGATGACCTTGGGCTGGTCGGTGAAGTCACCGGTGGAGTTGACGAAGCCCACCAGCTTGACCACGCGCACCACGCGGTCCAGGTCGCCGTCCAGGGCGGCCTTGGCTTGGGCGATCAGGTTCAGGGCGCACAGGCGGGCGGCTTCGGCGCCCTGTTCCACCGTGAAATTGTCGCCCAGCTTGCCGACGCAGCGCAGTTCGCCGTTCCAGAACGGAATCTGGCCGGACAGGAACAGGGTGTTGCCCGTGCGCACGGCCGGGACGTAGGCCGCCACCGGGATGGCCGGGGTCGGCAGCTCGATGGCGAGTTCTTTCAGACGGGCGTCGATACGGCCGGCCATGTCTTCCTCCATGATGGGATCGTTGGGACTGAAACTGCTATCGGCCGGGGACCATAGCGCCATTGGGCGCCGGCAACCAGCCACGGCGTATGAAGAGATCGCGCAACGGGCGGGTGGTGAGCACCGCCACGGCCGCGCCCGCCACCACGTCGGACGGATAGTGCGCGCCCACCCACAGCCGTGTGGTGGCCAGGGCCAGGGCCAGCCCCACCAGCGCCCGCCGGTGCCGGGGCCACAGGATGCCGATCGACAGGGCCAGCGCCACCAGGGTGTCGGCGTGGCCGGAGGGGAAGGAATAGTAGCGGAAGCCCATGTGGAAGGGCTGGGGCCACATGGCGCCCTCGCTCAGGAACAGGATGGGCCGGGGCCGGCCGACCACCGCCTTCACGCCGTCCACCGCCAGGCCGGACAGGGCCACGGCCAGGAAGACGAAGGCCACGGCCCCCAGCCAACGGCCCAGCCGTTCCCGCTGCGTCCCCTCCGCCTGGGCGCGCGCCGTGGTCAGCGCCAGGGCCGCCAGGCCCAGGGGCACCAGGCTGTACAGGCTGTCACCCGCCCGCGTCAGATGATGGCTGACGGCCGTGACCCAATGCGGCAGCTGCGCCGCCCATAGGGCGAAGGGCCGGTCCACCCACAGCATGAGCCCGGCTTCCAGCGCCAGGAAGCCGGCCAGGATCAGGATCGAACGCCTCACGGCTGGGGCGTCGCCGGCTTCGGCTGATCCGTGGGCGCCTGATCAGCGGGGGCGGGCGCGTTGACCGGCGCGCCGGCGCGGTACAGGGCCAGGTTGGCCCAGTTGCCGCGCGAGTAGTTGAACCCGCGGAAATGCTTGATGAGTTCCGGCGACAGGCCGCGCGCGGCCAGCTGGGCGGCGAAGGCCGGTTCCTCCTTGTCCCGCACCAGGGCCAGGCCACAGCCGGGATCGTCGGCCAGGTGGTTGGCCACCATGTCCGGCTCACCCAGCTTGGTCTTGGTGCCCACCAGGAAGACCATGCTGGGCTCGGTGTACCCCGACGCCGCCAGCACAGTGGTGGGGCACAGGCGGTGGTCCGCCACGGCCTGGGCGATGGTGGGGCTCAGCCACATGGCCTTCAGGCTGGGCATGACCAGGCCCAGGATGGTGATCATGCTGAGCGCGCCGCCGGCGGCCACAGCCAGGGTCAGCCGCTTCAGGCAGCCGATCCGCTCCAGCACCACGAAGGCGATGCCGGTGGCCAGCGCCAAGGCGCCGGCGACGAAGCCCGCCGGTAGGTTGGTGCCCTCCAGCCGCAACGGCGCGCCGGCGCCCAGGATGGCCAGGGCCACGGTGATGACCAGGTAGACGAAGACGACGGCCCAGCGGCCGATGCGGCCGGCTGTCGTGGGCTGATCCAGCGTGCCTTGGGTGCTGCCCCGACCGGCCGCCGCCTTGGCGTCGATGCGCGACAGCAGCGCCGCCATGCCCAGGAAGGCCAGGGCGGGGAAGGTGGGCAGGACATAGTGGGGCAGCTTGGTCGCCACCGCCTCGAAGATCAGCCAGGTGGGCACGATCCAGGCCAGGCAGAAGCGCACGGCGTCGTCATGGCGGCGGCGCCAGGCCCAGGCGGCGCCCAGTCCCACCAGCAAGCTGCCGGGCCAGAAGCTGAGCCAGAAGGTGATGAGGTAATAGCCGGGCGGGCCGGCATGCTTTTCCTGGCCGGAGTTTACTTTGCCCAGGAACTCGTGCCCGATGGCGTCGGCGAAGAACTGGCCCTTGGTGGCCACGGCGATGGCTATGGCCCAGGGCAGCACCATGGCCAGCACGATGGCCAGGCCGGGCAGGGGGCGCAGGCCCTTCAGCCAGGACCAGTCGCGGTCGGCGAAGCCCAGGGTGACGATGCTGCCCAGAACCGGCAGCAGGATGACCGGCCCCTTGATCAGGATGCCGACGCCCAGAGCCACCCAGAAAGTCAGGGTCAGGCCCCAGGTGGGGGGCAGGGGCTTGCGCCGGTCCAGATAGATGCGGCCCAGCGCGCCCATGGCCGCCACAACCGTGGCCAGCAGCACGGCGTCGGTCTTGGCCATGCGCGCCTCGACGCTCAGCAGCACGCTGACGGCCATGAGCAGGGCGGCGCCGAAGCCGGCGGTGGCGCCGAACAGCAGTTGCCCCGCCCAGGCGGTCAGCAGCACGGCGGTGACGGCACCGATGAGCGAGGGCAGGCGGTAGGCCCAGATGGGTGTCGTTTCGGGGTCATGGTCGCCGGTGACGGCCTGCACCGCCGTGACGGTTGCGCTCTGCAGCCAATGGATACCCACGGGCTTCTTATTGCGCGCCTCGTCCTGGAAACGGATGGAGACGAAGTCGTGCGTTTCCAGCATCTGCCGGGTCGCCTGGGCGAAGCGGCTTTCATCCCGGTCGAAGGGCGGGATGGTGGTGAAGCCCGGCAGGAACGTCGCCAGGGCCAGCAGCGCCAGGATGACGTAGTGCACGGGCCGCAGGACGGCGGGGCGGAAAGTATCGTTCATCGATTGGACGTCCCGTCAGGTCGCGGCGGCGGCTTCGGCGCGCTTGTGCTTGTGGATCAGGTGCAGGTTGCGGGCATAGACCACCAGGCCCGGCATCTGGCCGGCGATGATGACCAGGTCCGGCTTCAGCAGGCCGTACAGCAGCACCAGGGCGCCACCCGCCAGGCTGAAATACCAGAAGGTCACCGGCACGACGCTGCGGCCGGCGCGCTCACTGGAAATCCACTGCACGATGAAGCGCGACATGAACATCGCCTGGCCGAACAGGCCGAAGGCGGCGATCCAGCCGTTCTTGCCCAGGGCTTCCTGCCACCAGTGCGCCAGGAACTGGGCGATATGCTCCCACACCATGCTCTCAGACCTCCCGCACGGTGCCGGGCATGGTGTTCCGCCGCAGCATCCACAGCATGCCCAGGAGGTCGAAGAAGCCGACGAAGGCGCGGCCGATGTTGGTGTACTTGGACCGGCCGGCGTGGCGCTTGCGGTCGTTGATGGGCACGTTGGCCATCTTCCAGCCGCTGTAGGTCGCCACGGTCGGAATGAAGCGGTGGATGGCGTCGAATTGCGGCAGTTCCAGCATGGCGGCGCGGTGCACCAGCTTGAAGCCGCAGCCGGTGTCGGGGCAGCCGTCGCGCAGCAGCGACCGGCGGATGCCGTTGCCCAGGCGCGAGGTGATCTTCTTGGCCAGGGTGTCGTCGCGGCGGCGGCGGATGCCGCACACCACCTTTACCTCTGGGTCCCGCTCCACCGCCGCCAGCATGGGCGCGATGTCGCGGGGGTCGTTCTGCATGTCGCCATCGACCATCATGATCCAGTCGGTCTTGGCCGCATGGCAGCCGCTGCGGATGGCGCGGCTCTTGCCCGCGCGCTGGCCGTGGCGCAGGACCCGCACGAACGGGTATTTGGCCTTGGCCTGCTGCAACTCCGCCGGCGTGCCGTCCGTGCTGCCGTCGTCGACGAACAGGACCTCATAATCCCCGGGGTAGGGCGCCACGGCTTGCAGCTCTTCCAGGAGCGGCAGGATGTTGCCCTGCTCGTTCAGGACGGAAATCAGGATGGTGTAGCGCAAACCCATCACCTCGGCGCACGGAGGGCACGAAAAAATCCGGGCCGCCGCCTCGGCAGAGGCGCCCGGGATATGTTTGGGGCAGGAAGCTACAGTTTGCCGCCAGCGTCAACAAGGGCGGCCTGCCCCGGGGTGCTGGATAGGACAGGGGTGCCTTGCGGCGGCGCGCCTTGAAGGTCGCCGCTTTGCGAACGCCGCCGCGCCGGGGGGTGTGTCAGGCGACGGAGGCCAAGGGCGCGTCCAGGGCCAGCACATCCGCCAGGCTGACGCTGCGCACGCCAGCGGCCGTCCAGTCACGCCGCGCGGCGGTGAGGGAGCCGTGCAGGTCGATGGCCCGGCAGGCGTCCTCCACGATCAGCGCCTCGAAGCCCAGGCGCGCGGCGTCGGTGGCGGAGTAGGCGACGCAATAGTCCGTGGCCAGGCCCGCCAGATAGATCCGCTGCACCCCGCGTTCGCGCAGTGCGCCGGCCAGGCCGGTAGGTGTCACCCGGTCATTCTCGAAAAAGGCGGAATAGCTGTCGATATGCGGGCGGAAGCCCTTGCGCACCACCAGCTGCGCCTTGTCCACCGCCGGGGCTAGGCCGGGGTGGAAGGCGGCTCCTTGCGTACCCTGGACGCAATGGTCTGGCCACAGCATCTGCGGCCCATAAGGCATCTGCACCATGTCGAACGGGCGATGGCCAGCATGGGCGCTGGCGAAGGACCGGTGGCCCGCCGGGTGCCAGTCCTGGGTCAGGATCACGGTGGCGAAATGGGCGGCCAGCTCATTGGCCGGCCCCACCACCGCGTCGCCATCGGCGACGGCGAGGGCCCCGCCGGGACAGAAATCGTTCTGGATGTCGATCAGGATCAAGGCGTCGGTGTCGGTGCGCATTCGGACTGCCTGGCGTTCGGGCGGCTCCTGCGGCGGCGGGAGGCACGCGTGATGGTTTCCAGCGACTCCGCGCCCAAAGGCACCGCCGCCTTCACACGGGGAATTCATTCATCTGAAACACATCGTACATGAAAAAGCCCTCCCAAACCGCAGTTCGGGAGGGCTGATTCTTTTAGGATTATGGCCCTAGGCCCTCTGTCCGAAGGGGCCTAGGGCCAGAAGGGCTTACTTCAGCACGCGGCTCCACCAGCCCTTTTTCGGCTGCTCCACCGGCGGGTTCAGCTCCACCGACGGATGCACCGCGGGGGCCGCTTCGCCGGCCGGGGCCACGTCGGCCGCCGGTTCCGTTACCGCCGGCTCCGCTGTCACCACCGGCGCCTCGGGCGCCAGGGCAGCGGGTGCCGCCTCGGCAACCGGCGCTTCTTCGGCGGAAACTTCGGCGGTGGGGGCCTCTGCTGCGGGGGTAGCCTTCTTGCGGCTGCGGGTGGCGCGCTTGGGCTTGGCCGGGGCCTCCTCCGCGACCGGCGCGGTGTCAGCCGCGGGGGCCGCGGCTTCGGTCACGACCGGAGCTTCCTCGGCGGGGACTTCGGCGGCGGGGGTGGCCTTCTTGCGGCTACGGGTGGCGCGCTTGGGCTTGGCCGGGGCCTCCTCCGCGACCGGCTCGGCGGCCGGGGCCGCATCGACCGGGACGGGCTCCGTCACCGGGGCCGTCACCGCTTCGACCGGGGCTTTCACCACCGGCTCGGTGGCGGGCACCGGAACGGCGGCATCCACCTCGGCAATCACGGTGTCGCTTTCCGCACCTTCGGCCGCGACGACGTCACCATCGTCGCCCTCAAAGGTGTCACTCCCCGTGACCTCACCCTCGGTGCCTTCGCCCTCGGCGCCATGGCGGCCGCGACGGCGACCGCCGCGCTTGCCGCGACGGCGCTTCTTGCGCTCACCATTGGCGTCATCGCCGTCGGCCGTCTCCAGACCCTCGGCGCCCTCGCCATCGGCATCCTGGCTGGCGGCAGGTTCGACGCCTTCACCGGCGATGGCCGCGTCGGCGGACTGTTCCCCCTCGGGGATATCGGCGGTCTGCGGCGCGCCTTCGCCCCGCTCGTGCCCACCGCCACGGCGGCGGCGGCGGCGGCGGCGGCGATCCTGGCCGTTGCCTTCGCCATTGCCGCTCTCAGCCGTGGTTTCCTCGACCTCTTCCTCGGCGACCTCGTCCTCAACCTCGTCCGCCTTTTCCAAGGCGCGGTCGGTTTCGGCGTAGATGCGCTCGGCGCTGACGGCGGCGGCGGGCTGATCGTCGGCGGCCGTGCGGGCGCGGATGCGCTCCAGACGGTGGTCCGGCGGCACCAGGCTGTCGTCGGTCGACAGGAAGACACGCAGGCCGTAGCGGCGCTCGATGGCCGTCAGGGCGTCGCGCTTCTGGTTCAGGATGTACAGGGTCACCGAGCTGGCGGCCGTCACCGTGATTTCGGTGGAGCGGCGGCGGATGCCCTCATCCTCGATGGCCCGTAGCACGGCCAGGGCCGCGCTTTCCAGCGACCGCACCATGCCGGTGCCCTCGCAGTGCGGGCAGCGCTCGAAGTTGATTTCCTGCAGGCTGGGGCGCAGCCGCTGACGCGACAGCTCCATCAGGCCGAAGGGGGAGATGCGACCCAGCTGGATGCGCGCCCGGTCGGCCTTCATGGCCTCCTTCAGGCGCTTTTCGACCGCGGCGTTGTTGCGACCGTCCTCCATGTCGATGAAGTCGATGACGATCAGGCCGGCCAGGTCGCGCAGGCGCAGCTGGCGGGCCACCTCCTCGGCGGCCTCCAGGTTGGTGCGCACCGCCGTCTCCTCGATGTTCCGCTCCTTGGTGGAGCGGCCGGAGTTGACGTCGATGGCGACCAGGGCTTCCGTCTGGTTGATGACGATGTATCCACCCGAGCGCAGTTGCACCACCGGGTTGAACATGGCGTCGATCTGGTTTTCCACCTGGAAGCGGTGGAACAGCGGAATGTCGTCCGTGTAGGGCTGGATCTTCTTGGCGTGGCTGGGCATCAGCATGCGCATGAAGTCCTTGGCGGTGCGGTAGCCCGCAGCACCCTCCACATGCACTTCGTCGATGTCGCTGGCGTACAGGTCGCGGATGGACCGTTTGATGAGGTTCGCTTCCTCATAGATCAGCGCCGGCGCCACCGCCTGCATGGTCTGCTCGCGGATGTTGTCCCACAGACGCATCAGGTACTCGAGGTCGCGCTTGATCTCCTGCTTGGACCGTTCCATGCCCGCGGTGCGCAGGATGACGGCCATGCCTTTCGGAATGTCCAGCTCCTCCAGCAACTCCTTCAGGCGCTTGCGGTCCTGCGGGTTGGTGATCTTGCGGGAAATGCCGCCGCCCCGGGGGGTGTTGGGCATGAGCACGCAGTAGCGGCCGGGCAGCGACAGATAGGTGGTCAGGGCGGCGCCCTTGGTGCCGCGCTCTTCCTTCGTCACTTGCACCAGCAGGATCTGCCGGCGGCGGATGACTTCCTGAATCTTGTAGGAGCGCAGCGAGCGGGGACGGCGGCGTTCCTCGCCCTCTTCCTCGGCATGCGCGGCCTCGCCAGGGTGGCCGTTTTCCTGGGGCGCGCGGTCGCCGTTGCGGTCGCCCCGCTCCCGGCCGCGACGGCCGCGGCGGCCGCGATGGCGGCGGCGGTCGCCGCCCTGGCGGGCCGCGTCGCCTTCACCGGTTTCGCCATCGGCATCGGCGGCTTCGCCGTCGGCGCCCTCTTCACCCTCGGCGTCGCCGTCGGTGTCGTCGTCCTCGCCATCATCCTCGACGAATTCCGCCGTCTCGCCATCGGCGTCGCCGCTGGTGGCGTGCTCGGCGGGCAGTTCCTCGGTGATGTAGGGCTGCTCGATGGTCAGCGGCTGAGCCGGCGGGACGTAGGCGTCTTCCGGGTGCCCCTCCGGCACCACCAGGTCGGTGGCCACCGTCTCATGGGCCCCCACCTCGTCAGCGACCGCCTGATAGGCGGCGGCGGGTTCGGCCTGGGCGTCGTCGTAGCTCACGGCGGCGGCGCCGGCCTCCAGCAGGGGCGGATGCTCCGCCGCGTGCAGGGCCTCCTCCTCCTCGTGCTCCAGGGCCTCGCGCTCCCGCTCCAGCTCCTCCTGCTCGCGCAGCAGAGCCTCGCGGTCGGCGACCGGGATGCGGTAGTAGTCGGGATGGATTTCGGAGAAGGCGAGGAAGCCGTGGCGATTGCCGCCGTATTCCACGAAGGCCGCCTGCAACGACGGCTCCACCCGGATCACCTTGGCAAGATAGATATTGCCCTTCAGCTGCTTCCGGCTGGCGATTTCAAAATCAAGCTCATCGAGCTTGTTACCGTTGACGACGACGACCCGGGTCTGCTCCGGATGCGTGGCGTCGACAAGCATACGCTTGGCCATTTTTTATCCTCATGGCACAGGGACGGCATGCCCGCACGACGGACGGGCCCACCGGTGTGCCACCGTTTAGTGCCGAAGCGTCGGATCCCCATCGCCGCCGAGGGAAGAACACCCCGAAACGGCGCTTCCAGGAAGCGGCCAGCGGGGGGGCGGGCGACACGGACCTGGCGCCAGCCCCTATCCTTAATCAGGGGGCCGGCACCGGCTTCGTGGTTTCACAGGACCGAGCATCCCCTCAAGCGCCACGCCCACGGATCGCATCGCAGCGGACTTGGCTGGCTGCGGCACGGAACCCGGGGGCGACGCCCCCACCCCGGGAGGGGCGGGCCAGGATACTGGTTGTCGCGATTTCAAGATAAACACGGGGGGACCCATACTACAATCAAAAGAATCATGGCCCTCGGCGACTGGCCGCGACCGGGCCTTGTTTTGGACGGGCCGGGTGGGGCGGGCGCCGCCACCACACCGCCGCGCGCCCGCCGTTTCTTAGCCAGGATCTCATGATCATGCTTGAAGGGGTTGATTCGGCGGCGGTATAACGCTCCCTGGTACAGCCCGTCTCGTCTCGTTCGGGGGATCCTGTCTTGTCCGCCTTTGGGCGTCGACATCATCTGTTCTTGGCATATCGGGGGACGCGGCGCGCATCCCTCGCGGGTATCCTGGTGGGCGCGACGATGGCGGCCGGGCTTGCCCTGCTTTCGCCCGGTGCCGTCTCTCCGGCGGCGGCCGGCAGCCTGGGCACCCTGGGGGCCATGGACCTGGCGCAGGCACAGTCGTTGCGCATGCCCTCCGCCCCCAACCGCAGCGCCGTCCTGGCCGTGCGACTGGGCTTGCAGGGGGACCAGACCCGCTTCGTGTTGGAGATGAGCGCCCGCACCGATTACCACGTCACCACCTCCGTCAGCCCGACACAGGTGGTGATCGACCTGCCCGCCGTGACCTGGCAGGCGGCGCTGCCCGGCGCCGGCCGGGGCCTGGTCAAGGCGGTGCGCATGACCAACAGCCTGACCGGCTCCGCCCAGGTGGTGCTGGAAACCGATGGCCCGGCGCGCGTGGTCAATGCCGATTTCCTACCGGCGCGGGACAGCCATCCACCCCGCCTGGTGCTGGATCTGGCCCATGGCGACCTTGGCAGCCTGATGGCCGCCGTCGCCGGGCCGTCCGCACCGCCGCCGCCGCCGACAGCCCGGACGGAGGAAACGCCCGCCGTCGCCGTCCTGCCGGAGGCGTCACCAGTGGGGACGGGGGGGCCGTGGTGCCGGCCGCCAACCGCATCGGCGCCTTGCCGCCCGAGCCGCCGCCCAAGGCGGCCCCGGTGGTGGTGGTGCCGCCGGCGCCAGGGGCCAAGCCCACCCTGCGCGACCGGACGCCGCTGATTGTCCTGGACCCCGGGCATGGCGGTGACGACCCTGGTGCCACCGCCGTCACCGGGGTCTATGAGAAGGACATCACGCTGGCCATGGCCCGGGTGCTGGCCCGCGCCTTGGAGGCCACCGGCCGCTATCGCGTGGCGCTGACGCGCGACAGCGATGTCTTCATCCCCCTGCGTGACCGGCCAGGCAAGGCGCGGGCGCTGGGTGCCGACCTGTTCATTTCCCTGCATGCCGACATCGTGGTGGGCCGGTCCGTGCGCGGCCTGTCGGTCTACACCCTGTCGGACAGGGCCACCGACCGCGAGGCCGACATGCTGGCCCAGCGCGAGAACCGGTCCGACGCCATCGCCGGCCTGGATCTGGCGGACCAGAGCACGCAGGTCGCCAGCATCCTGATCGACCTGGCGCAGCGCGACACCCGCAACCAGTCGCGGCGCCTGGCCAACCTGGTGGTGGAGTCGGTGGGGCGGGATATCGCGCTGCTGAATTCGCCCCTGCGCTCCGCCGGCTTCGCCGTGCTGACGGCGCCGGACGTGCCGGCCATCCTGGTGGAGATGGGCTACCTGTCCCATCCCACCGACGCCCGCCTGCTGACCACGGACAGCCACCGCCGGCGCTTCGCCGCCGACATGGTGCGCGCCATCGACAGTTATTTCGGGCCCCGACGGCCCGCTTCGCGCAAATAAGCCATAATCGTGTCGCGTTAGCTTCCGGCGGCAGTCGTGCGCCTGGGGCATGCGCGCCGCCGCCGGCCGGACGGCGACAGGGCGGGCGCTTCCTGCTAGGGTGCCGCCGTCTTTTGGTCTCATCGCCTGCGGGTGTCGGTCGGTTCCATGCGCATTATCGTCAAGCTGTTGGTCGTGCTGTTGATTCTGGCGGGGGCCGGCTGCGTCGGCCTCTACCTGGGCTATCGCCATTACGCGGCCGACCTGCCGGACTATCACCAGCTGGTGGATTACCAGCCGCCCACGGCTACCCGGGTGCAGGCCGGCGACGGCCGGCTGATCGCGGAGTTCGCGGCGGAGCGGCGGGTGTTCGTGCCCATCAGCCTGATCCCCAAGCGCGTGCGGCAGGCCTTCGTCTCGGCCGAGGATCAGAACTTCTACCAGCACGGTGGCGTGGACTGGCTGGCCATCGCCCGCGCCATGGCCACCAACGTGGAACGGGTGGGGCAGGACCGCCGGCCCATCGGCGCCAGCACCATCACCCAGCAGGTGACGCGCCTGTTCCTGCTGAACAACGAGGTCAGCTACGTCCGCAAGATCAAGGAGGCCATCCTCTCCTACCGCATCGAGGATGCGCTCTCCAAGGACCGCATCCTGGAGCTGTACCTGAACGAGATTTTCCTCGGCAACCGTTCCTTCGGCGTCGCGGCCGCCGCGCTGAACTACTTCAACAAGTCGCTGGATGAGCTGACGGTGGATGAGGCGGCCTTCCTGGCCAGCCTGCCCAAGGCGCCAGACCGCTATTACCGCGACCGCTTCCACGACGCCGCCATCGCCCGCCGCAACTACGTGCTGGGCCGCATGGCGGAGGATGGCTACATCACCACCGCCGAGGCCAAGGAGGCGCAAGGTCGGCCGCTGACCTTCCGCGACCGTCATGCCGAAGGCCAGGTCGATGCCGATTACTTCGTGGAGGAGGTGCGGCGCGAGCTGCTGTCCGTCTACGGTAAGTCCAAGCTGTATGAGGGCGGCCTGTCCATCCGCACCACCCTCGATCCCAAGCTGCAGCAGGCGGCGGTGGAGGCCCTGCGCCATGGGCTGGAGGCGTTCGACCGCCGCAAGGGCTGGCGCGGGCCCGTGGCCCACCTGGACGGCCCGGCCAACTGGCAGGACCAGCTGGCCAAGGCGACCCCGCCGGCCGGTGGCGAACGCTGGCAGTTGGCCGTCGTGCTGAAGGCCGATGGGGAAGAGGCCGCCATCGGCCTGAAGGACGGCAGCCAGGGCAAGCTGCAGCCGGCCGATGTGCGCTGGGCCAAGCGCGCCACCGCCCTGACCGCCGGCGATCTGATCATGGTCGAACCGGCAATGTCGGAGGCCAAGCCGGCGTCGAAGGGCCAGAAGGCGGAAGAACCGGCGCCCATACCCGGCGTCTATGCTCTGCGCCAAATTCCCGAGCTGCAAGGCGCCGTCGTGGCCATGGACCCGCGCACCGGCCGCGTGCTGGCCATGAGCGGCGGCTTCAGCGCCCGCATCAGCGCCTTCAACCGCGCCACCCAGGCCAACCGCCAGCCCGGCTCCGCCTTCAAGCCCTTCGTCTATCTGGCCGCCTTGGACCGGGGCTTCACCCCCTCCAGCCTGGTGCTGGATGCGCCCTTCTCGCTGGAGCAGGGGCCGGGGCAGGAGAAGTGGCGGCCCAGCAACTACACCGACCAGTTCTATGGCCCCACGCCGCTGCGCGTGGGCATCGAGAAGTCGCGCAACGTCATGACCGTGCGCCTGGCGCAGAACATCGGCATGCCGGCGGTGGTGAATGAGGCCAAGCTGTTCGGCATCAGCGACCATCTGGCGCCGGAACTGTCCATGGCGCTGGGTGCCGGTGAAACCACGGTGCTGAAGCTGACCACCGCCTACGCCATGCTGGACAATGGTGGCAAGCGCATTACCCCCACCTTCGTCGACCGGGTGCAGGACGCCAGCGGCAAGACCATCTACCGCCACGACCAGCGGGCCTGCGAGGGCTGCCAGCTGACGCCCGGTTCCGTCGCCGCAGGCGCCGACGTGGGCGCCGTGCCGGATGTGCCCGACACGCGTGAACAGATCGAGGACCCCCGCACCGTCTACCAGATCGTCAACATCCTGCAGGGCGTGGTCGATCGCGGCACGGCGGCGGCGCTGCGGGTGCTGGGCAAGACCCTGGCCGGCAAGACCGGCACCACCAACGACAGCCAGGATGCCTGGTTCGTCGGCTTCTCCCCCGACCTGGTGTTCGGCGTCTTCACCGGTTATGACCAGCCGCGCTCCCTGGGCGACCATGAGACGGGCGCCTCGGTCGCCGTGCCCATCTTCAAGGAGTTCATGGAGACGGCGCTGGCCGACAAGCCCTCGCTGCCCTTCCGCGTGCCGCCCGGCGTGCGCCTGGTGCGCGTCAACCCCGAGACCGGCCGTCTGGCCGAACCCGGCGACCGCAAGGCCATCTGGGAAGCTTTCATCCCCGGCACCGAGCCCAAGGGCGGCGAAGGCGTGCTGGACGGCGGCGACGGCGGCAGCGTCTGGGTGCAGGCCACCCCGGCAGCGCAGCAGCAGGGCACCCAGATGGGGACGGGGACGGGGACTGTGTACTAAGCGTGCCTCAGGCGCCGGCAGGCCATCCGGCCCTTGGCTGTCCTCGGTTTCCAGCCCACTTTGTTCCCCAGAAACCCCGGCGGCCGCGGTCGCGGCCTACAGCGTGAAGGCTCACGCCACTGATGGGTGTGAAAAAGCGGGCCTCCCCGGTGATGGGGCGGCCCGCTTCGTTTCGCGCTGTCGCTTACGCGGCCGGCTTCAGGCGGGCGGCGGCGCTGGCGTGGGACAGGTTGGGCTTCAGCTTCTGGCGGGCGTCCTCATAGGCCTGCCAGTCGGCGGCATCCGGCAGGGCGGGGATGGTGATCAGTTCACCTTGGTCCAGGCCCGCCAGCGCGGCGTCCACCATCTCCTCCGCCGGCATCACGATCTCCTGCGGCAGGTGTTCCACCGGCACGCCGGCCACCCCCCAGAATTCCGTCCGCGTGGCGCCAGGCAGCACTGCCTGGGCGCGCAGGCCCTTGCCCGCCAGCTCATGGTGCAGCGACTGGGTGAAGGCGACGACGAAGGCCTTGGTGCCGCCGTAGGTGCCGTTCAGGATTTCCGGCGCGATGCCGGCGATGGAGGCGATGTTGATCACCAGGCCCCCGCCGCGCTTCACCAGGCCGGGCACGGCGGCGTAGGTCAGGCGGGTCAGGGCGGTGACGTTCAGCTGGATCATGGCCTCCATGGCGTCCACATCCGCGTTCAGCAGCGGTGCCGTGGCGCCCACGCCGGCATTGTTCACCAGGGCGGTGATGCGGGCGTCCTCACGCAGGCGGGCCTCCACGGCGCGCAGGTCGCTGGCCTTGGTCAGGTCGGCGGTCAGCACCTCCACCGTGCGGCCGGTTTCGGCGGCCAGGCGCTGGGCGCGCTCCTGAAGACGGCCAGCGTTACGCGCCACCAGGATCAGGTCATAGCCGCGGCGGGCCAGACGGTCGGCATAGATGGCGCCGATGCCGGAGGAGGCGCCGGTGACGACAGCGGTGCCTTTCGGGGCGGTGCCTTTGGTGGAAATGGTGCTCATGATCCGGTTTCCTTTCGCTTGGACACCGGCGGGCCGCCGGCGTTGACAAGGGCAGGATAGCGGCGCAGGGTCTTGTCACGAATGTCATTGATGCCACTTTTCAGGACATATCGCTGCCCACCCTGACCTGATCCCCTGATCTGGAGAGCCCCATGCGCCGTGTCGGTGTCGTCGTCTTCCCCGGTTTCCAGATCCTGGATCTCGTGGTCGTCACGGTGTTCGAGGTGGCGAACATCCTCGCCGGCCGGCCGGTCTATGACGTGCACCTGGTGTCGGAGATGGGGGGATGGTGACCAGCTCCTCCGGCGTGGCGGTGCAGGCCCAACCGCCGGGGGACCTCAGTTATGACACGCTCATGGTCGCCGGCGCCCTGGACTTGGCTGTGGTGCCCGCCAGCCTGGCGGTGTTCGTCCGCGGGGCGGCCCGCGTCTCCCGCCGCACCGCCAGCATTTGCACGGGCGCCGCCATCCTGGCGCGCGCTGGCCTGCTGGAAGGGCGGCGGGTTACGACCCACTGGCTGGTGGCCCGCGCCCTACAGCGGGAATTCCCCACCCTGCGTATGGAGGAGGACCGCATCTTCATCCAGGACGGACCCATCTGGACCTCGGCCGGCATGACCGCCGGCATCGACCTGGCGCTGGCGCTGGTGGAGGAGGATCTGGGCGCCGACATCTCCCGCGCGGTGGCGCGCAAGATGGTGGTGTATCACCGCCGCCCGGGCGGGCAGTCCCAGTTCTCCGCCCTGCTGGAACTGGAACCGCGCTCCGACCGCATCCAGACGGTGCTGCGCTACGCCCGCGAGAACCTGAAGGAGGATCTGTCGGTGGAACGGCTGGCCGAGGTGGCGCACCTCAGCCCCCGGCAGTTCAGCCGCGCCTTCCATGCCGAAACCGGCCAGTCGCCGGCCAAGGCGGTGGAGAATTTGCGTTTGGAGGCCGCGCGCGTGCTGATGGAGGAGGGGCGCCATCCCATCGAGATCATCGTGCGCGAAACCGGCTTTGGCGATCGGGAGCGCATGCGCCGCGCCTTCCTGCGCGCCTTCGGTCAGCCGCCCCAGGCGTTCCAGCGGACCGCGCGGCTCAGCGCCTGATTAAAATCGATTTTAATCGGAGGGGTAACGGGTCCGATATATACGGGGAAATATAACGAAGCCCCATAAGGACCCTCATCATGATCCGCCACGCCTCCTTAGGCGCTGTGGTGTCAAGCGTGCTTGCCTTTGGCGCGCTGACCGGCACGGCTTGCGCCCAGAGCACCGACGTCCTCAGCGATTATTTCAACAACTGGTACGCCCGCGTCGATCAGGCCCAATCCAACCAGCCTGGCTGGGTGACGCCGCTGGTCACCGTGACCCCCCGGCTGGAGCAGGAGTTCCGCTTCGACCAACTGAACCAGTACCAAGGCACCGGCGCCATGGTCCGTAACTATGGCGGCGGCAAGGGCCTGGAACTGATTCCGACCGCGACCACCGAGGTGGTACTGAACATTCCGCCTTATCAGGTGCGGTCCAATATCAAGCCGGTTCAGGGCTTTGGCGACGATCCCGTGCTGCTGGTGAAGCAGCGCCTGCTGTCCGCCAATGCGGACCCTCAGCGTCCTTGGGGCGGGGATTACATCGTCACCGCCTTCCTGGGATTTCAGGCACCCACCGGCATCAAGGCGTTCACCAACGACGCCTGGCTGGTCACCCCCACCCTGGCCGCCGGCAAGGGCTTCGGCCGGTTCGACGTCCAGGGCACCGTGGGTGTCGCCCTGCCCCTGGCGCATGAGGTCACCATCGGCCGGGCGGTGGCCACCAACGTCACCTTCCAGTATCACCTGGACGACTATTTCTGGCCGGAGCTGGAGGTGAACGACACCTATTGGTCCGGCGGCCTGCGCGACGGCAAGAACCAGGTACTGCTGACCCCCGGCATCATCTTCGGCCGCTTCCCGCTGGGGGGCCATTCCAAGGCCAATTTCGGCTTCGGCTACCAGTTCGCGGTGTCGCCCACGCTGCAACGCGAACCGGCGCTGACGCCGACCTTGGACCACGCCTGGATTTTCACCGGCCGCGTCTCGTTCTAGGCGGGCCGGTCAGGTTGGGATGCTCAGGCCGCCTAATGTCTGGCGCAGGGCGGCCGCCTCGTCCTCGCCATTGGCCGCCTCGAATTCCCGCTGGGCTTCCCGCCATAGGGGGGTGCCGGCGCGCAGGGCCTCGCGGCCCTTGTCGGTCAGGGTAATCTCATGGCTGCGCCGGTCGGTGGGGCAGGGGGTGGTCTGGATCAGGCCCTCCCGCTCCAGCGGGCGCAAATTCTTGCCGGTGGTGGTGCGGTCCAGATCCAGGCGCGCCGCCATCTCGTTCACCGACAGCGTGTCGGCCTCGTACACCATCGCCAGCATCGAGAACTGCGTTATGCGCAGACCGGTGGGCGCCAGCTTGGCGTCATAGAAATTGGTCATCCGCCGCGCCGCCCGCCGTAGGGCGCCGCAGTTGCAATGGGCGACGCCGTCGCGCTGCTGGTCGAAACTCATTCCGCTCTCCTTCCGCCGCTGTTTTATCAGGCGCTGGCGCAACGCGCCAGATAGGAGTATATGCGTCTATTTAAGAGCATATCCTCCTATTCCATCCAGATGGGGACGAGAATCATGACCACCGACATCGGCACGGCGCCGGCGGAGACCTTATCCGGGGCCGGGGAAAGCGACCGGGTGGAGGCCAAGCCCGCGCCGCCCGCCCGCCACGCGCTGCTGCATGGGCCCCTCTTGCCCACCATGCTGCGCTTGGCCCTACCCACCATCGTGGTCTTGGTCATCCAGACGGCCGTTGGCGTGGCGGAGACCTATTACGTCAGCGCGCTGGGCACGGATGCGCTGGTGGGGGCGGCCCTGGTGCTGCCGGTGTCCATGCTGATGACCATGGTGGCGGCCGGCGGTATCGGCGGCGGCGTGGCGGCGGCGGTATCACGTGCCATGGGGGCGGGACGGGTGCGCGATGCCAATGCCCTGGTGTTCCACGCCCTGGTTCTGGCCATCGCCTTCGGCCTGGTCTTCACCCTGGCCCTGCGGCTGGGCGGGCCGGCGCTGTATCGAACGCTGGGCGGCACCGGCGGGGCGCTGGACGCGGCGCTGTCCTATTCCGGCTGGCTGTTCGCCGGCGCCATTCCGGTCTGGATCATCAACCTCATGTCGGCCGTGCTGCGCGGCATCGGCAATGTGCGGGTACCGGCGCTGGTCACCCTGGTGGGGGCGGCGGTCATGATCCCGCTGTCGCCCTTCCTGATCTTCGGCATCGGGCCCATCCACGGCTTCGGTGTCGCCGGCGCCGGTATGGCGGTCAGCGGCTATTACACCGTGGCGGCGCTGGGGCTGCTGGCCTACATGGTGCGCGGCCGGTCGGGCCTGGTCCTGCGCCGGGTGCCGCTGGAGGGGCGGCTGTTCCGGGACATCCTGGGCGTGGGCGTCGTCTCGGCCCTCAGCGCCCTGCAATTGAACCTGATCACCCTTCTGGTGACGGGCGCCGTCGGCCGCTTCGGGACTGAGGCGCTGGCCGGCTTCGGCATGGGCTCCCGCCTCGATTATCTGCTGATCCCACTGTTGTTCGGCCTGGGCACGGCGGTGCTGACCCTGGTGGGCACGGCCATGGGGGCGGGCGATGGCCCCCGTGCCCGTCGCGCCGCCTGGATCGGCGCCTTGATGGGCGCCGGGGTGACGGAGGCGATTGGGCTGGGTGTGGCGCTGTGGCCATCCGCTTGGGTCGACCTGTTCAGCCATGACCCCGCCGTGCTCGCCCACGGCGCCCACTATCTGCGTACGGTGGGACCAATCTACGGCGCCGTCGGCCTGACCTTTATCCTGGGTTTCGCCTCCCAAGGCGGCGGTCGGCCCCTTTGGGCCTTCCTGGCTGGAACGGTGCGCCTGATTGTCGCGGCGGGCGTGGGATGGCTGGCCGTGGGTCTGGGCGCCAGCCTGGGCACCTTGTTCGCGCTGGTGGCAGCGGCTTCCATCGCGTCCGCTGCGCTCTGCATCACCGCCGCCCTGACCGGTGCCATTTGGCGGCCGGGGCGCGAGTGATTCCATCTGGTTGTATTAACAGATCATTGCGATCATTTAAGTTGACTTATGGGGCGTCTCAGGTCAGAAAAGTTTGGCGAATACAAAGAAGCCGTGGCCTGACCACCTTGCCGCTTGGGAGGCGGCGCCGATCCGTTGGACCCGCCCCCCGGTCCCGCAGGGACCGCCTTGTTTTGATCATTTCGTAATGTCAGGCCCCCGCCTTCGGGCGGGGCGGTCGCAGCCGTGCGCCTTCCGCGACCTTTCAAACAATGGGGAAGACAATGACGATCATTCAGCCCTATGGCGTTGCCATCACCCAGGCCATCGCGAGTGGTGACCTGGAGGAAATGAAACGGGCCAAGGCCTTGGCCGAAGATCATGTGCAGCGTTACGGCGACATCCCGACACTGCTGACTCACCTGAAGGCGGCCATCGCCAAGCTTGAGGCCGGCAAAACGCCCTGATCCCGCCGCTGGGAAGGGGCTTTTTTTTATCCGCAACCACAACTTATGAGGGATATATTGTGAGTCACATTCCCCTTTACGCCGTCGCCGCCACTCAGGCCATCGCCAAGGGCGACCTGACGCAGCTGAAGAGCCTGCACGCCGAGGCAGAAAAGCACCTGCAGGAGTATGGCGACGTCGCCGCCGTGCTGCAGCTGCTTAAGGTCGAAATCGCCAAGGCCGAAGCGGCCAAGCCCTGATCCCACCCCCTGATCCCAAGTACTGAATCCCGGAGGAAAACCATGTCATCCATTCACCACCTGTACGGCGTTGCCATCACCGACGCCATCGCCAAGGGCGACCTGTCGGAACTGAAGAAGCTGGCCGCCGAGGCCGAGGCGCATGTGCAGCAGTACGGCGACATCCCCACCCTGCTGACGCACCTGAAGCTGGAGATTGCCAAGGCCGAGGCGCGCAAGCCCTGAGCCTGGTGCCATCCATGAGACTGGCCGGCGCCCCCGGGGTGCCGGCCCATTTCAACACTCTTCAAGGGCTTTCCCCCATGGACAACAGCGCGTCCGCCTTGCCGCCCACCGATCAGGAGGTTCCCGTCCGCTTCCGCCGGATGGAGGACCACCACAACCTGGTGCCGGTGCATGTGGTGTGGGAGATCACGCTGGCCTGTAATCTCAAGTGCCAGCACTGCGGTTCCCGCGCCGGCCGGCCCCGCGCTGATGAGCTGACGACGGCGGAGGCGCTGGATCTGGTGGACCAGCTGGCCGCCCTGGGCACGCGGGAGATGAGCCTGATCGGGGGGAGGCGTATCTGCGCCGCGACTGGATCGACATCGTGCGCCGCTGCCGCGACCATGGCATGCGCACCGCCATCCAGACCGGCGCCCGCAACCTGACCGATGCCCGGCTGGACCAGGCGGTGGATGCGGGCCTGCAAGGGCTGGGTGTCTCCATCGACGGCTTGCCGGAACTGCACGACCGGGTGCGCGGTGTCCCGGGATCCTACGACCAGGCCATCAGCGCCCTGCGCAGGGCCAAGGCGCGCGGGCTGGATGTGTCAGTCAACACCCAGATCGGGCCAGAGACGCCGGCCCATTTGCCGGAGTTGATGGACCGCATCATCGAGGCCGGCGCCACCCATTGGCAGATCCAGCTCACCGTGGCCATGGGCAATGCCGTCGACAATCCCGACCTGCTGTTGCAGCCCTATCAGTTGATCGACGTCATGCCCTTGCTGGCCCGCCTGTATCAGGAGGGGGCGGAGCGCGGCCTGCTGATGATCGTGGGCAACAACATCGGCTATTTCGGCCCGTATGAGCGCATGTGGCGGGGCTATGGCGATGAGACCATGCACTGGACCGGATGCGCCGCCGGCCAGACCGCCATCGGCATCGAGGCCGATGGCACCATCAAGGGCTGCCCCTCGCTGGCGACCTCGCTCTATTCCGCCGGCCATGTCCGCGACATGACGGTGGAGGACATCTGGCGCCATACCGAGCGCATCAGCTTCGGTCGCCTGCGCTCGGTGGACGAGATGTGGGGCTATTGCCGCACCTGTTATTATGCCGACGCCTGCCGCGCCGGCTGCACCTGGACGTCCGAATCGCTGCTGGGCCGCCGGGGCAACAACCCCTACTGCCATCACCGGGTGCTGGATCTGGCCAAGCACGGCCTGCGCGAACGGGTGGTGAAGGTGAAGGAGGCGCCGCCGGAGAGCTTCGCCATCGGCGAATTCGCCCTGATCACCGAGGCCATCCCCGGCGTGACGGACGCGCCCCCCCTGCCGGCGCGCGACCCCGCCCAGGTGCACATCCACCCCCGCGAACGCGCGGCCGGCGGCGGCACCACCCCGCCGAAGCTGGACGTCTGCCGGGGCTGTGACCAGTACATCTGGCCGCATGAGGAGACTTGTCCCCACTGCGGTTCAGACGTGGCCGCCGAGGCCGCCCGCCACGCGGAGGACACCGCCCGCCGCCGCGCCCTGATAGAGCAGGCCAAACGCTTCCTGGCGGGGGTGCGGGCGGCGGGGACCGCAGAGTAGCGCTTAGGGCTGACCCGCCGCCAGCGCGTAGGGATGATGATCAGCAGTCAAGTCGATCACCACCGTGCCTTTGGCCCCCTGGGGCAGGGTGGGGATGCTGGCCAGCGACGGATTGCCGGGATAGCGCGTGCCGGTGAAGGCCAGGGTGACGGCCCCCCGGTCGCGTGCGGTGACGCTGATGTCGTGCCAGCCATTCGTGACGTGGTCCAACACGCGGATGGGCGGTGACATGATGGTGGTTTTGGACACCACGCGGTAGCTGCCGCCCTCGGGCGTCAGGACCAGCAGGGTGCAGCCGCCGCTGCCGCACCACTCCTGACCGGCCAGATAGACCAGCACCTGTCCACCGCGCTTATCCAGATCCACAGAAGCGGCGACGTAGGGCGGCCATTGCGGGTTACGCTCCGCCGCCGGCGGCAGCTTCAGATAGGCGTCCAAGAAGGTGGACAGGGGCGCCGGCTCGGCGTTGGCGGCGCCGGCCGGCATCACGGAAGGGGCGGTGATCAGGGCCAATAGCGCCACCGCCAGCAAGGGCAAAAGGTAGCGGCGCATCGCCTCACACCCCCGCCTGCAGGCCCTTCACGAACTCCGACAGGCCCACCTGGCGGCGGCGCACCAGGCGTTCGGCGGTCAGGATGGCGTGGGCCTTGGCGACGGAGGTGTCCACGTCGTTGTTGATGATGACGTAATCGTACTCGGCCCAATGGCTCATCTCGTTGGACGCCTTGCTCATGCGCTTGGCGATCTCGGCCTGGCTGTCCTGGGCGCGGCTGGTCAAACGGCGTTCCAGTTCGCGGGCCGACGGCGGCAGGATGAAGATGCTGACCAGGTCGTCGCGGGCCTTTTCCTTCAGCTGCTGCGTGCCCTGCCAGTCGATGTCGAACAGCACGTCGCGGCCGCTGGCCAGCGCCTGCTCCACCGGCTCGCGCGGGGTGCCGTAGTAGTTGTCGAAGACCTTGGCGTATTCCAGCAGCTTGCCCTGGTTCACCATCAGGTCGAACTCGGTCAGGCTGGTGAAATGATAGTCGACGCCCGCCACCTCTCCCGGCCGCTTGGCGCGGGTGGTGGCGGAAACCGACATGGTCAGCTCCTGGTCCTGCTCCAGCAGGCGGCGGGCGATGGTGGTCTTGCCCGCACCCGAGGGTGAGGACAGCACCAGCATCAGGCCACGGCGGTGCATGTAGGGGGGCAGGGCGGGGGATGGGGTGTCGGCGGTCATCTCGGGCATGCTCATTCGATATTCTGGACCTGTTCGCGGAACTGCTCGATCGTGGCCTTCAGCGACAGGCCGATGCGGGTCAATTCCACGTCGGCGGACTTGGAACAGAGGGTGTTGGCCTCGCGGTTGAATTCCTGGCACAGGAAGTCCAGCCGGCGGCCCACGGCGGCGCCCTCGGCCAGCATGTCGCGGGCCTGGGCGATGTGGGCGCGCAGGCGGTCCAGTTCCTCCCGCACGTCAGCCTTGGCGATCAGCAGCGCCGCCTCCTGGGCCAGGCGCTCCTCCGGCAGGGCCGGCACGGCCTCCAGCAGGGCCTGCACCTGGGTCTTCAGCTTGTCGCGCAGGGCGGCCGGCTGAAGGGCGGCGGTGTTGGCGGCGGCCTCGGTCAGCGTGGCGATCTCATCCAGGTGGCCGGCCAGCACCTCGGCCAGGCGGGCGCCTTCGGCCAGGCGGGCGGTGGACAGCGCCTGGATGGCCTGGGTCACGGTCTTGGCCATGGCGGCCTCCAGCGTCGCCCGCTCCTCCGGCTGCTCCGTCTCTTCGCCGGTGTCGATGACGCCGCGGATGGCCAGCAGCGCGTCCAGCCGGGGCGGGGCGGCGCCGGCGCCCTCGATCTCCCGCGCCAGTTCCAGCACCTGGGCCAGGAATTCGCGGTTCAGGCGCAAGGGGGCCGTGGTGGTGGCGCGGTTGACCGTCAGGTTCAGGGTGACGTTGCCACGGCGGATGAGGCGGTTCACCTCCGTCCGGGCCAGCGCCTCGATGGCGTCGAAGCCGGAGGGCTGGCGGGTGCGGAGGTCAAGGGCGCGGCCGTTGACGCTTTTCACCTCGACGATCCACGAAATGCCGCCAAGCGCACCTTCGGTGCGGGCGAAGCCGGTCATGCTGGCGAGAGGGGCGGTCTTGCTCAAAGGGTCGGATCCGGAGTACGGGGAGGGCGACAGGGACGCATCGGCGCGCTGCCGCTGGACCGGCGGCGAGACATGCTGCATCGTCTTGAGCCCAGGGTTATAGCCCGTGGGGGCGGCGACAAACAAGCAAGCGCCACAGGCGCCTGCGGGTTGCGGGCTTTGCGGTAAGCGCGGGGGCCATGCTCCATGACGAGACAGGCGAAGGGGGACGGGCGGTGCAGTCGCCGAACAGTATTCTGATCACCGGCGCGTCCAGCGGCATTGGCGAGGCCTTGGCCCTGGCCTATGCGGTGCCGGGACGCCAGCTGTGGCTGACGGGTCGTGATTCGGCGCGGCTGGCGGCGGTGGCGGATGCTGCGCGCGCCAAGGGCGCGCGGGTCACGGCGTCGGCATTGGACGTGCTGGACCGCCAGGCCCTGGGCGACTGGATCCGGGCCGCTGATGACGGGGTGCCCATCGACCTGGTCATCGCCAACGCCGGCATCTCCGGCGGCACGGGGGGCGGGGACGGGCTTTCCGGAGAGACGGAGGAGCAGGCGCGCCGCATCCTGGCGGTGAACATCGAGGGTGTGCTGAACACCATCCACCCCCTGATTCCGCGCATGGTGGCGCGCAAGCGGGGGCAGCTGGCGCTCATGTCCTCCCTGGCGGCCTTTCGCGGCATGCCCGGCGCCCCGGCTTACTGCGCCTCCAAGGCGGCGGTGCGGTCGTACGGCGAGGGGCTGCGGGGGGAGCTGATGGGCCAGGGGGTGCAGGTCACCGTTATCTGTCCCGGCTTCGTGCGCAGCCGCATGACGGCGGTCAACACCTTTCCCATGCCCTTCCTGATGGACGCGGACAGGGCCGCGCGCATCGTCGTGCAGGGCCTGGCCGCCAACCGGGCGCGCATCGCTTTCCCCTGGCCAACCTATGCCGTGTCCTGGCTGCTGGGCGTCCTGCCCCCCAGCTGGACCGACGCCCTGCTGGCCCAGGCGCCGCGCAAGGCTTAGAAGCCAACTTCTTCAAATGGGACATACGCCTTTGGGTGCGAGAACAATACGTGATGGTGCCGTTTCCGGGCGGGGGGAAGCCCATTTGGCGCCGCCCAAGCTGGCGACCCTGGAATGGGGGCGCTTCCTGGCCGCGACAGCGGTCGTCTTCGGCCATACGGGCCCTAACGTTGACAAGCTGGCGGCGCCGGGCGTGGGGCCCGTGCTGGGCGGATGGCCGGCGCCCGGTGCGCTGGGCGTGACCTATTTCTTTGTCCTGTCCGGCTTCGTGATGATGATGGTCCATGCCGGCGATTGGGGCGACATCGCCGCCGTGCCGCGCTTCTGGTGGCGCCGCCTCTGCCGAATTTATCCCGCCTACTGGCTGGCGTTGCTGATCCCGTTTTACTTCCTCCATTCCCTGATCACGCCGGAAGCGGCCATACCGATGATCCTGCTGTCACCGGGGCATGATCGGGAGTTCATACCGGCGGCCTGGACCTTGCGGCATGAACTGGTCTTCTATTTCTTCTTCGGCCTGGCCCTGATACCCCGGCTGGGACCCGTCCTCCTGGCTGTCTGGGTCTTCGCCACCTTTTGGCGCTGGATACCGTGGCCGGTCCTGGACATGCTGCATCTACCGCGCTCGGTATGGCTGAGCCAAGTGGCCAATCCCTGGGGGATGCGGGCGATCAGCTATTTCAATTTCTATTTCATGGCCGGCTTGGCCGCCGGATGGATATTCGTGAAGTTCCGTCCCGGGCGCCGGGCCAGTCTGGCCCTGACGGCGCTGGGGGGCGCTTTGGTCCTGGTGACGCTGCCCGACATCGGCTGGGGCAAGGAGTATGGCGGCCAGGTGATGTTCATGCGCATGGCGGTCCAGGTCGGGCTGCTCGTGCTGGGGTTGGCGGGATTGGAACGCCATGGCGTGTTGCGCGGGGGACGGCTCGCCCGCCGGGCCGGCGCCCTATCCTACCCGCTTTACGTCATTCACATGCCGCTGTTGCTGGCGCTGGAGATCACCCTGCCGAAACTCGCGCTGTCCGAGCCGGCGTTGCGCGGGGCCTTGGTGGCGGTGCTGGCGCTGATCTATCTCAGCGCCTGGCTGATCACGGTGCTGTTCGACCAGCCGGTTCAGCGCCTTCTCCGCGCTTGCGAACAGTGGATCACATCAAGGCTGCCGGGCTGGGCCGCCGTCCCTCAGTCCCGGGTGTAGCCCCAGACCGCCGCCGGCGGGATGTTGGACATGGCCCAGCCCAGGCGCTTGCCCGTCAGGCCCAGGGCCTGGCGGCGCAGGGGGGAGCGGAAGGAGTAGGTGAAAGCCAGGAACCGGCGGCCGCGCGGCATGACGGCATAGGCCTCATCCATGATCTGGCGCTGGGCCTCGGTCGGGATCAGGATCATGGGGATGCCGCAGACGATGGTGCCCACCTTGCCCACCCATTGGGGGGCAGCAGGGTGCGCACGTCCTTCACGTCACCCAGCAGCACGGTGACGCCGGGGAACTTGGCCGTCATGTAGGCGTGCAGTTCCTTGTCCCGCTCGATCACGAACAGGCGCGAGGCGGGAATGCCGGAGTCCAGCAGCGCCTTGGTGATGGCGCCCGTGCCGCCGCCATATTCCACCACGATCTCATCCGCCTCGCGCCGCACATGGCGGGCCATCAGGCGGCCCAGCGACGGGGCCGACGGGGTGATGGAGGCGATGGAGACGGGGTTGGCCGCCCAGCGGCGGAAGAACAGCCAGGCGGGGTTTTCGCTCGCCGGGCTGTGGGCGCGGGGGGCATGCCCGTGGCCGTGCGGATGGCAGCTTTTGGCGGCGCCCCGGGCGGCGAATTTCTTGCCGTTCAAGGTCGTCTCGGCGCGATCAGTCGGCATGGGTCAGGCGTTCCTCAGCATCGGCATTCCAGCGGCGGCGCGTCCCCCTGAGGACGGCATGTCCCCAGATGGGCGTAAGGCTGTTCAGGTCGTCGCTCCCCGGGTGGGAGCCCTGGGCCCCAGGCCCCGGGAACAAGTTTATGCACGGAACATAGGCGCACAGATGGCACGCACCGCCCCGATTTGCAATGATGGCTGTGTTACACCCCGGTTTCGGTTACGCAATTTCGGACCGGGGGCCACGGGCGGGGTGCGGCGCATGGGCGCAGGCGATCGGCCTCACGCGCCCGCCGCCATCGCCTCTTCCAGCTGTTCCGACAGGGTCAGCCAAGCCTCCTCGGCGGCGTCCAGGTCCTTCTGCACCTGGCCCAGCTCGATCTGCAGCTTGGTCACGGCCTCCTTCGGGCCCTGGTACAGGGCGGGGTCGGCCAGTTTCTCATCCAGCTTGGCCTTCTTGGTGCCCAACTGGCCCATGCGCTTCTCCGCATCCTCCACCTTGCGGCGCAGGGGGGCCAACTGCTGGCGCAGTTCGGCCGCCGCCCGGCGTTCCTCCTTGCGGTCGCGGCCGGCGGCGGGGGTGACGTCGCGGGAGGCGCTGTCGCTGCGGCGCTGGTCCAGCAGCCAGGCGCGGTATTCGTCCAGGTCGCCGTCATAGGGCTTGCAGGTCCCGTCGGCCACCAGCCACAGGCGGTCGGCCGTCAGCTCCACCAGGTGCGGGTCGTGGCTGATGAGGATGACGGCGCCCTGATAGCCGTTGATGGCCTCCACCAGGGCCTCGCGGCTGTCGATGTCCAGGTGGTTGGTCGGTTCGTCCAGCAGCAGGATGCCCGGCGCCTCCCGGCTCATCAGCGCGAACAGCAGGCGCGCCTTCTCGCCACCCGACAGGTCGCGGATCAGGGTGTCGGCCTTGATCTGGGGGAAGCCGAAGCGGCCCAGGTGGTTGCGCACCTGCTGCTCGGTGGTCCCCTTCATCGCGGCCTGGGTCTGCTGCACCGGCGTCCAGGCCAGGTTCAGCTCCTCCGCCTGGTGCTGGGCGAAGTAGCCGACCTTCAGCTTGGAGGAGCGGCGGACCTCGCCCCCCATGGGGGCCAGCCGCCCGGCCAGCATCTTCACCAGCGTGGACTTGCCGTTGCCGTTGGCGCCCAGCAGGGCGATGCGATCCTCGGGGTCGATGCGCAGGTTCAGGTTGCGCAGGATGGCCTTGTCGCCGTAGCCCACGACGGCGCCGTCCATGTTGATCAGCGGTGGCGACAGCTCCTCGGGCGAGGGGAAGTCGAAGCGCGTGCGGTGTTCCTCCAGCACGGTGATGGCCGGGCCCAGCTTCTCCAGCGCCTTCAGGCGGCTTTGCGCCTGCTTGGCCTTGCTGGCCTTGGCGCGGAAGCGGTCCACGAAATCCTGCATGTGCTTGCGCTGGGCCTCCTGCTTGGCCGACTGGGCCTTCAGGTTCTCCAGCTTGGCGGCGCGCACGGTGACGAACTGGTCATAGCCGCCGCTGTAGGAGGTCAGCTTCTGCTGATCCAGGTGGATGGTCGTGGTCGGGACCTTGTTCAACAGCTCCCGGTCATGGCTGATCAGCAGGATGGTGTGGGGGTAGTTCTTGAGATAGCTCTCCAGCCATACCGTGGCTTCCAGGTCCAGATGGTTGGTCGGCTCGTCCAGCAGCAGCAGGTCGGGCTGGGTGAACAGCACGCCGGCCAGGGCGACGCGCATGCGCCAGCCGCCGGAGAAGTCGGCGCACGGCCGTTGCTGCGCCGCCGCGTCGAAGCCCAGGCCGGACAGGATCTGCGCCGCCCGCGCCTCCGCCGAATGGGCGCCGATGTCGGCCAGGCGGGTGTGGATGTCGGCGATGCGGGCGGGGTCCGTCGCCGTCTCCGCCTCCGCCAGCAGCGCGGTGCGTTCGGTGTCCGCCGCCATGACCGTGTCCAGCAGGCTGGTGGCCCCCGCCGGCACCTCCTGCCGCACCATGCCCATGCGCATGCCGCTGGGCAGGCTGATCTCCCCGCCGTCGGGGTGCAACTCGCCGGCGATCAGCTTGAACAGGGTGGACTTGCCCGTGCCGTTGCGGCCCACCAGCGCCACCTTGTGGCCCCTGGGCACGACGACGGAGGCCTGGTCCAGAAGGGTGCGGCCGGCGATGCGGTAGGTGAGGTCGGTGATGGTCAGCATGGCCGCCCTCTTAGCATGAGGCGCATCGGAAGGCACTTGTCAGCTTAGCCGGCCCGGTTTCGTAAAGCGATCTGTACAGTACGTATAAAACGTCCATAATGTACGTTATGTATTAAAGGAGATGGGATCATGGTCGCTAAGCGATCCAGCTTGGAAGCCTTGCCCCGGCGCAACGCGACCCAGGTCCGCAGTCGCTGGGCCGACATCGCGCGGGAGGTCCAGACCAGCGGCAGCGTGGCCATCACCACTCACGACCGGGTGGAAATGGTGCTGGTGTCGGCCGAGGAATACGATCGGTTGGCGACCAGGGCGGCCGACGCCCTGGCGCGGCAGCAGGCCGGTTTGGAGCGGTTGGCCGCTCAATTCGATGCGGAATTGGCCACGCTGCGGGAACCGGGCGCCGGGGATCGTCTTGACGACATGCTGGCGTCCAAAGGGCAGGGCGGGGCCCGACCGAAGGCGGGCCAGTCATATTGAGCGATCCACGGCCCTTCATCGTGGTGCTGGCGGGCGTGAACGGCGCCGGCAAAAGCTCCGTCATTGGTACGCTCTTGGCGGCCCATGGCCTGTCGTACTTCAACCCGGACACCATGGCCCGCCACATGGTCGCACAGACCGGGCTGGCGCCGGATGCCGCCAATATGCGGGCCGGCCGCCAGGGGCTGACCAATCTTCGCCAGGCTATCGCTGATGAAACCAGCTACGCCTTCGAGACCACGCTGAGCGGCAGCGCGATTCCCGCCCTTCTGCTGGCGGCGGCGGCCACCCATCGTATCGTCATGCTGTATTGTGGATTGGAAACGGTGGAGTTGCATCTGCGGCGGGTGGCCCAGCGTGTGGCCTTCGGCGGGCATGACATCCCGGAGGCGAAGATACGGGAACGCTGGATAACCTCCCGCGCCAACCTGATCCGTATCCTGCCGGTCATCAGCCGCCTTCAGCTTTTCGACAATAGCGTCACGGTCGGGACGGGTGACGATATTCCGCCGGCCAGACTGATCCTGGAAACGCGGGAGCGTGAAATTTTTGTGCCAGTGGCGGGGGACTTGGCGGCGCTGGCGTCAATTCCAGATTGGGCAAAGCCCATTTTCCAGGCGGCGCGGGACCTTGCGCGGGGCGCTGGTGGTGCTGAAAAGGCCTGACGGGTGCGCATCCTGGGCAGAGCGACGCCTGTTGCGGCCCCGCGTGCGCCCGTATATAACGCCGCCACTTTCGAGATTCCTCGTATCAAATCCCAGGAGATCCGGCCATGGCCGTCGAACAGACCTTCTCGATCATTAAGCCCGACGCCACCCGTCGCAACCTGACCGGCAAGATCAACGCCAAGTTCGAGGAAGCCGGCCTGCGCATCGTCGCGCAGAAGCGCATCCAGATGACCAAGCAGCAGGCCGAGAAGTTCTACGAAGTGCACGCCGCCCGCCCGTTCTACGGCGACCTGGTGTCCTTCATGACCTCCGGCCCGGTGGTCGTGCAGGTCCTGGAAGGTGAGAACGCCGTGGCCCGCAACCGCGAGATCATGGGCGCCACCAACCCGGCCAACGCCGACGCCGGCACCATCCGCAAGGAATTCGCGGAATCGATCGAAGCCAACTCCGTCCACGGCTCCGACAGCCTGGAGAACGCGAAGATCGAGATCGCCTACTTCTTCGCCGGCACCGAGATCGTCGGCTGAACGCCGGCGTCACGGATGACGCTTTAGGGAAAGCGGCCTCGGGGGCGACCTCGGGGCCGCTTTTCTTTTGCGCTATCCGTGTCTGTCCCCTGCACAGAAATTATGCAGGAACGGCGGTGGCGCGACTTTGCGCATTTTTCTGGCCGTCCGGTCAAAAAAATCCTGACCAAATGGTCAAATTCATGTCACTCTCCATTCCATAAATTTCGGGCTATAACGTGCGGGCATGCCTGGCCGAAAGGGGCCGGGCGCTTTCTGGGAGAGCGGCTTTGGCACAGCGTCACGACGGCTTCGGCGTCCACCCCATTCCCACGTCCGCGGCCCCCGATGGCCGTGGGTCGGGAAGCGTCCCGAACAACATGGACGCGTTCTGGATGCCGTTCACGGCCAACCGCCAGTTCAAGAAGGCGCCGCGCCTGTTCGTGGGCGCCAAGGACATGCACTACACCACCGATGACGGCCGCCAGGTGCTGGACGGCACGGCCGGCCTGTGGTGCGTGAACGCCGGCCATTGCCGGCCCGAGATTGTCCAGGCGGTGCAGGCCCAGGTGGCGGCCATGGACTACGCCCCCGCCTTCCAGATGGGCCATCCGGGCGCCTTCGAGCTGGCGGCCCAACTGGCCGCCCTGCTGCCCACCGGCATGGACAAGGTGTTCTTCACCAATTCCGGTTCGGAATCCGTGGATACGGCGCTGAAGGTGGCGCTGGCCTACCACCGCGCCCGGGGGACGGGACGCGCACCCGCTTCATCGGGCGGGAACGCGGCTATCACGGCGTGGGCTTCGGCGGCATCTCGGTCGGCGGCATCGTCACCAACCGCAAGTTCTTCGGACCCCTGCTGGCCGGCGTCGACCACCTGCCGCACACCCATGACAAGGCGCACCAGGCCTTCACCAAGGGCCAGCCGGAATGGGGCGCCCATCTGGCGGATGAGTTGGAGCGCATCGTCACCCTGCACGACGCCTCCACCATCGCCGCCGTGATCGTGGAGCCGGTGGCCGGCTCCACCGGCGTGCTGCTGCCGCCCAAGGGCTATCTGGAAAAGCTGCGGGCCATCTGCGACCGCCACGGCATCCTGCTGATCTTCGATGAGGTCATCACCGGCTTCGGCCGCCTGGGCGCGCCCTTCGCCACCGACTATTTCGGTGTGGTGCCGGACATCATCACCGCGGCCAAGGGCCTGACCAACGCCACGGTTCCCATGGGGGCGGTGTTCTTCAAGAACCACATCTACGACGCCTTCATGACCGGGCCGGAGAACGTCATCGAGCTGTTCCACGGCTATACCTATTCCGGTCATCCGCTGGCCACCGCCGCCGGCCTCGCCACCCTGAAGATTTACAAGGAGGAGGGGCTGCTGACCCGGGGGGCGGAGTTGGCCACCTATTGGCAGGAGGCGGCGCACAGCCTGCGCGGCCTGCCGCATGTCATCGACGTGCGCAACCTGGGCCTGATCGCCGGCATCGAGCTGGAGCCCATCGCCGGCAAGCCCACGGCGCGCGCCTTCGACGCCTTCCTGCGGGCCTTTGAGAAGGGTCTGTTGATCCGCACCACCGGCGACATCATCGCCCTGTCGCCGCCGCTGATCATCGAGAAAAGCCACATCGACCAAATCTTCGGCACACTGGCGGATGTGCTGCGCGAATTGCCCTAGGGGCTTCTGCCCCTGGGTAAAAAACCAGTCGAAAAATAAAGCCAATCAAGGCATACGCCTGCGACACGCGTACCTCTGAACAGGACCGCCGGGAACGCACGACCGTCCCGGCGGGGGCCCAGTAAAGGGCCGGAAAGGACGGGAGCAGCAGATGAGTGGCGTCAATGGGGCCGCACACGGGAACCAGCTCAGCCTGGACCGGGACTTGGTTCCCCCCTTCACCGCCTTGCAGGCCATGGCGGAGAGCAGCCGGTGCCTGTATTGCTATGAGGCGGCCTGTGTCACGGCCTGCCCCACCGCCATCGACATCCCGGGCTTCATCCGCAAGATCGGCACCGGCAATGTGAAGGGGGCCGCCCGCACCATCCTGGATGCCAACATCATGGGCGGCACCTGCGCCCGCGCCTGCCCGACGGAGGTGCTGTGCGAACAGGCTTGCGTGCGCAACAAGGCGGAGGCGGAACCGGTGGCCATCGGCCGTCTGCAGCGCTATGCCACCGACGTGCTGTTCAAGGCGGGCGTGCAGCCCTTCACTCGCCTGGCGCCGACCGGCAAGCATGTCGCGGTGGTGGGCGGCGGCCCCGCCGGCCTGGCCTGTGCCCACCGGCTGGCCCTGTTGGGGCACGAGGTGACGGTGTTCGAGGCCCGCGCCAAGGCCGGCGGCCTGAACGAATATGGCCTGGCCGCTTACAAGATGGTCGGCGACTTTGCGCAGCGCGAGGTGGATTTCATCCTGTCCCTGGGTGGCATCAGGGTGAAGACGGGCACGGCCCTGGGCCGCGACGTTACGCTGGCCCAACTGCGCCAGGATTTCGACGCCGTGTTCCTCGGGGTCGGCCTTGCGGGCATCAACACCCTGGGCGTGGCGGGTGAGGATTTGGTCGGCGTGGCCGACGCGGTGGACGTCATCGCCGCGCTGCGCCAGCGGAGAGCCCCGCCGGTGGCCGTGACCGGTCGGCGCGTGGTGGTGATCGGTGGCGGCAACACGGCGGTGGACGCCGCCATCCAGTCGCTGTGCGCCGGGGCGGCGGAGGTCACCATGGCCTACCGCCGGGGCACGGCCGAGATGGGCGCCACGGGGCATGAGCAGGATCTGGCCCGCACCCAGGGCGTGGTCCTGCGCACCTGGTTGGCGCCGCGCGAGATCCTGGAAACCGGCGGCGCCGTCAGCGGCATCGTGCTGGAACGCATGGCGATGGACGCTGGCCGCCTGGCTGGCACCGATGAGATGGTGACCATCCCCTGCGACGTCGTGCTGAAGGCTGTGGGCCAGAAGTTGGCGCCCGGTGGGCTGGACGGCCTGGCCCTGGCCGGCGGTCGTATCCAGGTGGACGAGACCCTGGCCACCAGCCTGCCCGGCGTCTATGCCGGCGGCGATTGCATCAAAAGCGGTGAGGATCTGACCGTGCAGTCCGTGGCGGACGGCAAGGCGGCGGCCTTCGCCATCGACGCCTACCTCAAGGCTTGAGCAGGGAAGGGACGACCCATGGCCAATCTGCGCGCCACCATCGCCGGCATCACATCGCCCAACCCGTTCTGGCTGGCCTCCGCCCCGCCCACGGACAAGGAATACAACATCGTCCGCGCCTTCAAGGCCGGTTGGGGCGGCGTGGTGTGGAAGACCCTGGGCGAGGACCCGCCCGTGGTCAACGTCAGCAGCCGCTATGGCGCCCTGCTGGACAGCAACCGCGCCCTGATCGGCTTCAACAACATCGAGCTGATCACCGACCGCCCGCTGGAGGTCAACCTGCGGGAGATCACGGCGGTGAAGAAGGCATGGCCAGACCGCGCCGTTGTCGTCTCCCTCATGGCGGTGATGACCGAGGAGGCATGGGCCGGCCTGGCGCGGCGCATCGAGCCCACGGGCGCCGACGGGCTGGAGTTGAACTTCGGCTGCCCCCACGGCATGTGTGAGCGCGGCATGGGCTCGGCCATCGGCCAGGTGCCGGAAATGGTGGAGCAGGTGACCCGCTGGGTGAAGAACGCCACCCGCCTGCCGGTGATCGTGAAGCTGACGCCCAACATCACCAACGTGCTGTGGTCGGCGGAAGCGGCCAAGCGCGGCGGGGCCGATGCGGTGTCTCTGATCAACACCATCAATTCCATCGCCTCCGTCGACCTGGACGCCATGGCACCCACCCCCACCGTGGGCGGCAAGGGCACGCACGGCGGCTATTGCGGCCCGGCGGTGAAGCCCATCGCGCTGAACATGGTGGCGGAGATCGCGCGCAACCCGGACACGCGGGGCCTGCCCATCTCCGGCATCGGCGGCATCGGCACCTGGCGCGACGCGGCGGAGTTCCTGGCCCTGGGCTGCGGCAGC
Organism: Nitrospirillum karajorum; assembly: GCF_036348415.1. NCBI lineage: Bacteria > Pseudomonadati > Pseudomonadota > Alphaproteobacteria > Rhodospirillales > Azospirillaceae > Nitrospirillum > Nitrospirillum karajorum. The sequence continues at coordinate 1,625,559 of NZ_JAZBQB010000001.1, forward strand.
GTCCAGGTTTGCACCGCCGCCATGACCCATGGCTTCCGCATCGTCGAGGACATGATCGACGGCCTGTCGGCCTGGATGGATGATAAGGGCTATCGCACCCTGGCCGACTTCCAGGGCCGCGCCGTGCCGAACGTCGTCAACTGGAACGACCTGAACATGAACTTCGTCACCAAGGCGAAGATCGACAAGGATTTGTGCATCGATTGCGGCCGCTGTCATATCGCGTGCGAGGATACCTCGCACCAGGCCATCCGCATCATTCCGGCCGAGGGTAAGCGCCTGTTCGAGGTGGTGGATGAGGAGTGCGTGGGTTGCAACCTGTGCACCCATGTCTGCCCCGTGCCCGACTGCATCACCATGCACGAGCAGGAGACGGGCCGGCCCTATCTGACCTGGCCGGAGCATCCCCAAAACCCGGCCCGCGTCCTGCCACCAAAAGCCGCCGAATAAGCTGGAGCGTTTGCGATATGAGCACGGAAGCAAAATTCGGAACGAACGTCGCCATCAACGGCAGCCGGCTGTGGGACAGCCTGATGGAGATGGCCAAGATCGGCGCCACGCCCAAGGGCGGGGTCTGCCGCCTGGCCCTGACGGACCTGGACAAACAGGGCCGCGACCTGTTCGTGCAATGGTGCCGCGACGCGGGCTGCACCATCACCGTGGACGCCATCGGCAACATCTTCGCGCGCCGCCCCGGCCGCAATAACGCGCTGCCGCCCATCCTCATGGGCAGCCACCTGGACAGCCAGCCGACAGGCGGCAAGTTCGACGGTGTCTATGGCGTGCTGGCCGGGCTGGAGGTGGTGCGCACCCTGAACGACCTGAACTACCAGACCGAGGCGCCGATCGAGGTGGTGGCCTGGACCAATGAGGAAGGGTCCCGCTTCGCGCCGGCCATGGTCGCCTCGGGCGTCTTCGCCGGTACCTTCGACCTGGAGTACGGCTTGTCACGCAAGGACCTGGACGGCAAGACCATGGGGGAGGAGTTGGCCCGCATTGGCTACGCCGGCGACGCCCCCATCCGGGGCCGCGAGCTTGGCGCCTATTTCGAGGCCCATATCGAGCAGGGCCCCATCCTGGAGGCTGAGGACAAGACCATCGGCGTGGTCACCGACTGCCAGGGCCAGCGCTGGTATGAGATCACCTTCACCGGGCAGGAGGCCCACGCCGGCCCGACGCCCATGAGCCGCCGGCGCGACGCCCTGCTGGGCGCCGCCCGCGTCGTGGAGGCGGTGAACCGCATCGGGCTGGAGCACGCGCCCTACGCCTGCGCCACCGTGGGCCTGATGCAGATCCACCCCAATTCCCGCAACGTCATCCCGGGCCGGGTCTTCTTCACCGTCGATTTCCGCCATCCCGACGATGCGGTGCTGGCGGAAATGGATGCAAAGCTGCGCGACGCCGTTGCACGAGTCGCCCAGGAAACCGGTCTCGAAACGGAATTCGAGCAGATCTGGTATTATGCCCCGGTGAAATTCGACGCGGGCTGCGTGGAGGCCGTGCGCGGCGCCGTGGCGGAATTGGGCTACAGCAACCGCGACATGGTGTCCGGGGCAGGGCATGACGCCTGCTACCTGGCCCGTGTAACCCCGACATCAATGATCTTCATTCCTTGTGTGGACGGCATCAGCCATAACGAGATTGAACATGCGCATCCGGAATGGTGTGAAGCCGGATGCAATGTTCTGTTGCGGGCCGTGGTGGCGAAGGCCGACGCCACCTGACCCGCGTTCCACATGACGGGTACAAGGGGTTGGACTTACAGATGGCGCACGGTGTTGGGGGAGCGTCCAAGAAGGACCAGAAGTCAGTACGGGCGGACGCGCCGGCCGCGGCGCCCGAAGGGGGCATTCGGCGTGAGAATTTGCGGCGTATCCTGACGGCGGCGGAGCAGGTGTTCGCCGAGCAGGGATACGGCGGCGCCACCACGGCGGCCATCGCCCTGCGCGCCGGCCTGCCCAAGGCCAACGTCCATTATTATTTCAGCACCAAGCACGACCTGTATCGCGCCGTGCTGGCCGACATCCTGAAGCAATGGCTGGACCCCCTGGCCCATGTCACGCCGGACAGCGACCCGGCCCAGGCGCTAGCGGGCTATATCCGCGCCAAGATGCGGGCCACGCGCGACCGTCCGGTGGTGTCCAAGGTCTTCGCCAGCGAGATCATCCATGGCGCCGCCGAGATCGAAGGCTTCCTGACGTCCGACCTGAAGAAGCTGGTGGATGAGAAGTCCGCCGTGCTGGACGGCTGGATCGCCGAGGGCCGCATGGCCCCGGTGGATACCCGGCACTTCTTCTTTTTCATCTGGGCCGTGACGCAGCACTACGCCGACTTCGATGCCCAGGTCCGCGCCGTGCTGGGCCGCAAGAAACTGACCCGCCGCGACTTCGACGCCATCACGGTGGAGGTCGTGCGCTTCATCCTGCGGGGGGCCGGGCTGTCGCTGCCCGGCTGAGTTTATTGGACCAGTCGAGTTTATTGGAAAGGGAGATGCCCTCATGACCACCCCCCCTCCGTTCGCACCCTGATCCGGGGCGGCACCGTGGTCACCGCCGACCAGACCTTCCGCGCCGACGTCTATGCCGAGGATGGGGTGATCCGCGCGGTGGGGCCGGATTTGGCGGCGCCGTCGGACGCGACGGTGGTGGATGCCGGCGGCTGCTATGTCATGCCGGGCGGCATCGACCCGCACACCCATATGCAGCTGCCCTTCATGGGCACGGTGGCGAGCGATGATTTCTACACCGGAACGGCGGCGGGCCTGGCCGGTGGCACCACCATGATCATCGATTTCGTCATTCCCAACCCCAGGCAGAACGTGATGGAGGCCTACCGCACCTGGCGCGGCTGGGCGGAGAAGGCGGCGGCCGACTATTCCTTCCACGTCGCCATCACCTGGTGGGATGACAGCGTGCACGCCGACATGGGCGCCCTGGTGCGCGACCACGGCGTGAACAGCTTCAAGCACTTCATGGCCTACAAGAACGCCATCATGTGCGATGACGAAGTGCTGGTGAACAGCTTCACCCGCGCCCTGGAGCTGGGCGCCATGCCCACCGTCCATGCCGAGAATGGCGAGCTGGTGTTCCAGTTGCAGAAGCAATTGCTGGCCCAAGGCCTGACCGGTCCCGAGGCCCATCCCCTGTCACGCCCCACGGCGGTGGAGGGGGAGGCGGCGAACCGCGCCATCCAGATCGCCAAGGTACTGGGCGTGCCGCTCTACATCGTGCATGTCAGCTGCCGCGAGGCGCTGGAGGCCATCGCGCGCGGGCGCATGGACGGCCACCGCGTTTATGGCGAGGTGCTGGCCGGACACCTGCTGGTGGATGACAGCGTCTACCGCCATCCCGATTTCGAGGTGGCCGCCGCCCATGTCATGAGCCCGCCCTTCCGCCCCAGGGAGCATCAGGCCGCCCTGTGGCATGGCCTGCAGTCGGGCACCCTGCACACCACAGCCACCGACCATTGCTGCTTCTGCGCGCCGCAGAAGGCCGCCGGCCGCCATGATTTCACCCGCATCCCCAACGGGACGGGCGGGGTGGAGGACCGCATGGCGGTACTATGGCACCACGGGGTGAACAGCGGCCGGCTGACCATGAACGAATTCGTGAAGGTCACCTCGGCCAATGCCGCCCAGATCTTCAACATCTACCCGCGCAAGGGCGCGGTCGCCGTCGGCGCCGACGCCGACCTGGTGGTGTGGGACCCGGCCGCGACCAAGACCATCTCCGCCAAGACCCACCACCAGAACGTGGACTACAACATCTTCGAGGGCATGGAGGTGAAGGGCCTGCCGCGCGTGACCCTGACCGCCGGCCGTGTGGCCTGGCAGGATGGCGATTTGCGGGCGGTGCGCGGCGCCGGGCGCTATGTCAACCGCCCGGCCTTCGCGCCCGGCTTCGACGCCGCCGCCAAGCGGAAGCAGGCGCTGAAGCCGGTGGGTGTGGATCGGGCATAGGCGGAAATGGCCTCATAAACAGAAGACGGGCCTAATATAAGACGGGACTGGGGAGGTCGCCGCCCGGGGACAAGAACCAAAAGGTTTGAACGGGGGCAGTTATGGGCACAGGGCAGGGCGTCGATACGACGTCGGAGATCTGGAACGCGGACTTGGCGCCGGTGGACGCGCGCCATCGTACCTGGCGCTGGGTGCACTTCGCCGCGCTGTGGGTGGGCATGGTCATGTGCATCCCCTCCTACATGCTGGCGTCCGGCCTGATCGAGCAGGGCATGTCCGCGGGCCAAGCGGTGGGCACGGTGTTGCTGGGCAACCTGATCGTGCTGGTGCCCATGCTGCTGGTGGGACATTCGGGCGCCAAGTACGGCGTGCCCTTCGCCGTCATCGCCCGGTCGGCCTTCGGGGTGCGCGGCAACAAGTTGCCGGCCCTGCTGCGCGCGCTGATCGCCTGCGGCTGGTTCGGCATCCAGTGCTGGGTGGGCGGCAGCGCCATCTACGCCATCGGCAACATCCTGACGGCGGGCGCCCTGGATGGGGCCAAGCTGGGCTGGATCGGCATCAATGCCGGCCAGCTGGCGTGCTTCTTCCTGTTTTGGGCCCTGCACCTCTATTTCATCGCCAAGGGGCCCGAATCCATCCGCTGGGTGGAAACGGTGACGGCGCCCCTGAAGATCCTGATCATCCTGGCGCTGCTGTGGTGGGCCTACGACAAGGCCGGCGGCTTCGGCAGCCTGCTGTCGGCCCCGTCGCAATTCGGGCCCGGCGGCGCCAAGGAAGGTGGGTTCTGGGTGGCCTTCCTGCCCGGCCTGACGGCCATGGTGGGCTACTGGTCCACCCTGGCCATCAACATCCCGGACTTCACCCGCTTCGCCCGCAGCCAGAAGGACCAGTACCAGGGCCAGGCGCTGGGCCTGCCGCTGCCCATGGCGGGTCTGGCTTTCATCAGCGTGGCCGTCACGTCCGCCACCATCACCGTCTATGGCAAGGCCATCTGGGACCCGGTGGACCTGGCCGGCCGGATGGAGGGCATCGCCGTGGCCATCGGCCTTGCCATCATCGTTATCGACACGCTGTGCGTGAACCTGGCGGCCAACACCGTGGGGCCGGCCTATGACTTCGCCGCCATCTTCCCCCGCGCCGTGAATTTCAGCCGGGGCGGCTACATCACCGCCGCCATCGGTGTGATCATGATGCCGTGGAAGCTGATCGAAAGCACCCAGGGCTATATCTTCACCTGGCTGCTGGGCTATGGCGCCCTGCTGGGGCCGCTGCTGGGCATCATGCTGGCCGACTATTGGCTGGTGCGCCGCGCCCGCCTGAGCCTGGAGGGGCTGTTCGACCTCAACGGGCCCTACGCCTATAGCGGCGGCTGGAACCTGACGGCGCTGGCGGCCTTCATCATCGCCGTGCTGCCCAACATCCCCGGATTCCTGCACGCGGCCTTTCCGGCGGCCTTCGCCGGCGTGCCGGCCTTTTTCCAGGCCATCTACAGCTATGCGTGGTTCACTGGGTTGTTCATCGCCACCGTCCTGTACGCCGCCCTGATGCGCCGCGTTCCGGCGTCGTGATGGCGGGCCTGTCGGTTTAACCCCGGTGTGAAGGACGGATGATGACGGCACCCCTGAAGCCACCGGCGGAGGTGGCGGATTTCCTGAACCTCGACATCCGCGTCGGCCGGGTGGTGCAGGTGCTGCCTTTCCCCAAGGCGCGCAACCCGTCCTACAAGGTGGCCGTGGATCTGGGCGATCTGGGCGTCAAATGGTCCAGCGCCCAGATCACCCATTACGCGCTGGAGGACCTGGTGGGCAGCCAGGTGGTGTGCGTCTGCAATTTCCCCCCACGCAATATCGCCGGCTTCCTGTCAGAGGTATTGATCCTGGGCGCCCGTAACGCGGCCGGCGATGTCGTGGTGCTGACGCCCCGGTCGGCCGTGCCGCCGGGGGAAACGGTGTACTGACGACTCAGGCCGACCGCAGCAGCCGGATGAAGTCGTCGGCGAAGGCCTCGGCATCACAAAGGGGGGAGGCGGCCATGAGGGGGCGCAGCCGCTGGCGCAGGTCGGCGACCTCTTCCAGATTGGTGGCCAGGCGAACGGCGATGTCGACATATTCCTGCACGGTCGTCGCCATGAGCGACGTGAGTCCCAACACGCTGAGGAAGCAGGTGGAGTGGCGGCCGGAGAAGGTCTGCCCCGTGAGCGTCACCACGGGCAGGCCCATCCATAGGGATTCCAGGGTAGTGGTGCTGCCGGCGAAGGGGAACGGGTCCAGCGCGATGTCGACCCGCTGCATGCAGGCGACGTGGTCGGCTTGAGTGGTGGCGCCCAGGAAGTCGAGGCGCGCGGCATCAATGCCGCCGGCCCGGAATTGCTCCAGGATGCGGGCATGAACCGGCGCCTCATCCAGGCCGCGCGATTTCAGCAGCAGGCGGGATCCCGGCACGCGGGTCAGGATTTGCGCCCAGCAGGCGATGACCTCGGCGTTCAGCTTGGCCGCGATGTTGAAGCATCCGAAGGTGACGTGGCCGTTGCCCTCCCCCGGCGGTGGCGGCACGGTGGGGGCCGCGGCTGGCGGGTCGTAGCACAGGAAGCTGTGCGGCATGCGCACGACCCGCTCGGTATAGAATTCTTCGGCTTCGGGCGGGATGTGATGGGGATCGGCGATGATCAGGTCCATCTGCGTCAGCCCGGTGGTCGCCATATAGCCGGCCCAGGTGGCTTGGCGAGGGGCGGGACGCAAGGCGAACACGTCCAGCCGGTTGCCGGCGATGTGGCCGGCGAGATCGATCAGGATGTCGATGCCATCGTCGCGCACTTGCCGCGCCACCATCGGGGCGTCCAGTCCCTGGATGGGCCGCCAGGCGCATACGGCTTGCACCCGGCGGGTGATGTCGTCCTCCACCCGCTGGTTGGCGTAGGCGATCAGCGTCACCCCCCGCCTGGCGAGCGCCTCCAGCGCCCGGACGATGAAATAGCCCACGGGGTGGTTGCGGAAGTCGCCTGAAACCAGGCCGATGCGCAGGGCCCCGTGGTGTCCGGCTGGTGGGGCAGGCGGGGCTGGCGGGACGGGTTGGGCGTGCCGTTGCGCCCAGGCGATATGCTCCGCCCGGACCTGGGCCAGAGTCACCGCAGGGTGGAAAAGGCGGGTATAAACCAGGTTGGAATGGATGTCCGCCCGCTCTGGCGCCACGGTCACGGCATGCGTCAATGCCGCCAGCGCTTCATCGATCTCCCCCAGGTCGCGCAGGGCGTTGCCCAGGGTCAGCAGGATACCTGGATCGTCGGGCGTCAGCGCCTGGGCGCGGCGCGCATAGGCCAGGGCGGCGGCGGGCCGGCCCATGGCCAGCAGCAGATCACCATAGGCGGCCTGCGCCAGGGGGGAGTCCGGCAGGTCCTGGGCGCACCGCTCCAGCAGGGTGAGCGCCTCCTGGCCACGGTCAAGACGACGCATCAGCAGTCCCAGCCCCAGGGCGGCCTGACCGGTGCCCGGCTCCAGCGCCATCGCCTGTCGGAAAAGCCGTTCAGCCAGGATGTCATCGCCCAGTCCCATGAAGGCGTCGGCCAACAGGGTCAGCGTGTGGGATGAGGCGTCGCCCCGATCCAGCCAGTCAGTCAACGCCTGATGGGCCTCCGCCTTGCGGCCCTGGGCGGTCAGCACGTTGGCGAGCATGATGGTCGCTTCCAGGACGGCCGGGGCGGCCGCCGCTGTCTGCCGGGCCAGGGCTTCCGCAGAGGCTGTGTCGCCGGCGACCAACCGGTGCGCCGTGAGCTTGAGCCGCAGGGCGATCTCACCCGGACAACGGGCCACGGCCTCCTCCAGCCCTTGCCCCAGGCTGGCGGACCGGGACTGTTCCAGCGCCGCGATCAGCCCGGTCCAGCATCCGGCATGGGTGGGGGCCTGGGCGATGCCGGCGCGGAAGCTGTCCACCGCCTCCGTCAGCTGGCCGGTGCCCAGCAGGGCCAGGCCCAGGTTGCGGTGAGCCTCGACATTGCCGGGATTGGCCTTGACGCCCCGTCGCAGTGGGGCCACCGCGTCGGCATGTTGGCCCAGCCGCAGCAGGGCGGCACCCAGGTTGATGAGGGCATCGGCCAGGTTGGGGTTCAGTTTCAGGGCCTGGCGGCAGGCGGCCACGGCCCCCTGGGCGTCGCCCGCCCCCAACAACACCACGGCCAGATTGGAATGGAATTCCGGCACCCTTTTGTTGAGGGCGATGGCCTGGCGGATCAGGGCGATACCCTCCGCCACGCGGCCGGTTTGCGCGCACAGCACGCCCAGCAAATTGCGGGCGAACCCGGTATCGCCGGTATTGATGGCTTGGCGGTATTCCTGTTCCGCTTCGGCATGGCGGCCGGCCTGATGAAACTGGATCGCCGCGTTCAGGTGTTTCGACATCATCCGGGACCTTAAAGCCATTTGTTTACAGATATGTCGAAGGGACCTGCGGGTGCAATGGTCTGGGCTTCCACCGGTCTTGGCGAACGATGTCGCGGCATCGGCCCAAAGCACATCGGCGCCGCCCACAGCTTCGTGATGCACGAAGCGCGGACGGCGCCGATGGGAAAATGCCTTGGCGGCCAAATGTGGGAGCTAGGCTACACCTTGCCCAGCAACAGGGCCAGCACCAGGATGATGTCGCCGACGATCATCAGGAACATGGAGAAGCCCCACCCCAGGGCGAATTGCGCCAGGAACATCAGCATCAGCAGGACAACGGCGATGATGCCCGCCTTCACGAAGCGCGTGAACGCATGCCAGCCGTCGGCATGTTCCTTGACCACCGTGTCGCTGACCGCGACCGCACCGCTGTGAGCACCGGCCATAGTTCGCCCTCCCTTATCCCGAGATGAAACCCGTTTTCCAAGGTTTATGCGCAAACGCGGGCCGCTGGCAAGGGGCCGCGTTGTTCGGTTAATGGTTCAGGTCACGCCTTGGTTGTGATCCTCTGTGCCCGGTGGCGGGTGGCCGCGCCGGCGGCGGCCAGGCATAGTGGCGCGATGAGAAACGAAACACCCCCCTTGTCGCCGGGTGGAGGGCGGTCATGAGGCCGCGCCCCCTCATGCTGGCCGCCATCACGCGGTGTGAGCGGCACCAGGCCACATCCGCGGTCACCGATGCCATTATGGCGGCGGGCGGATGGCTGGTCGACAGCACCCAGTTTTCCAACCTGGCGATGGCCCTGCGCTTCGTCCTGCCGGCCGAAGGGCTGACACCCTGGGCGGCGGCCGTGGCGGCGGCGGGCGTGCGGCTGGATGAGGAAAGCCGGGCGCGGCTGATCGCCCAGGCCGCCATATCCCAAAAGCCGGACACGGAAATCACCGCCGCCCTGAACCTGACCTTCCTGCATGACGAGCCGGATCTGCGGCAAACCGTGCCGGCGATCCCCGGATAGGACGACCTCAGGCCGGAGTTGGATTCAGCGCCGTGGCGGGAAGGGGCAGGGGCCCGGCCAGCACGGCGCGATTGCCCTTCACCGTCACCCGGCCCTCGGCGATCAGGCGCACGGCCAGGGGATACAGCTGGTGCTCCGCCGCCAGCACGCGGGCGGACAGGGTGTCGGCGGTGTCCTCCGCCTGCACTGGCACGGCGGCTTGCGCCACGATGGGGCCGCTGTCCACCTCGCTGCGGACATAGTGCACCGTGCAGCCGTGGAAGCGCACGCCGGCGTCCAGGGCCCGCTGGTGGGTGTCGATGCCGGGAAAGGCCGGCAGCAGCGACGGGTGGATGTTGATCAGCCGGTCGCGCCAATGGTCGACGAACCAGGGCGACAGCAGGCGCATGAAGCCGGCCAGGCACACCAGTTGAACGCCGGCATCCTCCAGCGCCCGGGTCATGGCCTGCTCGAACGCCGGCTTGTCGGCATAGTTCTTGTGCGGCAGCGCCAGCGCCGGGACGCCGGCGCCCCGCGCCCGCTCCAGCCCCGCGGCATCCGCCTTGTTGGACAGGACCAACGCCACCTCCGCCGGGAAGTCCGGCGCGGTGGTGGCGTTCAGCAGGGCCTGGAGGTTGCTGCCCCGGCCAGAAATGAGAACGCCCAGCTTGAGCTTGCCGGGCGTTCCGCTGTTTACGAGTGCCATGCCTTGTCCGTGCCCGTCACCGTGACGCGATGGGCGGCATCGGCCGCGACCGGCACCACCTGGCCGATGCGCGTGACCGTCTCACCACCCTGGGTCAGGACGGTGATCGCCTCATCCGCCTTGTCGGCGGGGACCACCACGGCCATGCCGATGCCGCAGTTGAAAGTGCGGGCCAGTTCCAGGTCGGCGATGGTGCCGACGCTGGCCAGCCAGCGGAACACCGGCGGCAGGGTCCAGGACGTCGCGTCCAGGGTGACGCCCAAGCCATCCGGCAGGACGCGCGGAATGTTCTCGATCAGGCCGCCGCCGGTGATGTGGGCCATGGCCTTCACCAGGCCGGCGCGCACCGCCGCCAGCGTGCTCTTCACATAGATGCGGGTGGGGGCCAGCAGCGCCTCGCCCAGGGTCTTGCCCGGGGCGAAGGGGGCATCATCCTCATAGGTCAGACCCGAGACGGACACCAGCTTGCGCACCAGGGAATAGCCGTTGGAATGCACGCCGCTGGACGCCAGGCCCAGCACCACGTCGCCGGCGGCGACACCGGCGCCGGTCAGCACCTGGCTGCGTTCCACGGCACCCACGGAGAAGCCGGCCAGGTCATAGTCGCCATCGGCGTACATGCCCGGCATCTCCGCCGTCTCACCGCCCACCAGGGCGCAGCCGGCCTGGCGGCAACCCTCAGCGATGCCGGCCACGATGGCGCGGCCAGCGGCCACGTCCAACTTTCCGGTAGCGAAATAATCCAGGAACAGCAGGGGCTCTGCGCCTTGCACCACCAGGTCGTTCACGCACATGGCCACCAGGTCGATGCCGACCGTGTCATGGCGCTTGGCGTCGATGGCGACTTTCAGCTTGGTGCCGACACCGTCGGTGGTGGACACCAGCAGCGGATCGGTGAAGCCGGCGGCCCGCAGGTCGAACAGGGCGCCGAAGCCGCCCAGGCCGGCGTCGGAACCGGTGCGCGCGGTGGACTTGGCCAGGGGCTTGATCGCCTCGACCAGGGCGTTGCCCGCGTCGATGTCGACACCGGCGTCCTTGTACGAATAGGTGCTTATGGCGTCCTCGCAGGGCCTGGGCTAAGAAGGGGCGTCCGTCCGGGGGCCGCTGCGCGAAGGCCGCCGCCCACCACCGTCGTTTCAAGACGGTTCCGTGACCCGCCCGGGTTTCGGCGCCGAACATAGCAATATCGGAAGGCTTTGCAATGCCGCACCGCTGCATCCCCCTCCTGCGCCAGACCGGGTTCCGGGGCGCCATTTTCCTGGCCCTGGCGGCCGGGGTCTGCGCCGCCGGGGCCTTCGCCGGGCGGGCCCGTGCCGAGGCCGGTGGCGCGACGGCGGCGGAGCAGGCCTTCGTGGAGCGGGGTGTGGACGTGGATGTCACCGCCGGCAACGCCAACCAGGCCCGCGACCAGGCCATCCTGCAGGCCCAGCGCGAGGCGCTGGCCCGACTGTTCCGCAAGCTGACCCCCGCCGCCGATGGCCGCCAGCCCCCGTCCGTGGGGCAGGGGGAGCTGGAGGCCCTGGTGGCCGGATTCGAGCTGGAGCAGGAGCGCGCATCCTCCGTCCGCTATGTCGGCCGCTTCACCGTCCGCTTCCGCCCCGCCGCCGTGCGCCAGCTTCTGCAGCAGAACGGCGTGCGCTATGCCGAGATGGTGGGCAAGCCGGCCCTGGTGTTGCCCCTGGACGCCACCGGGGCCGAACCCGCCCTGTGGACCGATGGCCCGTGGCGCCAGGCCTGGGCGCAGATGGGGCAGGTCGACGGGCTGGTGCCCGTGACCCTGGCGCCGCCGGACGGCGCCGATCAGACCGACCTGCCGGCCAAGGCGGCGCTGACGCCGGATGCCGCCGTCCTGGCCCGCATCGCCGCCCGCCATGGCGCCGGCCAGGTGGTCGTGGCCCGGCTGGAGGGCGACGCCGCCAAGGGCTATCAACTGACGCTGACCACCTTCATACCCGGGGAGGGGCTGTCGTCGCCGGAATCGGTGCCGCAAGGGGCCTTCGTTTCCCGCCCGCTGCCCTCGGCCACGCCGGATGCCCAGCCCGCGGTCGCGGTGCCGGCCCCGCTGGCCCTGGCCGTCGCCACCACCGTCGACCGGGTGGAGGAAGGGTGGAAGCGCCGCGTGGTGGTGGATAGCCACCAGTCCGGGCAGGTGTCCGTGCGGGTCCCCCTGACCGACCTCGCCACCCTGGTGGAGGTGCGGCGGCGGCTGGCCGGCGTACCCATGGTGACCCAGGTGGACACCAGCGCGCTCAAGACGACGGAGGCGCTGCTGACCCTCACCGTGCTGGGGGACGTCAGCCATCTGAAGACCGCGCTGGCCCAGCGCGACCTGACGCTGTCGGAGGTGGATGCGGCGGCTCCCGCAGGTCCGGCCTCGGCCGGGCAACTGCCGGGCCAGCCGGAGGCGCGCTACCAGATCGGCCTGGCCGGGACCCAGGCGGCCCCTCTGCCATAAGGCTGCCTGATTCCAGGGCCTTATCTGCTACACTCCGGACTCGGTTTCAATTCAGGCACTATCGGGGGGACGATGGCGGAGACGCATGCGGGGCGGCAGACACGATTCTGGCTGATCGGTCTGGTTCTGGGAATCGCCCTCATCTGGCTGTTGCGCGGCATGTTGCTGCCCTTTGTCGCCGGCATGGCCATCGCCTATCTGCTGGACCCCGTGGCCGACCGGCTGGAGGGCTTCGGCCTGCCCCGCCTGGCGGCCACCTGCGTGGTGCTGCTGGTCTTCGTCGTCGCCGTGGTGCTCGCCGTGCTGCTGCTGGTGCCGCTGATCCAGCAGCAGGTCAGCCAGTTGATCGAAAGCCTGCCGGCAATCATCACCTGGGCGCGGGACGAAACCATGCAGCGCGTCCGCAGCCTGATGGCCGCCTTGCCGCCCGATGACATCGAGCGGCTGCGCGGCGCCGCCAGCGAGTATGTCGGCACGCTGGTCGGCTGGGGCGCGGATTTCATCAAGAACCTGTTCACGGGCGGGGCCGCCCTGTTCGGCTTGGTTTCCCTGCTGTTCATCACCCCGGTGGTGGCCTTCTACCTGCTGCGCGATTGGGACCGCATGGTGGCGACCCTGGACGGCTGGCTGCCGCGGGAGCATGCCGAGGTCATCCGCGAACAGTTGCGGGCGGTGGACCGCACCCTCGCCGGATTCGTGCGCGGGCAGGCTACGGTCTGCCTGGCGCTGGGCGCCTTCTACGCCCTGACCATGACGGCGGTGGGCCTGAATTTCGGCCTGGTCATCGGCCTGATCGCCGGCATCCTGTCCTTCATCCCCTATGTCGGCACGGTGGTGGGCTTCGGCGCCAGCGTGGGCGTCGCCCTGTTCCAGTTCCACGACGTGTGGCGCGAGGGGCTGGTGGTGGCGCTCTACATCCTGGGCCACCTGCTGGAAGGCTATGTCCTGACGCCCAAGCTGGTGGGCGACAAGGTGGGCCTGCATCCCGTCTGGGTCATGTTCGCCCTGCTGGCGGGCGGCAGCCTGTTCGGCTTCACCGGTGTGCTGCTGGCGGTGCCGGTGGCCGCCATCATCGGCGTGCTGGTGCGCTTCGCATTGCGTCAGTACCTTTCCAGCAGCTATTACACCGGCGTCCCTCCTGAGGAGGTGACGCGCGTGGATCCGGCCCCGGAAGGCCGGGTCCCGTCGGGGATGGAAACCGGGGCGTCGCCGCCGGTTCCCTGATCCGGCGCCCCCCTCCTCCCGCCTACAGTGCCCGTTGCCGGTAAGATCCTGGAATCATGGCCGACTTGAGACAATTGCCCTTGGACCTGGGGCACCGTTCCGCCATGGGGGAGGCCGACTTCCTGGTGGCGCCGGGCAACGCCGATGCGGTGGCCTGGCTGGACGCCTGGCCGGACTGGCCGGCGCCGGCCCTGGTGCTGTACGGCCCGCCCGGCTGCGGCAAGAGCCACCTGGCCCAGGTGTGGCGCGCCCGGTCGCGGGCGCCGCTGCTGGGGCCGGAGGATCTGGACCCGGCGGAGGTGCCGCACCTGCTGGGTCCCACCCGCACCGCCGTTATCGACCGCACGCATGAGATCTCGGGCGACACGGCGCGGGAACGCGCCCTGCTGCATCTCTACAACATCACCAAGGAGGCGGGGGGGCAGTTGCTGCTGCTGGCCCACTACGCCCCCATCAATTGGACCCTGCGCCTGCCCGACCTGCGTTCCCGCCTGGTGGCGGCGCCGGCCGTGGGCATGGCCGCGCCCGATGACGCCCTGCTGATGGCCGTGCTGGTCAAGCTGTTCGACGACCGCCAGGTGCGGGTCGGCGAGGACGTCATCGCCTGGCTGATGACCCACACCGAACGCTCCTTCGATAGCGCGCGGCGCACCGTGGCCCTGCTGGACCGCGCCGCCCTGGCCGCCAAGAAGCCCATCACCGTGGCCTTCTGCCGCCAGGTGCTGGAGCCGAAGGATAGGCCGGCGGAAGCATAGGCACTCCTCCGGCCGCTACCGCCCGACGATCCAGAACATCCGCCGCCGGCTATAGCCGCGCCAGGTGGCCGGCAGCTTGGCCAGCGCCAGCGCCTCCTCCTGCGTCAGGCGGGACAGCAGGCGGGTGCTGCGGGCCTTGGGGCCGGTGGTCTTGACCAACTGCACCACCAGTTGGGCCGCCTGGCGCGCCAAGGCGGGGGCGGTCACGGCCGCGTGCAGGCGCGTCAGGGGGGCCAGCGGGTCGGCGGCGGGGCGCTTCCCGGCGCTGGTCTTGGTGCCCGCCTTGGCCCCCTTGGGCTTGGCGGCGGTCACGGGGTAAAGGCCGCGGCAGACCTCCGCCGTTTCATACAGGCGCTGGGCCCGGCGGCGCAGGCGTTCCAGCGCGTCGGTGTCGGGCGCCGTCTTCTGCCCAGGGGTGACGGCCTTGGCGACGGACTTGGCGCCGGGCGGTAGCGGGGCCGGCAGGTTCAGCCGGGCCAGGGCCTTGGCCACCTTGTCCTGCAGGTCGGCCAGCAGGTGGGGCGCCACCGTCCTCAGCGGCTGGTCCAGGGCGGGAGAGGCCCAGCCGCCGCCCTCGATCCACGCCGCCAGATCCAGCATCAGCGCGGTGTGGCCGGCGCCGCGCAGGTGCTTCATTACCCGGCGGCGGCCCTGGGTGGTGGCATGGTCCAGCACCAGCCGTTGGCGCTTGCTCAGGCCGGCCGCCCCCTTGCGGTCGGGCAGCAGGGCGGCGCGTTCGGCCAGGCGATCCCAGGCGCGGGCCGTTTCCAACAGGGTGCGCAGCGGGATCAGGCGCCGCCGCAGGGCGTCCGCCGCATCCGCGTGCGGATTGACAGCGGCTTTGGTCCAGGCCAGCCCGGCGGCGGGCGTCAGGCCGATGACCACGCGCAACAGGCGCAGCGCCGTGTCCAGCCGCCGGCTGGCGGCCGCCATTTCGCGCAGGGCTTGGGCGTCGCCGCTTTCCAGCAGCACGGTGGCGTTTTCCAGCAGGTGGCCCACGGCCTGGCGCGTGGCGTGGCGGAAGCCTTCCGCCACCGTGGTCACCGGCGTCAGGGCGGCGGGATGAGCGGGGACGGCGGCGGCCGGCTTGCCCGTCAGCAGGCGCAGGCCCGCGTCCGCCTTGCTGCCAGTGGTCAGGCGCAACGGGGCGTGATGGTGCAGGGCGGCGGCCACCTCGAACAGGGCCGCGACCCGCCCGCCCTTCAATTCCAGTTCCACCTCCGCCACCGGCCAGGTGGTTTCATCGCCCGCACCAGGGACGGACAGGCGCACCTCCCCCTGGTCCAGCGCCAATTCCACCGAGGTGCGGGGGTCGGGATGCAACAGCAGGGCGGTGCGGTGGATGTCGGTGGCGAAACGGGCGGCGACCTCGGCCCACTGCGCTTCGCTCAGCAAGCCCGCGATGGCGGCCGGCAGCAGGGCGCAGTCCGGCCCGTCCCCGTCCGCCGGCAATTCCCACTCCCATTCCCGCCGGCCGGCGGCGGCGGCGGTGCCGGCGTCGGACGCCCAGGTCTTCACCGTCTGCACCCGCCGGCCGCCCTGACGGCGGACGCGCAAGGCCAGCCCACGGGCGGCCAGCGCCAAATCCGGCGTGTCATAGTAGGTGGTGACCTGATGGCGATGGACGGCGGGGCCATCGGCCATGCGCGCCAGCAGGGGCAGCGCCTGCAGCCGCTCCAGCGCCGCCGGCGTCGTCGCCAGCTTCACCTCCACCTCACGCACGGCCAGCGTGCGCTTGGGCCGGGAACCGGAGGGGGGCGCGGGTGGTTGTGGCCCAGCGGGTTCGGGAGCAATGGGGGGCGTGGCGACGCCGCCCGCCGCCTCGGCCGGGGCATCGGGACCACTGGGTGCGGGACCACTGGGTACGGGTGTGGGGCGGTCGGGGCCGTTCGTCATCCCGAATGGATAACCGAAGATGGCGCCTGCGTTAAGGTCGTGTTGCGGAATTACATCGATTCGGGGCAAACGGTAAAATTCTTTCCCTCAGGTTGCTTTGCGACGCACAGTTGCGATAGTCTCAGCACTCCGTTGCGTCACAATAAGTCGCCACCCCGAGCCCGCCCCCGTAAGCCCTCCGCCCCGGCACCTCATTTCGCCAGTGCGAGGTAGGATAATGACTCACCGTCATATCTAACACCGGTGGAATGCGGAACGGATGGACAGGCGGTCCGGCGCGACAGGGATGAGCAACCAAACTGGGCACCGAATCATCATGACGTCATCGCTGGCAGCGTCGCGGGCTGCTGAAAAGTCCGCGGAAAAGTCCCCCGACTCCAGTCAGGCCCCGGGCCTGACCGCGACGCCGACGACCGCGACGCCGACGACCCCAGCGAAGGCCCCAACAATGACCGGTAAAACCGCATCCACCAAGGCCGCCTCCGTTCCGGACGCCACCGCCACCCCCGGGGTGGATGTCAAGGCGGCCGACGCCGCCACGCTGGCGACCTTGGCCAAGGCCGGCCCCTTGCTGGAGCGCCCTGTGGCCAAGTTCGCCGCCGCCGGCGGGGGCGTGACGGACGCGGTCGGGCTGACGGCCGATTTGGTGGCGCGCCTGACCCGCTATACCGAGCTGGCGGACGCCGACCCCTTCGCCAACCCGGTGTCGCTGCTGGCCCTGGATGTTTCCCGCCGGCTGCACTCGGGGGAGCTGGATTTGGCCGCCGTGGAGCAGGCCATCCAGTACCTGGGGGCAGAGGGCTTCCTGGCCCGTGCCCGCCGTCTGGGCGCCTATCTGGGTGAGGCCGATCCCGCCGCCAACGCCGCCCGCATCCGCGCCCTGATCGATGGGCTGGCGGTGGACGCGGACGGCAAGGCCGTGCCGTTCGACGCCTTCCGCGCCCAAGTGGAAAAGGAGATTTTCGGCATCGTCATCACCGCCCATCCAACGTTCAACCTGACGGGGGAACTGATGGATGCCATGGCCAAGCTGGCCACGGGGCGGGATGCGGCCGGCGTGCCCCTCACGGCGGAGGCGCGCAAGGGCTTGATCGCCGCCGTCGCGGCGACGGAGCTGCGGCCCGGTGAGCTGTCGCTGGCGGATGAGCACCGCCTGTCGCTGGCGGCCATCACCAACATCCAGGCGGCGCTGCGCACCGTCTACGACATCGTGCTGACGGTGGCGCGGGAGCGCTACCCCGACCAGTGGGCCGAACTGACGCCGCGTCTGCTGACGGTGGCCAGCTGGGTGGGATACGACCTGGACGGCCGCTCGGATATCCGCTGGTCCGACACGCTGCACAAGCGCCTGGTGGTGCAGGTGGGGCAACTGCGCCACTACCTGGCCGAGGTGCAGGCCATCCGCAAGGCGGCGCCGGTGCAGGAAGACCTGCGCAACACCCTGGATCTGCTGGAATCCCGTCTGGCCCTGGCCATCGCCCAGGTGACGGATGAGGTCGCCGCCTTCGGCAGGGAGACGACCACCCAGAAAGACATCGAAGCCATCGCCCAGCGCATGCATGAGGGCCTGCCCCTGCGCCTGGTGGAGGCCGCGCACGCCATCGAGCAGGTGGACCGCGCCATCCGCCTGGCCTCCGTCGCCGGCAAGGGCGCCGCCGGCAAGGATGGCAAGGGCGACGACGTGGTGCGGCGCCTGGCCATCCTGAAGGCGGAACTGTCGAATTACGGTCTGGGTCAGGCGCACACCCATGTGCGCATCAACGCCACCCAGCTGCACAACGCGGTGCGCAAGACGGTGGGCATGGAGACGGCGCCGGACGATCCGCGCTACCGCCAATCCTACCTGACCGCCATCACCGGCCTCCTGGATGAGGTGCGGCCGGTGCGCATCAATTTCGGCAGCATCATCGCCGAGCGCACCTCGGCCAAGCGGCTGTTCATGGTCGTGGCCCAGATGCTGAAGTATGCCGACTCGTCGGTGCCCGTCCGCTTCCTGATCGCGGAATCGGAATTGGCCTTCACGGTGCTGACGGCGCTCTATTATGCCCGTCTGTTCGGCGTCGCCGACAAGGTCGACATCAGCCCCCTGTTCGAGACGGAACGGGCGCTGGAGGTCGGCAGCCGGGTCATCGAGCAGCTGCTGGACAACCCGCATTACCGCGATTACGTGAAGCGGCGCGGCCGCCTGTGCATCCAGACCGGTTTCTCCGACGCCGGCCGCTACCTGGGACAGACGCCGGCCTCCGCCAGCATCGAGCGTCTGCGCCTGCGCGTCGCCCGCCTGTTCACCCGCCATCGCCTGGACGGCGTGCAACTGGTGATCTTCGACACCCATGGCGAATCCATCGGTCGTGGCGCCCATCCGGCGGGCTTCCCGGAACGCCTGGGCTATGTCGCGGCCCCGGCCACGCTGTCGTTCATGGCCCACCACAAGATCGCCTTCAAGCAGGAGGTCAGCTTCCAGGGGGGCGACGGCTATCTCTATTTCGTGACCCAGCCCGGCGCCCTGGCCGTCGTGACGCGCATTCTGGAGCATATGCTGGGCGGCAAGCACACCACCCTGGACGACGACCCGTTCTATGGCGACGCCGACTACATCCGCGAATTCTTCACCACGGTGAAGCAGTTCCAGGTGTCGCTGGTGGAGGATCCGAACTACGGCGCCCTGCTGTCGGCCCTGGGCACCAACCTGCTGTATCCCTCGGGCAGCCGGGCCATCAAGCGCCAGCATGACGGCAACGCCGACGATGTTGACCAGAGCCGCGCCTCGCAGTTCCGCGCCATCCCCCACAACGCCATCCTGCAGCAGATGGGCCTGCCGGCGAACACGGTCAGCGGCGTGGGCGAGGCCATCGACAAGGACCCGGAACATTTCGCCGAGCTGTACCGCACCTCGCCCCGCTTCCGGCAATTGCTGGGCATGGTGGAATACGGTGTGGCCATCGCCAGCCCCGACGCGTTGAAGGCCTATATCGACACCCTGGACCCGGCCTTCTGGCTGCTGCGCGCCGCCCACACCGCCGACCCCGCCCGGGTGGAGGAGATGCGGCGCCTGGCGGCCATCTTGGAGGACAACCCCCTCCACAGCCGCCTGATCCGCATCTTCCGCAAGCTCTACCGCGATTTCGACGTGCTGGAGGAAGGGCTGGCCCGGGTGGAACGCCAGCCGGTGCCGGGCCAGGTGGCCCCGCCGGATGAGGCGCTGAGCAACGGCCTGCTGGTGCTGCACGCCCTGCGCATCGCCCTGATCCAGGAGGTGTTCCTGCGGGCGACCCACATCCCGCAATTCTCCAGCCAGCACAACATCACCCACCGCCGGCTGATGGCGCGGCTGATGCAACTGGATGTGCCCTGGGCCCTGGACCTGCTGTCCCGCATCTTCCCCGTGGCCGAAACCGCGGGGGAGGGCGATTTCGGCGAAAGCGCCACTTACGTCAGCGATGACAGCCAGAACTACGGGCAGGAGAACGAGCGCATCTTCAAGCCCATTGCCAGCCTGTACGATCTGGTGCGCCGGGTGGGCAATGGCATCACCCAGCGCATCGGCTTCTTCGGCTGACGCGCGCCCATGAAAAAGGGCGCCTTCCCCGGGCAGGGGAGGGCGCCCTTTGCCTTTTCACGGCGAGTTCAGAGGTTCGCCACGGCGGCCCGTTCCTCCATTAGTTCCGCCACCGTCCTGTCCAGCATGGCGCGGCCGAAGGCGTCCAGCTCCAGGCCACGCACCCGTTCGATACGGCCATCCCGGCACAGTGCGGGCACGCCGCAGACCAGGCCCTGGGGCAGGGCGTAATCGCCCTCCGACGCTAGCCCCATGGAAACCCAGCGATCACCGCTGCCCTGCACCCAGTCGCGCATGTGGTCGATGGCGGCATTGGCGGCGGACGCCGCGGAGGATAGGCCCCGCGCCTCGATGATGGCGGTGCCCCGCTGGGCTACGGTGGGGATCAGCGTCTCCCGGTACCAGGCGGTGTCGCCGATCAGGTCGGGCAGGGGCCGGCCCTGAACCAGGGCGTGGCGCCAGTCGGCGAACATGGTGGGGGAGTGGTTGCCCCAGACCACCAGCCGCTCGATGGCTGTCACATCCACCCCGGCCTTGGCCGCCAACTGCGCCTGGGCGCGGTTGTGGTCCAGCCGGATCATGGAGGTGATGGCGTCGTGCGGCAGATCCGGTGCGTGCTGGATGGCGATCCAGGCGTTGGTGTTGGCGGGGTTGCCCACCACCAGCACCTTGGCCGTGCGCTTGGCCTGTTCGTTCAGGGCGCGGCCCTGCGCCTTGAAGATGGCGGCGTTGGCGGACAGCAGGTCCCGCCGTTCCATGCCCTTGCCGCGCGGGCGAGAGCCGACCAGGAAGGTGGCGTCGATGTCGCGGAAGGCGACGGACGGGTCATCGCTGGCGTCCATGCCGCGCAGCAGGGGGAAGGCGCAATCCTCCAACTCCATCATCACGCCGCGCAGGGCCGGCAGCGCCGGCGTGATTTCCAGCAGCGACAGGTGGAGGGGTTGCTCCGGCCCGAAGACATCGCCCTTGGCCAGGCGGAACAGCAGGGAGTAGGCGATTTGGCCGGCGGCGCCGGAAACGGCGATGCGGAGGGGGGTGGCGTTCATGATTGGCGTCCTTGCAGCGTGGAATGTGCTTGCCCACAAAGCTGCGCGCCGTCGCCAAATCACTCAAACAGAACGTATAGAACGAACCAATCTATAATGATGATTAAAACGCCGCCCGGCGCTGGGGTGAGACGCCGGGCGGTGCGGGAGTGGCCACTCAGCTTTGGCCGGGCGGGTTGTGGACCAGGACGCCGTACCAGCCCAGGCCGCGATAGGTCTCATATCCCGGCGTGCGGGCGAAGCCGATCAGCCGGCCATGGCGGTCCATGTAGTGGCCCATGGGCTGGCCTTGGGTCACCAGGTGGAAGCTCTCCGTCAACTCCCCCCGGCCATCGCTGGCGGCGATGATGCGGCCGGCGGCGTCCAGCAGCAGGCAGCGGGTGTTGGTCCGTTCCGATGTTTCCAGGCGGACACCGGTTACCACCGCGCGGGCCTGCGGCGCCCAGTCGAAGAAGATGCCCAGCGCGCCCAGAACCTCGCCATCCTGGGCGCCATCACGGCGCACGGCTGTGGAATAGGTGGCGACGGTGCGATTCTCCAGCACCGGATTGGGGCTGACATCCTCCACCGCGAAATCGCCGCCGTCGCGGGTGCGCAGGGCGTCGATGAACCAGGCCTCGTTGGCGACGTTGGCGCCGATGGCGTGGGGGAAGCGGTCGGGCCGGCCGGTGGCGATGACGCGGCCGGTGCGGTCGGCCACCCACAGGTCGAGATAGACGGTATAGCTTTGCAGGATGACGTTCAGCCGCTCGCTGGCATGGCGGGCCGTCTCGTGCGACGGGCTCTGCAGGCCCGCGACCACGGCGCTGTCGGTGGCCCACCAGCGCACGTCGCAGGACCGTTCATAAAGGTTGCGGTCGATGATATCGATGCTGTTCAACGCCAGGTCGGCCAGGCGCTGGCCGCGGAAGCGGGTCATCAAATCCTCACCCACCGTGGTCATGCGGTCGACCAGTTGGCCGATCTCGCTGCGCAGTTCACCCGCCACCACGCTGACGCGCTGGGAGATGGAATTGACCTCATTGGCCACCACGGCGAAGCCCCGGCCGGCGTCGCCGGCGCGGCCGGCCTCGATCAGGGCGTTGAAGGCCAGCATCTTGGTGGTCCGGTTGATGTCCTCGATCACCGAGACCTTCTGGCTGGCCACGTCCAGAACGTTCTTCGTCAGGTCGATCAGGCTGTTGTCCATCGGCTCCCCCACTCTCTTGATTAGCTTTTGTGCGGCGCAACAATTACGTCACGTCATGACGCTATCGCAAAAGGCGTGCCGTCCCGCCGCCGCAGGGCAACGTCGTTAATAAGTCGTTAAGAAATATAGGGAATGGCGCCGCCGGTCGGGTCAGCGCTCCTGCCCTGATCCTAGCCGAAAGGACAGGGGTGGCGAAATTCCAGGCAAATGGTTGCTCAGCCGATGTGCAACCAATAGGAGGTGATTGGAAGTGAAATCGGTTTCGTTTTTGGCCCTGTGGCGTCCGCGCCCAGGCGGCCTTAAAAGCCTTGCGCAGCTTGATGCCACTTACTTTTTTGATGAACTTTCCGGATTTGAAACGAGGGGGCTTTAGTCTTCATGCGCCCTCCAAGATGGTATTAATTATACAACTCCAGGCTAGGGCGATCTCTTCAGTCCCGCGCCACCCCGCGCGGGGTGGCGAATTCGGATAGGTGGCCCTTGCCGGCGGCCAGGTCGGCCCAGCGGTCCAGGGTGAAGTCCAGTCGCGCCAGCCCTCCGGTCGGGTATTTTTCCATGATGCGGGTGCGAAGGGCGGGGTCCTCCTCGGCCCCCGCCAGCGACAACGCCAGCTCCTCCAGCCCCGGGTTGTGACCAATGAGCAGGACGGTGGCGGTCGGGTCGGGCAAGGCCCGCAGGCGGTCAGCCAGCGCCGGGGCGGAGGCCATGTAAAACACCCGGTCCACGCACAGGGGTGGCGGCTCCCGCCACAGGGTAAGCAGGCCGGCCAGGGTCGCCCGCGTGCGAACGGCGGTGGAGCAGAGGATCAGGTCGGGCCGGGGTGTTCCACCCTTGCGGTGCCGGAAATAGTCGGCCATGGTCGCAAGCGCGCGCTCCCCCCGTGCCGACAAGGGACGCTCATGATCGGGGACGCTGTCGTCGTCCCAGGAGGATTTCATATGCCGCAGCAGGAAAAGGGTTTTCACGAGACATCCCCCAGGGTGGACCGGCTGCCCGCGCCCGCTGTCGACCCGGAGACCCCTGAGGCGGACAAGAGCGCGACCGGCACGGAAGCGAAATCAACAGGATCGGCGGTACCGGAACCAGAAACGGTAACGTTGGCTGTTTATGGTGAACGACCCGATACCCTTGCTGCGAATGAGGCGACCATGTCCACGGCGGTGGAAACCCCGACCCGCGAAGTTGAGCCTGCCCCCCTCGATATGACGTCGCCGGACCGGTTCATCAATCGCGAACTGTCGTGGCTGGCCTTCAACCAGCGCGTCCTGGAAGAGGCGTACAACGCCCACCACCCGCTGCTGGAGCGGCTGCGCTTCCTGTCCATTTCCGCCAGCAACCTGGATGAGTTCTATACTGTCCGCGTCGCCGCCCTGAAGGCGCAGGTAACGGCGGGCGTGGCCACCCCCTCCGATGACAACCTGACGCCGGCGCAGCAGTTGGCGGCCATCAACGCCCGCGCGGCGGAGCTGATGCGCGAGCAGCAGGCCTGCTGGCTGATGATGCGCGCCGACCTGGCCAAGGCCGGCATCGCCGCCATCGACCCCGCCGAGCTGACGCCGTCGGAAACCGATTGGCTGGAAGCCAAGTTCCTGGACGACATCTTCCCGGTGCTGACGCCCATCGCGGTCGACCCGGCGCATCCGTTCCCCTTCATCGCCAATTCCGGCTTCTCCCTGGCGGTGCAGCTGTTCGACCCGGTGCGCAACACCCACCTGGACGCCCTGGTTCTGCTGCCGGCGCAGTTGGATCGCTTCGTGCGCCTGCCGGGCAGCGACGTGCGCTTCATCCTGCTGGAAGAGCTGGTGCTGCTGTTCATCGACCGGCTGTTCCCGCCCTTCACCCTGAAGGGCCATGGCTTCTTCCGCGTGCTGCGCGACAGCGACATCGAAATCGAGGAAGAGTCGGAAGACCTGGTCCGCACCTTCGAAAGCGCGCTGAAGCGCCGCCGCCGCGGCAGCGTCATCCAGCTGTGCGTCAACGCCGGCATGTCGCGCGACCTGCGCGACTTCCTGGCCGGCCAGCTGCATGTGCCCACCGACGATGTGTTCGTACTGGACGGCCTGATCGGCTTGGCCGAGACCAAGCAGTTGATCATCGATGAGCGGCCGGATCTGCTGTTCCAGCCCTACAACGCCCGTTTCCCTGAGCGCATCCGCGACTTCGGCGGTGATTGCTTCGCCGCCATCCGCCACAAGGACATCATCGTCCACCACCCGTTCGAGAGCTTCGACGTGGTCGTGCAGTTCCTGCGCCAGGCGGCGCAGGACCCTGCCGTGCTGGCCATCAAGCAGACCCTGTACCGCACCTCCAAGAACTCCCCCATCGTGGCGGCCCTGATCGAGGCGGCGGAGGCGGGCAAGAGCGTCACCGCCATGGTGGAGCTGAAGGCGCGTTTCGATGAAGAGGCCAACATCCGCTGGGCCCGTGACCTGGAACGGGCGGGCGTTCAGGTGGTCTACGGCTTCGTCGACCTCAAGACCCACGCCAAGGTGTCGCTGGTGGTGCGCCGGGAACAGAAGGGCCTGCGCTCCTACGTTCATTTCGGCACCGGCAACTACCACCCCATCACCGCCAAGATTTACACCGACCTCAGCTTCTTCACCTGTGATCCGGCGCTGGTGCACGACGCGGCCCACATGTTCAACTACATGACCGGGTACGCCACGCCCAAGGCGCTGGAGAAGATCGCCATCGCCCCCATCGGCCTGCGCGACCGGCTGGTCAGCCTGATCGATGCCGAGATCGCCCACGCCCGCGCCGGCCGGCCGGCGCAGATCTGGGTGAAGCTGAACTCCCTGGTCGACGCTCGCATCATCGACAAGCTGTATGAGGCGTCGCAGCAGGGCGTCAGCATCGACATGGTCATCCGCGGCATCTGCTGTCTGCGGCCGGGGGTGAAGGGCCTGTCGGAAAACATCCGGGTGAAAAGCATTGTCGGCCGTTACTTGGAACATGGCCGCGTGGTCTGCTTCGGCAACGGCGTGGGCCTGCCGCACCCCGGCGCCAAGGTCTTCATCTCCTCCGCCGATTGGATGCCGCGCAACCTGGACCGCCGTATCGAGACGCTGGTGCCCATCGAGACGCCGTCCTGCCATCGCCAGGTGATGGATCAAATCATGGTCGCGAACCTGAAGGACGAGGCGCAAAGCTGGCAGCTGAGCCCCGATGGCGAGTATCATCGGGTGGAAGCACCGCTGGGCGCCTTCAATGCCCACACGTTCTTCATGACCAACCCCAGCCTGTCGGGGCGGGGCAGCAGCGCGGTCACCGATCCCAAGGGGCCGGCCAAGCTGTTGCTGAAGGCGGCCGCCAAGGCCGCCAAACGCGCTGACTGAACCGCCTTAGCCCGTACCGGATACCCATGCCCGTAAAGTTCGATCGTCCCGCCCCAGAACGCCATGTTGGCTCCGACCGGTTGGCGGTCATCGACATCGGCTCCAACTCCATGCGGGTGGTGGTGTATGACCGCCTGGAGCGATCACCCATCGCCATCTTCAATGAGAAGATCATGTGCGGGCTGGGCCGGTCGGTGGAAAAGACGGGCAAGCTGCATCCCGAGGGTGTGAAGCTGGCCCTGTCCAACCTGGCCCGCTTCCGTCGCCTGATCGAGGGCATGCAGGTCGGCCGGGTGGATATCCTGGCCACCGCCGCTGTGCGCGACGCCAAGGACGGCGCCAAGTTCGTGGCGGATGTGGAGGCGCTGACCGGCGTGCCCGTCACCGTGCTGGCGGGAGAGGAGGAGGCGCGGCTGTCCGCCATGGGGGTGCTGTCCGGCACGCCCGGCGCCGACGGCCTGATGGGCGACCTCGGCGGCGGCAGTCTGGAACTGGTGACCCTGGACAAGGGCGTCATCGGCCGTCAGGCCACCCTGCCGCTGGGTCCCTTGCGGCTGATCGAGGCGGTGGACGGCAAGCCGGGGTCGGCCACCAAGCTGATCGATGCGCAACTGGCCAAGCTGCCCTGGGCCCTGGAAGGCCGGGGCCGCGATTTCCATCCTGTGGGTGGCGGCTGGCGCGCGTTGGCCAAGATGCATATGGAGCAGGTGGGCCACCCGCTGCACATCATCCACCATTACGTGGTCGACGCCCGGGTGATGGCCGATTTCGCCGGTCTGGTCGGGCGCCAGAGCCGCGCGTCGCTGGAAAAGATGCCGGGCGTTTCCCGTCGCCGGCTGGAGACGCTGCCCATGGCGGCGCTGGTCATGGAGCGCCTGCTGCGCGCGGTGCAGCCATCCAATGTGGTTTTTTCAGCCTACGGCCTGCGGGAAGGGTTCCTGTTCGACCAATTGTCGGCGGAGGAGCGCCGGCGCGATCCGCTGATCGACAGCTGCACCCAGGTGGCGGAACGCCTGGGCCGCTTCGGCGAGGCCGCGACGCTGACGCAGTGGACGTCCCCGCTCTTCGCGGGTGAGGATGAGGCCGCCGCCCGGCTGCGGACGGCGGCGTGCCTGCTGTCCGACCTGGGATGGTCGGAGCACCCGGACTATCGGGCGGAGCACGCCTACCTGCGGGTGCTGCGCATGCCCTTCGCTGGTGCCGATCATGCGGAGCGGGCCTTCCTGGCACTGGCCTCCTTCGTGCGATATGCGGGCACCGTCGATGGCCAGCCCCTGGGCTTGACCAGGACCCTGCTGTCGGAGGCGCAGCTCAGCCGCGCCGTGATCGTGGGCTTGGCCCTGCGGCTGGCCCACACCTTGACCGGCGGCGCCGCGACCCTGCTGCAGCGGACGGCCCTACGGCTGACGCCCGATACCTTGACCCTGCTGCTGCCCCGGGATGCCGCCATGCTGGACGGTGACGCCGTGCAGCGGCGTCTGGACGCACTGGCCAAGACCCTGGGACGCAAGGGCACGGTGGTGGTCCAACAGGGCCCGACGCTGGCTGACACCGGCGTGTGAGGTCCGGTTGGCCATTGGCCCGCTTTCCGTTGGCCCGCTTTCCGTTGGAAAGTGCAGCGGCGGCCCCATATAAGTTCGACGCCGTTTGTCCCTGTTCGGATCGTAGCCATGGCCTTCATGACCCGATTTGCCCTTGTCCTGGGTATCCTGCTGATCGCGGTGGGGAGCATGATGCCGGCGCGGGCTGATTTCCTGCCGCCGGGCCGTCCCGACGATACCGACCCCATCATTCAGCAGGTGCTGAATTGCTGGAGCTATGGCCATCGTCCCAACGCCAAGGGGGCCGGTGTCGGGGTGGGGGGCAAAAGCTGGTTTGCGCCCATGGCGAGGCCAAGACGGCCGTGATGAAGGACGCCATCGCCCGCATCACCACCCTCGACGCCCAGACCTTGGTCATCTGGTCGCAGGGCGGTGGCGACCCGCAGGCGGCCGCCGAGTTGGCGCAGACCATCGTCGACAGGGGCATCACCGTCATTGTCGATGGCCCCTGTGCCGGTCCCTGCGTCTGGTGGTTGGCCGCGTCGCCCAAGCGTCTGGTGACGCCCGAGGCGGTTTTCGATTTCAGCGCCGGGCCAGAGGCTCCGGCGGCGGTGGCCGACCGCGTGCGCCAAGCCACCGGCATCGACCTCAACGCCCTGCGCCAGACTGGGGGGCCATCCCAGCGACGGGATGAGGCGGCGTTGCGGGCGCTGGGCCTGGGCGTCACCGTGTTGCCGCCCATCGTGGCGGTGAAGCCGACGCCGACCTGAGCGCCTACCGCCCGGTAGGCGGTGCGATCTCCGTTAGATCCTCTCGCGCCCGGTCCAGCGCGTACCGCAGGGCGCCCCGCCGTTCCCGTTCGTCCGGGATGGCGATCAGTCGGTCATAGATGCGGCTGATCAACTGCCCCTGTGCCGTCGGGCTGGGGCGACTCCCGTCCTGGCCGTGAAGGGTCAGCACGCCATCGATGATCTGCGCCAGAAGGTGCGCATCCAGCCCCGGGCGGTTGCCGGCCATATGCATGTCGCCATGGCCGGTCAGCAGCCAATCCACCGAAATGTCCAGGGTCAGCAGTTGGGCCAGGGTTTCCCCCTTGGGCAGCTTCCCCAGGCGCTCATACCCCTGCCAGGTGTTCACACCCAAGTCGAACCGGGCGGACATGCTTTTCTGGGTTTCCCCCAGATATTCACGGACCTGGCGCAGCCTATCCTTCAACCCCTTCATGGTGCCGCGCGCAACCTTAGTCCATAGGCGGCGAATAAGGATGGAAGGCACGGAATTTTGTGCTTCATTGGCACGAAAAAACGTGCCATGTTCAATCTCGCGTTCAGTCGGAACACTCCGTGACCACTCCTGATGTCATGGGGCCGCACAAGGGCGCCGGTATCCAGGCGCTGATGGGCGTCCCCGGTTCCGTCTCTGGTGGGATTTGGCGGTTGAAAAAGGGCATCCTGACACACTCCACCCTGTGAACGGGGTGGATATGTTGTGGGGAGCCCCGGGGGGCGTTAATGATGCCTGTCAGGCCGGCAATCCTCCATGGGCTTAGCCCCAATATCCAAGTAAGCGAGCTTGCTACCTGAGCGGTACCGCCGCGCAGGTAAAAGTTTGATTAAGATCTGATAGAATAAAGCTCCCCGACCTGATCGCAACGTCCAATCCGCATCAAGACAGTCAGCCGGAGCTTTTGTCTATCGCGGCAGGACATGGCTTATGCACAAGGCTGATTACCAGCTTTTCCCGCAGTTGCGTCTGATATGCATCATCTATAGTGGGGATGTGGACGGGCACGAAATAGCCGATCATATATCCGGCCTGATCCAAGATGGTGGGGTGGATATCTCCTGGAATTGCGTGGTGGATTTGCGCTCCTTTATCGGAAACGTCCACCATTCATCCTTGGAGAGGATGTCAAAGCTGTTAAATGTGAAGCGTCGGCCCGGGATTTTTACTCATGGATCAGAAAAAGATCGGAGAAAGGTGGCCATCGTAAGCTACAATGCCGGTCAGAAATTCCTGATAAATTTGGCCCGTGTCTATATCCGGGATTATGACCTTCAACACTTTTCCGATATGCGGCAGGGTTTCGCTTGGGCGTGCGGGCAGGATGCCTTGCCTCGACACATGATGTCACTGGACTGGCATTTGGAGTTGGCAACGCAGGACGCGTCCCCTGACCTTGGGCGGTAGCCTGGGCGCAAGCGATTGGTGGGAATCGAAACGCCCCCGGAAGATCGTCTTCCGGGGGCGTTTCTCAATCACGGAAAGCCAGGCTTGGCCTTAGGCGCGACGCTCGGCCAGGAAGGCGACTTCGCCGCCCGGTGTGCCCTCGTAATCGGTCAGAGGGATGGGATAGTCGCCGGTGAAGCAGGCGTCGCAATATTGCGGGCCGCCGGTGTCGCGGCCGCTGTGCCCCAGCGCCTTGTACAGCCCGTCGTTGGAGATGAAGGCCAGGCTGTCGGACCCGATGTAGCGGTTCATCTCCTCAACCGACAGCTTATGGGCCAGCAGCTTTTCCTTTTCCGGCGTATCGATACCGTAAAAGCAGGAATGCCGGGTCGGCGGGCTGGAAATGCGCATGTGCACTTCCTTGGCGCCGGCGGCCCGCATCATTTCCACGATCTTCACCGAGGTGGTGCCGCGCACGATGCTGTCATCCACCAGGATGACGCGCTTGCCCTGGATGTAGTGCCGGTTGGCGTTGTGCTTCAGCTTCACGCCCAGGTGGCGGATCTTGTCGGTCGGCTGGATGAAGGTGCGGCCGACATAGTGGTTGCGGATGATGCCCAGCTCGAACGGAATGCCGCTTTGCTCGGCATAACCGATGGCGGCGGGCACGCCGCTGTCCGGCACGGGGATGATCACGTCGGCATCCACGTGGCTTTCCTGGGCCAGGTGGGCGCCGATGGACTTGCGCACCTTGTAGACGCTGGAGCCTTCAACCAGGCTGTCGGGCCGGGCGAAGTAGATGTACTCGAAAATGCAGAAGCGGCTCTTTTCCGGCTGGAAGGGGCGCAGGCTCTGCACGCCGGCGGCGGTCAAGACCACCATTTCACCCGGCTCGATGTCGCGGACGAACTCGGCGCCGATGATGTCCAGGGCGCAGGTTTCCGACGCCAGGACGGGCGCGTCGCCCAGCATGCCCAGCACCAGCGGGCGCACGCCGCGGGGATCGCGCACGCCGATGATCTGGTCCTTGGCCATGGCGACCAGGGAGTAGGCGCCTTCGACCTGGCGCAGGGCCTCGACCATGCGGTCGATGACGCTGCCGCCCCGGGCGGTCGCCATCAGGTGCACGATGACTTCGGTGTCGGTGGTGGACTGGAACAGGCAGCCACGGCGCACCAGCTGGCGGCGCAGCGTCATGGCGTTGGTCAGGTTGCCGTTGTGCGCCAGGCCGAAACCGCCGAACTCAAAGTCCGCGAACAGCGGCTGCACATTGCGCAGCGCCGTGTCGCCGGTGGTGGCGTAGCGCACATGGCCGATGGCGGCGTTGCCCTTCAGCGGGCGCATGACCGCCTCGGAACTGAAGTTGTCGCCGACCTGGCCCAGCGCCCGATGGACGCCGAAATGCTCCCCGTCAAAGGCGACGATGCCCGCCAACTCCTGGCCTCGGTGCTGCAGGGCGTGCAGGCCCAGGGCCACCAGGGCGGCCGCGTCCGTGGCGCCCAAGATGCCAAAGACGCCGCATTCCTCACGCAACTTGTCGTCGTCAAAGGGGTTCGTGGTCAGCATGAGCGGTCACCGGGCGCCTTTCGCGCTAGGTTGGTACGTTGCGGTCCGTTACGAAGAAGCGTTTATTCCGGCTTCTTCTTATCGACGGTGTTCTCGATCAGCTGATCAAGGCCCGTGCGTTCGCGGTCGTTATAGCCCTGTTCACCCGGCTTCGCACCCGCGTTCCCCGCAGGGGTGATCGCCGGGGTTTGAAGCCGTTCCAAGTCCTGCTTGGCGGCCAGGGCCCGCTCGGCTTCCATCCGGGCGGCATCGATTCGTCCTTCACCCTCGTGGCGCAGGTCGGACGGCGCCAAGGTGCGCAGCATGTCCGCCCCGGCCTCCAGCGCCGGCCGGGTGCGTGCGTCACGCAGCCAGTCCGGCTTGTTGTCCGGCCAGATATAGCCCATCAGCATATAGCCCAGGCTGACCAACACAGCGCCCCGCAGCACCCCGAAACCGAACCCCAGCGACCGGTCTATGGCCGACAGGGCACTGTCGCTCACGCGGCCGGCCAGGGTGTGGCAGATCATCTGCAACACCAGCAAGGCCGCCACGAACAGGGTGATGATGGCGACACCGTCGGCAATCATCTGCCGCTCGATATGGGCGCGGACGAAGGGCTTGACCAGGGGGAAGGCATACAGCGTGACCAGGGCAGCCCCGACCCAGGCGCCGATCGACAGCACCTCGCGCACGAAGCCGCGGGCGAAAGCCAGCAGCGCCGACAGCACGACGATGACGACGACGGCGATGTCCAGGGGGTTCAAACCGTTGATATCCATGATGCCTCAGCCCCGCCCGCCGCTGGAGACGGCCTTGGGTGTGTTCTTCGGCGGCGCGCCTTTCTGGGCGGGGGCCGCCTGGAACAGGGGCAGCAGGTCGGACAGGTGGTGCAGTTCGATGCGCCGAAGGCCGGCGTCCCCGCCGGACCCCTTGCGCCGGGTGGGCACCAGGGCCGTGCCGAAGCCCAGCTTCGCCGCCTCCTTCAGCCGCGTCTCACTCTGGCTCACCGCCCGGATTTCCCCCGACAACCCGATCTCTCCATAAACCACGGCATCGGCCGGCACCGGCTCCCCCGTCAGGGAGGAGACCAGGGCCG
Organism: Nitrospirillum karajorum; assembly: GCF_036348415.1. NCBI lineage: Bacteria > Pseudomonadati > Pseudomonadota > Alphaproteobacteria > Rhodospirillales > Azospirillaceae > Nitrospirillum > Nitrospirillum karajorum. Next base: position 1,657,403 of record NZ_JAZBQB010000001.1, read on the forward strand.
CGGCCACCGCCAAATCCGCCGCCGGTTCCGTGACCTTCAGGCCGCCGGCGACGTTCAGATACACATCATTGGCGCCGATGGCGAGGCCGCACCGCGCCTCCAGCACCGCCATCACCATGGCCAGGCGCGCCGTGTCCCAGCCCACCACCGCCCGCCGGGGCGTTCCCAGGGGGAGGGGGCGACCAGGGCCTGCACCTCCATCAGCACGGGGCGGGTGCCCTCCATGCCGGCGAAGACGGCGGTACCGGTGACGTCGCCCCGCCGTTCCGCCAGGAAAATCTCGGACGGGTTGGCGACCTCGCGCAGGCCGTCCTCAGCCATTTCGAACACGCCGATCTCATCGGTGGCGCCGAAGCGGTTCTTCACCGCGCGCAGGATGCGGAACTGGTGGCCGCGCTCCCCCTCGAAATACAGCACCGTGTCCACCATGTGCTCCAGCACGCGGGGGCCGGCGATCTGGCCGTCCTTGGTGACATGGCCGACGATCAGCAGTGTGATGCCCCGGCGCTTGGCCACGCGGATCAGTTCGGAAGCCGAGGCCCGGACCTGGGCCACCGTGCCGGGCGCGCTGTCCAAGGTATCGACGTACATGGTCTGGATACTGTCGATGACCGCCACGCGCGGGCCGTCCGCCGCGTCCAGCGAGGCCACGATGTCGCGCACATTGGTCGCGGCCGCCAAATTCACCGGCGCCGAAGCCAGGCCCAGCCGCAGGGCGCGCATGCGCACCTGATCCACCGCCTCTTCACCGGAGATGTAGGCGCAGGACGTGCCCTGGGCCAGCCGGCAGATGACCTGCAGCAACAGGGTGGACTTCCCGATTCCGGGGTCACCGCCTACCAGCAGGGCGGAGCCATGCACCAAACCGCCACCGCACACCCGGTCGAATTCCTGGATGTGGGTCATGCGGCGGGGCGCCTGCTCCGACACGCCGGACAATTCCACAAACTCCAGCCGGCGGCCCTGCACCTTGGTGCCCAAGCCCCGGGGTGCGGCCTCGGGGGCGGCTTCCTCCACCAGGGTGTTCCAGGCGCCGCATCCCTCGCACCGGCCGCTCCACTTCGGGTGGGCCGTGCCGCAACTTTGGCAGACATAGCGGTTCGTGTTTCGGGCCACGGGAACAAAATCCTGACGGGGTGATGAGCAGGACGCATCATAACAGCTTGGGGGACCAAACCGCCACCCCGGCGCCGGTTATACAGCCACCAGATTTAGGGGGTAGGGCCCCGCCGGACGCACGACAGAATGGTGCGGGGTCCGCAGCGTGATGATGCGGCCGGTGGCCGGTGAATTGACAGCCGCCGGCGCTGCGCCCACAGTCGCCGCCTGCCGTTCCCCTCAGGATGTTCCACCTTGAAAAGCATCATGACCATGGCGCGCCGCGCCTTGACGATCCTGACGCTGCTGGCTGGTGCGGCGGGGGTGACGTCCGCCAGCGCGGCTGATGGAGGGGTGGCGCCGACCGCGGTGGTGATCTATCGCGGGGCCACCGTGATCGACGGTACCGGCACGGCGCCGCAGCCTGGCATGGATGTCGTGACCCGGGGGCAGGACATCGCGCTGGTGGCGCCCACGGGGCAGGTGCCGGCAAGCCTGGCCAAGGGGGCCGTGGTGATCGATGTCCGGGGTCTTTACGTCCTGCCGGGATTGATCGACACCCATGTCCACTTGGCCACCGTGCCCAACCGCCGCACCGAAGAGGCGCTGCTGCGCCGAGCGCTGTACGGTGGCGTCACGGCGGAACGGGACATGGCGGGCGACACGCGTGTCCTTGCCGATCTGGCGCGCGCGGCCCTGCTGGGGGACATTCCAGCACCGGACATCAACTACGCCGCGCTCATGGCCGGCCCCAGCTTCTTCAAGGACCCGCGCACGGCGGCCTCCGCCCAGGGCGCCACGGCGGGGCAGGTGCCCTGGATGCAGGCCATTACCCCGGATACCGACCTGAAGCTGGCGGTGGCCTTGGCGCGGGGCACCGGCGCCAGCGGCGTCAAGATTTACGCCAACCTGTCCGCCGACCTGGTGGCGGGGATCACGCGGCAGGCCCATGCCCAGGGCTTTCGCGTCTGGGCCCATGCCATGGTCTTTCCGGCAACCCCGGCGGAGGAGATCGAGGCGGGCGTGGACGTGCTGTCCCATGCCTGCATGCTGGCCTATCAGGCGCTGCCGGAGAAGCCGACGCAGTATCACGATCGCGCGCCCGTGGACCCGGCGCGCATCGCCAACCCCGACCCCGTCATGGCCACCCTGTTCGAGGCCATGAAGCGCCACGGCACGATGCTGGACGCCACCCTGCGGGTCTACGCCGAGGGCGACAAGCGCTGGGCGGGCAAGCCCAACCCGCCGGGCTCCTACTGTCCGGGTGACCTGGCGGCCCGCATCACCCGGCAGGCGCATGACGCCGGCGTCGCCATTTCCGCCGGCACGGACTGGGAAACACCGGCCGCCGACGCCTATCCAGCCCTGCATGAGGAACTGGAACTGTTGGTTCGTCGGGCCGGGTTCTCCCCCTGGCCGCCATCCAGGCCGGCACCCAAATGGGGGCCCGCGTCTTGGACTTGGATATGCGCATGGGCACGGTGACGGCGGGGAAGCTGGCCAACCTCGTATTCGTGGCCAAGGACCCGACCCAGGACATCGCCAACCTGCGCAGCGTCGTCTACACGGTGAAGCGGGGCCATCGCTATAACCGTGCGGACTTCCAACCCATCACCCCGGATGAGGCGGGGGACGTCGACTGAGCGACCGAGGCTTGGCCAACTTTCAGTATTGGCGCGGGGATATCGCTACTTATGTAGGTGTGGTGCCCGGTTCCTGAAAGCTTGACCAGTGAAATGGTCACAACTTTCAATTTTCGGTCATGTTACCTATACCGCTATCGTCGTTTCCGGTGGCAGTGCGGAAATGTATAAAATACATCATAAATTATTTCCTTTATCTCGGATCGTTTGCCTCTTGGTCATGGAGGATGTGACCGGCGACATCATCGCCGATTACATGGAGGAAATGCTGGCCTGGAACGCGGATGTCGCCACTTGGAACAGCGTGACCGACTTGCGGCTTCACGTCGGCGATGTGTCGCCGGCCGCCATACGCCGCATGGGGGCCGTCCTGGGAGAGGCTCGGCGCGGCCGCGCCGGTGGCCGTGCGGCGGTGGTCAGCCACAACACCGGCGTGCGGTTCCTGCTGAATTTGGCGCGGCTGTTCATCGGCGGCCATGACCTGCGGGCCTTCGCCGACATGTCCGCCGCCTACGCCTGGGCGGCGGGGTGGCAGGCGGGGGACGGCGATCTGCCGGCCGAGATCGCCGTTGCCGGCTGGGGCTGCGTGGCCGCGTAAGGGGGCTGCGTGGGAGCCGGCGGGCCGCCTACCCCAGCTTCACCTGCATCTGGATCGGGCCATCGGCACGGCCGTGGATGAACTGGTCGACGTAGGCGTTGCCGCTGTCGTCGATGGCGTCCGTTGGGCCCTGCCAGATCAGCTTGCCCTGGTACAGCATGCCGATGCGGTCGGAGATTTTGCGGGCGCTGGCCATGTCGTGGGTGATGGTCAGCGCCGTGGCGCCCAGGTCGCGCACGCACTTCACGATCAGGTCGTTGATGACGTCGGCCATGATCGGGTCCAGGCCCGTCGTCGGCTCGTCGAAGAAGATGATTTCGGGGGTGGTGGCGATGGCGCGGGCCAGGCTTACGCGCTTTTGCATGCCGCCCGACAGTTCCGCCGGGGACAGGTTGGCCACGTCCGGTCCCAGGCCCACGGCGGCCAGCTTCTCGATGGCGATCTCACGCGCCTGGGCGCGCTTCATGCCCTGGCCCTGGATCAGGCCGAAGGCCACGTTCTGCCAGACGGGCAGGCTGTCGAACAGGGCGCCGCCCTGGAACAGCATGCCGAACTTGGTCATGACCCGGTCGCGGGCGCGGCCGCCGATATGGGTGGTCTCCTCGCCATCGACCTTGATGGTGCCCGCGTCCGGGCGCAGCAGCCCCAGGATGGACTTCAGCATCACCGACTTGCCGGTGCCCGACCCGCCGATGATGACGAAGGACTTGCCCTTGGCCACGCTGAGGTCCACGCCGTCCAGCACCTTCTTGGGGCCGAAGGCTTTCTTGACGCCAACCAGTTCGATTTTAGGGGTCGCGGATTGGGGGGATACCGTGCTCATGAGAAGAACAGCCCCGTCAGCAGATAGTTGATCATCAGGATCATGATGGAGGCGGAAACCACGGCATGCGTGGTGGCCGCACCCACGCCCTGGGCGCCGCCCTTGGAATGGTAGCCGTTGTAGCAGCCCATCAGCGCGATGATGAAACCGAAGGCAGCCGCCTTCGTCAGGCCTGAGACCACGTCGATGGTTTCAAGGTACTGGGCCGTGCTGGTCAGGTAGGCGGCGGGGTTGAACCCCAGGCGGTAGATGCTGACGACATAGCCGCCGAAGACGCCGATGATGTCGGCCACCAGCACCAGGCAGGGCAGCATGAGCGTGCCCGCGAGCAGCCGGGGCGCCACCAGGTACTTGAACGGGTTGGTGGACAGGGTGGTCAGCGCGTCGACCTGTTCCGTCACCCGCATGGTGCCGATCTCGGCCGCCATGGCGGCCCCCACGCGGCCCGCCACCATCAGCCCGGCCATGACCGGACCCAGCTCACGGGTGATGGACAGCACCACCACGGTGGCGATGGCGCTGGAGGCGTTGAAGCGGGCGAAGCCGGTATAGCTCTGCAGCGCCAGCACCATGCCGGTGAACAGGGCCGTAAGGCCCACCACCGGCAGGCTGTTGTAGCCGATCTCCCGCATCTGCTGCAGCAGCAGGCGGGGATAGTAGGGGGGACGGACGCAATGCGACAAGGCGCGCGCCGTGAACAGGGCCAGCCGCCCGGTTGCGGCCAGGAACACCAGGGTGGCCCGGCCGATCCCGCTCAAGAACCCCATCCGCTCCGCTCCTCAGTCATTCAAGGGACTTACCATACACAACCGCCGGCGTGCCCAACGGCTCCGCATCCGGGTGCGCCGCAAAAGGTCACGCCCCCTGATACACGCGGTAAAACCTCCGGCCAAGCCCTGTTAGGATCTCATAGCCTATCGTTCCCGCGTCGGCCGCCACGTCATCCAGCGGCCGGTCAGGCCCAATCAACTCGGCGAACACGCCGGGAACCAGGGCGGCGGGCGGGACGTCGCTGGCGTCCACGCTCAGCAAATCCATGGAAATGCGCCCGACGACCGGGGCCCGCACGCCGGCGATGGTGACGTGGCCGGACGAGCCCAGGGCGCGGAAATATCCATCGGCGTAGCCCACGGCGATGGTGGCCAGCCGGGCAGGGGACGGCGTGCGATAGGTGGCGCCATAGCCAACGGTGGTCCCGGCGGGAACGTCGCGGACCTGCAGCACCCGCCCCAGCAGCCGCAGCGCCGGGCTCATGGGGTTGGGGGCCTCCGGCGTCGGGTTCACCCCGTAGAGCGCGGCGCCCGGCCGCACCATGTCGTGCAGCAGCGACGCCTCGCGGAAAATGCCGGAGGAGGCGGCCAAGCTGGACGGCGCGGGGGGCAGACGGGACAGATGGGCGCGGAAGCGGGCGTCCTGTTCGGCGTTCAGGCCGTCGCCCGCCACGTCCGCGCTGGCCAGGTGGCTCATCCAGCCCGCCAGGGCGATGCCCGACAGCCTGGCCGTATCCCCGGCCAGGCGCCGGGCGTCGCCGTCGTCCAGTCCCAGGCGGTTCATGCCGGTATCGATGTGGATGACGGCGGGGAGGTCGCGGCCCAGGTCGGCTGCGAGGGACCGCCAGCGGTCGATATCATCCAGGCTGTTCAGGACGGGTATCAGGCCCAGGGCGGCCAGATCCCGCTCCGTGCCTGGCGTCGGGCCGTGCAGGACCAGGATGCGGGCATCGGGGCCGGTGGGCAGCGCGGCGCGCAGGGCCACAGCCTCTTCCAGGTCGGCGACGAAGAAGGTGCGGCAGCCGGCCTTCAGCAGCGCGCGCGCCACGGGCACGGCGCCCAGGCCATAGCCATCGGCCTTGACCACGCCGGCGCATTCCACCATCCGGCCCGCCCGCTGGGCATGGTCGCGCAGCCGCCGCCAGTTGCCGGCGATGGCTTCCAGGTCGATGGTCAATACGGCGCCGGCACCGGCCGGCACCTGATCCAGGAACCCCATGGGCGACACGCCTGATTCCTCAGTAATCGTCGCCCGCGCCCGCCAGGGCATGGTGGGTGTCGAGGTCGGAGAAGCGGGTGAATTCGCCATGGAAGTGCAGGCGCACGGTGCCCACGGGGCCGTGGCGCTGCTTGGCGATGATGGCCTCGGCGGTGTCATGCACCTCTTCCAGCCGCTGCTGCCAGCGCTGGTAGCGGTCGTTGAACTTGTCCTCCGCCTCTTCCGGGCGGCGGGAGGGCTCGGCGCGTTCCAGGTAGTACTGTTCGCGGTACACGAACATGACCACGTCGGCGTCCTGCTCGATGGAGCCGGATTCACGCAGGTCCGACAGCTGCGGGCGCTTGTCCTCGCGGTTTTCCACCTGTCGCGACAGCTGCGACAGGGCGATCACCGGCAGGTCCAATTCCTTGGCGATGGCCTTCAGGCCCCGGGTGATCTCGGAGATTTCCTGCACGCGGTTGTCAGTCTTATTGATCCCGCCGCCGCGCAGCAGCTGCAGGTAGTCGACCACGATCATGCCCAGGCCATGGGTGCGCTTCAGGCGGCGGGCGCGGGTGCGCACGGCGGTGATGGACAGGGCCGGGGTGTCGTCCACGAAGAACGGCACCTTGGAGATGTAGTTGCTGGCCTCGATGAAGCGGGGGAAGTCGCTGCCGTGGATTTCGCCACGGCGGATCTTGTCGCCGCTGACCTCGGCCTCGTCGGCCAGAATACGGGTGGCCAGCTGTTCCGCCGACATTTCCAGGGAGAAGAAGCCGACCGGCGCCCCCTCCTTGCCGCTGCTCTTCATGTGGGCGCGGGCGGCGTTGAAGGCGATGTTGGTGGCCAGCGCCGTCTTACCCATGGAGGGGCGGCCGGCCAGGATGATGAGGTCCGAGGGGTGCAGGCCGCCCAGCTTGCCGTCCAGGTCACGCAGGCCGGTGGTGACGCCGGTGACATGGCTGGACCGCTTGTACGCCGCCTCCGCCATTTCGATGGCGGCCTTCAGCGACCGTTCGAACGGGACGAAGCCGCCCTGGGCGTCGCCGGTGGAGGCGAGGTCGAACAGCCGCTTTTCCGCCTCCTCGATCTGGTCGGTGGCGACCACGTCCAGGTCATGCTTGTACGCGGCGTTGACCATGTCCTCGCCCACGTCGATCAGCTGCCGGCGCAGATAGGCGTCGTGGATGATGCGGCCGTAGTCCTCGGCGTTGCTGACGGTGACGACACCGGCGGCCAGGCGGGCCAGGTACTCGGTGCCGCCGATCTCCTTCAGGTCGGCATCCTGCTCGAAATAGGCTTTCAACGTCAGCGGGCTGGCGATCTGGCCGCGTTCCACCAGCTTGGCGATGGCGGCGAAGACGCGGCCGTTGGCCGGGTCGAAGAAGTGCTCCGGCCGCAGGAACTCGGCCACCTTTTCCAGGGCCTTGTTGTTGACCAGGGCGGCGCCCAGCAGCGCCTGTTCCGCCTCCAGATTATGGGGCGGCGTGCGGTAGGGCAACGCACCGGTGGAGGCGGCCGGGTCGGTCAACTTGGTGTCCATGGGCATGAGTTTAGCAGCGGGGGAGGCATGGCATAGCCGGACGCTGCGGCCACGGCAAGTGCAACATGCGGATGGATTTTATCCACAGGGGGATAAACGCGGGGATAAAGGCGGAGTCGCTCGGCCGTGCCCCGCCCTTAAGCCTTGATTCCCCGCTATTCCGCCACCATCGCCGGGTTGCGGGAGCGGGGGGCCATCGCTTCTTCCGCCCTGTGGATATAATCGCGGGTCAGGGGCACCGCCGCCAGCGCGTTCGACAACTGGATTTGGAACACCATGTGCCCTTGATAGCGGAAGGCGCACTCCGACCCCGCCAGGTAGAATTCCCACATGCGGACGAAGCGGTCGTCATACAGGGCGGCGGCCTCATCGGCGCGCGCCAGGAAGCGGTGGCGCCAGGCGCGCAGGGTTTCGGCGTAATGCAGGCGCAGGATCTCGATGTCGGTGGTGACAATGCGCGCCTTCTCCACCGCCGGCATCACCTCCGACAGGGCGGGAACATAGCCGCCCGGGAAAATGTACTTGCGGATCCAGGGGTTGGTGGCCCCGGGCCCGTCCAGCCGGCCGATGGAATGGATCAGGGCCACCCCCTCCGGCGTCATCAGGTCGCGCACCGCCGCGAAATATTCGGGGTAATGGGGCAGGCCCACATGCTCGAACATGCCGACCGAGACGATGCGGTCGAAATGACCGAGATAGCCCTGGTCCTTCAGGTGGCGGTAATCCACCAGTTCGAACCGCACGCGGTCGGCCAGGCCCTCGTCGGCCGCGCGTTGACGGGCCACCGCCAACTGCTCCTGCGACAGGGTGATGCCCATGATCCGGGCGTCGGGAACCTGGCGGGCGATCTCCAGCGCCATGCCGCCCCAGCCGCAGCCGATGTCGAGCACCTTGTGGCCGGGCTGCAGCCGCAGCTTGGCGATGATGTGGCGCTTCTTCAGGCTCTGCGCCTCTTCCAGCGTCGTTTCCGGCGTCGGGAAATAGGCGCAGGAATATTGGCGGTCGCTGTCCAGGAACAGGGAATAGAGCTTGCCCGACAGGTCGTAATGGTGGGCGACATTGGCCTTGGACCGGTGCGCTGGATTGAACTGCTGGGCATAGCGGGTCAGGGTCTCGATGGGGCCCATCAGATGGTCGGACCAGCCGATGTGCTGCCAGCCGCTGTTGCGGGTGACCAGGGCCAGCAGGTCGTAGATGCTGCCCTCCTCCATCACCAGCGTGCCGTCCATGTAAGCCTCGCCCGCGTACAGGCGCGGTGCCAGGGCCAGCTTCCAGTGCAGGGCCGGATCGGTGAGCCGCATGGTGATGGGGCCGTAAGCCGCCGGGCCGCCATCCGCGACGCTTCCGGGACAGAGCCCCCCGGCAGGGCGTCCGGGTCGCGGCGGCCGAATTCGTAGCGGCGCTGATACGCGTCGATCAGAGTCATATGACCGGTCTTGATCAGGGACCGGAACAGGCTGGCCAAGAGCATGCCGAAGGCTCCCTCGTCTCAAATCACCTGCATATCAAAGACATGTAGGTAGTCTGAGAGCTGGGCGCCAAGGGGTCCATTAGCTCTAAGATTTACGCAAAAGGGCAGGGGATGCCCTTTCCGCCGTCTTACTTCCCGTGGGCGATGAAGGGGCCGTTACGGAAACCCGCCTTGCCGTAGCGGAAGGGGTCGCCTTCGGGGGTGGTCATGCCGCCGCCGGCGGCCAGCAGCACGGCATGGCCGGCGGCCGTATCCCACTCGCAGGTGGGGCCAAAGCGGGGATAGAGGTCGGCGATGCCCTCGGCGATGCGGCAGAATTTGACCGAACTGCCGCAGGCCAGCGTCTCGGCCACCGAATAGGCTTTGAGGTAATCCGCCAGCGCCGCGTCGTTGGCGTGGGAGCGGGAGGAGACGACGGTCACGCCGGCGCGCGGCTGTGGCCGGCAGGCGATGGCCTCGCGCCCGGCGCCGTTACGCTGGCGCCAGGCCAGGGGCTGGGGCGCCAACGCCCCGGCGAACAATTCGCCGCTGGCGGGGGCGTACACCGCGCCCAGCACCGGCTGGCCCTGGTCCACCAGCGCGATGTTCACCGTGAACTCGCCATTGCGCTTGATGAATTCCTTGGTGCCATCCAGGGGGTCCACCAGCCAGAAGGGCTGGCGTGCGGTCACGGCCGGGATCTCCCCGCGCTCCGCCGCCTCTTCCGATACGGCGGGGATGGTTGGCGTCAGTCGCGCCAAGCCGGGCAGGATGATGGCCTCGGCGGCGTGGTCGGCCAGGGTGACGGGGCTGCCATCGGCCTTGGACGTGGCGCCGTCGTCGCCTTCATAGAACGGCAGGGTCGCTAGCCCAGCCTCCACCGCCAGCGCCGCGACATCGTCCAGCAGGGCGACAAGGTCCATACGGGCGGGGACGGCGGCGAGGGTCATGGGTCCAGCCTATCTATGTAGTCGTCGGGAAAGGGGTCGGCGGACGGCATAGTGCATCCGCCCCCGGCTCAGCAACAGTCCAGGTCCGCTTGGACGCGCGCGGCTCTCATGCGCGCCCGTCCGGGCCCGCTTCCCTCATTCCGCTTGAGGGGCGGAATAAGGATCAAGGGGCGCGATAATGGGCGGGGTCTGGCCATCCCGCAACCTGCGCAATGGGCCAAGGGGTGTTATACTAAGTCCATGATGAACCCGAAGACGCCCCGTTGCCTTAAGGCCATGCCCGTGGTGCTCGCCGTCCTGGCCGGGGGCACGGCCCTGGCCGCCCCGCCGCCGCCGGTGGGCGGGGGCGGCGACGTGATCGAGGGCCATGCCCAGGCGACGGAGGGGGATACGCTGCTGGTGGATGGCGGGGAGATCAAGCTTTACGGCATCGATGCGCCCGATCCTGGCCAAACCTGCCAGAATCGACGCGGCGCCAGCTATGATTGTTTCGCCCAGGCGACGAAGGAATTGCAGGCCATCGTCCAGGACAAGATCGTCCGCTGCACCACCAAGGAAAGCCCGCCCAAGCAGCGGCGCCTGGGCGTCTGTACGGTGGGGGGCGGGACGTCGCCGGCATCATGGTGCGTGCCGGCTGGGCCTTGGCCTACACCGCCCTGTCGCCGGACTATTACAGTGTCCAGGTGTTGGCCATGAGCCACCGCGCCGGCATGTGGGGCGGTCGGGTGGAAGCGCCCTGGCTGTGGCGCGACCGCCAGGCGGCGCTGGAGGCGGACGCCACTGGCAAGCCCAAGAAAAAGCCGGGCGGCCAGCCGTGAGGCCAGCCCGTATCGACCCGGCCAACCGGCCCCCTCGGGGCGTTGGGCTGGACACAGTGCCGCGCAAAACATGACGGCCCATCTCGTGATCGCCTGGAAAACACTTGACCGCGACCGTCCGGGCCATCACCTATGTCGCCGAAATTGCGCGCATCCCGCAATCCACCCGTTTTTTCCTGAAAGGAAGTTATGTCGAAGGAGGATTTGATCGAGTTTTCCGGCACGGTGACCGAACTGCTGCCGAACGCGATGTTCCGCGTTAAGCTCGATAACGAACACGAAGTGCTGGCCCACACCTCGGGCAAGATGCGCAAGAACCGCATCCGCGTGCTGGCCGGTGACCGGGTCAACGTCGAAATGACGCCCTATGACCTGACCAAGGGTCGCATCACGTTCCGCTTCAAGTAAGCGGACGGTACCCCATGGTGCGTGTGCAAGCGGACGGGACGGGGCAAGCGCCGTGGCGGATCCCGCCGCTGGTGCTGGCGTCCAGTTCCCCGCGCCGCCGGGAACTGCTGGCCCAGATCGGGGTGACGCCGGCGGACATCGACCCGGCCGACATTGACGAGACCCCGCTGACCGATGAGCTGCCCGCCCATCACGCCCTGCGCCTGGCCAAGGCCAAGGCGGCGGTGGTGGCCGCCCGCAGCCCTGGCGCCGTCGTGCTCGCCGCCGATACGGTGGTGGGCTGTGGTCGCCGCATCCTGCCCAAGGCGGAAAGCGCCGATGACGTGCGCCAGTGCCTGGCACTCTTGTCGGGCCGGCGCCATCGCGTCTTCGGCGGCCTCTGTGTGGTGGATGCCACCGGCAAGGTGCGCTCCCGCCTGGTGCAGACCGCCGTGCTGTTCAAGAAGTTGAGCCGGGCCGAGATCGACGCCTATGTCGCCTGTGGCGAGGGCGTGGGCAAGGCCGGCGGGTATGCCATCCAGGGCCGTGCCGCCCTGTTCGCCCGCGGCCTGGTGGGCTCCCACAGCAATGTCGTGGGGCTGTCCCTGTTCGAAACGGCGGCCCTGCTGCGCGCCGCTGGGATAGACCCGCTGGCCCTGTCCCCCGTAGCCGCCTGACGGGCCGGCCCTGATGGCCCGTGACCTCCACATCGATATCACCGCGCCGGCGCAGGGCCCAGCCCTGCGCCGCGCGGCTGTGCTGACCGACGGCGTGCTGTCGGACCTGTACATCGACCGTGCCGACCGGCCCACCTTGGCCGGCGCCGTGATTCGCGGTCGCGTCACCCGCATTGTCGCCGGCATGAACGCGGCCTTCGTTGACATCGGCACAGGGCGGGATGGCCTGCTGCCCGGCGCCGACGTTCGTCTGCCGCAGGCGGACAAGCATGGCGGGGGGGCAAGGGCGAGCCCAAGGACCGTCCGGCCGTTCGCCCCCAGGGGCCCATCGGCACCACGCTGCGCGCGGGTCAGACCGTGATCGTGCAGGTCAAGGCCGACCCGGTGGCGGCCAAGGGCGCGCTCCTGTCCATGGACGTGGCGCTGCCGGGCCGTTTCCTGGTCCATACGCCGCTGGCGGCCGGTATCCATGTGTCCAAGCGCTTGGGGCAGGGCGCCAGCGCCGCCGCCGAACGCGCCCGCCTGACCACGGTGGTGCGGGATGCGGTGCCCGCCGGGGGGCGGGGCGGGCCAGGGGGGTGGGCTGGCGGCTGGATCGTGCGCGCCGCCGCCGCCGCCGTGCCGGCCGTATGGCTGGCCCAGGAGGCTGAAGCCTTGGCGCTGGATTGGCGGGGCGTCGCGCGGGCGGGTGACGGGCCCCCCGCCGTGCTGCTGCCGGCACCCCACGCCGGCATCCGCGCGCTGATGGAACAGACGGGGCAGCCCGTGGACGCCATCCTGGTGGATGACCGCGCCGCGTCCGGTCAGGACCTGTATGCCGAGCTGCGCCGCTGGTGCGACGACCGCGCCGGTGACCTGCTGCCGGTCCTGAGGCGGGCCAGCACCGGCCTGCCGCTGTTCGATGGCGGCGACCTGGACGGCGCCATCGCCAAGCTGCTGCGCCCGCGCGTGCCCCTGTTCGGCGCCAAGGCGGGGGGCGCCACAGGCAGCCTGGTGATCGAGCGCACGGAAGCCCTGACCGTCATCGACGTCAATGGCGGGGAAAAGGGCGACCCCCTGGCCGTCAACCTGGCGGCGGTGCCGGAAATCGCCCGCCAGCTGCGTCTGCGCAATGTCGGCGGCATCGTGGTGGTGGACTTCATCAACCTGTCGCGCCCGCCGGACCGCGAGCGCCTGATCCTGGCGCTGACCGGGGCGGTGGCGGACGATCCCGGCAATACCCAGGTTTATGGCATGTCCCGCCTGGGCCTGGTGGAAATGACACGCCAGCGGCGGGGCCCCTCCCTGCTGGATCTGGTGGCGCCGGACGTGCCGGCCCCGGGAGTTTTGCCCGACGATGACGCCTTGATGTGAGTGATGGTGCCCGTGATGACCGACGATCCCATTCCCCTGAAGCCCCGAAAGTCCCGCGCCGCCTGCCCGATCTGTGGCCGCCCGCCGGCGCCGGAGGCCAAGCCCTTCTGCTCCACCCGTTGCGCCGACGTCGACCTGGGCCGCTGGCTGAACGAAAGCTACCGCGTGCCCGTCACCGAAGAGACGGACGAGGACGGCGAAACCGCGCCCGGGGCCGAGCGGGACTGAGCCCAGGACCGGCCGCGTCTCGCAAAAGCTCTTCTGAATCAACCCTCTAAAAAAAATCCGCAAAAGAATGAAACAACAGGCTGGACAAGCCCGCCGGACTTGTCTACATACAGCCACCTCGACGCGCCGCGGACGCCAACGCCACGGCAACGGGTTGCAAAAACCCACGCGAGATCAGGGGCTTAGCGTCCGCTAGGCTCTTCTGGATGCCCAGGTAGCTCAGTTGGTAGAGCAGGGGACTGAAAATCCCCGTGTCGGTGGTTCGATTCCGCCCCTGGGCACCATTTTCTCCCCTTCTTTGTTTCTTGCGTTGTCGTTTACAGCCTTAAGTGGGATTCAGCCCGCTTTGGTTGGGGCGGTTTCATGTAAATCCGCCTTTATGCTCTAAATGACCCGCGGTCTCGAATAGCATGAGGCGCTTGCTGTGCCGATTGGCGTCCAAGCCGCGTGCCGGTTTACATGCTTCACAATGGCGTCTTGCTCGACCTGGGTGGTAGGGCGCGCTGGCGGGCGATGACAAGCCAGTGGCTTGATGTAATCAAGGTTGCCGATAGAGATTTTCTTCGCCGGTGTTGCCCTGTCGGGCTCCAAGGCGAAGGTCAAAATCCACTCCCTTGATTTGAACAATATTCGGGCGTCAGCAAGCAAAGTATACGCAGTTTGACGTATTAGGATTTCACACCGACGACCCCACCATTCCCCCGAAACCGATACCGGGGCCTGAAGCCCGGGAAATATCATCGAACGGGACGGGGGAGTGGCATCATGATGGGGATTATCAAGGGTCCGCGGGAACGGGCGACGTTGGCCTTGCGGGCCGGGCTGCTGGCCACGGCGTTGGTTCTGCCGGCCGCCGGTTCCGCCTGGGCGGGGGAGACCATCGCCGATGGCGACAAATCCATCACCGTGGGACTGGGTTTGCGCACCAGTTTCACCAGCGTGGAGGATGGGGCGCCCGACGGCAAATCCCGCTCCGCCGATTTCAACCTGGACAGTGTGCGCCTGTACATCAGCGGCCAGCTGACACCGATCATCAAGGCCACCTTCAACACCGAACGTGACGGCAATGGCCATGTCGAGGTGCTGGACGGTTATGCCCAGCTGGAGCCGATGGATGGCGTCAATCTGTGGGTGGGTCGCATGCTGCCGCCCAGCGACCGCGCCAACCTGGACGGCCCCTATTACCTCAGCACCTGGAACTACCCGGGCACGGTATCGCAATATCCGGCCAAGTTCGCCGGCCGGGACGATGGCGCCACGGTCTGGGGCAAGCTGTTGGACAAGAAACTGGTCTATTCCGTCGGCGCGTTCGAAGGACACAACCGGATCAGCGGCGCCAGCAACCAGTCCGACAACCTCCTTTACGCTGGCCGCGTCGCCTATAACTTCCTCGATGCCGAGCCCGATCCGGGCTACTACACCAGCAGCACCTATTACGGGTCCGTCGACGTGCTGACCCTGGCCTTCGCCGGCCAGTATCAGAAGGATGGTGTCGGCACCGTGGGCCGGCACGGCGACTATGGCGCCTGGAACGTGGACGGCCTGTTTGAGAAGAAGCTGGACGGCCTGGGCGTGGTGACGCTGGAAGGGGCCTACTACCAGTACGACACCGGCGGCGTGGCCGATGTCGCCCCCGGATTCGGCGGGGCCGGCGCCTTCGACAACGTGGGTGGATTGGTCCAGGGCAAGGCCTATCTGGTCAGTGGCGCCTTCCTGTTTCCGGCCAAGCTGGGCTGGGGCCAGGTGCAGCCCACGGTGCGCTATCAGCATTTCGACGCCGATCTCACCGGCATTTCCACCAGCCAGACGGACGTGGGCCTGAACTACGTCATCTCCGGCCACAATGCCCGCGTCAGCGCCGACTATGTCATCACCGACACCACGGGCAAGCCGTCCAGCAACGCCGTCGTCCTGGGCCTTCAGGTTCAGTTCTGACGGCAGCGGCCGCCGGCCTCCGCGCCCCGAGGCGCCATACGTCAAACACCCCCTACGGTGGCGGGCGGCGGCCCGCTACCCTGGTCTTTGATTTGGCCACCCCATCGTCCACACTTGCGGGCTTGCCCCAGGGCGGGGAGCGGGGACGGGGGGCCATGATGGGCGGGACGGCGGGGGCATGAGCGCGCGGCAGCGGATCGTCAGGGAACGGCGGCAGTACAACCAGCTGGCCGCCAGCCAGACGCTGGAGGACTACGCCCTGCGCTTCACCGCCACGCGGGCGCGGCGCTGGTCGTCGTTCCGCGTGGCCAACACCGCCTTCGGCGCCATCAGTTTCCTGGCGTGTGAGGCCATCGGCGGCAGCGCCACCCTGACCTACGGGTATGCCAACGCCAGTGCCGCCATCCTGGCCGTGGCCGTCCTGATGTTTCTGGTGGGCCTGCCCATCACCTATTACGCCGCCCGTTATGGTGTGGACATCGACCTGCTGACCCGCGGGGCTGGCTTCGGCTATCTGGGGTCCACCCTCACCTCCCTGATCTACGCCAGTTTCACCTTCCTGCTGTTCTCCATCGAGGCCAGCATCATGTCGGCGGCCCTGCAGATGGTGCTGGGCATCCCGCTGTGGCTGGCCCACATCATCAGTTCCCTGGTGGTCATCCCCATCGCCGTCTACGGCATCCGCCTGATCAGCCGCATGCAGTTGCTGACCCAGCCCATCTGGCTGCTGCTGCAATTGGCACCTCTGGCCTATCTGGCGCTGAACCACGGCGCGGATTTGGCAGGCTGGCGGGACTTTCCCGGCGCGCTGGGCCATGCCGATGGCCATATCGACCCGCTGCTGTTCAGCATGGCGGCCAGCATGCTGCTGTCCCTGCTGCCCCAGATCGGGGAGCAAGCGGACTACCTGCGCTTCCTGCCCACCCTGCGCAAGACCGGGCGCTGGGCCTGGTGGACGGCACTGATCACCACCGGGCCGGGCTGGGTCGCCATGGGCGGGCTGAAGCTGCTGGCCGGTTCCTTCCTGGCGGTGGTGGCGTTGCGCCACGGCCTGTCGGCGGAACAATCGACCCAGCCGACGGAGGTGTTCTACATCGCCTTCCAGGAGATGCTGTCATCGCCCACCGCCGCCCTGGTGCTGACCGGCATCTTCGTCGTCGTCTGCCAGATCAAGATCAACGTCACCAACGCCTATGCCGGGTCCATCGCCTGGTCCAACTTCTTCTCCCGCCTGACGCACAGCCATCCGGGCCGCGTCGTTTGGCTGGTGTTCAACGTCATCCTGGCCCTGATGCTGATGGAGTTGGGCATCTTCCGCGTGATCGGCGGCATCCTGGGCCTGTACGCCAACTTCGCCGCCGGCTGGATCGGGGCGCTGACCGCCGACCTGGTGGTCAACAAGCCTCTGGGCCTGAGCCCGCCGGGCATCGAGTTCAAGCGCGCCCACCTCTACGACATCAACCCGGTGGGCGTGGGCGCCATGGCCCTGTCGGTCGTGGCCTCCACCCTCGCCTCGCTGGGCGCCTTCGGGCCGCTGCTGGGGCCCTTGCCCCAGGCCATGGCGCCGTTCATCGGCCTGGCCGTGGCCTTCGTCACCGCCCCCCTGATCGCCAAGGCCACCCGGGGCCGCTTTTACCTGGCGCGGCCCGACACCGACCTGCCCGCCGATGCGGCGGAGGCCCGCTGCGTCATCTGCGAGAACGTGTTCGAGCGGCGGGACATGGCCCACTGCCCCGCCTATGCCGGGGCCATCTGTTCCCTGTGCTGCACGCTGGAAAGCCGCTGCCACGATCTGTGCAAGAAAGAGAGCCGCATCACCGACCAGTTGGCCCGCTTGATGGAGGCTCTGCTGCCCAGCCGCATGGCGGGGGGCGTGCGCACCCGCACCGCCCGTTTCCTGGGGGTGATGGCGGTCTTCACCCTGGTCAACGGCGGCCTGCTGTCTTTCATCGGCATGCAATATGGCGCCGCCGTGCCGGAGGCGCGGGGCGTGGTCGCCACCACCCTGTGGATCGTTTTCTTCGCCCTGCTGATCGTCTCCGGTGTCGCCGCCTGGCTGCTGGTGCTGGCCCTGGAAAGCCGGCGGGTGGCGGAGGAGGAGACGGCACGCCAGACCGGTATGCTGATGGAGGAGATCGAGGCGCATGAGCGCACCGATGCCGCTTTGCAGAAGGCCAAGGAGGTGGCGGAGGCCGCGAACGTGGCCAAGAGCCGCTATATCATCGGCATCAGCCATGAGATCCGCACGCCGCTGAACGCCATCTTCGGCTATGCCCAGTTGCTGGAACGCGACGCCAGCATCCGCAACCCGGACGGCGTGCGCGTCATCCGCCGCAGTGCGGAACACCTGTCCAACCTGGTGGACGGGCTGCTGGACATCAGCAAGATCGAAAGCGGCCTGCTGCGCCTGACCCGCGACAAGGTGCGGCTGGTGGAGTTCCTGGACCAGATCGTGGACATGTTCCGCCTGCAGGCCGCCGCCAAGGGCATCCAGTTCCATTACCACCGCCCCGCCTACCTGCCGGCCTTCGTCCATACCGACCAGAAGCGTCTGCGCCAGATCCTGATCAACCTGCTGTCCAACGCACTGAAGTACACGGCGCAGGGCCACGCCACCCTGCGCGTGCGCTATCGCAGCCAGGTGGCGGAGTTCGAGGTGTCGGACACCGGCTTCGGCATCCTGCCCGAGGACACGGAACGCATCTTCGAACCGTTCGAGCGGGGACGGATGGCCAACGCCCGTGCCGTGCCCGGCACCGGCCTGGGCCTGACCATCACCCGCCTGCTGACCCGCATCATGGGCGGGGAGATCGCCGTCGCCAGCACGCCGGGGCAGGGCAGCACCTTCACCGTGCGCCTGCTGTTGTCGGAGGCGCAGTCGGGCCCGGACGACCCGCCGGCGGCCCGGACCATCCACGGCTATGCCGGCCCGCGCCTGCGCGTACTGGTGGCCGACGACGACCCCGACCATCTGGCCCTGATCCAGAACCTGCTGCGGCCACTGGACTTCCTGCTGTTCGCCGCCCGCGACGGGCGGGAATGCGTGGACCTGGCGCGGGAATGCCGGCCGGACCTGGCCCTCCTGGACATCTCCATGCCCCACATGACGGGGTGGGAGGCGGCGGCGGCCCTGCGCGACCTCGACCTGCCGCGCCTGAAGATCATGATGGTGTCGGCCAACGCCCACGACTACGCCCCCGGCCGCGCCGCCGCGGGCGGGGAGGATGGCGGCCGCGCCGTGCATGACGCCTTCGTCATCAAGCCGGTGGACATGGACGTGCTGCTGGAACGCATCGGCGCGCTGCTGGGCCTGGAATGGCTGTACGCCCCCGCCGCCGCACCCGCGCCCGCCACGACCCCGGATGTCGTGCCCGCCCTGGCCCGGCCGCATCTGGAGGCGCTGTGGCAACTGGGGCGCATCGGCCATGTGCGCGGCATCGAGGCCAAGCTGCGCGAGCTGGAGGGGGAAGGCCCTGAGGTCGCCGCGTTCGTCGCCGGCCTCAGGGCGGCGGTGCGCGCCTTCGATCTGAAGCGCTATATGGCGATGCTGGAGGCGGCACGGGCAACGGCGGGAGGGGACGATGGCGACGCAGGGAACGGACGGGGGCCTGATGGGGAGCGCGCCGATGACTGACGAGGACCGGACGGACGTCATCCCCGGCCGCCGCGACACCGTGCTGGTGGTGGACGACACGCCGGAAACCCTGGGCTTCCTGACCGACGCCCTGGACCAGGCGGGCCTGACCGTGCTGGTTGCGACGGACGGCGAAAGCGCCCTGGCGCTGCTGGAGCAGGTGACGCCGGACCTGGTGCTGATGGACGCCGTCATGCCTGGGCTGGACGGGTTCGAGACCTGCCGCCGGCTGAAGCGCGACCAGGCCCTGAGCCACCTGCCGGTCATCTTCATGACCGGCCTCAGCGAGACGGAGCATGTGGTGCAGGGCCTGCAGGCCGGCGGCGTCGACTATGTCACCAAGCCCATCGTGGTGGATGAACTGATGGCCCGCATCCGCGTCCACTTGGCCAACGCCCGCGTGGCCTATGGCGCCCAGGTGGCCCTGGACACCACCGGCCGCTATCTGCTGGCGACCGACGCCCGCGGCACCCTGCGCTGGTGCACGCCCCAGGCCCAGCGCCTGCTGGCGGCCTTCTTCCCCAATGATGGGTCCGGCGGGAACACCCCGACCGCCTGCCCCCGGCGGTGGCGGAGCGCCTGGCCCAACTGCGCCGCGACGGCGCGCCGGCCATCCTGATCGACGGCCCTGACGCGAACGATACCCGCCGGTTGGAGGTCGCCTACCTCAGCCAGACCGAGCCGGACGAATTCCTGTTCCGCATCAGCGAGACCGGCGCCGGCCGCGCGGAAAGCGCCCTGCAACAGGCCCTGGGCCTGACGGCGCGCGAGGCCGAGGTGCTGGTGTGGATCGCCCACGGCAAATCCAACCGCGACATCAGCGACATCCTGGGCATCAGCCCCCGCACGGTGAACAAACACCTGGAACAGGTCTTCGTGAAGCTGGGGGTGGAGAACCGCGCGTCCGCCGCCGCCGTGGCGGTAAGGGTGATGGCGGGGTAGAGGTCCCATCGCAATCGGATAAGCTTCATACCGGCCCACATTGCTGCGGGAGACGTTAACGCCTAAACTTACCTATTGAGCACCATAATGGGAGGATGTCGTGGCCAGCCTCACTATCCGAAACATGGAAGAACCGTTGGAGAGCCGCCTGCGGGCCCAGGCGGCGGACCATGGACGCTCGATGGAGGAAGAGGCACGGCACATCCTGCAAGCCGTTCTGATCCATGACCTGCCGCCGGCCCCAACTGATTTGGCAGGATCGATCCGCCGTCGCTTCGCCCCGTTTGGCGGCGTGGAGCTGGCGTTGCCACCACGTGAGCCGTTACGTAATCCGCCCAGCTTTCCGGAATGATTATTCTTGATACAAACGTGCTATCGGAGCTGATGCGTCCGGCGCCATCGGATGCTGTTTTGCGTTGGCTTGGCCAACAACCCCCGTCCTTATTGTTCACCACCACCATCACCCAGGCTGAAATCCTATCAGGCATCGCCCTGCTCCCAGAGGGACGTCGGCGGGCTGGCTTGGAGAATGCCGCGCTACAGATGTTCGTCGCCGACTTCGCCGGCCGAATATTGCCCTTCGACACTCAAGCCGCGATTTCATTCGCGGGCATCACCACAGTGAGACGCCAGGCTGGGCGCCCCATCTCCGCCCTTGATGCCCAAATCGCAGCGATTGCCCACTCGCTCGCCGCCACAGTAGCCACACGTAATATCGATGATTTCTCAGGCTGTGGCGTGTCGTTGATCAATCCATGGGCTCCCTGACTGAGCCTCAAATATTCACCAGATGCGCCACTTCGGCCGCCGTCTCGTCTCGCGTGCTGCCGGCGCGGATAATGCGGCCGCGTTGCATGACGCGGTAGCTGTCGGCGAAGGACCAGGCGAAGTCCAGGTACTGCTCCACGATCAGGACGGTGACGCCCAGGTCGGCGCGGATGCGGCGCAGGGCGTCCTCGATCTGCTGAACCACGGAGGGCTGGATGCCTTCCGTTGGTTCGTCCAGCAGCAGCAGGCTGGGCTGGCCCGCCAGGGCGCGTCCGATGGCCAGTTGCTGCTGCTCCCCGCCGCTGAGCACGCCGCCCTTGCGGTTGATGATCTGCGCCAGCTTGGGGAACAGGTCGAAGATGTGGTCGGGGATGCCCGCCTTCATGGCCCCGCCGCCGCGGCCGGCCAGGGCGGACAGGCCCGTCTCCAGGTTCTCGCGCACCGTCAGGTGGGGGAAGATGTGGCGGCCCTGGGGGACGTAGCCGATGCCGGCGCGGGCCCGCTGGTGGGGGCCCAGGACGCTGACGTCCCGGCCCTGGAAGGTCATGCGGCCAGCGGTCAGGCGCTGGGCGCCGATGATGGTTTTCAGCAAGGTGGTCTTGCCCACGCCGTTGCGGCCGATCAGCGCCACGGCGCCGCCGGCCGGCACCGCCAGGTCGATGTCCCATAGGACCTGGCTCTGGCCATAGGATGTCGCCGCCCCGGTGAGCGTCAGCAACGGTTCAGCCATGATGGGTGTCCTCCTTGGCGCGGCCCAGATAGACGGCGGCGACGTCCGCGTCGGCGCGGATGGCGGCCACGCTGCCTTCCTTCAGGAACTGGCCCTGGTGCATGACGGTGACGCGGGCGTCCAACTGCTCCAGGAAGCTCATGTCATGGTCGATGACCAGCACGGTGTGCTGGCCCAGCAGGCGGCGGATCAGGGCGGCCGTCTGGCTGGTTTCCGCCGGGCCCATGCCGGCCGTGGGCTCATCCAGCAACAGCAGGTCGGCGCGTGTGGCCATCACCATGCCGATCTCCAGCCATTGCTTCTCGCCATGCGCCAAATGGCCGGCGGGGGCGGTGGCACGGTCGGCCAGACCGATGGTCTCCAATATGTCGACCACGCGGGCCTTCTCCTCCGCCGCCACGCCGTGGCGGAAGGTTGACCACCAGCGCCGGTCCCGCTTGGCGGCGATCATCAGGTTGTCCACCACCGACAGACCGGGCAGCACGCCCGGCGTCTGGAACTTGCGGCAGATGCCCCGGCGCACGATCTCATGCTCCGGCAGGTGGGTGATATCCTGGCCCTTGAAGATCACCCGGCCGCTGGTGGCCCGCACCCGGCCGATGATGGTGTCGCACAGGGTGGACTTGCCTGCACCGTTGGGGCCGATCAGCACCCGCAGGGTGCCCCGGTCCAGGGTCAGGCTGAAGCCGTTGAGGGCCTTGAAGCCATCAAAGTCCACCGTCACCCCATCCACCGCCAGCAGCAGGGTGCTGGCGGGGGCGGTGGTGCCGATATGGGACGCGGTTGCCTGCGCGTTCATTTCGCCTCACCCATGATCAAGGTTTTCAGCCGCCGCCCCCAGGTGGTGCCGCCAGCGTCGGCCACCAGGCCGGCCAGGCCCCCGGGCAGCAGGGTCACCACCAGCACGAACACCAGGCCCAGGGCGTAGAGCCACAGGTCGGGGAAGGCGCTGCTGACGCCGTCCTTGGCCAGGTTGACGGCCAGGGTGCCGGCAATGGCGCCGGCCAGGCTGTTGCGCCCGCCCACCGCCACCCAGATGACCATCTCGATGGAGGGCACCACGCCCACCAGCGCCGGCGACACCACGCCGGCGTGCAGGGTGAACAGCGCGCCGGCCAGGCCGGCCAGCACGGCGCCGATGGTGAAGGCCACCACCTTGAACGGTGTGGGGTCGTAGCCCAGGAAGCGGATGCGGTTCTCACCATCGCGGATGGCGCGCAGCAACAGGCCGTAGCGTGAGGCCATCAGGGCGCGCAGCGCCACGAACACCCCCACCACCAGGGCCAGGGTCAGCCAGTACAGGCCATGCGCCGCCGCCGGCGTGCCCAGATCCACCCCCATCACGGTCTGGAAATCCGTCAGGCCGTTGAAGCCGCCGGTGGAGGGTTGCTGACTGATCAGCAGGGTGGCGAAGGCCAGCGCCAGCGCTTGGGTGATCAGGGCGAAATAGACGCCACCCACCCGCCGCCGGAACACCGCCCAGGAGAACAGGGCCGCCACCACGCCCGGCACCAGCACCACGCCCAGGATGGTGACCAGCGGGCTTTTGAACGGCACCCACCACCAGGGCAGGGCGTCCAGCCCGCTCCACACCATGAAGTCGGGCAGATCGCCGTCGCCCAGCGCCGCCAGCTTCATGTGCATGGCGATGGCATAGCCGCCCAGGCCGAAGAACACGCCCTGGCCCAGGTTCAGCACCCCGCCCTGGCCCCAGACCAGCACCAGGCCCATGGCCAGCAGCGCCATGGCCAGGAAGCGGGCCAGCAGGTTCAGCTCATAGGCCGAAACCAGCCAAGGGGCCAGCGCGGCCAGGGCCACCACCGCCAGCGACAGGGCCATGGGCCGGCCCAGGGTGACGCCTGCCAGGGGCCCCGACAGCGGCGTCCCTTTACGCATGCTCATGTCCATGCCGTCCTCCTTCATGTGGCGCCTCACGCGTCCAGCGCGCGGGACCGCACGGCCACCACCCCCTGGGGGCGGAACTGGATGAAGCCGATGACGAACAGCAGCAGCAGCACCTGCGCCAGGCTGACGTCGACCAGGATTTGCACCAGGGCCGAGAACAGCCCCACGATCAGCGAGGCGATGGCCGTGCCCTTCAGGCTGCCCAGGCCGCCCAGCACCACCACCAGGAAGGCCGGCACGACATAGCTTTGCCCGACATTGGGGGTGACGGGGCCCAGCAGGGCCAGCACCACGCCCGCCAGGCCGGCGATGCCGGTGCCCAGGCAGAATACCGACAGGTCCACCGCCCGCACGTTGATGCCCGCCGCCGCCGCCATGCCCCGGTCCTGGTTCACGGCACGCACCAGCAGGCCGATGCGCGTGCGCGCCAGCAGAAGGCTGAGGGCGCCCATCACGGCGAAGGCCACGGCCAGGATGAACAGCCGCGTGGCGGGAATGGTCAGGCCCGCGAATTGGCCGGAGGAAACCGTGTAGGCATGGTTCAGCCACTCCGGCGCCCGCACGTCCACGCCGATGGCGCCGAAGATGTTGCGCGCGGCCTGCTGCAGGATCAGGCTGACGCCCCAGGTGGCGAGCAGCGTGTCCAGCGGCCGGGTCGACAGCCGCTTGATCAGCGCCGTCTCCAGCACCGCGCCCACGGCGGCGGCGCCCAGGAAGGCCACGGGCATGGCGACCAGGATGCCCAACGGCCCCGGCACCACCTGCAAGGTCAGGTAGGCGAGGTAGCCGCCCAGCATCAGCATCTCGCCGTGCGCCATGTTGATGACGCGCATGAGCCCGAAGCTGAGCGCCAGGCCCAGGGCCGCCAGCACGTACAGCGAGGCGACGCTGAACCCATTGAAGACCTGGCCAGCGATAAGGGGCCACTCGCTCATTTGTTTCTCCCTCAGACGCCGGGCGGCCACATCCGTGGCCTTGGCTAATCCTCGCTGCGCCCCCCTTTACACCAACTGGGGGGTGCTCGCTCCGGCGCCCGCGGTCGCGGGCTACAACGGCATGAGGGCATCCTCAAGCCGTCGTTTGTTTTCTATCAGTTCGCCGGGCACTTCTTGCCCGGGAACACCAGCGGGTCATAGGGATCGGGGTCGATGGTGCCCTTGGACTGCCAGACGATCTTGAACTGGCCGGTGGGGTCCAACTGGCCGATATAGCCGGTCTGCACCAAGCTCTGGTTGGCGGCGAACTTCACCTTGCCCATGGCGGTGTCGAGATAGTCCAGCGTCACCGCCGCCGCGCGCACCTTCTCTGGATCGAAGCTGCCGGCCTTTTCCACCGCTGCTTTCCAGGCGTAGACGTCGACATAGCCGTGGACCATGGGGTCGGTGACGGCAGCCCCCGCCCCGAACTTCGCCTGGTAGGCGGTCACGAACTTCTTGTTGGCGACGCTGTCCAGGCTCTGGAAGTAGTTCCACGCGGCGTAGCTGCCCTCTACCAGGCTCGGGCCCATGGCCACCGCCTCCTGCTCGCCGATGCTGAAGGACATGACGGGCAGCTTGGCCGAGGGTAGGCCGGCGGCGGCCATCTGCTTGAAGAAGCTGACGTTGCTGTCGCCGTTCAGGGTGCTGAAGATGATGTCCGGCTTGGCCGCCTGCACCTTGGCGATGACGGCGCTGAAATCCGTGCCGCCCAGGGGCACGTATTCCTCGCCCGCCACCTTCAGCTTATCGGCGTCGATGTGCTTCTTCAGGATCAGGTTGGCGGTGCGGGGGAAGACGTAGTCCGACCCGATGAGGAAGTAGCTTCTATAGCCCTTCTCCACCGCCCATTGCAGGGCCGGCAGGATCTGCTGGTTGGGCTGGGCGCCGGAATACATGATGTTGGGCGAGCATTCGTTGCCCTCGAACTGCACCGGGTACCACAGCAGGCTCTTCAGCTTCTGGAACACCGGCAGCATGGCCTTGCGGCTGGCGGAGGTCCACCCGCCGAAGACGGTCACCACGCCGCCGTCCTGCACCAGCTTGGTCGCCTTCTGGGCGAAGATGGCGGGGTCGGACGCGCCGTCCTCCACCACCGGTTCGATCTTTTTGCCCAACACGCCGCCGCTGGCGTTGATCTCCGCGATGGCCAGGATCTCGGCGTTCTTCACCGTGACCTCGCTGATGGCCATGGTGCCGGTCAGCGACTGCAGCACGCCGACCTTCACGGTGTCGGCGGCCCGGGCCGTCATCGGCAGGGACAGGCTGGTCGTCGCCAAAAGCACCGCCGCAACCCCGGCCAACGGGTACATCCCCCTCATCGCCATCCCCTTTTCTTTCGCTGCGTCCCGCACCGCCCGGTAGGCGGCAGTCACGGAGGGCAGGCTAGGCCGGGGCATCGGTGTGGGGTATGGGGTGTTTGACGTAGAGGGGCTGCGGGGATGTTGCCCGCATGGCGGCCCGGTGTCCCACCTGCCCAGGTTGCATTGTGTTCGCGATACCGGATCGTGGCGGTAACCATATGTCTTTTGTATGTATGCCACTAATCGCATAAACAACTTGGCTATATTAGCAGCATAACTGCCGTACACTTCCGATATTGTCAGCAAGCTGCGCGCTCAGGTTGCGTTATGGTCGCGCTGCAGGACGCTCCACCATCTGTTGAGCGGCCGGCGGCGCAGTCGCAATCAAGGCGGGAGGCGGGGTGTGGCGGACGGTCTGTGTCCCCTGCGTCTCGGCCCAGTGACACCCCACCCCATGTTCCGATGCGCTCAGGATAAAGCCATAGGTTCCAGGGGCATGCAGCATGGGTTCTCGGGTCGGGGTGGGGGTGCGGGGGCGAATCTCGCCGGGTGGTGGGGTTCACATCGAAGGGCGTGCTGATTCCGTTCAAGGAATGTCGCGGAATGCCCGGCCCGGTGGCCGGGCGCTGCTGCTGGCCGGCACCGCCATGGCCCTGCTGGCCGCGACCGGAACGGCCCGCGCCGGCAATGGCCCGGCGCTGCCCACAGGCGGCACCTTCCAGGCGGGTTCGGGCACAATCTCCAGCGGGGCCGGCAGCCTGACCATCAACCAGGGCAGCCAGCGCGCCGTCATCGACTGGAAAAGCTTCTCCATCGGCCAGGGCGCCACCGTCAGCTTCAACAACGGCAGCGGGGCGACGCTGAATCGCGTCACGGGTGGCAACCTGTCCACCATCCTGGGCACGCTGAAGGCCACGGGCACGCTGTACGTCATCAACCCGGCGGGCGTCGTGGTGGGGGCCAGCGGCGTGGTGGTCACGGGCGGCAGCTTCACCGCCAGCACCCTGGACATCGCCAACGACGCCTTCATGGCCGGCGGCACCCTGCTGTTCAAGGGCGACACCGATGCCGAGGTCAAGAACCTGGGCAAGATCTCCGCCACCGGCGGCGATGTCTTCCTGATCGCGCGCAGCGTCACCAACGACGGCACCATCACCGCCGCCAACGGCACCGTGGGCCTGGCCGCAGGCCAGCAGGTGCTGCTGAAGGATGGCGACGCGGGTGAGCGGGTCTACGTCCAGGTCGGTGGCCCAGGGGGAAGTGGCGATGTCACCAACACGGGCGCCATCGCGGCGGCGCAGGCGGAACTGAAGGCCGCCGGCGGCAACATCTATGCCCTGGCCGGCAACGGCGGCGGCGCCATCCGCGCCACCGGCACAACCGTGAAGGACGGGCACATCTGGCTGTCGGCCAGCGGGTCGACCGATACGGCCACGGACCAGGGCGGCGCCGTCACCGTCACCGGCACGGTGGCTGCCACCAACGCCGACGGCACGGGCGGCACCGTCATCGCCACGGCCAAGTCGGTCGCCGTGCAGGCCGGCGCCGTGATCGACGCCAGCGGCACCACCGGCGCCGGCGGCACCATCCTGCTGGGCGGCGACCGCCAAGGGGGCGCCGATGCCGCCACCAAGCTGGTGAAGCAAACCGTCGCCACCGCCGCCCAGACCACCGTCGCGGCGGGCGCCACCCTGAAAGCCGACGCGGGCACAACCGGCAACGGTGGCAGCGTCATCGTCTGGTCGGATCAGCAGACAGGGTTCGCCGGCGCCCTCAGCGCCAAGGGCGGGCCCCGAACCGGCAATGGCGGCTTCGCCGAAGTGTCCAGCCACAAGCTGCTGGACTTCACCGGCGCGGTGGATCTGTCCGCCCCGGTGGGCAGCGTCGGCCAACTGCTGCTGGACCCGGAGAACGTCAGCATCTCCACCGGCAGCGATTCCAACAGCAGCCAATCCAGCGGCACCTTCACTCCCACGGGCAACAGCTCCGTCATCAACACGACCACGCTGCAGAACGCCCTGGCCACGGCCGACGTCACCATCACCACCGGCAGCATCGGCGGCCAGACGGGCGACATCACCGTCAACAACAACGTCACCTGGTCGGCCAGCCACAGCCTGACGCTGTCGGCCTATCACAGCATCATCTTCAACGGCGGCACGCTCAGCCACACCGCCGGGTCCGGCGACGTCACCCTGCGCGCTGACAACACCGGGACGGGCAGCGGCACCGTCACGTTCACCAGCGGTGGTGTCGCCATGACCGGCAGCAGCGGCTCGGTGAACCTCTATTACAATCCCACCAGCTATGCCTCCCCCACCAGCTATGCCGGCAATGTCGCCTTGGGGTCGGGCGCCCTGACGACCTACATGCTGGTGAACACCGCCACCAATTTGCAGAACCTGTCGACCAACCTGTCCGGCACCTATGCCCTGGGCCGGGATATCGACGCCAGCGGCACCGCCGCCTGGAACGGCGGCGCGGGGTTCGTCCCCATCGACAGCTTCTCCGGCACCCTGGACGGCCTAGGCCACACCGTCACCGGTCTGACCATCAATCGCCCCAACACGGTCGCGGTGGGCCTGTTCGGCGACACGCCCACGAGCAATGGGCCAAAGATCCGCAATCTGGGCCTGGTCGATGTGAACATCGCCGGCCTCAACCGGGTGGGCGGCGTGGTCGGGCGCGCCAACGGCGGCGGGTCCCTGACCAACGTCCATGTCACCGGCTCCATCACCGGCTATGGCGATTTCATCGGCGGCCTGATCGGCCAGGATGACCAGCAGTCGATCAGCAACAGCTGGACCGATGTCACCATCACCGTCCCCAAAGGCTACAGCGGCAACGGCGTGGGCGGCCTGGTCGGTTGGCAGCGCTCCGGCTCGCTGACCAACGTCTACGCTCTGGGCACCGTCTACGCCCCGGACGCGAGCCAGGTCGGCGGCCTGGTGGGAACGGACGGCTTCATCGGCTTCGGCCAGGGTGCGGCCGTCACCAACGCCTACGCCACCGGCAATGTCACCGGCAACGATGCCGTCGGCGGCCTGATCGGCATCGCCGAGGGCGGCAGCATCACCAAGACCTACGCCACCGGGTCCGTCACGGGCGTCACCAACCTGGGTGGTCTGGTGGGCATCAACGCCAACCCCATCACCCTCAGCTGGGCCAGCGGCAGCATAACCCGCAGCAGCGGCAGCGCCACCAGCGTTGGCGCCCTGGTGGGCACCAACGGCGACAGCGCCAGCGCGGGCAGCATCGCCACCAGCTATTGGGACAGCTACACCGCCGCCGGCCTGTCGGCCGCGGGCGCCACCGTGGGCGCCAGCACCAGCAGCGCCACCGCCGTCACCAGCGACCCGGCCCAGTCGGCCGCCAGCAACTATGCCTACAAGACCAGTGCCTACGGCGCCTTCAACTTCACCACCGATTGGTGGTTGAGCGACGGCGGCACCCGGCCTCTGGGCCTGTGGGAATATTCTCTGACCGTGAGCAACGCCCACCAGCTGCAGCTGGTCGCCCACGACTTGACCGCCAGCTACACCCAGAGCAACGACATCCGCATGCCGGCCGCGACCGCCGGCGGCATCTGGAAGACCACCGCCGACAGCGTCCCCGCCGGCTTCATCCCCCTGGGCACCCCCTCGACGCCGTTCAGCGGCACCTATGACGGCCGGGGGTATGCCATCGATGGGCTGACCATCAACTACGGTGGCGGGAGCAACACCTATATCGGCCTGTTCGGCGGCAACACCGGCACCCTCAACAACATCTCTCTGACCAACGCGTCCATCACCGTCACCAATGCCGACAGCCATGTGGGCGCCCTGGTCGGTGCCAACGGCGGCGGCCATATCGTGAACGCCTATGTCACCGGCACGTTGACGTTCCGTGGCGGCGGCGGCTACGGCGTCGGCGGCATCGTGGGGATACAGTACAATGGCGGAACCATCACCGGGTCCACCTCGCTGGCCGACGTCAATCTCAGCTTCGTCCGCAGCGGGCAGGCCTATGCCGGCGGCGTTCTGGGTGTTACCGCCGGCCTGAGCGCCACCGCCATCAACACCTCCTACGCCGGCGGCACCATCACCGTCACCGGCGGCGGCGGGGTCAGTGGCCAGGCCCTGGCGGGTGGCCTGGCGGGGATATCCACCAACATCTCCAACAGCTATTCCACCGCCACCGTCAGGGAAACCTCCGGCAGAAGCGTGGATGAAATAGGCGGCCTGGTGGGCCAGAGCGCCACCGGCACGATCAGCAACAGCTACGCCAGCGGCGCCATCAGCGCGCCGGGCACGACAGTTGGCGGCCTGATCGGCTTAAATGTCAGCGCCACCGTCAACAATTCCTATTGGGACAAGCAGACGACCGGCCTATCCAGCGGCACCGGAAGCGGCAGCGCCACCGGCATGACCGGCCGCACCACCGCCGAGATGGCGGTTCAATCCAACTTCAGTGGCTGGGATTTCACCAACACCTGGTATCTGTCCGCCGGCCTGTCCCGCCCGGTCCTGCGCGCGGAGGCCAGCACCACCATCCGCAACGCCCATGAATTGCAATTGGTGGCCCTGGCCCCCACCGCCCGCTACACCATCGCCAATGACATCGGCTTGGCCACCCCCCTCGCCAACACCGCCGACATATGGAGCGGGGGGTTCGTGCCCATCGCCAACTTCTCCGGCGAGCTGTCGGGCGAGGGTCACACCATCAGCGGCCTGACCATTACCGGCAGCGCCGCCAATAGGGGCCTGTTCGCCACCACCACCGCCTCGGCCAAATTGGCCAACCTGGCGCTCACCAACGTCTCCGTCTCCGGTGGCAACAACGTGGGCGCCCTGGTGGGCTCGGCCACCGGCACCACCATCAGCAACATCACCGTGTCCGGCACGGTCAACGGCGCCAGCCAGGTGGGCGGCGTCGTGGGCAGCACCACCGGCGCGATCAGCTACACCGGCATGTCGGGCACGGTCAGCGCCACCGCCGACAGTGTCGGCGGCGTGGTGGGCTTCACCAATGGCGCCATCGCGGACAGCTGGTCCACCGCCACGGTCAGCAGTTCGGGCACCAACAGCCACGGCCTGTACGTGGGTGGCCTGGTGGGGCAGAGCACCGGCACCATCGACCGGTCCTGGGCCTCCGGCTCCGTCAGCGGTTGGACCGACGTTGGTGGCCTGGTTGGCCTTGCCAGCGGCGCCATCACCACCTCCAGCGCCAGCGGCGCCGTCACCGGCGGGGGCAGCGTGGTCGGCGGGCTGGTGGGAAACCTGTATGGCACCAGCCTGACCAACACCTACGCCACCGGCAGCGTCACCGGCTTTCAGGAAACGGGCGGGTTGGTCGGCATCATCCAGGTGGCGGGCTCCAGCATCAACAACAGCTACGCCAGCGGCGCGGTCAGCAGCACCAGCGGCAGCGTCTACACCAGCGGCCTGGTGGGCCTGTCCAGTGTGACGTTCACCGCCAGCAACTCGTTCTGGGACGTCACCACCACGGGGCGGAGCTACGGCGCCGCCAGCGGCGGCAGCGGGCTTACGGTGGCTGGCTTCACCGGCCTGACCGGCACCCAGGCGTTCAGCAGCAGCACCACCCCCATCAGCGGGTGGGATTTCACCAACACCTGGTACATGGTGGATGGCAGCACGCGGCCCCTGTTGCAGGCGGAGGCCTCCACCACCATCCGCTCGGCCCATCAGCTGCAGCTGATGAACCTGCACCCCACCCTCAATTACACCCTGGCGAACGACATCAACCTGGGCAGCGCCCTGTCGGCCACCGGGGAGGTCTGGAGCAGCGGCGGCTTCTCCCCCATCGATAACTTCGGCGGCAGCTTCGCCGCCACGTTCAATGGCGGCGGCCACACCATCACCGGGCTGACCATCAACCGGCCCGGCACCAGCGATGTCGGTTTCTTCACCCAACTCTCCGGCTACGTCCATGACTTGACGCTCAGCAACGTCTCCATCACCGGCGGCACCAATGTCGGCGCGTTGGCGGGGTCCGCGAGCGGGGGAAACATCACCAAGGTCACGGTGACCGGCAGCATCACCGGCAACAGCACCGTCGGCGGATTGTTGGGCAGCAGCGGCGGCCTGCTGCTGCAGACCAAGGCGGATACCCTGATCACCGCCAGCGGCACCAACGTGGGTGGCCTAGCGGGCAGCAACAGCGGCACCATCCAGGACAGCTATTCCCTGGGCGGCATCCGCACGACGGCCGGCGGCAGCGGACAGGCCGTCGGCGGCCTGGTCGGCAGCAACAGCGGAACGATCCAGGACGCCTATGCGCAGACGGCCCTGCTGGGCGCGGTCCGCGCCAGCGGCTCGGCCGTTGGCGGCCTGGTAGGCAGCAACAGCGGCACCGTCGCCAACACCTACAGCATCGGCGCGGTGGTCACCACCGGCACCCCCACCTTGGGCGGCCTGATCGGCAGCAACACCGGCACCGCCACCAACAGCTTCTACGACACCGAAACCTCCGGCCTGTCCGCCGGCGTGGGCAGCGGCACGGCCACCGGCGTCACGGGCAAGACCACCGCCCAACTGCAGACGCGCAGCACCCTCACCGGTGCCGGGTGGGACTACACCACGCCCGTCTGGGGTATGGTTGACGGCACCACGCTGCCCTACTTCACCTGGGAACATTCAGGCGGCGTCCAGATCGTCACCGGCACCGCCTACAGCAACGCCGCCGGCAGCAGCTTCGCCATCGCCAACCGCGTCAGCGCGCTGACCAACGGCACCAGCCTGGGCAGCGGCTTCGCCGGGGCCAACGGCTATTACTACATCCTGGCCGATGGCAGCCCCATCACCGGCGGCAATTTGGTCGCCTACCTGAATCCGGCGCTGGGCAACACCACGCTGGGCAATGCCGTGCGCCTGACCACCAGCGGCGGCACCACCACCGGCCTGACCGTACTGGGCAACACGGTGCAGATGACCAGCGACGGCCCGGCGGTCAGCACCAGCGCGCTGGCCAGCGCCCGGCCCAGCGGCATCGATTCCAGCCTGCTCTACACCGTGTCGGGCAGCGTCATCACGCTGTCCGCCAACGCCAGCCTGGATATCGAGGCCGGCAGCCACGCCATCACCGTCGACGATGCCCTGACGGTCAGTGGCACCGGCACCCTGACGCTGGCCAGCACCGGGAGCAGCACACAGTCGGCCGCCATCACCACACCCAGCCTGCTGCTGACCGGCAGCGGCGGCGTCTGGCAACTCGGCAGCCTGTCCGGCGGCA
The DNA here is from genome assembly GCF_036348415.1 of Nitrospirillum karajorum. Classification (NCBI taxonomy): domain Bacteria; kingdom Pseudomonadati; phylum Pseudomonadota; class Alphaproteobacteria; order Rhodospirillales; family Azospirillaceae; genus Nitrospirillum; species Nitrospirillum karajorum. The sequence goes on from NZ_JAZBQB010000001.1 coordinate 1,690,364, forward strand.
ACAGCATCAACAGCATCGGCACGCTGGCGGCCAACACCGGCTCGATCCTCATCGGGTCCGGCAGCGCCCTGACGGTGGGTACCGTGGGCTCCACCAGCGGCATCACGCTGACCGGCGGCCTGGGCTTCACCGGCGCCAGCACCAGCGTCACCCAGACCCAGGCGATCAGCGCTGGCGGCCTGGCGTTGGAGGGCGGCAGCTACACCCTGACCAACACGGGCAACGCCTTCACGCATTTCACCGCCAACGGCGCTACGTTCAGCGTCACGACCACCGGCGCCGTCACCGTCGACACCGTGACCGCCGGGGGCAGCAGCTACAACGGCCTGGTCCTGAGCGGCACGGCCAGCAACAGCCTGACGGCCGGCGGTAACCTGACGGTGGCGACCCCCAGCAACACCGCCACCCTGGCGGCTGGCGGGACCCTGACCCTGACGGCCGGCGGCGATCTGACCGTCACCGACACCAGCCTGACCATCGCTTCCGGCACTGGCGCCAGCACCCTGACGCTGGTGGCCGGCAACAACGTCACCTTGCAGGGCACCTCCAGCGCCATCACGGTCAGCGGCATCGTCGGCGCCGGGCTGAACCTGTCCCTGTATGCCGACAGCGACAACAGCGGCGCCGGCGGTATCACCCTCAGCCGCGTCAACGTCCTGACAAAGGGCGGGACCCTGGCCCTGGTCGGGGGCCCCGTCGTCAGCGACCCCACGACCGCGGGCAACGCCCACAGCACGGGGGCGAGCGCCACCGACGATGCCGCCATCGGCATCACCAACAGCACCATCAGCCTGGAAGGGGGCAACGCCGTCCTGAAGGGCGACGGGCAGGCCAGCGTCACCGGCACCTCCTCCGGCATCGCGCTGACCAACAGCAGCCTCACCACCACCGTCACCGGCACCCTGACGCTGACCGGCAGCGCCACGACCAGCACCGCCGCCGGCGCGCATGCCGGCATCCAACTGGTGGGCAGCACGCTGCAGACGACGGCCGGGGCCATCACCCTGACCGGCACGGCGGCGGCGGGCCCCAGCGGCAATACCGGCCTGCTGGTGAACGGCGGCGGCGTGACCGCCTCCACCGGCGGCATCACCCTGACCGGCACGGGCACGGGCGGCACCGGCCTGCGGCTCTACGGCGAAACGCTCAGCACCACCAGCGGCGCCATCGCCTTGACGGGCAGTGGCACCACCGGCGCCGGTCTGGTGCTGGGTGATGGCACCAGCACCGCCGCCAGCATCGGCGGCGGCACGCAAACCGGCGCCATCACGCTGACCAGCGACGACTTCGCCCTGTCCAGCGGTGCCGCGCCCACCATCACCACCACGGGCACCGTGATCCTGCGCCAGCAGTCCGCCGACCGCGCCCTGGCCGTGGGCGGCAGCGTGACCGGCGCCGACGTGCTGAGCGCCGGCGGCATCAACGGTGTCACCGCCGGCACCCTGGTCATCGGCCGCACCGACATCAGCGAGACCGCCGGCTACACCATCGCCGGGGCCATCGCCCCCACCAACGTCACCACCCTGTCGCTGGTGACGGGGGGCGCCATCACCCAGTCCGGCGGCGCCAGCATCACCGCCCCCAACCTGGCCGTGAGCGCCGCGGGCGACATCGGCCTGGCCACCGCCGCCAACAGCGTCGGCACCCTGGCCGCCAGCAGCAGCGCCGGCAGCGTCAGTTTCAAGGATGCGGGCGCGCTGACCATAGGGACGGTGGATGGCGTCACCGGCGTCAGTGGCACCACCATCGCCCTGACCGCCGGGGCGAATGGCTTGCTGACGCTTAGCCAAGCCATCAGCGGCACCGGCGTCACCTTGAGCGCCGACCGCATGAACCTGGCCAGCGCCGTGACCGCCACCGGCGGCGGCACCGTCACCCTGGTCCCCGTGACCAGCGGTTGGACCGTCAACCTGGGCAGCGGCACCGACGCCACCGCCAGTACCCTGGAACTGTCGGCGGCGGAACTGGATCGTGTCACCGCCGGCACCCTGGTGGTGGACCCGCCCGTGTCCGGCGACATCGTCATCAGCGCGGCCATCGCCCCGGCCCACGCCAGCACCCTGGTGCTGGAGGCCGGCGGCACCATCACCCAGGCCAGCGGCGCCACCATCACCGTGGGCAGTCTGGGACTGAACGCCGGCGGTGCCATCACCCTGACCCAGGCCAACAGCATCGGCACCCTGGCGGCCACCAGCGGCGGCGCCCTGGCCTTCACCAACAGCGGCGCCCTGACAATCGGCACCGTCGGTGGCATCACCGGCATCACCGCCACGGGTGCCGTGACCCTCACCACCAGCGGGGCGCTGACCGTGGCCAACGCGGTGACCAGCCAGGCCACCGGCGACGCGGTCACCCTGTCGACCACTGGGGCGTTCGTCAACACGGCCGGGTCCGGCGCCATTACCGCGGCCAGCGGCCGTTGGCTGGTCTATTCGGCCAATTCGGCCGGTGACACCTTCGGTGGCCTGGACAGCGGCAACAGCGCCCTGTGGAACCGCACCCTGGCCTCTGGCGCCGTTGCGGCCAGCGGCAACCGTTATGTCTTCGCGGAACAGCCTACCCTGGTGGTCACCGCCAGCGACCTCACCAAAACCTACGGCCAAGACGTCAGCAGCGCCTTGACCTACACCCTGTCCGGTGGCGCGGCTGGCGTGACGCATGCCTATCTGGCGGGGACCAGCCTCGGAACCGCCCCGACGCTGACCTCCACCGGGGCCGGCAACGGCGCCACCGTCGGCGGCTACACCATCACGGCCAGTGGGGCCACCACCACCGACGGCTCGGCCATCAGCTATGTCGCGGGCACCCTGACGGTGAACAAGGCCGCGTTGACCGTCACCGCCAACAACACCACCATCACCTACGGCCAAACCCCCACCCTGGGCGCCAGCTACTCCGGTTTTGTCAACGGCGACACTGCATCGAGCCTGGGTGGCACCTTGACCGTCAGCGGTGCCGGCACTAACGCCGGCAGCTACACCCTGACGGCCAGCGGTCTCACCAGCGCCAATTACAACATCAGCTATGCCGCCGGCACGCTGACGGTGAACAGGGCCGCCCTCACCGTCACCGCCAACAACGCAACCGTCACCTACGGCCAGACGCCCACCCTGGGCGCCAGTTACAGCGGCTTCGTCAACGGCGAAACCGCCTCCGTTCTGGGCGGCAGCCTAACCATCGGCGGGGCGGGTGCCAACGCCGGCAGCTACACCCTGACGGCCAGCGGCCTCACCAGCGCCAATTACGACATCAGCTACGCCACCGGCACGCTGACGGTGAACAAGGCCGCCCTGACCGTCACGGCCAACAACGCCACCATCACCTATGGCCAGACACCCAGCCTGGGCGCCAGCTACAGCGGCTTCGTCAATGGCGACACCGCGGCTAGCCTGGGCGGCACCCTGACCATCGGCGGGGCGGGTGCCAACGCCGGCAGCTACACCCTGACGGCCAGCGGCCTCACCAGCGCCAATTACGACATCAGCTACGCCACCGGCACGCTTACCGTGAACAAGGCCGCCCTGACCGTCACGGCCAACAACGCCACCGTGACCTACGGCCAGACGCCCAGCCTGGGCGCCAGCTACAGCGGCTTCGTTAACGGCGAAACCGCCTCCGTCCTGGGCGGCAGCCTAACCATCGGCGGGGCGGGCACCGACGCGGGCAGCTACACCCTAACGCCCGGCGGCCTCACCGCCGCCAATTACGCCATCAGCTATGTCGTCGGCACGCTGACGGTGAACAAGGCGGCCCTGACCGTCACGGCCAACAACGCCACTGTGACCTATGGCCAGACGCCCAGCCTGGGCGCCAGCTACAGCGGCTTCGTCAATGGCGAAACCGCCTCCGTCCTGGGCGGCAGCCTGGCCATCGGTGGGGCGGGCACCGACGCCGGCAGCTACACCCTAACGCCCGGCGGCCTCACCGCCGCCAATTACGCCATCAGCTATGTCGCCGGCACGCTGACGGTGAACAAGGCGCCCCTGACCGTCACGGCCAACAACGCCACCATCACCTATGGCCAGACGCCCAGCCTGGGCGCCAGCTACAGCGGTTTCGTCAATGGCGAGACCGCCTCCGTCCTAGGCGGCAGCCTGGCCATCGGCGGGGCGGGCACCGATGCCGGCAGCTACACCCTGACCCCTGGCGGCCTCACCGCCGCCAACTACGCCATCAGCTATGACGCGGGCACGCTGACGGTGAACAAGGCGCCGCTGACCGTCACGGCCAACAACGCCACCATCACCTATGGCCAGACGCCCAGCCTGAGCGCCAGCTACAGCGGCTTCGTCAATGGCGACACGGCCTCGGCCCTGGGCGGCGGCCTGGCCTTTGGTGGGGTGGGCACCAACGCCGGCACCTACACCCTGACCCCGGGTGGCCTCACCAGCGCCAACTACGCCATCAGCTATGTCGCCGGAACCCTGACGGTGAACCGGGCGCCCCTGACAGTCACCGCCAACGACGTCACCGTCGCCTTCGGCGGTACCCCGGCTTATGGCGCCACCTACACGGGCTTTGTGAACGGTGAGACCAGCGCCGTCCTGGGCGGCAGCCTGGTCTACAGCGGTGGTGGCACGGCCAGCGGCACCTACACGATCACGCCGAGTGGGCTGACTTCCGGCAACTACCTCATCACTTACGCCGCCGGAACCCTGACGGTGCAGACCGTCACAATGCCCCAGGTCCCGTCCTCCACCCATTTCGTAGACCAGCCCTCCGGCAAGGTACCCTTCACCCCCACCCAGCCGCTGGTGGGTTCCGACTACTCCCAGGGCAGTTACCGCGTCATTTACCTGGCGCCCCCAGCCCTGGCTGGCGGCACCATCACCAATACCTCGACCTTTTCCACCGCCCACCAGGATGGGACGGACGAGACTGAGTTCGAGATCGCCAAGCGGTGGCGCTGAAGCCCGCCATGAACGCCCCTACCAAGCCGTCAGACAACGCTCCCATGACCAGGAATTCCATGTCCGTTTCACCGGCCCGCGTCCTCTCGGCCCTGCTCTTGGCCGGCTTGTCCCTGACCGCCGTGCAGGCGCAGGCTCAAAGCTATGAGCGCATCGCGCCCAAGGAGCCGCCGGCCAAGGCGCCGGCGGAGCAAGCGCCGCAACCGCCCATGCCCCCGGCTCCCGCGCCCGAGTCAGATCGGGTGATCCTGCCCCAGTTGAAGGGCCTGGTCTTCGTCCCGACGCCGGCCGCCGTTCAACCCGGTGGCAGGGCGATAACCGGCGTGGACACCGGCCACATCGATATCCTGGACCGTCCCGGCTTTCGCCCGATCGCGGAGGCTTACATCGGCAAGCCGCTGCGCTTGGCCGACCTGAACGAACTGGCCCGCCAGATCGTCGCCTTCTACCGCGACAACGACCACCCCCTGGTCGACGTGTTGGTGCCGGAGCAGGACATCGACAACGGCACCGTGCAGGTGGTGGTGCGCGAATTCACCGTGGGCAAGGTGGCGGCCGAGGGCAACGAGTGGTTCGACAGCGCCCTGCTGACCCGCCACATCGGCGTTGGCCCGGGTGACCGGGTGGAGGGCGAGCGCTTGCTGCGCGAGGTCAACGGCCTGAACGAGAATCCTTTCCGGCAGGTTGACCTGGTCTATCGCCCCGGGGCCGCGCCGGGCACCACCGACCTGGTGTTGTCCACCCGCGACCGCTTCCCCCTGCGCGTCTATGCCGGCTATGACAACAGCGGCGCGCCCAGCACGGGACGCGACCGCTGGAACCTGGGTTTCAACTGGGGCAATGCCTTCTGGCAGGATGAGCAGCTGTCCTACCAGCTGACCACCAGCAATGATTTCTGGCATGACCGGCCGGGCGGGCGGAACGCGTCCTTCGTCGGCCATTCCCTCAGCTGGCTCGCGCCCTTGCCCTGGCAAGACCGCCTGATGATCTTCGGCAGCTACGAGGAAAGCGTGCCCAATGTGGGCAACGACTTCGGCCTGGTGGGCAAGAGCGGCCAGGCCAGCCTGCGCTATCAGATCCCGCTGAAGCGTACCGAGCAGTTCGCCCATCAGCTGGAATTCGGCTACGATTTCAAGACCACCAACAACAACCTGGCCTTCGGTGGCGTCCAAATCTCGCGCACGGCCACGGAGATCAACCAATTCTCCGCCAACTACAACGCCACCCTGGGTGACGCCTGGGGCAGCACGGGGTGGAGCAACACCCTGGTGTGGAGCCCTGGCGGCCTGACCGGCGACAACACCAATGCCGCCTTCCAACCGGGGGACAACCAGTCAGGCCGGTTGGGCGCCAAAGCCAATTACCTGTATGTCCGCAGTGAACTGAACCGCCTGGTCAAGCTGCCGGAGGACGCGGTCTGGGCCACACGGGTGGTTGGGCAACTCAGCAACCGCGCCCTGCTGGATACCGAACAGCTGGGGGCCGGTGGCGCCGATATCCTGCGCGGCTATGATGAGCGCGCCGTGAACGGCGACCAGGGCGTGCTGATCAGCACGGAGCTGCGCAGCCGCGCGTTCAAGCTGATGCAGCGGGGCCCCGACGACGCCCTGCAGCTGCTGGCCTTTGTCGACTACGGCAGCCTGTGGAATCGCAATACCCCGGCGGGCGAAAGCGACAACGTCAATCTGGCCAGCACCGGTGTGGGCCTAGGCTACACCTACGGCACCTACCTGACCGTGAAGTTCGCCTACGGTTGGCAGTTGCGCAAGCTGCCGGGCGCTGCGGAAAAGGGTGAACTGAGCCACGTGTCCGTGACACTGAGCTATTGACGCGGCATCTCTCGTGCGATGGACGTCAGCGCAACACCGCGCTGGTGTCGGCCAGGCGCACGTCGTGCATCTGGTTCAGGTAGGCCTCATAATATCCCTTGTGCGAGGCGCCGACGATGGCGAGCAGGCGGGTGCCGGGATGCTGCCCCAGGACATCGCGGATGTTCGCGACCATGCGCAGGTTCCGCGTCTCCCAGTACCCGACGTAATTCCTGCCGTACCCCTGGGGGAGGGTTCGCGCAAGGCGGCGCCGAAGTCGGCTTGATAGGCTTGTAGCGCGGCCTGCGGCGCGTTGTAGGCACGGTACAGGGTCATCAGGCCGTCTGGTTTGGCGACGCCTGCCTCCAGCCGCTCATCCGCCGCCCGGCGCGCCTTGGCGACGGGATTGTCCCAGGCGTGCGTGATGGCGGCGGCATAGGCGTTGGCGTCCGGCGGATCGGGAAAGTCGGCGCTGTGGTCGTCCACGCTCCACAATCGCTCCAGTCCCAGGCGCGCCGCCAGCACGGCCGAGATAAGGTTGGTTTCGTTGCGGCGATCCTTGGCCCGGTCCAGCGCCGCCACCAGCGCGGGCGTCAGACCGTCGCCGTCGTGCCGCTCCTCCGCCGGCAGGCGCAGCCATTGCACCAGGGCGGAGCTTCGCTCCCCCGCCGCGAGGAAGATGGCGGCCAGGTGTCGCCGGTCGGTGGGGGTAGGGGCGGCCGGCCAGGCAGCCAGCAGCCGTTCGGCCTCCGCGTTGGCGGCGGGCACGTCCAGTCCCGTCGCCTGCCCGGCGGGGCCGGGGTCTGGGCAGTAGTCGGCGACGGTTGAGGCATAACGGGTGGGATAACGGCGCAGGCTGTCGCACTGCAGGCCGGACATGTCCTCGGTCGCGATGGCGTCTGGATGCCAGGCCGCCAGGCGGGCCAGCAGCGGTTCCAGCATGTCCGGCCGAAGTTCGCCCTTGAGCCCCGACAGATGCGGTGTGCCCAGCACCAGCACCTCGTTGGCCTTGCCCGCTGGCGGTCCCTTCAACTGGTCGGGCTTGAATGAGGGGTGGTAGTCCGTCGCCCCGGTCCTGGCATCCGCCGGGATGACTTTGGCGACTGCCAGGACGCCGACAAGCAGGGCCAAGCCCAGGCTGGCCGGGCGGCGGCGGATTTGTTTCATGATTTCCCCCAAAGGACCGTGTAGCGCCTCCACCATCATCCCGATCGTCCCGGCGTCGTGAAAGGGCCGCTTTGGCGTCCGTCGCCCGGTCCGCCCATGATCCGCCGCGTGTCCAACGCCGTATCGTCCAGTGCCGGGGACAACGGGCCCTGGGGCACGGCTGGAAAGGGTTTGAGATGTGGAGACGGATTTGCGCCGCGCTGTTGTGCGCGCCCCTGCTCAGCAGTTGCGCCGGCATGGCGCCCAAGGATTTCGCGGGCGGCACGCCCCCCTTGGTCCTGGAGGATTATTTCACCGGGCACACCAAGGCCTGGGGGCTGTTCGAGGACCGGTTCGGCAAGGTGCGGCGCCAATTCACCGTCGATATCGAGGGGACCCGCCAGGACGGTGCCCTGATCCTGCACGAACGCTTTCTGTACAACGATGGCGAACGGGAGGAGCGAACCTGGACCGTAAGGCGGGTGGCGCCGGATCGCTATGAGGGGACGGCCGGCGATGTCGTGGGCGTGGCCCGGGGCGTGGCATCGGGCAACGCCTTCAACTGGGCCTATCGCCTGGACCTGAAGGTCGGTGACGGCACGATGCGCGTCGCCTTTGACGATTGGATGTTCCTGCAACCCGGCGGCGTCATGCTGAACCGCGCCCATGTGACCAAATGGGGCGTCGAAATTGGGTCGGTCAGCATCTTCTTCCAGAAGGCGCCACCGGATGAGGGGGCCTCAACGGCCCCATCCCAGCAGTAGAGGCTTGGTCGGGGACGCGGCGTTTCCACCGCGCGCCCCGGCCAGCGCAGACGTGATCAGGCGGCCCGCAGCTTGGAGAAGAAGTCGGCCACCGCCTCCTGCAGGCGGGCGGATTCCTTCGCCAGGCTTTGCGAGGCGCCCAGAACCTGGACGGAGGCGGCGGCGGTTTCCTCCGACGCCTCGGCCACGGCGCCGATGTTGTTGGACACCATCACCGTGCCCTTGGACGCCTCGGTCACATTGCGGGTGATCTCCCGCGTGGCGGCACCCTGTTCCTCCACCGCTGCCGCGATGACGGAGGTTCCGGCACCGATATCGCGGATGGTGGACTGGATTTGGCGGATGGCGCTGACGGCGTCTGTCGTCTCCTGCTGGATGGCCGCCACCTGGGTGCCGATATCCTCGGTCGCCTTTGCGGTCTGGTTGGCCAGGGCCTTCACCTCGGTGGCGACAACGGCGAAGCCCTTGCCGGCTTCACCGGCCCGCGCCGCCTCGATGGTGGCGTTCAGCGCCAGCAGGTTGGTCTGGCTGGCGATCTCCCGGATCAGGCCGATCACCGCCTCGATACGCTGCGCACCCTCGGCCAGGCCATTGACGGTGGCATCGGTCTGCTCGGCCTGGCGCACCGCCTGGTCGGCCACCGTGGCCGACTGCATGGCCTGGCGGCTGATCTCCCCAATGGAGGCGGTCAGCTCCTCCGTCGCGGCGGCCACTGTCTGGACGTTGGAGGAGGCTTCTTCGGCGCCCGAGGCCACGGCCTGGACCTGACGACGGTTGCCATCCACGATCTGGGTCAGGCGGCTGGCCGTTTGGCCCAGTTCCTCGGACGCATGGGCGACGAAATTGACCAGCTCGGTGGAAACCTTGTCGAATTCCTCGATGTACTGCTCGCGCAGGCGCACGCGTTCCTCGCGGCGCAACTGTTCCTGTCGGGCCTCCTCCGCCAATTCGTCGGCCCGGATCATGCTGTCGCGGAAGACGGCGACGGCGGCGGCCATGCGGCCGATCTCGTCCTGGCGGTCGGCGCCGGGGATGTCAACCATAAGGTCATGGTCGGCCAGGCGGCCCATGGCGCCGGTCATGTCGTTCAGGGGCTTGGACACCAGGTGGATCAAGGCGTAGCCAGCGCCGCCGCCCAGGGCCAACGCCAGGACCAGCGCGCCGATGACCACGGCCTTCGCGCTTTCATAGCTGTCGCGGTTGGCCTTGGCCGCCAGGTCGGCGCCCTTCATGTTGACCTCGGCGTCCGTCTTTAGCGCCTGGCGCAGCTTGGTGAAATTGTCGATCATGGCGCCACGGAAGAAGGCGATGGCCTCATCCATCTTGCCGTCGTGGGCCATGGCCAGCAGCTGCTGATGCATGTCCAGATAGGACTTCCAGAGGCGCTGGATATCATCGGCCGCCGCGCGTTCGTCGCCCGCGCCGATCAGGGGCGTGTAGGCGGTCCAGGCCTTGTCATAGTCGGACAGGGTGGCGACGAAGCGCTTTTCCACCTCATCCCGCATCGCTGGTTCCTTGACCAGCAGGTAGGAGCCCTCCAGCGAACGGAAGCGTTCCGTCGCCTGGACCAGTTGGCCCACCGCGCGGGTGGAGGGCAGCCAGTCGTCCCGGATGTCCATTGCCGAGGCGTTCATGCGACCCGCCTGCAATAGGGCGACCAAGCCCAGGACCAGGGTGATACACAGCACCGCGGCGAATGCCAGGATCACTTTGGCGCGAATGGACAAGTTCTTCATGGGGCTAGGCTCCTCACCGAGGTTGGAACCGCCCTGTGGACGGTCCCCGAGACGGGGCGCCATAGCCCTTGTTTGGACCGCGACCAAAGCGGCCGCGAACCTTCCAAAGATAAGGGCAGAGATAAGGCGCCAACACGCCGAATACTCCGCCCAGTCTATTAACTATTGATGAACCAGGAAGCCTATGCTGGCGGTTAGGGTCGCCCGCTGACCCCGTCACGCCGGCTCAAGGTCCCTCGGGGCAGGGTGAGGGTTGGGTGCCTGGCATCGCCTGATCCAGGCGGGACAGGCTGTCGGCCACCGCGGCCGCCAGCCGTGCGGCACCACTGGACAGGGCGGTCGCGGCGGCGTCGGGGGTGGCGGCGGCCAGCGGCAAGGTGAAGCCCATCCGGCAGGTGAAGGCCGTGCCCTGCGGCAGGCGCCGCAAGGTCCAGCTGCCGTCCACCACGGCGGAGCCGCCCGGGGTTGCGTCGAAGCGCTCGATGCGCAAGGCCAGGCGATATTGCGGCGGGCCGTTGGGGGTGGGAAGCACGGGCGCCTGATAGATGTCGGTGGCGCGCAGGCGTTGCCACAGGGCGTTGGCCAGCGCCAGCCGCATCTCATCCGCCACCGGGGCGGCCCAGCGGTCGTCATCGCGCACATCCAGCCGGCCGCCGGCGTCGGTCAGCACCAGTTGGGTGCGGTTCAGCCGCTCCGGCACCGTCACGGGCAGCACCTCCACCAGCACGCGGGCGCTGCCGGCCACCGGCGCCTCGCCAGGTTGTGGCGCCAGCGCGTGATAGCGGATGGGCGTGGAACCGCCGCAGCCGGTGAGCAGCAGGGCCAGACCGGCGGCGGCCACCAGGGACGGGAGGGGGCGGGGGAACGGTATCGCGGTCATTCGTCCTTGTCCTTCCGGCCGCGCACCAGGGATTCCGGGTGGCGTTCCAGGCTGTCGCTCAGCGCCTTCAGCGAGCGGGTGGCATCCATCACGCCCTTCAGGGCTTGGCGGGTATCCTGTTGCAACGGGGCGTCGGGGGCGACGCTGGCCTGGGTGGCGGCCAGCGTCTGCTGCATCTGTTGCAGGCTGTCGCGGATTTCCGGCAGCACGTCGTGGTCGGCATGCCGGACCAGATCGTCGATATGCCGCGTGGCGCCGTCCACGCTGGCCAAGGCCTTGCGCGCGTTTTCGCCGATGGCGTCGAAGGGGATCTTGTCCAGCTTGGCCACGATGTCCTGCACCTTCTGGTACAGCTCCTCCAGGTCGCCCGGTACGGTCGGCAATTCCAGGGGATCGGCGTCGGGATTGAACGCCACCGGCGCTGCCTTGGGCATGAAGTCGAGTGCCACGTACAACTGCCCGGTCAGGATGCTGCCGGTGCGCAACTGGGCGCGCAGGCCCCGGTTCACCAGGTCGCGGATACGGGCGGTGCGAATGTGCCGGTCGCCGTTCCACGGCAGCGTCTTTTCGAAGGAGGCCAGCCTGTCGGGGAAGAGGGTCACCAGGACGCGGCCGGTGAAATCATGGGTTTGCGGGTCATAGTCGATGCCGGTGGCCGTCACATTGCCAAGCTCCACTCCCCGGAAGTCCACCGGCGCCCCCACGGTCAAGCCGCGGATGGACTGGTTGAAATGCAGCACCACTGGCACGCTGGGTCCGTCCGGCGCCTTCAGGGCGTCGGCATGGTTGGCGGCCAGCCAGAAATGATCGCCGGCCGGGGCGGGGGTGAGGGAGGTGCCGGCCGGATCCTCGAAGGCGACGCCCCCCATCAGGATGGTGGCCAGCGCCTGGGTGTCGATTTTCAGGCCAGCGCCGTCGATGCGCACGTCCACGCCGCTGGCGTGCCAGAACTTGCTGTCCTTGGTGACGAAATGGTCGTAGGGAGACTTGATGAAAATGTGCAGCGTGATGTTGCGGCCATCCTCATCCAGCGTGTAGCGCTCCACATGCCCCACGGGGATGCGCTTGTAATAAACCGGCGAACCGGCGGCCAGGGAACCGATGTCGTCGGTATGCAGGACATAGCGCTGACCGGGCACGTCGGAGGCGACGACCGGCGGGTCCTCCAGTCCGGTGAACTCCTTGCGCGGGGTGGTGGATTTTCCGGCGTCGACACCGATGTAGGAACCGGACAACAGGGTGTTCAGGCCCGAGATGCCGGTTTCCGCGAAGCGGGGGCGCACCACCCAGAAGCGGCTGTCGTCCACCGCGAAGTTGCCCGCCTCCTTGCTCAACTCCACCGTCACCATGACGCGGGCATGGTCCTCGTTCAAGGTGACGGACTTGACCTCGCCAATGTCCACATCCTTGAACTTGACCTTGGTCTTGCCCGGCTCGATGCCATCGGCGGTCAGGAAGCTGATGGTGATGCTCGGCCCCTTCATCCACACCGTCTTGACGACCAGGGTCAGGCCGATGAGGGCGGCGATGGCCGGGATCAGCCAGACCAGGGACGGAATCCAGCGACGGCCCGCGTCGACCACGGGCACCGGCAGGTCCCGGTCATGAATGGCCCCAGGGTCTGCCGGGGCATCGGGCCTGTCGTTATGGGGCGGGGTGTCGGCCATGGCGGATTCCGGGGGGTGGGCGGGTTGATTCTTGACGGCTCGCAGGCGCGCGGCGGGCGCGATCCCAGATCATGCGGGGGTCGAAGCTATGGGCGGCCAGCATGGTCAGCACCACCACCCCACCGAAGGCGGCTGCCCCCGGTCCGGCCTGGATGACGGCCAGGCCTTGGAAATGGACGAGGCCCACCATCAGGGCGACGACGAACACGTCCAGCATGGACCAGCGGCCCACGAACTCGACGATGCGGTAAAGGCGGGCGCGTTGGTCGGCGCGGCTTCGGGCCCCCCGATGGATGGAGACGGCCAGCGTGCTGAGTGTCGCCAGTTTCAGCAACGGCACCAGGATGCTGACGGTGAAGATCAGCACGGCCAGCTCGGGCGAGCCGCTGGTCCAGAAATAGAGGATGCCCGACAGGATGGTGTCGTTCTGGGTGCCCAGCAGCGTCGATGTCTGCATCACCGGGAAGACGTTGGCGGGGATATAGAGGATGGCGGCGGCGATCAACAGCGCCCAGGTGCGCGACAGGCTGTCCGTCTTGCGCCGATGCAGCCGTCCGGCGCACCGGGGGCATCGCAGGTGACCCGCACTCCGCCCGGCATGGGGGAGGGGCTCGCGGCAGACCAGGTGGCAATGGTGGCAGGACAGCAGGCCGGCCTGCGCCGCCGTGGTCACGGCGGGCTCCGGTGCCGGGTGCCGGCCGTGTCGCTTGCCCCTCATGGATGCGCGGTCCGGCGGCCGGGGGCGGGTGGGGCGTCCGGCCGGACGATCACCCCCTGGCCCGCCTGCCAGAGGCTGCGCAGGTCCAGGGACAGGATGGCGGCCATCAGGATGGTCAGCAGGCCGAAGGCCCACAGCGCGATGCCCGGCACCACCGTTGACATGTTGGACAGCTTCACCAGCGACACGACGATGCCCAGCATGAACACCTCGATCATGCCCCAGGGGCGCAGGGCCTGGAGAAAGCGCAGGATGGGCGCGAAGGCCGCCGCCGGACGACCCCGGCGGATCATCAGCAACAGGGCGAACAGCGCCCCCAGATCCACCAAGGGAAACAATTGGGTGGTGCCGAAGACCAATACGGCCACGATCTCCCGCCCTTCCTGCCATAGGGACAGCACGCTGCCGATCAGCGTGGCGCTGTTGCTGCGGCCCTGGATTTCCAGATCCACGATGGGGAAGCAGTTGGCGATGAGATAGACCACGATGGCGGCCGTCACCAGCGCCAGCTGGTGCTCCGCCTCCAGGTAGGAGCGGCGGTACAGCACGGCCTGACAGCGCACGCACCGCGCCTTTGTGCCCGGTGGCAAAGGGCGCCGTTCGTGCAGGGCGTCGCATTCGGGGCAGGCGACCAGGGTTTCGGTCAAAGGGATGCCAGTTCGTCGTGATGGTCCGGCCTCGGTACATGGCCGGGGCCGCGTTACCCGATATGGTGGGCGGGATCAGGCGTTTACGATAGCCCAGCTTCCTGAATAGCACCATCGGGGAAGGCCATCGGGCGCCAGGACCGGTCGGGGGAAGCCGGTCGACCTAGCGGTCGTGCAACGATTAGGCCGCCTCCCGTGGCCAACGTCCTCCATGGGTGTCGGTGGCGTGGGGTGCGCCATTTAATTCCCTGCCCAGACGATGCCGCCTCATGCACACTACGGTGGGGCTGCCCCCTCCCGCCGGCTAGGGCGCGGCGGTATGGCGTGTCAAAGAAAGGGACGACATTGACTTCTGGTAAGACCTTCCTGGCCGCGGCGCTTGCCACCGGCTGTGCCCTGTCGGCGCTGATGGCACCCGTCCTTCTTCCCGCGGCGGCCCTTGCCGCGGGACAGTCCGAGGCGCCCGTCCCGGCCAAGACGGCCCCTGCCAAGACGCTCAAGGCCACCCCGCCGGTCAAGAGCCCCGCCCCGGTACAGGTCGCCAGCGTCGAAGGCATTACCGAATACCGTCTGGCGAACGGCCTGCGCGTGGTGCTGTTCCCCAGCGAGGCCAAGTCCACCGTCACCGTCAATGTCGTCTACCGCGTCGGATCGCGCATGGAAAGCTATGGCGAGACGGGGATGGCGCACCTGCTGGAACATCTGATGTTCAAGGGGACGCCCAGCCACCAGTCCATTCCGCAGGAGACGCAGAAGCGGGGCTTCCAGAACAACGCCACCACGGCGGAGGACCGCACGAATTACTACGAGACCTTCGATGCCCGGCAGGATTACCTGGACTGGGCGTTGGCTCTCGAAGCGGACCGCATGGTCAATTCCTTCATCGCCCGCAAAGATCTCGACAGTGAGATGACCGTGGTGCGCAATGAGATGGAGATGCGGGAAAACAACCCCGTCGGCATCCTGATGGAGCGCATGCACTCCTCAGCATATCTCTGGCACCATTATGGCCATTCCACCATCGGCGCGCGGTCTGATGTGGAGAATGTGGACATTGGCCACCTGCAGGCCTTCTATCACCGCTATTACCGGCCGGATAACGCGACCCTGGTCATCGCCGGCAAGTTCGACCCCGCCAAGGCCCTGGCCAGCGTCCAGGCCGCCTTCGGCCCGCTTAAGAACCCGGCCGAGGCCCTGCCACGCGAATATACGGTGGAACCGGCGCAGGACGGTGAGCGGTCCGTCACCCTGCGGCGCGTGGGGGACACGGGGTACGAGGGGCTGGCCTATCACATTCCGGCCGCCACCCATCCCGACAGCGCCGCCCTGTCCATCCTGGCGTTCGTACTGGGCAACACCCCGTCCGGACGCCTACACAAGGCGCTGGTGGAACAGAAGCTGGCCACGGGCGTTTCGGCCTCCGCCGAAAAGCATGTGGACCCGGGGTTGGCGCTGACGCTGGCGGAGGTGCCAAAGGGGGGCGACGCCGCCAAGGTGCTGTCGGTCATGACCGAGGTCGTGGAGGGCGTCCACGACCATCCCATCACCGAGGAGGAGGTGGACCGCGCCAAGACCCGCATCCTGAAGAACTACGACCAGTTGATGGATAACCCCAACGGCGTGGCGCTCAGCCTGACGGATCCCATCGCCCAGGGCGACTGGCGCCTGCTGTTTGTCGGGCGTGACCGCATCGCGGCCGTGACCGTCGCCGATGTGCAGCGGGTGGCGGAAGCCTATTTCCGCCAGGCCAACCGCACCGTCGGCCACTTCATCTCCACGGCGACGCCGGAGCGGGTGGACATTCCCACCGCCCCGGCCATCGCCACGCTGGTCGACGGGTACAAGGGGCGCGCGGCGGCGGTGGCGGATGCTGTGTTCGACACCAGCCCCGCCAACATCGATGCCCATACCCAGCGCCTGGATCTGCCGGATGGGGGCATGCTGGCCTTGCTGGCCAAGCCGGCCCGGGGACAGGCGGTCAACCTGGTCATCCGCCTGCGCTTCGGCGACGATGCCAGCCTAACCGGCAAGGACGCCGCGTCCGAGGCCGTGGCCAACATGCTGCTGAAGGGCACGGCCAAGCATGACCGCCAGCAGATCTCCGATCTTCTGGACAAGCTGAAGGCCAACCTGGCCATTTCCTCGGGCACCCAGCAGGCCACCGTGGCCGTGCGGACCGACCGCGCCCATATCGCCGACGTGCTGGCATTGGTGGCCGAGGTGTTGCGCGAGCCGTCCTTCCCGGCGGATGAATTCGAGCAGTGGCGCGCCGCCACCATCGCCGACCTGGAATCCTCGCGCACCGATCCGCAGTCCCTGGCCAGCAACGCCTTCAGCCGCGCCTTCGACACGACGCAGCCGGACCATCCGGGCCATATCGACACGATCGACGACTGGATCGCCAAGATCAAGGCGCTGAAGCTGGACGAGGTTAAGGCCTTCCATCAGGCTTTCTATGGCGCGCGCGCGGCCCAGGTGGCCGTCGTCGGCGACTTCGACGCCGCTACGATGCCGCAACTGGTGCAGTCGGCGCTGGGCGGTTTCGTGGCGCCGCAGCCCTTCACCCGCATTGCCGACACGCCGTCCCAGGTGGCCGGCCTGGACCAGGTGATCCAGACCCCGGACAAGGCCAACGGCATTCTGCTGGCCGGCCTTCCCTTGGCCCTGAACGAAGATGATCCCGACTATCCCGCCCTGCTGATGGCCAACCGCATCCTGGGGGGGAGCACCCTGCATTCCCGCCTGGGTGACCGGGTCCGCCAGAAAGAGGGGCTGTCCTACGGCGCTGGTTCCGCCCTGTCGGCGGGAGCTATCGACAAGGTTGGCCGCCTGACCCTCCAGGCCATCGCGGCCCCCCAGAACGTGGCCAAGGTCAAGACGGCGTTTGGCGAGGAACTGACCCGTCTGGTCAACGATGGCATCACCGACCAGGAACTGGCGGAGGCCAAAAGCGGTTTCCTGGATCAGTTCCGCATGGGCCGCACCGAGGACGCGCGCCTGGCCAGCTTGCTGGCGGGCAACCTCTACCTGGGTCGGACCATGGCATGGTCGGCTGAGATGGAGGCCAAGGTGGCGGCGGTGACGCCGGCGCAAATCTCGCAGGCCGTGCGCGCCCGCATCGATCCCACCAAACTCTCCTATTTCCGGGCGGGGGACTTTGCCAAGGCGACGAACTGAGGTTTATCGAAAGGGATGTGCGGGCGACCGGTGATACCTCCTCTAGCCAGGCGCGCACGGGCGCGTTAGCTTGACGCCCCTTGGAACGCGGGGTCGGGGAGGGGGGGCCGGCCGCCCCGCCCTGGCGAGGGGGCATGACGTGGCGGATCGCCAGGATTTGACGGGAAAAGGGGCGGCGGTGCGCGCCATGCCGGCACCTGCCCTTTTGCGTGCCCGTCCCGCCGGAAAGCCGGGTGCCGCGGCCACGTCATCCCTGGGCGTCCGCGGCCGCCTGCTGCTGGCGGCCGTGGCGTTGCTGCTGCCGCCGCTGTTGGGCGGCGCGCTGCTGCTGGGCGGCGCCTACACCCGCGAGCGCCGGGTGGCGGAGCGCCACCTGGACGAAACCGCCCATATGCTGTCCCTGGCCGTGGACCAGCAGTTGGGGCAGAGCCAAGCCTATCTCCGGGCCCTGGTCGCGTCGCCCGCCATGGCCGCTGGCGACATCGCCGCCCTGGAGGCCCAGGCCAGGGCGATCGACCTTCCCAAGGGCTATTGGTTTCGGCTGGCCTCGGCGGTTGATGGGCACGTATTGATCAACACCGCCTTGCCGCCGGGGGCACCGCTGTCGGGAGGGCAACTGGGGCCCAACCTACAGGCGGCCCTGGACAGCGGCCACAGCCGCGTCGGCACCCTGTTCAACAGCACCCTCACCAACCAGCAGGCCATCGCGCTGCATGAACCGGTGTATCGGGACGGCGCCCCCGCCTATGTCCTGTCGCTGGTCATGCCGTCGACGGAATTCACCCAGCTGCTGACGGACCAGCAGCTGCGCGCGGGCTGGATCGGCGCCGTCGTCGACCGGTCCGGCGGCATCATCGCCCGCACCCGGGACCCGGACCGCTATGTCGGGCAGAAGGCGCGGCCGGAGTTCATCGAAGCGTTCAACAAAAGGACGTCCGGCCGCATGCCCGGCCTGTCGCTGGAAGGCTTTCCCATCGTCATCTCCTTCCGTCATACGCCCAGCCAGGATCTGGTCGTGTCCGTGGCGGCACCCCGTGACGAGCTGGGCCGTGAGGCTTGGCGCGGCCTGCTGGTGGCCATGGCGGGGGCCGTGGCCCTGTTCGCCTTGGCCATGGGTTTGGCCCTGCGCCTGGCCAGGGGCATCACCTATCCGGTGGAACAGTTGGCCGCGCGGGCCGCCAGCCTGGGCAGGGGCGCGCCGGTTTCAACCGAGACGCTGGGCCTGGCGGAGGCCGACGCCGTGGCCAAGGTCCTGGCCGACGCCGGCCAGCGCCTGGCTCGCTCCAGCGCGGAGCAGGAGGAGAAGGTGCGCGCGGCGGTGGCCGAGGCGGAAAGCGCCAACACCGCGCTTTTCCAGGCGCACCGCATGGAAGCCGTGGGCCGGTTGACCGGGGGCATCGCCCATGACTTCAACAACCTGTTGCAGGCCGTGTCCGGCTGCCTGGACATGCTGATGCGCCGGGCGGCGGACGATCGCAGCCGAGACCTGATTCGCGCCGGCATGCAGGCCATCGACCGGGGTGCCGGGTTGACCCGCCAACTCATGGCCTTCGCGCGCCGCCAGGCCCTGCGGCCGGAACCGGTGGACGTGGCCGACTTGGTGCGCACCATGCGTCAACTGCTGATGCACGCGCTCAGGGCCGACATCGTGCTGGAGATGGCCCTTCCGCAAGGCCTGTGGCCGGCCATGGCCGACCCCGCCCAGTTGGAGCTGGCGCTGTTGAACGTGGCCGTGAACGCGCGTGACGCCATGCCCAACGGCGGCGTCCTGCGCTTCGTCGCCGAGAACGTGACCCTGGCGCCCGACCACACGGAAGAAGGGTTGAAGGGTCAGTTCGTGCGCTTGGCCATCACCGACACGGGATCGGGCATCGATCCCGCGGTTTTGCCCCATGTCTTCGAACCCTTCTTCACCACCAAGGAGGTGGGCAAGGGCTCCGGCCTGGGCCTGTCCCAGGTGTATGGCTTCGCCCGCCAGTCGGGCGGCACGGTTCATCTGGACAGCGTCCCGGGCGTGGGCACCACCGTCACCCTGTTCCTGCCCCGCGCTGCCGACGCCCCCCGTCGGCCCGCGCCCGTGGTCGAGGCGCGCCCCGTCGATCGGGTGGAGACGCGCACCGTGCTGGTGGTGGAGGATGACGCCACTGTGTCCGCCACGGTGGCCGCCGGCCTGACGGAGCGGGGCTTCGCCGTGCTCCAGGCGTCCCGCGCCGATCAGGCTCTGGCCCTGCTGCAAAACGGTGACACCATCGACATCCTGTTTTCCGATATCGTCATGCCAGGTGGCATGAATGGGGTTGATCTCGCCAAGGTGGCCCTGGTGCTGCGGCCCGATCTGGCCGTCCTGCTGACAACCGGATACGCCGAGAATCTGCCGCCGCTGGAAGGCATGCGCCTGCTGCCCAAGCCCTACCGGATGGAGCAGCTGTTGGAGGCGCTGGACACCTTGCGGTGAAGTCTGCCTTTCGGTCTATCCGGTTTTTCTGGCCCGGCTTTCAGCTTCCATTAACCCGCGCGCGCCCATACTCGCCTCTGGCGGCGCGGCCCGCCTTTCAGGGATGGGGCCGGGCTCCGTTCCGCCCGTCCTTGTACCTGGCCGCGAGCGGATGGTTGCATGTTCGGCGCCCAGTTGGCCCAGATACTGGATGATCATGAACGCTGGTTGGCGGCGAAGCCGGGCGGCCGGCGTGCCAATCTGGTGATGCATGTTCTGCGTGGCGCCAACCTGTCAAACCGCGATCTTTCCCGCGCCTTGCTGACCGGTGCCGATTTATCCGGTGCCGCTTTGGACAATTGCCGGCTGGAGGGCGCCGACCTTTGCGGCGCGGGCCTGTCCGATGCCAACCTGACCCAAACCTGCCTGGTGGCCGCCGACATGCGCGGATGTGACCTGCGGGGCGCTGTGCTGGACCGGACGGATTTGCGGGGGGCCGACCTTCGCCCCAGCGATATGTTGATCGCGCTGCCACCCACCAGCGCGGGGCAGGGGGCGTTGAGCGGGCAAGGCATCGTCTTTCGGCGCGCGCGGCTGGGCCGCGCCCTTCTCGTCGGGGTCCGTTTGGCGGGGGTGACGATGCTGGATTGCGACCTCACCGGCGCCTTGCTGCGAGGGGCCGACCTGCGGAGGGGCGACTTCACGGGCTCGCTGCTGCGGGACGTGGATTTGGCGGGCGCCGATCTCAGCGACGCCAGCCTGAGCGGAAGCCGTTTGAGCGGCGCCCAGCTGGCGGGCGCGCGTCTGCAGGGTACCCGTTTCGCTCAGGCTGACCTCATGGGGGTGGACCTTAACCGATGCGATCTAAGCGGCGCGCTGCTTGAGGATGCCCGCTTTTCGCGGTCGCTCGATTCGCTGGCCCTGGACATGCGTCACCGGGTGCATGAGCACGAGCGCTGGATCGACAGTGGTGGTGCCCGCGGTGCCCGGGCGGAGTTGGAGGGCGCCAACCTGGAAGGCGCCGATCTGCGGGGAGTGCGCCTCGCCGGCGCGATGCTTCGGGGCGCCCGGCTGCGCGGCGCCCTTCTGGCCGGTGCCGACCTGACATTGGCGGACCTGTCGGGCGCCGACCTGACGGAGGCCAGCCTGCGCGGTGCCGTGTTGCGCGGCGCGACACTGGGGCATGCGCGGCTCGTGGCGGCGGATCTGGCTGAAGCGCGGCTGGATCCGGCCGATATTCTGAATGCCGACGGCCTTCCCAGCGGCCGGTCCTGGCCCGCCGACCTGTCCGGCGCCGACCTTGCCGGGGCCAGTCTGTGGCGTGCCCAAGTACAGTATGCGAATTTCACCGGTGCCAGCCTGAACAATGCCGACCTCACTCAGGCCGACACCACGGGGGTCCGCTTCGCCGATGTCCACCTGCAAGGGGCGGTGGGCCTGGATCGGTCGCCGCCCTCAGCCTCTGCCCGGGTCGGTTGATCCGCCCCGCTCCCCATCCGGCCGCCCTCGCACGGTATCTATCACAGTCCTGCCAATTCGCACTCTGGTCAGTACATGCCGTCTGAAATACTCATCCGAACCGCATAGACCGAATGAAAGAGCGCTAAATGAAGCGTCTTTGATTACGGTCCTTTCTACCAAGTGTCCATGAGAAGCGGGTGGGAGCGGTAGATGAACGATCGACTAAGGCCGGAATTGCGGGAACTGGCGGTCAAGATCGCAACGTCCTACGCCCGGTCAAACCCTGTCAGCGTCGAGGCATTGCCCTCGGTGATTGTACTGGCGTACCAGGGACTTGAAGCCTGCGTCGCCCCCCGACGCCCCCGCCGCCCGAGCCGGTTAAGCGGGGTCGTCGCACCACGAAGGCCGTCGTCAAGCCCCGTGGGCGCGGGCGTCCCACCGCCAGCCGGTAACTTACGGCTTTACTCTCGACTCCTTGTGGACGCCAATTCGGCTTTGGGGCGTTACACACCCGTATCGACCTCGGGTCTGTGCGTGGCTGGATTGGCGCGTGCCGCTCATGTACAGTGCCCTGAGCCCAGGGGTAGGACGCGGGCGGCGTCCTGTGTTCTGGCTGTTCGTCCGGCCTGCCGGATGCCGACATGCTTCGGCGTCTCGCGGATCGATATGGGGCCCTATCATCAAGCGGCATAAAGGTGCCGACGCGTCGATCTATGGCTGTGACCAGCGGTTCAAAACGACAGCGGGTCGTCACTGCCCACCGCCTTGAAAACGGTCGGCCATGACGTCCGACCTCAATTCCCTGTTCCTGGTTGAGGATGCCCCCGCGACCCCGGCGCGGGAACTGCCGCCGTGGCCCATCCTTGTCGTCGACGACGATGAGGAGGTGCACATCATGACCCGGCTGGTGCTCAGCCGCCTGACCTACAAGGGCCGGCCGCTGGACTTGCTGACCGCCCGGTCGGCGGCGGAGGCGGCGACCGTCCTGACCAAGCGTGAAGACATCGCCGTCGCCTTGCTGGACATCGTCATGGAGACGGATGACGCCGGCCTGGTGCTGGCGCGACGCATCCGCGAGGAATTCGACAATCACGATGTGCGCATCGTCTTGCGCACCGGCCAGCCCGGCCAGGCGCCGGTGCGGGACGTCATCGTCAATTACGACATCAATGACTACAAGGCGAAGACCGAGCTCACCTCGGAAAAGCTGTTCATCACCATCATCACGGCGCTGCGGTCTTACGACAACATCCGCACGGCGCGCGAGGCGCAAAGCGCCAGCCGGTTGAAGTCCAGTTTCCTGGCGACCATGAGCCATGAAATCCGCACGCCCATGAATGCGGTGCTGGGCATGCTGGAACTCATGTCCCATACCGGGCTGGACGATGAACAGATGGAGATGCTGTTCACCGCCCGGGATGCGGCGGGCACCCTGTTGCGCATCATCGACGACATCCTCGATTTCTCGAAGATCGAGGCCGGCCGCATGGACATCGAATGCCATCCGGTGGCGCTGGGTCCGCTGGTGGAGGGGGTGGCGGACATGCTGGCGGCCCAGGCGCGCAAGCGCGCTTTGGACCTGCACGTCCACATCGACCCCGCCATTCCCGACCTGCTGATGGGCGACCCGCTGCGCCTGCGCCAGGTGCTGTACAACCTGACCGGCAACGCCATCAAGTTCACGGAGAAGGGGGGCGTCACCCTGTCGATGCGCTGCCTGCCGGGGGCGGAGCCGGGCCGCTGCCGGGTGAAGGTGGCGGTGCAGGACACCGGCATCGGCATCGCCGAAGACGTGCAGAAGCAGTTGTTCCAGCCCTTCACCCAGGCCGAAAGCTCCACCAGCCGTCGCTTCGGCGGCACCGGCCTCGGCCTGTCCATCAGCCGGCGTCTCATCGACCTGATGCAGGGACGCATCGGTTTGGAAAGCGCGCCGGGGCAGGGCTCCACCTTCTGGTTTGAAATCGACCTGGCCATTGCCCAGGAGCAACCCGCCACGGCGCCGCAGCCCGCCCTGCCCTCGCTGTCGGGGATCGACGTGCTGGTCGTGGCCGAAACCCCGGCGCTGCGCGACACCGTCGCCTGCTATATCGAGGCCGCCGGGGGCCGCGTGACGGAGCCGGGGCAGGCGTGGACGGTGGCGGTGGTCATTCCCCGCCCCGGCGATGTCTGGCCGGACTTGCCGGATGGCCGGCCGGCGGTGCTGGTGGCTGCCGCGGACTCGGTCCGGCCGGCGGGCCTGCCGTCCGGCACGGTGCAGATCGGGCGGCCGGTACGGCGTGTCCCCCTCATTCGCGCCATCGCCTCCGCCGCGGGGCAGGAGATGGCGGCGCGTTCCGCCACCTCCTCCCTGCGCCAGGGGCGGGGCGAACCGCCCCCGGTCGAGGTGGCCATCGCTCAAGGCCGGCTGGTCCTGGTGGCGGAGGACCAGCCCGTCAACCAGATGGTCATACGCCGGCAGCTGAGCCTGTTGGGCATCGCGGCGGAGATAACCGAAGACGGCCGCCAGGCCCTGGCGGCGTGGCGCTCGGGCCGTTTCGGCCTGGTCCTGACCGATTGCAACATGCCGGAAATGGACGGGTTCGAACTCACCGCCGCGATCCGTGAGGCGGAGACGGGCACCGGCCTGCGGACCCCCATCATCGCATTGACCGCGAACGCCATGGCCGGTGAATCGCAGCGTTGCCTGGCGGCGGGCATGGACGGCTTCCTGGCGAAGCCCCTGGAACTGGATCGGCTGGATCGCTGCCTGGCGCAGTGGCTGCCCCCCTGTCGGACAGGGGCGCGGCACCGTCCCAGTCAGGGCCGTCCCAGTCAGGGTCATTGGGGGAGGTCGGTGCCGGGGTGGTGCCGGTTCTCAATCTGACGCGCACGCTGGAATTGTTCAGCGCGCTGGATGACGAGGCACGCACTTTCCTGAACGACTTCCTGGACGCCGCCCGCCCCTTGGTTCTGGGTGTCGCCGCGGCATTCGCCCGGGATGATCTCGGCCATGCCCGGCACCAGACCCATGCCTTGGCCGGTGTGGCCAAGACCGCCGGGGCTGATATTTTGGCCCAGGCGGCTGATCGAGTGGAAGAGTCCCTGCTACAAGGGAATCCAGAGGGCGCCCGGCAGGCGGCAAAGGCTCTGCCGATTGCGCTGGAGCAGGTTGCGTCAACCATCGCCTCTTTATAACAAGACGACTTCCAAAATTTCTGTCTATACTAACTTAGTATTCCGCGCCTGTCGTTCCGGTGGATGTCGGAGCGGCTATTCACTCCACGTTAAAACAAGATTGTTTGGATTTGAAGCCGGCGGCCGTTTGGGGATGGCAATGGGTGTGATTTCCTTCAATTTCCGTAGCGCCCTGGTGATCGAGGACCAAAGCTTTATCCGTGGCGTCATCGTCCGGATTCTGCGGCAGCTGGATTTCGGCGCGGTGATGGAGGCGGAGGATGGCTCGTCAGGGTTGAGCGTCGCCCTTGAGCGTCGGCCGGACGTCATCATCGCCGACATCGACATGGCGCCGGTGGATGGGTTGACCTTCCTGCAGCATCTTCGGTCGCGCGAAACGCAAGGGCACCATATTCCGGTGGTTTTCCTGACCAATCGAGCGGACAAGGAAACGGTATTGAAGGCCCGGGACTTGGGCGTGGACGCCTTCATCGCCAAGCCCGTTACCCTGGTCAGCCTGCGGGAAAAGCTTCAAGTGGTGATGGCGCCACGACGTTAGGTCGGATGGCGGCGGCGCGTGCCCAAGGGTACGGCGCCGCCGGTCGAACCGGCATCTAGGTTGGCATTTGGAGGCAACGGGGACTGAGCATGGCGAGGGTTGCGCGCGGGAAACGGGCGATTGGGCGTATGCCGGCCGTGGGGCCGGTGGCGGGCCCGCCGTGACCTATTCCCCGTCCACGACCCCGATCCACCGTTTGCTGGGTGTCCCCGTGCCCCGTTGGCTGTGCGCGTGGTTGTTGCGACGCGCCCGGCGCCAGGCGGTGATGCGGCGTCATCAGATGACCGTCGCCTTTTGGCACTCCCTGGCGGTCCGGCAATCGGCTTTGGCCCTGCTGTCCGCCGTTGTGATCGGGGCGGTGCTGTCCCTGATCCAGGGCATCGGCCAGGCGGAGCGGGAGCGGGCCAAATTCGCCAATGCCGGCCGCGTCGTGCTGGACCTAGTGGAAAACACGGCCAGCGCCGCGGTCTGGAACCTGGATCCGGACCTGGCGTCGGGGCTGGTCCGGTCCGTGCTGGCCATCGATGGCGTGCGGGCGGTGCGCCTCGTGGAAATGCCCAACCGGGTGCTGGCCGAAGGCGCGCGCGACCTGCCGCCCGTGGACGGGGGCGCCCTGTCGTGGCGGGGCTGGCTGTCCGGCGCCCATTTCGCCCCCATCTTCAAGGATTTGGCGGAGACCCAGCGCCTCCTCTACCGTCCGGCCGGCAGTTCACGCGGCGGCCCCATCATCGGGCGGGTGGAGCTGGAGCTGGATACCAGCCGGGCGGCGGCCGACTATGCCGCCTTCATCCGCACCACGGTACTGGGCGGGCTGGTGCGCGATCTGGCGCTGGGCGTGGTGCTGGCCCTGCTGCTGCACACCTTCCTGACCCGGCCGTTGCGCGCCGTTGGCCTGGCCGTCGCCAGCATCGACCCCTCCCGTCCCGGCGCCGCCCGCCTGCCCGATTTTCCGCGCCAGGCCGAGAATGAGCTGGGCTATCTCGTCCGCCGCTTCAATGAAGTGTTGCGCCTGCTGGACCGCAACCGGTCGGACATGGAGCAACTGGCCACCCACGATGTCCTGACCAGCCTGCCCAACCGCCTGCTGCTTCAGCGACGCCTGGATGAGGCGCTGCGGCGACGGGAGCGGCGGCTGTACCACCCGGAGCGATCGGATCTGGTGGGGACGGTGGGGCATCCTGCGCGGGGGCGCGGCGGCATCGCCCTATTCTTCCTGGACCTGGACCGGTTCAAGCATGTCAACGACAGCCTGGGCCACGATGTCGGCGACCGTTTGCTTCAGGCGGTCGCCGCTCGGTTGCGCGACTGCCTGGGCCAGGGCGACATGCTGGGCCGGCTGGGCGGCGATGAATTCCTTGTGGTGACGGAGAATGTGCATGAGGCGGTCGACGCCGCCGTCCTGGCGGAGCGGCTGCTGAAAGCGCTGGAGCCGCCGCTGGCGGTCGAGGGGGGCCATCTGCTGCATGCCGGCGCCTCCATCGGCGTGGCGATGGTGGGGGAGGGCGCGGCGGCGGGTGAGATGGAAACCGCCAGCACGCTCCTGCGCCAGGCCGATACGGCGCTTTACGCCGCCAAGGCGGCGGGGCGCGGGCAGTATCGCTTCTTCTCCCGCGACATGAGCGAGCGGGCGGAAAACCGCCTGACCACCGAGGCCAACTTGCGTCAGGCGCTCAGCATCGGTTCCTTCGAACTTTACTTCCAGCCCAAGGTGCGGGCCGCCGACCAGTCCCTGGTGGGGGCGGAGGCGCTGGTCCGTTGGAAGCATGACGGCCAGTTGGTGCAGCCTGGCGCCTTCATGACCGTGGCCGAGGATTCGGGCCTGATCATGGAACTGGGCAGCTGGGTGCTGGAGCAGGCGGTGCGCGAGGCCACGCACTGGACCAAGCTGCTGCCCGACTTCCACATCGCCGTGAACGTCTCCGCCCGCCAGATCATCGCGCCCGGCTTCGTCGAGCGGGTGCGCGACTGCCTGGCGCGCAGCGGGGTGCCCGCCGACCGCATCGAGATCGAGGTGACGGAAAGCGTCATGGTGGACAGCGCCCGCTCGCTGGAGGTGCTGTGGCGCCTGAAGCGGCTGGGCGTGCGAATCGCCGTGGACGATTTCGGCACCGGCTTCTCCTCGCTGTCCTACCTGCGCCAGATGCCCATCGACACCCTGAAGATCGACCGGGCCTTCGTGCAGGACCTGCCGCGCGACAGCGCCATCGCCGCCATGATCCTGACCCTGGGCGCGCGCTTGGGCTTGGAGGTGGTGGCCGAAGGGGTGGAGCGGGAGGAGCAGCTGGCCTGGCTGGTGGCCGAGGGCTGCCCCGTCGTCCAGGGCTTCTTCATCGCCGAACCCATGCCCGCCCGCCAGCTGGAAGCGCGTTTCCTGCACCCGCTGCTGATGGCGCGCGAGGACGGGCGCGAGGGGCGGAGCGCTTAACACATTGAGTGATAACGATTTCGGCGGTCTGGCCCCGGCCCAGGTCGATCAAGGTTTCCAGGAGACGATGCAGGTCAGAGGCAACACCGCCGGAAATTGCGATTGCGCCGAAAGGCTCCACAGGTCGCTGGGGATGCCTGGGCCAACGGGCTGCGTCCGGTGCAGCAAGGTCACAGCCACCGGCATTTGCTTCCACGTCAGAAGATACATCCCTTGATCATCGTTCACGTCGACGCCCTTGGGAGCCGAGGTATCGGAGATCACGGTGGTGCCGTGGCAGGTGGCAGGGTCGATTTCCCGCGTATAGGTAGAGATGCTGTGGAGGTTCCCCCCGTTGCCACCTGTCGTCGTCCAACCCATTTTTCGATACATCAGTAGGTACCGCGTGGCATTGACCAACTGCTCGCTGTAGATGTCGTACCGCTCAAAGACGGGCCCCGAGGGTTGCTCCATCGGGACTTTGAACGGCAAGGGCGGCGGATCTTGGAATAATGTCGGCGGGCACTGGTTCAATTGCGTCAGGGTGGCGATATCTTTGGCCGATGTGGCGGAGGCTGCTGGGGATTGGACGGCTATACGAGTGTTGGCGAGGAAATCCGAAATGAACTCCTCACACCCTTGATCAGCTTGGTGGGGGCGTTTCAGGGAGCGGACGGCGGCCACGAAGGTCTGTACCCCTTTTTCCTTATGCGGAGAAAAAAGGGGATATCGGGTTTCGACTTGCTCAATGAGGGTGGCATTGCCCTGATTCTTGTTTGAAGCGCACCCTGGCAGGGCCATGGTCCCCGCCAGCATAAGGGCGCTGAAAATGAACGCCTGCGATCTTCTATTTATTTTTGTAGACATTGGATGAGGATCCGCTTCGTTGCTTGTGTTAAAATAATGGAAGCTCGGAAAGAAGTAATGGCTGACGTGTCGAGCCTCTGTTAATTAAGGGATGGTACTCAACTTTTTCTGGTTATTCCAAACTTGATCAATCTTCGCCGCGATACAGTGGAGGCGCCGCTTACGTCGCCCATTTCTGCCACATGATCAATAACACCTACTCACGGGGAATAATTAAGGATGGGCGAGGGGGGCTTAAGGGGCCTCCCCGCCCTTTGGCCCCCAGAACAGCACCCAGGTGGCGAAGTCGTCGCTGAAGTCTTCGAAGCGATGCTCGGCGCCCGCTTCCACGAACAGCAGGTCGTGGGGCTGGAAGGGGTGGCGTTCACCGTTCTTCACGAAGGTGCCAGTGCCGCTGATGATCACGTAGATTTCATCACGGACATAGGGGCCTTGCGGGTCGTGCCCGCGCGGGGCGTAGACGCCTACCTTCATGGTGCCGTGTTCCAGCAGGTACTGGAACCGTTCCCCTGTCGGGACATTGGGCAGGGTCGCCAGGGCGGGGGCGGCGGAAAGAAGCCAAGGCGTGGTCTGCATCGCGGGCCTTTCCCGTCGGTCAGGGATGCTCAGGTAGCGGTTGGGGCACGGCGGTGTCGTGTTCCTGCTTCATCCGCCGTTCCTCGCGGTCGTTTTCCAGCTTCAGTTTCCGCGCCCGTTCGCGGATTTCCTCTTCCTTGGCCTCGAGGAGGTCAGACAGGTTCCAAAGGCCGAAACCGCCACCGAACAAGAGAAGTAGCAAAAGCCCATCGGTAAGTGTCATTGGCACCCCCACAAGACAAACACAAATACAACTTAGACGGTGTGTCGCCGGGCTGGCCAGGGAAAATGCTTGAGTTATGGCGTCGCAGATCGACGGGGGCAGGGGAGCGGGCAGCGAAAAGGCCCGGCGTCGCCACCGGGCCTTCGCAGTCACTCAATCGCTAACCCGGAGGGGATCAGGCGATGGCCTTGTCGGCGGCCAGGTAGCGCGCGTCGCCCTCTTCCACCAGGGCGGGGTGGGTCAGCTTGCCGCGGAACACGTTCAGGCCGTTGCGCAGGTGCACGTCGTCGGTCAGCGCCTGCTGCCAGCCCTTGTCGGCCAGGGCCAGGACGAAGGGGGCGGTGGCGTTGTTCAAGGCGAAGGTGGAGGTGCGGGCCACGGCGCCCGGCATGTTGGCCACGCAGTAGTGGATGACGCCGTCGACCACGTAGGTGGGCTCGGCGTGCGTGGTGGCGTGCGAGGTCTCGAAGCAACCGCCCTGGTCGATGGACACGTCCACCAGCACGCTGCCGGGGCGCATCTTGGCCACCATCTCCTTGGTGACGACGCGCGGGGCGTTGGCGCCCGGGACCAGCACGGCGCCGATGACCAGGTCGGCGTCCAGCACCGCCTGCTCGATGGTGTCGATGTTGGCATAGAGCGTGTTGACGCGGCGGCCGTACTGCTGGTCGATCTGGCGCAGCCGGTCCAGCGACTTGTCCAGCACGGTCACTTCCGCTTCCAGGCCCACGGCCATGCGGGCCGCGTTCAGGCCGACCACGCCGCCGCCGATGACCACGACCTTGGCGGCCGGGGTGCCGGGCACGCCGCCCAGCAGGATGCCGTTGCCGCCGTAGCTCTTCTCCAGGCACTTGGCGCCGGCCTGGATGGACATGCGGCCGGCGACCTCGCTCATGGGGGCCAGCAGGGGCAGGCCGCCGCGAACGTCGGTCACGGTCTCATAGGCGATGCAGATGGCGCCGGAGGCCAGCAGCAGCTCGGTCTGCTCGGGATCGGGGGCCAGGTGCAGGTAGGTGAACAGGACCTGGCCGGGGCGCAGCATACGGCACTCATGCGGCTGCGGCTCCTTCACCTTCACGATCATGTCGGCCTTGGCGAAGATCTCCTCGGGCGTCTCCACCAGGGTGGCGCCGGCGGCGGCGTACTGCTCATCCGTCAGGCCGATGGCGGTGCCGGCGTTCTTCTGCACGATGACCGAGTGGCCGTGGGCCACCAGCTGGCGCACGTTGCCGGGGATCAGACCGACGCGATACTCGTGGTTTTTGATTTCCTTAGGAACGCCGATAAGCATGGTTTTCTCCCGGATCATCTGGGTTGGCGCCGCCTGTCCGGTCGCGCAACCGTTGCCTCGATTTCGGAAGCCAAGATAAGGCCGAAGGCCGGTACATGTCCTTGCGTTCAGGGATAGGCGGGGCGCACAATGCGCAAGAAACCACCAACGAAAGTCCACTATGCGCCAGGGTCTGCGAACAACGGTGCTGGATAGGATTGATCGTGCCATCCTGACCCGGCTTCAGGAGCATGGCCGCATTCCCAATTCGGAACTCGCCGCCCACGTCCACCTGTCGGAAAGCGCCTGCCTGCGCCGCGTCAAGGCGATGGAGGAGGCGGGGATCATCAGCGGCTACACCGCCATCCTGGACCCGGCGTCCTGCGGGCGGCCGGAGAGCGTGTTCGTCCAGGTGACGCTGGAAAAGCAGACGGAGCCCTACCTGCGCGCGTTCGAGGAGGCGTTGGCCACCTGCCCGCAGGTGATGGAGTGTTACCTGATGTCCGGCGACAGCGATTACCTGCTGCGCGTGGTGGTGGCCGGTGCCGCCGATTACGAGGCCCTGCACAACCGCATCCTGACCCGCCTGCCGGGGGTGGCCCGCGTCCATTCCAGCTTCACCCTGCGCACGGTCATGAAACGCACCGCCTTGCCGCTGGCCGATGTCGTCACCGTGGGCGGCGATTGACGGGCGCGATGCCAGGCCGTAAACCGCAAAGCCAGCCGTTGCGGTAAGGCGCGGGCATCTCGCGCCCACCGTGTTGCTGAAAGAACCTTTTTTCAAGGAAAGTGTCCCGCATGACCGAGCCTGCCTCCCCCACCCTTCCCGGTCGGCTCAAGGGCCGTGTCGCCGTTGTCACCGGCGCTTCACGCGGGTTGGGTGCCGCCGTCGCCAAGGGGCTGGCGGCGGAAGGCGCGCACGTCGTGCTGATCGCCCGCACCGTGGGCGGGCTGGAGGAGGTGGACGACGCCATCCGCGCCGCTGGCGGCACCGCCACCCTGATCCCCCAGGACATGGCGGCCGACCCGGCGCAACTGGACGTGCTGGGGCCGGCGTTGCTGGATCGGTTCAAGCGGGTGGACATCCTGGTGGCCAATGCCGGCATGCTGGGGGCCATCGGTCCCATGGCCCATGCCGACGTGAAGCAGTGGGACAAGGTCCTGGCCCTGACGCTGACCGCCAACATGCGCCTGATCCGTACCCTGGATCCGCTGCTGCGCGGTTCTGACGCGGGCCGCGCCGTCTTCATCACCGACCGCTACGGCCATGAGCCGGTGGCCTATTGGAACGCCTACGCCGTGGCCAAGGCGGGGTTGGAGATGATGGCGCTGACCTACGCGCGGGAGGTGCTGCAAAGCCCCCTGAAGGTGAACCTGGTCGATCCCGGCCCCATGCCCACCAAGCTGCGCGCCCAGGCGTTCCCTGGGGAAAAGCCGGATACCCAGCCCCCGGTCACCCGCGTCGTGCCCACCATCCTGGACTTGGTGGCACCCGACAACACCCGCCATGGCGAATGCATCGCCCTGTACTGAGCGCACGGGAAGCGGGGGCGTCGCATTCAAGGCTGGTTAACGCATGGCTGCGTCGGCTTACGCTCCGCACCGTAGTGATATTGGTCACAGCAGGGCCGGTCCGGCAGGCATAGGCTTCTTCTTGTACCGGGGAAGGCCCCAACCTCTCCGGTACCGGAACGGCGACCAAGGTCCCGTTTCTGCTTCCCCGTCCGGGTGGGTTGCTCCCCGCGCCCAGCCCGGCATCTATGAAGGCCCGCCGCTCCCCCGCAGGCGGGCCTTTTTCTTTTTTTATGGTTCCCTCGGGCGCCGGGCGGCCACATCCGTGGCCCTGGCTTCCTCGCTCCTCCTTTCGGTGTTCACGCCGGCGGACGCGGTCGCGTTCTATCCAAAAATTTGCGAATTGACTCAAGTGTGCGGCAGGTAGGGAACCCCGTGTTTCTTGAACCACTCCAGCATCTGTTTCCACGCGATCTTGGCATCGACGGGGTTGTAGCTGGGTCGGTAATCGGCGTTGAAGCCGTGGCCTGACTCCGGGAACACCATCAACTTGCTCGCGTCTGCGGCTTTGTCGCCTTTGGCCAGGGCGGTCCGCATCTGGTCGACGCTGGCGACGGGGATGCCCTCATCCTTGGCGCCATAAAGGCCGAGCACGGGGGCGTTCAGCTGATCCACCAGATCAATGGGGTTCTTGGGATGGTCGGCGTCGGTGTTGCCCACCAGCCGGCCGTACCAGGCGGCCCCCGCCTTCAGGTCCGGGTTGTGGGCGGAGTAGAGCCAGACGATGCGCCCACCCCAGCAGAAGCCGGTGATGGCCATGCGCCGGGTGTCGGCCCGGTTGTCGGTCTTCAGATGGGCCACCGTGGCGTCCAGGTCGGCCATGACCTGGGCGTCCGACACCTTGGACACGATGTCGCGGATCAGCGTGGGGATATCGGGCACCTTGGTGGCGTCGCCCTGGCGGAAGTACAGGTCGGGGGCGATGGCATAATAGCCCGACTTGGCCAGGCGCCGGCACAGGTCGCGGATATGCTCATGCAGGCCGAAGATTTCCTGTACGACCAACACCACCGGATGGTGTCCGCCCTTGCCCGTCCGTTTGGGCACGGCGCGGTACGCCGCCATGGTGGCGCCACCGGCCACGGGCACTTGCACCATGCCCGCATCCAGGTCGTCGGCATCGGTGATGATGGTTTGGGCCGATACCGGCAGCACGGCCAGCGCGAAACCCGTGGCCAGGCTGGCCGTGGCGAAGCCCCGGCGGTTGATCCCAGTGTCGTCCATGGAAACGTTCCCTTCGGTTGCCGCTGTTATTCTATGTTGGAGATATTGGCAATCTGCCCGATCCGTGTCGCGGTCACAGCGCGCCGGCATGCCGCAGGCGTCCGATTTCTTCCTCATCCAATCGTAGCCAGTCGCGCAGCACCGCGTCGGTGTGCTGGCCCAGGGTGGGCGGCGCCTGACGGTAATTGACCGGAGTGTCGCTGAACTTCATGGGGCTGCCGATCAGTTCCACCGTGCCCGGCAGCCCGCTGCCCGCCGGGCCTGTGCCGCCGGCCTGGGGGTGGGGCAGGGTGACGCGCATGTCCCGCGCCGCCACCTGGGGGTCGCCGAACACCTTGTCGATGGTGTTGATGGGGCCACAGGGGACGCCCAGGGTTTCCAAGGCGTCGATCCAGAATTGACTGGTCTGCGCCTGCATGACGGTGGCGACCAGGGGCACCAGGACGTCGCGGTGGCGCACCCGCGCCTGGTTGGTGGCGAAACGGGGATCGCTGGCCCAGGCCGCGTTGCCCGTCAGGTGACAGAACCGGGCGAACTGCTCATCGTTGCCGATGGCCAGGATGATCCATCCATCGCTGGTGGCGAAGGTCTGGTATGGCACGATGGTGGGATGGGCGTTGCCCACGCGCGGCGCCAACTGGCCGCTGGTCAGGTAATACTGGCCTGGATGGGAAAGCCAGGCCACCTGGGTGTCGAACAGCGACAGGTCGATGGACTGCCCCCGGCCGGTGAGGTCGCGGTGGCGCAGGGCCGCCAGGATGGCGATGGCGGCGTAGGTGCCGGTCATCAGGTCGGCCACGGCCACGCCCGCCTTCAGCGGTTGGCCCTCCGGCTCCCCGGTCAGGGACATGAAGCCGCCCATGCCCTGAACCAGATAGTCATAGCCGGCCCGCGCGGCATACGGCCCGGTGTGGCCGAATCCGGTGATGGAACAATAGATCAGGCGGGGGTAGGCGTCCCGCAAATCCTCATACGCCAGCCCATAGCGCGCCAGGGTCCCGGTCTTGTAGTTCTCCACCAGCACGTCGGCGTGGCTGACCAGCTGCAGGGCCAGGGCCTTGCCGGCCGGTGTCGTGAAATCCAGGGTCAGTGAGCGCTTGTTGCGGTTGGCCGATAGGTAATAGGCGCTCTCCCCGGTGTCCTGCCCGGCGTCGTCCTTCAGGAAGGGCGGACCCCAGGTGCGGGTGTCGTCGCCCTGGCCGGGCCGCTCCACCTTCACCACGTCGGCGCCCAAATCCCCCAGGATCTGCGTGGCGCTGGGCCCCGCCAGCACCCGGCTCATGTCCAGAACCTTAAGGCCGGCCAGCGGGCCGGTGGCGGGAATGGGTTGGGTCATGGCGCGGCGCTACCCTGGGCGGGGTCCCTCGGTTCGTATCGCGCGATCTTACACAGGCCGCAGCGACGGCGGCTAGGGTGCATTGGCTGTGGTTCCTGGCTGCTCCAGGGGAGGATACGCATGGGCGCCACGGCGAAGCCCGCGCTTCCCCTGGACCGCGTTTCACGCTCTGATGTCCCAACTATTGCCCTGCCGAACCCGAGGTTCCCGATGCTCGATAAGAACGCCAAGATGCCCGACGAGATTCCCGTCATCCGCACCATCGCCATGCCCGCCGACACCAATCCCGCCGGCGATATTTTCGGCGGCTGGCTGATGTCGCAGATGGACCTGGCGGCGGGCAATGTGGCGGCCCGTCTGGCCCGGGGCCGCGCCGCCACCGTCGCGGTGGACGCCATCGCCTTCCTGGGGCCCGTATTCGTGGGGGATGAGGTCAGCCTGTTTGGCCGGCTGGTGTCGCGTGGGCGCACCTCGATGCGCATTGAGGTGGAGGCCTGGCGCCGCAGCCGCGACGCCGACGACAGCAACAAGGTGACAGAGGCCGTCTTCACCTTCGTCGCCATTGACGAGAATCGGCGGCCGCGTCCATTGCCTCCTCTGGAGGGCTGAGAAAGGCTCAGCCAAAGTTCCCTCGACATCCGGGGGTGGGGATGCGCACTGTATCCAGGCACCCCCGTTATCTGGGCATCCCATTCCAGGTGGACCCGCGCCATGGCCGACCCCCGTGACGAACTGCTGCGCCAGATCCGCGCCATCCGCCGGCGGATCGACCCCCAGGTGCTTGAAAAAGCCGCGGCCGCGGCGGAGCGCATGCAGATGGCGCGGGCGGCGCCCGCCGCCAGTGGGGGCGGGAGTGGGGCCGAGGCACCCAGCGATATTCCGTTTGATCGCCAGGCGGCCCGTGACGTGGTGATGACGTTTCTACAGTCACGCCACGACGGTGGTCGGTTCGCCATGAAGTTGATGGAAGAAATGAAGAAGCCCGAGGCTGCCGCCAAGGCCTATGGTCAGGCCGTGTCCTCAAAGCCCGCCCGCAAGTCTTGAGGCGAGCAACAAGGTTTCTATAAAAAGATAGAAAATTATTTCGACGACGGGATCAGTGAAAACCATCACCCGGAATCGGGGCATTGGGTGAGGGGTCGGTTACTCGCGCCATGAGCACTGGCGTAATCCTTCCTCGCCATGGCACCATAGCCAGGAATACCGTCATCGCGCGACATGCGGGGAGGAATAGGGCCCCCGTGTCCTTCACCCTCATTGGGGCTTCTGACGGTAAAACAGGGAACGGACCCGGTGGGCCACCATATCAAACAGGTCGTTTGGCCGGATCGGGCCTATGTCGACGATAAGTTCGACCATCATCGGTTGTTCAGCATCATCATGACGGTGGCCACGTCCATCACCGTCAGCGGCCTCTGGGGCTGGGACTACGTCATTGACCCCGCGGGGGCGCAACGGACCATCGGCCTTCGCCTGCTGATGTCGGGCATCATCCTGCTGCACGCCTTGTTGCTTCATTTCCGTGTGCCGCGCCGTTTGACCACGGCCTATGCGTTCCTTGGCGCGTTCACATGTCAGATGCTGTTCATCGAGGTGCTGAACCGTCTGGACCACGGTATGCAGGCCCAGTTTTCCGGATTCCTGTTCTTCACCTTCCTGCCGCTGCTGGTGATGCAATACGTGCCCTTCACCACGGGCACCCTTTTCATGGTGTTGATCATCGCCTTGCCGCCAGTGGCCGGCGCCGTTGGCTTCGCGCGTGACTTTGAATATGTGAAGTACCCGCTGCTGCTGGGGCCGGTGGGCGCCATGTTCATCTGCGTGCTCTTCGCGTTCGAGCAGATCAACTACACCAATTATGAGAACCAGCGCCTGCTGCGTCTGGTCGCCATCACCGACAGCCTGACGGGGGCGGGGACGCGCCGCCACATCACCGAAACGGCGGCCCGTGAGATGGTGCGCGCGCGGCGCTATGGCGGCCCCCTGTCGGTGTTGATGCTGGACATCGACCACTTCAAACGCATCAACGACACGTGGGGCCACCAGGCCGGGGACCACGCCATCCTGGCCGTTGTCGAGCTATGCCGCGCCACCATCCGTGAGACCGATGTCATCGGCCGCTTCGGTGGGGAGGAATTCGTGATCGTGCTGCCGCAAACAGGCCGGGCGGAGGCGGAGCGGGTGGCCGAACGGTTGCGCGCCGCCGTCGCGGCGACGCCTGTCGCCCTCACACCCGATGTCAGCGTCACCCTGACCTGCAGCCTTGGGGTCACCGAGTTGGTGGATGACGACGAAACGGTCGACGGCTTGCTGGCCCGGGCGGACGAAGCCCTCTATGCGGCCAAGAACGCCGGCCGTAACCGCGTGTCCGTGGCGGCCTGAAGGCGCCCACCGTTGCGTGCGGTAGGCGATTAGGCGGGATACAGCGCGTCGCTGTGCACACGCAGGGGCCTGGGTGCTGGCTGGGCGCGGGCGGGGCCCAGGACGGCGGCCACCAGGCGCTGCGTCCATCCGGGCTCATCCACCGGCTGGTGACGGATCAGCAGGCGGCTGTACAGCGTGTTGTAGAGCAGTTCCACCACGACCGTCTCGTCCAGGTCCGGCGCCAACTCCCCGGACCGCACCCCATGGTGCAGGATTTCGCGGATACGTTCCCGGCGGGGGTTCAGCACCTGCGTGCAATAGGTCTCCAGGACGTCGGGATTGTTCTGTCCCTCGACGATGATGCCCGCGATCACCCGGCCCATCGGGCCCGCCATGGTACCGGCCATGACCTCCACCATGCTTTCAAGGTCGCGTCGCGCGGACCCCGTGGCCCGGATGGGGGCGGCAACCTCAACCACCTCCAGTAATGAGGCGACGGCCAGCGCGCCCTTGGTCGGCCACCATCGATAGATGGTTGTCTTGGCGCATCCGGACCGGGCCGCGACCGCCTCGATGGTGAAGCCGGACAAGCCCTCCTGGACCAACAAATCGTAGGCGCTGCTCAAGATCGCGTGACGGGATTTGTCACAGCGCGGGCGGCCACGAACGGAACGCTGCTGGGGGACCTGGGCAAGGGCAGTGTCAGTCATGGGCCTGTCATCACGCTCAAAGGACATTGGAATTTCGTGGATGGCCTGGACGGAGATGGCCCGGCATGGCTGTCCAGCAGGTCGACCGCAGCCCCCCTGACCTGGCTGCATCATCCCTTATCCCATCGGCCAGCAACAAACAAGACGCGCGACGGCAACATCGGGTCAGAAAATTAACGAAAAGAGGGGAACTGGACGGTGGGCCGAGGGTTTATCGGATACCGGAAAAGCGACAGCCCCGGCAAGTGACTTGCCGGGGCTGTTCGAGGCGGAGGTGGCCGGGACTGAAGTGGCGGGACTGAAATGGAAATTAAAGCCGGCCAATCAGGATCAGGATGAGCACGATGACGATCACCGTGCCCAAGCCACCGGCTGGATAATATCCCCAGTGAACGCTGTGGGGCCAGGTCGGCAGGGCGCCGATCAGGAACAGGATTAAAATGATCAGGATGATGGTTCCAAGATTCATGGCGGCCTCTCTTCGAAATCGGAAGGCATTGCGATCATGAAAAATCATTATGACCAAAACATGTTTTTGTAGATTTGCTGACACGTAAAACGGCTTATCTGCCGAATAAGGGATATCAGGCACTTTCCGCTGACATGCTGCGCGG
Organism: Nitrospirillum karajorum; assembly: GCF_036348415.1. Taxonomy (NCBI): domain Bacteria; kingdom Pseudomonadati; phylum Pseudomonadota; class Alphaproteobacteria; order Rhodospirillales; family Azospirillaceae; genus Nitrospirillum; species Nitrospirillum karajorum. The sequence continues at coordinate 1,728,584 of NZ_JAZBQB010000001.1, forward strand.
TCTTGATATATTCCATATTTCGGGGTGATGCGTAAGCAAGGGTTAGGTCATAGATAATAGGTCGTATCGATATTGCCGCGCACCGAACCGAGGCCTGACTAAATAAATAAGGTCATTTTCTTCCAATCGCCTACTTCATCTTTTAATGGCGATTGCCGCAGTATCCGCCCAGACACGCCACATTCCCGCCACATGGCGTGCTGAACATTGTTTGGTCAGTGACACGTCAACTCTTGGGACGTTTTTGCCCGCTCCGGGGCAGACCCCATGGGGCGAATGGAAACTTTCCGGTTCGGAACCGAAAGTGATCCCCGCGCCCCCATCGCAACCCAGCTGAGGAGGACGACCATGAACAAGAACCGCATCGAAGGTAACGCCAAGATCGCCGGCGGCGCCGTCAAGGAAACGGCCGGCAAGGTCTTGGGTGACGATCAGATGGCCGCTGAAGGCAAGGCCAAGAAGGTCGAGGGCCACGCCCAGAACGCCGCCGGCAAAATCCAGGAGGCCGGAAAAGCGCTAAAGGACACGGCCAAGAAGGCCCTGGGCGAGTAAGGCGGCCGTGGTTTGCCGCTGCGCCCGCCGCCGCACCGGTGACGGCGTCCGCGCCGTCACCGCCAGCCCCCAGGAGGATTCCTTCTTGGGGGACTCCGCGGTCGGGGCGGCGGGTGCCCCCGGCTATCGGAAGGGGCGGCCGGATGCGCCCTTCCCATCAACCCCCTCCGCCGTTGGGCTGCCCGACGGCGATGGCTTGGCCGGACTTGACGGCCGGCCCAATAATGGAGCGACGATAATGCCTGTGTCGTACACGTCGACGGCGGCCAAGCCGTCCCTGCACTCCCGGATCATCCCCGCCGCCCTGTCGGCGCTCATGGTTTTCGGCGCCATGACGGTGTCGGCGCCGCATGCGCTGGCCGCGGCTACGCACGGCACCGACCAGAGCAATCTGGTTGAACGGGCCCGCGTCACCATCGACGATTTGCGCAAGGACAAGGAATTCGGCAACGCCCGTGACCTGATGCGCCGGGCCAAGGGTGTGCTGATCGTTCCGCAGCTGATCAAAGGCGGATTCTTCGTGGGCGGTGAGGGCGGCGATGCCGTGCTGTTGACCCGTGGGCCTAATGGCGACTTCAGCTATCCCGCCTTCTATACCCTGGGTTCCGCGTCGTTCGGCCTGCAGATTGGTGTCGAGCAGGCTGAACTGGTCATGTTCATCATGAGCGACAAGGCCCTGTCCTCGGTTCTGCAGGATGAGTTCAAGATCGGCGCCCAGGCGGGTCTCGCCGTGGTGACCCTGGGGTCCACCGCCGAGGCGGCCACCCCAACCTCGCTGAATGGCGACATCATCGTCTGGGCGTCCGCCAGCGGCGCGTATGCCGGCTTGACGCTCAACGGTTCCATCCTGAAGCCGCGCGACAGCTGGAATGAGGCCTACTACGGCAAGCCGGAAACGGTCTCGGCCATCGTGACCGCGCGCAGCGCCAAGAATGCCGATGCCGATGGGTTGCGCAAGAACCTGGCGTCCATCCGCTAAACCGTTTGCGCCAGCGGTTGGGGAAGGGCGGCCGCCCTTCCCCAACCGTCTTTAATCAACCGGGGTATTGGCGTTAATTCAAAGGCATGGAGGCCATTTATTCATGCCAAAGATATAGAGGTGATCGCGTCAATCGAGATTGATGTCCAGTAAGTTATAATAAGCGATTTATGGAAACTATTCTGCGTATTTGTTTGTTTATTGTGGGTCATGCTGATCAGAAATTTACGGCGTGGCAATCGCGACAGGAGCAATCACTCCAGGAGAGGAGCAGACGATGATTCCGCCCACCGTTCCGCCGACCACCCCCTCCGCCGTCACCGAACAATCGATCAAGGTGCTGAACGACCTGATCGAAAAGACCCTCGACAGCGCCCTTGGCTACAAGGACGCTGCGGAGGAGGCGACCAACGACAGCTTCAAGACGCTGTTCTCCACACGGGCCCGCCAGCGTCGCCAGTTGACCACCGCCCTACAGGCGGAAGTGATCAGCCTGGGCGGCCAGCCGGAAACCGATGGTACCGTGCTGGGGGCCGCCCGGCGCATGTTCGTCAACCTCAAGAACGCCGTCACGGGTAGCGACCAGAGCGTCGTTGCTGCTGTCGAGGCTGGCGAGGATGACATCAAGTCCAGCTTCGAAAAGGCGTTGCAGGGCGATCTGCCCATGCCGGCCCGTGAGGTCGTGGCCACCTGCTATGACAGCATCAAGGCCGACCATGACCAGATGAGCACCCTCAAGCACGCGCTTGAGCGGAATTAAGCGGCTGATTTCCTGGGCCGCGGACGCAGGGGCGTTAAGGCGCGCCCCGTGAACAAGCAAAGGAGAGGATGATGAAGAGCGAAACCATCGATGCCGCGGCCACCGCCGCCCGGTCCGTGCGCAACGCCGCGCGGGAGGATGCCGACCATTTGACCGATGCCATCAAGGCGGAGGCCAGTGATCTGTACCGGACGCTGGCGGCCAAGGGCGAGGCCGCAGCCAAGGCCGTCGGCACCCAGGTGGAGGCGCAGCCCATCACCAGCCTGCTGCTGGCCTTTTCCGCCGGCTTCATCGCCAGCCGCCTGCTGTCCCGCTGACGTCGGACGGCAGGTGACGGAAGAGCGGCAAGTCGAACAAGGGGAGCGTTGATGGAAGGCTGGACCAAGCTGGCCGTCATGGCCTTGTCGCAACTGGGGGTGATCCCCTTTGGTCCGGTGCAACGGTCCTCTCCGGCCCCGCTGGTGGATGGGGTGGTGACCCTGGTCATTACCGGTGCGCTGGCGATGCTCGCGGTCATCGGCGCGGTCGGTTTCCTGTGCGCGGCCCTGTGGGCCGGCCTGGAACCGACCATGGGACCTGTCTGGACGCCGGCCTTGGTGGGGCTGGCCCTGGTGGTCCTGTGCCTGATCCTGCTGCTGGTGATGCGCATGACGCTGAACCGGCGGGAGCCACCGCCGCCGGCGGTGACTCCGGCGCTGGACCTGGACCCCGAGGTGCTGTTGGCGGAGGCCCAGCGCCTGGTGGTCAAGCACAAGGTGCCGGCCCTGCTGGCCGCGGTGGTGGCCGGACTGGTCGTCGGCAATCCCGGCACCCGTCCCGTCCGCAAGTGACAGAAATAGCAACCCCTAGCCCATGAGGAGGGCCACCATGTCTACCAAACTGCGCGCGCTTGTTCTTTTATCCATGCTGGGCATGGGGGCGTTGGTCAGCGCCTGCCATACGACCGCCGGCGCCGGCCAGGACATCTCCGCGACCGGTGACGCCATCAGCAAGGAGGCCCGCAAAGACACGCCGTGACCTTGCTGAGACCGGCCTTTCAAGAAAACACCCGCCGAGGAGGTCCCCGGCGGGTGTTTTCCTGTTGGCATCAGCCATACCGGCGCATGGCCTCCAGCGTCAGGCCCAGCCCGACGGAACCGAACTTGTCGCCCTCCACCACCCGCGCGTCGGGGAGCTCGCGCAGGATGCTGGCACGCACGTTGGGCAACAGCGTGGAGCCGCCGGTCAGGAAGACCGCGTCGATCCTGTCGCGGGTTAGGCCGCTGTCGGCCAGCGCCTTGCGGATCATGCCGGCGATTCCGTCGGTGAGCGGGGTGGTCGCGGCCGCGAAGCCGGGGACGGTGAAGGGCATGACCAGTCCCCGCTCGATGAAGTCGAACGGAATCTCGACCACCAGGTCCGCTCCACCCGGCTGTGCGGCCGTGGCGCTGAGGCGGATCTTGGTGCGTTCCACCGTCATGGCGACGCGGTGGCCCAGATGCTCCTCCACCACCTGGATCAGCCGTTCGATCAACTCGGGGCGCGCGGACTCCCGCAGCACCTGCCGCAGTTCCGCCATGACCTTCGGTGCATAGAGGAAGTTGATCTTGGACCAGGTGGCCAAGTCGTTGAAATAGCTGTTGGGGGCCAGCAGGCCGGCGCGCTTCATCGGCGACTGGTAACCCAGGTGCGGCATCACGCCATGAAGCGACAGCAGGCGGTCGAAATCGGTGCCGCCGATGCGCACGCCGGTGCTGGCCAGGATGTCCTGGCCACGGTTCGCGGCCCGCCGCCGCTCCGGCCCGATGCGCACGATGGAAAAGTCGGAGGTGCCGCCGCCGATGTCGGCGATCAGCGCGATTTCCTCCGCGTTCACCTGGCGCTCATAATCCAGGGCCGCGGCGATGGGTTCGAACTGGAACGAGACGTCGGTATAGCCGATGTCGCGCGCGATCTCCGCCAGCGCGGTCTCCGCCCGCTGGTCGGCCGCGTCGTCGCCATCCACGAAATGCACGGGGCGACCGTGGACCACCTGGGTCAGGGGATGGCCAGCCTGGTCTTCCGCCCGGCGCTTGATCTCCCGCAACAGGGTCTTGAGCACATCGCGGAAGCTGATGCGCCGCCGGTCCAACTGCGTTTCCATGTCGATCAGGTCTGTGCCCAGCACCGACTTCAGCGACCGCATCAGGCGGCCGTCCGCACCTTCCGCATAAATCTGGATGGCGGCGCGGCCGAATTCCTCGCGCTTGGCGGCGAAGTCGAAGAACAGCGCGCTGGGTAGGGTCGTTTCCTCCCCCTCCAGCGGCAGCAGGCGGGCGTGAGGCTCTTGCCCATCGCGGATGTCGACGATGCCCAGGGTGCTGTTCGACGTTCCAAAGTCCAGGCCGCAATAGCCCATGATGCGCGCTCCAACGACGGCCGAAACAATCGGATTTTTAATTGGGGGCGCGGTTTGTAACGGAAATCATTTTGGGCCGCCAGGAAAAAGGGCGGTCAGGCTGGCGGGGCCGTCGATTCCCGGACCACCAGGCTATGATCGAACACCTGCTTCAGGTAGTTGCCCACCTGTCCGGCCGTGCGGTTGATGATGAAGCGGGCCGCCGCCGCCCCCATTTCCACCACCGGCTGGCGGACGGTGGTCAAAGGGGGGCAGACGACACTGGCGGCGGGCAGGTCGTCGATGCCGGCGACCGACAGGGCGCCGGGCACGGGGATGCCCATCCTGTAGGCGACGGACAGCACGGCCATGGCCATGCTGTCGTTGGCGGCGAAGATGGCGGTGGGGCGTTGCTTCTGGCTGAGAAGGGCGCGGGCGGCGGGAAGGGCGCTGTCGAAGGTGAACATCCCCGGTTGGATCAGCCGTTCGGGAATGGGGCCGCCATCGAACAGGGCGTCCCGGTACCCGGCCTCACGCTGGGCGGCGGCGGCGTGCAGGGGGTGGCCCTGGATGAAGCCGATGTCGCGGTGCCCCTGGTCCATGAGGTAGCGCGTCATCTGGAAGGCGGCCTGGTAGTTGTCGATGTCCACACCCCATCCCCATTTCTCATCCCCCTGGATATCCAGGGTGGGGGAGATGCGAACGCAATTGACGCCACGGTCGGCCAGCAGGGACAACAGCTGCGGGTTGTCGCACAGCGGCGGTATCAGGATGACGCCATCCACCCGCAAGGTGGACACCAGCGTTTCCGTCAGGGCGCCGAAGTCGGATGCCCCCAGGTCCACGTATTCCGTCAATAAATGGTAGCCGCCGGCGCGGCAGGCCTGGATGGCGCCCAACTGCAGTTCGGTGACGTACAGCATGGCGTTGTCCGACACGCCGCCGGGGGAAACCAGGGCGATCAGGAAACTGCGCGACCCCGACAGGGCGCGGGCCGACAGGCTGGGCGTGTAATTCAGGGTGCGCGCCGCCTCCATCACCCGGGCGCGGGTTTCGGGGCTGGCCTTCGGCTCACCGTTCAGGACACGGGACACCGTCTTGATGGAGACGTTGGCCGCGCGGGCGACATCGTAAATGGTGGCCTTGCTCAATGCCCCTCAACTCCAACCAGACTTTATGCCCTTGCGCGCCGATCGCCGCCGCGGCCGTCGTGCCCCTGGACGGCGTCGGGATCATATCACCGGTGTCACGCAAAGATAGCGCCTGAAAGCCCGCTGGTGTGAGCGAATGGAAACGGCATGTCGGGATTAATCGGGTTGAAGAAATCCTCTTGCGCGGTGTTGTTCTCGATGATAACAAAAAGGGGCCATCGAAGGCCCCAAATTTTTTAGGCACCAGGGACAGCGCTGTCATCGCCGCCCTGAAAGACCGAAACGACAAGGCGGGGGCCCAAACAAACGGGAGAGACAACCATGCGTGACGCACGGGCGTTAGGGCGCGTGACCAGCCGGTAAGGCGGCCGCCTTTTAAACGACCATCATCGGATATGAGCCATCGCGCCGGCCCAAAGGCGACGGTGAAGGGACGGGTCTTGCCTGGAGCCCGAACCATCCCCGTCAGGGACCATCGTCGCGATGCCCGCCGCGGCGCGCCCGCTTGTGGCGCCATCCGGCCCTGAACCCGGGGTCGGCGTGGGGATGCTCATGCTCAAGCGAACCCCGAAGAGGCACGACAGAGGCCTCAAGGGTCCGCCACCTGGGGGCTGTCCCCCGCGACGAGAACAATAAAGAAGCAGAATTGGGAGAAATGGGAGAAATGCGTACATACGCCCTGTTGGCCGCCACCGCGTTGGCCAGCCTGATCACCGCGCCCGCTTTGGCCCAGACGGCCACCGCGCCCGCTCCGCAGAACGCGCCCCAGGGGGCGTCGGCCCAGCAGCAGTTGGAAGACATCGTCGTCACCGCCGAACGGCGTGAGGAAACGACGCAGCGGACCCCCATCGCCATCACCGCCTTTTCCGGTGACACCCTGCAGCAGCGCGGCGTGTCCAGCTCCACCGACCTGAACAACATGGTGCCCGGCCTGGCCGTGGGCAATAACGGCGGTTCCGTCCAGATCGCCATCCGCGGTATCGGCAGCACCAACGACACCGAGGTCGGCGACCCCGCCGTGGCCTTCAACGTCGATGGCGTCTACATGGCGCGCTCCCGCGCCGCCATCGGCGCGCTGTACGACGTCGACCGCATCGAGGTGCTGCGCGGCCCCCAGGGCACGCTGTATGGCCGCAACGCCACGGCCGGCAGCATCAACGTCATCACCAAGCGGCCGAGCGACAAATTTGAAGGCAACGCCTCGCTGGATTACGGCAATTACAACAGCCTGCAGACGTCCGGCATGCTCAACGTGCCGCTGACCGATACCCTGGCCGTTCGCGCCGCCTTCCAAACCAGCCGCCATGACGGCTATACCAACAACGGCCGGTCCAGCAATTTCAATGATGAGGATACCCAGGCCGGCCGTCTGCAAATCCAGCTGAAGCCCAGCGAAACGTTCAAGGCGCTGCTGTCGCTGGATGTGTTCCACGAGGGCGGCGTGGGCTATGCCAACGGCCCCATCGGCCAGTACGCCAAGTTCGGCTCACCTTATACCTTCCCCATGTCGGCGGACGGCAGCCTGAACCACACCAACAAAGGTGTGGGGCTGACCACCGATTGGGACCTGGGCTTCGCTACCCTGACCTATGTCGGCAGCTATCGCGAGGATACCGACCGGACCCACGGCGGTTCCACGCAAAGTGGCACCTGCCAGGCGCCGTCCGGTCCCTATTGCGCGTCCACCATCTTCCGCTCCGACGAGAACCAGACCTCGCACGAGTTGAGGCTGGCCAACAGCGACGGACCGCTGAAGTGGGTGGCGGGCCTCTACTATTTCAAGGAAAACAACGACGTCCTGTTCGCGTTGGACCCCGTTGCCGGCATCACCTCGCTGGCCTTCGTCCAGCCCAAGGTGTCGGAGGAGTCCAAGGCGGCATTCGCCCAGGCGACCTACAGCCTGACCGACAGCCTGCGGGTGACGGGCGGCCTGCGCTATACCGAGGACGCCAAGGCCCGCACCGGCGCCACCGAGGCCTTCGGCCACATCGTCGGCAACACTTATGTCGGCGGCTCCGCGCTGTATCTCAACGACGCGGATCTCAGCTGGAACTCCACCAACTGGAAGGCTGGTGCCGAATACGACCTGGCGCCGGACAGCATGCTCTACGCCTCTGTCGGCACGGGCTATAAGGCGGGTGGCTATGGTGACGGCCAGCCCCCCAACAACAACCCCTACCAGCCGGAGAAGCTGACCGCCTACGAAGTGGGGCTGAAGAACCAGTTCATGGACAAGAGGCTGCAGTTGAACCTGACGGGCTTCTACTATGACTACCGGGATTTCCAGGTCAGCGCCATCGGCCAGGTGGCGGGGCAGGCGTCCACCGTCACGGTCAACGCCGGCACGGCCGAGGTCTACGGCGTGGAGGTGGAGGGCGCCGCCCTGCTGACCGGCAGCGACCGGGTTGACGGTAGCGTGTCCTACATCCACGCCCGCTACACCGACTTCATCCTGGCCACGGGCGATGTCTTCCATCCCAACAGCGCCGCCGTCTACACCGGCAACCGGCTGGCCAAGTCGCCCGAATGGACCATCAACCTGGGCTACCAGCACATGTGGGACTTGGCATCCGGCGCCATGATCACGGCCCGCGTCGACAGCGTCTATGTCGGCGACCAGAACCTGGACTACCGCAACTTCGCCGTCACCGAGCAGAAGGCCTACACCAAGACCAACCTGTCGCTGGCCTATGACGATGCCGACCGCCGCTGGCGCGTCATGGCCTATGTCCGCAACCTGGAAAACAACGCCGTCCTGGTGGTGGCCAACCCTGACACCAACGGGTCCGGCAACCGGCTGGCCGGCAGCGGCGCCTACGCCCCGCCCCGCACCTACGGTGTGAGGGTCTCGGCCAACTTCTAACCTTTCCTCCGACCCCCGAGGCTATTGCCTCACTCCCCTGGGCGTGCCGCAGGAGCCTCCTTTCCCCGCGGCACGCCTCTTTTTCCGGTTCGTTTTCAACCGACGGGATGATGAGACCCATGCCCCAGCCGATCCGCCGCCTTACTGCCGTGCTGACCCTGAGCGTGCTGCTGGCCACGCCCGCCGCCATGCCCGCCTGGGGCGGGCCGTCGCAGCCGGTGCTGGGCAGCCGGGTGAAGCCGTTGTTGACGGTGGACGGCCTGTCCTTCCGCGACCTGAACGGCAATGGCGCCCTGGACCCTTACGAGGATTGGCGCCTGCCGGTCGATGCTCGCGTAGCCGACCTCCTGGCCCGCATGACCGTCGAGGAAAAGGCCGGCACCCTGTTGCACGGCACCGTGCCGCCTGAGGGCGGCTTTTCCTTCGCCACCATGCGCGGGCCTTACGACTTTCCGCTGGCCACCCACATGATCCGCGATCTGGGTATCACCACCCTGATCACGCGCCAGGCCACCCCGCCGGCGCAATTGGCGGAACAGGATAATGGCCTGCAGGCGGTGGCGGAGGGCGGGCGCCTGGGCATTCCGCTGACGCTCAGCACCGACCCGCGCAACCATTTCCAGGTGACGGCCGGCGCCAGCCAGCTGTCGGCCGGCTTCTCCCAATGGCCGGAGCCGCTGGGCCTGGGCGCCATCGGCGATCCGGCCCTGGTGCGCCGCTTCGCCGACATCGCCCGTCAGGAATACCGGGCGGTGGGCATCCACCAGACCCTGTCGCCCCAGGCCGACGTGGCGACGGAGCCGCGCTGGTCCCGCATCAACGGCACCTTTGGCGAGGACCCGGCCCTGGATGGCCGTTTGGTGCAGGCCTATATCGAGGGCTTCCAGGGGGGCGGTGACGGCCCCGGCGCCACCGGCGTCTCGGCGGTGGTGAAGCATTGGGTCGGCTACGGTGCCGCGGCGGAGGGCTTCGACAGCCACAACAGCTATGGCCGCTATTCCCTGGTGCGGCCGGCCCATTTCGACCTGCATGTCCTGCCGTTCAAAGGCGCCTTCGCCGCCCACGTCGCCGGCGTCATGCCCACCTATTCCATCCTGAAAGAGATGGTGGTGGACGGCAAGCCGGTGGAGCAGGTGGGCGCGGGCTTCAACCGCTGGCTCCTGACCGACCTGTTGCGCGGCACCTATGGCTTCCAGGGCGTCATCCTGTCCGACTGGGCCATCGCCAACGACTGCAACGATGTTTGCCGCAACGGCTTCCCGGCCGGGGAGCGGCCGACCTTCAAGGATTTCTCCACCGCCTGGGGTGTCGAGGATCTGTCCACCCCCGCCCGTTTCGCCAAGGGGCTGGAGGCCGGCCTGGACCAGTTCGGTGGTGTCGACGATCCGACCCCCCTGCTGGCCGCCGTCAAGCAAGGTTTGGTGACGGAGGCGCGGCTGGACCAGTCGGTGCGCCGCATCCTGGCGCTCAAGTTCCGCCAGGGACTGTTCGAGAATCCCTATGTCGATGCCCAGGCCGCCGCCAAGGTGGTGGGCACCCCGCAGTACCTGGCCGAGGGATTGGCCGCGCAGTCCCGGTCCATGGTCTTGCTGGAAGCGGGCAAAGGCCCCGTGCCGCTCATAGGCCGCAAGGTCTTCCTGCGCGGCGTGTCGACCGAGGCGGCCAAGGCGGCGGGCCTGACGGTGGTGGACGACCCGAAGAAGGCGGAAGTGGCCCTCCTGCGCCTGTCCGCGCCCTTCCAGACCTTGCACCCCAACTACACCTTCGGCAGCCTGCAGCACGAGGGTGACCTGGGCTTCCACGACGGCAACGCGGACTATGAGGCGCTTAAGGCCGTGGCCGCCGCCAAGGTCCCGGCGGTGGTCAGCGTCTACCTGGACCGGCCGGCCATCCTGACCAACATCCGTGACAAGGCTGCCCGCCTGTACGTTGATTTCGGCGTCAGCGACCAGTCCTTCCTGGACGTGGTGACGGGCAAGGCGGCGGCCCAGGGACACCTACCGTTCGAGCTGCCGCGCAGCATGGCGGCGGTGGCCGCCCAGGCGTCGGACGTGCCGCATGACAGCGCGGATCCGCTGTATCCTCTGGGAGCCGGCGGCGCCAAGGCGGGGCCGCGGTGATGATGAACCGGCGGGAGTTGGTGGCTGTCGCCGGCGCGGCCGCCGTCATGGCCGGCGGCCGCGTGGCCCGCGCCGCCGGGCGGGACGGCATCGAATGGCGCTGCACCACCCAGACCGCCGCCTGGGTGGCTTTGCCGGACGCTGGCTGGACCGCTGCCGGCTCCGATCCCTTCGGCCGGGACGTCGAGGTACGGCTGGACCGCCCGCTTCAGACCATGGTGGGGTTCGGCGGCGCCTTCAGTGAAAAGGGCTGGGAAGCCCTACGGACCTTGCCCGAGGCCCAGCGGGCCGCCGTCCTCGACGCCCTGTTCGCGCCGGCGGAGGGCCCCGGGGAGGGCCCGGGGGCGGGGCTGTGCTTCACCTTGTGCCGTACACCAATGGGCGCCAACGACATCGCCCGGGGCTGGTACAGCTATGACGAGGTCGATGGCGACTTCGCGCTCGATCATTTCAGCATCGCCAACGACCATGAGACGCTGATCCCCTTCATCCGCGAGGCGCGGGCCCGCCAGCCGGACCTGCGGCTGTGGGCATCGCCATGGAGCCCCCCACCTGGATGAAGACCAACCGTCACTACGCCATGACACCCGCCTGGCCGGGACAGCCATCCAATGGCCTGAAACCGGATCAGGTCGGAAAGGAGGGGCAGGACTATTTCATCCAGGACGACCGCTATTTCGACGCCTACGCCCGCTACTTCCGCCGCTATGTCGAGGCCTATGCCGAGGCCGGCATTCCCATCGGCACGGTGATGCCCCAGAACGAGTTCAACTCCGCCCAGCCTTTCCCCAGCTGCTGTTGGACGCCCGCCGGCCTGGCCCGCTTCCTTCCCCATCTGGGGCGGGAGATGGAGAAGGTGGGCGTCACCCTCTATTTCGGCACTTTGGAACGGGCCAACGCCGACCTGCTGAGCCGGGTGATGCGCGACCCGGCCGCCGGGCCGCTGATCCGGGGCGTGGGCGTGCAATGGGCGGGCAAGGGGGCGCTGCCGGTGATCGGCGACCGTCACCCCGACCTGGTCATCTGGGGCTCGGAACAGGAATGCGGCACCGGCACCAACGACTGGCACTACGCCCGTTATGGCTGGGAGTTGATGAAGCGCTATCTGCTGAACGGGGCCAGCGCCTGGCAGTACTGGAACATGGTCATGCCCACGGGCGGGATGAGCGGCTGGGGCTGGCCGCAGAACGCCCTGGTGACCGTGGACGGCCCGACGGGCACGGTGCGCTTCAACCCTGATTTCCAGGTGCTGAGACACCTCAGCCACCCTGTGCGACCTGGCGCGCGCCTGCTGCCGGCGGAAAGCTTCACGGGGTTCGAGAACCAATTGGCCTTCCGCAACCCGGACGGCGGGGTGATCATCGTCGTCCAGAACGAGATGGCGGCCCCCCAAGTCATCCGCGTCAAGGTGGGGGAGCGTCTGTTGACGGCCCGCCTGCCGGCCGACAGCTTCAACACCTTCGTCATTCCGGGGAGGTTGTTGTGAGGCTTCTGTCGCTTGTCCTGCTCATCGCCCTCGTGCCTTGGACGGCCACTGCCGCGCCCAAGCCCCGCGTCTTCGTCCTGACGGACATCGCTAATGAGCCGGATGACGAGGAATCCTTCGTCCGCTTCCTGCTGTACACTGACCAGATCGACGTGGCCGGCCTGGCCGCCACCACCTCCACCTGGCAGAAGGACCAGGTGCATCCCGAACGGCTGCGGGAACGCATCGCGGCCTATGGCGAGGTGTTGCCCAACCTGCGCGCCCACGACCCGGCCTATCCCGAGGCAAGCGCGCTGATGGCCCGGGTCACGGCGGGCCCGGCGCTCTATGGCTTGGCGGGCGTGGGGGAGGGGCACGACAGTTCCGCCTCCGCTGCGCTGATCGCGGCCGTGGACGATCCCGATCCCCGGCCACTGTGGGTCACCGTTTGGGGCGGCGCCAACGTGCTGGCCCAGGCCCTGTATCACGTGGGTGCCACCCGCACGCCCGATCAGGTGGCGGCCTTCGTCTCCCGGCTGCGGGTCTATGCCATTTCCGACCAGGACGATAGCGGCCCCTGGATCAGGACGCGCCATCCCCAGCTTTTCTGGATCGGCAGTATCCACGCCTTCAGCCATTACTCCACCGCCACTTGGACCGGCATCTCGGGAGAGGCGTTCTATCAATTCCCAGGACCGGACAGCGCTTCCGTCTCCCATGACTGGATAGACGCCCATATCCGCAAGGGCCCGCTGGGCAGCCTTTATCCGCAGTGGAAATACATCATGGAGGGCGACACCCCGTCCTTCCTGTATCTGGTCGCCAACGGCCTGAACGCGCCGGACCATCCCGATTACGGCGGGTGGGGCGGCCGGTACGGCCTGGCCGCCGACGGGCTGGGCCTGCATACCGACGTCGTCGACACGGCCATTGGCGCCGACGGCCAAGCCCACCGCAGCGCCCAGGCCACGATCTGGCGCTGGCGCCAAGCCTACCAGAACGATTTCGCCGCCCGCATCGGCTGGACCCTGACGCAGGATCGCGCCCAGGCGTCCCATCCGCCACGGGTGGTGGTCAACGGGCAGGGGGGCGACGATCCCGTTGCGGTGACGTTGAGGCCGGGGGCCAGTCTGGCCCTGGACGCCGGCGCTTCCATTAATCCCGATGGCGGTCCGCTGACCTTCCGCTGGTGGCAGTACAAGGAACCCAGCACCTGGCAGGACGCCCTGGTGGTGGTGCCGGAGCTGGTCATCCAGGGGGCTGACGGACCCAAGGCCGTCATCACCGCGCCGACGGCGCCGCCCCTGCTGCCAGGGCCGCAGCGTCTGCACCTGATCCTGGAAGTGACCGGCGGCGGCGCGCTGCCGCTGACCCGCTATCGCCGCGTCATCGTCGACGTGCCGCCCGCATGACCTTTTCTTTTTTTCTTAAGCAAAACAACCTGATGGAAACGCACCTCATGACCGCACGCACCCGCTCCTTGCTGATGGGCACGGCCCTGTCGCTTTCCCTCGCCACCGCCGCGCTGGCCGCCGACGGTGCCCGGCCCTGGATGGACACCAAGCTGTCGCCGGATCAGCGCGCGGACCTGTTGAACAAGGAACTGACGCTGGATGAGCGTATCGGCCTGGTGCATGGGCCCATGGCCATGCCCTTCCTGGGCGCCAAGCTGCCGGAGGGGGCCATCGGTTCCGCCGGCTACATTCCCGGCGTGCCGCGTCTGGGCATCCCCGCCTTGCAGGAAAGCGACGCCAGCCTGGGTGTCGCCAACCCCATGAACGTGCGGCCGGGCGACCCGTCCACGGCCCTGCCGTCCGGCCTGTCGCTCGCGTCGACCTGGAACCCCGACACCGCCTACAAGGGTGGCGCCATGATCGGCCAGGAGGCGCACGCCAAGGGCCTGAACGTCCTGCTGGCCGGCGGCGTCAATCTGGCGCGCGACCCGCGCAACGGCCGCAACTTCGAATATCTGGGCGAGGACCCGCTGCTGGCCGGCACCCTGGGCGGGGAGTCCATCCGGGGCATCCAGGACCAGAACGTCGTTTCCACCATCAAGCATTTCGCGGTGAACGACCAGGAAACCCAGCGCATGACCCTGGACGTCAAGATCGGCGAGGCGGCGGCGCGCGAAAGCGACCTGCTGGCCTTCCAGATCGCCATCGAGAAGGGCAAGCCCGGCTCCGTCATGTGCGCCTACAACAAGGTCAACGGCGCCTACGCCTGCGACAACCCCTTCCTGCTGAACAAGGTGCTGAAGACCGACTGGGCCTATCCCGGCTGGGTTATGTCCGACTGGGGGGCGGTCCATGGCATCGAGGCGGCGGTGAACGGCCTGGACCAGGAATCGGGGGAACAGATCGACGTCATGCTGAGCCCCAATGGCAAGGTGTGGTTCAGTGAGCCGCTGAAGGCCGCCATCCAGGACAAGACCGTGCCGGCGGAGCGCCTGTCCGACATGACCCGGCGCATCCTGCGCTCCATGTTCGCGGCCGGGCTGTTCGACAAGCCGGCGGCCAAGGCGCCCATCGACTTCGATGCCCACGCCCAGGTGACCAAGGCGGCGGGGACGGAGGGCATCGTCCTGCTGAAGAACAAGGCTGACCTTCTGCCCCTGGCCGCGCAAGGCAAGACCATCACGGTCATCGCCGGCTTCGCCAATGTGGGCGTTCTGTCGGGTGGCGGGTCGTCGCAGGTGGTGTCCGATGCCGGCCCCGGCGCCAGCATCCCCCTGGGCGGCGACGGCATGATGGGCGCCTTCCGCACCGTGGTCTATCACGCGTCCTCGCCCCTCAAGGCCATCCGCGCCAAGGCGGGCGAGAAGCAGGTGCGCTTCACCGATGGCGCCTACCCGGCGGAAGCGGCCGCCCTGGCGAAGACCACGGACGTGGCCATCGTCTTCGCCACGCAGTGGATGAGCGAGGGGGCCGACGCGCCGGACCTCAGCCTGCCCAATGGCCAGGACGCACTGATCGCCGCCGTGGCCGCCGCCAACCCCAACACCATCGTGGTGCTGGAGACGGGCGGGCCGGTGCATATGCCCTGGCTGGACAAGGTGGCCGGCGTGGTGGAGGCCTGGTATCCCGGCAGCCGGGGCGGTGAGGCCATCGCCGACATCCTGTTCGGTGACGCCAATCCCTCCGGTCGCCTGCCCATCACCTTCCCGGCGAGCGACGCCCAGTTGCTGCGCAAGGACATTCCCGGCGCCGACAAGCCGGAGTTCAGCCCGGCGGAGATCACCTATACCGAGGGCGCCGACGTCGGCTACCGCCACTATGCCAAGACGGGGGCCAAGCCCCTGTTCCCCTTCGGCTACGGTCTCAGCTACAGCCACTTCGCCTACAGCGATGTGAAGGTCACGGGCGGCGACACCCTGACCGTCAGCTTCGAGGTGGCCAACACCGGCAAGCGCGCCGGGCAGGATGTGCCCCAGGTCTACCTGACCGATGCCGCCGGCACCAAGACGCAGCGGCTGATCGGCTGGTCCAAGGTGTCGCTGGCGCCCGGCGAGAAAAAGCGCGTGACCGTCACCGCCGATACCCGCCTGCTGGGCAGCTTCGATGAAGGTGCCCATGCTTGGCAGGTGAAGGCCGGTGAGTACCAGGTTGCCGTCGGCGCATCGGCCACGGATCTGACGCTGAAGGGCGGTGCCGCCGTAACCGCGTCCACACGGCGGCCATAAGCCCTCCTGGAACCTCGGGTTGCCGCCGGCGTCGGTTATTCCTGACGCTGGCGCCCTGGGCTGATGGCTATGATCCTGACAAGGGGAATGTGATGTTGAAGATGATAAGGCGGTTGATGGGCGGCGCCACGGTGGCGCTGCTGCTATCCGGGCCGGCCCTGGCGGCTGAGGCGCCGGTGGCCCAGGTGGAACAGGGCAAGGTGTCCGGCGTGGTCACGGACGGGGTCGCGGCGTTCAAGGGCATACCTTTCGCCGCCCCGCCAGTGGGCACCCTGCGCTGGCGGCCGCCTCAGCCCGCCGCCGCCTGGACGGGCGTGCGCTCCGGCGCGCAATATGGCGCCGATTGCATGCAGAAGCCCTTGCCGGGCGATGCCGCCCCGCTGGGCGTGGCGCCGGCGGAGGATTGCCTGTACCTGAACGTCTGGGCGCCGGCGGACACGGCCACCAAGCCGGCGGCCAAGCGCCCGGTGATGGTGTGGATTTATGGCGGCGGCTTCGTCAACGGTGGCAGTTCACCCGCCGTCTATGACGGGTCCAACTTCGCCCGGGACGGCGTGGTGCTGGTCAGCTTCAACTACCGCGTCGGCCGCTTCGGCTTCTTCGCCCACCCCGCCTTGACGGCGGAGGCGGGCCAGGGCCCCACCGGCAATTTCGGCTATCTGGATCAGCTGGCCGCCCTGAACTGGGTGAAGCGCAACATCGCCGCCTTTGGCGGCGATCCGGACAATGTCACCGTCTTCGGCGAATCCGCCGGAGGCGTCTCGGTGCACATGCTGCTGACCTCTCCCTTGGCCAAGGGCTTGTTCAACCGGGGCATCATCCAGTCGGGCGCGGGGCGCGAGCGCCTGTTGCCGACCCCGCCGGTGCATGCTGAGGGCGACGCGCCCTCCGGTGAAAAGGCGGGGGTGGCCTACGCCGCCCAGCATGGCATCAGCGACACGGGGGCGTCCGGCCTCGCGGCGCTGCGGGCCTTGCCGGCGGACACCGTGGTGGATGGCCTCAACATGGCCACCATGAACACCCCGACCTATGCAGGCCCCATGGTCGATGGCGCGGTGGTGCAGTATGCCGCCCCGGTCCTGGCCTATGCGGCGGGGAAGGGGGCCGACGTCCCGGTGATGGTGGGCGCCACCGGGGCCGATGGCTTCTTCTTCGGTGGCACGCTGGACAGCATCCTGGCCCCCTTCGGCGCCGAGCGCGACCAGGCCCTGGCGTTGCTGGACCCTGACGGCACGCGCGACGTGAAGCTGATCGGGCACCGGGCCGCCGGTGCGGCCATGTTCATCGAGCCCGCGCGCTACACCGCGCGCCTGCTGTCGGCCCATAAGTCGCCCGTGTATCTTTTCCGCTATTCCTACGTGGCGGAGAGCATGCGCAAGGAATGGTGGGGCACCCCGCACGCGACGGAAATCCCCTTTGTCTTCGATACCGTCAAGGCGCGCTATGGTGACGCCCTGACGGTTGCGGACGCCGCCGCCGCCAAGGCCGCGCACGCCTATTGGGTGGCCTTCGCCAAGACCGGCAAGCCCGATCCGGCCGGCCTGCCCGCTTGGGCCCCCTTCAAGGCGGGCAAGGACGAGCGCCTGATGGAGTTCGGCGCCAAGGGCCCGGTGCTGGAGGAGGACCCGCTCAAGGCGCGGCTGGATTTGGTGGAAAAAGTCGCGGAACAAAAGAGCAAATGATTATTGTGCGTTGCGAAAAATTTCTTTTCGCAACGCAATAAAATAGGAATGTGTCGTAATAGGCATTGAACCCGGGCCCGGTGGATGTCAAACCCCTCGGGCCCGGACTTACTATACCGACTGGACGAACGATCGATGTCGACCGCATCCGCCCACAATAAATCCATGACGTCGCTGGCCCCGATCGTCGTCATGCTGTTTTTCGCCTGGGGCTTCGCCACGTCCATCGTGGACGCCGTGATCCCCAAGCTGAAGGAACAGTTCTCGCTGAACTACACCGAGGCGATGCTGGTGCAGTTCGCCTTCTTCCTGGCGTACTTCGTCGTGTCGGTTCCGGCGGGCGCCCTGCTGGCGCGCCTGGGCTATCTGCGCGGCATCGTGGCCGGCCTCAGCATCATGACCCTGGGCTGCCTGCTGTTCGTGCCGGCTTCCAGCATGGGCCTGTTCGGCGCCTTCCTGCTGGCGCTGTTCGTCATGGCGGGCGGCATCACCGTCCTGCAGGTGGCCGCCAACCCGCTGATGTCCCTGCTGGGCCGGCCGGAGACGGCGTCCAGCCGCCTGAACCTGGCCCAGGCCTTCAACTCCTTCGGCACCACCATCGGCCCCATCCTCGGTTCCGTCTTCATCCTGTCCAAGGCGGCGGATGGGGACGCCAGCGCGCGCGGCGTGCATGTGCCTTTCCTGATGATCGCGGGCCTGCTGATCGTCCTGGCCGTGCTGTTCTGGTTCTTGCGCGGGCGTGAAGGGGCCGCCACCGACCAGCAGTCGGGCAGCAGCGGCCTCAGCCTGAAAGTGCTGCGCCACAGCCAACTCGCCCTGGGTGTCGTGTCCATCTTCGTCTATGTCGGGGCCGAGGTGTCCATCGGCAGCGCCATGGTCAACTACCTGATCCTGGATCGCACGCGGGACGCGGCATCCGAATTGGGCACCTGGTTCGCTGGCCTGATGCACCTGCATGATGTGTTGAACACGCCGGAATCCAAGGCGGCCGTGCTGGTCAGCCTGTATTGGGGCGGTGCCATGGTCGGCCGCTTCATCGGTTCCGTCGTCCTGCGTTTCGCCCGTCCCGGCATCGTGCTCATGGCCTGCTCGCTGGCCGCCGCCCTGCTGGTCAGCCTGTCCATGGCCAGCAGCGGGACGATGGCGATGGTCACCATCCTGTCGGTGGGCCTG
Source organism: Nitrospirillum karajorum (assembly GCF_036348415.1). Classification (NCBI taxonomy): domain Bacteria; kingdom Pseudomonadati; phylum Pseudomonadota; class Alphaproteobacteria; order Rhodospirillales; family Azospirillaceae; genus Nitrospirillum; species Nitrospirillum karajorum. The sequence continues at coordinate 1,747,364 of NZ_JAZBQB010000001.1, forward strand.
TGCAACTCCATCATGTTCCCCACCATCTTCACCATCGCCATCGACGGCCTGGAGGAGGAGACGCCGCAGGGGGCGGGCATGCTGTGCCTGGCCATCTTCGGCGGCGCCGTGGTGCCCATGATCACCGGCAAGGTCGCGGACATGACCAGCTTGGTGCTGGCCTTCATCGTGCCCGTGGCCTGCTACCTCATCATCGGCGGCTATGGCCTGCTGACGGGCCTGCACCTGCTGTCGGGCAAGCCCGCCGCCAAGGGCAGTGCGCCCCGCGCAGTGTCTATGCACTAAGGCACGAAAGCATCGGTGAAAGAGTTCGGCGGCGCGGGGGTGATCTCGCGCCGCCGTTGTTTTTTCAACCGGCCGCCAGTGCCAGCACGACGGGCAGGGTTACGGCCGCCGCCAGGGTCTGCACGGTGATGATGCCCGCCATCAGCGGCGCGTCGCCGCCCATCTGGCGGGCCAGGACGTAGGCGCTGACGGAGGTGGGCAGCGCGTTGTACAGCACCACGGCGGTGAAGGCGCTGCCCTCCACCCCCAACGCCCTGGCCAGCAGGGCGGTGACCAGCGGCAGGATCGCCAGCCGCGCGACGCTGCTGATCGCCACCGCCACCTTGGCGCCCCGGATGGCGGAAAAGCCCAGGCCAGCCCCCACGGCCAGCAGGCCCAAGGGCAGGCTGGCCTGGCCCAGCACGGCCATGACGGGTGACACCACCGGGACCTGGCGGATACCCGCCAAGTTCAGCGCGGCGCCGGCGATGACGGAACAGACCAGCGGGTTGCTCAGGATCTGCCACAGGATGCGCAGGGGGCGTCCCCTCATGCCGGCGGGCACGTCGCCGTGGCGCTGCATCACCAGGATGCTGAGCACGTTCACCATCGGCATGCAGAACAGCACACCGATGGCCATCAGGGCCGTGCCGTGGGGACCCAGCAGGGCGGCGCCCAGGGCCATGGCCACATAGGTGTTGACCCGCACGGCCCCCTGGAACACCGAGGTGTAAGCCGGGTCGCTGCCCGACAGCCGCCGGCAGGTCAGCTGCAGGGCCAGGCTGACCAGCAGGATGCCCCCGACCAAGGCGCCTCCCATGGCCCAGATGTCCATGCCCGACAGGTCGGTCTTGGCTGTGCTGTCGATCAGCAGGGCCGGGAACAGCAGGTAATAGATCAGCCGTTCCGCCGCGCCCCAGAAGGCGGCGTCGATCAGCTTGAACCGCCGGAGGGCGAAACCGATCGCAATCAGCAGGAAGGTGGGCGCCAGTGCCGTCAGAACCTGCAGCATGCCTGGTCAGTCATCCCGGCCGATATCTTCAAGGTCATCATCATGGTCGCCTCCGGCCTCATCCTCCGCCGCCAGCGCGGCGCGCGCGGCCTGGGCCACCAGATAGTCCAGCGCACCCTGAAGGATGTAGGCCGCGGCCATGCGGTCGACCACCTCGTCCCGGCGTTTGCGGGTCATGTCCCATTCGATCATCATGCGGCTGACGGCCGAGGTGGACAGGCGCTCGTCCCAGAAGGCGATGTCCGGCACCGTGCCGCCCAGCAGGTGGGGCTGCTCGATCAGGTTCTGGGCGAAGCTGCGGGCGGACTGGGCCGCCGGGCCGTCGCTGCCGTCCATGTTGCGGGGCAGGCCGATGACGAAGCCGGCGACGTTGCGGCCGCGCAGTTCCTTGGCCAGGTCTTGCACGTCCGTCGTGAACTTGCGCCGCGTGATCGTGCCCACGGGCGAAGCCACCGTCAGGCCGGGATCGGAGATCGCCATGCCGATGGTTTTGGAGCCCAAATCCAGGCCCATCAGCCGCCCGCCGGGGGGCAAGTGGGCCTTGAGTTCCCTGAGGTTGCGGATCGCCATACCGGGTGTTACCTTCCGCGCCGCCCGGGGGCCGGCGGCATACGACACGCCGCCTGCCATCGCCCCCGAGGCTCCTTATTTCGAAGGAGAGACTTAGCACCATGTCCCTCGACAAGGCCACCGTGGCGAAGATCGCGCATCTCGCCCGCATCAAGGTCCCGGACTCCGATCTGGAGCAACTGGCCGGCGAACTCAACACCATCATGCACTGGGTGGAAATGTTGGGCGAGGTGGACACCCAAAACGTGGAACCGATGACCAGCGTGGTCGCGGCCAACCTGCGCCGCCGCCCCGACGCCGTGACCGACGGCGGTTATCCGGAAAAGGTGGTCGCCAACGCCACCGACGCCACCGAGAATTTCTTTTCCGTGCCCAAGGTTGTCGAGTGATGACGAAGCTGACCCACCTGACCATGGCCGACGCCTTGGCCGGCCTGGCCGCCAAGGAGTTCACCGCCGTCGAACTGACCCAGGCCCACCTGGACGCCATGGCGGCGACCAAGGAGCTGAACGCCTACATCGTCGAGACGCCGGACGTGGCGCTGAAGCAGGCGGCGGACGCCGACGCCCGCTACGCCAAGGGCGAACAGCGCGCCCTGGACGGCCTCCCCCTGGGCATCAAGGACCTGTTCTGCACCGAGGGCGTGCAGACCACGGCAGCCAGCCACATCCTGGACGGCTTCGTCCCCCCGTATGAAAGCACGGTCACCAGCCAGCTTTTCCGTGACGGCGCCGTCATGCTGGGCAAGCTGAACCTGGACGAATTCGCCATGGGCTCGGCCAACATCACCAGCCACTACGGCCCGGTGATCAGCCCGTGGTCGCCCAAGGACGAAGCCGGCAACTTCACCCGCAAGCTGGTGCCCGGCGGTTCCTCAGGCGGCTCGGCCGCCGCCGTGGCGGCGCGCCTGGCGCTGGGCGCCACCGGCACCGATACCGGCGGTTCCATCCGCCAGCCCGCCAGCTTCGTCGGCATCGTCGGTATCAAGCCGACCTATGGCCGCTGCTCGCGCTGGGGCATCGTCGCCTTCGCCTCGTCCCTGGATCAGGCGGGCCCCATGACCCGCACGGTGAAGGACGCGGCCCTGATGCTGCGCTCCATGGCCGGCTACGACCCCAAGGACAGCACCTCCATTGACCTGCCCGTGCCGGACTATGCCGCCGCGCTGACCGGTGACATCCGCGGCCTGCGCGTGGGCATTCCCAAGGAATACCGCGTCGACGGCATGCCGGCCGAGATCGAGAAGCTGTGGCAGCAGGGCATCGAATGGCTTAAGGCCGCCGGCGCCACGCCGGTGGAGATCAGCCTGCCGCACACCAAGTACGCCCTGCCGGCCTACTACATCGTGGCCCCGGCCGAGGCCTCCTCCAACCTGGCCCGGTATGACGGCGTGCGCTTCGGTCTGCGCGTCGAGGGTAAGGACCTGAAGGAGATGTACGAGAACACCCGCGCCGAGGGCTTCGGCGCCGAGGTGAAGCGCCGCATCATGATCGGCACCTATGTGCTGTCGGCCGGCTACTACGACGCCTATTACCTGAAGGCGCAGAAGGTGCGGGCCCGCATCGCCGAAGACTTCACCAAGGCCTATGAGCAGTGCGACGTCATCCTGACGCCCACCGCCCCGTCGGCCGCCTTCGGCATCGGCGAGAAGATGGACGACCCCATCGCCATGTACCTGAACGACGTCTTCACGGTGCCGGCCAACCTGGCGGGCCTGCCCGGCCTTTCCGTGCCGGCGGGCCTGAGCGGCGAGGGTCTGCCCCTGGGCCTGCAGGTGCTGGGCCGTCCGTTCGATGAGGCCACCGTGCTGAAGGTGGGCCACGTCATCGAACAGGCCGCCGGCCCGCAGCCGCTCCCGCCGCTGGTGTCGTAAAGGCTGTTCCGGTCCCGGAATGATAAAAGGCGGCGTCCTCGCGGGCGCCGCCTTTTTCAATGGGATGCTCTGCCCCGACTCAATGACCGGTGGTGTTGACCGGCATGAGCGAAATCGTCGCCCGCTGATCGGCGGCGATGGCCAGCAGGGCCTTGGCTGCGGACTTGCGCACGTCACCGGTGCATAGGGCCTGATCGACATGGGTGTCAAAGGTGCGGCGGACCGTCACCACCTGCCCCTTCTGCGACCACTGGCTGACATATTTCAGATGGTCGTCGGCGATGGTGGCGTTGCCGGGCAGCTTGGTCACCGTGTATCCGGCCGGCAACTCCAGCGACCGGGTTTCCTCCATATGGCCGGTGTAGCAGGGGGTGGGTTCGGTATCCTTCATTCGGGGGACATTGAGGTAGCCCATCAGAAAGTCCCCAGCCGGCAGAACGACCTGCAAGCCGTTGGGTGGCGTGAAGCCGGCGCCCGTCAGCATTTCCGGCTTGGGGTCAGCGGTGTAAGTGCCGCTAATACGATAGCTCGGCGTCAAATCCAGTGGTGATTGATCGGTGGTGAATGTTCCACTTCCCGGGAACCCCCACGCTTGAAGGTATGTTGCCGCCAATCGGTCTGGGCCTTCGGCCTGTATCTCCTGGGCGGTGCCGCGAAGGTTTAGGCCGAAGGCGCCGTTTCCCTCAGCGGTCATTGTCCCCGTAATGGCGCCACTGGCATCCATCTTCGCAGATGCGACGGCTATCAGAGAAGAGCCCGCCGGCAAGACCGGTACCTGACGAACCGCGCCGCCATTTGAGACGACATGCAGGACCGGTTTGCCGTATTCGGGGAACGGCAGGACGCCGAAGGGGGCGACCATGGCGGTGGTGTCGACGTAGAGATGGAAGTCCGGCAACCAACTGATCACATGGTCGAATTGGGCGAAGGTGGGGGCTGTTGGCAGGCTGTAGCCACTGCCGCTGTTGATCAGCACCAATTCACTGGCGACACCCTTGGCCTTCAGCAGGGCGCCGAACAGGGCGGCGTGGTCCTTGCAGTCACCATAGCCATTAGTCAAGACGGTTTCCGCCGCGTGGGGAATGATCCCGCTTCTGCCGAATTCCAACCCCACGTACCGTATGTGAGTGCTGACCCAGGTGTACAGCTTCTCGGCTTGCTGCCGCTTATCGGTAACGCCGGCGGTGATCTCATCGGCCTTGGCCTGTATCTTCGGCGTGACGATTTCGGCCGCTGCCGTTTCCGCCGCGTAAGCCTTGGCCAGGCTGTCATAGTCCTTGAACGTGGACACGAAGAAGCGTGTCCCCCTATCCTTCTGGGAAACCGCCGCCACATCCTCCGTCAGCGGATCGGGGTTGCTGTATTGCCAGCGATAGAGAATGCGGTCGCCCGCCGTCTCCTGGGTGATGGAGATGCCATGCGCCTCTATGGTCAGGGGCATGTCCCGGGGCAGGGAGATCGTGGCCCGCTCATCCCGCACCAGCCAGGTGCGCGGGAAGGTTACATTGTCCATGAACTGGCCCTTGAAGAAGGGCACCTTGATATGGTGTCGCGCCGTATAGGCGACCGTATCCCCGGCCGCGACGTCGGGGAAGATGATGGTCTTCATTTTCATATCGCTGAAGAGCGGCACATTGGCGGCGCCCTGGGGCGCCTGCGTCAGGATGGCGCTCAAATCGACGGGCAACTTACGGCCGTCGGCCTTCAGGGTGTAGGCGTCGACGATATCCAGATCTTCAAGATTTTCACTATAGACTTCATTCATTTGCCCAATGTTATGGGCGGCGGCGGTGGTCTTCGCCAACAGTTCCAGATGACCGGTCTTGGTATAAGTGCCGTCACGGTCGACCACGATTTCGGCGCTGGATTCTTTCCACTCGATGGGTTTGTCCGCCGCATGGGCCGACAGCGGCGTCCCCATGGTGCCCGCCAGCAGCACCCATATCACCCTTCTAGAAGTGCCCATGCCTGTTCTTTCTGGTTGGAATTGTAGATGTGAAATTAACAGACTATTTATTACGCTAATACGAAATTAAATATACCTTCTGACATGAAGGCAAATTGGTTTTATAAATTTGAACGGCCAGAATGTCGCAGCCCAGGGGAACCGCGCCGGACTGCTGGGCCCAGATGGCTGGGCGATGATTTCCTGCAAAGAAAAAAGGCCTTCGGACCCCCGGCGCGCGTCAAGGACGACGCCGTAGGCTCATGCCCAGGTCAACGCTGAACGCGACGATGAAGATCTCGACAACGTGCCGAGCGAGGGCATTGCCGTGGACATTCTCAAAACTGTCGATGCCGGCGCATAGAGCGGCCATGGTCAGGCCCGAGAATACTGACCATCCAAGCTATGCCAACGTCGGCCGGCTCACTTGAATCCCGCCACTTTCAGCGCCTCATCCGGGTTGCCCTTGTCGCAGCGGCCGGCCTGGTCGGCGGGGCTGTCGGTCAGGTGGGCGGCGTCCAGGGCGGTGGTGCCGTCGTCGGCCGCCTTGAGGGTGAAGGTGATCTGGGTCAGGAAGGCGGCCTTGCCCGTGCCCAGCACGGCGGACTGGCGCGCGGCCTCGCCGAAGTCGGCCGCCAGCGCGTCGCACAGGGCCTTGCGCGTGACGCTCTTGCCCGTGGCATTGGCCAGCAGGGTGCCGGCCTTGCTGCTGCCCAGGGTCTTCACCATCGTGCCAGCCTGGGCGTAATACTGATCGGCGCTGAGGCCGCTGCAATAGCCGTGCTTCTGCCACTCATGCAGCGTCAGGCCGGAGGCGATGCCCGGCATGACCTCCGCCAAGGTGCTCTGCACCGTGGGCGACAGGGGCGGCAACACGCGGTCCTTCCACGTCGGGTCGTTGTCCTTCGCGGAGAGGGAGCAGGCGCTGCTCCATTGCGGCCACAGGCCGTGCAGGGTCAGGTGGGTGGCGCCGAAGCTGGTGGCGCGGTCGCCCGCCGCGCACTCCGGATGACCATCGCCATGCAGGTAGCAGAACTCCGGCTCCCAACTCAGCACCAGCATGTAGGTGTGATGGCCGGGTGTCTGCTTGTCCGCCGGAATGGAAGGCGAGTCCGCCGCCAGGGCGGGGCCGCCGGTCAGGAGGGTGGCCATAAGGGTGGCCACCAGGGCAGCCATGGCGGTTTGCTGAACACCCTTGCGCATCGCGTGTATCCCCCATTCGGTTCGCCCCCATGGAGTGTGGGACAAAGCCGCCGCCGTCAAGAGCGAAATGGTCCAAATGGGGAACACGGAAGCGATAGGGGCCCTGGCCACAGCGATCCCCACGGCCAGCCCAGCGATCACTCCGGGCTTGCTAGGTCCGTCTGAATAGGCTGGCCAGGAACTGCAGCAGGAATAGGAACACGCCGATGCCGACGATGATGCGCAACGCCTCTGCCAGGATCGGGGGCAGGATGGTCATGGCCAGGTCCACCAGCATGATGATCAGCAGCAGGCTGAGAATGGCGTAAAGGATGGAACGAAGGGGGGCGTTCATGGCGCGATCTCTTTCGGCAGTGAACCAGGACGGGTTGAGCCAGGGCCGGTTTCTGCTCGGCCACCTGTTGGGCCGGCGCGTCGGATCACGGCCGCGGCCGCTTGGCCGAGAAACGCGACGAAGACCAAGCCCGCCAGCAGTGGTGGCAGGGCGCCGACCACCGGCGGCAGAACCTGCATCGCCAGGTCCGTCAGGGGAACCAGCAACAGCAGAACGACGGTGACCGACAGCAGCTTATGCAGGGCGTTCAACACCGACGACCTCAGACGTTCTGTGACGGGCCTTGGCGGCCCACCCCGTGATCCGTTCGGACGGTTTCAAAATCCGTTCCCGGGTAACGAAATCGGGAAATAGCGGGGTCGGTTTCACCGTCAACCGGAAGGCCGGCCAAAGCGCTAGGAAGGGCGCCGGAATGCCTATCCGCGACATCCGATCCACCTCCGCCGGGCAATCGGCGTATCGGCAGGGTGGATGACCAAAGAGGGGGGGCACAGCGGAGGTGGGCCCCCCTCCGCCGTTGGTGATAGGTCCATGCGGCAAATGGCGCGGCCCGCGACCCTTGGTGCGTCTGCGACTGAACGCTGGTCGGCGTTCCGTCGGCGCTGGGGACCTTATCGCAAGGGAAAACGGCATCATCGCGGCGCGAAAGCCGTAACATTACAGTCAAATTTTTCCGGCAATGGTTGCCCTGCTGGGAAAATTCCTCAGCAAGCCAATAATTCGCCGCCCGCCTGCGCTGAAATAGCCCATTGCCACTTTCCGCCAAAGGTGCGATTTCGCGCTTCCTTGTTTTTGCGGTGCAATGCACGGGTGCGTCATCGCGCCACGGTTTCTTAACCTTGACCCGTGCGGCGCCAAACGGCGTGTGGAGTGTAGAGGGTGCGTTTTCGCCGCTTTCTTTCCGGTTCGGGCCATGGGCTGCAGTGGTTGGGGGCTACCCTTCTTATGGTCGCCGTGGTCGCCATGATCGTGATCCGCGAGAGTGACGTGACGCCTGCCGTGGCGGCGGCGCCCCCACAGGCCGATCCCGCCCCCGGCACCTTCCAGGTGACACCGGGCCAGTGGGCGACGCTGGGGACGGAGGCCGTGACCCCGCACCCCTTCCAGACCCATATCGACACCGATGGCCGGGTGGCGGCCAATGACGAGGCGACCACCCCGGTCTATTCCCCGGTCACCGGCCAGGTGGGTACCGTCATGGCGCGGGTGGGCGATCATGTGGCCAAGGACGCGGTCCTGATGACCGTGGAGGCCGCCGACATCGCCCAGGGCCGCAGCGATCTGGCCAGCGCCGCCTCGGCGGTCGCGGCGGCCGATGCCCAGCTTCGCCAGGCCCGCGCGACGGAGCAGCGCCAGCATGACCTCTACCAGGCCGATGGCGGCGCCCTGAAGGATTGGCAGCAGTCGCAGGCAGATCTGGTGACGGCGGAAACGGCGGCGCGCACGGCGCATGCCGCCCTGGCCGCGGTGCGGGACCGCCTGCGGGTGCTGGGCCGTACGCCGCAAGAGATCGCGGCGCTGGCGAACGACGGCGCCGCCCTCGCGCCCACGCCCGTGCGGGCACCCATCGCCGGCACCGTGCTTCAGCGCCAGGTGGCCCCGGGCCAGTATGTCAATGGCGCCGCCAGTGGTGGCGCCGTGGCCTTCACCATCGCCGACCTGTCCACTGTCTGGTTGCTGGCCAATGTGCGCGAGGCCGACGCGCCGGCCGTGGTGGTGGGGCAGGAGGTCGAGGCGCGGGTGCCCGCCTATCCAGCGCGGGTGTTTCGCGGGCATGTGACGGCGGTGGCGCCGGCCCTGGATCCCGCGACCCGGCGCCTGGCGGCGCGGGTCACCCTGGACAATGCCGATGGCGCCCTGAAGCCGGAGATGATGGCCGTGGTCCGTCTGCTGTCCTCGCCGGCCGCGCCCGTCCTGGCCGTGCCCGAACGGGCGGTGATCCATGAGGGGGACGACGCCCGCGTCTGGGTGGCCGATGCCGCCCACCACACCCTGGCCCTGCGCACCGTCACGCTGGGGCGGCAGCAGGACGGTTTGGTGGAGGTGCTGAACGGCCTGAAGGCGGGGGACAGCGTGGTGACCAAGGGCGCCCTGTTCATCGATCGCGCGGCGCAGGGCGACTGACATCATGAACAAGGTCGTCATTTTCGCGCTGCGCCAGCGCGTCCTGATGCTGGCGGCGCTGGCCGCCCTGCTGGTGGTGGGTGTGGGCGCCTTCCTGCACCTGAACATCGAAGCTTATCCCGACCCGGTCCCGCCCATGGTGGAGATCGTGACGCAGAACAGCGGCCAGTCGGCGGAGGAGATCGAGCGGTACATCACCGTGCCCATCGAGGTGCAGATGGCCGGCATCCCCCATGTCACGGCCATCCGCTCCGTCTCGCTGTTCGGGCTGTCGGACATCAAGATCCAGTTCACCTACGATTTCACCTATGACGAGGCGGTGCAGCGGGTGACCAACCAGCTGTCGCAGCTGTCCAACTTGCCGTCGGGCGTGCAGCCGGCCATTTCGCCCGAAAGCCCCATCGGCGAAATCCTGCGCTATCAGGTGGTGGGCCCGCCGGGCTATTCCGTCACCGATCTCAAGACCCTGCAGGACTGGGTGCTGCAGCGGCGGTTCAAGGCGGTGCCGGGCGTCATCGACGTGTCGGGCTGGGGCGGCAAGACCAAGGCCTACGAGGTGACGGTGGACCAGCGCAAGCTGACCGCCTATGGCCTGACCATCCCGGGCGTGCTGCAGGCCTTGAACAACGCCAACATCAATGTCGGCGGGCAGACGGTGAACATCGGCGACCAGGCCATGGTGGTGCGGGGCGTTGGACTGATCCATTCCGCCGACGACATCCGTGGCACCATGCTGGCGGCCAACGGCGGCTCGCCGGTGCTGGTGGGCGACGTCGCCACCGTCACCGTGGGCAACCAGCCGCGCCTGGGCATCGCCGGACGTGACGACCAGGACGACATCGTCCAGGGCATCGTGCTGATGCGGCGCGGGGCGGAGAGCAAGCCGACCATCCTGGCCGCCAAGGCGGAGATGGAGAAGATCAACAACTCCGGCATCCTGCCGCCGGGCGTGTACCTGAAGACCATCTATGACCGGTCGGACCTGATCGACCTGACCACCCATACCGTGATGCACAACATGGTCATGGGCATCGTCCTGATCTTCTTCGTGCAGTGGCTGTTCCTGGGCGATTTGCGCAGTGCCGTCATCGTGGCGGCCACGGTGCCCTTCGCCCTGTTCTTCGCCATCCTGATCATGACCCTGCGTGGGGAGTCCGCGAACCTGCTGTCGGTAGGCGCCATCGACTTCGGCCTGATCGTGGATGCCACCGTCATCATGGTGGAGAACATCTTCCGCCACCTGGCGCAGTCGCCCAAGGAGCGCTTCGCCAAGTCGTCCATCCTGCACAGCGTGCGGCAGGACGTGATCCTGAAGGGCCGGTTCGGCGTCATCGCCAATTCGGCCGTCGAGGTCAACCGGGCCATCTTCTTCTCCGCCGCCATCATCATCGCCGGCTTCGTGCCGCTGTTCACCCTGTCAGGGGTGGAGGGCCACATCTTCGGGCCCATGGCCAAGACCTACGCCTACGCCATCGCCGGCGGCCTGATCGCCACCTTCACCATTTCCCCCGCCTTGAGCGCCATCCTGTTGCCCGAACAGGTGCGGGAGCATGACACGGTGGTGGTGCGGGTGCTGCATCGCCTCTATCCCCCCTGTTGCGCATGGCGCTCGCCAACCGGCGCCTGGTGCTGGCTGTGGCCAGTGCGCTGATGCTGCTGGCCATCGTCTGCACCCGCTTCATGGGCATGGAATTCCTGCCCCACCTGGAGGAGGGCAATCTGTGGATCCGCGCCAACCTGCCCCTGTCCATCTCGCTGGAGGCGGGGACCGAGGCGGTGGATGGCATCCGTCGGGTCATCAAGTCCTACCCGGAGGTGGAGACCGTCATTTCCCAGCACGGGCGGCCCGATGACGGCACCGACGCCACAGGCTTCTTCAACGCCGAATTTTTCGTGCCGCTGAAGCCCTTCGATAGTTGGCCCAAAGGCTGGGACAAGGAACGCCTGACCCGCGATATTGAGGCCAAGCTGAGCGACCGCTTCCCCGGCATCGAGTTCAACTTCTCCCAGTACATCGAGGACAATGTCGAGGAGGCGGCCAGCGGCGTTAAGGGCGAGAACTCGGTCAAGCTGTTCGGCAACGACCTGGAAACGCTGGAAAAGACCGCTAACCACATCAAGCAGGTGATGTCCACCGTGCCGGGCGTGACCGACCTGGGCGTGTTCAAGTCGCTGGGCCAGCCCACAATCAAGATCACGGTGGACCGGGCCAAGGCCGCCCGCTATGGCCTGGCGACCGGTGATGTCAACGCCGTCGTCCAGGCCGCCATCGGCGGACAGGCGGCCGGCAACCTGTATGAGGATGGCAGCGACCGCAACTTCCCCATCGTGGTGCGGCTGTCACCTGAGGATCGCGGCAGCCTGGACGCCATCCGCCACATCACCGTGGGGACGACGGCGCTGGGCACGGGGACGGCCCCCATCCCTCTGGCCGACGTGGCCGACATCCGCATGGTGTCCGGCGCGTCCTTCATCTACCGCGAAGGGCAGGGGCGCTACATCCCCATCAAGTTCAGCGTGCGCGGCCGCGACCTGGGCGGCGCCGTGCTGGAGGCGCAGCAGAAGGTGGCGGACCAGGTGCAACTGCCCGGCGGCTACCGCCTGGAATGGGTGGGCGAGTTCGGCAATCTGCAGGACGCGGTGCGCCGCCTGGCGGTGGCCGTGCCGGTCAGCCTGGTTCTGATCTGCGTGCTGCTCTACCTCAACTTCTCTTCCATGACCGACACGCTGCTGGCGGCCAGCGTCATGCCCATGGCGCTGATCGGCGGTATCTTCATCCTGGCCGTCACCGGCACACCCTTCTCCATCTCCGCCGCCATCGGCTTCATCGGGCTGTTCGGCATCTCGGTGATGGAGGGGATCATTGTCATCTCCTACTTCAACCAATTGGTCCATGCCGGCATCGAACGGTCGGCGGCCCTGGTGAAGGCGGCGGAGACGCGGCTGCGCCCGGTGATGATGACCTGTATCGCCGCCTGCGTCGGCCTGTTGCCGGCGGCCCTGTCGCACGGCATCGGGTCCCAGGTGCAGCGCCCCCTGGCCATGGTGGTGGTCGGCGGCATCCTCCTGGCCCCTATCCTCATCCTGGTGGTGCTACCCGTGCTGATCAGCCTGTTCTCCAGCCGCACCGCGCTGCCTGTGCAAGATGGGCCGGCCCCGGTGGTGGAGGCTGAATGATGCGCCGCACCCTGACCCTCATCCCCGCCTTGTGCCTGGCCGCCTGCGCCGTCGGCCCCGACTACCAGACGCCCGCCGCCCCGCCGCCGCAGGCGTTGGCCGCCCCGCCCAAGGTGGCGGGACAGGCCCTGCTGGCCGGTCGTGACATCCCGGCCGACTGGTGGGCGCTGTTCAAGTCGCCGGCCCTGGACGGCCTGGTGCGCGAGGCCATGGCCCACAATGCGGACGTGGCCGCCGCCCAGGCGGCGCTGCGGGTGGCGCGGGAGAACGCGCTGGCCAATGTCGGGTCTTTCTTCCCGTCCGTCACCGGCAGCTTCCAGGCGACGCGGCAGAAGGACCCCACCGGCACCGTGGCCCCCACGGCCGCCAACAATGCGCCGCAGCTGAACCTGTTCACGCCGCAACTGTCCATCTCCTACAGCCCCGATCTCTGGGGCGGCACCCGGCGGGCGCAGGAGGCGTTGGACGCGACGGCGGAAGGGCAACGCTTCCAGGTGGAGGCGACCTATCTGACGCTGACGGCCAACGTGGTGGTGGCCGCGGTGACGGAGGCCAGCTTGCGCGGCCAGGTGGCCGCCACGCAATCCATCATCGCCGACGCGGACAAGGCGCTGACCATCCTGCGCCGCCAGCGGGAATTGGGCCAAGTCTCGGCCGCCGACGTCGCGGCCGGCGAAACCGCCCTGGCGCAGGCCCAGCAGGGCCTTCCAGCCCTGGAAAAGCAACTGGAACAGCAGCGGCACCAGTTGAACGCCCTGCTGGGCCGCATGCCGGCTGACCCGACGCCGGAGACGTTCCAGCTGTCCGACCTGACCCTGCCGGCGGAGCTGCCGTACAGCCTGCCGGTACGGCTGGTGGAGCAGCGGCCGGATATCCGTCTGGCGGCCGCCAACCTGCATGCCGCCAGCGCCACTGTCGGCGTGGCCATCGCCGACCGGCTGCCCAACCTGACCCTCAGCGGGGCGACCGGCTCCAGCGCGTCGGCCCTCGACAGCCTGTTTTCTCCCGGGAACGGTTTCTGGAATTTCGGCGCCACCCTGACGCAGCCGATCTTTGACGGCTTCAGCCTGATGCATAAGGAACGGGTGGCGCGGGCGGCCCTGGACCAGGCGGCGGCGCAGTATCGTTCCACCGTCGTCCTCGCCTTCCAGAACGTGGCCGACACCCTGTCGGCGCTGAAAAGCGATGGCGACGCCCTGGCCGCCGCCCAGCGGGCCGACGCCGCGGCCGAGCGTAGCCTGGCTCTGGCCCGACGCCAACTGGACCTGGGCGCGGTGGCGCCCTCGGTCGTCCTGGCGGCCCAGCAGGCGGCGGCGCAGGCACGCGTGGCCCTGGCGCAGGCGGAGGCCGCGCGCCTGATGGACACGGCCGCCTTGTTCCAGGCCCTGGGCGGCGGCTGGTGGAACGTGCCGCCGTCGGAAGCCGGGGGTGAGGCGGGACATGCGGGGGCCGCGGGCGGGACCTAACCTTTCGTTGATCATCCTGCAAAAATCTATTAACCAACGGGAAACCTATTTCCGGCACCGTCTTGACGCAGTGACGATTTGTCACGGACGACAGGGCGGGGCTGGCTGTGCGTACTTCCATCCAGATGATTGGGCCGCCGCTGATGACGGCGGTGCTTGCCGTGTCCGCCAGCGCGCCGGCGCGCGCTGGTGAGGGCGGCGCGCGGGAAATGACGGCCGACCGGCCGGACAAGACCGAGGTCCCCTATACCATCGATCCCGGTTACATCCAGATCGAGGCGGACATCGTCAGCCACAACCGCGATTTCTATAACGACGACGGCACGCGCCGGCGCGAAACCGTCTACATGGCGCCCAACATCCGCATTGGCGTTTGGGACGATACCGAACTCAGCATCATCCCGCCGGCCTACACCGTCATGGCGCTGTCGGAGCGGGGGGCGGCCACACCCGGATCCACGGCTGGTCGGACATGACCGTCCGCGCCAAGGTCAATCTCTGGGGGAACGATGGCGAGGGCGCCACCGCGTTTGGCCTCATCCCCTTCGTCAAATTGCCGGTCGCCGCCCAGGCCCTTGGCAACGGCGCCCTGGAGGGGGGCGTCGGCATGCCCCTTACCCTGAAGCTGGGCGGTGAATGGGAGATGGGGGCGCAGGCCACCTTGGCCCTGAACCGCAACGCCATCGGCAACGGCTATGATCCGGACCTGGCCTTCTCCGCCACCCTCAGCCATCCCCTGGGGGCGGCTTTGGACGGCTATGTCGAACTGTTCGGTGAGCGGCAGACGGGCCCCGACGCCGCCACGGTCGCCACGCTGGATTTCGGCCTCACCTATCAGGTGACGGCAACCTTTTCCCTGGACTGCGGCGTGAATATCGGCCTGACCAAGGCCGCTGACGACTTGAACCCCTTTGTTGGCTTCACGATCCGCTTCTGACGCGCGTTTCCCTTTTCGACCTCGTTACCCCTTGCCAAGCCGGCGGAGGCCCTGTCCCATGAAACTCGCGCACAAACTGATCTTGGCGTCCGCCTTGAGCGTGCTGCTGATCCTGGTGATCGCGGCGGTCTTCACGCTGACGCTGGGCCGGTTGGCCGAAAGCAAGGCGACGCTGACCGGCACCGCCGCCGTGGCCGCCAAGTCGGTGCGTGCCGTCTCCGCCGGCAACGACCTGTACGCTATCGTCGCGGATGCGGAGATCAACCACAACCTGGATGAAACCCGCGTCGATTGGGCAGCCAGGAAGCAGGCCATCCTGGACATGTTCAGGGACCTGCGCGCCGAGGCCGACCTACCGGAGGAAAAGACCGCGTTGGACGGCGCCGAGGCGGGCTTGCGGGACTATATCGCCATCTTTGAACGGGAGATGCTGCCGGCGCTGGAAAAAAGCGACGTGCTGACGACGGCCATGCGGGAACTGGACGGGAAGGTGGACGCCGCACGTGAGCAGATGACCGAGAACCTGGAGAAGATGGCGGCCCTGAACCTCAAGCAGTCGGAGGATGCGGAAAAGGCGTTCGACGCTGTTTCCGCCCGGGGCCACGCCACGGGTCTGGCTTTCGCCGGCATCGCCATGTTTCTGGCCTTGGCCCTATCCTGGGCCATGGGCCGTTCCATCACCCGGCCGGTGGACCTGCTGCGGGGGGTGATGGAAAGCATGGCCGGCGGGGCGCGGCGGTTGGAGGTGCCGGGCACGACCCGGGGCGATGAGATCGGCGCCATGGCGCGCGCGGTCGAGGTGTTCAAGGAAAGCCTGATCCAGGGTGATGCCTTGGCGGCCGAGCAGGAAACGCTGAAGGCGCAGGCGGAGGCCCACCGCAAGGCGGCCATGGCCAGTGCCGCCGACACCTTCGAAGCGACGGTGCGGGGCGTGGTGGACAAGGTCGCCATCGCCGCCGGCGGCATTCAGGTTACCGCGCGCGAATTGGGCGTAGCGGCGAAGGAAAGCCTGCGGCAGACCACCACCGTGTCGGCCGCCGCCAGCCAGTCCGCCGGTAATGTGCGCAGCGTGGCGACGGCCAGCGAGGAACTGTCGTCCTCCATCGGTGAGATCAGCCGCCAGGTGGAGAATTCCGCCATCATCGCCCGCGAGGCCGTAACCCAGGTGGATGCGACCCGAGGCACGGTCGATGGCCTGTCGGAGGTGGCCAAGCGTATCGGTGCCGTCGTGCAACTGATCAGCGATATCGCCGGCCAGACCAACCTGTTGGCACTGAACGCCACCATCGAGGCGGCACGGGCGGGCGAGGCCGGCAAGGGCTTCGCCGTCGTGGCGTCGGAGGTCAAGGCCCTGGCCAGCCAGACATCCAAGGCCACGGAAGAGATCGCGGCCCACGTCGCCGCCATCCAGGGGGCCAGCGGCGAGGCGGTCGCGGCCATCGGCGACATCGGCGGCACCATCCGCCGCATTGACGAGATCGCGTCCGTCATCGCCGCCGCCGTGCAGGAGCAAGGGGCCGCCACCCAGGCCATCGTCACCAATGTGGGCGAGACGGCGCGGGCGACGGAGGAGATCACCGAGAACATCTTTGGCGTCAACGAACGGGCGCAGAAGACCGCCAACGCGTCGGCGCAGGTGGAGGACTCCTCCGCCGAGCTGTCAGCCGAGGCTGAGGTGCTGCGCGCCCAGGTGGATGCTTTTCTGGCCCGGTTGCGGGCGGCGTAGAGGGGGCAGCCGCCGGGACGGGCGAACCTGCCCGCCCTTGTGGTGGAATGTGAGCGGTAACATCAAGCGAGCCGCGCCTTGCTTGCCCAGCCTTGATGATAGCGTTATCATCCTACTAATTCACAGCCCGGATAATTTGCCCGACAGGATAGGCAACGGGCGGCGGGTTTCCTGTCCGGCTTTAGGGAGGCCCGGGTGGGATAGGCGCCCGTGTCCAAGAAGACTCAATGATAAGAACAAGGGAATCCATGAAGCATCGTCTGGCCCTTCTGGCGTCCGTGGCGCCGGCCATTCTTTTCGCCGCCCTGGCCCCGATGTTGGCGGCCCCGATATCCGCGTCCGCGCAGCAGGCCGCACCCCCACCGACGTCCCCGCAAAAGGCATCCTCCACCGTGACAGACAGCGCCCGCGGCGTCGCCCACCCCGAGCTGTGGCCGGCCGCCAAGAGCAAGGGGCTGGTGGACGCCAAGATAGAAGCCTTCGTGACCGGCCTGATGGCGAAGATGAGCCTGGAGGACAAGGTCGGCCAGATGATCCAGGCGGACATCTCCACCGTCACGCCGGCGGACCTCAAGGACTATCCGCTGGGCTCCATCCTGGCGGGCGGCGATAGCGCGCCCGCTGGTGGCGACGACCGGGCTGGACCGGAGCGCTGGGCGGAGACGGCGCGCGCCTTCCGCGCGGCGTCGCTGGCCGAGCGGCCGGGGCATGTGGCCATTCCCATCCTGTTCGGGATCGACGCTGTCCACGGCAACAACAACGTGGTCGGCGCCACGCTGTTCCCGCACAATTCCGGCCTGGGCGCCACCCATGAGCCCGCCCTGATCCGGCGTATCGGCGTGGCCACGGCGCAGGAGACGGCGGCGGCGGGCATCGACTGGGCCTTCGGCCCCACCCTGGCCGTGCCGCAGGACCACCGTTGGGGTCGCACCTACGAGGGCTATTCCGAGGACCCGGAGATCGTCCGTCAGTACGCCAGCGAGGTGGTCCTGGGCCTGCAAGGGCAGGCGGGGGCCGGACAAGCGCTGCAGCATGGCCATGTCGCCGCCTCGGCCAAACATTTCCTGGGCGATGGCGGCACCACCAACGGCATCGATCAAGGCGATACGGAGGTCACCGAGGCCGACCTGATCCGCATCCACGCGGCGGGCTATCCGGCGGCGATCAATGCCGGGGTCATGACGGTCATGGCCAGCTTCTCCAGCTGGCAGGGCGTCAAGATGCACGGCAACAAATCGCTGCTCACCGATGTGCTGAAGGGCCGCATGGGCTTTGACGGCTTCGTCGTTGGCGATTGGAACGGCCATGGCCAGGTGCCAGGCTGCACGGCGGACTCCTGCCCGGCCGCCATCCAGGCCGGTATCGACATGATCATGGCCCCCAACGATTGGAAGGCCCTGTTCACCAACACCGTGGCCCAGGTGAAGGCGGGCACCATCCCCATGGCGCGCATCGACGATGCCGTGCGTCGCATCCTGCGGGTGAAGGCCAAGCTGGGCCTGTTCGATGCCACCCGCCCGTTCGAGCTGAAGGACGGTGTGATCGGCAATGCGGAGCATCGCGCCCTGGCGCGGGAGGCGGTGCGCAAGTCGCTGGTGCTGCTGAAGAACAACGGCAATGTGTTGCCGCTCAAGGCGAAGTCCCGCGTGCTGGTGGTGGGCGACGCCGCCAACGACATCGGCCGCCAGGCTGGCGGCTGGACCCTGTCCTGGCAGGGGACCGGCAACAAGAACAGCGACTTCCCCGGCGCCACCTCGCTCTATGAGGGCATCCGCCAAGCGGTGGCCGCCGGTGGCGGCACAGCGGACCTCAGCGCCGACGGCAGTTTCACCACCAAGCCGGACGTGGCCGTGGTGGTGTTCGGCGAATTGCCCTATGCCGAGTTCCAGGGCGACATTCCCAGCCTGGAATTCCAGCCGGGTGACAAGCAGGATCTGGCGCTGCTGAAAAAACTGAAGGCCCAGGGCATCCCTGTCGTCGCCGTCTTTCTGTCCGGCCGACCGTTGTGGGTCAATCCCGAGATCAACGCGTCGGACGCCTTCGTCGCCGCCTGGTTCCCCGGCTCGGAGGGGGGCGGCGTGGCCGACGTGCTGGTGGGTGATGCCCAAGGCCGGCCGCGGTACGACTTCACGGGCAAGCTCTCCTATTCCTGGCCCAAGACGGCGGCCCAGGCGACGCTGAACCATCTGCGCCAGCCCTACGACCCGTTGTTCCCCTTCGGCTACGGCCTGCGCTACGCCGATGCCAAGGCCACCCTTGTGCCGTCGTTGCCGGAGGTGTCCGGCGTGGATGCGGCGGCGGCCAACATCGACATCTATTTCGTGAAGGGCCGCAACCCCGCGCCCTGGGGCTTCGTCCTGCGCCAGGGCGCCTCCACGGTGCCCGTGCTGGGGGATGGCACGGCGACGGAGGTCGCGGGGGCCCTGGCGGTGAAGCCGGTGGACGCGGGCGGCATCCAGGGCGCCGGTCGGCAGGTGAGCTGGAGCGGCAAGGGCGAGGCCGCCATCGCCGTGACCGGCAGCACGCTGGATCTGACGCGTCAGGCCAATGGCGCCCTGTCGCTGCAGGTGGATTACCGCGTGGATGAGGCGCCGGCGGATACCGTGTGGCTGGCCTCGGGCACTGGTCCGGGCACCCCGGGAGCCCTTGATCTGACATCGGTCCTGAAGTCGGCGCCGGTGGGGCAGTGGCAGACCCTGAAGGTCAAGCTGTCCTGCTTCAAGCTGGCGGGGGCCGACCTGTCCAAGGTCACCACGCCCTTCGCGCTTAGCACTGGCGGCACCTTGCGCCTGTCGCTGGCCACTGTGCGGCTGTCCGCCGATCCGGCGGGTGCCATCTGTCCCGGCCATTGATTCCTGAATAAATTAAGATGATTTATGAAATCGAGCCCAGCCTTGGGGCTCATGTGGGAGGAACCTTGCAATGAAGAAACTGACCCTGGCCGCCGCCGTGATGCTGACGGGTTTGGCCGCCGCCCTGCCGGCCCTGGCCGAGGACAACAAGCCCCCGAGTGCCGAGCAGTTGGCTAAGTGGCATCAGGAGGAAGAGGATAGGCTGCACAATGACTTCGCCTACCTGAACCGCTATGCCGCGGATAATGAGAAGCTGAAGCCAGGTTCGGTCCAGGTGGTGTTCATGGGCGACAGCATCACCCAGCTGTGGGTGGACAAGACGCCCGGCTTTTTCACTCCGGGCCGCGTGGGCCGCGGCATCAGCGGTCAGACCACGGCCCAGATGCTGCTGCGCTTCCGCCAGGACGTCATCGACCTGCACCCCAAGGTCGTGCACATCATGGCCGGCACCAATGACCTGGCCCAGAATTGGGGGCCGGTGTCGCCACAACAGCTGAAGAACAACATCATGAGCATGGTGGAGCTGGCGCAGAAGCACGGCATCACCGTGATCCTGGCCGGTATTCCCCCGGCGCTGGACTTCAAGTGGCGCCATGGCCTGGACCCGGCGCCCAAGATCGCCGCGCACAATGCCTGGCTGAAGGACTACGCAGCCCAGGTGGGCGCCTTGTTTGTCGATTACAAGGACGTGGTGGGCGACGGCAAGGGCGACTTCAAGCCCGGCCTGGCGTCCGACGGCGTGCATCCGACCGAGGCCGGCTACGTCGCCATGGCGCCCCTGGCCGACAAGGTGGTGAAGGAGGCGCTGGCCAAGGCCAAGTAAGCCTGCCGAACTTTGCTGGAAAGATAAGCGCCCGGGACTGGCTGGTCCCGGGCGTTTGCGTCTCACGCCGCATCCGCCAGCGCCACCTTGGGGGCGTGGCGCAGGGGCAGGGACAGGGTGCGGAAGGTGGCGGCGCGCCAGACCCATTCCAGGGGGCCGTAGCGGTAGTGGCGCAGCCACCAATGGGCGAGGGCGCATTGCAGGATGACGAAGGCGATGCCGCTGGCCACACTGAAGAACGGGCCCATGAAGCGATAGAGGCCCAGGCCGTAGCCGTAGAACAGCGGCACGAAGACCAGGGCCTGGGTGACGTAGCAGGTCAGGCTCATGCGCCCGAAGGAGGCGAGCGCCCGCACTGGCGCCAGGGCCTGGATGCGGGGATACAGCAGGACGAAGCCGCTGGCCCAAATGGCCATCTGCGCCAAGCCGCAATAGGCGTTGGCCAGGTTCGTCACCTCATAGGCGGTCATGGTTGGCAGGCCGGCCCCCTCGGCCAGGCGCTTCAGGGGATAGAGCACGGCGAAGGCCAGCGCGCCGCTGGCCAGGATGCCCTGCAGCAGGCGGCGGTGCTGGGCGGCCCGCTCCAGAATATGGTTGCGCCCCACCACCAGGCCCACCAGGAACAGGCCCATCATCTGCAGGTAACGGCCGGTCTCGATGGTCCAGAAGGTGCGGGCCAGCACGCCCTGCCACAGGTTGGCCTTCACCACGTCCCAGAAGCTGCCGTTGGCATAGATGGGCATCAGGCCCTCATACACCGTCCAGTGGAAGGGGACGGCCGGCGAGTGGGCGGTGCCGCCCAGCAGGCCAGCCACCTGCCACAGGGTGGGCGGCTGGATCAGCAGCACGGCCGCCAGGGCCAGCAGGACCCGGTCGCCCAGGCGGTGCAGCAGCACCAGCGGCGCGCCCATCACCGCCAGGATCGTCAGGATGTCGCCGCAGTAGATCAGGCCGTGCAGATAGCCGATGGCGAACAGCACGGCCAGCCGCCACAGGAAGCGGACCGACGCGCTGCCCTCCCGCCGCGACCAGCTGCCCAGGATCAGGGAGAAACTGATGCCGAACATCAGGGCGAAGATGCCGTAGGCCTTGCCGGCGAACAGGAAAAAGGCCGCGTCGTGGGCCGCCGTGTCGAACGGCTTCAGCCAGGCCGGTGGTATGGCCGCGTCGCTGAGGAAGTCGAAATGCTCGATGGTGTGCAGCAGGAACAAGCCCACCAGGGCCGTTCCCCGCAAGGCGTCGATGACGGTGATGCGGTCGTTCGACCTGGTTGCAGCCGATCCCGGTGCGCTCATATCCGGCCATCCTGGTGTTCTTTTATCCCCTGGCCGGCCACCTCCCGGGAAATGCCAGCGTTGTCATGCTGCCACCGGTCGGTCGGCTCGGCAATGCCGGTTGATGAAGTCGCGGTGGGTGGGAAGGGCGTCGGCCATGCGCCGGATGGCCTCGCGGATGCGGGCCAGGCGCGCGGCCACCTCCGCCTCCGGCATGACGTCGGCCACGGGGTCGTAGGACTGGGGCCAGATCCCTTGGCCCAGGAACACCGCGACCCAGCTGGGCTCCACGAACAGTTGCTCATCAAAGCGTGCGATGCGGCCCCGGGCGCGGAACAGGTCGATCTTGTGGCGCAGGCTGTCGGGGATTTCCATGGTGCGGCAGTAGTTCCACAGTGGGGAATCGTCCCGCTCCACCGCATGGTAATGCAGGATCAGGAAGTCGCGGATCTGCTCGTATTCAATATTGGTCAGGCGGTTGTACTCATCCACCGTCGCTTGCTCGAACCCGTCCCGGGGCAGCAGCGAGACCATGCGGAACAGGCCGCTCTGCACCAGGTGGATGCTGGTGGACTCCAGGGGCTCCATGAAGCCGGAGGCCAGGCCCAGCGAGATGCAGTTCTTGGTCCAGGAATTTTTGCGCCGGCCGGTGGTGAAGCGCAGCGGGCGGGGATCGGCCAGGGGCTTGCCATCCAGGTTGGCCAGCAGGGTGGCCGTCGCCTCATCGTCGCTGATGAAGCGGCTGCTGTAGACATGGCCGTTGCCGATGCGGTGCTGCAGCGGGATGCGCCATTGCCAGCCGGCCGCGCGCGCGGTGGAACGGGTGTAGGGCGTGATCTCCGTCCCCCCTTCGCAGGGCACGGCCACGGCCCGGTCGCACGGTAGCCACTGCGACCAGTCCTCGTAGGGGGCCTTCAGCGTCTCCCCGATCAGCAGGCCGCGGAAGCCGGAACAGTCGATGAACAGGTCGCCCATCACCCGCGTGCCATTGTCCAGCAGCAGGCTGTCGATGAAGCCATCGGGCTCGCGCTGCGCCACCTGGACGATGCGGCCCTCGGTCCGCTTCACGCCGTTGCGCTCGGCGATGCCGCGCAGGTACTGGGCATAGAGACCGGCGTCGAAATGATAGGCGTAGGCGATGATCGGCCCACCGGGCCGCGCGTCCGGCGCCGGGGGCTGGAATTTGCCCAGGCGCGCGGCGACGGTGGAAGGGGAATAGTCGCCGATGTCGCTGGTGTCGCCCTGGGCCCGCTGGCGCAGCCAATAATGATGGAAGGACACGGCGTCGATGGTGTGGCCGTGGGGGCCGAAGGGGTGGAAATAGCGGTGGTTCAGCCGAGTCCAGTTCACGAACTCGATACCCAGCTTGAAGGTGGCCTGGGTCTTGCGGACGAAGTCGACCTCGTCGATGCCCAGCAGGTGGTTCAGGAATTGGATAGGGGGGATCGTGGCCTCCCCCACGCCCACGGTGCCAATCTCGGCGGATTCCACCAGTTCGATGGCGCCGTATTTGCCCTTCAGCACCCGCGCCAGGACGGCCGCTGCCATCCAGCCGGCGGTGCCGCCACCCACGATCACGATCTTGCGCCCGCTGCGCGGGGCGCCATGCGGCGTCGCCTCGGTCATGGCCGCGTCCTCCATCTTCTTTTATTCCCCCCTGCCCAGCTTACGGCAGGGCGTACGCTTGAAAAAGGGCGGCCCCGCCCACGTCCCGGCCGCAATAGACACGACCGGGGATGGACAGGGCCGACTAACGGGACATCCCGGCGGGAAAGCGTTACAGGGAGCCGCGGATGACGAAGGCGTAGCGCCGGTCGGCGTCCACCCAGTTGTGATAGGTCAGGTGACCCGGATAACCGACCAGGATCCGCGTCTGCGCATCGGTCAGGTTAGCCGCCTCCACGCCCACCTTCAGGTAGCTGTTGACGGTGTAGAAGAAGGACGCGTCCAGCTGGCCGTAGTCGTCGGACCAGGCCGGGATGTTGATGTTGGCCGCCGATGTGGTCAGCAGATAGCGCTGACGCCAGTTGTAGGCCAGGCGGAACTCGAACGGGCCCTTTTGGTAGATGCCCGCCAAGTTGTAGCTCCACTTCGACATGCCCTCCAGCGGCAGGCTGGTGTTTGCCGGTGCCGCGTTGGTGACCTGGGTGGCGTCATAGGGGTTGGCCGCCGCGTTGCGACCGCCCTCGCTCTGCACGAAGGTGACGTTACCCTGGAAACCGAGGCCGCTTAGGATACCCGGCAGGAAGTCGTAGAACTGGGTGTAGCCGAACTCGAAGCCCTTAACGCTGCCCTGGCCGGCGTTGTAGGGCTGGACCACCAGCACGCTCTTGGTGACGCCGTTATTGGTGAACGAGACGTTTTGGGGCGACGTGGTGATGAAGTCGAACACATCCTTGTTGAACACCGAGGCCGTGATGCTGCCCGTGGGGGCGAAGTACCATTCCAACGATGTATCGAACTGGTTGGACTGCATCGGCTTCAGGTTCGGGTTGCCGGCGTAGCCCGTCCATTGATAGACGCAATTGCCAGTGGCGCCCGAGCCCAGGCTCTGGCAGTGGCCGCTGCTGTCCAGCAGACCCGCGGTTGCGCCGATGTTCAAGGACGGCTGCAGCTGGGAGAAGTCCGGGCGCACGATGGACTGGGCGAAGGCGAAGCGCCATTGCAGGTCATCGCGCAGCTTCAGGCGCAGGTTCACGCTGGGTAGGACGTCGGTGTAGTTACGGCCGCCGGTAATGGCGCTGCGGGCGCCGTTGGCGAAGGCCGTGTCAGAGGTGGGCGCCCCGTTGATGTTGGACAACCCTACGAAGTTGGCATAGCCGCGTCCTTGGGCGTCGGTATTGACCACACGGAAGCCGACGTTGCCGTCCAAGGGCTTGTTGCCGCCGAAGAAGGGCACGTCATGCTCGAAACGGACCAAGGCATATCCGGCCGTGGTTTCTTCCGTCTGTGTGTTCACACCGGCGCCGCCACCGGTCAGGGAGTTATAGTCGCCGTTGAAGGGGACCCAGTTCCCGTAAGAGTCCGCCGCCGACAGGGCCTTCAACTGGGCGGCGACGCCGTTGTAGAAGCCCTTGCTCAGGGACGCGTTGGGGATGATGAACTGGGTCGGGACGGTCACGCCGCCGCGATAGAAGTTCTGCAGCGGCCACACGCTGGCCGACGACGCGCCGGGGGTGGTTTGGTTCAGCGTCTGGATGCCGTTGGCACCCCAGCTCTGGACCACGCCGCCCCAGTTGTAATTGGTCTCGCGGGTGATGGACTTGCGGTCAGTGTGGCGGACGCCGAAGCGGAAGGACTTCAGCCAGTCGCTATCATCGAAGCTGTACTCGGCGTCCAGGCGCTCCGCCCACTCATGCGCCTCGTTATTGTTATGATAGTCCATCGCCGCATTGTAATAATAGTTCGCGGGATTGGAGATGAAGCTGGTGTTCGCCGGGATGCTGATGGTCGGCAGCCCGCTGCCGTTCAGCGTCAGCGTCGCCGCCGGCAGCGGGCTGGTCAGCGCCTCGAACACCGTGAAGTCCAGCTGCTTGCTGGTGGCGTCGATATACTGGACGTCCCCGCTGATGTTCCAGTTCTTGGTCGGCGTCCACTTCATGTGCAGGGAATAGTCGGACGTGACCGATTCCTTGATGTCATAGCGACTGTCCATGACATCCGGGTTGTTGGTGGTGCCGCCCACCGTGTCGGCGATGGTGCCGGAGATGAAATTGGCAGCGCTGTCATATTTAAAGCTGGTCCCCGCGGCGGGGCCATTGCCGGTGCCGGAATCCAGGCCGATGGCGTTTTCGAGCGACTCTTCCGTCGCTTCCGACCGGATGTACTGTGCTGTGAACTCCAGGTCGCTGCTGGGCCGCCATTGCAGGGCGCCGACGATGCCCTTGCGCTCGCGCGTGAACTCCAGGCTGCGGTAGCCGAAGCCCGTGGGGACGTAGACGGTCTGGCCCGGCACCAGGTCGGTGCGCGCTTGGAAGGGGTTCACCGACACGGTGTCGGTGCGGCTGGCGAACTTGCCGTCCGCCACGTCGATCAGGACGCCCACTTCACCGATGCCGGTGTTCCAGCGGTCGCTATACAGGGCGGAGCCGGAGGGCTTGCCCTTGCCTACCAGGTCGCCATAGCTGTAGTCGGCGGAATAGGCGATCAGCCGCTCCTCACTATCGAAGGGCAGGCGGGTGCGCAGGTTGATGGTGCCGCCGATGCCGCCCTCGACCAGGTCGGCTGACGGATTCTTGTAGACGTCGACGCCGGCCATCAGTTCCGACGGAATATCGGCGAAGCTCAGCGTGCGGCCAGATTTGGCCGAGAAGCTGTCGCGGCCGTTGAATTCGCCACGCACCCAGCTCAGGCCGCGCACCTGCACGCCGTCACCCTCCACCGAGATGCGGTCGGCGTCCCGGGGATCGGGTGTGCGCTGAATGGTGATGCCGGAAATGCGCTGCAACGCTTCGGTCACGCTGCGGTCGGGCAGGGCGCCGATGTCCGTCGCGGTGATGGAATTGACCATCTGTTCGGCGTTCTGCTTGATGGCCTGCGAGCTTTCGATGCTCTTGCGCAGGCCCGTCACGACGATTTCCTGCAAATCATCGTTCGTCGACGTGGTGGCGGTTTGTGCATATGCGAAAGAGGAGGATGTGATCGCGCCAATGGTCAGCGCGGAGGCACCCGCCAGAACGAAATTACGATAGGAGCGTCTGCAACGGCTCATCGCGTTTCCCTTCCCTGATTTATATTATTCCGCAGCAAAGCCACGGCTCTTTTTACCAAGGCGCCCCATAACGGTGTCGGCCTATGGTCATATAAATGCATATGGGACTTCTTGCGATCGCGCAACCAAAGAATGTTAGCGCTCCCATCTAAAATGGTAGCGGTCCTTTAGATATTGTTAAGAAACCCCTGTATTCGCTAATAAGCAAACGCTCCATAGCGTAGCGAATATTGGAAAAGTCTAGGAAATTCCGCGCCATGGCAAACACTTGCCCTAGTTTGGCCGGCGCCGGGGCGAAGTGTTGCGCGGATGTCGCAACCGGCGGCAAAGAGTGGCTGGTGCATGATTTGTCTGGCGCCGCGACGGTGCGGCGGGAGGCCCCCCGCAGGCGGTGTGCGCCGGGCATATTAGTCAGACAAGAAAACGGGGACCCGCGACCCAGGCGGCAGCGGGCGGCTGATCCATTTGTAGGATCATAAGGACGGGATGGATGTCAGCGCGAAAGGCCGGCCAAGCCGGCCGACAGGGCTGACTGACTGGCTTGTGCGGTGCCGAAAGATGGACGCGGCCGTAGTCCGTGCCGGTAAATCTGCTGGATCAGGTCGCGGTGGCGGGGCAGGGCGGCCAGGGCCTGCGTCGTCCCCGCGCGGATGGCCGCGAAATGCCGGCGGGCCTCATCCTTATGGCGGAAGGCGCCCGCCTGGGCGGCGAGGTCGGTGCCATATTCCATGCCATACAATACGAAGCGCCAACTGGCTTCGCTGAAGGTGTCGAGGTTAAGGTCGAAGTCCAGCCCCTCGGGCGGGCGGTGGCGCCAGCGGTCCAGCAGATCCCGTAGCGTGTCCGGCAGCGTGGCGCCCTCGGCGTTGTCGCGCCAGAAGGCCGTGTCGGTGCGCCGGGTCAGGCAATAGTGCAGCTTCAGGAAGTCCGCCGCCCGTTCATAGCGCTGCCGCATGATGCGGTTGAACTGCCGCGCCGCCGTGGCCATGTCGCCCGCCCAAGGGAACAGGCTGGTCAGCAGCACGGCCGCCACCTCGATCATGACGATGCCGGTTGACTCCAGGGGTTCGAAGAAGCCGCCGGACAGGCCGATGGCCACGCAATTCCCCACCCAGGGCCGCGGTCGGAAGCCCGCCTCGAAACGGAAGGTGCGGGCCGCCTTGTCGGCCGCGGCCGGCCCGATGTAGTCACGCAGCACCTGTTCAGCCCGCGTGTCGTCGGTATGGTCGGAGGAATAGACGTGCCCGATGCCGCGCCGGCTCTCCAGCCCGATGTCCCAGGTCCAGCCCGCCTCCTGCGCCGTGGAGATGGTGTAGCTGGGGATGGGGGCGTCCGGCCGGTCGTAGGGGACCTGCAAGGCCACCGCGCGGTCGCAGAACAGCCATTGCCGGCAGGACTGATAAGGGGATTTCAGCGCCTGCCCGATCAACTGGGCGCTGAACCCGGTGCAGTCGATGTAAAGGTCGGCGGTGAGGCGACCGTTCCGGTGCGTCAGCACGCCGGCGATGGTGCCATCCTCCGCCAGGGGAACGGCGTCCACGGTATCGACGACATGACGCACGCCCAGGTCGATGGCCACGGTGCGCAACAGTCGCGCGAACTTCACGGCGTCGAAATGATAGGCGTAGTTCAGGGCCCCGGCATAGTCCGCTTCGCCGGGGCGTTTGGGGGCCAGGCTGGCATCGGCCACGCCCTTCTGCACCGTCACCGCCGTGTCGATCCCGATGCCGTCATCGGCACAACCCAGAAGCCAATACGGCAGCAGGTCCATCCCCTCGGGGGTGATGGCGGATTCGAAGGGGTGGAAATAGTGGCTGCGGCCGGGGGTGTCGGGGGGGCGGACCCAATGGTCGAAGCGGATGCCTTGCTTGAAGGTCGCCTCGCTCTCGCGCATGAACACCGACTCATCGATGCCGATGCGGCGCAGCGTCCGCTGGATGCTGGGGAAGGTGCCTTCGCCCACGCCCAGGATGCCGATATCGGGGGATTCCACCAGGCTGATGCGGGCACCGCCGGGCTGGGAAATGGCCAGCGTGCGGGCAAGGTAGGCGGCTGCCAGCCAGCCGGCGGTGCCGCCGCCGACGATCAGCACGTCGCGGACGGGCGGTGACCCGGCGTCCTTCGAACCCATGCTTTGCGTCATCATTCCGCCCTCCCCATGATGGCCGAAACCCCCGGCCCATGACAGGCCGGGGGTTCGGTTACCAACGAACGATCATCCGCGAGCGGAGGATCAGTAGTTGAAGCGCAGCACGGCGCTGTAGCGGCGGTCCGCCACGAACCAGCTGCGACCGTATTGCTGGTCACCATAGCCCATCAGCGTCTTGGTCACGCTGTTGGTCAGGTTCTGCGCTTCGAGGGTCAGGGTGATGTGATCATCGAAGCTGTACGCGATCGAGGCGTCCAGCGTGCCGTAGTCATCCGCGAAGATGGGCAGGTTGTAGGTGACCGTCTGGCCGGCGGCGTTGGTGTAGGTGCCGTTGGTGCCGTTGGCGGTCGGGGTCAGCAGGTACTTGCTGCGCCAGGTGTAGGCGAGGCGGGCCGAGATCGGGCCTTTCTCGTACATGCCGGTGATGTTGTAGTTGTAGCGCGACAGCAAATCCACCGGCAGGCCGGTGATGCGGTTGCCCAGCATGTCGTAGGACAGGTCGCCGGGGCTCTTGCTGTAGATGTAGGTAAAGTTGGTGTCGATGCCCAGGCCGTCGAACGGGGCCGGCAGGAAGTCGAAGAACTTCTGCAGACCGATTTCCGCGCCCTTCACATAGGCGGGTTGGGCGTTGAAGTAGCCGCTGACCGCCGCCGTCATGGTCTGGGTCGCGCCGCCCGGCAGGGCGAAGGGCACATTCACCGACGTTACGCCGTAGGAGATGTAGTCCTTGATCTGCTTGTAGAAGCCGGCGACGTGAACCTGGCCGCCGTCGGGCATGTACCACTCGGCCGAAACGTCCAGGTTGTTGGCCAGCTGCGGCTTCAGGTTCGGGTTGCCCGAGGTCGCGGTGGCGCCGGTGATGACGTGGTTGGTGTCGGTCGTCAGGCTCAACGAACCCGAGGCGTTCAGGTTGTTGAAGCTGGGGTTGGTCATGTTCTGGTAGGCGGCGAAGCGCAGGTGCACTTCGTCGTTCGGCATGAACTGCACGTTGAACGAGGGCAGGGCCATCAGGCTGTTATGGCCGCCATTGTTGGCGGTATAGCCGCCGGGCAGGTCCGCGGTCGCCCCGTTGTACAGGATCTGGCCGGTGGGCTGCTGGATGTAACCCTGGCTGCTGTTCTCGTTGTTGACGATGCGAACGCCGAAATTGCCGTTCATCTTCCAGCCGCTGCCGAAGAGATTGTCCTCGCCGAAGCGGGCCATGGCGTAGGCGGATTCGGTGCGGGTCTTGGTGTGCGACAGGTTGGCGACGGTGTAGGTCACCGGGGCCGTGTTGTCACCCGCCAGGCCGTACAGCTGGTGGATCTTGGTCAGGCTTTCCGGATAGCTCTCCAGCAGCGACCAGGCCGGGAACACCGTGGTGCCGGGCAGGGTGGTGGCCCCCCGGAAGAAGTTGCTGAAGCCCGAGACGTTGATGTCGCTGGCCGCCGCCGTGTTCAGGTACTTCCAGGAGGAGGAGGGGTTCCAGGTCGGGGTCAGGCCGGTCCAGTTG
The DNA here is from genome assembly GCF_036348415.1 of Nitrospirillum karajorum. Lineage (NCBI taxonomy): Bacteria > Pseudomonadati > Pseudomonadota > Alphaproteobacteria > Rhodospirillales > Azospirillaceae > Nitrospirillum > Nitrospirillum karajorum. The sequence continues at coordinate 1,777,296 of NZ_JAZBQB010000001.1, forward strand.
TAGCCGGTGACATCGTCCTTTTCCGTCCGGTCGGCGAAGCGGGCGCCCACCTTGAACGACCGCAGGAAGCCGCTGTCGGAGACGTGATAGTCGGCGTCGCCCGACCACGCCAGCTCACGGCCGATGTGGTTTTCCAGGTGGTCCATGGTCGCGTACCAGATGTAGCGCGAAGGATCGGCCAGCTGCGACGGGTTACTGACGGTGATGACCGGCAGGTCGCCCGTCAGGTTGATGCCGTAGCTGGGCACCGAGGTCTGCGAGAACAGGTCGATGCGCTGCTGCTGCGACTGGGAAATCGCGTACTGGAAGTCGGTGGTGATGGTCCAGTTCTTCGTCGGCGTCCACTTCATGCCCTGCGACAGGTCGGTGGTGACGTTGTGCTGGTTGGTCAGGCCGGGGTTGGCCAGCGCCGTGCTGCCGCCCGTCTCTCCGGGAAGTTGCAGCGGGTCGGAGGCGGTGGAACTCAACTGGTTGGAGCTGAGCAGGCCGCCGTTGGAACCGAAGACGCTGTTGCTGCCGGCGGTGACGTTGACGGAGTTGCTGCCCTGGTTGTAGACGCCGGCTTCCTTCGACTTGCTCCAGTAATCGGAGCGGAAGCCCGTCTGATAGAAGGTCAGGTCGTTGTTGGGCGACCATTCCAGGGATTCGTAAGCGCCCAGCCGCTTGCGGTCGAACGTGCCCGAGCGCCAATCAAAGCCGCCCGGAACGTAGACGTTCTTGCCGTTGTAGGTCTGGGGGAAATAGGGCTCGACCTGGATGGTGTCGTGGCGGGTGCTGATGTCGCTGTAGGCGACGCTCGCCATAGCGCCGATCTCGCCGATGCCGGTCATCCAGCGGTTGGCGTACAGCAGCGATCCGCCCGGCTTCGTCTGCTTGATGAAGTCGCCATAGTCCGCCGACACGGAGCCGCTGAAGGTCTGGTGGTCATAGTCGAACGGCATCTTGGTGCGCAGGTTCACCGACCCGCCGATGCCGCCCTCGATGACGTCGGGCGAGCCGCTCTTCAGCACGTCGACGCCAGCCAGCAGTTCCGGCGGCACGTCCTCGAACAGCAGCGCACGGCCGCCATTGGCGCTGAAGGCCTCGCGGCCGTTCAGGGTGCTGCTGACCTGGGACAGGCCGCGCACGGTAACGCCGGAGCCTTCGACCGAGTAGTGGTCGGGGTCGCCGACGGCGGCGAAATGGGTGATGGAAACGCCTGGAACGCGCTGCAGCACCTCGGTGACGCTGTTGTCCGGCAGCTTGCCGGCGTCATCGGCCGAAATGCTGTCCAGGATCATGTCGGCGGCGGCTTTGCGCTTGGCGGCGTCGGACACGGCGAAACGCTGGCCGCTCACGACGATTTCCTGCAGTTCGTCATCCGCCGCGGCCGCGGTCTGGGCTTGAGCGAAGGAAGCGGCAGACAAAGCGCCGAGAACCAGCACGGAAGCACCGGCCAGCACAAAGGAACGATAGGAATTCTGGGGCCAACTCATGGCGTTTCCCTTCCCTGGGTATCTTATTTATCGCGGGTCGAAGGGCCCGCGCGCTTCACCCCGGCCGCCGCGTTTGGTGCGTCACGCCGTAGTCATATAAATGCATATGGAGATTCATGCGGGCCTGCAACGGGAGAATGGTAGCGCTCACATGAAAAATGGTACCGGTCCCTTTTTTATCGCAGCGGATTCTGAAAAAACCAAACAAAAACAAGAGGCTCAATCTAAGGTTAGTGTTGCGCTTAAGGCACAGGTTGCCTATTCCAGCCCCTTTTGAACCGTTATCGCCTTACTGCGGGGTATCATGAGGTCGCGGCGGATTTGACCGTCCCGACAGAAAAACGAGGTATGCCATCAGGTTGAATTTCCTGGATATTTCGGCCCTCCAGCTCTCCGGTCGCCTCAAATTTTCCGGCGAGAGGCGGGGCTGAGGGGCTGCGCCGTTGACGGGGGCGCCGAGGATCGCCAGAAGGCTGAAGCGTTGGGAGTGCACATCCAGAAATAGCAAGAAATATTGCTCAATAATTATGCAATTTTGTGCAGGTCATAATTTGGCTGATAAATAGGGGAATTGCTGATGCTTCGACGGCACGCGCCTTCGTCTCCGCCGGGGCGGACCTACCGGCCGGATCAGGGGGCGTCCCATCACTTGATTAGGGCGATGATGTCGCGGAAGCGGGGATGGGCGGCACTCTCCATCCATTCAAACAGGGCCATCTCGGTGGTGATGATGTCCGCCCCATGTCGTTCCAGGCGGCGTAAGCCAGCGGCCTTGTTCCCTGCCGTGCGGGAACCCACGGCATCCTCCACCACATGAACCTGCCGCCCCATGGCCATTAGGCCCAATGCCGTCTGCAGCACACAGACATGGGCCTCGCATCCCGCCAGGATGACGGCGTGATCGGCGGGCAGATGCTCCGCCAGGACGCTGGTGGCGTCGAAAGCCATCTTCGTCGCCACCGATGCGGACCTCGGCGCGAGATCCGGGACCGTCGGCCCCAGGCCCTTGGGGTTCTGCTCCGTGAACACAACCGGCACGCCCATCATGCCGGCGGCGCTCACCAGGCGGCGGGCGTTGGATAGCACGACATCGGCGTCCAGGATGGCCGGGATCAGGCGGGCCTGCAGATCGATCACCGCCAGCGTGCTGCGGGTTGGGATGAGGCGGGGCACGGGCGACGCTTCTCTCTCAGATGACGGGCGGCTCCACTATGGCGGCGGCCGCCGTCCACGGGCAAGGAGGCGGCCGTCTGATAACGGTAACAGCGATAGCGGATTGATTTGATACTGTTGATGCGTATGATCCGCGCGTATCGTCGTGATCATATAAATATGCTCGTTGTTACGCTCCTGGTCATGTGCCACAGGATCGTTCCGACCGGGATGGCAAGCGCGCCGATCTTCAATAATCAGCTATGGGCTTGGGAGGGCCTGCCGATGACAAGCGTTCCGGATAACCGCGTTCTGAAAATGGCCCTGCGCTCCATAGCCCTGGCCGTTCCGCTGTTGGCGGGTTTTACCCCCAAGACCCATGCGGCCGAGGGGCGGACCGAGATGCCGCGCCTGGTGCGGGAGGAGGGGCGGTACGCCCTGATGGTCGATGGCGCGCCCTATCTGGTGCTGGGCGCCCAGGCCAACAATTCCAGCAATTGGCCGTCGGTGCTGCCGCAGGTTTGGCCGGCCGTGGAACAGGTGCAGGCCAACACCCTGTTCATGCCCATCGCCTGGCAGCAGATCGAGCCCAAGGAAGGCCAATTCGACTTCAGCTTTCTCGACACCCTGCTCGCCCAGGCGCGGGAGCATAAGAAGCATTTGGTGCTGCTGTGGTTCGGCACTTGGAAGAACAACAGTCCGTCCTACGCCCCGGATTGGGTGAAGCTGGACAACGACCGCTTCCCCCGCGTCGTCAGTGCCAAGGGCGTCATGCGGGGTTCGTTGTCGCCCCTGGCTCCCGCCACGCTGGAGGCCGACAAAAAGGCATTCGTCACCTTCATGCGCCATCTGAAGCAGGTGGACGGCCAGCAGCACACGGTGCTGATGGTGCAGGTGGAGAATGAGACCGGCACCTACGGCGCCGTCCGCGACTTCCGGCCGGAGGCGCAGAAGGTGTTCGAAGGCAAGGTCCCTGCCGATCTGGTCAAGGCGCTGAACAAGAGTCCCGGCACCTGGAAGGACGTCTTCGGCAAGGACGCGGATGAGTTCTTCCACGCCTACTTCACCGCCCGCTTCGTCGACCAGGTGGCCGCCGCCGGCAAGGCCGAATACCCCATCCCCCTGTATGTGAACGCGGCCTTGCGCGACCCGTTCAAGGACCAGGATCCGTATACCTATTCTAGCGGCGGACCGACGTGGAACGTGCTGGATATCTGGAAGGCGGCGGCGCCCAGCATCGATCTGATCGGGCCCGACATCTATGACCGCGGCTATGATTTCTACGTCAAGACCCTGGAACAGTATAAGCGGTCGGACAACGCCCTGCTGGTCGCCGAAACCGGCAACGACGCCGTCTATGCCCGCTATGTCTTTGCCACGCTGGGGCACCAGGGCATCGGCTTCGCGCCCTTCGGCATCGACTATACCCGCTACGTGAACTATCCGCTGGGGGCGGCAAAGATCGACGCGGAGTCGCTGGAGCCCTTCGCCATGAACTTCAAGCTGCTGGGCGCGATCAACCGCCAGTTGGCGGCCCTCAGCCTCAAGGGCAAGGTTTGGGGGGCGTCCGAGCCGACGGCCGACCACAGCAACACCCTGGACCTCGGCCCCTACAAGGCCACGGTCAGCTATGGCCTGCCGCAGTTCGGCGACGCCAAGCCCACGGGCAATGAAAAGCCCTGTGGCGGCGTGGTCATCGCCGAGCTGGCGCCCAATGAATATCTGGTGGCCGGCTATCATGCCCGCGTCGACTTCTCCCAGGCCGTCAAGGCCGGCAAGAACGGCTATATGATGGCCAGCGTGGAGGAGGGGCACTTCGACGATAGCGGCAAGTGGGTGTTCGAGCGTCTTTGGAATGGCGACCAGACCGATTACGGCCTGAACTTCACGTCGACACCCCAGATATTGAAGGTGCGGTTCGCAACGTATTGACGGGCTGTCCCGGTCAAGACGGTATCAAGGACAGGCCCCTGCCGCCGCCCAGACTTTGGCGCCGCGGCAGGGCGTCTTGCCGACTCGCACCTACGCGCTCGGGTCGATTTGCCGGCATCCGCCCTTGTATTGGCGCCGCTTTAATCGGCGTTTACCATGTAAAGCTGCATCAAGTCGCCGCAGGCGCCATTGGCGATGCCCGTTTTACACAAAACTGTCAGCAGGCGATTGCGCAAGTCCCAATGGTACTGCTATCACCGGTCCAAACCGGCAGTGTATGCGCGGGCCCGATAAGGCGGAGCAGGAAGCGTATGGAAAAGCGGCGTGGGCGGAGTTCGCAGGGAGTCACCATTCGTGAGGTGGCGGCGCGCGCCGGTGTTTCCCCGATGACGGTATCCCGCGTCATCAATAATGAGAACAATGTCACCCCGGCCACCTCCGCCGCCGTGATGGCCGCCATTCAGGAATTGAAATACACGCCCAATCCTGCGGCGCGGCGCCTCGCGGGGTCCGAAACCTTCCGGATAGGCCTTCTCTACAGTAATCCCAGTGTCGCCTTCCTGAGCGAATTCCTGCTGGGCGCGCTGGATGAAAGCAGCAAGACTGGCCACCAATTGGTGGTCGAGAAGTGCGGCGCCACCGCCGCCACCGAAAAGGCGGCGCTGCAGAAGCTGTTGCAAAGCGGGGTGGACGGCATCGTCCTGCCGCCGCCCTTGTGCGAGGCCAAGAGCATCCTGGCGGACATCGCCAAGTCCGGCGTCGCCGCCGTGGCCGTGGCCGCGGGGCAGCCGGGGCCGGATGTCGCCACCGTGCGCATCGACAACTACAAGGCCGCCCACCGCATGACCCAGCACCTGCTGTCGCTGGGGCACCGCGCCATCGGCTTCATCAAGGGCCATCCCAACCAGACCGTCAGCGACCAGCGCCTGCACGGCTTCCTGGATGCCTTGAGCGAGGCGGGGCTGGACCCCAAGGCCGCCCCGATCGAGCAGGGCTATTTCAACTATCGTTCGGGCCTGGCGGCGGCGGACAAGCTGCTGGCGCTCAAGCCGCGGCCGACGGCCATCTTCGCCGCCAACGACGATATGGCCGCCGCCGTGCTGGCCACGGCCCACCGCCTGGGGCTGAACGTCCCCGTTGACCTGTCCATCGCCGGTTTCGACGACACGCTGATCGCCGGTACCATCTGGCCGGCCCTGACCACCGTGCGCCAGCCCATCGCCGCCATGGGCCGCGCGGCGGTCAGCATGCTGCTGGACGAGATGAAGCGCCGCCGCGGCGGTGGAGGCGGGACGCCGGCGCAGCAGCTGTTGCGCCATACGCTGGTGGAGCGGGAGTCGACCGCCGCGCCGTCCAAGCCGTGAGCCCTTGCGGCGGGTGCCCGGGGCAGGCGGTTTCCGGCGGAGTCGGGGGCGAAACCTTCGTGCGTATGCCGTCGAAATCCGGACTGGTATGGTAACGTCGCCTTGACAGCACTTCTCGCTGGCCTCTAATGTTAGCGTTAACAAGGGCCGCCTGGCGATAATGCACCTTGGGAGGAGTTCAAGAGATGGGGTACCCGGTCGACACGCCGGTGCAGACTGCGCACGACAGCATTTTTCCCGAGGACAGCGCCGACGCGGTTCTGCTGGGCCGTATTGATGCGGGCGAGGGGCCGACCCCGGTCCTGATCCGCAACGGCGAGATTTTCGACCTGTCGGGTGTGGTCCCGACCGTGTCCGACCTGATGAACCGGCTGGAGCCGGGGCGGATCCCCGAAGGCAAGAGCATCGGCCGCGTCGCCGACTGGGACCTGAAACCCACCTGGGCCGGCGGGCAAACCGTTGCTCCCGGGCGCGCCAAGTTGCTGACCCCCATCGACCTGCAGTGCATCAAGGCCGCGGGCGTCACGTTCGCCGTGTCCGCGCTGGAGCGCGTGATCGAGGAGCGGGCGCGTGGTGACGCGGGCAAGGCCCTTGAAATCCGCCAGGCCCTGTCTTCCCGCGTCGGCACCGACCTGCGCCTGGTAAAGCCCGGTTCCGAGAGCGCCGCCCGCCTGAAGGAGGCGCTGATCGCCGACGGGCTGTGGTCGCAGTACCTGGAGGTCGCCATCGGCCCAGACGCAGAGGTGTTCACCAAGGGCCCGACGCTGTCGGCCATGGGCTGGGGTGTGGAGATCGGCGTGCGCGCCGACAGCCATTGGAACAACCCGGAGCCGGAGGTGGTGATCCTGTGCGACGGCCAGGGCCGCGCGCGTGGCGCCACGCTGGGCAATGACGTGAACCTGCGCGACTTCGAAGGCCGCAGCGCCCTGCTGTTGTCCAAGGCCAAGGACAACAACGCGTCCTGCGCCATCGGTCCCTTCGTCCGCCTGTTCGATGAGACGTTCACCATGGACCACGTGCGCGAGGCCGTGGTGCACCTGAACGTCACCGGCGAGGATGGCTTCGTGCTGGACGGCAAGAGCACCATGTCCGAAATCAGCCGCGACCCGTTGGACCTGGTCGGCCAGACCCTGAACAAGAACCATCAATATCCCGACGGTTTCGCCTTGTTCCTGGGGACGCTGTTCGCCCCGGTTGAGGATCGCGACGCTCCGGGTCGTGGCTTCACCCATAAGACGGGTGACATCGTCACCGTGTCCAGCCCGCGTCTCGGCAGCCTGGTCAACAAGGTGGTGCCGTGCCATGAGGCAGCGCCCTGGACGTTCGGCCTGAGCGAGTTGATGCGCAATCTGGCTCGCCGTGGCCTGCTGAACGGGTGATGCCGCGCGCGTCACCCATCCAAACCAATTCTTTTAGGCCTGAAATACATCATGACGCACGCCATCTATCCTAGCCTGCGGGGCAAGCGGGTCGTTGTCACCGGCGGCGGCTCCGGCATCGGCGCCGCCATCACCGAGGCGTTCGTCCGCCAGGGGGCCCAGGTTTCCTTCCTGGACATCGCGGAGGCTGACAGCCGCGCGCTGGAACAGACCCTGGCCGAAAGCGCTGAGCACGCGCCCAAGTTCTACAAGTGTGATCTGACCAACCTGGATCAGTTGAAGGCGACGCTGGCGGAAGTGCAGAACGCCGGCGCGGTGGACGTGCTGGTGAACAATGCCGCCAACGACGACCGCCACACCATCGAGCAGATTACGCCGGAATACTGGGACAACCGCATGGCGGTGAACCTGCGGCACATGTTCTTCGCGTCCCAGGCCGTGGTGCCGGGCATGAAGGCGCAGCGCAGCGGCGCCATCATCAACTTCGGCTCCATCTCCTGGCATGTGGCCCTGCCGGAACTGCTGATGTACCAGACCGCCAAGGCCGGCATCGAGGGGCTGACCCGCTCGCTGGCCCGTGACCTGGGCGAGCACAACATCCGCGTCACCTGCGTGGTGCCGGGCGGCGTGCGCACGGAGCGCCAGATGCGCTTGTGGCACAACCCGGAGGAAGAGGCCCGCATCCTGTCGCAGCAGTGCCTGAAAGAGCGTGTGGACCCGCCGCACGTCGCCGCCATGGTGCTGTTCCTGGCCTCTGACGATGGCCGCATGTGCACCAGCCACGAATACTTCGTCGACGCCGGCTGGCGCTGAGGAGGTTGCCCCGTGACCGTGGAACCCCGCTGCATCTGGGCTTTGGGCGCCACCTTGGGGGAGGGGCCGGTCTGGTCCCCCCGTGACCAGGCCCTGTGGTTCGTCGATATCAAGAAGCGGCACATCCACCGTTTCCGCCCTGCTGATGGGAGTACCCGCAGCTTCGACGCGCCGGATCAGCCGGGCTTCGCCCTGCTGCGGGCCGGAGGTGGCCTGATCGTGGGGCTGCCGGGGAAGCTAGCCCGTTTCGATGCCGAAACGGGTGTGTTCGAGCCCTTGGTGGCGGTGGAGTGGGATCGGGCGGGCAACCGCCTGAACGACGGTTTTGTCGATGCCCAGGGCCGGCTGTGGTTCGGGTCCATGGATGACGCGGAAGAAGCGGCCACCGGCGCCCTCTATTCCTGGACCGGGGCATTGAAGCGCCATGTCGATGGCATCGTCATCACCAACGGGCCCTGCACCAGCCCGGATGGAACCACCTTCTATCATACCGACACCCTGGCCAAGACCATCACCGCCTATGACCTGGTGGCCGATGGCGCGCTGGCCAACGGCCGTCTGCTGATCACCATCGAAGATGGGGCCGGTTGGCCCGACGGCACGGTGGTGGACGCGGAGGGTTGCCTGTGGGTGGGGCTGTTTGGCGGCTGGGCCGCCCGGCGCTATTCACCAGCGGGGGAGTTGTTGCAGGTGGTGCGCTTCCCCTGCGCCAACATCACCAAGCTTGCCTTTGGCGGGGATGACCGCCTGGACGTTTACGCCACCACCGCCGCCAAGGGCCTGAGCGATGAGGATCGCGCCGCCCAGCCGCTGGCCGGCGGCTTGTTCCATTTCAGGGCCACCGTGCCGGGCCTGCCCCCGGCGGAGATCGCGTATGGTTGACCGTCCCTCCCAAGACCGACCGGCTGTTCGTTTCCGTTCCCGTGACTGGTTCGACGCGCCGGACCGCATCGACATGACCGCGCTCTATCTCGAGCGCTTCATGAACTACGGCATCACCCCGCAGGAACTGCGTTCGGGCAAGCCCATCATCGGCATCGCCCAGACCGGCAGCGACATCTCCCCCTGCAATCGTATTCACCTGGATTTGGCCAAGCGTGTCCGCGACGGTATTCGCGACGCGGGCGGCATTCCCATGGAATTCCCCGTCCATCCCATCTTCGAGAACTGCCGCCGGCCCACGGCGGCCATGGACCGGAATCTCGCGTACATGGGGCTGGTGGAAATCCTGTACGGCTATCCCATCGACGCCGTGGTGCTGACCACCGGTTGCGACAAGACCACGCCGGCTGGCATCATGGCGGCCAGCACCGTCGACATCCCGGCCATCGTCCTGTCCGGCGGCCCCATGCTGGACGGCTGGCATGAGGGCGACCTGGTGGGCTCCGGCACCGTCATCTGGCGCAGCCGCCGCAAGCTGGCCGCCGGCTTGATCGATGAGGAGGAGTTCCTGGACGCGGCCGCGTCGTCGGCGCCGTCCGCCGGTCATTGCAACACCATGGGCACGGCCAGCACCATGAATGCCGTGGCCGAGGGCCTGGGCCTGTCGCTCACCGGCTGCTCCGCCATCCCGGCCCCGTACCGCGAGCGCGGGCAGATGGCGTACGAGACGGGCCGCCGCATCGTCGACATGGCGTATGAGGATCTGCGCCCGTCCAAGATCCTGTCGCGTGAAAGCTTCCTGAACGCCATCAAGCTGGTGGGCGCGCTGGGCGGTTCCAGCAACGCGCAGCCGCACATCAACGCCATGGCCCGCCATGCCGGTGTGGAGCTGACGGCCGACGATTGGCGCATCCACGGTTATGACGTGCCGCTGCTGGTCAACATGCAGCCGGCCGGCAAGTACCTGGGTGAACGCTTCCACCGCGCCGGTGGCGTGCCCGCCGTGATGTGGGAGCTGCGGCAGGCGGGCAAGCTTTTCGACAAGGCCATGTCGGTCACCGGCCGCCCCATCGGCGAGAACCTGGAAGGCCGGGAAAGCCACGACCGGGAGATGATCACGCCCTACAGCCAGCCGCTGAAGGAACGCGCCGGCTTCCTGGTGCTGAAGGGCAACCTGTTCGACTTCGCCATCATGAAGACCAGCGTGATCTCGGAAGAGTTCCGCCAGCGTTACCTGAGCGAGCCGGGCCGGGAAGGCGTGTATGAGGGCCGGGCCATCGTCTTCGACGGGCCGGACGATTATCACGAGCGCATCAACGACCCGGCGCTCAACATTGACGAACGCTGCATCCTGGTGGTGCGCGGCGCCGGCCCGCTGGGCTTCCCTGGCTCGGCCGAGGTGGTGAACATGCAGCCGCCGGATGCGCTGTTGAAGGCGGGCATCACCAGCCTGCCCACCATTGGCGACGGCCGCCAGTCCGGCACCTCGGACAGCCCGTCCATCCTGAACGCGTCGCCGGAGAGTGCCGTGGGCGGTGGGCTGGCGTGGCTGCGCACCGGCGACACCGTCCGCATCGACCTGAACCAGGGCACCTGCGACATGCTGGTGGACGATGCCGAGATCCAGAAGCGCAAGGCCGATGGCATTCCAGCCACCCCGCCCAGCTATACGCCGTGGCAGGAGATGTACCGCCAGACGGTGGGCCAGTTGGACAGCGGCGGCTGCATGGAGCCGGCGTTGAAGTATCGGGGTGTCGTGGCCCATCCGCCGCGGCACAACCATTGATGTGAAGGTTCCCGGCGCCCCCGACCTCTCGTCAGCGGGCGCCGGAGGTGATCTGAGGTGCAAGGGCGTCCCCGTTCCTGGTGGAGTGGGGGCGCCTCGCTTTAAGACAAACGGCGGGCCGGCGTGGCCCGTCTGGGGAGGAATGAATGGGCAACAAGCAAGGCGCACTGTCGCTGACGACGGGCCTGACACTGATCGCCACCCTGGGCGGTCTGTTGTTCGGGTATGACACCGCCGTCATCTCCGGCGCGATGGCCAGCATCGACATCAATTTCATCAAGCCGTTGAACCTCTCGGAAACGGCGCATGACAGCCTGAAGGGCCTGACCATTTCCAGCGCCCTGGCCGGTTGCGTCGTCGGCGGCCTGGTCGCCGGCAAGATGGCCGACCGCTTCGGCCGCAAGCCGACGCTGATCGTCGCCGCCCTGATGTTCCTCATCTGCTCCCTGGGGTCGGCCTGGCCGGAATTCGGCCTGGGCACCATCGGCCAGATGGGGCCGGACGCGCTGACGCCCTTCAACATCTACCGCATCATCGGCGGCGTCGGCGTGGGCATCGCCTCGCTGGTTTCCCCGCTGTACATCGCGGAGATCGCGCCGGCCGAATCCCGCGGCCGTCTCATCTCCTTCAACCAGATCGCCATCGTGGGCGGTATGGTGGGCGTGTACTTCGTGAACTGGGCCATCGCCGGCCTGGGCGACGAAGCCTGGCTGCACAGCACCGGCTGGCGCTGGATGTTCGCCTCCGAAGGCATCCCATCGCTGCTGTTCGCCCTGCTGTTGCTGCTGGCACCCGATACGCCGCGTTATCTGGTCATGCAGCGCCGTGACAACGAGGCCTTGGCCGTGCTGAAGCGCCTGGGTGGCGCCACCGACCCCAAGGTCACCCTGGTTGAGATCGAGGAAAGTCTGGTCGTGACCAACGAACGCCTGTTCGCGTTCGGTGGCCTGGTGGTGTTCGTCGGCATCCTGCTGTCGGTCTTCCAGCAGTTCGTGGGCATCAACGCCGTGCTCTACTATGCCCCCCAGATGTTCCAGAACATGGGCATGGATACCAACGCCTCCCTTTGGCAGACGGTCATCGTCGGCATCGCCAATGTCGCCTTCACCCTGGTCGCCACCGTCTCGGTGGATCGCCTGGGGCGGAAGCCGTTGCTGATCGCGGGCGGCTTGGTCATGACCGTTTCCATGCTGGCGCTGGGCACGATCTTCGCCACTGGTCAGGCGGGTCTCGCGGCGCTGGTCGCGATGCTGGTCTATATCGCCGGTTTCGCCTTCTCGTGGGGGCCGGTGGTCTGGATCCTGCTGGCCGAGATGTTCCCGAACGCCATCAAGGGCAAGGCTCTGGGCATCGCGGTCGCGGCGCAGTGGATCGCCAACCTGGTGGTCACCTGGTCCTTCAACGTCATGGACGGCAATTCGGTGCTGAACGCCCATTTCAACCACGGCTTCGCCTACTGGATTTATGGCGTGTTCAGCCTGCTGTCCGCCCTGTTCGTATGGCGCTTCGTGCCGGAAACCAAGGGCCGCAGCCTGGAGGCCATTCAGGAGCTGTGGACCCACAAGCCGCTGCATGACGCCGTGCGACAGGTGAAGGCTGCCCGGTCATGATCCGATCCTTCGGGACGACCAGGGATGGTGCGCCGGTCCGGGCGGTAACGCTCGGGCCGGCGGACGGCCTTCAGGCGGAGGTGCTGACCTTCGGCGGCATCCTGCGGCGCTTGTCCGTTCCCGGCCCCAAGGGCCGGCGCGATCTGGTCCTGGGTCTGCCGGACGTGGCGGCGTACGAGAGTGACCCGGCCTACCTGGGCTGCCTGGTCGGACGTTATGGCAACCGCATCGCCAACGCCCGTTATGCCTACCAGGGCCGGATCGTGGAATTGGCGCCCAACGAGGGCGCCAACCAGCTGCATGGCGGCCCCAGGGCCTTCAGCCGCAGGGTCTGGCGCCTGCAGGATTACCAGGCCGGGGCGGAGTCTCGCCTGGTGCTGGGGCTGACGTCGCCGGATGGCGACAACGGCTTCCCCGGCACCTTGGAGGTGACGGCGGAAATCATCGTTGCCGGTGGCGACCTGACCCTGCGCCTCACCGCCATCGGTGACGCCGACACGCCGGTCAGCCTGACGTGGCATCCCTATTTCAACTTGGCGGGCGATGCGCAGGTGGCGGCGGACCGTCAGATGCTGCGCCTACGCTCCCAGCATTTCCTGCCCGTCGGGCCCGGCCTCATCCCCACGGGCGCGCTGGAGCCGGTAGCGGGCACGGCCTTCGATTTCCGCCGGCCGCGCCTGTTAACGCCCCGTCATAACCACCCGCAGATCTTCCAGGCCGGTGGTTACGACCATTGCTTCGTTCTGGATGGGGAGCCGGTGCCGGACGAGGCGGCGGACTGGGCGGCGACGCTCTCCTCCCCAGACAGCGGCGTCAGCATGCGCATCCATACCGATCAGCCGTCGGTGCAGTTCTACGGCGGCCAGGGATTGGCGTCGCAATATCCGGGCCTAGGCACCGGCGTCTGCCTGGAGCCCCAGGCCTTCCCGGATGCGCCCAACCAGCAGGCTTTTCCCGACGCCATCCTGAAGGCGGGCGACCGCTACAGCCGGGTGATGCGCTTCAGCCTCAGCTGGTAGCGACATGTTGACAAGGGGTGTCCGTCACGGGAGTTATCGACCGTGATGGACACCCTTTTTCTTTGCGCGGGCGCCGCCACGGTGTTCGCCGCCACCAATATCGATGATCTGTTCGTCCTGGTCG